>NZ_JALQDV010000001.1:0-1177577 GCF_023631045.1 Caballeronia sp. AZ7_KS35 | reverse complement strand
GCTACCGCTTCGAGCGAACGGGAGAGATCAGCTTCCGGACGCCAGATTCAATATACAAGTAACCAAAGAAAGCAGCTCGACACGCCCGCGGTCACACGCAATTTGGGTAGTCCTCTCGTCCACGGCGGCACTCGCCTAAAGAGTGCCCTCAAAGGACTAACCGGGCTTGGATCGCGCACGGTCTGACAAGCTAGTTTTCCTAGGACACTGGTTCAGCACGAAAGAGGT
Source organism: Caballeronia sp. AZ7_KS35 (assembly GCF_023631045.1). NCBI lineage: Bacteria > Pseudomonadati > Pseudomonadota > Betaproteobacteria > Burkholderiales > Burkholderiaceae > Caballeronia > Caballeronia sp. AZ7_KS35. The sequence continues at coordinate 1,177,349 of NZ_JALQDV010000001.1, read as the reverse complement.
TCGGCACAGCGCTACGCGCTGCCGTTGGGTATGCAAGGGAAACCAAAGGGCGGCGATTGCAGTGAGATGGAGACGTTAGTAGAGAAGCACGCGCGGACCCGATTGACCCATCGGCCGCGAAGCGGGCCGGAGCTATTTGGTGCTGAACCAGTTTGGTGTGTGGCGAGTGAAGGCAGACCGTGCGCGAGCCAAGCCCGGTGATTGTGATGAGGGCACTCTTTAGGCGAGTGCCATCGAGAACGAGAGAACTACCCAAATTGCGTGTGACCGCGGGCCTGAAAAGCTGCTTTCTTTGCTTACTTTCTTTGCAGCAGCAAAGAAAGTGAGTGCCGCCCCGCACAGGGGCAACGTTAATAGACCGACACGAAAACGGGATCCGGCGAAAGCCGAAGCCACCGACCAAAAAAAGGAACCGCAAGCAAAGGAGACTTCCGCACATGAACTCGCTGAAGGTTCTGCTGATCGGCGCCCACGGCCGCACGGGCCGCCTCATCGCCGAGCGATTGCATCGGCAAGCCATGCCATTCCGCGCAATGCTGCGCAAATCCGCGCACAAGAGCGAGTTCGCGGCGATGGGCGCCGAAATCCTGCTAGGCGATCTCACCAACGACTTTTCTCACGCCTTCGATGACATCACGCATGTGATCTACGCAGCCGGATCGGCGGACAACGAAGGCGTCAACGAGGAACGCGCGATCGATCGCGATGCCGTCATGCGCACCGCCGATTACGCCAGGCGCCGCCGCGTGCAGCAGCTCGTCGTCGTGAGCGCGCTATCCGCACTTCATCCGGCGCGAAGCAGTTTTGCATTGCGCCATTACTCGCGGATGAAGCGCGAAGCCGACGAATACGTCGCGCATCGCGGTGTGCCGTTCGCGGTTCTTCGGCCAGGGCCTTTATCGGACGCGCCGCCGCGCGGGACCATCGCGCTCGCCGACGAACTCACTGAACACACGCCCGAAGTCGCACGCGCCGACGTCGCGCGCATCGCCGTGCGATGTGTGACGCTCGGCATCCGCGACCGATTGATCGCGTTCGTCGGCGGCGACGTGCCGATCGATACCGCGCTCGCTTCGCTCAGCGCGGTCCGTCACGCCACGCCGACGAGCCTGTAACCCACGCCCGTCTCGGTCACGATATGTTCCGGCTGCGCGGGATCGCGCTCCAGCTTCTGCCGCAGATGCGCCATGTAAATGCGCAGATAATGCGGGCTTTCGACATGCGACGGCCCCCACACTTCCACCAGCAATTGCCGATGCGTCAGCACTCGCCCCGCGTGACGCACGAGCGTCGATAGCAGCCGGTATTCGATCGGCGTCAGATGCACGTTTTCGGCGTGCTTCGTGACGCGGCGCAGCGCGAGATCGACGGTCACATCGCCGAAAGTCACGACCGGCGTCTCGCTCGCGGACGCCTGATTGCGCCGCCGCAAATGCGCGCGAATCCGCGCCATCAGCTCGGAAACGCCGAAGGGCTTCGTGAGGTAATCGTCGGCGCCGGCATCGAGCGCGGCGACTTTCTCCTCCTCCTGCGTGCGCGCCGACAGCACGATGATCGGCAGCGCGGTCCAGCCGCGCAGTTCGCGGATCACGTCGATGCCGTCGGTGTCCGGCAGGCCGAGATCGACGATCACGAGATCGGGCTTGCGCGTCGCGGCTTCGACGAGACCTTTCTGACCGGTGTCCGCTTCGTGGACCGTCATGCCCTGCGCTTCGAGCGACACGCGCACGAAGCGCCGAATCTGCTTCTCATCCTCGATCAGGACGACGGTAAAGGACGGCTCGCTCATCGGATAGCCGTCCGCGCGGTTTCGCGTCGCTTCACGGCAGAAGAATCGTCGAGCCGGTCGTCCTGCGCGCTTCGAGGTCTTCGTGCGCGCGCGCCGCTTCCGACAGCGGATAACGCTGGCGCACGTTCGTCTTCACTTTCCCCGACGACACGACATCGAACAGTTCCGCCGCCATCGTGTCGAGATCGCTGCGTTTGGCGATGTAGCTGAAAAGCGTCGGCCGCGTGAAATACAGCGAGCCGCGACCGGCCAGCTCCGACGAATCGAGCGGCGGCAACGGGCCCGACGAATTGCCGAAGCTCACGAAAAGCCCGAGCGGCGACAGGCAATCTAGCGACGCGATATACGTGTCCTTGCCGATCGAATCGTAGACGACAGGCACGCCCGCGCCGTTCGTGATCTCGCGCACGCGCTGCGTGAAATTCTCGCGCGTGTAGACGATCGGATGATCGCAGCCGTGCGCCTTCGCGAGCTCGGCTTTCTCGTCGGAGCCGACCGTGCCGATCACCGTCGCGCCGAGCGCCTTCGCCCACTGACACGCGAGCATGCCGACGCCGCCCGCCGCCGCGTGGATCAGCACCGTGTCGCCCGCCTTCACGCGATACGTCCGGCGCAGCAGATATTGCGCGGTCAAACCCTGCAGCATGATCGACGCGGCATCTTCGTAGCCGATCGAATCGGGCAGCTTGACGACGTAATCCGCCGACATCACGCGCTCTTCCGCATAGGCGCCCGGCGGGCGCGACGCATAGGCGACGCGATCGCCCGGCTTGAACTGCGTGATGCCCTCGCCCACCGCCGTCACCTCGCCGGCCGCTTCCATGCCGAGGCCGCCCGGCAGCGGCATCGGATACAGGCCGGTGCGAAAGTACACGTCGATGAAATTGAGGCCCACCGCATGATGCTTCACGCGGATTTCGCCCTTGCCCGGCGCGCCCACGTCCACGTCGACCCACTTCATGACTTCGGGGCCGCCTGCCTTGTCGAATCGGATTGCCTTGGTCATCGCTCGTTCGTCTCCTTTGATCTTCAGGACGCCCGCGCGAAGCGCAGACGCAAGTCGTCGAGAATCATGCGCGCCGTCGCGATGTTGGTCGCGCACGGCACGTTGTGCACGTCGCAGGCGCGCACGAGCGCGTTGATGTCGGGCTCGTGCGGCTGCGGCGTCATCGGGTCGCGTAGGAAGATCACGATGTTCACGCGCCCTTCCGCCAGTTCCGCGCCGATCTGCAGGTCGCCGCCGTGCGGGCCGGACAGCTTGCGCTCGATCTCCAGCCCGTGCGCCGCCGCGATGCGTCCGCCGGTCGTGCCGGTCGCGACGAGATTGCATTGCGCGAGCGTGTCGACGAACTCGCCCGCCAGCGTGACGATGTCGTCCTTCTTCATGTCGTGCGCGATGAGCGCGACGCGTGTGGTCATCAGAGGCTCCGTCTCAGTAGGTGCCGGGATAAGCGCCGCCGTCGATCAGCAGATTCTGACCGGTGATGTAGCCCGCATGCACGCTGCAGAGGAACGCGCATGCCTTGCCGAATTCCTCCGATGTGCCGAAGCGGCCCGCGGGCAGGCTTTGCGCACGGCGCGCCCGCATTTCGTCGATCGAAATGTTCTGCGCCTTCGCCTGCGCTTCCATCGTCACGGCGATACGGTCGGTGTCGAACGTGCCCGGCAGGAGATTGTTGATCGTGACGCCCGTCGATGCGACCTTGCGCGCGACGCCGGCGACGAAACCGGTCAGGCCCGAGCGCGCGCCGTTCGAGAGACCCAACACGTCGATCGGCGCCTTCACCGACGAACTCGTGATGTTCACGACGCGCCCGAAGCCGCGCTCGATCATCCCGTCGATGGTCGCCTTGATGAGCTCGATCGGCGTCAGCATGTTGCCTTCGAGCGCCTTGATCCACATCTCGTGCGTGAAAGTGCGGAAGTCGCCCGGCGGCGGCCCGCCCGCGTTGTTGACGAGAATGTCCGGCGCGGGACAGGCGGCGAGCGCGGCGGCGTGGCCTTCGGGCGTCGTGATGTCGCCCGCGACGGTCGTCACGGTGACGCCGTAAGTCGAGCGGATGTGCGCTGCCGTCGCTTCGAGCGTTTCCGCCGTGCGCGCGGTGATGACGAGATTCACGCCTTCGGCGGCGAGCGCTTCGGCGCAGCCGCGTCCCAGGCCCTTGCTCGCCGCGCATACCAACGCGGTGCGGCCCGCGATTCCCATATCCATCGTCTTTCCTCCAGTTGTCTTTCGTCACAGGTCGTGACGTCTTCGCGCAATTCTAGAAGAATCGGGGCAGCAACGTCGGCGGCGGAAACGCCAAGGCCCGCGCGAATCTTCTTAGGCGTGCGCGGGCTTTTGGGTAAACTGTCGCCACTGTCCGCTCCCCGAGCGTCAGAGGCAGAACATCACACGAGCAGGACGCGCCGCGCGCGAGACCCATGAAACAAGACAGCCGCTTTCCCAATCTCTTCATCACCGATCATCCGCTGATCCAGCACAAGCTCACTCACATGCGCGACAAGGACACGTCGACGCGCACGTTCCGCGAGCTGCTGCGCGAAATCACGCTGCTGATGGGCTACGAAATCACGCGCAATCTGCCGCTTACGACCAAGCGCGTGGAAACGCCGCTCGTCGGGATCGACGCGCCGGTGATCGCCGGCAAGAAGCTCGCGATCGTGCCGGTGCTGCGCGCGGGCATCGGCATGTCGGACGGCCTGCTGGATCTCGTGCCCTCGGCGCGTGTCGGGCATATCGGCGTGTATCGCGCGGACGATCATCGTCCGGTCGAGTATCTCGTGCGTCTGCCGCCCGATCTCGAAGAGCGCGTCTTCATTCTGTGCGATCCGATGGTCGCGACGGGCTACTCGGCGGTGCACGCCGTCGACGTGATGAAGCGCCGCAACGTGCAAGCCGAAAACATCATTTTCGTCGCACTGGTCGCCGCGCCCGAGGGCGTGAAGGTGTTCCAGGACGCGCATCCGGATGTGAAGCTGTATGTCGCGTCGCTCGATTCGCATCTGAACGAGCATGCGTATATCGTTCCGGGTCTCGGCGACGCGGGCGACCGTCTCTTCGGCACGAAGAATTAAGCGTTCGCCGGAACCATTCCAGCCGCCGCGCGATTCTGCGCGGCGGTTTGCGTTTACCGCTTCGTTCGCGCGAATTCCACGCGATTCGACGGAATTTCGCACGGTTTGCGCCGATTTTAGCGTTCCGGCCCGTGCCACGCGGCATTGAGAGCGCACGACGCCATGCTAAAATTTCGGTCTGTTCCTATTCGGGTCAGGCCGGATCGAAACGATCCCCGAGCGAACCCGACCGCGGCCGAGCAACGCGCGGCAGACAGACACATTCAGCACGACAGCACACTAGGCGCCCGGCAGGTCCGCGCGCGATGGAGAAAGGTAATGGCGGGTCATTCGAAATGGGCCAACATCAAGCATAAGAAAGCCGCGGCCGACGCGAAGAAAGGCAAGGTCTGGACGCGCCTCATCAAGGAAATTCAGGTCGCGGCGCGCATGGGCGGCGGCGAGATCGATTCGAACCCGCGCCTGCGCCTCGCCGTCGACAAGGCCTACGACGCCAACATGCCGAAGGACAACATCAACCGCGCGATCCAGCGCGGCACCGGCGGCGTCGATGGCGCGAACTACGAGGAAATCCGCTACGAAGGCTACGGTATCGGCGGCGCGGCGATCATCGTCGACACGATGACGGACAACCGCACCCGCACCGTCGCGGAAGTGCGCCACGCGTTCTCGAAGTTCGGCGGCAACATGGGCACGGACGGGTCGGTGTCGTTCATGTTCGATCACGTCGGCCAGTTCCTGTTCGCGCCCGGCACGCCGGAAGACAAGCTGATGGACGCCGCGCTCGAAGCCGGCGCGGACGACGTCGTGACGAACGAGGACGGCAGCATCGAAGTGGTCTGCCCGCCGAACGATTTCCAGAAGGTGAAGGACGCGCTCGAAGCCGCGGGCTTCAAGGCGGAACTCGCCGAAGTGACGATGAAACCGCAGACGGAAGTCGAATTCAGCGGCGACGACGCAGTGAAAATGCAAAAACTGCTCGACGCGCTCGAAAATCTCGACGACGTGCAGGAAGTCTATACAAACGCCGCGATCAACGAAGACTGAGCTTTCCGAGCTTCGTAGCGCAGGGGCGCGGCGGCATCGAAGTCCGCCGCGGCCTCGCATGGAACATCTTTCGCTTCGGCTGCCATGCCGGAGCAGCGCCGCACGGCCTTCGCGGCGCGGCATCGCCCGAGGAAGGCGCGTGACGCAGCCGATGTCAGCGCGAGCCGCCTTCGCGACGCCATGACGAGTGTCATACGCGCGCTTTACGGTCGATGCGCCCGCCGCTTTTTCTCAAGCCGCTTTTTGTCAGGATTTCGGGGATTCACATGAAGTTACTCGTCGTCGGTTCCGGCGGCCGCGAACATGCGCTGGCCTGGAAGCTCGCGCAATCGCCGCGCGTGCAGATCGTCTATGTCGCGCCGGGCAACGGCGGCACCGCGCAGGACGAGCGCCTGCGCAACGTCGACATCACGGATCCGGCGGAACTCGCCGATTTCGTCGAGAAGGAACATGTCGCGTTCACGCTCGTAGGGCCGGAACAGCCGCTCGCCGCGGGCATCGTCAATCTGTTCCGCTCGCGCGGGCTGAAAATCTTCGGCCCGAGCAAGGAAGCCGCGCAGCTCGAAAGCTCGAAGGACTTCGCGAAGGCGTTCATGAAGCGCCACAACATTCCGACCGCCGAATACGAGACGTTTTCCGAGCTCGCCGCCGCGCACGCCTACATCGACGCCAAAGGCGCGCCGATCGTCATCAAGGCGGACGGCCTCGCCGCCGGCAAGGGCGTCGTCGTCGCGATGACGCTGGAAGAAGCGCACGCCGCCGTCGATTCGATGCTCGCCGACAACAAGCTCGGCGACGCCGGCGCGCGCGTGGTGATCGAGGAGTTTCTGGCGGGCGAGGAAGCGAGCTTCATCGTGATGGTCGACGGCAAGCACGTCCTGCCGCTCGCGTCGAGCCAGGACCACAAGCGCCTGCTCGACGGCGACAAGGGCCCGAACACCGGCGGCATGGGCGCGTACTCGCCCGCGCCGATCGTCACGCCGCAACTGCACGCGCGCGTGATGCGCGAAATCATCCAGCCGACGGTGCGCGGCATGGAAAGCGAAGGCATCCGCTTTACCGGTTTCCTGTACGCCGGCCTGATGATCGACGCGAACGGCAATCCGAAAACGCTGGAATTCAACTGCCGCATGGGCGACCCCGAGACGCAGCCGATCATGGCGCGCCTGAAGGGCGATTTCTCGAAGGTCGTGGAAATGGCGATCGACGGCAAGCTCGACACCGTCGATCTGGACTGGGACCGCCGCACCGCGCTCGGCGTGGTGCTCGCGGCCCATAACTATCCGGATACGCCGCGCAAGGACGACCGCATCAGCGGCATTCCCGCGGAAACCGAGAATTCGGTCACTTTCCATGCCGGCACGACGCTCACCGACGGCAAGCTCACGACCTCGGGCGGGCGCGTGCTGTGCGTCGTCGGCCTGGCGGATTCCGTGCGCGGCGCGCAATCCGTGGTCTACGATACAGTCAACCAGATCTCGTTCGACGGCATGCAGTATCGGCGCGACATCGGCTATCGCGCGCTGAATCGCAAGCAGACGGCGGAAAAACCCGGCGACAAGCACTGACACGGCGCGGCGCACGCCGCCCAAGCACCCGCGCTGCCGGACCTCGTGTCCGGCAGCGTGCTTTTGAGAGTTTCGATACGAAGGGTTAACCCCTGCCATTCAAGGCCGCCCACAGGGGCGCACGCAGCAATCGATGAGTGAACCGAACCGCAGCGCGGAACAACGCACACAATCCGACGCAGCCCACGATATCGCCGCCGTTCGCGATTATCTGAGGGGCCTGCAGACGCGCATCGCCGATGCGCTCGGCGCCTTCGACGGCACCGCCTTCGCTACCGACGCCTGGACCCGCGAGCCCGGCGCGCATCTGCGCGGCGGCGGCGTGACGCGCATCCTCGAAGGCGGCGCGTTTTTCGAGCGCGGCGGCATCGGCTTTTCGGATGTGCAAGGCGACGCGCTGCCGCCCTCGGCGAGCGCGGCGCGTCCGCAACTCGCCGGACGCGGTTTCGAGGCGCTCGGCGTCTCGCTCGTCATGCATCCGCGCAATCCGCACTGCCCGACCGTGCACATGAACGTGCGTATGCTCACGGCGACCAAAGACGGCGAAGCGCCGATCTTCTGGTTCGGCGGCGGCATGGATCTCACGCCGATCTACGGCTACGAGGAAGACGCGCGGCATTTCCATCAGGTTTGCCGCGATTCGCTCGATCCGTTCGGCGCGGAGTTGTATCCGCGTTTCAAGACCTGGTGCGACGAGTACTTCTATTTGAAGCATCGCAACGAGCAGCGCGGCATCGGCGGAATTTTCTTCGACGATTTCTCGGAGCCGGGCTTCGAGCGCTCGTTCGCGATGATGCGAAGCGTCGGCGATGCGTTCCTGAAGGCGTATCTGCCGGTCATCGAACGACGCCGCGACACGCCCTACACGGAGCGCGAGCGCGAGTTTCAGGCGTATCGGCGCGGGCGTTATGTCGAGTTCAATCTCGTGTTCGACCGCGGCACGCACTTCGGCCTGCAAAGCGGCGGACGCACCGAATCGATTCTGATGTCGATGCCGCCCGTCGCGAACTGGCGCTATGACTGGAAGCCCGCGCCCGGCACGCCGGAAGCGCGGCTGTACGAAGACTTTCTGGTGCGCCGGGAATGGCTGTGACGCCCTGCGCCAAGCGCGTCGGCCTGCTCGGCGGCACATTCGATCCGATCCACAACGGGCATCTCGCGCTCGCGCGGCGCTTCGTCGAGTTGCTGCAACTGACCGAGCTCGTACTGCTGCCCGCCGGACAGCCGTGGCAGAAGGCGGGCGTATCGGCGCCGGAGCATCGGCTGGCGATGACGCGTGCGGCGGCGGCATCGCTTTCGCTCGATGGCGTGCAGATCGTCGTCGCCACCGATGAGATCGACCGCCACGGCGACACGTACACCGTCGACACGCTCGCGCACTGGCGCGAGCGCGAAGGCGCGGACGCGTCGATCACGCTCTTGATGGGCGCGGACCAGTTGGTCAAGCTCGATTCGTGGCATCAGTGGAAGCGGCTCTTCGACTACGCGCACATTTGCGTGGAAACACGCGCCGGCTTCGACGTCGCGACGCTGCCCGCCCCGGTCGCGGCCGAATTCGAAGCGCGCCGCGCATCGCCCGACGTTTTGCGCGGGAGTCCGCACGGTCACATGCACATCGACGAAATGCTGCTACTCGACGTATCCGCCACGGCGATCCGCGAAGAAGCGCGTTCGATGAACGGTGCGACCGACGCCCGCGCGCAGGTCCCATCCGCCGTATGGGACTATATTGTTCAACATCACCTGTACCAGACATCGTAACTATGGAACTTCAGAAGCTGCAACGCGCGATCATCGACGGTCTCGAAGACGTCAAGGCGCAAGACATCAAAGTGTTCAACACGACCCATCTGACGTCGCTTTTCGACCGCGTGGTCGTGGCGAGCGGCACGTCCAACCGCCAGACCAAGGCGCTCGCCAACAGCGTGCGCGAGAAGGTCAAGGAAGCGGGCGGCGACATCGTCAGCACGGAAGGCGAAGAGATCGGCGAATGGGTGCTGGTCGACTGCGGCGACGCGGTCGTGCACATCCTGCAACCCGCTCTGCGTCAGTACTACAACCTCGAGGAAGTCTGGGGCGACAAGCCCGTGCGCGTGAAGCTCCAAAGGCCGAACATGTTCGGCGGCGCGAGCGTCACCGCCGATGAAGACGAGGACGACGAAGACGACGCGCCCGCCGTCAAACGTCCCGCGCGGAAGACCGTGCGCAAGCACTGACACCGCTTCGTTTCATGAAGCTGGTCATCCTCGCCGTCGGACACAAGATGCCCGACTGGATCACGAATGGCTTCGACGAATACGCGAAGCGCATGCCGCCCGAACTGCGCATCGAGCTCAAAGAGATCAAGCCGGAACAGCGCTCGTCGGGACGCAATGCCGAGAGCGTGATGGCGGCCGAAAAGCAGCGCATCGAAGCCGCCTTGCCGAAGAACGCGCGCGTGGTCGCACTCGACGAACGCGGCCGCGACTGGACCACGATGCAACTCGCGAACGCCCTGCCCGGCTGGCAGCAGGACGGGCGCGACGTCGCGTTCGTGATCGGCGGCGCGGACGGGCTGCATCCGGAGGTGAAATCGCGCGCGGAACTGATGCTGCGCATGTCGAGCCTGACGTTGCCGCATGGCATGGTGCGCGTGCTGCTCGCCGAACAGCTTTACCGCGCGTGGAGCATCACGCAGAATCATCCCTATCATCGCGCTTGAGGGTGCTTCGACGCTGGATCGAATGCCCCGCGCGTCATTCGAATCCACATCACGATGCCGACTCATCCCTACGTTTATCTCGCCTCGCAAAGCCCGCGCCGTCAGGAGTTGCTTCTTCAACTGGGCGTGCAGTTCGAACTCCTTCTTCCCCGTGCCGATGAAAACGCCGAAGCGCTCGAAGCCGAGTTGCCCGGCGAAGCCGCCGATGCGTACGTCGTGCGCGTGTGCGCGTTAAAGGCAAAGGCCGCGCGCGCGCGATTGCTCGCCGGCGGCTTCGCGTCCGCGCCGATTCTCGTCGCCGATACGACCGTCACCATCGACGGGCTGATTCTCGGCAAGCCGCTTCACGAAGAAGACGCCGTCGCGATGCTCGAACGCCTCGCAGGCCGCGAGCATGAAGTGCTGACGGCGCTCGCCGTCGTCGATGCCGATGGCGCGTTGCTGGAACCCGCGCTCTCGCGCTCGCAAGTGCGTTTTTCGAACGTCGACCGTGCTGCGCTGCAACGCTACGCGGCATCGGGCGAGCCGCTCGGCAAGGCGGGCGCGTACGGCATTCAGGGCCGCGCGGCCGAGTTCATCGAGCGAATCGACGGGTCCTATTCGGGTATCATGGGTCTGCCCCTTTTCGAAACCGCTGCTCTCTTGCGCCTGGCGCGCGTCGCATTCTAAACAGGCCATGAACGAAGAAATCCTGATCAACGTCACACCCCAGGAAAGCCGCGTCGCACTGGTTCAGCAAGGCGCCGTTCAGGAGCTTCACGTCGAGCGCACGCTTTCGCGCGGGCGCGTCGGCAACGTCTATCTCGGCAAGGTCGTGCGCGTGCTGCCGGGCATGCAGTCCGCGTTCATCGACATCGGTCTCGAGCGCGCCGCGTTTCTTCATGTGGCGGATATCTGGCATCCGCGCATCGCGGGCGAGCCGCATAACTCACAGCCGCATACGCCGATCGAAAAGATCGTCTTCGAAGGTCAGTCGCTGATGGTGCAGGTCGTGAAAGACCCGATCGGCACCAAGGGCGCGCGCCTGTCGACGCAGGTGAGCATCGCGGGACGCACGCTCGTGTATCTGCCGCAGGAGCCGCATATCGGCATCTCCCAGAAGATCGAGAGCGAAGCGGAGCGCGAGGCCGTGCGCGCGCGACTGACCGCCGTCCTGCCCGCCGACGAGAAAGGCGGCTACATCGTGCGGACCATCGCCGAAGACGCGACGAGCGAAGAACTCGCGGCCGACGTGGCGTACTTGCGCAAGACCTGGGCGACGATCGTCGCGCAAGCGCAGCGCGTGCCGCCCACCACGCTGCTCTATCAGGATCTGAACCTCGCGCAACGCGTGCTGCGCGATTTCGTCAACGACGAAACCACGCGTATTCAGGTCGATTCGCGCGAGACGTTTCAAATGCTCGCGGATTTCGCCGCGGAGTTCACGCCGGCGGTGGCGTCGCGTCTGCATCATTACACCGGCGAGCGGCCGCTCTTCGATCTGTACAACATCGAGGCGGAGATTCAGCGGGCGCTGTCGCGGCGCGTCGATCTGAAGTCGGGCGGCTATCTGATGATCGACCAGACCGAAGCGATGACGACCATCGACGTGAATACGGGCGGGTATGTCGGCGCGCGCAACTTCGACGACACGATCTTCAAGACCAATCTCGAAGCCGCGCATACGATCGCGCGGCAACTTCGTTTGAGGAATCTCGGCGGGATCATCATCATCGATTTCATCGACATGGAGAATGTCGAGCATCGCGATCAGGTGCTGGGCGAGCTGAAGAAGGCGCTCTCGCGCGACAGAACGCGCGTGACCGTGAACGGCTTTTCGCAGCTCGGGCTCGTCGAGATGACGCGAAAGCGCACGCGCGAGTCACTGGCTCACGTGCTGTGCGAGCCGTGTCCGGTGTGTCAGGGCAAAGGTCAGGTGAAGACGCCGCGCACCGTCTGCTACGACGTGCTGCGCGAAATCATGCGCGAGTCGCGGCAATTCAATCCGCGCGAGTTTCGCGTGGTGGCTTCGCAGCAGGTGATCGATCTGTTTCTCGAAGAGGAATCGCAGCATCTGGCGATGCTGATGGACTTCATCGGGAAGCCGGTTTCGCTGCAGGTGGAGAGTAATTTGTCGCAAGAGCAATACGACATCGTGTTGATGTAGCCTCGCCCAGAGTCATTCGAGCGAGGCCGACTGCCTCACGCCGCCTGCTGCTGATACTGAATCCGATGCAGATGCGCGTACAAGCCGTCCTTGCGCAGCAACTCCGCATGACTGCCCTGCTCCGCGATCTTCCCCGCTTCCATCACGAGGATGCGGTCGGCGCGCTCGATCGTCGAGAGCCGGTGCGCGATGACGAGCGTCGTGCGTCCTTTCATCAGCGTCTCGAGCGCCGACTGCACGTGCCGCTCCGATTCCGAGTCCAGCGCCGAGGTCGCCTCGTCGAGAATCAGGATCGGCGCGTCCTTGTAGATCGCGCGCGCGATCGCGAGACGCTGGCGCTGCCCGCCCGACAGACGCATGCCGTTGCCGCCGACGAGCGTGTTGATTCCGTCCGGCAAGGACGCGACGACATCCGCGAGATTCGCCGCCGTCAGCGCCGACATCACGCGTTCGGAGTCCGGCGTCTGCCCGTACGCGACATTCGCGGCGATCGTATCGTTGAAGAGCACGACGTCCTGGCTGACCATCGCGAGCTGGCCGCGCAGGTCGTGCAGGTTGTACTCGCTGATCGGCACGCCATCGACGAGCAACTGGCCGGCGCGCGGATCGAAGAAGCGCGGCAGTAGATTCACGAGCGTCGTCTTGCCGCTACCAGAGGGGCCCGCGAGCGCGACCATCTCGCCCGGCGCGACCTTGAACGACACGCGATCGAGCGTCGGCCGGTCGACCGAGCCATAGCTGAACGACACGTCGCGGAATTCGACTTCGCCGCGCGCGCGTTCGAGACGCCGGCCGCCGCCAGCGGGCTCGGCCGGCTCGTCGATCAGGCCGAAGATCAGCTCGGCCGCCGTCATGCCGCGCTGCAAGGGCTGATTGATGTCGATCAGATGCTTGAGCGGCGAGATCACGAGCAGCATCGACGTGACGAACGCGACGAAGCCGCCGACCGTCGTCTGATCGTTGGCCGATTGTACGACCGCGATCGTGATGACGATGGCGAGCGCGATCGATGCGAGAAACTGCGTAAGCGGCTGCGCGAGACCACCCGAGACTTGCATGCGCATCGAGTAGCCGCGCAACCGCTGGCTCATCTCCGTGAAGCGGTCGATTTCGTACGGCTCGCCGTTGTGCACCTTGACGACTTTGTAGCCGCCGACCGTCTCCTCGACGATATACGACAGATCGTTCGTCAACGACTGATGCTCGCGATTCAGGCGCCGCAGCCGGCGGTTGATCTTGCTGACGAGCCAGCCGATCGCCGGCAGGATCACCGCGACGATCAGCGTGAGCCGCCAGTTGAGGATGAACAGATAGCCGAGCAGGAACACGACCGTGAGCGAATCGCGCACGAGCGTCACGACCACGCTCTGCAGTACGCTCAGGATCTGATTGACCTCGAAGACGATCGCGTTGATGACCGTGCTCGCGGTTTCGCGCTGAAAGAAGCCCGCGCTCGTATGGATCATGCGCTGGAACATTTCGAGCCGCAGTTGCAGCAGGATCTTGTTCGTCACGTAGGAGAGAAAATAGCCCGATGCGTATTGTGCCCCGCCGCGCACCAGCGCAAGGCCGATGACCGCTGCGGGCACGAGCCATTTCGCATGATCGCTGCTCTTCGAGCCGAAACCATGGTCGAGCAGCGGCTTGAGCAACATCGGAATGCCGGCCTCGGTCGCGGCGACGATGCCCATCGTCAGCAGGCCTAGCATCACCATGCCGAGCAGCGGACGGATATACGGCCATAGCCGTTTCATGACGGCCATGGGCGAGCTGCTTTCCTCGCCGCCGATCGGTTTGCGCAAACTTGCCTGGTTGTTCAAGAGCGTATCTCCACTTCGCACGGCGCCGGAATCGCCTGTCGCGCAAGGTTTGTTGGTTTCGTCATCAGCCAGGACGGCTCGCCGATCAGCCGATCGGACCGCGGCCCGGGTTGCCTTGCGGCTGGCGCGTGTCGTGTGTGATGACCGCGAGCAGCACGGCCCAGAAAAGCGCGATGAGCGCCGTGCTCATCACCACCGTGAACACGTCGATGCTCAAACCGAAGATGATAACCGACCCCGACACCGCGATCCCGCAATAGGCGGCCGTCGAAACGTCCCGTTGCGGCGATTTCCGATAGCGCACGAAATACAGAAGCGGCCCGAAGTAGAGCAAGGTCAGACAGACGACGCCCACCGCGCCGAGTTCGGATATCGTCGAAAAGAACTCGCTATGCGCGCGCTGATTGACGATGAAGCCCGGAACTTCGCCCTTGTTCGCCATCTCTTTCAGCGACGCCTCCAGATGCCCCTTACCGACGCCCAGCAGCGGATGCGCCTCGAACAGATGGATCGACGCGCGCCAGAGCTGCAAACGTGCACCGATGGAACTGTAGGCGCCCGAGCCTTCCGAAAGCATCACGAGATCCGAGCGCGTCGCCATCACGCGTTCGCGGCCGAGCGGCGACGCGAGCAAGGCGGACATCGCCACGATCGCGACCAGCAACGCGGCGAGCCAATGTCGTCGCCGCCTGATCCAGCCGAAATTGAGCGAGCACAGCACGAGGAACAGCGGGATCGCGAGCCATCCGCCGCGCGTGCCGGACAAGTAGGATGCATACACGCCGCCCGCGAGCCCCAAAAGCTTGATCGCAATACCGACGCGTTTTACGAGCACGTTGGGGTAGTCGTCCCAGCGCATCGTCATCACTGAGAGAAAGCCGAGCAGGAGCGCCGTATTGCCGTAGGGAATCGGATTCGTATAGTCGTTGCCGAGACGATTGAGATCGTTGATCGTCATGTGCAGGTTGCTGTCGACGGCCCAGAGGCCCGCGCCGATCGCGCCCAGCGCGCAACCCCAGCCGAGCGCCTTCAGGTAGCGGACCGGGAGATTCACGAGCAGCAGAAAAATAGGCAGGCTCAGCGCCAGACGCGAAAGGCCGTCGAATTCACGCGGCAGATAGTAGCCTTCGATCGCCTGTTGCAGCGGCAGATAAACCATGAAGCACAGCATGGCTGCGGTGTACCACGGATAAGCGGTGACGAGCAGACCGCCCTTCAGCCGAAACGGCTTGCTGAATCCGGCAAAGAGCGCAATAGCGAGCAACAGGAAAAAGCAGTAACCGGTTCCACCGCGCACGATCAGTGTGGTCGCGGGCGCCAGCAAAACCATGCCGGCGATGACATAACGCAGAATTTTTTCCAAATCGATGAACCTGACATGGGTTCGACCGGCCGTTCCGGTCGCGCGCCCCGAAAACCCGCGATATTATAGCCGTTGCCGCCTGGCACGCTCTTCGCTCACGGAACGCCTGACTCGCGCCGGGAAGGCATGCCGGTCATTCCATGCGTTGTGAATCCGAAATGCCAGCGACACCTAAAACAGAGCCGGACGCACCGCTCGCCAGCCTCCTGCTCATCACGTTCAATCAGGAAGAAACCGTCGCCGACGCCATCCGCGGCGCGCTGGCCCAAACCTGGACGCCGCTCGAAATCCTCATTTCCGACGACGCCTCCGCCGACGGCACCTTCTCTGTCGCCGAACGCTGCGTGCGCGATTATCGCGGCCCGCACACCGTGCGCCTCTATCGCAACGAGAAGAATCTCGGCATCAGCGCGCATCTGAGCGCGCTCGCGGCACGCGCATCGGGGGAAATGCTCTTCATCGCGGCGGGAGACGATATCTCCCGCCCCGAGCGCGTCGAGCGCGTGATGCGCGACTGGCTCGCGAGCGACAGGCGCTACGACCTCGTCGCGACGGACCTGCAGGATATCGACGCCGACGGCAATGCGCACGGCGTGCTGCGCGTGACCGACCTCGACGGCTACCGCAGCTTCGAAGACTGGTCGCGGAACCGGCCGCACGTCGTCGGCGCGGCGCATGCCTGGGCGCGGCGTCTCTTCAACGAATTCGGGCCGATCGCGCCCGGCATCTACGGTGAGGACCAGATCATGACGTTTCGCGCGATCATGAGTCACGGCGCTCATACGCTGCATGAACCGCTCGTGCAGTACCGGCGCGGCGGACTGTCGAGAAAGCGCAAATGGCGCACGCCCGCGGATTTCGTCGCGCGCATCAAGCTGGCGAACGTCAACGGTACGGGCGAAACGAGCCAGCTCGTGAGCGATGCCGAGAAAGTGGGCGTCGGCGGCCCGATGCGCGCGCTGCTCGCGAAGAAGTCCGCGCGCGAAAGCTATGTCAGCGCGATGTTCGGCGAGCGCTCGCTCGCGCGCAAGCTCGCGCTCGTCATGGCGTCGAAAGACGTGGACTTCGGCTTTCGCGTCAAAATGTTCGTCTATGCGACGTGTCCGTGGCTGCTTTCCCCGTTCTTCTTCGTGAAGTGGCATGTGCGCGGATGAGCGCGCGAGCGTCGCGCCCGGCAGAACAACAAGGCGCTAGCGCCACTCGAAAGGCACCATGACATTTCCAACCCTCGGCATCGCCATCATCACCCACAACGCGGCCGCGCGGCTCGCGCAATGCCTGCAGGCCGTTTCCTTCGCCGATGAAATCGTCGTCGTCGACGGCGGCAGCAGCGATGCGACCGTGGGCATCGCCGAGGCGCATCGCGCGCGCGTGATCGTGGCGCGCGACTGGCCAGGCTTCGGCCCGCAGAAGAACCGCGCGCTCGACGCGCTCTCGACCGACTGGGTGCTGTCCATCGACGCCGACGAGATCGTGTCGCCCGAACTGGCCGCTTCGATCCGCGCCGCGATCACCGATCCGCAAGCCGACGTCTACGCGGTCGACCGCCTGTCGAGCTTCTGCGGCACATGGGTGAAGCACAGCGGCTGGTATCCCGACTGGATTCCGCGCCTGTTCCGGCGCGGCACGGCGCGCTTCTCGCCCGATCTCGTGCACGAGCGGCTCGTGCTGTCGACCGGCAAGCCCGTCGTGCGCCTTTCCGGCAAGCTGATGCACTACTCCTACGAGGATTTCGAAGCGGTATTGCGCAAGCTCGACGCCTACTCGACGGCGGGTGCGCAACAACGCCACGCGGCCGGAAAGCGCGGCAGCTTCGGCATCGCGGTGTCGCGCGGCGCGTGGGCGTTCGTGCGGACTTACGTGCTGCGCCGCGGCTTTCTGGACGGCAAAACCGGCTTCATGATCGCGCTATTCAACGCGCAGACGGTCTACTACCGGTTCCTGAAGCTGGCGCATCTCAACGAAGCGCGCTGATTGGCTCAGCGCTTCGCATCGATGTCACGCGCGAGATCGAGCAAAGCGCGCACATGCGACTCGACGCTCGCGTCATAGCGCACCGCGCCGGCTAGCGCGCGCGGGGCGTCGCGCCGCGCTTCGATCGCCTCCTGCACCGTGCGGCGCAGATCGTCGGCGTCGCCAGGTTTGAAGACGTGCTTCGCGTGATCTGCAATGGCGTCGCAACAGCCGATGCACGCCGGGAAGATCACCGGCGTCCCGGACATCACCGATTCGATGCCGACGAGTCCGAATGGCTCGTAGCTCGACGCAAGAATGGTGAAATCCGCCGCGCGATACGCATCTTCGATGTTCTTCGCGTAGCCGACATAGCGCACGTTCGCTGCCGGCTTCTCGGGCGCGCGGCCCGCGACGGCGATCACGACGTTCATCCCGGCGAGCGCCTTCTCGATCAGCGGCAAGCCCTTGCGCTCGTGGCTGCTCGACGGAAACAGCAGCACGGTTTCATCCGGTTTGAAGCCGAACTGTTCGCGCAGACGCGCACGCGCAGCGGCACCGACGGGCGAGAATCGCGCGCCGTCGACGGGCGGATAAAGCACGCGAATCTTGCGGATATCCACGCCATACAACGCGCGCAACTCGTCGCTCATCATGTCCGAATGCGCGACGACCACGTTCGCGTGCGCGTATTGACGCCGCTCCAGTGCGATCTGCCGCGTGTCCGAGGGTTTCTCGCGCCGCCCGGTCGCGCGCAGGAAGCCGATATGGGTGCCGCCGCAAATGGCGATCTCGGAACCTTCCACGCGATTGCAGCCGATGAGCACGTCGACCTTCGCCTTCTTGCGCGCACGCTTGAGCGCCCACGAGAAATACGCGTCGCGCAGCTTGCCCGGCAGAAACGACACCTTGATGCGATGCGGCTCGATCAATCGGCTTTCGGGCAGCGACGTGTCGATCTTGCGGGCGAAAAACGCGGGCTTGCGCTTGCCTTCGAAGCCCGCGGCGGCGAGGCCGCGCACGAGATCCATCGCGTAGCGTTCGAGTCCGCCGGAATGCTTGAGCGCATTCGCCGAAATGCCGATCCGCATCAGTAGACGATTTCGATCGCGCTGCCCGCGAATTCGCCGCGCAGCGCCGTGATGAGATCGTCGGTCGGCTTCACGCGCCACGCGTCGCCGAGGCGCACTTCGCCTTCGGCATGCTCGCTGCGATAGACGATGCTCACGTTCAGGCCGTTCGGAATCGGCGCGCTTTGACGCTGGCGGCCGTTCTCCTTCACGGGCATGGGCGGCGGCGCTTCCTGCGCGCCCGCCGCATGCGCTTCGAGCACGCGGCGCAGGCGCAAGGCATCGGCGTTGCCGTTCATCTCGACCTTGACCGACTGCGCGTAGCGGCTGCGCGCGCGTTCGAGGTCCATCGCCGTATCGACGGTGAAACGGATGCCGCCCGTGAACGCGTCGTTGCGCGCCATGCCCTGCACGACGAGCAGCTCGTCTTCCTTGAAGAGCGCCTTGTTCGCTTCGAACTGCTCGTTGAAGACGGTGACTTCGCATTGGCCGCTGCCATCGTCGAGATTCACGATCAGCATCTTGCCGCGCTGGGTCATCTGCGTGCGCATGGCGGAGATCACGCCCGCGATGAGCTTGTCGCGCCCTTCCTTTAGCTCGCCGATCTTCTGGCGCACGAAGCGGCGCACTTCACCCTTGTAGGCATCGAACAGATGGCCCGACAGATAGAAGCCGAGCGCGGTCTTTTCTTCCTGCAGACGCTTCTTGTCGGACCACTCGGCTTCGTCGACGTACTCGTGCTTCGCGAGCGGCGCGTCGCCCATGTCGAAGAGGCCGGCTTGCATTGCGTTGGCGGCGGCCTGATCGGCGGCTTCCATCGCCATCGGGACGGAGGCGAGCAACTGCGCGCGATTCGCGTGAATCGAATCGAACGCGCCCGCGCGGATCAGCGCTTCCACCGTGCGCCGATTCACGACACGACGGTCGATGCGCTCGCAGAAGTCGAACAGATCGACGAACGGGCCGTCTTCGCGCGCACGCAGAATCTCTTCGATTGCGTTCTGGCCGCTGCCTTTCACCGCACCCAGTCCGTAGCGAATGGTTTTCGAGCGCTCGCCATCGGCTTCCGCGACCGGTTCGAAGCGATACGCCGACTGGTTGATATCGGGCGGCAAAACCGCCATGCCGTTCGCCAGGCAGTCTTCGAACAGGATCTTGACCTTGTCCGTGTCGTCCATGGCGAGCGACATGTTGGCGGCCATGAATTCCGCCGGATGATGCGCCTTCAGCCACGCCGTGTGATACGCGAGCAACGCATACGCCGCCGCGTGCGACTTGTTGAAGCCGTAGCCGGCGAACTTCTCCATCAGGTCGAAGGTCTCGTCCGCCTTCTCGCGCGTGAGGCCGTTCTTCGCCGCGCCTTCCGCGAAAATCTCGCGATGCTTGGCCATTTCCTCGGGCTTTTTCTTGCCCATCGCGCGACGCAGCAAGTCCGCGCCGCCGAGCGAGTAGCCGCCGATGATCTGCGCCATCTGCATCACCTGCTCCTGATAGACCATGATGCCGTAGGTCTCTTTCAGAACAGGTTCGACGCGCGGATCCGGATATTCGACGATCTCGCGCCCGTGCTTGCGCGCGCAGAAGCTCGGGATCAGGTCCATCGGGCCCGGCCGATACAACGCCACCAGCGCGATGATGTCCTCGAAGCGGTCCGGCTGCGCGTCCTTCAGCATGCCCTGCATGCCGCGGCTTTCCAGCTGGAACACGGCGACGGTGTTCGCTTTCTTCAATATCTGGAACGAGGCCGGATCGTCGAGCGGAACCTGCGCGAGGCTCCAGTCCTTCTTCGACGGATCGAGGCGGCGAATATAGCGCTCCGCCCAGTCCAGAATCGTCAGCGTGGTGAGGCCCAAAAAGTCGAACTTCACGAGGCCGACGGCTTCGACGTCGTCCTTGTCGTACTGACTGACGACGCCGCCGTCTTCGCCTTGCGTGTAGAGCGGGCAGAAGTCCGTGAGCTTGCCCGGCGCGATCAGCACGCCGCCCGCGTGCATGCCGACGTTACGCGTCAACCCTTCAACGCGCTGCGCGAGTTCGAGCAGTTGATGCACTTCGTCTTCGGAATCGAAGCGTTCCTGAAGCGTGGGCTCTTCCTTCATCGCGTCCGCGATGGTCACGTGCTTGCCCGGCTTGAACGGAATCAGCTTCGCGACGCCGTCGGTGAACATGTAGCCGAGATCGAGCACGCGGCCGATGTCGCGCACCGCCGCCTTCGCCGCCATCGTGCCGAAGGTCGCGATCTGCGACACGGCATCCGCGCCGTACTTGCCCTTCACGTACTGAATGACGCGGTCGCGCCCTTCCTGACAGAAGTCGATGTCGAAGTCGGGCATCGACACGCGTTCCGGGTTCAGGAAGCGCTCGAACAGCAGGTTGTAGCGCAGCGGATCGAGATCGGTGATGCCGAGCGCGTACGCGACGAGCGAACCCGCGCCCGAGCCCCGCCCCGGACCGACCGGCACGCCATTGTTCTTCGCCCACATGATGAAGTCGGCGACGATCAGGAAGTAGCCCGGAAAGCCCATCTTGATGATCGTGCCGCATTCGAAATCGAGGCGCGCGTAGTACGTTTCGCGCTGCGCGCTGCGTTCGGCTTCATCGGGATAAAGCTGTTGCAGACGGACTTCGAGGCCTTCCTTCGACAACTGCACGAGGTAGTCGTCGAGCGACATGCCGTCGGGCGTCGGGAACAGCGGCAGCTTCGGCTTGCCGAGTTCGAGCGTCAGATTGCAGCGCTTCGCGATCTCGACAGTGTTCGCGAGCGCCGACGGAATGTCCGCGAAGAGCGCGCACATCTCGTCCTGCGTGCGGAAATACTGGTCCTGCGTGAAGCGCTTCTGCCGACGCGGATTCGCGAGGATATCGCCTTCGGAGATGCACACGCGCGCTTCGTGCGCGGTGAAGTCGTCGGGCGTCATGAACTGCATCGGATGCGTCGCGACGACCGGCAACTTCAGCTTAGCCGCGAGCTTGACCGCTTCCTGCACGTAAGCCTGCTCGCCCGGCTGCCCGGCGCGCTGCAGTTCGATGTAGAACGCGTTCGGAAAGAGCTTCGTCCAGCGCTCGGCGTTGCGTTGCGCGGATTGCACGTTGCCCGCTGCGAGCGCCATGCCGATATCTCCGCCCTGCGCGCCCGAAAGCGCGAGCAGTCCCGTTGCTAGCCCTTCTTCGAGCCATTCGACCATCACCTCGGCGCGGCCGCGATACTGGTTCGTGAGCCACGCGCGGCTCAACAGCTCGCACAGGTTGAGGTAGCCCTGTTTGTCGCGAACGAGTAACAGGAGGCGCGAAGGCTTGTCGCGATCGGCGGGATTGGTAATCCAGACGTCGCAACCGGCGATGGGCTTCACGCCCATGCCGCGCGCTTCCTTATAGAAGCGCACGAGACCGAATGCGTTGCCGAGATCGGTCAGCGCGAGCGCGCCTTGCCCGTCTTTTGCGGCAGCCTTGACGACGTCGTCCAGCCGCACGATGCCGTCGGCGATCGAGAATTCGGAGTGGACGCGGAGATGAACGAAGCGGGGATCTGACATGGCGGTATTGTACATGCGGGCCATCGGCTGAACCGGCGCCGAAGGGCGCGTTAGCCGAACGGATAAGGCCCGCGCCGCGCCCGGAATTGCGCGTGCGCAAGGCTTCGCGACGCGACAGCGGGAATCCGGCGAAGATGCGGGCCGTTTGCGGGATAATACGTGTTTTGCGCGCGATTTTCGCCCGCACTTTTTACCCGTCACAGCCGTTTTGCGCGTCATCCGATCATGAGCATCCTGAATCTCTCCGCCTATAAATTCGTCACCATCGAAGACGGCCCCGCGTGGCGGCCGCTCGTCACCGAACGCTGCAACGCGCTCGGTCTGAAGGGCACGATTCTGCTGGCGCCGGAGGGCATCAATCTGTTCATCGCTGGGCCGGTCGCCGAGGTCCGCGAGTTCATCGACTACATCCGCACGGACGCGCTCTTCGGCGGCCGCTTCGCCGATCTGCAATTCAAGGAAAGCCTTTCCGCGAAGCAGCCGTTTCGCCGCATGCTGGTGAAGCTCAAGCGCGAAATCATCACGATGAAGAAGCCCGCGATCAAGCCGGAACTCGGCCGCGCGCCGTCCGTCGACGCGCCCACGCTCAAAGCCTGGCTCGACCGCGGCCACGACGACGAAGGACGTCCTGTCGTGATGCTCGACACGCGCAACGCATTCGAGGTCGATGTCGGCACGTTCGACAACGCGCTCGACTACCGCATCACGAAGTTCAGCGAGTTTCCTGAAGTGATCGAGCAGAATCGGGCGGATCTGGACGGCAAGACGGTCGTGTCGTTCTGCACCGGCGGGATTCGCTGCGAGAAAGCCGCGATTCACATGAAGGAAGTGGGCATCGAGCATGTTTATCAGCTTGAAGGCGGCATTCTGAAGTATTTCGAGGAAGTCGGCGGCGCGCACTACAACGGCGAGTGCTTCGTGTTCGATTACCGCACGGCGCTCGATCCGAACCTGCAGCCGACCGCAACCGCACAATGTTTCGGCTGCCGCGCGGTGGTGTCGGTCGAAGATCAGCAGTCGCCGTTCTACAAGCCGGGCGAGGCGTGCCCGGCGTGCCATCCCGACGCGAAGGTCGGCGCCGCCGCGTAATGATTTATCGGGGACGATTTGCGCCCTCACCCACCGGCCCGCTGCATGCGGGCTCGCTCGTCAGCGCGCTCGCGAGTTTTCTCGATGCGCGCGCGCACGGCGGACGCTGGATCGTGCGCGTCGAAGATGTCGACGCACCGCGCACGGTTCCCGGCGCCGCCGATGAAATCCTCGCGACGCTCGAACACTTCGGCATGCACTCGGACGAGCCGCCCGTCTGGCAGAGCGCGCGCGGCGACGCGTATCGCGCCGCGTTCGAGCGTCTTCAGGCGACGGGTCTCATCTATCCGTGTGGTTGCACGCGCCGCGAAATCGCCGACTCGCTGGTGAACGCCCACGCGCGCCATGCGACGCTCGCCTATCCGGGAACGTGCCGCACCGGCCTGCACGGCAAACCCGCGCGCGCGTGGCGGCTGCGCGTGCCGGACGGCGACGCGGCAGTCGTCAGGTTCGTCGATCGCTGGCAAGGCGCGCAGACGCAGGATCTCGCCACCGAAGTCGGCGATTTCGCGCTGAAACGCGCCGATGGACTGTGGGCCTATCAGCTCGCGGTCGTCGTCGACGATGCCGATGCCGGCATCACCCACGTCGTGCGCGGCGCCGACCTGCTCGATTCGACCGCGCGGCAAATCTACTTGCAGCAGTGCCTTGGCGTGCCGACGCCGGAATACCTGCATGTGCCTGTGGTCAACAACGGCATCGGCGAAAAGCTGAGCAAGCAGACGGGCGCGGCGCCGCTCGATCGCAACGCGCCGCTCGATGCGCTCGTCGAAGCGGCGCGGCATCTGGGCATCGAAGCGCCGGCCGCATCGCTGGAAACGTTCTACAGCGCCGCAACGGCGGAATGGGCGAAGCGTTTCGCGCGCTAGACGCAAAAAAGGCAGCCGCGCGGGCTGCCTCTTTCGATTCGAAGCGCAACGGAAATCACGACTTGCGCGGCATGCCCAGACCGCCGAGCAACGCCGCGAGCGGCTGCTTCGGCGCGCTCTTGCGCTCGGGCTCGACCGTTTCTTCCTGACGCTTCATCGCCGAGGGCGACGGCTCGTACGGCTTTAGGAAAAATTCGTCGATGGGCTGCTGACGGCCGCGCGGGCGATCGTGCGTGCCCGTCGTGCGGCGGCGCGGACCCGACTCGTCGCGCGGCGAATGCCGATGCTCCGTGCGCTCCGGTCGACCGAATCGCTCGTCACGACGCGGCGCCGATGCGTCGCGGCGCGCGCGAATCGTCACTTCGAGCGGCTCGACCTGGAGCGGACGCTTGATCAGCTTCTCGATGTCGGCGAGCTGCTTGCGCTCGTTCGCGCTGCACAGCGACAGCGCATCGCCCGATGCGCCCGCGCGCCCGGTCCGGCCGATGCGGTGCACGTAATCTTCCGCGTTGAACGGCAGATCGA
The DNA here is from genome assembly GCF_023631045.1 of Caballeronia sp. AZ7_KS35. NCBI lineage: Bacteria > Pseudomonadati > Pseudomonadota > Betaproteobacteria > Burkholderiales > Burkholderiaceae > Caballeronia > Caballeronia sp. AZ7_KS35. The sequence continues at coordinate 1,152,798 of NZ_JALQDV010000001.1, read as the reverse complement.
AGTTGATGACCGCCGGCAATTCGGCGATATCGAGACCGCGCGCGGCGACGTCGGTGGCGACGAGCGCCTCGATCTCGCCGCGCTTGAACGCGTCGAGCGCCTGCATGCGTTCGCTCTGCGAGCGGTCGCCGTGAATCGCCGTCGCGACGATGCCGTCCTTCTCCAGCACGCGCGCGAGGCGGCTCGCGCCGATCTTGCTATTGCAGAAAACGATCACCTGCTTCAGTTCGCGCTCGCGGATGAGCTGCGCGACCGCGCCGGATTTGTCGCTCTCGTGCACTTCGTAGACGATCTGGCGCACGTTCGCATTCGTCGAATTGCTGCGCGCGACTTCGATCGTCTGCGGATTGCGCAGATACGTGGACGCGAGCTTCTTGATTTCCGGCGAGAACGTCGCCGAGAACAGCAGCGTCTGACGTTCCTTCGGCAGCAGATTCAGGATGCGCTGGAGATCGGGCAGAAAGCCCATGTCCAGCATGCGATCGGCTTCGTCGAGCACGAGCATCTGAACCTGACCGAGATTCACCGTCTTCTGCTGAACGTGATCGAGCAGACGGCCCGGCGTCGCGATCAGGATCTCGACGCCACGGCGCAACGCGTCGGACTGCGGATTCATGTCGACGCCGCCGAACACGACCGTGCTGCGCAGCGGCGTGTGCTTCGAGTACGTCTGCACGTTGGCGGCGACCTGGTCAGCGAGCTCGCGCGTCGGCGTGAGCATCAGCGCGCGCACCGGATGACGCGCGGGCGAGGCACTCGTGTTCGCGCTCGGCAAGAGCCGCTGGATGATCGGCAGCGAGAAACTCGCGGTCTTGCCGGTGCCGGTCTGCGCGGCGCCCATGACGTCGCGGCCCGCGAGGACGACGGGAATGGCCTGCGCCTGAATCGGCGTGGGCGTCGTGTAGCCGGACTCGCGCACCGCTTTCAGGATGTCGGCGGACAAACCGAACTGGTCGAACGTCGGCGCTGCGGCCGGTGCGGTGGACGTGTTCGTGGCGACGGAATCGGACATGGTGACTATATTGGCTTTCGCTAAAATGCCGCACGATGCGGCGCGCGTAAAAAACTCGGTCGGTTGTTTCGGTCGATCGTCGCGATCGGTTGCTTACGCGGATGGTTTCGTTGGTGCACGCGGCGCGTCGGTCAAGCGCAAGGTGCGCGCGCTGGACGGGGCGGCCGGTCAATCGAGCATCACGCCCCGCTCATTGCTCCGTTTCGATCCGCGCGCCGGCGTTCCGATGGAACACGGCTTCGATGACGCCTTCAAGGCACGCGGCATCGCGCGATCTGTCTTCCAAAGCGGCCGGGCGCTCGACGCCCATGTGCCCGCTCAATCGGCATCGAACGGCGATGCCGGAAATTCTGGACTCGATCCGGCCGCGATTTTTACAGCCGGAAAGCCGCACATTGTAGCACCGCGCGCCGAGGCGCTCCGGCGGCGCGAGAGCGCACCCGGAGCGTACAGCAAGCGGCGCGCCTATTTCTTGCGCGCCTCGCAATCGGCGAGCAGCGTCGGCGAATCTTTCGCGGCCATCTCATCGTAGAGATTCGCCTGCGGGCCCTTGGTCCACCACGTATATTGATCGGCGACGTATTTCGCGCCCGATCCCGCGATCACGTTGACGAACAGGAGCTTACGTCCGTCGACGGTCAACGCCGCGAAGCTCTGATGGTTGCGCGTGTTCGTGTATTGAACGGACACGCTTTTGCCGTCCTTGCAGTCGTAGCGCGTGGTCTGCGTCGACGCGGTCTGGATCTGCGGCACGGTGAGCGGCATGGCGAGCGCCGCCTGGGCGCCGAGCAACGCGAGCATGATCGCAATCGGTTTTTTCATCGTTCGATTCACTTGTGTTTGGTGCGCGAGGCAGCGCTCAAGGGTCGATGACTTCCGCGCATGCGTCGGTCGGCGCGGCAGCGACATGCCCGACCACCGGCACGATTTTCAGTCCCGCCGACGCGATCCGGCACGGCGCCGCCGCAAGTCCGCAGCCCGAAAGCGCCACGCAGACCACGACGAGCGCGGACATCGGTTTCCATTTCACTTGCTCGCTCCCGCCGGCGCGCGCGCCGGTCATCTGGCCGAAACCGGCCTCACCTTCGACGCTGCGAGTTTCGCGCGTTCGCGCGCTTCGCCGGTGTCGGCGCCCGTTGCAAGCGCGACGCCCATGCGGCGCTTCACGAAACTTTCCGGCTTGCCGAAAAGCCGCAGATCCGCGCCCGGCACGGCGAGCGCTTCGGCGACGCCCTCGAACGCGATGCCCGCTTCATCCAGCCCGCCGTAGATCACGGCCGACGCGCCGGGCGCGCGCAAAGCGGTATCGACGGGCAAGCCGAGGATCGCGCGCGCGTGCAGTTCGAACTCGGAGAAACGTTGCGTCGCGAGCGTGACGAGACCGGTGTCGTGCGGACGCGGGCTCACTTCGGAGAACCAGACGTCGTCGCCGCGCACGAAGAGTTCGACGCCGAAGAGTCCGCGCCCGCCGAGCGCGGTCACGACCTTCGCGGCGACATCGCGCGATTTGGCGAGCGCGGCCGGACTCATCGCCTGCGGCTGCCACGACTCGACGTAATCGCCCGCGACCTGAACGTGACCGATCGGATCGCAGAAGTAAGTTTGCGTCTCGCCGCTCGCGGGGTCCGCCGCGCGCACGGTGAGCTGCGTGATCTCGTATTCGAAGTCGATGAAGCCCTCGACGATCACGCGCCCGTGATTCACGCGCCCGCCCGCCATCGCGTAGTTCCACGCGGGTTCGACGTCGGCGTCGCTTTTGAGCACCGACTGGCCTTTCCCCGACGACGACATCACCGGCTTCACGACGCACGGAAAGCCGATCTTCGCGATCGCCGCCTTCATCTCGTCGAGCGATTGCGCGAACGCGTACGGCGAAGTCGGCAAGCCCAGTTCTTCGGCCGCGAGCCGCCGGATGCCTTCGCGATTCATCGTGAGCTGCGTGGCGCGCGCCGTCGGGATGACGGTTGCGAGCCCGGCCGATTCGATATCGGCGAGCGCTTCGGTCGCGATCGCCTCGATCTCCGGCACGATCAGATGCGGCTGCTCCTTCTCGACGAGCGCGCGCAGCGCGGCGGCGTCGGTCATGTCGATCACGTGCGCGCGATGCGCGACCTGATGCCCCGGCGCGTTCGCGTACCGGTCCACCGCGATCACTTCGACGCCCAGCCGCTGCAATGCGATGATCACTTCCTTGCCGAGTTCGCCCGCGCCGAGCAGCATCACGCGCGTGGCATTGGGAGAAAGCGGCGTGCCGAGGCGCGTGGCGCCGGTGCGGCGTGGATCGGTCTGCATGAGTGCTCCAGAATCGGGTGGTGAGGTCAGCGAGGCGCAAAGCGGCTGAATTGGGCGCGATGTTAACACGCAGCACCAGCGGCGACACTTTGCCGTTCGGCCTATTGACAGGCGAATGCGCGTCGGAATTCCCGGCGCGTTTCCGATCGATGGCAAGCTCCCGAAAGCGCAGCCAGTCATTTTGTTGCATCGCGGCGCTGGACAAATCACAGGACGCGTGCGATACCCTTACGCTTTCGCCAGCTTCAGGATCATCGATGCCCACGCACTTCCCTCGCGCGTCCGCGCTTACCTCGCCGCGCTCATCGTCAAATCCGCTGTGGCGCCGCAAGAAGGCGCTCGCGCTGGTCTCCCGCACGTGCGCGCTCGTGGTCGCGGCGAGCGTCGTCGCCGGCTGCGCGATGCCGAAGCACACCGATGCAAGCGCCCCGCCCACCGATCCCTATAATCCTGCCGCCACGCAACTGCTCGACGACACGCAATGGGCGCTCACGAGCTGGACCGATGCGAGCGGCCAGTCGCGCGCCGTCCCGCACGCGGGCGAGAACAACGCACAGCCGCTCACGCTCGATTTCTCTACCGCGAACGGACGCCGTCAGGCGAGCGGCTTCTCGGGCTGCAACCGCTTTGCGGGCGCCTACGAGCTGAAGAACGGCAAGCTCACGTTCGGTCCGCTCGCCGGCACGCGGATGGCGTGCGTGTCCGGCGCGGGCGCGGCGCTCGAGCGGCCGTATCTCGACGCGCTCGCACACGTCGCGAAGAGCGGCGTGCAGATGAATCCGCCGCAAGCGCTGCAACTGACGCTCGACGACGGTCAGGTGCTCACCTTCGCGCCACGTGGGAAATGATGTGTTGCGTACTCGCGGCAGGAACGTCGTGCGCGTGCGCCAGCCGTTAAACTGCTCGATCGAACAGCCCGGCCGACCGGCGATATCGCTGCGGCCGGGCAGCAGTCTCATTTGTTTCACCCAACATTGATTCAATCTCAAGCATGCACATGGTAGTTCTCGGCTGGTTCGGTGCATCGGTCGTCTGGTTCCTTCCGCTCTTCTGGCGCATCGTCAAACAGGCGCTGCCCGGCGGCGCAGGCGTGCGCGGCCCCGGAACGATCCGCCTCTGGATCGGGTTTGTCGCCGTGCTGATCGCGAGCAGCACGCTCGAAGGCGCGCTCGCAAACTCGCTCGAAACGCAGGCGAACATCAATCGCATCGGACTCGCGCTCGCCGCGGCGCTGAGCGGCCCGGCGCATCTGGCCGGCGCGGGCGCGATCGCGGCGCTCGTGCTCGCCATCTTTCTGCCCTGGCTGATCGAATTCAGCTGGCGCTCGGTGCTCGCATGGGCCGACGAAGCGTTCGGCTTCGGCCTGCCGCAAAGCTGGCTCACGCCCCGCGAACGCGAAAGCGAGTCGCGGCAACAGTCGACGACCCGTGACAAGGCGCGCGACAAAACGCGTGACAAGACGGCGAACTGGTTCGAACGGCGCGCCCGCGCGAAGACCGCACGCGATTCGCAGGAACGCGCCCATCGCGCCGAGCGTTTCGATTCGCCGACGCCGCGCACCTTGCCCGACGAGCCGACGCTCGGTCTGCCGACCGGTCATCGCAGCACACGTTATCAGCGGCCGACGGCGTGGCGCCCGCCCGCGACCGGCAAGAGCGGCGCGAGCCGCACGGTGGCGGCCGCCGCGAGCGCCGTCGCCACGGCCGAGGCGTACGCGAAACGCCCCGCCTTCGAGGCCGCAGGCGTCGCTCCTCCCGTGACGCAGACCGAGCCGATGGCGCCTTCGGGCTGGTTGAATTCGTCGCCATCGGCGGCGAATCGCGAGGCCCGCGCGCCGTTTGCGCCGCGTCAGGCGTCGGCGTTCGAGCCTTCCGGATCGGGCTTGCGCGCATCCGTCGCCGTCGACAAGCCGCGCGTCCAGACGCCGCCTCTAGCGCCGCGCGTGGATCGCCCGCGCAGTCCGGCGACATCGATGCCCGCGCAGCGATCGACGGGCGTGGCGAGCATGTCGACATCCGTCGCCACGAATCCCGGCGCGTCACGCCGGTCGCCTGTGACGCAAGCCCCGCAGGGCTTCAGGCGTCCCCCGGCGCGTCCGGCCGCAGCCGCCGCAGCCGTTTCGACGCGCGAGTTCGCGCCCTCGCCGCTCGCCGCGCCCGCGTTCTCGCGTCCTGCCGCGCCGCTCGGACCGCCGACGCCGCCGCCCGCGCCCGAAGCCATCCAGGCGGCGCTGCGCTCGATCGAAGAGAAGACCGCGATGTGGACGTCACTCGCGGGCGCGAGTCTCGCGCGCGGGCATGTGGCGATGGCGCGCGCCGCGCAGCCCGAAGTCCAGCCGGCCGCCGACGTACCGGAGCTGGCGGCGCCCGTGAAAAGCATCGTCGAAACGGCGCCGGAAGTGACGCCGCTCGTGGACGTGCAGGAAATCGATGAGCGCATCGATCCGCCGTCGATCGACGCGCACGTCATCGCGCCCGCGCTCGTCGAACCGCCGCCGCTTTTCGACATGCGTCTGCCCGAGCCGTCGATTCCCGAATTCGCGGCCTCCGAGCCCGACACGCCGCCCGCGATCGAGGCCGTCGAAGAGGAAGCGGAAGAAACTGCGATGCCGGAGCCGGCGCGCATCGATTTGCCGTCCGAACCGCCGCTGCCTCGCCCGGACGCAACGACGGCAGAACCCGCGCCTGTGGTCCGGGAGCGAGAACCCGAGCCCGAGCCGGACCTGCGCGATCTTGCGCAAACGCCGCCTTGGCTGGACGCGCCCGAGCCCGCCGACGAGCAAGGCGAGCCCCCTCCCCCATCGCTGCTTCGAGTGGTCGATGAGCCGGACGAAATGCCCGCCGAAGATGAACAACCGGTCGCCGAACAGCAGGCATCGGGCGACGAGTTCGCGACGCCGTCGAACATCGTGCGCTTTCCGGTAATCGCCGCCGCGCCGGTCGCGCCGCTGCCAGCGGTCGCCGCGCCCGCCGCTGCGCCCGTGGTGAATCAGCCGAGCCCGGCGCCCGAACCGCGCCCGCCGGTACGCGGTTCCGCGCCGACGGAATTCGAATTCCACGCGCCGCACGCATCGGCGGTGGAATTGCCGACGCTCGATCTGCTCGAACCCGCATCCGATGAAGTCGAGCCAGTCTCCGAGGAGCGTCTGAACGAAACCGGCCTGCTCATCGAGCAGCGCCTTCAGGAATTCAAGGTGCCGGTCACGGTCGTCGGCGCGTCGGCGGGTCCGGTCATCACGCGCTTCGAGGTCGAACCCGCGCTCGGCGTGCGCGGCAGCCAGATCGTCGGCTTGATGAAGGATTTGTCGCGCGGCCTCGGCCTTACGTCGATTCGCGTCGTCGAGACGATTCCCGGCAAGACCTGCATGGGCCTCGAACTGCCTAATCCGAAACGCCAGATGATCCGCCTTTCGGAGATCCTCGAAGACGACGTGTACCGCAACTCGAAGTCGAATCTGACGATCGCGATGGGCAAGGACATCATCGGCAATCCGGTCGTGACGGATCTCGCGAAGGCGCCGCACATGCTGGTCGCGGGCACGACGGGCTCGGGCAAGTCGGTCGCGATCAACGCGATGATCCTCTCGCTGCTCTACAAGGCGAAGCCCGAGGACGTGCGCCTCATCATGATCGACCCGAAGATGCTGGAGCTTTCCGTCTACGAAGGCATTCCGCATCTGCTCGCGCCCGTCGTCACCGACATGAAGCTCGCGTCGAACGCGCTCAACTGGTGCGTCGGCGAAATGGAAAAGCGTTACCGGCTGATGTCGGCGGTCGGCGTGCGCAATTTGCAGGGCTTCAACCAGAAAATCCGCAACACCGAAGCCGCCGGCAAGAAGCTCACGAACCCGTTCTCGCTCACGCCCGATGCGCCCGAGCCGCTCTCGACGCTGCCGCTCATCGTCGTGGTCATCGACGAACTCGCCGATCTGATGATGGTCGCGGGCAAGCAGATCGAGCAACTGATCGCGCGTCTCGCGCAAAAGGCGCGCGCGGCCGGCATCCATCTGATTCTCGCGACGCAGCGGCCATCGGTGGACGTCATCACTGGCCTCATCAAGGCGAATATTCCGACGCGCGTGGCGTTTCAGGTGTCATCCAAGATCGATTCGCGCACGATTCTCGACCAGATGGGCGCGGAATCGCTGCTCGGCGCGGGCGACATGCTGTTCCTGCCGCCCGGCACCGGCTACCCGCAGCGCGTGCACGGCGCGTTCGTCGCGGACGAGGAAGTGCATCGCGTGGTCGAACATCTGAAGCAGTTCGGCGAACCGGAGTACGAGGAAGGCATTCTGTCCGGACCGACGCCCGAAGGCGGCGGCACGCAGGATCTTTTCGGCGATTCGTCCGATGCCGAAGCCGATCCGCTCTACGACGAAGCTGTCGCATTCGTCGTGCGTACGCGGCGCGCGTCGATTTCGTCGGTGCAGCGGCAATTGCGCATCGGCTATAACCGCGCGGCGCGGCTCGTCGAGCAGATGGAAGCAGCAGGCCTCGTCTCGCCGATGGGCAGCAACGGCAACCGCGAAGTGCTCGCGCCGCCCGGCCCCGCCGAATAAGCGGCGCGCCTGAAGCGTTACCAGAGCCGCAAGCGGCGCAACAGAAAGATCGTGATGGCGGCGCAGCACGCCATCACGCCCACCACGATCCAGAACGACGCCGGATCTTTCGTGCCGGGCAAACCGGCCACGTTCATGCCGAAAATGCCGGTCACGAGCGTCGCGGGCAAGAGCAAGGCGGACATGATCGCGAGCCACAGCAGCTTGCGGTTGATGTCCTCCGAAAGCGCCGCGGCGATCTCGTCCTGCAACAGCTTCGCGCGTTCGTACAGCCCTTCCAGACCGCCGCCCAGGCCGTTCAGCACCTGGATCGCCTGCACGAGCGCTTCCATCGAACGCGGCTCGGCCCATTCGAGCTTGCGCAAGACGAGCTGCGTGAGCGCATTGCGCTCGGGATCGATGAAGCGCCGCACTTCCACGAGCCGCCGACGCACGTCGCCGAGCACGGAGCGGCACCTGGCGTGGCCGCCTTCGAGCACGCTTTCCTCGACATCGTCGAGACAGTCGCCGATTTCGTCGATGCGATCCGCGAAAGTGTCGTTCAGCGCGCGGATCAGGCCCGCGAAAAGATCGACGGTATCGCGGAACATCGCGCCTTCGAGCACGGCGTGACGCAGCCGGTCGGTCGATTGCAGCGGCCGCGCGCGCACCGTGATCATGCGATGCCGGTCGACGTAAAAGCGCAGCGCGCCGGTCGCGCGGTTCGCCTCGCGGGCATCGGGCGCGGTGGCGTCCGGCGTCTTCGCGACGAGCTCCAGGTCCGCGACGACGCCATACATGAAGTTCGATCCGATATGCACGCGCGGACGCTTGTCCTCGCCGTTCAGGAATTCGCGCGCGACGTCCGGCATCGACGTGACGCCTTCGAGCCAGCCTTCGACGGCGTCGTCGTTCGCGGACAGATGCAGCCACGTCGGGCCATCTCCGGCGACGGCTGCGCGCGCTTCGTCCCACGTCAGCCGCAACGCCTCGCCGCCCGCGAAGCTGAATGCGCTGATGAATCCCGGCGGCGCCGGTTCGTTGCGCTTCGCCGGGCGCTCGCGGGCGTCGAATGTATGAGTCGTGTTCAAGTTGCGTTCCCTGCTATTGCCTTTCGATTTCCTCAGTACACCTTTCAGTCGATGCGAAAGACAGGCGTATCAAAAAGGCATCGTACTAGAACTCGTAGCGGCCCCAGAAGAAGGCGACGTTCCCGTCGTTGAGACCGGGAATGTGCGGGATGATCGTCGCCATCACCGACGTGCTCCGGTAGCGGATCGAGCCGATCGGCAGCGCGAGCGGCAACGGCAGGTAATGCGCGATGTCGCTGCGCGCCGTGAAGCCGACGACGAATCCGCCGCCCGCCTGCAATCCGCCGAGCACCGGCTTCGTGTACCACTGGCGCGCGTAGCCGCCGATCGGCTCGAAATTGTGATGCGAATCGGAAAAGGCGAATGCGAACAGGATGTCTTCGTTACCGTTCGCGTCGGTCCAGTGCTTGCCCGCGCCGCCGCCCCACGACCACGGATTCAGTTCGCTGCGATTGTCGAAGCCGTTGATGTGCCAGCCGTAGCCCGTCACGTAAAGATCCCAGGTGCCTTCATGCGCGACGCGCATCACGCGCTGGCACGCCGACGACATCCAGTCGCGCTTGTAATCGCATTCCTTGTCGTCCGCGTGGGCCGCGCACGACACGCACAGCATCGAAATCGTGACTGCCTTGACCAGTGTTGTTTTCATCGTCCGCGCCCGGTCGTTTCAATCGCCGCGATCGACGCGTCACGAAGGCGATACGAACTTGAAATCGACCGGCGAGCCGATCGACAGCCGCTTCGGGTCCGACGCAAGCTCGCCCGTCTGCGGATCGCGGCGAAAGAAATACGCGCTGTCGCTCTCCTGATTGCCGACGATGAGCCAGCGCCCGGTCGGATCGATTGCGAATTCGCGCGGCGTCTTGCCGAGCGTCGGATAGCGCTTGACGAGCTTCAGATGGCCGTTCGCCGGATCGATCGAGAACTGCACGAGTTCGTTGGCGTCGCCGCGATTGGTCGCGTACAGGAAGCGCCCGTCAGGCGACAGATGAATCGCGCCGCCGCCGATCTTCCCTCTGAAACCCGGCGCGATCAGCGAGGCAGTCTGGATTTGCGTGAGCTTGCCGTCGCGGTAATCGAACGCTAGCACCGATGCGTTCAGCTCGGTCGTCAGATAAGCGTGCTTGCCGCTTGCGTCGAAGACCAGATGGCGCGGCCCCGAGCCCGCCTTGATCGGTGTGTAGCGCGATTCGGTCGGACCCAGCAGACCGCGGCTCGATGCGGACGGATCGGCCGTGTACCGATAGGCGAACACCTTGTCGACGCCGAGATCCTGCGCGAAGAGATACTTGCCGTCGGGCGAGAACACGGTCGAGTGGACATGCGAATTGTCCTGCCGTCCTTTCACCGGGCCGGCGCCTTCGTGATGCACCGTCAGCACCGAATTGCCGACGTGGCCATCGGAAGCCAGCGGAAACACCGCGAAGCTGCCGCCCGGATTGGACGCGACCGAATAGTTGGCTGTCAGCAGATATTTGCCGTCGGGCGATATCGCGAGATAGCACGGATCGTTGCCGTCGGATGACACGCGATTGAGAAAGCTCAACTGGCCGCTCGCGCGATCGAAGCGAAAGGCGCTGACGCCGCCGCGTTGCGTTGCCGGGCCGTTGTCGCCGGGCAATTCGTTCACTGCGTACACGTAATGGCGGTCGCGGCTCACGACGAGATACGACGGATTCACCGTCTGCGCCGACGCGATGCGGGACAGCTCGCCGCTGCCCGTGTCGAAACGATAGACATAGATGCCTTCGCTCTTGCCACCGCCCGTATAGGTGCCGATGAGCAGATCGTAGACGTCGCCGCTGGCCGGTTTCGACGCGGCGACGTCGCTCGCGGTGCCCGGCGCGGCGGGCGTCGCGCCCGTTTGCGCGAAGGCCTGCGCCGCTGCAAACGAGAGCATCAGCGCGACGCCTTTCGCCCACGCGACGCGCTCGGCGCGCTTCGGGCGCGCGTCTTGCAAGACGTGCATCAGCGGATTCGCGCCGCAAGGTTGGCTCGGGTGCATGAAACCTCCTCTTCGTCTCTTTGATGCTTGTTATCGGGAGCGGCGCGCGAAACCGCCGACATCGCAAGGCCCAAGGACGTGCGGGAGCAAGTTCCGCTCCAAACGATGAAAACGACGATACACCTTTGCACGACCAGCCAACCGACACGATTCGAACCAACAACAGGAGTTGCCGCGATGACCATCCACCTAAGCCTCGCCCCGCTCGTCTCGCTGATCGCAGGGATCCTCATTCTCATCATGCCGCGGCTGCTGAACTTCATCGTCGCGATCTATCTGATCGTGATCGGGCTGATCGGCCTGTTCGGCATGGGATCGGCTCATTTCTGACGGGCGCGCGACTGTCGTTGTGACGCCGATTCCCGTCGGCGGTTCCGCGGACGCGCACGAACGCGCGAACGCACGCGTACGGAATGTCCGTGCGCGTGCGCAAAGTGTCACGAAAGAAGGACGCGCGGATCGGCCGTGTCAGCCGTTGGCGAGCTGATCGAGACGCAGGCGTCCCTGCAGCGACAGCGCACCGACCGACACGCCGGTCACGCCGAACGTATAGCGGTTGAAACAGCCGCGCTCCGTAAGGAACGCGGCGGCGGCGTCCATCGCGTTGCGCGACAGTCCGAGGTTCTTGTGATCGAGCGCGAGGAGCATGTCGGCGTCCGATACGCGGCTCGCGGCGGAAAGAATGGCGATGCAGTCAGCTTTCGACGGATAGAGCATGGGATTCTGTTCCTCGAAAACGCTACGTTGAAAACCGGAAGAGACGTTGCGCGAAGCGACTGCATGACCCGCGCGCGAGACGACCGGGAACATGCTGAAAGACAAATGAAAGGCACAGAAAGTTTCCGCGCCCTGCTTGAAAAGGCCGCGGCGCGGATGCCTTTCACGAAGCTTCATTCTAAACATCAGTCGAATGCAGAAGCAACGGTGCGTTCGGCGCTTCGCTAGTCATTTTCCGCCAACCGTGCGACACGTCCCGATGACGCCCGGCCCGGTTTCCTGCTCGCCGTGAACGATTGCGGCAGAATGCGGCCAGAAAGCATGCATGACGTCCGTCGCCCCGACCGCCGACGACGCCGCGTTTCGCTCGGGCGCTCGTGTCCCGGATCGTTTGCTCAACCCGCGGCGCGTTTCGATTCGGCCCGCGCCGCCTGCAGGAAGATGTTCGCTTATGCCCGCACTGATCGAAGACTATGCAATGGTCGGCGACGGCCACACCGCCGCCCTCATTTCCCGCGACGGCTCCGTCGACTGGCTCTGTTGGCCGCGCTTCGATTCGGGCGCGTGCTTCGCCGCGCTGCTCGGCACGCCCGAGCACGGCCGATGGCTCCTCGCGCCCGACATGCCCGACGGCGAGTCGCCTGTCGTCAGCCGCCGCTATCGAGATGACACGCTGGTCCTCGAAACCGATTTCGAGACACCGCAAGGCGCGGTGACGATCGTCGATTTCATGCCGCTTCGCAACGGCCATTCGGAGCTGGTGCGTATCGTGATCGGACGCCGCGGCACGGTACGGATGAAGATGGAACTCGTGCTGCGCTTCGATTACGGCTCCGCGGTGCCGTGGGTCAGCCGCCTGCCCGACGACAGTGGCATCCGCGCGATCGCCGGGCCGGATCTCGCGGTGCTGCGCACGCCCGTCGATCTCGTCGGCGAGAACATGCACACGACCGCCTGCTTCGATGTGAGCGAGGGCGAGCGCGTGCCGTTCTCGCTGTGCTATTCGCAGTCGCATCTGCGCTTGCCGCACGCATCCGATCCGAATACGCAACTCGCGCGCACCGAAAATCACTGGCGCGAGTGGTCCGGGCAAAGCGAGCTCAACGGCCGCTGGGCGAGCGCGATCCGCCGCTCGCTCATCACGCTGAAGGCGCTCGCGTACGAGCCGACGGGCGGCATCGTCGCCGCGCCGACGACATCGCTGCCGGAACAGCTCGGCGGCACGCGCAACTGGGACTACCGATACTGCTGGCTGCGCGATGCGACCATCACCCTCCTCGCGATGATGCGCGGCGGCTACTACGACGAAGCCCGCGCATGGCGCGCGTGGCTGGGCCGCGTGATGGCGGGCTCGCCCGCGCAGATTCAGATCATGTACGGCATCGCGGGCGAGCGCCGCCTGCCCGAATGGGAGATCCCGTGGCTGCCGGGATACGAAGGCGCGGCGCCGGTGCGGATCGGCAACGGCGCGGTCGACCAGTTGCAGCTCGACGTCTACGGGGAAGTGATGAACGCGCTCCATCTCGCGCGCGTCGGCGGGCTGCAGAGCGATGAAACCGCGTGGTCGATCCAGTGCGCCATGCTGCAACACCTCGACACGATCTGGGAAGAACCCGACGAAGGCATCTGGGAAGTGCGTGGCGGCAAGCAACACTTCACGTTCTCGAAGGTGATGGCGTGGGTCGCGTACGACCGGGCGATCAAGTCGGCGGAAAGCTTCGACCTGCCCGGCCCGATCGATCACTGGCGGGAGATGCGTGCGCGCATCCGCGCCGAGGTGCTGAAGAAGAGCTGGAATCCGAAGCTCAACTCCTTTACGCAGGCTTATGGCAGCGACGCGCTCGATGCCAGCCTGCTGCTCATTCCGTTGCTCGGATTTTTGCCGCCAAAAGATCCGCGAGTGACCGGAACCGTACATGCGATCGAGACCGATTTGACGCACGATGGGCTCGTCAAGCGCTACCACACCGCGGAAGTCGCGGACGGGCTGCCGCCCGGGGAAGGCACGTTTCTGGCTTGTAGCTTCTGGCTGGTCGACAATCTGGCGCTGCAGGGCCGGATCGACGAAGCGCATCAAATGTTCGAGCGCCTCGTCGGTCTCGCGAACGATGTCGGGTTGTTGGCCGAGGAGTACGACACGGTGGCGAAGCGCATGGTCGGGAATTTCCCGCAAGCCTTTACCCACGTGGCTCTCGTGCACACCGGGATGAACCTGATGCGTCACGAGGAAGAAATGGCGAAGGCGACCGGTCAGCCGTCCGGCTCGGAACATCACGCCGAATCGGAAGCGCAGGCCGAAATCGACGCTGCGGCGGGAAAGTCATAAATCTCTGTTTTATTGGCGAAATCAGTGTTTTGACGGTAATATTTGTGCAATGCACAAAAAGTATGATTGCAGGATGTGTTGTTTCCAGGCGAGCAATTTCAACCGATCGGTTGAATTGAACGTTTAATGCGCGGAAAATATTGCCTCGACTCAAGTTGCATTCTTCCCGCGTCGATAACGCGCAGGTGGCAACGCGAAAAGGCACGCGAAGCATCGCAGGAAGTCAGTGCCCCGGCAGCAAGGCGACAGCCCGCCGCGCCGCCGGGGATCTTCGAAAGCCGTTGAAGTTCGTCGCCGGAAGCATTGCCGGGATCAACGGGCGTACCGGTTTCCACCGGAGTTACTGGGGCAACCATGCTCTATCAAATTCACGAATTCCAACGCGCCATGCTGTCTCCCCTCACAGCATGGGCCCAGGCAGCATCGAAATCCTTCGTCAACCCGGCCAGTCCGCTCGCTTATGTGCCGGGTTCGAGCCGTCTCGCCGCAGGCTACGAACTGCTCTACCGGCTGGGCAAGGACTATGAGAAGCCGGAGTTCAATCTTCATCAGATCGTCAAGGACGGTCACAACATTCCGATCGTCGAGCAGACGGTGATCGAGAAGCCGTTCTGCCGCCTCCTGCGCTTCAAGCGCTTCGCGGACGACAGCGCAACCGTCACCAAGCTGAAGAACGAGCCGATCGTGCTCGTGTGCGCGCCGCTCTCGGGCCACCATTCGACGCTTTTGCGCGATACGGTCAAAACGCTCTTGCAGGACCACAAGGTGTACATCACCGACTGGATCGACGCGCGCATGGTCCCGACCGAGAACGGCCCGTTCCATCTGGACGATTATGTCGAGTACATCCAGGAGTTCATCCGTCATATCGGCGCGAAGGACCTGCACGTCATTTCGGTGTGCCAGCCGACCGTGCCGGTGCTCGCCGCCATTTCGCTGATGGCGAGCCGCGGCGAAGACACGCCGCGCACGATGACGATGATGGGCGGCCCGATCGACGCGCGCCGCAGCCCGACCTCCGTCAATTCGCTCGCGAACGAGCACTCGTATGAGTGGTTCGAGAACAACGTCATCTACACGGTGCCGGCGAACTATCCCGGCGTCGGGCGCAAGGTCTATCCGGGCTTCCTGCAGCACGCGGGCTTCGTCGCGATGAATCCCGAGCGCCATCTCACGGCCCATTGGGACTTCTATCAAAATCTGCTGCGCGGCGACGATGAGGACGCCGAGCAACATCGCCGTTTCTACGACGAATACAACGCCGTGCTCGACATGGCCGCCGAGTACTACCTCGAAACGATCCGCATCGTGTTCCAGGAATTCCGGCTCGCCGAAGGCACATGGGAAGTCAACGACGAGCTCGTGCGTCCGCAGGACATCAAGCACACGGCGCTCTTCACGATCGAAGGCGAACTCGACGACATCTCCGGCAGCGGCCAGACGCGCGCCGCCCACGATCTGTGCACCGGCATTCCGGAGAAGCACAAGCGCCATTTCACGGCGGAAAAGGCCGGCCACTACGGCATTTTTTCGGGCCGCCGCTGGCGCACGATGGTGTATCCGCAATTGCGCGAGTTCATTCTCGAGCACGACAAGACGCCGAAGACCGAAGCCGTGCCGGCCTAAGGTACGAGCGGTACGAACGCACGAACGCGCCGGTACCGATTCCATCGCGGCAAACAAAAACGTCGCGCCTTGCAAAAGGCGCGACGTTTTTTCTTCCGACCGCGTCGATTCAGCGGCGCGTCAAAAAGGCCAGCAGCAACTCGGTATTCATCCGCACGATCTGCTCGCGCTGCGCCTGCTCGCTGAAATCGAGCCCGAAAGTCGCTTCCAGCGTGAAGCGATTCGAAACGATGTAATAACCGAGTCCCGACAGGATGATGTAGAACTTGAGCGGATCGACGTCGGTGCGAAACAGTCCGGCTTTCTGACCGCGATCGAGAATGGCCGTGAGCGTCGCGACGATCGGCGAAATGAGCTCGCGTATTCGATTCGATCCTTTGATATATCTCGCCTCGTGCAAATTCTCGTTGTTGATGAGGCGCAGCAACTCCGGATGATCCCGGTAGTAATCCCAGACGAAATGCGCGAGACGCGTCATCGCTTCGATGGGCGCAATGCCGTCGAGTTCGAGCGTGCGTTCCGCTTCGACGAGCGCCGATAGCGCATGTTCGAGCACGGCGGTGAATAACTGCTCTTTGCTACCGAAGTAGTAATAGAGCATGCGCTCATTGGTCTCCGCCCGACGCGCAATCTGATCGACACGGGCGCCGAACAAGCCACCGGCCGCGAACTCTTCTGCGGCGGCAAGCAAAATACGGCGCCGGGTGCCTTCAGGATCTCTTTTGATTTTCGGCTGATTCATGGTGGCATGACTCGGGAGCCGCGTTGCCGGATTAGCGTCACGCGGCCCGCATTGGGTACATGACGTGAACGGGCGCTGCCCAGGGTTATTGGGAAACACCGTCCTGCGGTCAAACGGAAAAGCGCTTCGATTATGCGCACATCGAAAGGACGTTGGCAATTGGGAGTAGAAGCCATTCGGCACGACTGTTGACGACTTCGGCGATAATGTCGATCAAAGCCGAGCGTGCGCCCGCGAAACGGGACGCGCGCCGAACAGGCAGCGTGCCCGTCGTCGTGGACGCCGAAGCGTTCTCTTCGCATCCGAAGCGCACCGCGCGATTCCCAACGCGATCTTCGCCCACGCTGCGCCAGTCCCCAAGGCATCATCGCAATTCCTCGTGACCGCAACCTTTTCCAAGACGCTCGCCGAGCGCATCGAAGACCTGCTGCCGCAGACGCAATGCACCAAGTGCGGCTACCCGGCCTGCCGGCCCTACGCCGACGCCATCGCCGCGGGCGAGGCGAGCTATAACCGGTGCCCGCCGGGTGGCGCCGAAGGTGTCGCGCGTCTCGCCGCGCTGCTGGGCGCGCCCGATATACCGCTCGATACGACGCATGGCGTCGAGCGCGCACGGCCCGTCGCGGTGATCGACGAGAACGTGTGCATCGGCTGCACGCTGTGCATGCAGGCGTGTCCGGTCGATGCGATCGTCGGCGCCGCGAAGCAGATGCACACGGTCATCGCCGAACTGTGCACGGGTTGCGATTTGTGCGTGCCGCCCTGCCCCGTCGATTGCATCGCGATGGTGCCCGTGACCGGCGATCGCACCGGCTGGGACGCGTGGAGTCAGGAACAAGCCGATGCTGCGCGCGCCCGGCACGACCGCCGCGTGGCACGTCTGGAGCGCGAGCGCGCCGAGGCGCAGGCACGCGCGAGCGCGCGTCAGGCCGCGCGGGCGGCGCAAACAGCGCAAGCGACGCAGGCCACGCACGAAGCGCAGCCCGCGAGCGACGATCCGGAAGCGAAGAAACGCGCGATCATCCAGGCCGCGCTGGAGCGCGCGCGCAAGAAGAAAGAAGAGATGGCGAAGCTCGGCGCCGGTCCCAAGAACACGGCTCACGTGAGCGCGGCCGTGCAGGCGCAGATCGACGAAGCGGAAGCGCGCCGCCGCCGTCTTGGCATTACGGACGACGCAAACGCGTCCCATCCCGATAAAGGCGATAAACCCGCGTAAGAACGGACATCGAATCATGAACGCCACGAAGCGCCGCGCGATCTACGAGACCTTGCAGAGCCTGAATCCGCACCCGGTGACCGAGCTCGAATACACGACGCCGTTCGAACTGCTGATCGCCGTGATGCTCTCCGCGCAGGCCACCGACGTCTCCGTGAACAAGGCGATGCGCAAGATGTTTCCCGTCGCCAACACGCCGGCAACGGTGCTCGCGCTCGGCGAGGAAGGCGTAGCGGAATACATCCGCACGATCGGGCTGTATCGGACGAAGGCGAAGAACGTGATCGCGACGTGCCGCATGCTCGTCGAGCAGCACGGCGGCGAGGTGCCGGACAATCGCGAGGCGCTGGAAGCGCTGCCGGGCGTCGGCCGCAAGACCGCGAACGTCGTGCTGAACATCGCGTTCGGGCAGCCGTCTATCGCCGTCGATACGCACATCTTTCGCGTCGCGAATCGCACCGGGCTCGCGCCGGGCAAGGACGTGCGCGCCGTCGAAACCGCGCTCGAGAAATTCACGCCGAAGGAATTTCTGCACGACGCGCATCACTGGCTGATCCTGCATGGACGCTATGTCTGCAAGGCGCGCGTGCCGGAATGCTGGCATTGCGCGATCGAGCCGCTCTGCGAGTATCGGCCGAAGACGCCCGCGCCCGTCGAATGAAGAGGGCTTGGGCAGAACCTGCGCATCGCGGTCTACAATAGCGGATTCAGAAACCCGCAATCGAATCAATACGTTATGTTCAACCCCAGCCGCGACGAAGTTCGCCAGTTCTTCACCGAAACGTGGCGCAAGGAGCGCGCCGGCGAGATTCTGACGCCGCTCGAAAGCATGGCCGCCGACTGGATCGGCGAGCATCCGGAATATCACGACGCGCTCGTGAACCCCGAATCGCGCGAAGCCGATTACTCGCCCGATCGCGGTCAGACGAACCCGTTTCTGCATCTGTCGATGCATCTCGCGATCAGCGAGCAGCTTTCGATCGATCAGCCGCCGGGCATCCGCCGCGCGCACGACAGGCTCGTCGCACGCCTCGGCTCGCCGCACGACGCGCAGCACGCGATCATGGATTGCCTCGGCCAGATCATCTGGGAAGCGCAGCGCTCCGGCACCCCGCCCGACACCGACGCCTATCTCGCGCTGATCGAGCGCCGTGCTTCGCGCGACTAAGCATCGAAACCGGACGCATCAAGCAAAACACCCCGCTTCGAGCGGGGTGTTTCGTTGTGCGGATTGCGTGAGAAATCGCGCTTACTTCTTCAGCACGAGACTGCCATCGAGCGATTCGATGTATGCCGCGAGATCCTTCAGATCGCTCTGCGACAGGTTCTGCACCTGCGCCGCCATGATGGCGTTGTTGCGTCCGAAGTTCGGGTTGTTGCCGCCGATCTGATACTGCCGCAGCGCCCAGTAGATGTACGTCGCGTGCTGACCCGCGAGACGCGGATACTCGCCGCTCACCGGCTTGTTCAGACCGGGACCGTGACAGGCCGCGCAGTTGTGGCTGTCGGAAAGCGCCTTGCCGTTTGCGACATCGGCTGCGTGCGCGCTGCCGAACGCCGTCATGCCGATGAGCGCCGCTGCGGCGCTCGCTGCCTTGAAGCTTGAGTGAAGTGCCTTGGACGGCTTCATGAATTCTCCTTCCCGTTGTCGCTTTGCGTTCACGCGCGGATCACTTGTCGGGATTGTTCTTCGATTGGGGAGTCTGCGCAGCGTAGTACGCGGCGATATCGGCGATATCCTGATCCGACAGCGTCGTCGCGATGGCGCGCATCGTGTCGAAATGACGGTCGCCCTTCTTGTAGGCATGCAGCGCATTGGCGATGTACTGCGCGTTCTGGCCGCCCAGCATCGGCACTTCGTACACCTCGGGGTACGCGGTGCGATAGCCGGGGATGCCGTGGCAGCCGATGCACATCGCAACCTTGCCCTCTGCGGCCTTCGCGTTGCCGACGACGTCGGCCGACGCCTCACTCGCGAAGCCGGCGAGACCGGACAGCGCTGCAATCACGGCACATTTGCCGACGAAATTGTTCATAGCTCTTCTAACCTGGCTTGAGGGGAAATCCGGCGCTCACAAGGCCGCGGCCCGCGCCGAGCGCAATACAACCTTCTCGGGACTGTTTGCTGTTGCAGGGTCTGTCGCCACGCAGGCCAAAAAAATCGCGCTAATTGTACCGCGCGACCTACCCTCCGTCCACACGCGAACCGCGCCGAAGCCCTGCTGACAAGGGGAATCGGCTGAAAAGCAGCCGTTTGCCCTGCGACAATTCGTCCCTGTACACGCGATGAACCCGCTTGCGCGCACGCTTCACCCGCGCTCGGGCATGCAGCGTCGACCTGCCGATAAAGCGGCTCAAACGATACCGGGCGCGCCTCAATGCGGAAAGGTCTTCTGACTTATACTGGGATTTTTTTGCCAACCGGATCTTCGTCATGCGTTTCGAAGGCTCATCGCAATACGTCGCAACCGACGATCTCAAGCTCGCGGTGAACGCCGCGATGACGCTGCAACGGCCGCTGCTCATCAAGGGCGAACCGGGAACCGGCAAGACCATGCTCGCCGAGGAAGTTGCGGGAGCACTCGGCATGCCGCTTCTGCAGTGGCACATCAAATCGACGACGAAAGCCCAGCAAGGCCTGTACGAATACGACGCCGTCTCGCGCCTGCGCGATTCGCAGCTCGGCGACGAGCGCGTGAAGGACATCCGCAATTACATCGTCAAGGGCGTGCTGTGGCAGGCGTTCGAGTCGGACCAGCAGAGCGTGCTGCTCATCGACGAGATCGACAAGGCGGACATCGAATTTCCGAACGACTTGCTGCGCGAACTCGACCGCATGGAGTTCTACGTCTACGAGACGCGCGAGCTCGTGAAAGCGAAGCACAGGCCGCTCGTCATCATCACGTCGAATAACGAGAAGGAGTTGCCTGACGCGTTCCTGCGCCGCTGCTTCTTCCACTACATCAAGTTCCCGGACGCGGAGACGATGAAGGCCATCGTCGAGGTGCATTTTCCGAACATCAAGCAGGATCTGCTCGCCGCGGCGATGCAGAGCTTCTTCGAGCTGCGCCAGGTCTCGGGCCTGAAGAAGAAGCCGTCGACGTCCGAACTGCTCGACTGGCTCAAGCTGCTCCTGGCCGAAGACATTCCGCCCGAGGCGCTGCGCTCGTCGGATCAGAAACAGATCGTGCCGCCGCTGCACGGCGCGTTGCTCAAGAACGAACAGGACGTCGCGCTCTTCGAGCGGCTGCTGTTCATGAACCGCAACCATCGCTGATAACGACATGAGCCGCTGGATCGAACCCGTCACGCTGCAAGGCGAACACGTCAGGCTCGTGCCGCTCACGCCCGAGCACGAGCAGGCCCTCACGGCCGCTGCGAGCGATGGCCAATTGTGGAAACTCTGGTACACCTTCGTGCCGCCGCCCGACAAAACGCGCGCCTATATCGACACCGCGCTCGACATGCGCGACCGCTCGGGCGCGCATCCGTTCGCGGTGATCGATGCGAAGAGCGGCGACATCGTCGGATCGACGCGTTACTTCAACGTCGACGAAGCGAATCGTCGGCTGGAGATCGGGCATACGTGGTATGCGAAGCGCGTGCAGAAGACCGCGCTCAACACCGAAGCCAAACTGCTGCTGCTCACGCACGCCTTCGACAGGCTCGATGCCATCGCCGTCGAATTCCGGACGCATTTCATGAACCACGCGTCGCGCACGGCGATCGCGCGGCTCGGCGCGAAGCAGGACGGCATTCTGCGCAATCATCAGGTCGGCAAGGACGGCGTGTTGCGCGACACCGTCGTGTTTTCGATCATCCGCTCGGAATGGCCGGCGGTGCGCGCCAATCTGAATTTCCGGCTCGAACGTTAAGCACGATGGAGAGCGCGCCATGCTGATCGACTTCTTCTACTCGCTGCGCGACGCGAAGCTGCCCGTTTCGGTGAAGGAATATCTGACCTTGCTCGAAGGGCTGAAGGCGCAGGTCATTTCGCCGTCGCTCGACGAGTTCTACTTCCTCGCCCGCATGACGCTCGTGAAGGACGAGAAGTACTTCGACAAGTTCGATCGCGCGTTCGGCGCGTATTTCCACGGCCTGACGCAGCTTCCCGACGAAGTCTTCGACATTCCGCTCGACTGGCTCAGGAAACGGCTCGAACGCGAATTCACGGCGGAAGAAAAGAAGCGCATCGAGGCGCTCGGCGGCCTCGACAAGCTCATGGAACGCCTGAAGGAACTGATGGACGAGCAGAAGGAGCGTCACGAAGGCGGCAACAAATGGATCGGCACGGGCGGCACGTCGCCCTTCGGGCATGGCGGCTACAACCCGGAAGGCATTCGCATCGGCGGGGAATCGGCGGGGAACCGCACCGCCGTGAAAGTGTGGGACGAGCGCGCGTACAAGGATTACGACGATCAGGTCGAAATCGGCACGCGCAACATCAAGGTCGCGCTGCGGCGCTTGCGGCGCTTCGCGCGCGAAGGCGCGAACGAAGAGCTCGATCTGCCCGGCACGATCCGCAGCACCGCCGCCAACGCCGGCTGGCTCGATCTCAAGATGGTGCCCGAGCGCCACAACAACGTGAAAGTGCTGATGCTGCTCGACGTCGGCGGCTCGATGGACGATCACATCAAGCGCGTCGAAGAGTTGTTCTCGGCGGCGAAGGCCGAGTTCAAGCATCTCGAGTTCTACTACTTCCACAACTGCGTGTACGACTATTTGTGGAAGAACAACCGCCGCCGTCACACCGAGCGCACGCCGACCTTCGACGTGCTGCACAGGTTCACGCCGGACTACAAGCTGATCTTCGTCGGCGACGCCACCATGAGTCCCTACGAAGTGCTGCAGCCGGGCGGCTCCGTCGAATACAACAATGCCGAGGCCGGCGCGGTGTGGTTGCGCCGTCTCGCGGATCAATTCCCGCATCACGCATGGCTCAATCCCGAGCCCGAGCGGCTATGGGAATATCGCCAGTCGATCTCCGCGATCCGCAACGTGCTCGGCAATCGCATGTATCCGCTGACGATGGCCGGCCTCGAAACCGCCATGCGCGCCCTGTCGAAGTAATCGAGACACCCGAATGAAAGCTTCCGCTCCGGCGCCCGCCGCGCCGCGTTTCCTCTTTGATACGTCGCTCTCCACGATCGTCGCCGGTTTCGTCGCGATGATGACCGGCTACACCAGTTCGCTCGTCCTGATGTTCCAGGCGGGCCAGGCCGCGCATTTGTCCGATGCGCAGATTTCCTCGTGGATCTGGGCGCTCTCGATGGGCATGGCGGTCTGCACGATCGGCCTGTCGCTGCGCTATCGCGCGCCGATCGTCGTCGCGTGGTCGACGCCGGGCGCGGCGCTGCTCGTCTCGTCGCTGCCGAACGTCGCCTACGCCGATGCGATCGGCGCGTTCATCGTCTGCGCGGTGCTCTTGACCGCCGTCGGCCTGACCGGCTGGTTCGACACGCTGATGAAGCGCATTCCGTCGGGCACCGCCGCCGCGCTGCTCGCGGGCATCCTGTTCGAGATCGGCATCGAGATTTTTCGCGCCGCCGAGCATCGCACCTCGCTCGTCATCGTGATGTTTTTCACGTATCTCGCCGGCAAGCGCTTCCTGCCGCGCTACGCGATCCCGGCGACGCTCGTCGTCGGCATCGCGGTCGCGGGCGCGCTCGGGCTGCTCGACTTTTCGCGCTTTCATGTGGCGCTCGCGCATCCCGTCTTCACGATGCCCGCGTTCTCGATCGCCTCGGCGATCAGCATCGGCATTCCGCTTTTCGTCGTCGCGATGGCCTCGCAAAACGTGCCAGGCATCGCCGTGTTGCGCGCCGATGGCTACACGACGCCTTCCGCCCCGCTCATCTCGACGACCGGCCTCGCGTCGCTCGTGCTCGCGCCGTTCGGCTCGCACGGCGTGAATCTCGCCGCCATCACCGCCGCGATCTGCACCGGCCGCGAGGCGCACGAGAATCGCGACAAGCGCTACACGGCGGCCGTCTGGTGCGGCGTGTTCTATCTGCTCGCGGGCACGTTCGGCGCGACCATCGCGGCGCTGTTCGCGGCGTTTCCGAAGGAGCTCGTCGTGTCGGTGGCGGCGCTCGCCCTCTTCGGCTCGATCATGAGCGGCCTCGCCAACGCGATGCAGGACGCGCGTCAACGCGAGCCCGCGCTCGTCACGTTCATGGTGACGGCGTCGGGCCTCACGCTGCTGTCGATCGGCTCCGCGTTCTGGGGCTTGATCGCGGGCGTTGTGACGCATGTCGTGCTCAATGCCAGACGCGCCTGACGCAGCCTACAATGGCGGAATCGGCCCCGATTTCCGGCAGATGCTTCCGCAATCGTTTTTGGCATTTCCGTCATGGCTTTGATCGACAGACTGTTGGCGCGCTCCACGCCGCCTGGCACCGCACGGAAGCGCAAGACGATCGTGCGCGTGCTGCTCGACGACCCCGGGCACGTCCAGGACGTCGTCCTGAAGATGAACTGCGGCGATCCGGCGAAAGACGCGCACGCGCTCGACGAAGTCCGCAAGATGCGCTTCGCGCGCGGCCAGTTGGACTCGGGCACGGTGCGGCGCTGGCACGAGCTCGCTTACGCGGCCGATTGAACGCGACTGAACGCGCTTGAACGCGATTGAACGCGCGAGGCGGCGCGCCGGTCGAATTCCGGCACGCCGCGTGCGTGCGCGCACGGTATCAGCGCGTTCGCCGCGCTCGGGACTAGAATGGGAAAATGAATTCAGGGGCGCGCCGCGCGAACGAAGTCGCCGCGCGGCGTCGCAATCATGGGCAATCCGCGGGTTGTTTACCGCAATTTGACAAGACGCCACGCGTCTGAGACTCGACATGACATCCGCTCTCGACCAGCTCAAGCAATACACGACCGTCGTCGCCGACACGGGCGACTTCCAGCAATTCATCGCATTCAAGCCGCAGGACGCGACGACCAATCCGTCGCTGATCCTGAAGGCCGTCCAGAAGGACGACTACAAGCCGCTGCTCGAAAAGACCGTCAAGGAGCACGCGAAGAAGCCGATGCCGCAGATCATCGACAATCTGCTCGTCGCGTTCGGCACCGAGATTCTCAAGATCATTCCGGGCCGCGTGTCCACCGAAGTCGACGCGCGCTTGTCGTTCGACACGAAAGCGTCCATCGACAAGGCGCACGACATCATCAAGCTGTACGAGAACGCGGGCATCAGTCGCGATCGCGTGCTGATCAAGCTGGCGTCGACGTGGGAAGGCATCCGCGCGGCCGAAGTGCTGCAGAAGGAAGGCATTCACTGCAACATGACGCTGCTCTTCTCGCTCGCGCAAGCGGTCGCGTGCGCCGAAGCGGGCGCGCAGCTTATTTCGCCGTTCGTCGGCCGCATCTACGACTGGTACAAGAAGTCGGCCGGCGCGGAATGGGACGAAGTGAAAAACGGCGGCGCGAACGATCCGGGCGTGCAGTCGGTGCGCCGCATCTACTCGTACTACAAGAAGTTCGGCTACAAGACGGAAGTCATGGGCGCGAGCTTCCGCACGGTGAGTCAGATCACCGAACTGGCGGGCTGCGACCTGCTCACGATCAGCCCCGATCTGCTGAAGAAACTCGCCGACAGCAACGAAAAGGTCGAGCGCAAGCTCTCGCCGGAGAGCGTGAAGAACGAGAACGTGGAGAAGATCGCCGTCGACGAGCCGACGTTCCGCTTCCTCGTCAACGACGACGCCATGGCGACCGAAAAGCTCGCGGAAGGCATCCGCGCTTTCGCCGCCGATGCGATCAAGCTCGAAAAGCTGATCACCGCGCTGCAATAAGCGCGCTGAAAACAGAACCGCGAATCGCGCCGGATCACTGGTGCGATTTGCGGTTTTTTCCATTTCGCTGCTTCTTGACGTAATTTGACCGTTTCCGAGTCGACGTAGGACGCCGTTGCAATAGACTTTCGGGCTCTGGCGGCATGTCCGCTTTATATGCACGGAGTCATTCGGTCATGCAACTGGATACCTATATCTTCTACAACGGCGACTGCGCCGAGGCGCTCGAACTCTATCAGGCCGCGTTCGGGGCGCAGATCGCCGCGCTGGTGCGCTTCCGCGATGCGCCGGACGGCGGCAACGCCCCGCCCGACTGGGCAGACAAGATCATGCATGCGGTATTCTGCGTCGGCCCGAACGCGATTCTGGTGTCCGACGGCCGCTATGGTCAGCCGCGCAAGGACTATTCGGGCTTCACGCTGTCGATCGCCGCGGACGACGCGCAATCCGGCGAGCGCATCTTCAACATGCTTGCCGAAGGCGGCAACGTGCTCACGCCGTGGCAATCCACGTTCTGGACACAAGGCTTCGGCATGCTGACGGATCGTTTCGGCGTGCCCTGGCTCATCAACGTGGTGCACGAAGCCGAAGTGCAGGCAGCCTGAGCATTCACTGCTTCATGGATTGAGCGGCCGCGCCCCTTCGATATTCCACTGCCGCTCGATTTCCGACAGCCGCATCCGCAAGCGATCCACCTGCTCGACGAAACGCATCGCGAGCCAGTGCATGCCCTGCGTCGTCGCGTTCTCGTCGTCGGCGGCGTTCGATTGCGGCGCGCCCGACGCATCCATCGCGCGATACAGCAAACCGACGCGCCCGAAGCGCAGCGCGCGCGCCATCTGCAGGAGCTGTCCGCGCACCGCGTGTTCGCCCGGCGAGCACGCAATCGCAAAACGGCTGGGCGTTGCGCCCGAGACTTCCGGCATCGACGTCACGAGCATTTCCAGCGCCGCGAGAATCGAGCGATGCAGGCGCTGGATCTCTTCCAGCCGCGCCATCGGCACATCGGTTTCCTTCGCGACCGACTCCATCAGCGCGCGCGCCTGCACGAGCCGCTGGCTCATCGCATACATGCGGCGCGCCGTGTCCTCGGCGACGAGCGGCGTGCCATCCAGTAAAGCGCCGTAGATCCTCGCGCATTCGCGCAGATTGTCCGCGAGACGGTAGCGCCACGAATACGTCGCGTATTGCGGCAGCACGAACGAGAACGCGAGCGCGATCACGACGCCGATCATCACATTGGCCGTGCGCCACAAACCCGTGGAAAGCGGCAAGTCGCCGTGCCCGGAAACGATGACCATCGTGATCGCCGTGAGCAGCGCGACATAGCCCGGCTTGCCGATGGCGTAATACGCGCAGCCGCCCGCGACCAGGCACATCAGCACGAAGAACACCATCTGCGAGCCGGTCAGCGTCTCCGCGAGAATCAGCACGAGGCCGAAGCCCGCGCCGAGCGTCGTGCCGATGGCGCGTTCGGCGGCCTTCTTGCGGATGTTGCCGTAGTGCTGCAGCCCGCCGATCACGACGAGCACCGACACCGTCGCCCAGATGCCGTGCGGCATGTCGACGCCCGTCGTGACGGCGATCGACATCGCCACGGCAAGGCCGACGCGCAGCCCGTGGATCAGGTTCGCGTGCCGGTATCGGAAGTACGGCGACGTGACCCAGTGAACGAGGCGTGAGAGACGGCCGCGCCTGATTGACGTCGATGTCGGAGAAAGCATGGTTCGCTCACACGAAGGCTGTCCAAAAAAACGCCCGCAAAGGCGAGAAGCCTGTTACGGGCGTTTTACCAGCTTTTCGCGCGCCGCGCCGGGCAGGTGCGCGACGGCCGGAATCAGCCTTCCACGATGTCCAGATAATCTTCCGGACGCGTGCGGTCGTCGGAGCGCTTGAGGCCGAGAACGCGCACGAGCACGCTCACGACGATCGAAACGATGAGGTTCGCGATCAGCGCCCACACCGCCGCGTAGCCCGGCACGACGTAGCCGAACAGATGCAGCGGATAGATCGAGCCCTTCAGTTGCAGCGACACGGCCATCCACGTACCGACGCCGATGCCCGTCGCCCAGCCGATCAGCAAGCCGCGATGATCGAGCACGCGCGTATAGAGGCCGAGCACGAGCGCGGGCAGCGTCTGGATGATCCAGATGCCGCCGAGCAGTTGCAGCTGGATCGCGTACGTGAGCGGCAGCGCGAGAATGAACACCACCGCGCCGACCTTCACGATCAGCGACACGAGCTTGGCGACGTTGGTCTCCTGCTCCGGCGTCATGTTCGTGTTGACGAACTCGCGATGCACGTTGCGTGTGTACAGGTTCGCCGCCGCGATCGACATGATCGCCGCCGGCACCAGCGCGCCGATGCCGATCGCCGCGAACGCCACGCCCACGAACCACGACGGGAAGTAGTGCAGGAACAGCGCCGGCACGGCGAAGTTCGCGCCGTAGGCCTTGAAGTACTGCGCGTATTCCGGCATGTCCTTCACGCCCGAGGCGAGCGCCATGTAGCCGAGCAGCGCGAGCAGGCCGAGCACGAGCGAGTACGCCGGCAGCAGCGACATGTTGCGGCGGATCGTGTTGCCCGAATTCGACGACAGAATCGCCGTCACCGAGTGCGGGTACAGGAAGAGCGCGAGCGCCGAGCCGACCGCGAGCGTCGCGTACGCGCTGTAGCCGTTCAGGCTCGCGGCATCGGGCGCTTTCAGCAGCAGCTTTTCAGGCGGCACGGTGCTGAAAATATGGCCGAAGCCGCCGAGCTGCGCCGGAATCACGATCATCGCGGCGATGATGGTGACGTAGATCAGCACGTCCTTCACCACGGCGATCATCGCGGGTGCGCGCAGGCCCGACGTGTACGTGTACGCGGCGAGAATCGCGAACGCGATGATGAGCGGCAGATCGCCGACGAAGCCCTGCGTCGAGAAGCCGAGCGCGCCGATCACCACTTCGATGCCGACGAGTTGCAGCGCGATGTACGGCATGGTCGCGACGATGCCCGTCAGCGCGACGGCGAGCGCGAGCATGCGGCTGTTGTAGCGCGCGTGCACGAAGTCGGCGGCGGTCACATAGCCGTGACGCTTCGCGATGCTCCAGAGCTTCGGAAACACGACGAACGCGAATGGATAAATGAGGATCGTGTACGGCAGCGCGAAGAAGCCCGTCGCGCCCGCGCCGAACACGAGCGCCGGCACCGCGACGAACGTGTAGGCGGTATAGAGATCGCCGCCGAGCAGGAACCACGTGACAATGGTCCCGAAGCGGCGTCCGCCGAGGCCCCATTCGTCGAGCTGGGCGAGATCGCCCTTGCGCCAGTGCGCGGCGATGAAGCCGAGAATCGTGACGCCGACGAAGAAGAGGACGAAGACGAAGGTTGCGGTGGTGTTCATCATCGCGCGCCTCCGTTCTTTCGTCCCGAGGGCAGCGCCTTCGTCTTCCTATAGACGACGGCGGTGATGACGGCGCTGATCAGCACCCACAGCAGCTGATACCAGTAGAAGTACGGAAAGCCCCACAGAACGGGCTCGATCTTGTTGTAGAAAGGCACCCAGACCACACCGATCCACGGAAGGATCAGAAGCCACAGCCAATGCTTGTTGCGCGGTTGTCCGGTGCCGGTCGTAGCTTCGTGAGCCATGAACGGTCTCCTCTTGTTTTGTCGTTATTGCGAGCCCGGCGGGATGCCGGTCGTCGGGTAGACATGCCGCTTGAAGCGCCCCGAAATAACAGAGGGAGTATATGGACCGATAAATAGCGCTCAAATCAGGGAGAATCCCGACTATTCAGATTCCGCTGATTTCTCTGCTTGCTTCTGTGATAGCCGCGAAAGGGCCAGAACGCACGTTCCGGCCCGATGCATGTTCGGTCAGATGGAGAACGAACCCGTCGTCGGGATGCCCGCGCTTTCGGCGAGACCCTTCACCCACTTGCGCGCGGGCAGGCCGAGTTGGGCTTCGATGAGCTTCGCGCGCGTTTCGAGCGCGGCGAATGGCACGTCGAGCGCGGGACCGGCGAAGGCGAGCGCGACGCGATTGCCGTCGTGCACTTCGGGCAGCGCGATCACGCGATGATCGAACGCTTCGTTCAGATGCCGCATGTTGCGCACGAAGCTCGGATGATCGCCGAACAGATTGATCGTGACGACGCCCGCCTCGGGCGTGAGACACGCGCGGCACGCACGATAGAACGACACGCTGTCGAGGACGGGGCCGCGCGCGGTGGCGTCGTAGAGATCGATCTGCAATGCGCCGATCGTGCCGTGGTTCGCGCGATCGTTGACGAACTCCCACGCGTCGCGCTCGGTGACGGTGAGGCGCGCGTCGTCATAGGGCAGTTCGAACATCGCGCGCGCGGCGATCACGACCGCGGGGTTCAGTTCGACCGCTTCGACCTTCGCGCGCTTGAGAAAGCGGTAACAGAACTTCGTGAGCGCGGCCGCGCCGAGCCCGAGCTGCACAATGCGCTCGGGCGTTTCGATGAAGAGCAGCCACGCCATCATCTGCTGCGCGTATTCGAGCTCGATGTGATCGGGCTTCTTCAAACGCATCGCGCCTTGCACCCATTCGGTGCCGAAATGCAGATAGCGCACGCCGCCCTCTTCCGAGAACGTCACGGGCGCGAAGCGCGGCTTGCGCGGCGCCTCGATGCGCGGGGCGTTCGCGAGCTCGTCATCGTCGCGATTGCGCTTCGATTTGGCGTTGTCTTTCTTGCGGCCGAACGCGCGGGCTTCGGCCGACGCGCGCTTGATGAGATTCGTCATTGTGTGGTGAGGATGTCGCGCCAGATGCGCAATTTTTGATCGAACGAGAGGATAGCATTGGCCGCGCTCGACGACGGCAGCACGAGCGTCGCGTAGCCTGCCGCTGCAAGGACGGGCGCGAACTTGCCCGAGGTCTTGCCGTTGAAGCAGACCTTGCGCAAGTTCGGGAAGCGCGTGCGGAACACGGCGAAGTCGTTGGGCGATGCGTTGCGGATCGCGGCATCGAGACTGCCTTCGCGTTCGCACGCGGCGAGTACGTCCCATAAGCCGATGCCGTGCTGCTTCAGGCGCGCCAGACGTTCGTCGTAGCTCAGTTCGTGGAGCGGTTCCCCGATCGCCGCGCCGACGAGCCGCCAGAACTGATTGCGCGGATGCGCGTAATACTGCGTCGCCGCCAGCGATGCGACGCCCGGAAAGCTGCCGAGGATGAGGGTGTGCGTGACGTCATCGCCGACCGGTTCGAATCCCGCGAGCTTCATTTCGCCTCGCCGTGCGCGACGCGCTTCGCATGCGAGCTCAGATGTTCGAGCGAACGCGCGTGTTCCCAATGGTGCTTTTTCGCGGCTGATACGTCGAGGCGCGTCCAGAGCGCATCGAGCATGCATTCGGTGACCATCAGCGGCGCGCCGTGACGCTTGAACACGGATCGCCTCGCGACGAGCGCATGCGCGCTTTCCCTATGCGCCGATGCCAGGCGATGCAGCGGATGCCGCGCGGTGATCCTTCTGCTGACGAGCGCCGAGCGCGACACGCTGCCATCGCTATAAAGCAGTTCGGCAAGCGGACGCGTGCGCAGACGGCGCATCGATTGCCAGATGCCCGTGCTGTGCGAAAGCGGCACGACGCTATGCGCGACGACAAACGGCGCGCCATCGACCTTGAGCGTGACTTCGCGCGTCCAGACGGGCGTGCGCGGCGTGACATCGAGCGCGCGCCATTCGTCGCGCCACGGCATAGCGACGGCTTCGCGCGTCACTTCGACCGTCACCGCGCCGAGCGTGCGCAGATGCGCGGTCAGCGAGCCGCCGCGCGTGAGCCAGTCCTTTTGAGCGTCGGTGAGCGAGGCAAGCGGGACGACGCGCCAGTGTGCGTCGATGGGATCGTTGGGCGTGAGCATGCGGCGGATTATAGAGGCACCCGCTATTCGGACGTTTCGGCTGGAATTGCTCGCCATCCACGGATATAAGGGGATTGGCCGCGAACACTGCATCACCGAGGCGCGGCGTCCAGACGAAGAATCAATGAAATAAGACTATGACAATCAACAAGAAACAGTCGTCGAAAGCAGTCACCGAGATCGCCGAAAAGACATTGCATGATCCGCACGCATCGAAGATTGCGAAGAGCTTCGCGGGATCGGTTCTCGCGCAGCGGCACACGAACAAACAGACCGGCGCGGCAATGGAACACAAGGCATCGGAAGCATTGAGAAGCCCGAAGTATTCGGAAGAGACCCGAAGGATGGCGGCATCGCTCATCGCTCAGTCGAACAAGGAACGCAAGAGCAAGTAAAAAACGCGCCGCCGGTTCCCCGGCGGCGCGTTCATTCAAATCACCTGCAAAGACTTACCGCGCAAGCAACAACGCGTTCGTGCGCTTCACGAAGCTCGCCGGGTCCTCCAGCGCGCCGCCTTCGGCCAGCAACGCCTGATCGAACAGCAGATGACACCAGTCGACGAAATTGGCGTTATCCGCATTCAACGACTTCACCAGCGGATGCTCAGGATTCACTTCGAGAATCGGTTCCGCTTGCGGCGCGTTCTGCCCCGCTGCCTTCAGCATGCGTTGCAGATAACCGCTCATGTCGCCTTCATCCGCGACGAGACAGCTCGGCGAATCGGTGAGACGGAACGTGAGGCGCACGTCCTTCGCCTTGCCTTCGAGCGCTTCCTTCATCTTCTCGACGAGCGGCTTCATTTCCTCGCCGACCTTCTCTTGCTGCTGCTTTTCCTCGTCGTCGAGCGCGCCGAGATCGAGGTCGCCGCGCGCGACGCTCTGCAGCGGCTTGCCATCGAACTCATTGAGGAACGACAGCATCCACTCGTCGACGCGGTCCGTCAGCAGCAGCACTTCGACGCCCTTCTTGCGGAACACTTCGAGATGCGGGCTGTTCTTCGCGGCCTGCCAGCTATCGGCGGTGACGTAATAGATCTTCGTCTGCTCGGGCTTCATGCGCGCAACGTAGTCCGCGAGCGACACGTTCTGCTCGTTGCTGTCGTTGTGCGTCGATGCGAAACGCACCAGCTTCGCGATGCGCTCGCGATTGCTGAAGTCCTCGCCGATGCCTTCCTTCAGCACTTGCCCGAACTCGTTCCAGAACGTGGCGTACTTCTGCTTGTCGGCGTCTTCGGTGGCTTCGGCCGAAGACGTCGCGAGCTCTTCGAGCATCGACAGCACGCGCTTGGTCACGCCTTCGCGAATCGCCCTCACGTCGCGGCTTTCCTGCAGGATTTCGCGCGATACGTTGAGCGGCAGATCGGCGGAATCGACGACGCCCTTCACGAAACGCAGATACGCGGGCAGCAGTTGCTCGGCGTCATCCATGATGAACACGCGCTTCACGTAGAGCTTCAGTCCGCCGCGATGCTCGCGGTTCCACAGATCGAACGGCGCGTACTTCGGTACGTACAGCAGTTGCGTGTACTCGCTGCGGCCTTCGACGCGGTTATGCGTCCACGCGAGCGGCTCGTCGTGATCGTGCGAAACGTGCTGATAAAACTGCTTGTACTGCTCGTCCGTGATGTCGTTCTTCGGACGCGTCCAGAGCGCGCTCGCCTGGTTGACGGTCTCGTCCTCGTCCTTCGAGACCATCTCGCTCTTTTCGGCGTCCCACTCTTCCTTCTTCATCAGGATGGGCAGCGCGACGTGATCCGAATACTTCTGGATGATCGACTTCAGACGATGCGTCGACAGGAACTCGTCCTCGTCCGCGCGCAGATGCAGCGTGATGGTCGTGCCGCGTTGCGCGCGCTCGATGTCCTCGACTTCGAAATCGCCCTCGCCCGCGCTCGTCCAGCGCACGCCCTCGTTCGCCGCGAGACCGGCGCGGCGCGTCTCGACCGTGATCTTGTCCGCGACGATGAAACCCGAATAGAAGCCGACGCCGAACTGCCCGATGAGCGCCGCGTCCTTCTGCTGGTCGCCGGAGAGCTTCGAGAAGAATTCCTTGGTGCCCGAACGTGCGATCGTGCCGAGATGCGAAATCGCTTCGTCGCGGCTCATGCCGATGCCGTTGTCGTCGATGGTGACCGTGCGCGCGGCTTTATCGAACGACACGCGGATGCGCAGATCCGGATCGTTCTCGTAGAGCGCGCTGTTCTCGATGGCTTCGAAGCGCAGCTTGTCCGCGGCATCGGATGCGTTGGAAATCAGCTCGCGCAGGAAAATTTCCTTGTTGCTGTAGAGCGAATGGATCATCAGATGCAGAAGCTGCTTCACTTCTGCCTGAAAGCTCATGGTTTCTTGCGCCATGTCGGTTCCTCTTTGATTTCGTTGATGCGGATGCGTTGGCCGTGTTGGCCGAATTCGTCCGATATAAGGGCGCGCCGCTCGATTTCAAGAGCGACGTGCACGCCGTTATGATGCCTGCATGCACCGCACCGCCCGCGCACTCACACCCGGCGAGATCGACATCGCCCGTTCGATCTTCCGCGACGCCATCGACTATTCGCGGGCGCGCGTGCACGCGCGCGCCTATCTGCCGTTCGGCCTGCAGCCGCGCCGCACGGCGATGGCGCCGAACGGCAACCTCTATTTTCCGCGCGGATGTTTTCAGGACGACTTCTCCGCCTGCGACATCGCCGACCGCATGTGGTTCATCCACGAGATGACGCATGTCTGGCAATTCCAGCTCGGCTATCCGGTGCGGCTGCGCGGCGCGATTCGCATCGGCCTGCGGTATGCGTACACGCTCGCCGATGACAAGCGCCTCTGCGATTACAACATGGAAGCGCAAGGCAACCTGCTCGCGGATTATTTCGCGCTCAAGTTCTGCGACGGGCAAAACCGCCTTTACGAGCATCGCTACCGGCATACGCCCGGCGCGCTCGCGCTCTATGAGACCGTGCTCGCGGAGTTCATCCGCGCGCCCGCCGCGCGCCGCAATCTGCCAAGGCTTGCCGGACGGCGCCGCTAGGCGCTGCGCCGCGCGGCCTTTTCCAGATAGTTCGACAGCAAGGCGGGCAAGGCCGGATCGCCGCAATTGGCGATGTTGAAGCGCATCCACGTCGTCGGAGACTGATGCGGCGAAAACAGGCTGCCGGGCGTCAGCAGAAAGCCGGCTTCGTGTCCGGCTGCCGCGAGTCCATCGGAATCGATGCCCGCGTCCGCCCACAGGAACATGCCCGCCGCAGCCGGCGGCGCGAAAAGTCTGAGGCCGGTTTTTTCCAGCATGCGCGCGGTCTTGTCGCGCACGCCGTCGAGCCGGGCCCGCAGCCGCTCGACGTGACGCCGGTAATGCCCTTCCGTCAACACCTTGTAGACGACGCGCTCGTTGAGCTCGGGACTCGTCATGCCGACGAGCATCTTCTGATCCGCGAGCGCTTTCGCGACTTCCGGCGCCGCCGCGATATACCCGACGCGCAGATTCGCCGCGAGCGTCTTCGAAAAGCTGCCGAGGAAGATCACGCGCTTCAACTGATCGAGCGATGCGAGGCGCGTCGCGGGAAAGCCAGCGGGACACAGATCGCCGTAGACATCGTCCTCGACGACGATGAAGTCGTATTCCTGCGCGAGTTGCAGGATGCGGTACGCCTGCGCCGCCGTCAGCGACGTGCCGGTCGGATTCTGCAGCACCGAATTGATGATGAGCATCTTCGGCCGCCAGGTCGCGACGAGCGTCTCCAGCGCATCGAGATCGGGGCCGTCAGGCGTGTACGGCATGCCGACGAGCCGCGCGCCCTGCGAAGCGAAGCGGCCGAACATCTGAAACCACGCCGGATCGCCGACGATCACGGCATCGCCCGGCTTCACATAAAGGCGAGAAATGAGATCGATCGCCTGCGTGATGCCCGACACGAGCACGATCTGCCGCGCCGCCGACGCGCCGATCTCCAGTTCCTCGAGCCGCGTCTGCAACTGCTGGCGCAGCGGCAAAAAGCCTTGCGGCGTGCCGAAGCCCAGCATCTGCGCCCCGCTCTGGCGCGACAGCGAGCGCAGCGCGTTGGTGATCAATTCGCCGTCGAGCCAGCGGCCCGGCAAATAGCCGAGCCCCGGCCCTTTTTCAGGACTGGACGTATGCAGCATGTTGCGCAGCAGCCAGACCACGTCGATGGTGTTCTGCACCGGCTCGCGATCCGCCGCGACGGCGGGCGTCTCGCCCTTCGCGACGAGCGTCGGCGCGATGCGCTCGCGCACGTAAAAACCGGAGCCGCGCCGCGAATCGAGATAGCCGTGCGCGACGAGCCGCTCGTACGCCTCGACCACGGTAAAGCGCGACACGCCTTTATCCAGCGCGAGTTTGCGGATCGACGGCATCCGCATGCCCGGACGAAATACGCGCTCGTCGATGCGCCTGCGCCCCCATTGCACCAGTTGATCGACGAGCGTGAGCTGCGCGGCGTCGTGCGGGGCGGGAATCTGATCGAGCGGAACGGACATGCGGGCCTCCGGTCTGCGGCGCGCAGCGTGACTGGGCCGTCAAAAAGTGTACCGAATAGTATGGGGCCGATTGTACCGTTACTGTTCCGGTGCAAGCGGCTACATTTTGCTTTCGGGCTGCGCGTCGCGTGCGAACGAAGCGCTATGCTATCGGCCCTTTTTATCGCTTTGCCCGTCATGACCGACCATCGACTGAAACTCGATCACCTCGTAATCGCCGCACGCACGCTGGAAGAAGGCGCGCAGTTCGTCGCCGCGAAATTCGGCGTGGAAACCGCGCCCGGCGGCGCGCATCCGCTGATGGGCACGCATAACCGGTTGCTGAATCTGTGGGGCGGCGCGTATCTCGAAGTGATCGCGATCGATCCGGCGGCGAATGCGGAAGCAGCGCGGCCACGCCTTTTCGCACTCGACGATCCGTCGATGCAGCGCCGCCTCGACGAGCACGGACCGCAGCTCGTGCACTGGGTCGCGCGCGTGGACCGGCCGAAGTCGCTCGCGCGCTGGCGCGAGCAGTATCCGGAGCGCATCGCGCCCGTCGCGGCGATGTCGCGCGCAGGCAATACCTGGGGCCTGACCGTTCCCGACGACGGCGCGTTCCCCGCCTGGCAGGGCGCCGGCGATGGCGTGCTGCCGTCGCTGATTCAGTGGGACACGCCGCGTCATCCGAGCGGCGCGCTGCCGGAAACCGGCATCGCGCTGCGTTCGCTGACGGGGTTTCATCCGCGCGCGCGGGCCGTGGCGGAGCAGCTCGCGTGGCTCGGCGCGGCGCATCTGATGCGCGTCGAGGAGACGGCGGGCGCGCCGGTGCTCGTCGCGCAGTTCGATCTGCCCGATGGCACGACGCTCACGCTCGGCGAATCGGCGGAACAGGCCGAGGCGCGGGCGGCATCGAAGCCACGTCGCCCGAAGAAAACGGAATCACCCGACATGACCGACCACGGAGACACCGCACAATGAAGACCCGCGAAACCGAAGGCATGCTGCTCGGCCTGATCGGCGTCGTCATTTTCAGCCTGACGCTGCCGATGACGCGCATCGTCGTCGCGGAAGTCAATCCGATCCTGAACGGCCTCGGACGCGCGCTCGTCGCGGCCATTCCCGCCGCCGCGCTGCTTTTGTGGCGTCGCGAAAAGCTGCCGACGTGGCCGCAGGTCAAGAGCCTCGCGGTGGTCGCGCTGGGCGTCATCATCGCGTTTCCGGTGTTTTCCGCGTGGGCGATGAAAACCGTTCCCGCGTCGCACGGCGCGGTCGTGAACGGCCTGCAGCCGCTGTGCGTCGCCATCTATGCCGCGTGGCTCTCGCACGAGCGGCCGTCGAAGGCGTTCTGGGCGAGCGCGATCGCGGGCAGCGGGATCGTCGTCGCGTTCGCGTTGCAGGCGGGCGGCGGCGGGCTGCAGGCCGGCGACCTGCTGATGCTCGTCGCGGTCGGCATCGGCGCGCTCGGTTATGCGGAAGGCGCGCGGCTCGCGCGTCAGATGGGCGGCTGGCAGGTCATCTGCTGGGCGCTCGTGCTCTCGGCGCCGTTCCTGCTGCTGCCGGTCGGCTGGCTCGCGTGGGCGCAACTGTTCGGCAGCCACGCGACGCATCCCGAACCGCTCGCTCTCAAGACCTGGCTCGCGTTCGGCTACGTGACGCTGTTCTCGCAGTTCATCGGCTTCTTCGCGTGGTACGCCGGACTCGCGATGGGCGGCATCGCGCGCGTCGGGCAAGTGCAACTGCTGCAGATCTTCTTCACGATGGCGTTTTCCGCGCTCTTCTTCGGCGAGCACGTAAGCGGGTCGACGTGGCTGTACGCGGCCGCCGTCATCGTGACGGTCGTGCTCGGGCGCAAGTCCGCCGTGCGCGCCGCGCCGCAGCCGGCCGTGGTCGCTGCCGGCACGACGCACGCAAGATGACGCCTTCGCGCGATAATCGACGTTTGCGGTACGTTCCGCGATAAGAAATCACCCCAGAGACAATCGAGGCATTTCATGAATCAAGCCGATCTCCGCGCCACGCCGTGGCAACTCTCCGAACGTGCTCGCAAGCTCACCAGTTCGGCGATTCGCGAAATCCTGAAGGTCACGGAGCGGCCGGAAGTCATTTCGTTCGCGGGCGGCCTGCCCTCGCCGGCGACGTTCCCCGTCGAGGAAATGCGACACGCCTCCGAACGCATCCTGCGCGACCAGCCCGCCGCCGCGCTCCAGTACAGCGCGACCGAAGGCTACATGCCGCTGCGCGAGTGGATCGCGAAGCGGTATTCGGTGAACGGCGCGCATATCCGTCCGACGCAGGTGCTCATCACGACGGGCTCGCAGCAGGCGCTCGACCTGCTCGGCAAGACGCTCGTCGATCCGGGCAGCCGCGTGCTCGTCGAAACGCCGACGTATCTCGGCGCGCTGCAGTCGTTCTCGCTCTTCGAGCCGCACTACGTGCAGGTGCCGACCGATGAATCGGGCCTGATCCCCGAAGCGCTCGACGCCACGCTCACCGCGAACGCGCGCCTGCTCTACGCGCAGCCGAATTTCCAGAACCCGACCGGCCGCCGCCTGCCGCTCGAACGCCGCCGCGCGCTCGCCGCGCTGGCTCAAAATGCGTCGTTCCCGGTGATCGAGGACGATCCCTACGGCGCGCTGGACTACGCGGGCGCGCCGCTGCCCACGATGCTGTCGATGGCGCCCGATCACATCGTGCATCTCGGCTCGTTCTCGAAAGTGCTGGCGCCAGGCCTGCGCGTGGGCTACATCATCGCGCCCGAGGAGTTGCACTTCAAACTCGTGCAGGCCAAGCAGGCGACCGACCTGCACACGCCGAGCCTCACGCAGCGCATCGTTTATGAAGTGGTGAAAGACGGCTTCCTCGACACGCACGTTCCCAAGATCCGCGCGCTCTATCGCGATCAATGCAACGCGATGCTCGACGCACTGGAACGCCACATGCCCGCGGGCGTCGAATGGAACCGGCCGGAAGGCGGCATGTTCGTGTGGGTGAAGCTGCCGCAACACATCGATTCGATGAAGCTGCTCGAACAGGCGATCGCGCAGAACGTGGCCTTCGTGCCGGGCGGCCCGTTCTTCGCCAACGAAGCCGAACACAACACCATGCGTCTTTCGTTCGTGACGGTGCCGCCCGCCACGATCGACGAAGGCGTCGCGAAGCTCGGCGCGCTGATCCGCGCGAGCATCTGATTTCAACGTTTAGAGGAGCAACCGATGGCATCGAACGTGTACGACAAGCTGAAGGAACTCGGCATCGACCTGCCCGTCGCGGGCGCGCCCGCCGCCGCTTACGTGATGAGCGCGCAGAGCGGCAACACGGTGTATCTCTCCGGACACATCGCGAAGAAGGACGGCAAGGTCCACGTCGGCAAGCTCGGCGACAACATCACGACGGAAGAAGGCAAGGCGGCGGCGCGCAGCGTCGCCATCGACCTGATCGCGACGCTGCACGCGCACGTCGGCGATCTGAACAAGGTCAAGCGCATCGTCAAGGTGATGAGCCTCGTCAACTCGACCTTCGATTTCACCGAGCAGCACATCGTCACGAACGGCGCGTCCGAGCTGATCGCGGAAATCTTCGGCGATGCCGGCAAGCACGCGCGCTCGGCGTTCGGCGTCGCGCAGATTCCGCTCGGCGCGTGCGTCGAGATCGAGCTGATCGCGGAAGTCGCGTAAGGCGCGCTTTCGCTTCTGCATGGAGGCGAACCAACGCCTGCACCAATGACAACGCCCCGTCTCCGGACCGCGAGAACGGGGCGTGCGTCACGTCACTTCATGTGAGTCTTACTTTGCCGGACGGCCGAAGCTCTGGAACTCGAGGTCCAGCCCCATCGGGCGCACCACGGCGACGCGGAAGGTCAGCGAATCGTATGCCGCGGCGGAGACGCCCTTCAGATCGGTGATAGTCGATCGCCAGCGAGATCGCGTACTTCGCATTGTCGACCGTCGAAGGTGAAACGCCGACGAAGCGGCTTGCCGCCGCATTGGTCGCTCGCGCCCGGCGCCAGACCGCAACGTGAAGCGCGGACCGCGGCCTTTCACAGACCGCGCCGGAGTGTATTGGGGGCAGAATGGCCCTTCCATCGAACTCATTCCAAAACCATGTCCTCACGCACCGTCCAGTTCAAGCAGGTCGATGTCTTCACAGCCGTTCCATTCAAGGGCAATCCGCTCGCGGTGATCTTCGACGCGGAAGGCCGCACGGCCGAGCGCATGCAGGAAATCGCCCGCTGGACGAATTTGTCGGAGACTGCGTTTCTCCTGCCGCCGACCGATCCGCGCGCCGACTACCGCGTACGCATCTTCACGACGGCAGTCGAACTGCCGTTCGCCGGACATCCGACGCTCGGCAGCGCTCACGCGCTCATCGATGCCGGTTACACGCCGAAGACGCCCGGCCGGCTCGTGCAGGAATGCGGCGTCGGACTCGTGGAGCTCGCGCAACGCGGCGATGCCAATGGCGATGCCGATGGCGGCGAGTGGGCGTTCGCCGCGCCGCCCGCCACCATCGCGCCGCTTTCAGATGCGCAGTGCGAGCGCCTCGCCGCCGCACTCGCGCCCGCCGTAATCGATTTCAGTTCGCCGCCCGCCGCCTTGGACAACGGCGTGCCGTGGCTCGTCGTGCGCGTGAAGGACGCGGCGCAGTGTTTCGCGACGTCGCTGCAAGGCGCGGCGCGCGAATCGCTCGCGGCGCTCGTCGCGGAAGTCGGCACGCACGGCATCGCCATGTATGGACCGCACGAAGCCGGCGGACCCGCGACGTTCGAATTGCGCGTGATTCTGCTCGGCGCGGAGAACATCGAAGATCCGGTGACGGGCAGCGCGAACGCGGCACTCGCGACGCTGCTGCGCGCGCGGGACCAGCGGCCCGGCCAGCGTTTCACGGTGAGACAGGGCACGGCGCTCGGCCGCGATGGCCGCGTCAGCATCGAATACGACGATGCGGCGGACGGCGCACCGATCTGGATCGGCGGCGCCTCGGTAACTGTGATCGACGGCACATTCCGCATCTGAAACAATGACCTACGCGCTGCCCGACGCCGCGCGTATACCCCCAAGCGCGGCCCCTTTCTTAATCCCGGCGGCTTCGTTAATATCTGAACAATCGGGGATCGGAACGCAATGGCGGTTCACATCGGCGGGCGACAGGCGTCGTGAGGGTGAGCCGCTCGCGCCGCAGCGCAAACGTATGCACTCGACGACACCGGATGCTCGCCGTCTCGCTCATGCCGGGCTTCGGGCGCTGCAGCGGCAAACGGCTCGCCGAACGGCCGTCGCGCGCGGACCTGAGGTGGATCGAGATGTGGATCGGGTCTCGGAGAAAATATCCGCCGATCATCCGCTGCGCGCCGCGCGCGGTATATTCACTCGTTTCGGTCGAACGCCTCAGAACATGCATCGCTTCATCCACCTCGCGCAGTCCGCAGCACGCAAGGCGCCACGCGACAGAGCGCCGACGGACACCCCATGAAGCGCACGCGCTCCCACGCCTTTTCC
The DNA here is from genome assembly GCF_023631045.1 of Caballeronia sp. AZ7_KS35. Classification (NCBI taxonomy): domain Bacteria; kingdom Pseudomonadati; phylum Pseudomonadota; class Betaproteobacteria; order Burkholderiales; family Burkholderiaceae; genus Caballeronia; species Caballeronia sp. AZ7_KS35. The sequence goes on along the minus strand of NZ_JALQDV010000001.1, from coordinate 1,111,608 downwards.
GACACCGTCCTCGGCGCGCCGTCGGCGCGGCGTCGGCGCGCGCTTCTCGCGATTCCCGTGCTCGGCACCTTCGTGCTGGTGCTGCTGTGGGCGGTGATCTTCGCCCGGCTGTCGGTCGAGCGCGAAGCGACTACGCATGAGTCGATGTCGTCCGCCGCCATTCTTTCGTCGGCGCTCGAACAGCACACCATCAAGGCGATTCACCAGGTCGACCAGATCACGCGCTTCGTCAAATACGAGTACGAGAAGTCGCCCGACAACTTCGATCTGATCGCCACCGTCGAAAAAGGCGTCGTGCAAAGCGACACGCTCGTGCAGGTTTCGCTGATCGACGAATACGGGACGCTGATCGCCAATACATCCGATCCGCATCCGAAACCGATCGATCTCTCCGACCGCGAACACTTCAAGGTCCACGCGCATTCGAACGACGATCTGCTCTACATCAGCCGCCCGGTGCGCGGGCGGGTATCCGGGCTCTGGACGCTGCAGATCACGCGGCGGCTCAATCATCCGGACGGCTCGTTCGCGGGCGTCGTGGTCGTGTCGGAAGACCCGGCGTATTTCACGAACGACTTCTACAACGTCGCGTCGATCGGGCACGAAGGCGTGATCGCGGTCGTGTCGGACAACGGCTCCGTGCTCGCGCGCAGCACGGGCGGCAGCCTGGCCGAGAGCGCCGCCGCGAATGCCGCCGCGAGCGCCCCGGCGAAAGGCAGCGCGCGCAGCGGCCCGGCCGATCGCTCGCACGCCGCGTTCAGCGCGACCGGCGTGTATCCGACGACCGATCACGCGTCGGGCATCTACGTCGATCCGATCGATCACGTGAAGCGCATCGTGTCGTACCGGCATATCGACGGCTATCCGCTCGGCGTGCTCGTCGGCCTGTCCGAGCGCGAGGAGATGGTCGACTACAACCACACGCGCAATGTCTATCTGCTGATGGCGAGCTTCATTTCGCTCGCGATGCTCGGCTTCTTCGCGGTCGCGACGGGCCTCATCGGCAAGCTGCTCGGGCGCGAGCGCGAGATGACGCATCTCGTCGAATACGACCTGCTCACCGGCCTGCGCAACCGGTATTCGACGCTGCGCGCGCTCAGGCTCGACGTGGCGCAGCCGGAAAACATCGGGCGCCTGGCGCTGCTCTTCATCGATCTCGACAACTTCAAGACCGTCAACGACACGCTCGGCCACAACGCCGGCGACATCGTCCTGCAGATGACCGCGTCGCGGCTCGCCGAAACGGTCGGGCAAAGCGGCACGCTGTCGCGCATCGGCGGCGACGAGTTCGTGGTCGTCGTGAAGGGCGACGACGTCGAGCAACGCGCCGTCACGCTCGCCGACGACATCTCGACGATGTTCGCCACGCCCTTCGACGTGCGCGGCAGCGCGTTCGTGCTGCATGCGAGCATCGGCATCGCGCTCTTTTCCGTGTCGAACGAGAGCGAAATCGATCTGCTGAAGAAGGCCGATCTCGCGATGTACAGCGCGAAGGATGCCGGCCGGAACTGCTATCAGTTCTATTCGCCGCAGTTGTCGCATCGCGCGGACCATTTGATGAAGTGGGAGCAGCAACTGCGCGTCGCGTTGACGGAGCAGCAGCTTTTCCTCGTCTATCAGCCGAAGATCGATCTGACGCGCCGCTGCATCACCGGTTTCGAGGCGCTCGTGCGCTGGAATCATCCGCAGCACGGGCTCATTCCGGCGAACGAGTTCATTCCGGTGGCGGAATCGACAGGACTGATCGTCGCGGTCGGCGATTTCGTGATTCACACCGCGTGCATGGAGCTTGCGCAATGGCAGCGCGACGGGTATACGGGACTGTCGCTCGCCGTGAACATTTCGGCCGTGCAGTTCTGGCGCGGCGATTTGCTGGAGACGGTCGCGCGCGCGATCGAGGCGAGCGGCATTCCGCCCGACAAGCTGGAGCTCGAAATCACCGAGACCGTGATGGTGGAGTATCCGGAGCTCGTGCAGGAGAAGATCGTCGCGCTGAAGCGGCTGGGCGTGCGTATCGCGCTCGACGACTTCGGCACGGGATATTCGTCGCTGTCGTATCTGAACCGCTTTTCGGTCGATACGCTGAAGGTGGATCGCTCGTTCATCCAGGCGATTCCGGAAGATCGCAGCGTCTGCGTGATGGTGTCGGCGATCGTCAATCTGGCGCGCTCGCTCGGGTTGACGGTGATTGTCGAAGGCACGGAGCGCGAGGAGCAGATTGCGTGGCTCGCCGCGCTCGGGCCGGTGGAAGCGCAAGGCTTCCTGTTCTCTCGCCCGGTGCCGGCGGATGGCGTGCAGGCGCTGCTCGACCGTTTCGGCGTATGCGGATGGCCGCGCGGACACGCCCCGCGATCGCGCAAGGACGCCGGCCACGAATCGAGCACCGCGCTCAGCGACGAGCGCGGCGTTTAAGCGACGGGTCGAATCAGAAGCCGCGCGAAAGAACCGCCGTGCCGATCGTCACGACGCCCAGCACGAGATTGATCACGACGAGCCTTCTCACGGTGCCGACCGCCCTCGCGCCATCGGGCCAGTTCTGCGCCTGCACCGCGCGGCGGATGCGCGGAAAAACGGCGAAGCGGATGTGACCGAAGATCAGCATCATCACGATGCCGAGACCGGCCATCGCGTGCAGCGGCCACGCCGCATGACCGCCGCCGAATTGCATGAGCAGGAAACCGCCGGTGAGCAGGATGACGATCACCGAGGCGCCCACCCAGTTGAAGAAGCGCGCGAATACCGACTCCCAAAGCGGAAGACGCAGTTGCGGCGTGAGATCGCCGAGCGCGGGACGCAGGCAGAAATGCGCGAAGATCATTCCGCCTATCCAAACGGCGACGCCGAGCAAATGCAGAAAGAGCGCCGCTTCGATGGCTTTGTTCATTGTGAATTCCGGGGCTGATTTGAGTTGTTGAGTACGTGCAGGCACAAGGCATAGGAATACGCGCGGAGTGTGGAGTTCCCCGCCCGGCCGATTTTGTTCGACGATGACAGCGTGGCACGCGAAAGAACCGGATTATTCGTGACCCTAAGGATCGCGCGAATGGGATATGTTTTGCCGATGCCCCATGCCAGTCCGAGGCTTGCCTTAGTGACGGATATCGGCCGCCGGGCAGCTTTCCCGCCCCGGCTTCGCCGAGCGCCGCGGTGGACCGACGACGATCTGCACATTGCGACCAAGGCGCGCGAGCAGTTCGAGCGTCTTCGCCTCGCCGAGCCCGCGAAACTGGCCACGCATCAGCTGCGAGAGCTTGGGTTGACTGATGCCAAGAAGCGTTGAAATGATTGATGTCTGAATCTCGCGAACGACAGACGATAAAAAGCCCGCACTGAGCGGGCTTCATGCTGTCATGGAGCGCGCGCGGCGCCCCATTGAAACATCACCCCTCGAACACCGGCCGCAGCTCCGTCACCTTCAACGACGAATCCGGCGCCCTTCCCTTTCTCGATCGCTTGCCGAGATGCAGTTGCAACTGCGATCCGCTGAGCTTCTCGTCCCTCACCTTCCCGCCGCGCCCGGTGCCGATCATCATCACGCCGCGCGCATCGATGGCGAGCGCCTGGCGCAGCGTTTCCTTCGGATCGAGGCCCATCAGAATGACGCCGCGACCGCCGCCCGACAACGTCTTCATCTCGTCCATGCCGAAGACGAGCAGTTTGCCTGCGCTCGACAAGCACGCGACATAGATTGCGCCCGGAATGACGGGCATCGGCGCGAGCGGTGCCGCGCCTTCATCGATCGTCATGAACGCCTTGCCGGCCTTCTGGCGGCTCACCATGTCGCCGAGCTTCGCGATGAAGCCGAAGCCGTTGCTCGATGCCAGCAGCAGTTGTTGTTCAGCATTCGCCGCGAAGTAATGCAGCAGATGCGTGCCCGATTCGAGCTCGATCAGCGACGTCACCGGCACGCCATCGCCGCGTCCGCCCGGCAACGCCGAAACCGGCACCGAATACACGCGACCCTTGCTGCCCCACGCGACGAGCGAATCCGGCGTGCGCGCCTGGAACGCGGCGTACAGCCCGTCGCCCTGCTTGAACGTGAAGCCCGCCGGATCGAGCCCGTGGCCCTTCAGCGCGCGCACCCAGCCCTTCTGCGACACGACCACCGTCACCGGTTCGTCGACGACACGCGCCTCGAACGTCGCGCGCTTCTCCTGCTGAATCAGCGTGCGGCGCTCGTCGCCGTACTGCTTCGCGTCCGCTTCGATTTCCTTGATCAGCACGCGCTTCATCGCGGCGTCGCTGTTGAGCAGTTCTTCGAGCTTCGTCTTTTCGTCGCGCAAGTCGGACAACTCTTGTTCGATCTTGATCGCCTCAAGCCGCGCCAACTGACGCAGGCGGATTTCGAGAATGTCTTCGGCCTGCCGGTCGGAGAGATTGAAGCGCGCGATCAGCGCCTGCTTCGGTTCCTCCGACTCGCGGATGATGCGGATGACTTCATCGATATTCAGGAAGACGATCATTCGTCCTTCGAGAATATGGATGCGGTCGTTGACCTTGCCCAAACGATGCTGCGTGCGCCGCGTCACCGTGACGAAGCGAAAGCCGATCCACTCGTGCAGGATCTCGACGATGCCCTTCTGACGCGGCCGGCCATCCGAGCCGATCATCACGAGGTTGATCGACGCGTTCGATTCGAGGCTCGTGTACGCGAGCAGCGTGTTGACGAACTCGGTCTGATCGATACGGCTCGACTTCGGCTCGAACACGAGCCGCACGGGCGCGTCCTTGCCCGACTCGTCGCGCACGGCGTCGAGCAGCGCGAGCATCGACTGCTTGGTCTGCACCTGCTCGGGCGTGAGCGTCTTCTTGCCGAGCTTGATCTTCGGATTCGTGAGTTCCTCGATTTCCTCGAGCACTTTCTGGCTCGACACGCCCGGCGGCAATTCCGTGATGACGACCTGCCACTGGCCGCGCGCGAGATCCTCGATCTTCCAGCGCGCACGCACCTTCAGGCTGCCGCGTCCGGTTTCGTAGGCCGTCGAGATTTCCGTCGGCGATGAAATGATTTGCCCGCCGCCGGGGAAATCCGGTCCGGGCAGTTTCTCCATCAAGCCCGCGTGGCCGATCTTCGGATCGCGGATCATCGCGACAGCGGCTTGCGCGACTTCGCGCAGATTGTGCGACGGAATTTCCGTCGCCAGCCCGACCGCGATGCCCGATGCGCCGTTCAGCAACAGGAACGGCAAGCGCGCGGGCAATAGCTTCGGCTCTTCGAACGAGCCGTCGTAGTTCGGCATGAAATCGACCGTGCCCTGATCGATTTCATCGAGCAGCAAACGCGCGATCGGCGTCAGACGCGCTTCGGTGTATCGCATGGCCGCTGCGCCGTCGCCGTCGCGCGAGCCGAAATTGCCCTGACCGTCGATGAGCGGATAGCGCATCGAAAAGTCCTGCGCGAGACGCACGAGCGCGTCGTACGCCGATTGATCGCCGTGCGGGTGATATTTACCCAGCACGTCGCCGACCACGCGCGCCGACTTCACCGGCTTGGCGTTGGCCGCGAGGCCCATCTCGCTCATCGCGTAGAGAATGCGGCGCTGCACGGGCTTCTGTCCATCGCACACGTCGGGCAGCGCGCGGCCCTTCACCACGCTCACCGCGTAGTCGAGATAAGCACGTTCGGCGTAATCGCCGAGCGTCAGTTGTTCGCCGTCCGGTGCAGTCTGTTCGGCGAAGAGATCGTCTGTGATTCCCATCGAATGTCCGTGTTAATGCGTTCGCGTCAGATGTCCGCTTCGACTTCGTTGCCCTTTTCTTCGAGCCAGCTTCGGCGCGAGGCCGCTTCACCCTTGCCCATCAGCATCGTCATGCGCGAAACGGTGAGATCGAAGCCGAGATCGCCGAGCGCGACCGGCAGAAGACGGCGCGTGTCCGGGTTCATCGTCGTGTCCCAGAGCTGTTCGGCGCTCATTTCGCCGAGGCCCTTGAAGCGGCTGATGGTCCACGCCGTTTCGCGCACGCCGTCCTTGCGCAGCTTGTCGAGGATCGCTTCGAGTTCGCCTTCGTCGAGCGCGTAGAGCTTCTGCGCGGGCTTCTTGCCGCGCGCGGGCGCATCGACGCGGAACAACGGCGGACGCGCGACGCACACATGGCCGCGCTCGATCAGTTGCGGGAAATGCTTGAAGAAGAGCGTGAGCAGCAGAACCTGAATGTGCGCGCCGTCGACGTCCGCATCGGAGAGAATGCAGATCTTGCCGTAGCGCAGATTCGACAGATCGATCTGATCGTCGGGACCGTGCGGATCGACGCCGATCGCCACCGCGATGTCATGCACTTCGTTGTTCGCGAAGAGCCGGTCGCGTTCCGTTTCCCACGTATTCAGCACCTTGCCGCGCAACGGGAGAATCGCCTGGAACTCCTTGTCGCGGCCCATTTTCGCGGAGCCGCCCGCCGAATCGCCCTCGACGAGAAAGAGTTCGTTGCGGGAGATATCCGTCGATTCGCAATCGGTGAGCTTGCCCGGCAACACGGCGACGCCCGAACTCTTCTTCTTCTCGATCTTCTGGCCCGCGCGCGTGCGCGCCTGCGCCTGGCGAATCACGAGCTCCGCGAGCTTCTTGCCGTATTCGACGTGCTGATTCAGCCACAACTCCAGCGCCGGCCGCGAGAACGACGACACGAGCTTCACGGCATCGCGGCTATTGAGGCGTTCCTTGATCTGCCCCTGGAACTGCGGATCGAGCACCTTCGCCGACAGCACGAACGACACGCGCGCGAACACGTCTTCCGCGAGCAGCTTAACGCCCTTCGGCTGGAGATTGTGAATCTCGACGAAGTTCTTCACCGCCTGAAAGAGACCGTCGCGCAAACCGGATTCATGCGTGCCGCCCGCGGGCGTCGGAATGAGGTTGACATACGATTCGCGCAGCAGCGGCCCTTCCTCGGTCCACGCGACGACCCACGACGCGCCCTCGCCTTCCGCGAAGGTTTCCTCGGTGTTCTTCGAGCTTTCCGCGTAGCGTTCGCCTTCGAACAACGGAATCAGCAGTTCGCTGCCGCCCATGCCTTCGAGCAGATAACCGCGCAGACCGTCTTCGTATTTCCACGTCTGACGCTCGCCCGTTTTCTCGATGACGAGCACCACTTCGACACCCGGCAACAGCACGGCTTTCGAACGCAGGAGGCGCTGCAATTCGCCGAGCGGCAGATTCGGCGAGTCGAAATACTTTGGATTCGGCCATGCACGCACGCGCGTGCCGCTCTTCTTCGCGCCGCGTTCGGCTGGGCGCGTCGTCAGTTCTTCGATGACGTCGCCATTGGAAAACGCAAGCTGCGCGACCTTGTTGTCGCGCCAGACGGTGACTTCGAGACGGGTTGCGAGCGCGTTCGTCACCGAGACGCCGACGCCGTGCAGACCGCCCGAGAACGTATAGGCGCCGCCCGCGGCCTTATCGAACTTGCCGCCCGCATGCAGCCGCGTATAGACGATCTCGACGACCGGCACGCCTTCTTCCGGATGCAGGCCGAAAGGAATGCCGCGGCCGTCGTCCTCGACGGTCACGGAGTTGTCCTGATGCACGGTGACGGTGATTTGCTTGCCGAAGCCGCCGAGCGCTTCGTCGGAGGCGTTGTCGATCACCTCCTGAATGATGTGCAGCGGATTCTCGGTCCGCGTGTACATGCCGGGCCGCTGCTTGACCGGCTCCAGGCCCTTGAGCACCTTGATCGATGCTTCGCTGTAGCCGGCTGCCTTGGCGTTCATGACCTGGCGCTTGCCTCGTTCAGTGCCTGTCGCCATTGCGCTGGATTTTTTCGTGGACATAGTTGAACGTTGATCCGGCTCTCGAACGCCTGACGGAATGTCACGACATGACGCCCGATCTGCCGGCAAATGCTTGATGTTGTGCCTGGCCGGATGCGTTGAAAGCGAGGCAAAAAAACGCCCGCCGATCCGAGCCGCGCTAGGAGAATAGCGGTTTTCGCCCGCCGCGCCCACCTCGGCGCGATAAAACGCGCTTCGTTCGCGTACATGCGTTCAGCACACGCACAGCGGGCGCGAGCCGCTATTTGCGCTTCGCTTCGAGCTCTTCCCAGCGCTCGAGGGCGACGAGCAACTCCTCTTCGATCGCCGCGTGTCGCTCGGAAAGACGCGCACCTTCCTTCGCGTCCTTCGCGAAGATCGAGCCGTCTTCGAGTTGCGCGCCGATAAACTTCTGCTCGTCTTCGAGTTCGGCGATGCGCCCCGGCAGCGCTTCGAGTTCGCGCTGTTCCTTGAACGACAGCTTCACCGTGCGCTGCGCATTGCGGCCGGCGGCGCTGTCTTTCGGCGCATCGTCTTTCGGCGTGTCCTTCGCGGTCTGACGCGCCGCTTCTTCAGCAATGCGCTCCGAACGTTCGCGCTGAACCTGCCAGTCGGAGAAACCGCCGACATATTCGCGCCACTTGCCGCCGCCTTCCGCGGCGAACACCGACGTCACGACGTTGTCGAGGAACGCGCGGTCGTGGCTCACGAGCAACACGGTGCCGTCGTAATCCGCCAGCAGTTCTTCGAGCAGTTCGAGCGTCGGGATGTCGAGATCGTTGGTCGGCTCGTCGAGCACCAGCACGTTCGCCGGCCGCGCGAAAAGGCGCGCGAGCAGCAGGCGATTGCGCTCGCCGCCGGACAGCGACTGCACCGGCGAGCGCGCGCGTTCGGGCGCGAACAGGAAGTCGCCGAGATAGCTCATGACATGCTTCTTCACGCCGTTCACTTCGACCCATTCGCTGCCGGGACTGATGGTGTCGGCAAGCGATTTGTCGAGATCGAGCTGCGCGCGCATCTGATCGAAATACGCGACCTGAATGTTGGTGCCGGTCCGCACGCGGCCTTCGTCGGGCTGCAGTTCGCCGAGGATGAGCTTGAGCAGCGTGGTCTTGCCCGCGCCGTTCGGGCCGACGAGACCGATCTTGTCGCCGCGCATGACAGTTGCCGTGAACCGGTCGACGATCGTGCGTTCGCCGTAGCGCTGGGTCACATCGGTCAGTTCGGCGACGATCTTGCCGGACTTCTCGCCCTGCCCGACATCGAGCCTGACATTGCCCTGCACGTTGCGGCGCTCGGCGCGTTCCTTGCGCATTTCGACGAGCCGCGCGATGCGTCCGACGCTGCGCGTGCGCCGCGCCTCGACGCCTTTGCGGATCCACACTTCTTCCTGCGCGAGCAGCTTGTCGAACTTCGCCTGTTCGATCTGCTCGACTTCGAGCTGTTGCGCCTTCCTCGTCTGATACGCGCTGAAATTGCCGGGATACGACAGCAACCGACCGCGATCCAGTTCGACGATGCGCGTCGCCACGCGATCCAGAAACGCGCGATCGTGCGTGATGAAGAGCAGGCCCGTGCGCAACGTGACGAGCAGATCCTCCAGCCAGCGGATGCCGTCGAAGTCGAGGTGGTTGGTCGGCTCGTCGAGCAGCAGCACGTCGGGCTGAACGACGAGCGCGCGCGCCAGCGCCACGCGCTTTTTCATGCCGCCGGACAGATCGCCTGCGCGGGCATCGCCATCGAGACCGATCTGCGCGAGTGTCGTCGCGACGCGCGTGCGCCAGTTCCACGCGTCGCGGGTATCGAGCGCCGACTGCAGCGCGTTCATGCGCGCGAGCAGCTCGTCGTGCTTCGCGCCTTCGGGCGTATCGGCGAGCGCGTGCGCGACGGCGTCGTACTCGTCGAGCAACGCGCGCGCTTCGGTGAGGCCGGACGCGACGACATCGAACACGGATGCGTCGAGATCGAACTCGGGTTCCTGCGGCACGTAGACGGTCGTGAGCTCGCTCTGACGCGTGACGAGCCCGTCGTCGGGCGCGGCGAGCCCCGCGACGATCTTGAGAAGCGACGACTTGCCCGCGCCGTTGCGGCCGATCAGCCCGACACGCTCGCCCGCTTCGAGCGAGAAGTCGGCGTGGTCGAGCAATGCGACGTGGCCGAACGCGAGCTGCGCGTCCGAGATGGAATAAAGCGACATGGGAAAACCGGATGAATGGCGAAGAATCGGCGCCGAACACGCGAGCAACCGATGGAAGCGGCCATTGTACCGGGCGCGGCGCGCGATCACGCACGCTGCCTCCGCCATTGGCCGAACGGACGAGGCGCGCAGCGCCAGCAAGCGCGAAAGGCCGCCCGGATGCGCTCCGTGGCGGCCTTTCCTCGCGTCGTGCCGAAACAACTTACTGCACGTGCACCTTGATCGTCTGGCTCATTTCGGGGCCGTACGAGCGGTGCGCGCCGTCGCCGAACTGCATTGTCAGCGTGTGATCGCCGGGCGGCAGCTTCACGTCGGCTTCGGTCTGGCCCTTGCCGAAGTGCAGCGACGTGTCGTTCGCGGGAATCACGGTGCCTTTGGGCAGCGGCTTGCTATCGATCAGCAGGTGGTGATGGCCGGTTCCATCGGTCATCGTGCCCGCCGGAGCGACCGACATGCCGTCGACGCCGAATCTGACGTGCACGGGGCTCGTGACGGTCGCGCCATCCTTCGGTTCGACGAAATAGACGCGCGCCTGCGCATGCGCCGCGCCGGCGTACTGGGTGAGCAGGACCGCGCCCGTCAGCATCGCGCCCAAGAGCTTTTTCTTCATCGTTTTCTCCACGTTGTGAAACCGGTCGATGGCGCGAGTCGGCGCCGGAGCCTCGAAAAGCATACACCGGGCTTTCGGCACGCCGGAATCGGGACCATCCTGCCTACGGCGATCGGGGAACGATCGCGCCGATTACGGTAAGATGCCGGCTCGCTGCGCCGCGCATCGTCTTCGAACGCACGCGGTCCGTTTATTTCTTTCGAATCAAGAGTCTGTCGTGAGCGAAGTCATCGAATTCAAAAGCTGGGTCTGCCTGATTTGCGGCTGGATCTACAACGAGGAAGAAGGTCTGCCGGACGATGGCATCGCTGCCGGAACCCGTTTCGACGACATCCCCGCCGACTGGCGCTGCCCGCTGTGCGACGTGGGCAAGGCCGATTTCGTCGTCGTCGAGTTTTGATGCTGGCGCCGCGCCTAATTGGCGGCGCGGCGCAGGCCCTGTCAATCGCAAAGTTTTAGCATCGCGACAAGGTGGCGGGTGCGCCATCTGGTTGTGACCAATCTACTTTGCAGATATGACGCTACGATGCGCGCGGCATGAAGCAGTCGGTCATGGCGCAATTCTAGCGCCGCCAGCCTGCTACTCAACATCACCGCATCGCTTTCTGCTTTCTCGCGCAACGCGACTTCCGTTGCTTTCTGCGCGTTGATGTTTGCAAATTCCTCCCTTAAACGCTCGTGTTCTTGCTTTTCAATTTCCCGCGCTTCCTTCGACTCCGCCAACTCCAGCCGTAACACTTCGGCTTCTGCCGACAGCCGATCAAGCGCAACGTTGCGGTCATTCAGCGCGAGTTCCTCGGCAGCGCTTCGGCCATCCGGTCTTTCCGAACTTGCGTTGTGCTCGATGCCGCAGGTTTCCAGCACCCGGATTCTGGCGTCTCGCTCCGCGATCCACTGATCACGCTCTTTTATCCAGCCGTCCCTATCGCTTATCCAGCGATCACGGTCGAGAATGAACGTTTGCAGTTGTGAGATACGGGTATTTTGCTCAGCGCACTGACGTCTCAGATTGAAGAGCTCATCAAGGAGTTTATTTGGAGCATCAACCTCCAGCGTTCGGCCGCTAGTTTCCGGAACTGGCTTTTTGTCCACGAGCCGTTCACCGCGCCGTTGATTCTGAAACGAAACGAAGTGCTTTTCTGCGATGTCCGCAACTGAAGGGTTCGATAACCGCCATAAGTAGTATTCAGACGAAAACAACAGCGAATACGGTATCAAATAATTCAGGAAGAACCATATCCGAAATAACCGTGACGACTCGCCGGACTCGTCGAAAAAAGTCTGAATAGGGGTGCTACCGAAGAATCGAACCTTTTTGCGCCACAGTACCGCCTCGATCCCGAGGCTCGAATTGATGGTCCATAATTCCTGAATCGCGCCAAGGAATTTCAATGGCGAGCTTCCCAGGTCAACCTTGCCGGGATAAAGCGCCTTTCCGTTCGGATGATATCGGACAAGCGGAGTGTGTTCGGAGGTTGATCTTGACGCGAATTCGAGCAGCGAGAGATTGTTCCATCCTTTGCTGAAGGCGAGCGCGTTAGAGTCCGTTTCCACCTGCAGCGCGACGCCGATCGTATGCGAGTCTTCCGGAGAACGATACATCTCGCGCGCTGCATCCGAGATCAGTACCGATTCGAGAGTCTCGGAAATCGCGGCGTCACCTCGATCGCCGACCCAATCGCGAAATGCGGCTTTCTCGCGCTGCCACCGGATGCCGACTTCAGTATCTCCGTTGACTCCGCTCGTGTCCCAGTAGGCGCATTGTGCGTAATACGGTTTTCGCAGTGGTCCGATCTCATTGAAAACAAGCTCGCAGCCGGACTCTTGGGCCGCGCGTCGCATTGACGGACAATTGAGCCATGTGACCGCGACAACTTCTTGATGCAGCGCTTTCAAGCGCGAAAAGGCGTCTGCGAAATATCGATGCAATTCCGAAGAGTCTCGTGTCACGTAAGAGATGAACCGGTCAAGCGGTGCTTTGTCAAGTGACCAGTCCGTCAAACCGTCTTCATAGCAAACCAGCCGGACCCTTTCAGAATCCAAATTCCCCACGTTATACTCGTGAAACTGCTTTGACCAGTCCGACAGTTCCCAACGAGAAAGGTCGGATTCGGTATTCAAGTAGTACCGCGGTAAAAGAATGGTCGACTGCTTTGCTCTGAACGCGTGAAGCCATTTCAGGATTACCCAATAGTAATGAGCAGTTCCTTCCACCGGAGCGACGAGTGGAACGAACAGGACGAAATGCGTCATACGATTTGCCGGTCTGATGCTTCGTTATTTTCGATGGGACTTGAACGAAGCGTGCAATGCGTCCTCGCGTCGTGCGCGAGCCATTTGCGGCGCTTCTTCCTCTCAGCAATCCAGCTACTTGTTTTAAGTTAGCGCATTCAATACATCAAAACCAGCCTTCCAGAAAGAGCGAGCTCTGCTGAGCGCGATTTCCTCGTTGCTCGGCCGGCCATTTTTGACGTCAAGCCGTTCGGCGAGACTCGTTCGTGCGCTGGTGTCGCCTGCAGAATCCGAGTGCGTGAGCGCGCCGAATAACGCCGCCTCGCTCTTGCTCGGACGCTCGACCAGTCGGCTGAACGGCTGCGCCCATGCCGGCGAGATGAATTTCTCGTAGCCGAAAGCCAGGATCGTCGGCAAGACCGTATGCACGTATTCGAGCGCGCCAGCTTGAACCTCCGCCGCAAGCTTTTGCACGGCGATGTCTTCGTTGTTCTCCTCGAGTATGGGAACGATCTCCTCTCCTTCACGACGGTATCCCAATGTCGTGCCGTGCGGTGCTACCGTCGCAAACTCCAGAATTTCGACGCCCCCCGCTTGCAAAAGCTCCGTTTCGTGACGGGGATCGCTGTTCTGAACCATGAAACCGAAGTAGGCGTCACTCGGTAGCTGATTGATTCTCACCGATTCGAAAGTCCCGAAATAATAGCCAAACGTACGGAAGTCGCTTCGAGACGTCTGGAGGATACGTGAGAGGCCCCCTTGCATGTTTCCTCCCCAGCCAATGTCAGACACGGCGATTCTCTTGCATCCGATAACTGTCTTCGACAAGTACGCAGATACCAGCGCACGCTGCTCGGCTGCGACGTCCATGAGTTGCGAAAGAAGAATACTGATCAGCCGGTGCATTCGCATGTCGCCGCCTACTACTCGCTCGTCTTCGCTTGCGAAGCCGACCGCCTTTATCGCGGCACGATTACGCGAAACGTCGAGCCCCAGACGTTTGAAATGCTGCTTGACCGTTCTCTCCGTTTTTCCACCGAAAAGATGCCACACCCGATCGGGCGGAAAATCGACGAAGCTCGGCAGGAGCGTGGCGGCGCGCGAAATGTAAACGTACTCGCTCGGAATTTTGACACCCATTTGCTCCGCGTACTGCTCATACAGCTTATGGAACAGGTAACTGTCACGCGCGAAGAACAGAACCTTGTCAACGTTGTCCAGCTTCAACTGATGCATCATCCAGATGAAGTAGCCGAGGAACAACGGTCCAAACACCTGTGCGCCGATGTCGAACCATGGCTCCGCCACCTCGCGCTTTCTCTGCATAAGTACTGCCCGCGTCCCGCCGGCGATGAGACTGGCGGTGTGCGGCATGTCCACTGACGACACTATCGGATTCCGTAAGAAATCGGACTCGATGCGGGCGAGATAATCGAAATGCACGCCCTTCACGCCAGCGCGCTTCGCCATTTCTACATCTGCGTGGAGGTTGTCACCGAAGTGCAGCATGCCCCGCGTCGTGCCGCCTGTCCTTTTTGCAGCGATCGCGAAAAGAGAGCCTTCGTGCTTGCTGGCTCCCTCCTCGCAGGACACCACCAGTTCTATCTTTCCGTATCCGCATGCCTGAATGAGTTCGAGAATGACCGTCGACGGGAGATACATGTCGGAGCAAAGCACCACGGGCTTGCCAATGGCTTGCGCGTATTGCACTAGCTCCCGCATGACTGGGTTGCAATAGACGATTGCCCGCTCCACCTGGAGTTCTACCACCTTGAACCGGTCAACCAGGCGATCCGCTCCCAGTTGCGATGCCAACTCTTCATAGATCTCGTCGTAAGTCACTTCGTAGGAGTTGCGGAGCCTGTAGTACTTCTCGCGCGTCTGAATTTCTGCGAGAAGTCGATTCGCCGGAAACGAGTCGACCATCCCGTAATCCAATTCAGTGTACTCATCGTGCCGCAATTGAGCCGCCACCAAGTCGAAAACGTCAGCAGGTCTTGCAACCAGACGATGAATGAGCGTATCGAACACGTCGAACGACACGATTCCTGCTTCGTCGATCAGACGTTTTGCGTCCTCAAAACTGCAATTCTTGTTTATGCGCCACATATCTATCGCTGCAGGAGTAACCAGGTTTTTGTTCGGTCCACGGCTTGCCGCAAGCCGACCGAATTCGCCGTCCGCAAGAACTGAAGCAAGTAATGAAGTGCGCGGCCAGAGCGCAGCCACAAATAGCCGAGCTTGAACACGTTTCGCACTGGACGACGTGAGACTCTGCCGGACACGTTCGACAGCTCCGCCCCCAAGGCCCCTATGTCGCCGTGTAATCGTTCGAGCATCGCTCGGGACGAGTTGCTGCTTTGCGTCGCGTACCACGACAAGTGCTCAAGAACCGGTCGAATGCTGTTCAGAAACCCAAGGCCGACTGTTCCCGATGAAATGTCGGCTCTAAGCCAGGCATTTCCCAAAATCGTTGCTTCTGCGACGGTCCCGGCAAATGCACGAGCGGCGGCCGAACGGTTTGCATAGGGGCCGCGTACCGAGCTTCGGACGTGAGAAAACACTAGCACCTGCGGAATAACATAGATATCTCCTGCCATGAGCAGACGAAGGTGAAAATCCCAGTCTGACATTCCGCCGAATAGCGAATTGAAGCGAATTTTGGCAACCGCACTTTTCTTTACGAGTAGCTGAATGTTCTTGAACTGATTTTCGACCACCATCGCATTAAGCGAAATAAATCCCGCGCTCATATGCGGCCGCATCAGCTCCGTGCTTTTGACACGCACCACGTTACCGTCGATTTCCTCATCGACGCGTTTTCCCAAAGCTATCACGGCCACCGTTGCCGGATATATTTCCGATAATGTTTCTAATTGCCTAACGCAGATTCCCAGAAAATCCGGGGCCCAGCTATCGTCATCGTCGTGAAATGCGATATGCTCTGCGCCGCTCAGACGCTCCAGCGCCGCGTTCGTTGCATCTTCCGCGCTGAGCTCCTTGTCCAGATGCACTATCTCGATAGCTAAACCGTCGGTGGCTCCCAAGCTTTCCAGCACGCGTTGAACGACTCGCGGATCACCGGTATTAGCAATGACGACGTGCCATTTTTTCCACGATTGCCGCATGACGCTTTTCAGCGCTCTACGCAGAAGGACTGGCCGGTCCTTCGTACGCATCACAATCCCGATCATGACGATTCCTTGACCGCTGACTTGTAGAGGTTTCGCGACATCGAGAAATCCGATGCCGAGATGCGACGGGTTAAATTCATAAAGTGCGAACCATTTGCTTTTATGCGCCTCAAGGCCCGAACCAGCCGGATGTCTAACTGGGTCTCAAATGACGATCCGAGCCATGCGCGATAATTGCCGAAAATCAACAGACGCTTGCCCTTCAGCCGACCTTCGGAATTAACCTTCGCATCTTCCGCTAAGGCCTGAACACTATAAGTGTAATCGCCGATGCTCACAGGTCGATCATGATGCGCTGAATACAACGATGATTTAGGAAATTTCGGCGTTTATTCTGTGATAAATTGTTTTCCGATGTACAGGTTTAGATGCGCAACTGCTATTTGTATAAAGCCCTATTATCAGGATAATATCGAATTAGATTGCAAACGTCCGAGGTTTTCGGCGCATCAACTTATCGATCCCGGCGAAAGGCATAGGGTTCGCGCATGACACCGCGCGCCGAGGTTCAAACAATGCGAAGAACATTGATCCGCTGGACAGAATGCCAACGCGTTAAGTCAGGGGATTGAACTTGATCCAGTCAGCGCGCCACCGCGATCAACTCGCGGCTCACTTCATCGACCGGCGCGCGGTTCCAGTCTCCGAACCAGTCGATTTTTGCGAAACCCGCATCGGTCAGCAAGCGCGCAAGTTCGTCACGCGTGCGAAAGCGCAGCTCGCTCACAGCGCTCAGCGTTTGCTCCGGCGCGTCGGGCGTCGGCATGAAGCGGTAATGCGTCGTGAACGCGACGCGTCCCGTCGAAAGCGGATCGGGCTCGGCGTGCCGCTCCTGCCACACTTCCACCGCGCGTCCATCGGGCGCGCTCACGCATCTCGACGAACGCTCGCGCGTCCAGTTGTCCCACGCGCGCGCCGCCGGATGGCGGCTCTCGAACGCGATCGCGCCGCCCGGCCGGATCGCCCGGCGCGCGGCTTTGAGCGTCGCGAGAAACGCGTCATCGTCGAGAAAGACTTGCGCGACGTGGCCCGTCATCACGAGCAGATCGGCCGCGCCGACGAACGGCAGCGCGCTCGCGTCGCCTTCGATCCACGTCACCTCGTCGCCGTCGGGACGCGAGCGCGCGACGCGCAGCATCTGCGGCGACGGATCGATGCCCGTCACGCGATGGCCGCGCTTGGCCAGCTCGCAAGCCAGCAACCCCGTGCCGCAACCCAGATCGACGACGTGCCGCGCCGATTGCGCCAGCGCGAGATAAAACGCCGTGTCGGCGGCGAACGGATTGAGGACGTCGTAGAGCGCGACGAGGCGCGGATCGTCGTAGAGCATCAGCGGGATTCGTAGGAGAGCGCGTCGCGCATCGGCTGGCTGCCGACCATGATCGGCCCGGTGAACGGCGTATCGAGATCGAGGATCACGAGCACCGCCGACGCGATCGACAGCGCGCCGAGCATGATCGTCACGAGCGAGAGCGCGTTGCGCGGCGCGATCAGCCCGAAGCACAGAAAGATGATGAGCAGCCAGCCGACGAGAATCCGGTCGAACGGATACGAAATCGATCCGTGCGCCTCCTCGATCAGCTTCCAGCGCAGCGCGATCAGCTGCTCGAAGCGCGCGGCGGCTTCGACCGCGAGCTGGCGATGATAGTCATCGCGCGGAACCAGCAAGCGCACTTCGCGCTGCGCCTCGCTCAGCATGGCGCCGAGCGTGCTGCTCGCGAGACTGTCGTTCTTGTTCGGTGCCTCGACCGCCGGATATTCGCCGGGCGGCCGCGGCTCGCTCGGCCACGTGCTCGCCACCGCCGCCGCCGTGTATTTGCGCAGGAGTTGCCGCGCGTGACCGAGTTCGGCGCCGTAGTCGCGCATCGTGCGATCGAGTTCGATGATCGAGGACGCGTAGCTGCGCATGTCGTTGTTGGTCGTGTCGAAAACCGTTTTCGCCGATGCGGTCAGAAGGCCGAGCACGAGCGCCGCGAACGTGACCAGCATGCCGACGAGCAACTGGACCAGTTGCACCGTCTCCTGCGCCTTGTGTTCCTCGGGCAGAAGCGGCCGCACGATCGCGCCGATGCCCGTGCTGGCCAGAAGGAGAACGAAGACGAGCACCGCGGATTGAATTTCCGTCATGAGCGCGCGAGCCGTGATGGCGTGACCGGAGTGGACGCATTATCGACGGGAAAGCGCGCGCGGTCCAATGCGGACCGGATACGGCGAAGAAAAAGAAGGGGGAAAAACGGCGTGCGGGAATCGTGGTCCCCCCGGCAGGAATCGAACCTGCATCTAGCGCTTAGGAGGCACTCGTTCTATCCATTGAACTACGGGGAGCGGACCGCGCAGGGCCGACAGCGTCGGCGAAGCGAGCGCAGAGTATAGCAAACGCTTTCGTTCGCCGCGTATCCGAAAAATCGGCGAAAACCAGGGTTTGCACCTATCAAGTTCCGCCTGATCGCGCCGCCATCGGAGTAATGGACCCATTTCCCGATACAAAGCCGCAGGGCGCGTTTTCGGCGTTGCTGGCAGACCAAGACCTGACGCACCTCGAACTGGTGCTGCGTCGTTCATTGTCGTGCGATCTCGGCGGCCCGCTGCTGCCGCCTTCGTACTGGCGCGAGCGGCTCGCATCGATCACGCGTCGGTCACATCTCTCTCATACGCAGATCCAGACCGTGCATCGGCTGTTTCTGCACATCGACGCGTTCGAGGCCGCCGGCCGCGCCCGCGAAGAAGAACTCAGGCGCGAGCGCGAACTCGCCGCGGGCAGCGGAAAAACCGCAAGCGCCTGAGCGTCTTCAGGCCGACTGACGCGCGCGCTGTTGCGCGTGCGCGGCGAGCCGCACCGCCGCGTTGGCCGCGCCGTAGCCGTCGTAGCCGCCGCGCCGCTCGATCACTTCGAGGAAGAAGCGCTGATCGAGCTGCTCCGTGTACGCATGGAAGAACTCGCCACCGCGCTCGTCGCGGTCGTAGAGGATATTGTGCTCGCGCATCTGATCGATCTGCTCGTCGGGCAGGCCGAAACGCGCGACAAGGTCGTCGTAGTAGTTGCGCGGGATTCGCAGGAATTTGACGCCATCGGCTCCGAGGCGCGGAATCGCGTCGAAGATATCGGGCGTGCTGAACGCGACGTGATTCAGACCCGAGCCCCGATACGTCGACAGCGACTCCGACACCGCCGTATAGCGATCCATCGACGCATTCAGCGCGATTCGCACCGAACCATCGCGGCTTCGCACCGCGCGGCTGCGCACGAGCCCGTACGGATCGGGCACGAGCACGGCGGGCTCGGTCTCGAAACCGAACGCGCTGCGAAAGAAGAGCACCCAGGTATCGAGCGCATCGGCGGGAAGCGACAGGCACACGTGATCGATGCGCGACAGCGGCCCGACTTCGTACGGCCCGTCGATGTCCGTCAGGATGAAATCCGATTCCCACAAAGTCGGGCCGCCTTTCGCTTCGTCGACGAAATAGTCGAGGCTGCCGTCGGGCGACTGCACGCCCGGCACCACGCGCTCGTTCGGACCGACGCGCCCCGAGAACGGCTGCGAGCCATACGCGGCGGCGCGCTCGAACGCCTGCTTCGCGTCATCGACGTGAAACGCCGACGCGCACAGCGACAAGCCGTGCTTCTGGAAGAACGCGCTCGCGAAGGAATCGGCCTCGGCGTTCAGCACGATCGAACCCGCGCCATGCCGATACAGCGCGACATCCTTCGAGCGATGCTTGCCCGCGAGCCTGAAGCCGAGCCGTCCGAGCCATTGCGACAGATGCTCGCGCGTCGAATCGTCGACGGCGAATTCGAGGAACTGAAAGCCGATGTGTTCGGGCGGCGCGGGCGGATTGAACAACTCCGGCGGCACGGCCTTGCCTTCGGAAACCAGCAGCTCGCGCGTCTGCTCTTCCAGAAAGCGCAGCGAGCGATAGCCGTCCGCCGCCGTGATCGCGGTCGGCGCGGCGCGAAAGCCGTCGTTGAAGATTTCGAGCGACAGCGGCCCCTTGTAGCCCGCTTCCAGCACGCGCGCGGTGAAGCGTGCGACATCGAACGCGCCTTGCCCCGGAAAGCACCGATAGTGACGGCTCCATTCGAGCACGTCCATCGCGAGAATGGGCGCATCGGCGATTTGCACGAACGCGATGCGCTCGCCCGGAATCGACGCGATCTCGTCGACGGAATCGCGGATCGACAGCGTGTGGAACGTATCGAGCGCGAGGCCGAGACTCGGATGATTCACGGCATCGACGAGTTTCCACGCGTGCTTGTACGAGTTGACGTAGCGGCCCCACGCGAGCGCTTCGTACGCGACGATCACCCCCGCTTCTTCCGCGATTTTGGCGAGCACGCCGAGCTGGTCGACGATGAGCGCGTCGTCGCGAATCGTATCCGGCGACACGTTGCTGCAGACGAGAATGCGGTCTGTGCCGAGCTCGTGCATCAGCTCGAACTTGCGCTTCGCGCGCTCGACGTTGCGCGCGAGACGCTCGGCGCTCACGCCGTCGAAATCGCGGAACGGCTGAAACAGATAGATCTCGAGGCCGAGATCCGCGCACATGCGGCGCACGTCGGCGGGCGTGCCGTCGAAATACAGCAGGTCGTTCTCGAAGATCTCGACGCCGTCGAATCCGGCGGCCTTGATAGCGTGCAGCTTCTCGGGAAGCGTGCCGCTGATGGAAACCGTCGCGATGGAAGTGCGGATCGAACGCAGCATCGCTGCCTCCTCGTTGCAATTCAGTGAATGCGGGATGGATCGAGCGGTGCCTTCCAGTGTAGGACGTCCGCATGGCGAACGCGCGCAATCCATGTCATTCTGCGAGATAATAACAAACTAACTAGACCGTACAAATCAGTGGAAACACGAACCGACAAGCCTCGCGCGGGCGTTCACACTGCGACGTATTCATCTCGCACTGCAGCATGCAGTGCTCATCCATGCCGGAGCGCTCGCATGACCAACAAGACTTCGTATCTCATCGGCCTGATCGGATCGGGCATCGGCGGCTCGCTCACCCCCGCCATGCACGAAAAGGAAGGCAGCAACCTCGGACTCAATTACGTCTACCGGCGCATCGACCTGCAAGCGCTGGAACTGGAGCCGTCCGCCCTGCCCGATCTGCTCGATGCCGCCGAGCGCATGGGCTACGACGGCCTGAACATCACGTATCCGTGCAAGCAAAGCGTGATCCCGTTGCTCGATGACCTCGATCCCGACGCGCGCGCGCTCGGCGCGGTCAACACCGTCGTGCTGAAGGACGGCAAGCGCATCGGCTACAACACGGACTGGTCGGGCTTCGCGCGCGCGTTTCAGCGCGGTCTGCCGGACGCGCCGCTCGAACGCGTCGTGCAACTGGGCGCGGGTGGCGCGGGCGCGGCCGTCGCGCACGCGGCGCTCACGATGGGCGCGCGCGAACTCACGCTCTTCGATTCCGACGACGCCCGCGCGGCTTCGCTCGCCGCCGAGCTCGCGGCGCGCTTTCCGGATCGCGTCGTGAAAAGCGGCGGCGACTTGCGCGACACGCTCGCCGGCGCGAGCGGCCTCATCCACGCGACGCCGACCGGCATGGCGAAACTGCCCGGCCTGCCGTTGCCGGCCGAGTATCTGCACAAGGAACTGTGGGTGGCGGAAATCGTGTACTTCCCGCTCGAAACCGAGCTGCTGAAAGTGGCGAAGGCGCTCGGCTGCCGCACGGTGAGCGGCGGCGGGATGGCGGTGTGTCAGGCGGTCGATGCGTTGCGCATCTTCACCGGGCTGGAGCCGGATGCCGAGCGCATGTTCGCGCACTTCCAGAGCCTGCTGGAACGCTGATGCATCGGCAGCAATGAAAAAACGGCGACCTCGCGAGAGCGTCGCCGTTTTGCTTTGCGCGCGGGGAAATCAGCCGTCGCGCCGCATGAACCGCAGCACCGCATCGACGATCATCTCGCGATGACGCGCACGCGAGCGCGCGCCCGACGGATCGCGCCCGAACGCCGCGCCCCAGGTATGACGGTTCGCCACGCGATGAAAGCAGAACGAGCTGATCATCAGATGCAGGTCGATCGGATCGACGTCTTCGCGAAACTTGCCGGCCGCGACGCCACGCGCGATGAGATCTTCGATCGTCTTCACGACCGTCGAATTGCGCGCCTTGAAGGTCTTCGATTGTTCGATGTACTTCGCGCCGTGGATGTTTTCGATTGTCACGAGCCGCACGAAATCGCGATGCTTGTCGTGATAGTCGAACGTGAAGCCGACGAATTCGCGCAGCGCTTCCTCCGGCTCCATTTCCGCGAGCTGCAATTCCTGTTCGAGCGCGCGGATATCGCCATAGACCTGCTCCAATACCGCTTCGTACAGCCCTTCCTTGCTGCCGAAGTAGTAATACAGCATGCGCTTCGTGGTGTTGGTGCGCTCCGCGATGGCATCGACGCGCGCGCCCGCGAGTCCCATCGCCGAGAACTCCTGCGTGGCGATGTCGAGAATGTTCCGCTTGGTCTCCTCAGGATCGTACTTGCGCCGCCCCTGCTCCGTGGTCGACGAGGGCGCGGCGCTAGCGGCCTTGCTTCCTTTTTTCATTTTTCTGTCTGAGAACGGCGTTGAAAATCGATTCTAGCACGCGATATTGACGCATCCTCGCCATAACAGACGTTGCGCACGGAGGGCTTCACCTATAATTTTTTGACCCCACGAACAAAGCGAAAAATCACATGCCGACGAAGCGCTCGACCCTACTCGTTCCCGCCGTTCTGACCACATGGTGCCTGTGTGCGATGGCGCAGACCGCGATGCCGCCGGGCCATCCGTCATCGAAGGAACTGGCGGCTGCGGAAGGCGTGATGACGAGCGCGAACATCGCTCGGGGCGCGGCGGATGTCTGTCATATCGACGCCGCCAAGGTCGCGCGCTTCAAGAACGTCGTGCGGACAAGCTATCCCGACGCACCCGATTTCGATGGCGAATGGAAGCTCGGCCTTGCGCAGGCGCAACCGACCGTCGATCGCTTCGACAAGCTGAAGACGAGCAATCCCGCCGAGTACAAGAAGCAGATCGGCGAAGCGTGTCCGGCGCTCAGCCGCGGCATCGACGAAGTCACACAGTCGCAGTGATCACTCGCTCGCGCCGTCGTAATGCGCGCGCTTTTCCGCGTACATCGCGGCATCGGCGCGTTGCAGCATCGGTTCGAGACGCTCGCCTTCGTGCGCGGTGGCCGCGCCCGTCGCGAAGGAAAGCGGATTGCCCGAATAGAACTGATTGTTCACTTCGAGCAACTGGCGAATGCTCTCGATGACCGTCTCGCCGCCGCGCTCGTCGGTGCCCGGCAAGAGCACCATGAACTCGTCGCCGCCGATGCGCGCCGCCTGGAACGGCTTCTCCACCGCCTTGGCGAGCACTTCGCCGGCGCGCCGCAGAAGCGCATCGCCGGCGGCGTGGCCGAGTTGATCGTTGACGGCCTTAAGGCCATTCACGTCGATGGCGATCGCCGTCACCGGGAACGGGCCTTTGCGTTCGAGACGATTGATCTCATCGATATAGAACGAGCGATTCTTGAGCTTCGTGAGCACGTCGTGCTTGCCGAGAAACTCCAGATACGCCTCGGCCTTCTTGCGCGCGGTGATATCCGTCAGCGCGACGAGCACGAGATCCCAGCGCGCCTCGTGCCCCGGAAACACCGAGAACTGCAGATGCACGTGCACCTCGTGGCCTTCGAGCGAATAGTTCAGCACTTCGCGCTGCTGGAAGAGCTTGCCGTCCCACAAATCGATGAGCTGTTCCTGAAAGTACTGTTGCATGTCGTCGCGGAACACATCGGACAGGCGCGCGAGCAGCGTCGCCTTGTCGGGCGCGGCGAACATCCGCAGCGTGTGCTGATTGACGTCGAGAACGTGGATCTCCTGCATGCAGCGCTCGACGAGCTCCGGGTGCACGTTCGTGAAAGTGCGAAAGTCGACGATGCCGCGCTCGCGCACATCGTCCAGCAACGACTTGACGGAACTGAAATCCTCGACCCACAACGACACCGGCGAATGCTCGAAGAGCCCGCGTGCATAGAGCTCGCTCGCGGCGGCGCTGCGGCGCATCGCTTCGAGCTCGGTGATGTCCTCGATCGTGACGAGCACGCGGCTCCATGTGTCCTCGTGTCCCGGCAGCACGACCGCCTTGAGCAGCACGTCGAGACGCTTGCCGTCGACCGTGTAGTTGACCGTCTGACTGACGAAGCGCGATTGACCCGCCCAGAGTTGCTCGAGTTCGTCGACGTGCGTGGCGAGCATGTCGTCGCGGAACACGCGATCGAGGTTCTGCACGAGATGATCGACATCCTTCGCGTGAAAGAGCGACAGCGTGCGCCGGTTGACCTTCACGACCCGAATGCGCGACGAGCACTCCGCGATACGCCCGGGATTCTCCGCGAGAAACGACCGCAGATCGGCGACGCCCGCCGCGCGCCAGCGTTCGAACTGCTCGCGCACGGCGCTAAAATCTTCGAGCCAGAGCGAAACGGGCGCGAGCTCGAACATGTCGGCGTCGTCCGCCGGCATGCTCGCCGGCACGAATTGACCGGCAGCGCGGCGCGGGTCGTTTGGCATGGTCGTCCTTTCGGCTCGCGCCGGCTGAATTCATCTCATTATTGTAACGCGCGTCATATTTCGAGGGCTCGATCGCCCGCTTCCGGCCGTCTTCGCGCATTCCGTCCGGCGGCATTCGCGCTCATGCGGGATATCGGGGGCGGATGCTACACTCGACTGGCTTCGTCCTTGCCGCCTCGGGCACGTTTGCTGCACCGGCTCACGCGAGGCTCGCGGCGCCACGCAGTCCGATGCGCCGTGCCGCATCCATCCACATCGCTATAAGAAGGAGGCTCGACTCTCATGGCTGATTTCCGCATCTGGTCCGACGAATTTCCGGCGAACGGCTTCATGACGCGCGCGCAGGAATTCGACCAGCAGGCCTTCGGCGGCTCGGGCGAGAACGTATCGCCGGCGCTGCAATGGGAAGATCCGCCCGCCGAAACGCGCAGTCTCGCGCTCACCGTCTACGATCCCGACGCGCCGACCGGCAGCGGCTTCTGGCACTGGATCGTCGTCAACATTCCGCCCGACGTGCGCTCGCTGCCGCGCAACGCCGGCAAGGCCGACGGCAGCCTGCTGCCGCCAGGCGCGCTGCAGTTGCGCAACGACTACGGCACGGTCGGCTTCGGCGGCGCGGCGCCGCCGCGTGGCGACAAGCCGCATCGCTACATCTTTCGCATCCACGCGCTCTCGGCGGAAAGCCTGCCGCTCGATGTCAACGTGACCAATGCCGTCGCGCGCTTCATGACGCATCTCAACGAGATCGATTCGGCAACTTACACCGGCCTCTACGAACTGAAGTAAGCACGCGGGCGAAGACGCGGCCCCGCGTGGCGGCGTCTTCGTCCTGGCCATTCGAAAAAACGGCGCGACACACGATGCGCCGCCCGCCACTTCCCGCCCATCGATGGACTCCGATAAAGGTCTGCCGCTGCCCCAGCGATACTGGGCCATTGCCGTCGTCGCGCTCGGCATCACGCTCGCGGTGCTCGACGGCGCCATCGCCAACGTCGCGCTGCCGACCATCGCGCGCAATCTGAACGCGTCTCCCGCCGACTCCGTCTGGATCGTCAATGCGTATCAGCTCACGATCACCATATCGCTGCTGCCGCTCGCCTCGCTCGGCGACCGCATCGGCTACCGGCGCGTGTACATGACGGGGCTCGCGCTCTTCACGCTGTCGTCGCTCGCGTGCGCGCTGTCGGGGTCGCTCGCTGCGCTCACCATCGCGCGCGTCGTCCAGGGCTTCGGCGCGGCAGGCATCATGAGCGTGAACACGGCGCTCGTGCGCATCATCTATCCGCAGGATCAGCTCGGTCGCGGCGTGTCGATCAACGCGACGGTCGTGGCGATCTCGTCGGTGATCGGGCCGACCGTCGCGTCCGGCGTGCTTTCGGTCGCGACGTGGCCGTGGCTCTTCGCGATCAACGTGCCGATCGGCGTCGCGGCGTTCGCCATCGGCTGGAACGCGATGCCGCGCACGCCGGGGCATCGGCAGCCGTACGACTACATCAGCGCGATCATGAACGCGCTCTTTTTCGGCCTCGCGATCGTTGCCGTCGACGGCATCGGGCACGGCGAGCATCGGCCGTATCTCGTCGCCGAATTCATCGCGACGGCGGTCATCGGCTATTTCTTCGTCAAGCGGCAACTGACGCAAAGCGCGCCGCTTCTGCCCGTCGATCTGCTGCGCATTCCGGTGTTCGCGCTGTCGGTCGGCGCGTCGGTGTGTTCGTTCTGCGCGCAGATGCTCGCGTTCGTTTCGCTGCCGTTCCTTTTGCAGAACAATTTCGGCATGGGCCAGGTCGAGACCGGGTTTCTGATGACGCCGTGGCCGCTCGTGATCGTGTTCGTCGCGCCGCTCGCGGGCGTGCTCGCGGACCGGTATTCGGCCGGCCTGCTCGGCGGCATCGGTCTCGCGATACTGACCGTCGGACTCGTGCTGCTCGCGAGCGTCGGCGCGCATCCGACGGCCCTCGACGTCGCATGGCGCATGGCCGTGTGCGGGCTCGGCTTCGGGCTGTTCCAGTCGCCGAACAATCGTCAGATGCTCGCCTCCGCGCCGCGTCATCGCAGCGGCGGCGCGAGCGGCATGCTCGGCACCGCGCGCCTCACCGGTCAGACGCTCGGTGCCGCGCTCGTCGCGCTGATCTTCGGCGTCGCGCCCAAGCAAGGCCCGGTGATCGCGCTCGGCGTCGCAGCCGTGTTCGCGGCTGCCGCAGCGGTCGTCAGCGTGCTGCGTCTGACGGGCAAACGCAGCGTCGAGCCCGCCTGATCCGCCCTTCCCGCTCAAGGCCGCCCGGCCGTTCCGCTGGGCACAGCCTTTGCTGAACGTCGACCATGGATTCCGCACGCGCGGAAGAGTCGAAATCAGCAATAAGGAGTGTGTTCATGGCCAATTCCCTCAACGGTTGCAAGGTCGCGATTCTCGCCGTCGACGGCTTCGAGCAGGCCGAGCTCGTGGAACCGCAACGCGCGCTCAAGGAAGCGGGCGCGCAGGTGGACGTCATATCGCAAAAAGCCGGTCAGATTCAGGGCTTCAAGCATGTCGACAAGGGCGACAAGGTCGATGTCGACGTGACCTTCGACGCCGCCAATCCCGCCGACTACGACGCGATTGTCCTGCCGGGCGGCGTCGTCAACGGCGACGCGATCCGTCTCGACGCGAAAGCGCAAGCCTTCGTCAAGGACGCCGACCGCGCGAAGAAGCCGATCGCAGTGATCTGCCACGGCGGCTGGCTGCCGATCTCGGCTGGCATCGTCGCGGGCCGCACGATGACGAGCTGGCCGAGCCTGCAGGACGACGTGCGCAACGCGGGCGGAACGTGGGTCGATCAGGAAGTGCAGATCGACGGCAATCTCATCACGAGCCGCAAGCCCGACGATATTCCGGCGTTCAACAAGGCGCTGATCGACGCGCTCGGCAAGGCGCGCGCGTGAGCGCATGTTCATCGGAGGCCCGCCGATGCCGAAATACTTTCCATCCCTGACGCGCGTGGTCGTGCTGTCGCTCGCCGCTGCTTTCGCGCCGCTCGCGCAGGCACAGACGCCAAGCGAGAAGCTCTCGCCCATCGATCAGCAATTCCTGCAGGACGCGGGTCAGGCGGGCGCGACCGAACTCACGGCGAGCAAGCTCGCGCTCACGCATGCGAGCGACCGGCAGGTGCGGGAGTTCGCACAGCGAATGATCGTCGATCACACGAAGCTCGCGCGCAATCTCGACGTGCTCGCGAAGCGTCACGGCATCACCGCGCCGCCCGCCGCCGATACCGCCGTGATCGGCAGCCTGCAAAATCTCCAGGGTGCCGAGTTCGACAAGGCCTATATTGAAAAGGTGGCCGTGGGCGGGCATCAAAAGGCCGTCGAACTGTTCAGAAAAGAGAGCGAAACCGGCAACGACACCGCGCTGAAAGCCGCGGCGACCAAGGCGTTGCCGATCATCAGCCATCACTACGAGATGGCGCAGCAGCTCGCAAAAGCGAAGGCGGCGTCATGAGGATCGCGCACGTCGCCGGTCGCGCCGCCTTGCGTTCCGTTTCCCGTCCCGCTTATGAGGACTCGACCATGCACATCACGTTTGCCGACGAACCGCCTGTCTACGACGGCGACGATCTCGCGATTCACTTCGCCGCGCTCATCGACGGCGAGCCGGTCGTCTGCTCGATCACCGCCGAAGCCCTCGAAGATCACTTCGGCGCGAAGTCGCCGCGCGAGGACGATCTGCTCGCCGCGTTCGAACAAGGCGCGTCGCGCATCCGCGCGGTGTGCGCCGAAGTGCTCGACGACAACGGCGGCCAGCCCGCCGTGCTGAGGAGCGGATTGTTCCGCGTCGCCGGCCTGGAGCCGGAGTGAGCGGCCTTGCCGTCTGAACGACGCATTCCCAAAACCCAAGCCAACAAGGAGGGAACATGTCCCTGATCATTGCGGGCCGATTTCAGACTTTTCGCGCGGCCGAAACGGCAGCGCAGAAGCTCTTTGCGCGCGGCTTCCTGGAAGAAGACGTGACGCTTTTCTTCGTCAATCCGAGCGGCCAGCACGCACGCCATCCGATCGGCGGCGATGTCGGCACCGATGCGGGTGCGAGCGGCGCGCCCAAGGGCGCCGGCAAGGGCGTGACGATCGGCGCGGTGGTCGGCGCGGTCATCGGCGCCGCGATCTTCGCCGTCTTCAAGGCGCCGCTGCTGGTTTCGGTGATCGCGGCGGGCGTCGGCGCGTACGTCGGATCGCTCGTCGGCGCGATGTCGCATACGAAGAAGAAGCCGCACGGCGCGGCGCAAGCGGAAGAGCCCGCGCGTCATGCGGGCGTGCTGGTGGCCGTGCACGTATCGCCGGAAACGCACGATCAGGCCGCGGCGGTGCTGCGTGAAGCAGGCGGAATGGACATCGAACGCGCGTCGGGCCGCTGGCAACAAGGCCGCTGGAGCGACTTCGATCCGCTGAAGCCGCCTCAACCGGCTGGCGAGTTCGCGCAATCGCGCGTGTGATCGTAGTTTCGCGCCGTATCCATGAAACGCCCGCTTCGTGCGGGCGTTTTCGTCTGTGCTAGACCCAGGGCGCGTTCGGCCGATTCGGCTGCACGTTGGCGCGAATGGCGCAGTCGGCCGGCAGCACGCGCCCCTTCTGCGCATGTGCGACGGGCGGCTCGCAGATGCGTCCGTATTCCGCGCGCGAAACGTGTGCCGAGCGCGCGTGCGCGTCGATGCTTTCTTGTCGGACATGCAAGGTCAGCGCCGATGCGGCGACAGCCGCCAGCACCAGAAACTCGCGATGCGCGAGCCGGTTGAAAAATTTCACTGCGTTCTCCTGTTGCCTTGTCGCGCGCACGTCCCGAACCGGTCGCGCGCTGTAGTGCGGTGACGGCAGCAAGGCGTATGCCGCGCGGCCCGCGATCGGGCACGCCGCGTGCGTCATGAATCCGCGAGCCGCATCCCGCAGGGGTTGCGCAGTGGCAATGTCCTAACGAAAAGGAGGTCTCATATGAGCACGAATGTCGTATCGGTACTCAACGATCTGGTCGAAACCTCGAAGGACGGCGAAAAGGGTTTTCTCAAGGCCGCCGAGGATACGCGTGATCCAAGCCTCAAGCTGCTGTTTCAGAATCGCGCGCAAAAGTGCGCCGAGGGCGCGCGCGAATTGCAGGACATCGTTGCACGCCTGGGCGGCAAGCCCGAAACCGGCGGATCGGTGTCGGGCGCGCTGCATCGCGGCTGGGTCGACGTGAAGTCGGCCGTAACCGGCCATAGCGATCACGCGATCCTCGCCGAATGCGAGCGCGGCGAGGATGCAGCGAAGAAGAATTATCGCGAGGCGCTCGACAAGGACCTGCCCGCCGATGTCCGCGCCGTGGTGGAGCGCCAGTATCAGGGCGTGCTGGAGAACCACGACCGCATCCGCGATCTGCGCGATCAATACGCAGCCGCGAAGTCCTGATGCTGACGCGGTGAGGCGCGCGGCCCGGCTTTCCGGGCCGCTTCGAAAGCAAACGGCCGCACGAAGCGGCCGTTTGTTCGTCAAGCGACAGTACGACGCGGGTTACTGCGGCTGACCCTTGTCATTGGTGCCGAGCGCCGAAGCCGCCGCCGCTGCGGATGCGCCGTGCAGCTTGTGCGCCTTGTTCTGCTGATGCAGATTGGTGCCCTTCTGCTTCTTCGCCACCGGCGCCGAGGCTGCCGCATCGGAGGCTGCCTGGGCGAATGCCGTCGTCGAGAATGCCAGCGCGAGCGCGCCGATCAATGCCATCTTTTTCGTCTTCATGAAGAGCTCCTTTTTGCCGGGGCCTCTGAACGCCGGGCTACTGCGCATTCGTGAGCCGCCTGTTTGAGTGTCGACCTGAACGGCCGTCTCGTTTTTGAGTTTCGAAGTGCTGCGAGGTGCTGCGCACTGGTGAAGCGTCTTGCGAGAACTTGCGACTGAAGCACCGGACGACGAAAACGTGAACCGATGCCTCCAAGCGAGAACCCGCGCTTCGTCCGAGTCATCGCCTTTTGCGGCGAATCGTCGAACCCGCGCGGGTTCCGGTACTGCTGGCACTCAACCGCGGCCCGCCGAGGCGAAGCCGGGCATACGAACTATGCCATTACTTGGCGGCAATTTTAAGATGGTTCTTCACGGAAGCAACACCCGAGACGTTCGAGACGACTTCTTCGGCGGCGGTCTTGTCTTCCGCCGACGGCACCGTGCCCGTCAGCGACACGACGCCCGCGTGCGTCTTGACGTGGATATGCGTGGACTTGACGTTCTTCGCGCCGAGCAGTTCGGCCTTCACTTTGGTGGTGATCGCGCTGTCGTCGACCTTCTGGCCCATCGACGTGCCGGAACCGCTCGTCGACGACGCTGCGTTGGTCTGTGCGCCGACGTTGAGCGCGAACACCACGCACGCGATACCGCCGGCTGCCTTCAGGATTTGAGTCGTCTTCATGTCGATACTCCCTTTTTTCGATTTTAGTCTGACGCCGCGTTCACGCATTCCGTGCTAGACACGGCTCTTCGATGACGTCCGCGCCGTAGCACGCGGATCGTGAACTTCGTTCCGCAACTTGCGTGCCAGATCCGGCGGCCGCGCGAGCCGACCGAAGCCGAAGCGTCCTGAATGCCCCGCGCGGCAAGGCCTGAGTGCGTAGGCGAACAAATCTTCGACGTTCATCGGAAGGCTTGCCCGCGCGCAACGCGACGCGCCTGAAACCCGCAGCGGTTTTGTCTGAGCGCGTGTAAAAACTGCGTGAAAGCGGCCTCGGAAAGGCTTCAAAAGAAGGGTGCCGGTGACGAAAAACGTAGTCCCTGCACGACCTTAACGTTCGATGGCATGGCTGTTGCTTTAGTAGTCGCAAACCTGCCCATCACGTCTGGAACAATCGAGGATTAGCAAGCAATGCCGCCTACACTCGAACTACGCGCGAAGCAAACGCTCGCACTCACGCCGCGCCTTCAACAGTCGGTTCGCCTTCTGCAACTCTCGTCGCTCGAGTTCCAGCAGGAACTGCGAAACGCACTGGATACCAACCCCTTTCTCGAATACGACGAGTCCCAGACCGAGGACAACGCGCTCGGGGCCGACAACGGCAGCTCGATGTCCGACTCGACCCTGTCGACCACATCCGACAACGCCACCGAGACGCCGCTCGCGCCCGAAGCGAGCATGGAAGCCGAATCGAACGTGGATTCCGGCTCGCGCGACGATTCCGTCAGCGAATTCTCGTCCGATCCGTTCGGCCGCGGCGCGTCGCGCAACAACGGCGACGGCGAAGGTTCCGATCCCGCCGACTGGGTTCGCATCGAACCTTCGTTGCACGAAACGCTCCACGACGCGCTGCGCCTTTATCAATTGAACGAACGCGATCGCGCCATCGCGCAGCTCATCATCGAAGCGCTCGATGACGACGGCTATCTGCGGCAGGACTTGAGCGACCTCGCGAATGTCGTGGAGATCGAACCCGCGCTTCACGAGGACGAACTCAACATCGCGCTGAAGCTCGTGCAATCGCTCGACAAGCCGGGCGTCGGCGCGCGCAATCTCTCGGAATGCCTGACGCTCCAACTCCAGGCGCTCGACGAGGACACGCCGGGCCGCGCCGTTGCGATGGAAATCGTCGCGCATCATCTGGAGCGCCTCGCACGCCGCGAGCAGGCGGAACTGCAGAAGAAGATCGGCTGCAGCGCGGATGAACTGCGCATCGCGTGCGCGCTCGTACGCCGCCTCGATCCGAAACCGGGCGAGAACTACGGGTCGAGC
Source organism: Caballeronia sp. AZ7_KS35 (assembly GCF_023631045.1). Lineage (NCBI taxonomy): Bacteria > Pseudomonadati > Pseudomonadota > Betaproteobacteria > Burkholderiales > Burkholderiaceae > Caballeronia > Caballeronia sp. AZ7_KS35. The sequence continues at coordinate 1,079,366 of NZ_JALQDV010000001.1, read as the reverse complement.
GAGGACAACTACGTCGTGCCCGACGTCATCGTGCGTCAGGTGAAAAAGCAGTGGGTCGTGACGATCAATCCGGCGGTGTTGCCGCGTGCGCGCATCCATCGGATGTACGCGGAACTGTTCGCGCAGTCGGCCGGCGCGAGCCGTTCGCCGCTCGCGCAGCAGTTGCAGGAAGCGCGCTGGCTGATTCGTAACGCGCAGCAGCGCTTCACGACGATTCAGCGCGTGGCCGAATGCATCGTGTCGCATCAGAAGGCGTTCTTCGATTACGGCGAAATTGCGCTGAAGCCGCTCGTGCTGCGCGATGTCGCCGATGAACTCGGCCTGCACGAATCGACCATCTCGCGCGCGACGGGCAACAAGTACATGGCGACGCCACGCGGCATCTTCGAGTTCAAGCACTTCTTCCCGCGCGAGCTGTCGACGGAAAGCGGCGGCACGTGTTCGGCCGCGGCCGTGCGCGCGCTGCTCAAGGAAATGATTTCGAAGGAGAACACGCGCGATCCGCTCTCCGACGTGAGTCTCGCGAAGATGCTCGCCGATCAGGGCGTGATCGTCGCGCGCCGGACGGTAGCGAAGTATCGCCATCTGATGAAGGTGCCGCCTGCGGAATTGCGTCGTCAGGCGTAAGGCGTTTCACGCATCACAGCGGGTAACTGCTGAAGAGGCCGTCCCTTCGCGGACGGCCTCTTTCATTGATGCTCAACGCCAGCCCGATGCGCGATGCGTGCGCTTCCTCGCCGCCGTCGCCGCTAGCTCCGCGCCTAGCAGAAACACCGCCGCCGAGTAGTACAGCCACATGAGGATGATCGCGAGCGAACCGGCCGCGCCGAACATGTTCGCCGTGCCCGCGTGCGCGAGATAGAACGCGAAGAGGCGCTTGCCGGCTTCGAAAAGCATCGCGGCGGCGGCGGCGCCGAGCGCGGCATCGCGCCAGAGCATGCGCGTCGTCGGCAGGAATTTGAGCAGCACGGTGAAGGCGATCATCAGCACGCCGAGCGATATCGTTCGTCGCGTCAGCCCCGAGAGCACGACGAACGGACTGCCATCGCCCAGCACCCAATGTCCGAGCAACTCGACGAGCGCGTCGAGCACGAGCAGCACCGCGACCAGCAAACCCGAACCGACCACGAGCCCGAACGACATCAGCCGCACGCGCAGCAGCGTGACGATGCTTTCGCGCGTGCTCACGGCGGGCGTCGGCCAGATGACGTTGAGCGCGCTGTGCAGCGACGAGAATGTCGCCGATGCGCCGATCAGCACGCCCGCGAGCGACAGGATCGCCGTGCTGCGCGCGATGTCCGCGTGCCACGCGTTCGCGACGATCGCTTCCAGCGCGTGCGCCGCATCGACGCCGACGACGCCGCTGATTTCGTCGAAGAGCCTGCCTTGCACGGCATCGGCGCCGAAGAAGACGCTCGCCACCGCGATCACGATGACGAGTGTCGGCGCAAGCGAGAACGCGGCGAAGAACGCGATCGCCGCCGAGAACATCAGGCAGTGGTCCTGCGACCATTGCATGACGGGATCGACGATCCACGAAAGCCAGCCGAAGCGCGACGTGCGGCCCGATGCGACGGGCGCGGATTGTGTGGCGGAGACGTCCTGATCCATCGTGAGCGTGACTGGGAGCAATCCGACGATGTTAGCCCCGCGATGCGAAGCGCGTGTAAAAAGCGGCGCGCTCCGTCCGGAGCGCGCCGCTTGCAGTGTGCCTCAGCCGATGCGTGTCAGGATCGGTCGGCTGCGGGGTCGGCGTCCTCGTCGGGGAGATCGCGCGTTTCGTCCTCGATTTCGTCGGGCAGGATGTCGGCATCGGCTTCCAGATTGTTGTCGCCATCCGCCGATGCCGCCTCGCCCGTGCCGAAGCGGTCCGTATCGCTGTTCAGCTCCGCCTCGGACTGCCCGAGCGCGTGGGCGTCGAGCTCGTCCTCGATGTCGCCGGGATAGCGCTTTTCGCCCTGCACGTCGGAGCCGCTATCCGACGAGTCGCTCGGGCCGAGCGCGCCGGTGCCGTGTCCCTTGCCGTATTCCGCGCCGTCGTCTTCGGGCGGGTTCAATGTGCTTCCGCTCATCATGACCTCCTTCGTTCGTGTCCACGATGAATCCGCAAGTCCCGTTCCGCGCGTAAAAAACCCGCGCTTCTTTCGAAGCGCGGGTTCTTCTCTATCGGCGAATCGGAGCGCTCAGGCCTTGGCGGCCGGCCGCTTGGCTTCGGACGCGCCCTGCTTCACGGTCTTGACGGTTTTCTCCGTGACGGAAGTCGCCGTCGCGACGCTGCGCAAGTCCGACAGGAACGAATCGCGCCAGACCGAAAGATTATTCTCGCGCAGCGGCGCCATCATGTCGGCGTGACGCGCCTGGCGTTCGGCGAGCGGCATCGACAATGCGCGCTCCAGCGCTTCGGACATCTGCGACAGATCGAACGGATTGACGACGAGCGCGCCCGGCAACTGGTCCGCCGCGCCCGCGAACTGCGACAGGACGAGCGCGCCCGGATCGGCCGGATCCTGCGACGCGACATATTCCTTCGCGACGAGATTCATGCCGTCGCGCAGCGGCGTCACGTAGCCGACTTGCGAGAGCCGGAACAGCGCCATCAGCAGATTGCGCTCGTATTTGCGGTTGAGATACTGGATCGGCGTCCAGTCGAGCTGCGCGAAACGTCCGTTGATGCGCCCCGCCTCGCCTTCCAGATTCTGTCGAATGCGCTGATAGGTCTGCACGTCCGAGCGCGTCGGCGGCGCGATCTGCACGAGCGACACGCGCCCATGCCAGCCGGGCGCATTCAGCAGCAGGCGCTCGAACGCCTGAAAGCGCTCGACGAGACCCTTCGAGTAGTCGAGACGATCGACGCTCATGATGAGCTTGCGGCCGCGCATGCTGTCACGCAGGCTTTTCACCGGCTTGCGGTTCGAGAACTGCTCGGCGGCCTTGGCGATGGCGTCCGGATAAATGCCGATCGGATACGCGCCCACCTTGAGCATGCGGCCGAAGGCCTGAAGCATGCCGTCGTCGTCGTTGTAGTGGCCGCGGCTCGTGCGTTCCACGTAATCGATGAACGACTGCTTGTCGGCATCCGTCTGAAAGCCGACGACGTCGTACTGGCACATCGCCGCGATCAGTTCCTCATGCGGCGGAACCGTACGCATCATCTCCGGCACCGGAAACGGAATATGCAGGAAGAAGCCGATCGGATTCGCGACGCCGAGCTTGCGCAGCTCCTGCGCGAACGGGAGCATGTGATAGTCGTGCACCCAAATGATGTCGTCGGGCTTGAGCAGCGTCTTCAGCTTGGCCGCAAGACTCGCGTTCACGCGCATGTAGCCCGCGTACTCCTCTCGATCGAAGCGCGAGAGGTCGTTGCGATAGTGAAAAGTCGGCCACAGGGTGGCGTTCGAGAAACCTCGGTAATACTGGTCGTAATCGCGGCGCGTCAGGCCGACGGTCGCGTAGGTCACTTTTCCGCTGTTCTCCAGAACAGGCGCGCCCGATTCGCCGACGATCTCGCCGCTCCATCCGAACCACACGCCCCCAGTCTCCTTGAGCGCGTCCAGAACGCCGATCGCGAGGCCGCCCGCGCTGGGCTTGCCTTCCTGGATCGGTGCGACGCGATTCGATACCACGATCAATCTGCTCATTACAGCATCACCTCATCAGTTGTCGTTGCATGCTCGAATTGGCGATCAAGGGTATGCAAAAGCTGTGCCTTTTTGTTGGTTTTTGTAAACGAAAGTTTGTATGGAGATGTTACGGACGAACGAAAACACGCGGCGAAGGCGCGCCGCGTAGAAATTTTTGTTCTTCTGCCGGATGCTGCCGCCGGCTGAAATCACGAGTCCTGCTCGGAGCCCAAATCGCGCTGATAGTCGATTCCTTCGCGCCGCACGCCGCCCTGATTGTGTTCGCCATCGGGCGGAACGCCAGGCGCGGGGCGGTTCTGCGAGGCGGGATCGTGTTCGGCGGGCGGTGCGGACGCGCTCTGCGTGCCGGCCGACTTGGCGGCTTCGGCGCGCGCTTCGCGCTTGGAAGAATGACGCGCGGAGCGTCGAAGTGCGGGATGCCTCATGATGCCTCCAGGTAAGAAGGCCGTCGCGATAGTGACGTCGGCGGCGTCGGACCGATGCGCTGCGATGAGCGCGGCTTCAGAAAAAACGACCGGCGACAGAACGTGTCGCCGGTCATCGTTGCGTCATCCGTTGTAATCCCTACGTCCGGGATGGAAACTTATTCAAACCTTGCACGAATTCTGGGCATTGTCCAACGTCTGCGGTTCAACATCGTTCTGACACGCTACTGCACATGCGGCTGATCGCCCGGTCCAGGCGGCGGATCGCCGATCGGCTGCGACGGCGGTTCGGGCGGCTCGCGCGTCGGGTCCGGATTGGTGTCGGGCGGAATCGGCGTGGGCGGCGGCTGGTCCGGCGGCGTCACCGGCGGGTCCGGCGGCTGCGGCGTCTGAGCTTCGAAACGGGCATCGTCGGAAGCGCGGATCGACATGTTGAGTGACATGATGGGCTCCTTGCGGTCTTGTGATCGTACTTTTCCCATCCGCGACACGCACTGGCGCGACTGCGCGGATGTCATTCGATCGGCAGCAAGGGCCATGCCCCTGAGACACATCGGCTACGTTCGCTTCTGAGACATTATCGGCGTAGAAAACGCGCCTGCCAATGAAAAACGCCTGCGGTTTTACAAGCCGCAGGCGTCGATTTGTCTAAAGATACGCGAAGTTCAGGGATTTTCGCTGTCGGAATCGCTTATGTCGCCGCCTTCGCCGACGGCAGCCTTGTTTGCATCCTCGCCGTACTCGACGAGCCGGTTATAGAGCGTTTTCAGGCTGATGCCGAGGATTTCCGCCGCGCGCGTCTTCACGCCGCCGCACTGATCGAGCGTCGCCAGAATGAGCTGACGGTCAGCCTGCGCGAGCGACGTGCCGAACGGAATCGTCACCGCCGTGCCCGCCGACGGCTTCGAAAGCGAAATCTGCAGCGGCACGGTCGCGGTGCTGTCCGAGTCCGACGCCGACATGATGTACGCGCGCTGCACGTAGTTCTTCAGTTCGCGCACGTTGCCGGGCCAGTTGTACGACGCCAGCATCTCGCGGACGGCGGGCGGGAAATCCTTTTTCGTGTTGTACCGTGCGTTCAGTTCGTCGAGAAACGCCTGGCCGAGCAGCTCGACGTCCTTGCCGCGCTCGCGCAGCGGCGGCAGGTTGATCGGGAACACGTTCAGACGGTGATAAAGGTCGAGGCGCAGCTTGCCTTCGAGCACGGCCTGCTCGGGATCGCGATTGGTCGCGGCGATCAGGCGCACGTCCGTCTCGATTTCCTTGGTCGTGCCGACGCGCATGAACATGCCCGTCTCCAGCACGCGCAGCAGTTTCACCTGAAGCTCGATCGGCATTTCGGTGATTTCGTCGAGGAACAGCGTGCCGCCGTTCGCGCGTTCGAAATAACCCTTGTGCTGCCGATCCGCGCCCGTGAACGAGCCGCGCTCGTGGCCGAACATCTCCGATTCGATCAGGTTCGGCGAGATCGCGCCGCAGTTCACCGCGATGAACGAATGCTTGCGGCGCAGCGAGAGCTCGTGCAGCGTCTGCGCGGCGACTTCCTTGCCGGTGCCCGACTCGCCGATGAGCAGCACCGATGCCGCCGTCGGCGCGACGCGGCCGACCTGGTCGTAGACGGTCTGCATCGCAGGTGAATTGCCCAGCATCAGACCGAAGCGCCCCATGCGGCGCAACTCGCCGCGCAAGGTGCCGATTTCCGCTTTCAGGTCGCCGGCGCGCGGCAGGCGCGAAAGGATGGCCTTCACGCGCTGCATGTTGATCGGCTTGACGAGGTAGTCGGCGGCGCCCATCTTGAGCGCGCTGACGGCGGATTCCACCGTCGCGTGTCCCGTAATGACGATGAACTCGACGCCCGAGCGCGGATCGAGATCCTCGAACAGGTCGACGCCCGTGCCATCGGGCAGTTTGAGATCGGTGAATACGACGTCCGGCGTTTGCCGCACGAGCTGGATGCGCGCCTCGCGCAGATCGCTGGCGGTGGCCGTCGTCAATCCGTCTTCGCCGATGATCGCGGCTAGCGCCTCGCGGGTACTGGGATCGTCATCGACAATCAATACGTGTGGCATTGCGTTTCGAATTCTTCCTAAGCGTTTCAGGGTCACACGCCAGGTGGCGGCGTGGTCTTCTCCGCGCGGCGGCGCTGCCGCACGGGCCGGTGCGATTCGCGGTTACGGCCGAAAAAAGATAATCGGCGTCACGCAGAATGCGCGAAAAATAAAATAATTTCCGATTTCTGCACGCTTGATTCGGTCCAAGTAAGTTTTTCCATTTAGGCAACTTATGGCCGAAGTTTCACTGATTATAAGCGTTTATCAAGATGAAAACGCACGCTGGTCCAGCGTGCGTGTGATTGATCGGACCATTAATTCGGCCGAATGTCTGAAGTGAATCAACTCCGCGGAAAATGCCATGCATCGGCGGTGCCGCCGACCGCACCGTGGCCATTTACGGCCTGCCCGCTCGCGCCGGTGGCGGGCGTGAGCACCTTGCCGCCCTCGTCTTCCCAACGGTTCAGATCGCGTGCAGTGCGCCGCCCGGCGTCCTGAGACTGCACCCACTTCCATGCGAGAACGCCGCCTAGCGCGAACAGCGCGCCGAAAATTCCGATTGAAGGCCGTGCCATTTGTGTTCTCTCCTTCGTCTAATGAAAATCGCCGCTGTCAGGAAAGCCGGCCGGAGCGATAAAGCTGTAAATCACCGCGAAACCAGAAGTCCCACCAGAAAACCGACGCCCGCCGCCATGCCGAGCGATTGCCAGGGATTGTCCTTCACGTATTTCTCGGTGCAATCGACGCCTGCGCGGTATCGGCTTTGCGCACTCGCCTGTGCATCTTCGAGCGCGCCGCGCGCCGAATCGACGTGATCGCGCAGACGCGAGCGCAGCGCATCGACGCCCTCGCCTGGCAGCGTCGCCGACAAGCGCAGCAATTCCTCCGCGTCGTTCAGCAGCACCTTGATGTCTTCGATGATCTTTTGCTTGCCCAACGCAAGCTGGACAGTCGTTTGACTCATGGAATGTAGTCCTCGCCCAAGTGGGTTTGTCGGGATCGTCGGCGCGCGTCAGCGCGTTTCGGCGACAGGCACGCCCGCGACGCGGAGGCGCTCGCCCGCCGCGCTCCGCGCGCGCAGGCTGCGCACGACGCCGCTCGCCATCAACGCGCCGCCCATCGCGCCGAACACGAGGCTCGTCACGTTCGCGGCACGCGCGAGCGCTGGCGTGCCCGCCGCATAGCCTAGCACCGCGCACATCAGCGCGGTCACGAGCGCGACAGCGGCCCAGTGATAGATGTCGATCGGCTCGCCGGCCGTGAGTTCCTTCCGGGTCCGGGCCGGCCGCGTGGGAATCGAGCGCGGATGTGCGCCCCCGTCGAAGTTGAAAATGTCTTCCATGATGCGTTGCCTCTCTCGCCCATCCTCGTGTGTGCGCCTCCGAGACCGCGCCCTTCGGCAATTTTTCGAATATGAGTCACGATGTGAGCCCTATCTTGCAGCTTTCGTGCCAGATCCGGCGACACCGCGCAGGACTGCCGATGGGAGGCGAACCCGCCGACGATCGGGTAACAATTACGCCGTCGCCTTGTAAATTTTCAGTACGGCAAGGAGAACCTTTCCGGAAGCGCCGCGAGGGCCCGCGTGATGCAGACAAAATGCGCCGAACGGCCGGCCCGCGCATTGCCGCAATGTCGTTGCGAATGGTTAAATAGCGTTTATGAGATAGGTGCGTTTGCAACGAACCGGCTCTGAACAAGCAGCCGATGCAGACGCGCCTGGACCGACGCTCAACCAGGAACGACGCTCACGGATCGCGTGAGTCTCAAGGGCAGCGCGCAAGGGCGCGTCATATGCCGATGCGCGCGGTCATCCACGGTTGCGCCGCTCGCGCGCGCCGAGCCGCGCCAGGCCGACCGCAACCGGAAGCGCCCGCGCGAGTCCGCCGCCCGCCCACTACATACGCAGCACTCAGGAACGATCAGGACACATGGCGTCAACCGATCTGGATCAGCCGCCCGCCGCGGTCGGCGATACACCCGCGCAAAGAAAACGCAACACGGGGGAAGTGCCGGGCTTGAAGTCTTATGGACTGCTCTATGGCTCGTCGCCCGTGATGCAGGAGTTGTACGCGCAAATCGAGCGCGTGGCCGCGACCGATGCGACCGCGCTCATCATCGGCGAGTCGGGCACAGGCAAGGAGCTCGTCGCCCGTACGATTCACGACCACAGCGCGCGCAAGGACGCGCCGTTCATCGCGGTGAACTGCGGTGCGATTCCCGACAATCTCATCGAGGCCGAGCTCTTCGGCCACGAGAAAGGCAGCTTCACGGGCGCGGTGCAGGGACGCATCGGCTATTTCGAGCATGCGAACGGCGGCACGCTCTTCCTCGACGAAGTGACCGAGATGTCGCCCGTGCGCCAGGTCAAGCTGCTGCGCGCGCTGGAAACAGGCACGTTCTTTCGCGTCGGCGGCAACGATCTCATCAGCTCCGATGTGCGCGTGATCGCAGCGACGAACCGCGATCCTGTCGCGGCCGTGAAGGAAAACGGCCTGCGCGAGGATCTCATGTACCGGCTCGCCGTGTTCCCGCTGCGCGCGCCGCCGTTGCGCGAGCGCGATTCGGATCGCGAACTGCTCGCACAGCATTTCCTGTCCGAAATGAACGCGCAGGAAGGCACGAACAAGGTGTTCAGCAAACGCGCGCTCGACGTGCTGCGAACGTATTCGTGGCCGGGCAACGTGCGCGAACTGAAGAACACGGTTTATCGCGCGTTCATTCTGGCGGAGAAGACGGTGGAGATCGCGCATCCGCATCTCGCATCGCGCGTGAAGAAGCCGGTCACGCAAGGCGACGCGATGAACGTCTGGGTCGGTACGCCGCTCGCCGATGCGCAGAAGCAGATCATCCTCGGCACGCTCAAACACTGCGGCGGCGACAAGCGGCGCGCCGCGAAAGCGCTCGGGGTGAGTCTGAAGACTTTGTACAACCGCTTGGGCGCGTACGAAAACGAGGACACCGAGGGCAGCGACGCGTCGTCGAATAGCGAAAGCTGAAGCGTATCCGAGGCGATATCCGCATGACCGGGAAGCGAGCGCAGACATCCGCGCTCGCTTTTTTTTCGCCCTCGGAGCGGTACGTGGATCGAAACGTGCTCTTCACGCTTGCAATTTCTTGCAATTTTCTCAAACCGGTAATTAGAAGCATGCTTCAAAATGCGCGGAGCCCGCGTGCGCGTTTCGTCGCTTCGCGTTGCCGGGCGGTGACTTGAGGGCGGAACCTCAAGTAGATTCGAGCCCCTCGAACCCCGATCGCAAGCGTCGGGAAACGGAAGACGAAGGAAAAGCAACATGCAGATCAGGGTTCATCGGCGCGGGTCGCGTGCCGCCGCGCTCGCCGCGATCGTTTCGGGCGCCATCGCTTGCGTGAGTCTCAGCGGATGCAACTCGCTCTACAGCGAAGGCGCGACGGCCGGCGCCGGTATCGCGGGCGCCGCGGTGGCAAACAGTGTCACCAGCAACGCCGCCGTCGCAACGGGCATCGGCCTCGGCGCGGTCGCCGCCGCGCGCGCGGGCGTGCAGTACACGCAGCGCGTCGCGCATACCTACTCGCAGGATCAGATTGCGACGGTCGCCGGTCCGCTCGCGGTCGGCGCGGTTGCGCCGTGGAAGGCCGTGCATTCAGTGCCGATCGAGGACGACGAAAAAGGCCGCGTGACGGTGAGCCGCACCATCAGCAGCGGCGTGCTCGAATGCAAGGAGATCGTGTTTTCCGTCGATCGCGACGCGACCAAGGACCGCCCCGCCGACAGCGCGTTCTACGTGGCATCGGTTTGCCGCGACGGCGACAAGTGGAAGTGGGCGTCGGCCGAACCGGCTACGCCGCGCTGGGGCGCCCTGCAATGACGCTGTCTTTCGACGTATCTTTTGCGCTGCGTCTTGGGCTCGTCGCTGCCGGCGCGGCCGCGTGCGTGACGATGAGCGGCTGCGCATCGATCGGCGCCGCGACGGGTGCGGTGGCGGGCGTCGCGACCGGCGCGTTCACGACGAACCCGGCTGTGGGCCTGGGCGTCGGCATCGCGGTGCAGGCCGCCACCGACGAACTCGTCGCGCGCACGATGAAATCGCTGCATCAGGATCAGCAGGTCATGATCGCGGTGACGGCGGGCATGTCGCAGGTCGGCGAAACGCGGCCATGGAAGGTCAAGCATACGTTGCCGGTCGAGAACGGCCACGGCGAGGTGCGCGTGCTGCGCGAGTTCAATAGCGCGCTCGCGAGCTGCAAGGAATTCGCGTTTTCGGTCGTCGATGGCGACGATGCGAAAGCGCCCGCCGAGTGGTTCGTCGCTACGGCCTGCCAGCAATCCGAAGGATGGAAATGGGCGTCGGCGGAACCGGCCGTCGAGCGTTGGGGGAATCTGCAGTAGGTTTCCCGCGGCTGGATATCGAACGCGCGGCGCTCGTCACGAGCGCCGCGCTTTTTTGCGGTCTCAGCCGTTCGCGATCGCTTCGAGCGCGACCCGCGCCAGAAAGCCGCTGCGGGTTTCGTGGCGCGCCTCGACGTAGCTGTCGATCTTGCGCAGCACGAATCGCGGCAGGCTGATGTTGATGCGCTCGGGACGCGAGTCGAGCTTCGAGAGATCGACTTCGACGTAGGCCCAGATTGCCGTGGCGAAGTCGGGGTTCGGCATCAGATCTTCAATCGGGGAAGGCACCAGCGAAACGTCCAAACCGTCCTCTATAAGAATCGAGACGTGGCTGTAGATTGCCTCCTTCGTATTTTTAATTGCCTCGTCGACCGTCTCTCCCGCAGAAAAAACGCCGGGAATGTCAGGCACGGTAACGCCGTAGCAACTGTCCGGGTCTTTGTGAATGGCGACTGGGAATTCCACTTTCGAATCTCCGTTATGAAGAGTACAGCCGGTTGAGCAACCCGGCCGTCTTGAGGACGCTTCTTACCGTTCCAATGGAAAGATCTTTTCGGGGATGAGGCACCGTGACCAAGCTCATATTTCCCCGACGTTTGAAATGATGGTGACTGCCGACAATTCGGTCCAAGTGCCACCCGTCATCCAGCAGCATTCGTATCAAGCGCGATGAATCCATCTCGTCTCCGAACGCTGCGTGTGTAGCTTTACACACGCAGCAACACTGTTCAAGACGAAAACGGTACGATTCAACGCACCGCGCGAACATTCAGCCAAACGGCCAACGCGCAAAGAAAAAGCGCGGCGCCGGCGCCGGCAACCGCGCTTCGCGTGCTTGCATCCACAGGAAACTCAAGCCTCCACGTCCTCCAGGCTCAGCATCTCGGTCTGATCGTTGTACGAGAAAATTTCCCCGTAGCGGCCCCAGTCGATAACCGCATCGAGCGTTTCCTGCGCGGCCTTGTCGGAGAGAAAGTCCTCCAGTTCCTGCTCGAAGCGCAAGCGCGGCGCGCGATGCCCAGGCCGCTCGTTCAGCACCTTCTTGATCCGCGCCGCCAGCGGCACGTGCCGCAGCAGATGCTCCGCGAACATCATCTTGCGCTCCTGCGTGCCGAACTCCGCGAACACGCGCGCCTGCGGCGTCAGATAGATGTCGCCCTCGCGCACGTCCGCGAAACCGAGATGTTGCAGCACTTCCGCGATCGGGAAGAGATCGTCCACTTCGAGATGCAGCGACCGCGCGATTTCCGGCATGTCCGCGCGGCCGTGGTACGGCTCGGCCGCGAGCGTTTCGATGAGACCCGCCATCAGGTTCGTCGAGACTTCGGGCAGCCAGCTTCCCAACTCCAGCCCCTTCTTCTTCGCTTCGCCCATCTGCCGCGCGGTCATCTTCGCGTAGATATCGTCGACGAGACGCCGGAACGCCGGATCCAAGCGATTGCGCGGATGCTTGAACGGCACCTTGATCTCGGCCATCACGCGGCCCGGATTCGACGACAGCACGAGAATGCGGTCGCACATGAACACCGCTTCCTCGATGTTGTGCGTGACGATCAGCACCGACTTGATCGGCATGCGCCCTTGCGTCCACAAATCGAGCAGGTCGGTGCGCAGGTTTTCGGCGGTGAGCACGTCGAGCGCGGAGAACGGCTCGTCCATCAACAGCAAGGTCGGATCGACGACCAGTGCCCGTGCGAAACCCACGCGCTGACGCATCCCGCCCGACAATTCACGCGGATACGCGTTCTCGAAGCCGTCGAGACCGATCAGGTCGATCGCGGCCAGCGCGCGCTCGCGCCGCTCGCGCGCGGCCACGCCTTGCGCTTCCAGACCCGCTTCCACGTTCTGCAGTACGGTCAGCCACGGAAACAGCGCGAAGGTCTGAAACACCATCGCGACGCCCTTCGCGGGACCGCGCAACGGCTCGTTCAGATAAGTGACTTCGCCGCCCGTCGGCTCGATCAGCCCGGCGATGATGCGCAAAAGCGTCGACTTGCCCGAGCCCGAACGTCCGAGCAATCCGACGATCTCGCCTTCGCGCAGCGAGAGATTCGCATCGTCGAGCACGAGCAGTTCGCCCTGCGTCTTGTTGAAGCCGCGGCTCACGTTCGCGACGCGCAGGATTTCCGCGCCGAGACGCGGCGGCGTGCCCTGGAGTCGCCGCGAGTCTTGCGCAGCGGACGTCTGCGTAGTTTTCAGGTTCTGCATCGGAACTCGTCCTCAATCCAGCCGGAGTCTTGCTTCGGCGTAGGCGTATAGCGGGCGCCACAACAGTCGGTTGAACAGCGTGACGAACAGCGACATCACGGCGATGCCAAGAATGATTTTCGGATAGTCGCCCGCGGCGGTCGTCTGGGCGATATATGCGCCGAGACCATGCGCGACAACCTCCGTCTTGCCCCACGACACCGCTTCCGCGACGATGCTCGCGTTCCACGCGCCGCCCGAAGCGGTGATCGCGCCGGTGATGTAGTAAGGGAAGATGCCGGGGAGCATGCATTTCTTCCACCACTGCCAGCCGCGAATCTGGAAGTTGGTCGCGGCCTCGCGATAATCGTTCGGGTAGGAAGACGCGCCCGCCACCACGTTGAAAAGGATATACCACTGCGTGCCGAGCACGATCAGCGGCGAGAGCCAGATATCCGGGTTCAGATGCCAGCGCACGATCACGACGACGAACACCGGAAACAGCAGGTTCGCCGGGAACGCGGCTAGGAACTGCGCGAGCGGCTGGATCTTCTCGGCGAGCGCGGGGCGCAGGCCGATCAGCACGCCGAGCGGCACCCAGATCACCGAAGCGATCGCGATCAGCACGACCACGCGCAAGAGCGTGATGAAGCCGAGCACGAACACGTGGCCGACTTCGCTCCACGTGACGCCCGTCGCGACGAACGACGCGACCTTCCACACGACGAACACCGTGACTAGCAGCACGGCCGTGCCCCACGCGATATCGCCCGCGCGCGTGGACGGCACCTTCGCGCGCAGCGGCAGGCCGACGTTTTCCAGCGCGCCCTGCAGCGACGGCAGCTTGATCGGCACGCGCGCCGCCTTCGCGAGGATCCAGCCGGCCGGAACCAGCAGACGGTGAATCAGGCGCGTGCGGCGGATCAGGTCGAGCAGCCACGACTTCGGCTCGTCGCCGGAACTCGTGTTCTCCATGCGGAATTTGTCCGCCCACGCGACGAGCGGGCGGAACATCAACTGGTCGTAGGCCAGGATGACGACGGTCATCGCGAGAATCACCCAGCCGATCGCGGAGAGATTGCGCTCGCCGATGGCGGTCGCGAGATACGCGCCGATGCCCGGCAGTACGATCGTGCGGTTGCCGACCGTGATCGCCTCGGAGGCGACCACGAAGAACCAGCCGCCCGACATCGACATCATCATGTTCCAGATGAGGCCCGGCATCGAGAACGGCACTTCGAGCTTCCAGAAGCGCTGCCAGTTGGTGAGATGAAAACCGCGCGAGACTTCGTCCAGATCGCGCGGCACCGTGCGCAGCGACTGATAGAAGCTGAACGTCATGTTCCACGCCTGGCTCGTGAAGATCGCGAAGATCGCCGCGCATTCGGCGCCGATCACGCGCCCCGGGAACATGGCGAGGAAGAACGTCACCGTGAACGAGATGTAGCCCAGCACCGGCACCGACTGGAGAATGTCGAGAATCGGCACGAGCACGATCGACGCGCGCCGGCTCTTCGCCGCGAGCGTGCCGTAGATCAGCGTGAAAATGAGCGACGCGACCATCGCCAGCAGCATGCGCAAGGTCGTGCGCAACGCGTATTCGGGGAGATTCGCGGGGTCGAGCGAGATCGCCTGGGTCTGCAGGGTCGAGATCGGCGCCAGGGTCTCGTGGAAACCGACTGCGGCGAGCGCGATGATGCAGATGATCATCGGGAACGCGACGAAATCCCAGCGGTTGGGCAGGATCCGCCACGCCGACGCATTCGCCGTGCGATTCAGATTGAAACCAAATTCCATGCAAGGCCCTCCCCGTAAGGCTTTGTTCCGACCGCGCCGGGCGCGGGATGTTGCTTCCGACGGCAGATAACCGTCAGGCGGGCAAGAAGCCTCTGCCCGGGACGACCCCATGCTCAACGCACGGAGCCGCCGAAACGACGACACGTTCAGCTCGCAGCGCGGCGCCAGGCAGTCGCCGCGTCAGACGATCCCCGTTCTGAACCGCGCGACACTACACCAACCCGCGTGACAGGCACAACCTTCATGCGGTCCGGCACGCGAATCATGCGATGTTTCTGTTGCTCTTCGGCACGGCACGGGCAAAATGAAGGGCAGCCCGCGTCGAATGCGCCCGGCGCTCGTGCTTTCGCTTCCTTTCAGTTTGGCTGCGGCTCGCCGCTATTCGACGAAGAAGCGCCAGCGCGTGCGCCCGGCGCGCGTCCGTTGTGTTGGACAGACGTCGCACGCCGTGACATGGCGCTTGATAGGCGGCAAAAAACATCGTCCAATCTGGGCTTATCACAAACAATAATTTGAGCGCCGATGCGATGCGAGACGCCAGATCCGAGCCGAATAACCGCCTGAGCCGCGCCCGCCGCCCCGTTGCGAGCACAAGCCGGAATACGGCAGACATCACGCGCTGCAATCCACACGCCCGCGTCGACCGCCATGTGCACACCGCGCCGAATGGCCGGCATGGCGCATGCGACCTTTGTCTCGCGTGAACCTCCCATGCGCGCGCGTCCGATGAACAAACTCATCCTGCACCGTGTGGTCGCGACGCTCGGCATCGCCGCGTTGGCGTGCGCGTGCTGGGTGGCCGCCGGCTTGTTGTCGGACCGAATGGTACAACAGGAGATGACGGCGACGGTGCGTACCGAGCGTCAGATGGCGGGGTCGATCGTCGACAACATGGCGCAGATCATCGCGAGCGATCTGGCGATGTCGCGCGCCATTCCCGCCACGCTCGCGCAGATGGACCTCACGCAGCGCGCGCTCGCGGAGTCGCGGAATTATGCCTCGAACCCGGCCGGGACGGAACTCGAACGCCGCAAGGACTGGACCGCGCGCCCCGCGCTCGAAAAGGTCAATCACTTCCTGCACGACGCGCAGGGCTTCTCCGGCCTCGACTCGATCTGGCTCGTCAACGAGCGCGGTTTCTGCATTGCGTCGAGCAACGCCGCCGACGACGACAGCTTCATCGGCTACGACATGAGCGCCCGGGGCTATGTCGCCCGCGCGCTGCTCGGCGGCTTCGTCGAGATGTACGGCGTCGGGCGGCTGTCCGGCGAGCCGGGCATCTTCATCGCGGCGCCCGCTTACGAAGACGGCATCCTGGTCGGCGCGGTGATCGCCAAAGTGAGCATCGACCGGCTGCGGCACTGGGTGTCGCGCGCCGGCACCTTCGTGACCGATGAAAACGGCGTCGTCGTGATGGCGCACGACGGCCGGCTCGAATACCAGGCGATGCCCAATGCGCCCATCGCGCGCATGACGGAGCGCGAACGCGTCGAGCACTATCGGCGCGAGTCGTTTCCGGAGCTGCGCATCTCGCACATCGGCGAGCAGATGCGCGCCTCGGAGCACTGGCTCGCGCCCGCGCTCGCGCAAACCTTCTACGCCGCGAACGGCAGCAACGTGCCTTCGCTCTACGACGAGCGCACGGGTCTCAATTCGGGACTGTCGGCGCATATCGTGCATCCGCTCACGAGCTGGCCGGAGATCAGCCGCAATCACAGCCGCGACCGCTTCCTCGTGTTCCTGACGATGCTCGGCGTCGTGACGCTCGCGATCGTGATCGCGACGTCGTATTCGCGTGAGCGGCGCCTGCACCGCGCGACCCGCGATCTCGCTGAACAGCTCCAGTCGGCCAATACGCTGCTTTCGGCCGAAGCGCGCCACGACGCGCTCACCGGCGCCCTCTCGCGCCGCTATTTCCTCGACACGCTGCGTCACGAAGTGGAGCTCGCGCGCTCGGTCGGCACCCCGCTGTCGGTGGCGATCGCGGATCTCGATCACTTCAAGCAGATCAACGACCGCTTCGGGCACGCGTCGGGCGATCGCGCGCTGGAGCATTTCGTCGAAGTGTGCCGTGCGCAGCTTCGTCCGAGCGATGCGATCGGGCGGCTCGGCGGCGAGGAATTCGGCATCCTGCTGCCGCAAACCCCGCTCGCCGACGCGCACGCCGTGCTTGAGCGCCTGCGGAAGCGCTTCCATCACGAGCACTGCGCGCATCTGCCGGACGACGCGGCGCTGTCGGTATCCATCGGCATCACGGAGCTCGCGCCCGACGACGCGCTCGAATGGATTCTCTCGCGCGCCGACCTCGCGCTTTACGAGGCGAAATCGCGCGGGCGCGACCGCAGCGAAATGCGCCCCGCCGATCCCGGCCCGTCCACCCGGCATCCCGAAGACACGCTGGCCGGCAAGTAGCCGGCCGAACCGGCGCGTCGAGTCACCGCACGGTCATGCGCGTGCCGCGACGCGCACGCATCGCGCAGGTATCATCGATGTTCGAAATCGAATGCCGCTGGCGTGAATCGGGAGGATTGCATGAAGGGAAATCTGGTCATCGTGTGCCGGGATCAGGACGCAGAAACGTTCGACCACCTGCTCGCCGAGTACGGCTCTTTTCAGACGCGGCTGTCGTCGACGACGTGGTTCCTGAAGATCGATCTCGCGCCCGAGGTGATTCAGGAGGAGATTCTCTCGCGCCTCGGCAAGTACACGACGCACTACATCTTCGAGGCGTCGACGGTGACGTACAACACGGTGGACAGCGAAGCGGCGTCCGCGCTCGAAACCCTGTTCGACTGACGCCGCTCCGCCTCTCTGACCGAGCGCGCCGTTACAGCGCGCGCTCTTCGTGCTGCGACCCGGCGCGGCGCTCCTGCACCGGCCGCGTGGCGCTGTCGAACGGAAAGGTCATCGTGACCTGCAATCCGCCGTCGGCACGATTGCCGATCTCGCACTCGCCGCCCGCACGTCGCGCGAGCCGCTCCACGATCGCGAGTCCGAGCCCGCTGTGGCCGCTGCCGCCGCGCGCCGGATCGAGCCGCACGAAAGGCCGGCTCGCCTTGATGAGATCGTCCGGCGCGATGCCCTTGCCGTGATCGGACACCGACAATACCCAGCCCTTGGCTTCCCGCCGCGTCTCGATGACGACCGGCGGCGCGCCGTATGCATGGGCGTTATCCAGCAGATTCGACAGCAACCGGTCCAGCGACGCCGCCGGCAGCGCGAAAGCGGGCCCCGCTTCGAGCTTCAGGCGGATCGGCTGCGCGTCCGGCGACACCGCGCGATACGCCCGCGCGATCCGCTCGCACTGCTCGTCGACGGGAACCGGCTCGCTGCCGTCCGGGCGGTCGTGCGCGAACACGAGGAACTGGTCGACGATATGCGCCATCGAATCGACATCGCGCACGACGCCGTCGCGCATTTTGTCGTCGTCCATCATTTCGGCGCGCAGACGCAGGCGCGCGAGCGGCGTCTTCAGATCGTGCGCGACGCCTGCAAGCATGACGGCGCGATCGTTCTCCGTCTGCGAGACCTCGCGGACCATCTGATTGAAGCCGTGCGTGAGCTGCCGCAATTCGCGCGGACCGCGCTCCGGCACGGGCGGCGTCGGCTGGCCGCGTCCGAAGCGCCCGACCGCTTGCGCGAGCGCGCGCAGTGGCGACTGCAACTGCCACGCGCCGAAAAGCGCGGCGAGCACGGCGGTCGAAAAGATCAGCGCGAGCCAGACGAGCATGCGGTCGCGCGAGCGCGGCGGACGCAGCGGCTGCACCGGCACGACGACCCAGCCTGCGTCCTTCGCGCCGTGCACCCAGACGCTCGGCGGGCCGCCGGGCTCGTTGAGACGCACGTCGGTGCCGTCGGGCAGACGGTCTTTCAGATCCTCGACAAAGCGCTGTAGCGGCGGCGGCGTGCCCTCGTCCGGCTGCTTCGGCACGTCCGGGCTATCGAGCGCCACGAGGCGCACGCGCGGCGGCAGCGGTTGATCCGGCGTATTGGCGATGTGCTGGCGCACCGCCTCGACCAGGAACACGGCCTCCTCGACGGCGAAGCGCGTCTGCACGTTATCGCGCTCGAAGCGGATGATCGCGAACCACGCGACATGCGACAACACCAGCATGCCGATGACGATGACGACCAGCCGGCCGAACAGCGTGTCAATTGCCCGGCGCATTTTGCTCGCCATCCGGCACGAACACGTAACCGCGTCCGCGCACCGTCTGGATGAAGCGCGGCGCCGACGGATCGGTTTCCAGGATGCGGCGCAGGCGCCACACCTGCACGTCGATGCCGCGATCGGTGCCGTCGTACTCCGGACCGTGGAGCAATTCGAGCAGGCGCTCGCGCGTGAGCGTGCGCATCGGGTTGTTCACGAAAATTTTCAGAAGCGCGAATTCGCTGCCCGACAGCGTGAGCGGCCTGTCGTCCTGTTGCAGCGTGCGCGACTGGAAGTCGAGCCTGAAGCGGCCGAACGAATACGGTTCGCGCTGCTCCGGCGCGGCGGACGGAATCGTGCGGCGGCGGCGCAGCACGGCCTGCACCCGCGCGAGCAGTTCGCGCGGATTGAACGGCTTGCCGAGGTAATCGTCCGCGCCGAGTTCGAGGCCGACGATGCGGTCAACGTCGTCCGCGCGTGCGGTCAGCATGATGACGGGGATGTCGTCGCCGGATGCGCGCAATGCTTTGAGCGCGGTCAGCCCGTCGACGCCCGGCATCATCAGGTCGAGCACGATGAGATCGGGCCGCTCGCGTTCGATGCGGCGTTCGAGACCGCCGGCGTCATGCAGCACCGATACCTCGATGCCCTGCCGGACCAGATAGTCGCGCAAAAGGTCGCGCAGTTCGGCGTCGTCGTCGACGACAAGTATTTGCGTAGTCATGGAATGGAGTTTAGCGCGTGCGTCAGACCTCGATTGATGACAGGCCTGCCATAAGGGTTACGGGGTGTTACGACGAAAGCGAGGCGTAAACCTGCGTAACAAGCCTAAACCATGCCGTAACACGCGGTGCACGGCGAACCCCTACGCTGTGTCTCACCGACAAGCGCGAGACCTCCACGCATCAACCCGTACGTCGATGCAGGTTTCGCGGCTTCGGCTTCGAAAACAATCAAGGGAGTACCAAGATGGCCAAGCAATATCGCATCCTCACCGCCGCCGCTGCCGCAATCGCGCTGACGTTCGGCACGGCCTACGCCGCGACGAACGACGCGCCGCCCCCGCCGCCTCCGGGCGGTCCGGCCATGATGGGCGGCCCCGGCGGTCACGGCGGCCACCGCATGGAAATGCGGATGCAGAAGCAGCTGGACGAACTGCACGGCCAGTTGAAGCTGAACGCGGATCAGGAAAAGCTGTGGCAGACCGCGCTCACGACGATGAAGCAGAATCGTCAGGCGATGCGCGAAAGCTTCAGGCAGATGCACGATCAGATGAAGTCGATGGAAAACCAGCCGATCCTCGACCTGAACGCGATGCACGCCGCGCATCAGAAGATCGAGCAGCAGAACGAGCAGTTGCGCGAGCAGACCGCGACCGCGTGGTTGAACTTCTATAACGCGCTGAACGACCAGCAGAAGACGACGGTCAGCACGGCGCTGAAGAAGCACTTCGCGAAGATGCGCGAGCACGAGCAGAAGATGCACGAGCGCTGGGGCAAGCACCGCGGCGGCCCGGACGGCGCACCGGGCGCGGCGGCGGGCGCATCCGCCACGGCCAAGCCGTAAGCCGTCTCGGCGCATGAAAGAAGGCCGCGGAGCATGCGCTCCGCGGCCTTCTTTACATCAGTGGAACGATCAGGCGAGGTCGAACAGCAGCACTTCCGCGTTATCGCCCTTCTCGATCGTCACCTTCGACACGTCTTCGAGCTTCACGGCGTCGCCCGCGCCGAGCGCTTCGCCGTTGACCGTCACCGCGCCGCGCGCCACATGCACATACACGCGGCGGCCCGCCGGCACGTCGAAGTCCGCGCGCTCGTCGCCGTCGAAAAGTCCCGCGAAGATGCGCGCGTTCGCGCCGATCTTCACCGAACCGTCGGTGCCTTCCGGCGATGCGATCACCCGCAGGCGGCCGCGCTTTTCATCGTCGGCGAAGCGCTTTTCCTCGTACCCGGGCGCGCCGCCCGGCGCATCCGGAATGATCCAGATTTGCAGGAAGTGCGCGGTGTCCGTCGGCGAACCGTTGAATTCGCTGTGGCGCACGCCGGTGCCGGCGCTCATGCGCTGGACATCGCCGGGACGGATCGTCGAGCCGTTGCCGATGCTGTCGCGATGCGCGAGCGCGCCCTCGAGCACGTAGCTCACGATTTCCATATCGCGATGGCCATGCGCGCCGAAGCCCTGTCCGCCCGCGACGCGGTCCTCGTTGATCACGCGCAGCGCGCCGAAGTGCATGTGCTCGGGATCGTAGTAATCGGCGAAGGAGAAGCTGTGATACGAGTCGAGCCAGCCGTGGTTGGCGTGACCCCGTTCGTTGCTGCGGCGAATCTCGATCATGGTATTTGCTCCCGCCCAAGGCGTTGTTTTGCGATGGAGAGAATGTAAGGGCGACGCCCTTCCGAAACAACGCGCGCCACGGCACTACATCGTTCCGCTGATGCATGTAATCGGACACATCCTGCTTCGAACTCGCGCCCTGGCCGGCTTCGGGTAAAATACCGCGCTTTTCCGGGCGGCGACGGGTTGGGAACGCCCGCGAGACGCCGGAACGCGCCGCGATGCGCCGGAAAAACGCATCCGAAACGTTGGCAGGGTTAGCAGCAGCGGCTGCTCGCAATTTTGGCCATCTAGAATACCGACCGCCGCGCTCGTCACACTCCATGCACGTCAGGCACCTTACCAAGGAATCACCATGTTGCAAGGCTACGGTCCGCTGATCCTCGCGGGCACCTGGCAGACCGTCAAGCTGGCGGTGCTGTCGCTCGTGTTCGCCTTCGTGATCGGCCTGATCGGCGCGGCGGCGAAGCTGTCGAAGAACCGCGTCGCGTCGGGCGTCGGCACCGTCTACACCACGCTCATCCGCGGCGTGCCCGATCTCGTGCTGATGCTGCTGCTCTTCTACAGCATCCAGATCTGGCTGAATCTCTTCACCGACGCGATGGGCTGGGATCAGATCGACATCGATCCGTTCCTCGCCGGCATTCTGGTGCTCGGCTTCATCTACGGCGCGTATTTCACCGAAACCTTCCGCGGCGCGTTTCTTTCCGTGCCGCGCGGCCAACTCGAAGCGGGCGCGGCCTACGGCATGACGCCGTGGCAGACCTTCGCGCGCATCATGTTTCCGCAGATGATGCGTTTCGCGCTGCCGGGCATCGGCAACAACTGGCAGGTGATGGTCAAGGCGACGGCGCTCGTGTCGATCATCGGTCTCGCGGACGTCGTCAAGGCCTCGCAGGACGCGGGCAAGGGCACGCTGCGTTTCTTCTTCTTCACGCTGCTCGCGGGCGCGATCTATCTCGCGATCACCACGATCTCGAATCTCGTGCTGATCTGGCTGGAGCGGCGCTATTCCATCGGCGTGCGCAAGGCCGACCTCTAATCGGTCCATTACAGGGCGGCAGGGATCATGATCGAAATCATCCAGGAATACTGGAAGAATTACCTCTTCACCGACGGCTACCGCATCACCGGTCTCGCGATCACGATGTGGCTGCTCGTCATCTCCATCGGCCTCGGCTTTTGTCTTTCGGTGCCGCTCGCGGTCGCGCGGGTGTCGAAGAACAAGCTGCTCTCGCGTTCGGTGTGGCTCTATACCTACGTGTTTCGCGGCACGCCGCTCTATGTGCAGTTGCTGCTCTGCTACACGGGCCTGTATAGCCTCCAGGTCGTGCGCGATCACATGCTGCTTTCCGAGTTCTTCAGAAGCGGGATGAACTGCACGCTGCTCGCGTTCACGCTGAATACGTGCGCCTACACCACCGAGATTTTCGCCGGCGCGATCAAGGCGACGCCCTACGGCGAAATCGAAGCCGCGCGCGCGTATGGCATGTCGAGCTTCACGCTGTATCGGCGCGTGATTCTTCCGTCGGCGTTGCGGCGCGCGCTGCCTTACTACAGCAACGAAGTCATTCTGATGCTGCACGCGACCACCGTCGCGTTCACGGCGACCGTGCCGGACATCCTCAAGATCGCGCGCGATGTCAACTCGGCGACGTATCAGTCGTTCGAGGCGTTCGGCCTCGCCGCCCTGCTCTACCTCTGCATTTCGTTCGCGCTCGTGTGGCTGTTCCGCCGCGCCGAGCATCGCTGGCTCGCTTATTTGCGGCCGCAAGGCAAATAAGTTCACCGCCGCTCAAGGACCGTTCATGATTTCCCAGCAGCACAAGCTTATCGTCGATGACATTCACAAGCAGTACGGCAGCAACGAAGTTCTCAAGGGCGTGTCGCTGAAGGCGAAGGCCGGCGACGTCATCAGCATCATCGGGTCGTCGGGCTCGGGCAAGAGCACGATGCTGCGCTGTATCAACTTTCTCGAACAGCCGAATCAGGGGCGCATCTTCGTCGACGGGAAAGAAGTCCGCACGATGAAGGACAAGACCGGCGCGCTGAAGGCGGCGGACGCGCAGCAATTGCGGCAGGTTCGCTCGAAACTGTCGATGGTCTTCCAGCACTTCAATCTCTGGTCGCACATGAACGTGCTGGAGAACGTGATCGAGGCGCCCGTCAACGTGCTCGGACTTTCGCGGAAAGAAGCGGAGGAGCGCGCGCGTACCTATCTGGAGAAAGTCGGGCTCGCGCCGCGCGTGGAGAAGCAGTACCCGTCGCATCTGTCGGGCGGACAGCAGCAGCGCGTGGCCATCGCGCGGGCGCTCGCGATGCATCCCGATGTCATGCTCTTCGACGAGCCGACCTCCGCGCTCGATCCGGAGCTCGTCGGCGAAGTGCTGAAGGTGATGCAGACGCTCGCCGAGGAAGGCCGCACGATGATCGTCGTCACGCACGAGATGGCGTTCGCGCGCAACGTGTCGAACCATGTGGTGTTTCTGCATCAGGGGCGCATCGAGGAAGAAGGCCATCCGGATGCCGTGTTCGGCAACACGAAGAGCGAGCGCCTGAAGCAGTTTCTGTCGGGCAGCCTGAAGTAAGCGATCGCTGCCGGAAGCAGCCTTCCACTCCAAAAAAAGCGTCCGTGAGGCGCTTTTTTTACGCCCGCCCGCAAGGCTTTAGACCTCTTTCGCGCCCTGACTCGACCTAGCGCCGCGGCGAGCGCGCGTCAATAGGCGACAAACCTGACCCCGAAACTTACATGCCGCTGAAGCCCTGATGGAATAAGGCTTTGCGGCGTATTTCCCATCCTGTGGGTCGACTGCCTAGCACATGGGCATTGCATTTTTGACACAAACGGTCGGCGATCGTCATTTTTCTTTGGCGACCATAACGTAATTTGTTAAATTGGTAACGAAAGTACCAAAACGAAGTACACAAAAAGTAGTTTTACTTCAAAAGTCCAAAAGAAACTGAGGAACGGCACCGATCGACGGATCGGGGTCAGATTCGCGCCCACGACGTGCGAATCGTCACTAGCACTACAGCCCGCGCGTGTCCTTCCTCTGAAAACATTTTCGGTTGGGTGCGCTCGCATCGAACCACACAGCAGCACTTGGGTTCTATTTCTTGACAGGGTTGGAGGAGATGATGAAGAAAGCTTTGCTCGCGTCGGCAGCACTGCTGGCGTTCAGCGCGGGGGCGCACGCTCAGAGCAGCGTGACGCTGTATGGCCGCCTGGACGCGGGGCTCGAATACATGAACGGTGTGCCGACCGGTCCGGCCGGCGCGCCCGCCACCGGCTCTTCGCACCGCTTCAAGGCGGAAAGCGGCGATTGGGGCACGAGCTTGTGGGGTTTGAAGGGCGTCGAAGATCTGGGCGGCGGCTATCGCGCCGTGTTCCAGTTGGAAGGCAGCTTCAACACCATGACGGGTCAAGGCCCGGGCGGCGGCGGCCTCTTCAATCGCTGGGCGACGGTCGGTATCGCGAACAATCAGTTCGGTACGCTGTTGCTGGGTCGTGAACTCTTCATCGCCAACGGCGTATGGGACTTCGATCCGTTCGGTCAGTCGAACTGGTCGTCCGCATCGCTGGTGCGTGGCCGCAACTGGCCGCAGTCGAGCAACAACATTTCGTACCAGTCGCCGAAGTTCGCGGGCTTCGACTTCTACGGTCAGTACTCGCTCTCGAACGCGACGAACTGGAACGGTAACGGCACGACGCCGCAAGGCCGCGAAGCGGGCGCGTACATCACGTACACGACGCCCCTCTTCCAGATTCGCGGTATGTACGACGAAATCCGCAACCCGGCAAACGGTACGCTCGGCGGCGCGTACAACCCGATCGACGGCGGCTCGGGCGGCAACGGCGTCTATGCGTACTCGCGCGAGTACACGGCGATGTTCAACCTGTTCCTCGGTCAGTTCAAGGTACAGGGCGCTTATCAGGCAATCCGCAGCTCGGGCATGACGGGCCAGTTGCCCGGCCAGCCGACCACGCTCGATCACGAATGGGGCGGCGTGACGTGGCAAGCCACGCCGGCAGCAGCGCTGATCGCGGCGGTGTACCACGTCAACGGCAACAACGGCGCGGGTAACGCGACCATCTACACGGTCGGCGGCTCGTACAACCTGTCCAAGCGCACGCTGCTCGACCTGCAGGTTGCGACGGTGCAGAACAGCAAGGCCGCGAACTACGGTCTCAACGCCAACAACTATGGCTCGGCTGCTTCGACGGACAACCCGTTCCCTGGCCACAGCCAGACGGGCGTGTACGCAGGTATCCAGCACTCGTTCTAAGCAACGGGTCTGACAGAAAAGTCTTTTAGAAGGTTTTCACGCTGCTGCGAGAGGCGCGTATCGGTGCGGTGCCCGAAAGGGTATCGCACCGTTTTTTATTGGATCGCGAGACTTTCGGGCGTTTGCAGCTCGGGCATAACGAACGTCGATGCCGACGGTATCCTGCCCGCGCACGACATTTGTCAACTCGGCAACTAAAACTACAAAACCGGGCATCCGACAAAGTAGTTCTACTTCACAATCCCTCCGAATTCGAGAAATGACGCGGATCGCGGCGTGATCGCGATGCCTCGTCATGCACATGTTTTCTTTGACAGCGTTTTGGAGGGGATGATGAAGAAGGTATTGCTCGCGTCGGCAGCACTCATGGCGTTCAGCGCAGCGGCACATGCACAGAGCAGCGTGACGCTGTACGGCCGCATCGACGCGGGACTCGAATACATGAGCGGCGTGCCCGACGGCGCCGGCGGCAGCACGCATCGTTTTCGCGCCGAAAGCGGCGATTGGGGCACGAGCCTGTGGGGCATCAAGGGCGCCGAGGACCTGGGCGGCGGCAACCGCGCCGTTTTCCGGCTGGAAAACGGCTTCAACGCGATGAACGGCCAGGCGCAAGGCAACCTCTTCAATCGCTGGGCGACGGTCGGTATCGCCAACGATCAGTTCGGTACGGTTCTGCTCGGCCGTGAGCTCTTCATCTCGAACGGCATATGGGACTTCGATCCGTTCGGTCAGTCGAACTGGTCGTCGGCATCGCTGGTGCGTGGTCGCAACTGGCCGCAGTCGAGCAACAACATTTCGTATCAGTCGCCGAAGTTCGCGGGCTTCGATTTCTACGGCCAGTACGCGCTGTCCAACGCGACCAACTGGAACGGCAACGGCACCACGCCGCAGGGCCGTCAGGCCGGTGCGCAGATCACCTACACATCGCCGCTGTTTCAGGTGCGCGGCATCTACGACGAGATCCGCAACCCGGCGAACGGCACGCTCGGCGGTGACTACAGCACGGGCAACGGTGCCTACGCCTACTCGCGCGAATACACGGCGATGTTCAACGTGTTCCTCGGCCAGTTCAAGCTGCAGGGCGGCTATCAGGCGATCCGCACGTCCGGCATGACGAACCTGCTGCCCGGCCAGCCGAGCACGCTCGATCACGAATGGGGCGGCGTGACGTGGCAAGCCACGCCGGCAGCGGCGCTGATCGGCGCGGTGTATCACGTGAACGGCAACAACGGCGCGGGCAACGCGACCATCTATTCGGTCGGCGGTTCGTACAACATCTCGAAGCGCACGCTGTTCGACATTCAGATCGCCACGGTGCGCAACAGCAGCACCGCGAACTACGGCCTGAACGCCAACAACTACGGCACGTCGGCGGCGACGGACAACCCGCTCGTCGGACACAGCCAGTCGGGCGTGTACGCGGGCATCCAGCACTCGTTCTGACGCGCCGGTTCGATCCGCAAGACAAAGGGCCGCCGATTCGCATCGGCGGCCCTTCGTTCATCGCGCTTCGAAAGCGCTTCAGTCCCGCGCCATTCCCGACGCGCCGTGGCTCAGCCAGTCGAGCACGGCGGCGGCGTCATCGTCGCTCGACTGACGCGCCTTCGCGACCGTCTCGCTGATCTTCGCGCCGGGCTTCGGCGCGGCACGGCGAATCGCGACGCCGACCGCGAGAATGTCGATGATGACGAGGTGCAGAATGCGCGAGATCATCGAAAGCTGCGACTCGCGGATCTCGATGTGATCCGTCTCCAGCGCGACCGTCGCGCGCTTGGCGAGCGGCGTGTTGCTCGACGTAATAGCGATGACCGTCGCGCCTTGCTGCATCGCCACTTCGAGCACGCGCAGCAGTTCCGGCGCGCGCCCCGACTTCGACACCGCCACGATCACATCGCCCTTGCCGAGCAGCGCCGCGGACGCCGCCTGCATGTACAGGTCGCCGTACGCGATCGTCGGAATGCCGAAGCGGAAGAACTTGTAGTGCGCGTCCTGCGCGACGATATTCGAATTCCCGAGCCCGTAGAACTCGATGCGCCGCGCGCCGTTGAGGATATCGATCGCGCGCTCGACGTTCTCGAAGTTCAGATGCTCGCGCAACTGCAGGATCGCCGACACGGTGTTGTCGAGCACCTTCGCGCCGAAGTCGGTGGCCGTATCGCCGAGATGCACCTGGCTGTGGCTCACCGGAATGGTGCCGGTCAAGCCGGTCGCGAGCTTCAGCTTGAAGTCGGACAAGCCCTGGCAGCCGAGCGAGCGGCAAAAGCGGATCACCGTCGGCTGACTGACGTCGGCCTTGCGCGCGATGTCGATGATCGGATCGTTGATGATCGAGCGCGGATGATTCAGCGCGAGATCGGCGACGCGCCGCTCGGCGGGCGTCAGCGCGTCACGCATCTGGCGGATGCGTTCGAACACGGCCGACGAACCGCTGTTCGCGCGATTCGACAACTGTTCCGACAAAATCGCCGACACGCCGAGAAACGCCGGATATTCCGCCGTGATGATGTACGTCGGAATGCCCGACAGATACTGCTGGAAGCGCCCTTTCGACTCGAAGCGCTCGCGAAACGGCGACTTGTGGAACAGCTCGCCGAGCTTCAGCACGATGCCGCCGCCGATGTAAATGCCGCCCAGCGCGCCCAGCGTCACCGCGATATTGCCCGCGAACGTGCCGAGGATCGCGCAGAAACAGTTCACCGTTTCGAGCGCGAGCGGCTCGCCTTGCAGCGCGCGCGTCGTGACATCGGCGGCGGTGAAGGTGTCGGCGACCGTGACGTTGTCGCGCTCCGCGAACGCCCGGTAGATCAGCTCCAGCCCCTGCCCCGCGCACACGCGCTCGAACGAGACGTGCGGAAACTTGCGGCGCGCATAGCGGGTGACGAGGTCTTCGTTCTCGTCGAACGGCGAAAACGTCGCGTGACCGCCTTCGCTGCCGAGCGCGATCCAGCGATCGTCCGCCGGAATCAGCCCGGAGACGCCCAAACCCGTGCCGGGGCCGAGCAGACCGATCACGCTGTTCTGCCGCCGCGAGCCGCCGCCGACCTGTTCGCGCTGGGCGTCGGTCAGGCCGGGCAGCGCCATCGCGAGCGCGGTGAAGTCGTTCACGACGAGCAGCGTGTCGAAGCCGAGCGCGCGGCGCGTCGCCTCGATCGAGAAGCTCCAGTCGTGATTGGTCATCTTCACGTGATCGCCGTCGACCGGATTCGCGATCGCGATCGCCGCATGATTGACGCGGCCGACCTTCGTGTCCTTCAGATACTGCTGCATCACCTCCGCGATGCCGGGGTAATCGGCCCCCGGATACACGCGGATCTGCCCGATCTCGCCGGTTGCGGTCTCCAGCGCGAAGCGCGCGTTCGTGCCGCCGATGTCGGCCAGAAGCCGCGGTCCGTCGGCGTGCTGAGCCGCTGTCTTATGCACACCAGTAGACATCGAGCTTCACTCCTTCAGCGTGGGCCAGCGTCGAGATGGCGTTTTTTTGCGGCGCGGCGAGCGCCGCGTTCAGGACGTCGAGTTTCTTCTGCCCGGCGATGAACAGATACAACTGCCCGATCTGCTTGAGCGCCGACATCGACAGGCTCACGCGCGCATGCGGCGCCGCGCCCGGATGCACGGCGATGAACCGGTCCGGCGTGGAGATCGCGAAATCCCATTCGGACGCGTCGGCGAAAATCGAGGCCGTGTGGCCGTCCTCGCCCATGCCGAGCACGGCCACGTCCGGCAGACGGCGGCGCGGATCGGCGTTCAGTTCGGCGATGTGCGCCTCGAGCGGCTTGGCCGTATCGACGAGCGGCAGGAAATACGCCGACCCCGCCGCGTTCTGCAGCAGCGTGTCGCGCACGAGCTGCGCGTTGCTCGCGGAATCGGTTTCGGGCACCCAGCGGTCGTCGACGAGCGTCACGTCGATGTGCGCCCAGTCGAGCGGCTCGCGCGAGAGCGACTGCAAGAACGGTTTCGGACTCGTGCCGCCCGAGACCGCCAGCGTGGCGTGAGCGGTTTGTCCGGCGGCGTCGGCCGATGCCGCGCCTCTTGCCGCGAGGGACGCTTTCAGCGCGTCGCTCACGGCTTTCGCCAGCGCGTTCGAATGGGCGCGCGGATCGTCGAAAGTATGAAGCTCGATCACTGCTCCTCCTGCTTGTTCTGGTTTATCGATCCGCTTTCTGTTCGCGCCGTCGCAATGACGGGCGAAGCGGTGTCCTGAATCTTCGTGCGCGCCGCGCGCCTCTTGCGGGCTGCGTCGGCGTCACTCCCTCAATTCTCTTCTTCCAGCCAGCACGTGCCCGCCTGCGCGAGCATCGCGCTCGATGCCGCCGGTCCCCACGTGCCCGCCGCATACGGCTTCGGCTTGCTGGTCGCCGATGCCCACGCGTTCAGGATCGGCTCGACCCAGCGCCACGCCGCTTCCTGCTCGTCGCGCCGCACGAAAAGCGCGAGGCGGCCGTGAATCACATCGAGCAGAAGCCGCTGATACGCCTCCATCTGTCCTTCCTTGAAGAACTGATCGAACGCGAGATCCAGATGTACGCTCGCGAGGTTCATGCCCTCGCCCGGCTGCTTCGCCAGGCAGTAGAGACGAATCGACTCGTTCGGCTGCAACCGGATCACGAGACGGTTCGCGCCCGCGCGCAATGCGTTCGCGCCGAGCGCCGAATGCGGCACCGCGCGGAAATTCACGACGATCTCCGCGACGCGATCCGCGAGCCGCTTGCCGGTGCGCAGGAAAAACGGCACGCCCGCCCAACGCCAATTCTCGATCTCCACCTTCAGCGCGACGAAAGTTTCCGTCGTGCTGTCGGCGCGCACGCCCGGCTCGGTCACGTACGCGGGCACCGCCGTACCGCGGATCACACCCGCATGATATTGCCCGCGCACCGCGACGCGGCTGATGTCGCGCTCGTCGATGGGCTTGAGCGCGCGCAGCACGCGCAGTTTCTCGTCGCGCACGGAGTCGGAGTCCATCGAGTGCGGCGGCTCCATCGTCACGATGGAAAGCAACTGGAGCAAGTGGTTCTGCACCATGTCGCGCAGCGCGCCCGTATTGTCGTAGAAGTCGCCGCGCGCTTCCACGCCCAGTTCCTCGGCGATCGTGATCTGGATGCTCTCGACCCATTCCCGCCGCCACAGCGGCTCGAAAAGCGCGTTGCCGAAGCGCAGCGCGAGCAGGTTCTGCACCGGCTCCTTGCCGAGATAGTGATCGATCCGATAGATCTGCTCTTCCTGGAAGATTTCGCCGACGGCGTCGTTGATCGCGTTCGACGACTTCAGGTCGTAGCCGAGCGGCTTTTCGAGCACGATGCGCGCGTTCTGGTTCAGGCCGACATCGGCCAGCGCCCGGCAGATCGGCACGAACAGCGACGGCCCCGTCGCCAGATAGAAGACGCGCGTGCCGTCGAACCGGGCGAGCGCGTCGCGCAAGACGACGAAGTCCTCCGGACGTCCCAGGTCCAGCCCGACGTACTCGAAGCGCTCGATGAAGCTCTGCCACGCGGCTTCATCGATGCCGTTCTTCGCTACATGCGGCTTCACGTGATCCTCGACCCACGCGCGGTATTCCTCTTGCTGCTTGGCCTCGCGCGCGACCGAGACGATTCTGCCCGCCGGATTGAGCATGCCCGCGCGATGCGCCTCGAAGAGCGCGGGAAGAATCTTGCGCATGGAGAGGTCGCCGGTGCCGCCGAAGAGTACGAAGGTGAAGTTCGAGTCGCTTTGCATGAGTCTCTACGTGGGTTCGAGAGCGGATGTGAGTCGAATCGGGGCGAGTCGCCCGGGTGACTACGGATGACAGCGTAGTCCGATAAAATTTTTTTTGACACTGAATTGTAGTTTAACTACAATCCAAATCAAGAGGAAATGTCATCTACAGAAAATTGCCAAAGTCAATCAGACAAGTCTGGTGACGAGCTTTTTTACAGATGATCGTTCTGAGCGCATGTTAACGGAGCGCGCGGCGCGCCGCTTTCCACGGAAAGCGCCCCTTGCGGCTCACGATCGTTCAGGCCTCGCGCCTCGCCGTCGAGTGCGTCTTTCGGGGCAACGCTCGAACGAACGGGTAAAAATCAAAAGAGGAGACAGCCGTTGCGATTCAACCCACTCATCTCTTGAGCGCCGTGCGGCCGACTATCGGTCTGCCGGCCCGGCACGTCGCGTCCGTCGTGACTCGCGCCTGCCGCATCCCCGCCGACACCGCCGATTCCCGGCCATCCAGTTTTGCCGTTTTTTCGACCACCGCTTCTTAGCCATGCTTCTGGCTGCATCGGGAGCCAATCGTTTCTTGTCAGGTGTCTGGAGGAGATAAACAATGAAAGTCCGTAAGCTCATGGGCGCGCTGTGCGCCGCAGGTCTTCTGTGCGGCGCGACGGCGTCGGCGGTTCAGGCTGCCGAGGCCGTTTCCGTGTTGCACTGGTGGACGTCCGGCGGCGAATCCAAGGCTGTCGGCGTGCTCAAGGACGACATGACGAAGCAGGGTTACACCTGGAAGGACTTCGCTGTCGCGGGCGGTGCGGGCGCGGCCGCGATGACCGCGCTGAAGACGCAGGTCATCTCGGGCAACGCGCCGTCGGCGGCGCAGATCAAGGGTCCGCTGATCCAGGAATGGGCCGAGCAAGGCGTCCTCGTGCCGATCGATTCCGTCGCGGGCGACTGGAAAAAGAACCTGCCGCCGGAAATCGACAAGATCATCCACGCCGACGGCCACTACGTCGCCGCGCCCTTCTCGGTGCATCGCGTGAACTGGCTGTACATCAACAAGGCCGCGCTCGACAAGGCGGGCGGCAAGGTCCCGACCAACTGGAACGAGTTCTTCCAGGTCGCCGACAAGATGAAGGCCGCGGGCATCATGCCGATCGCGATGGGCGGCCAGCCGTGGCAGGACCTGACGCTGTGGGAAGACGTCGTGCTGTCGCAGGGCGCGGACTTCTACAAGAAGGCGATCGTCGATCTCGATCAGAAGACCTTGACCTCGGACAAGATGGTTCAGGTGTTCGACACGGTCCGCAAGATCCAGGGCTACTTCGATAGCGGCCGCACGGGCCGCGACTGGAACCTCGCGACCGCGATGGTCATCAACGGCAAGGCCGGCATGCAGTTCATGGGCGACTGGGCGAAGGGCGAATTCGCCGGCGCCGGCAAGAAGGCGGGCACGGACTACGTGTGCGCGCCGGTGCCGGGCACGGAGAAGGCCTACACGTTCAACGTCGACTCGTTCGTGTTCTTCCAGCAGAAGGGCCAGAAGGCTGCGACGCCGGGCCAGCTCGCGCTCGCGAAGACCATCATGACGCCGGAATTCCAGGAGCAGTTCAGTCTGAACAAGGGGTCGATCCCGGTGCGTCTCGGCGTCCCGATGGATAAGTTCGACGACTGCGCGAAGAAGTCCTACGCTGATGAACAGACGGCGATCAAATCGGGCGGCTATGTTCCGTCGCTCGCGCACGGCATGGCTCAGGGCGATGCCGTCGCCGGCGCGATGACCGACGTCGTGACGAAGTTCATGAATTCGTCGCAGGATTCGAAGAGCGCGGTTGCCGCACTCGCGAACGCCGCCAAGACGAAGTAAGGCCGCATCCGCCCGGCGCGTGTGCGAAAGGCATGCGCCGGGCGGGGCAAGACAGAGCAGGACTGCATCTGTAACGTCGCAACATTTCAGCGCCAGCAGGCATTCGCCACAGAAGCGCCAGTCAGTGCACCTAAACGCACGAAAAGCGCCGGCGCATCTTCCAGGAGTCGAGTCGTGACTGCCTCCATCGCCGCGGACAAGAAACCGCAAAACCCGCCCCGTCGCGCGTCACCGACGGCGGCGCTCGCCGATCGCATGATTCCGAAGCTGGTGCTCGCTCCCAGCGTCGTGATCGCGATCGTTTTCGTGTACGGCTTCATCGCCATTACCGGGTATCTGTCGCTTTCCGAATCGCGGCTCATGCCGCGCTACGATTTCGCGGGCTTCGACCGCTACAAACAGCTTTTCGCCAACGATGTCTGGTGGACTTCCGCCGCCAACCTCGGCTGGTTCGGCATTCCGTTCATCGGGATTTGCGTGTTCCTCGGCCTTTTCCTTGCGATCCTTCTCGACCAGAAGATCCGCAACGAAGGTGCATTGCGCGCGGTCTTCCTCTATCCGATGGCGCTTTCGTTCATCGTGACCGGCACCGCGTGGCAGTGGATTCTGAACCCCGGCCTCGGTCTGGAGAAAGTATTTCATGACTGGGGCTGGACGAGTTTCTCGTTCAACTGGCTCGGCGACCCGGACAAGGCGATTTTCTGCGTCGTGATCGCCGCGGTGTGGCAATCGACGGGCTTCGTGATGGCGCTCTTCCTCGCCGGTCTGCGCGGCGTCGACGGCGAAATTTTCAAGGCCGCGCAAGTCGATGGCGCGACGCTGCCGACCATCTACCGCAAGATCGTGATTCCGAGCATGCGCCCGGTGTTCTTCTCCGTGCTGCTGATCCTCTGCCACATCACGATCAAGACCTTCGACCTCGTCGTCGCGTTGACGGCGGGCGGTCCGGGCACGTCGTCGTCGCTGCCGGCAATCTTCATGTACACGTTCTCGTTCAATCGCGGGCAACTGGGCGTGGGCGCCGCATCGTCGATGATGATGCTCGCCACCGTCGTCGCCGTGCTCGTGCCGCTCATGTATCTCGAATCGAGGAGCACCCGCAATGCAGCCTAAGATGACCCTGAGCCGCGCCGTCATCTACGCGGTGCTCATACTTTTCGCGCTCTACTTCCTGTTCCCGATCTACGTGATGCTGTCGACGTCGTTCAAGGATCTCGACCAGCTTCGCACGGGCAATCTGCTCACGCCGCCGACGCACTTCACGTTCGCGCCGTGGGTCAAAGCGTGGCAGGAAGCGTGTACCGGCGTGCGCTGCGACGGCATGGAGCCGTTCTTCATGAACTCGGTCCGCATGGTGATCCCCGCCGTGCTGATCTCGTCGTTCATCGGCGCGTTCAACGGCTACGTGCTCACGCACTGGCGCTTCCGCGGCGCGGACGCCATCTTCACGATGCTGCTCGTCGGCTGCTTCATCCCCTTCCAGGCGATCCTTCTTCCTATGGCGCGTCTGCAGGGCTTTCTCGGCCTTTCGAACACGACGACCGGCCTCGTGCTCGTACACGTGATCTACGGCATCGCGTTCACGACGATGTTCTTCCGCAACTTCTACGTGAGCATTCCGGCCGAGCTCGTGAAGGCGGCGCGCATCGACGGCGCGGGTTTCTTCACCATCTTCACGAAGATTCTGCTGCCGGTGTCGCTGCCGATCTTCATGGTGTGCCTGATCTGGCAATTCACGCAGATCTGGAACGATTTCCTGTTCGGTATCGTGTTTTCGGGCGTGGATTCCATGCCGATCACGGTGGCGCTGAACAACCTCGTGAACACATCGACGGGCGTGAAGGAATACAACGTCGACATGGCCGGCGCGATCATCGCCGCATTGCCGACGATCCTCGTCTACATGATCGCGGGACGTTATTTCGTGCGCGGGCTGACCGCCGGCGCGGTGAAGGGTTAAACGAGCAGTATCGAGAGATAGAGGATTCACATGGCAAGCCTTTCCATCCGTGACGTGTACAAGACCTACCCGAACGGGGTGCCGGTTCTCAAGGGCGTCAATATCGATATCGAGGACGGTCAGTTCCTGATCCTCGTCGGCGGCTCGGGCTGCGGCAAGTCGACCCTGCTGAACATGATCGCGGGTCTGGAGACCGTGACCCGTGGCGACATCATGATCGACGGCAAGACGGTCAACGACCTCTCGCCGAAGGACCGCGATATCGCGATGGTGTTCCAGTCCTACGCGCTCTACCCTTCGATGAGCGTGCGCGACAACATCTCGTTCGGTCTCAACATTCGCAAGGTGCCGAAGGACGAGCAGAAGAAGATCGTCGATCGCGTGTCGGAGACGCTGCAGATCGGTCATCTGCTCGATCGCAAGCCGGGGCAACTGTCGGGCGGGCAGCGTCAGCGCGTCGCGATGGGCCGCGCCCTCGCACGCGATCCGGTGATGTTCCTGTTCGACGAGCCGCTTTCGAACCTCGACGCGAAGCTGCGCATCGAGATGCGTTCGGAGATCAAGCTCTTGCATCAGCGCCTCGGCACGACGATCGTCTACGTGACGCACGATCAGATCGAAGCGATGACGCTCGGCGATCGCATCGCGGTGATGAAGGACGGCATCGTGCAGCAGTTCGGCGCGCCGCAGGAGATTTACGATTCGCCGTCGAATCTGTTCGTCGCGGGCTTTATCGGCGCGCCGCCGATGAACTTCATCACGGGCAAGCTCGTCGAGTCGGGTTCGGGCGTCGGTTTGCAACTCGATACGGGCGTCACGCAGAAGGTGCTGAATCTGCCGTTCGATGCGGGTCGTTTGCGCAGCAAGGTCGGGCAGGATGTGATTCTGGGCCTGCGCCCGGAGCGCATCACCGATTCGCGCAGCGCGCACGATGTGTCGGATGCGAGCCTGCAGCCGGTCGACGTGCGCGTCGACGTGATCGAGCCGACCGGCCCGGACACGCTCGTGTTCGCGCAGGTGAACGGCAAGCGCGTCGTGTCGCGCGTGCACCCTGCGAGCAATCCGCAGCCGATGACGAACATGACCCTGCTGTTCGATGTGTCGAAGGCCGTGCTGTTCGATCCGCAGACGGAAGAGCGGCTGGCTTGAGTCTGCCTGGTCGTTGAAGTTGAAAGCCGCGCTGATGCGCGGCTTTTTCATTGCGCCGCCATAACAGGCACAATCGGCGTTTTGCCTTTCGAAGCTCCGATTCCGCATGACCATCCTCGATCAGAATCCCGAACTCGCCTGGCCGCCCTCCGACGGCCCCGATCCCTTCATCGGCCTCGAAGCGCTCGACGACGCCCGCGTGCAGTCGTGGATCGACGCCCAGAACCGCCGCACCGAAGCCGCGTTCGGCAACACGCCCGACGCGCGCGCCCTCGCCGGCCGGCTCGAAAAGGCGTACACGTCGAAAGACCGCATCGTCGCCTGTTCGCGTTACGGCGACTGGGGCTACAACACATGGCAGGACGACGCGCATCCGCTCGGCATCGTACGCCGCACGCCGTGGTCTGCGTGGCTCGAAGGCAAGCCCGCATGGGAAACGATCCTCGACGTCGACGCGCTCGACCTGAACACCGACGCGGTGGGCGACACACGCTGGGCCCTCGCCGACTTCGACATGCTCTATCCCGACTACGATCGCGCGCTCGTGAGCCTGTCGCCGGGCGGCTCGGACGCGTGCATGGTGCGCGAGTTCGAGATCGCGTCGAAAACGTTCGTCGCGGATGGCTTCGCATTGCCCGATGTCGGCAAGCACGACATCTCGTGGATCGATCGCGACACCGTGTACGTCGGCTGGGACGACAGCAAGACGAACCCGAGCCCGGCGCTGACGACATCCGGATTTCCACGGCAGGCGCGTCGCTGGAAGCGCGGCACGCCGCTCGCGGATGCGCCCGTCGTGTTCGAAGGCAATCGGCGCGACGTGTCGGCGGGCGTGGACTACGATCCGATCGAGAAGCTGCATCTCGCGTCGCGCGCGGTCACGTTCTACGACACGCTCAACTACTGGCTCGACGAAACCGCCAACGAATGGCGCCAGTACGATCTGCCGTCGCACGCGGAAATCGAGCACTGGAACGGCTGGCTCTTCGTCACGCCGCGCAAGTTCTGGAACGCGGGCGGGCGCCGCTACGCGCCCGGCACGCTGACCGTCATCCGCCGCGACGCGTTTCTCGCCGGCTCGCGCCGGTTCACGGCGCTTTTCACGCCGTCGGAACGCCTCGTCCTCGCGGGCATCGACTTCACGAAGCAGTTCCTCATCGTTTCGCAGATGGATGACGGCACGCCGCGCGTCACGCTGCTGCGCCCGGACGCGAATCCCGATGACGCATGGCAGGCGCGCGAATTCGCGCTGCCGGAAGCGAGCCAGTCATGGGTCGATTCGATCGACAGCGAACGCGACGACACCGTGCTCATCCACGTCGAGCATTTTCTGTTGCCGCCGTCGCTCTATCACGCCGATCTCGCCAGCGACGCGCCCTGGCGACTGCTCGCGCGCCTTCCCGCGCAATTCGACGCAACCGGTCTCGCCGCCGTGCGCCGCCACGCGATCGCGCCGGACGGCGAGCGCATTCCTTACTGGCTGATCGGAAGAGACATCGAGACCACCGCCGAACCGCGCCCTTGCCTGCTCTACGGCTACGGCGGCTTCGAAGTCGCGCTCGACCCCGGCTACGACGCAACCACGGGCATCGCGTGGCTCGAACGCGGCGGGCTGTACGCGGTCGCGAATATCCGTGGCGGCGGCGAGTTCGGCCCGGCGTGGCATCAGGCGGCATTGCGCGAGAACCGTCAAATTTCGTTCGATGATTTCACCGCGGTGGCGCAAGCGCTCGTCGATAGCGGCGTCACGACGCCGAAGAAGCTCGCCATTCGGGGCGGCAGCAACGGCGGCCTGCTCACCGGCGCGTGCATGGTCCAACGGCCCGAGCTTTTCGGCGCCGTGCTGTCCGAAGTGCCGCTGCTCGATATGGCGCGCTTTCACTTGCTGCTGCAAGGCGCATCGTGGATCGACGAATACGGCGATCCCGACGACGCCGGCGATCTTCATCATCTGATGGCGTATTCGCCGTATCAGAACGTGAAGGCCGACGTGACGTATCCGCCGGCGCTGTTCACGTCATCGACGAGCGACGACCGCGTGCATCCCGGCCACGCGCGCAAGATGGCCGCGAAGATGCAGGCGCAAGGCCACGCCGACGTCTGGTATCAGGAGACCGGCGACGGCGGGCACGGCGCGGGCGTCGAACCCGGAGCGGTCGCGCAGGCGGAAGCCGCGGCCTTCACGTTTCTCGCGGCGACGATCGGCCCCCTCGAATAGCAGCACGCGGGGACGTTTCAGTCGATGCCTATCGAGAAGCGCGAACGCATTCTGCAGGATCTGGACCCTTCGAATGCGCTTCCCGAGTCATGCCGATACCGATCCCGCCGACACGCTTCACGCTCGACCCCGATGCGTTCGCCGCCGCCGGCGAACGCGCCTTCGTCACGTCGAACCTGCATGAGATCGTCGCGCTCTGCGTGATCTCCGATGTCAACGAGGCCACGCTGTCCGCGCTCGCGGCGCGCGGCACTCCTCTCGCGCCGCCCATGCCGACGCTCGCGCGCGCGGTTTAGGCGAACATCGGTTTCACGGCGCGCAACAGCGCGTTTCGGCCGTCACGCGGCCTTGCCCACCGATTCGAATTCCTTCGATATGTCGTCGTTCGACGACGGCCTACACTCGTCTCATTCCTTGATGCAGTCCAGCTTCGTCGACAAGGCTGAAACGGCAACGAGGAATAACCGAATCGACACGAACCCGATCAGGAAGCACCTTTGACCCAGGCACCACTGATCGCTCATCTGGAGAACATGCCTATTGCCCCTGCGACCGAAGCGAGCCGGTAAACAACTTTGACCCAGTAAGTTACCGAATCGACAAACAACTGCGATCGACCCAGGAAGCACCTTTGACCCAGGCACATCTGATTCGAGACCGCAAAAACGAGCATCAAATGTTGAGCCTCGCCACATAGCGAGGCTTTTTTGTTTCTGCGCGCCGTTCAGACCTTCACGGGCGCCGCGTGCGAGCGCAGCACCAGCGTGCGCCCGGCGAATGTCAGCACGCCGCACACGCCTATCACGATGCCCATGCCATGCGGCGAAACATCGTGAAACAAGCCGACGGCGAGACTCGCGAGCGCGCCGAGCGCGAGCTGCATCGCGCCGAAAACCGCGGCGGCCGCGCCCGCGTTGTGCGGATACCGATGCATCAGCTCGGTCGTGCAATTGGCCGACAGCAGTCCGACCACGCCGACCACGAAGAACAGCGTCACGACGATCGACCACAGGCCGCCCAAGCCCGTCAGCGCCACGAACGCGACCGCGAGCGCCGCCGCGACGCTC
Source organism: Caballeronia sp. AZ7_KS35 (assembly GCF_023631045.1). Classification (NCBI taxonomy): domain Bacteria; kingdom Pseudomonadati; phylum Pseudomonadota; class Betaproteobacteria; order Burkholderiales; family Burkholderiaceae; genus Caballeronia; species Caballeronia sp. AZ7_KS35. The sequence continues at coordinate 1,040,179 of NZ_JALQDV010000001.1, read as the reverse complement.
ACGAACGATGCAGCCGAAATCATCTTCATCGCGCCGACGCGGCCGACGAACTTCGTGTTGAGCACATTCCCCGCGATGATGCCGACGATGTTCAGGCCGAACAGCAGCCCGTAATACTGCGGCCTGACGTGGAAGTAATCGATATAGACGAACGGCGTGGCGGTGATGTACGCGAACATCGACGCGAAAGCCATGCCGCCGCACATCATGTGGCCCCAGGTGACGGGATCGGTCAGCAGATGCCCGTAAGCGGCGAACGATTTGCCGACCGCCGCGCTCGCGCGCCTTTCCTTAGGCCATGTCTCCGGCACGCGCAGATACGCCGTCACCGCGCATGTCACGCCGAAGAGCGTCAGCGCGACGAACACGACGCGCCAGCTGCCCAGCAGCAGCAATTGCCCGCCGATCAGCGGCGCGAGCAACGGTCCGATCGACGTGACGATGGACAGCATCGACAGGACGCGTGCCGCGTCGGTCGGCGCGTGGGCGTCGCGGGCGATCGCGCGCGCGAGCACCGACGCCGCGCCCGCGCCGAGCGCCTGCAGGAAGCGCACGAAGACGAGCGCGTCGATGGAAAACGCCGCCGCGCAGCCGATGCTCGCGAGCGCGTACAGCGCGATGCCGCCGAGCAGGACGGGGCGGCGGCCATAGGCGTCGGACATCGGACCGTAGAGCAGCATGCCGAACGAGAAGCCGAACATGAAGCTCGTCAGCGTGCTTTGCGCGGCGGCCGGGCTCGTGCCGAACGCGGCGGCGAGCGACGGCAGGCTCGGCAGATACATGTCGATCGACAGCGGGCCGCACGCGGCGAGCGCGCCGAGCAGAAGGATCAAACGGCCATCGGGCCGGCGCCGGGTGGTGTCGGACATGGAGTTCGGGAGACGGGGAAGCGTTGAGGCCGCGCGGCATCCTTACCGCGCAAGGAGCAAACATTGTACGCGAGCCCTTGCCGCGATCCGGCCCCGGTCGCGACGCTGCGTTAAGCTCATCGCTCTCTTCTCGTCCGACCGAACCCATGACCGCCTTTCTGCTGATCTGGAGCCCAAAGAAATGGCCGTGGCCCGACTTGCCCGAGTTCGCGCGGCGCGTCGCCGCAGGCGATGCCGTTGCCGACGTATGGGGTTGCGGCACCGCGCGCGGACTCTTGCCGGGCGATCGGGTCTTCGTGCATCGCGTGTCGCAGGAACCCAGGGGCGTGTTCGCGTCGGGCTGGGTGACGCGCGCGCCGCACGAAGTGCCGGATGCCGGAGCCAAGCGCGGCTATCGGCTGCGCATCGACTTCGTTTATGACTGGCTCGTCGATGCGCGCGAGCAGGTCGTCGTCACGCGCGACGAATTGCGCGCGCATCCGTTCTCCGTGCAGACGTGGGACGCGCAGATGTCCGGCACGCTCATCAAGCCGATCGCCGAGGGCGCGCTGGAAAAACTGTGGGCCGCACGCACCGGACGGCGCTCGATGCGACCCTAGCCGGACACGGTTGCATTGCAACGACTCCGGTACAATTTCAGCATCGTTTTTCGCGCCGGACGGCGCGTTTCGCGCGCCGTGCAGACGTTGCAGCGGCAGCCGGGCGCGTGTCCTCGCGACTCCCGCATCCACTTTTCAGTGCAGGCTTCCATCCATGTCCAAGAATCAAGCTCTCTTCGAACGCGCGCAGCGAACCATTCCCGGCGGCGTGAACTCGCCGGTGCGGGCGTTCCGCTCGGTCGGCGGCACGCCGCGCTTCATCGAGCGCGCAGAAGGCGCGTATTTCTGGGATGCGGATGGCAAGCGCTATATCGACTACATCGGCTCGTGGGGCCCGATGATTCTCGGCCATGTCCATCCGGAAGTGCTCGGCGCCGTACAACGCGTGCTCGCGAACGGCTTCTCGTTCGGCGCGCCGACCGAAGCCGAAATCGAAATCGCCGAGGAAATCTGCAAGCTCGTGCCGTCGATCGAACAGGTGCGGATGGTGTCATCCGGCACCGAAGCGACGATGAGCGCATTGCGCCTCGCGCGCGGCTTCACGAACCGCAGCCGCATCGTCAAGTTCGAAGGTTGCTATCACGGGCACGCGGACAGCCTGCTCGTCAAAGCCGGCTCCGGTCTGCTCACGTTCGGGAATCCCACTTCCGCCGGCGTGCCCGCCGACATCGCGAAGCACACGACCGTGCTCGAGTACAACAACGTCGAGCAATTGAACGAGGCGTTCAAGGCGTTCGGGCCGGAAATCGCGTCGGTGATCGTCGAGCCGGTCGCGGGCAACATGAATCTCGTGCGCGCGACGCCCGAGTTTCTCAACGCGCTGCGCGAACGCTGCAACGAATACGGCTCCGTGCTGATCTTCGACGAAGTCATGTGCGGCTTTCGCGTGGCGCTCGGCGGCGCGCAGCAGGTCTACGGCATCAAGCCCGATCTCACCTGTCTCGGCAAGGTCATCGGCGGCGGCATGCCGGCGGCCGCGTTCGGTGGACGCCGCGACATCATGGCTCATCTCGCGCCGCTCGGCGGCGTCTATCAGGCGGGCACGCTGTCGGGCAATCCGATCGCGGTGGCCGCGGGCCTGAAGACGCTGCAACTGATCCAGCGTCCCGGTTTCTACGACGATCTCGCCAAGCAGACGCGCAAGCTCGTCGACGGCCTCACCGGCGCCGCCCGCGACGCGAAGGTGCCCTTCTCCGCCGATTCGATCGGCGGCATGTTCGGCCTGTATTTCATGGACAGCGTGCCGGGCAGCTTCGCGCAAATCCAGCAAGGCGACACGAGGCGCTTCAATGCGTTCTTTCACGCGATGCTCGATGCCGGTGTGTACTTCGCGCCGTCCGCGTTCGAAGCGGGCTTCGTGTCGAGCGCGCACGACGACGCGATCATCGACGCGACGATCGACGCGGCGCGCGGCGCGTTCGCGTCGCTCGCCGCCTGACGTTTCCGGGCCGCGCCGATGTTCTCGCAAACCGACTTCACGCACATGGAGCGCGCGCTCGCGCTCGCCTCGAAGGGCATGTACACGACGACGCCGAATCCGCGCGTCGGCTGCGTGCTCGTCAAGAACGGCGAAGTGATCGGCATGGGCTACACGCAGCCGGCCGGCCAGGATCACGCCGAAGTGCAGGCGCTGAAGGACGCCCGTTCGCGCGGCAAGGATCCGCGCGGCGCGACCGCGTATGTGTCGCTGGAACCGTGCAGTCACTTCGGCCGCACGCCGCCGTGCGCGCATGCGCTCATCGATGCGCGCGTCGAGAAAGTAATCGCCGCGATGGAAGATCCGAACCCGTCGGTGTCCGGCCGCGGCTTGACGATGCTGCGCGACGCCGGCATCGACGTGCGTTGCGGACTGCTCGCGAACGAGGCGCACGAGATGAACATCGGCTTCGTGTCGCGTATGACGCGCCGCCGTCCGTGGGTGCGAATGAAGGTTGCGGCCACGCTGGACGGCCGTACCGGTTTGCCGACGGGCGAGAGTCAGTGGATCACGGGCGAAGACGCGCGCGCCGACGGCCACGCGTGGCGCGCCCGCGCCTGCGCGATTCTCACGGGAATCGGCACGGTGCGCGAGGACGATCCGCAACTGACCGTGCGCGCGGTCGACACGCCGCGCCAGCCGCAACGCGTGCTGATCGACAGCCGGCTGGACGTGCCGATGCACGCGCGCGTCCTCGACGGCGCGCCGCCCTGGATTTTCCATTCCGCCGACGCCGATCCGGCGCGCATCGACGCGTTGCGCGAGAAAGGCGCGGATCTGATCGAGCTGTCGAACGAGTACGGCAAGGTCGATCTGCCCGCGATGCTCACGGCGCTCGCCGATCGCGGAATCAACGAATTGCATGTCGAAGCGGGCCACAAGCTGAACGGCTCGCTGCTGCGCGAAGGCTGCGTCGACGAACTGCTGATCTATCTCGCGCCGAGCCTGCTCGGCAGCGCGCCCGGCATGTTCGACTTCGCGCCGCCCGACACGCTGGATGCGCGGCCGCATCTGAAATTTCATCGCATCGACCGGCTCGGCGACGATCTGCGCATACTTGCGCGTTTTGCCGAAGCCAACGTGGCGAGCTGACCCAGCACCGAATCGAGGAGTCCGACCGATGTTCACAGGAATTGTCGCGGCCGTGGGCCGAATCGAAAAAGTCACGCCGCTCGGTGCCGAGCCGGAAGCGGGCGTGCGTCTGACGGTCGCCGCGGGCGATCTCGATCTCGCCGACGTCGAGCTCGGCGACAGCATCGCGATTCAGGGCGCGTGCATGACGGTTGTCGAGAAATCGGCCGGCACGTTCGACGTCGAAGTGTCGCGCGAGAGTCTCAACAAGACCGTCGGACTCGGCGATGCGGGCGCCGGCGTGAATCTGGAAAAGGCGTTGCGCGCGCACGACCGGCTTGGCGGGCACCTCGTATCCGGTCACGTCGATGGGCTGGGCGTCGTGTCGAAGTTCGAGCCGGTGGGCGAATCGCACGAATTGCGCATCGTGGCGCCGAAGGATATCGGCAAGTACCTGGCTTACAAGGGCTCGGTGACGGTGAACGGGGTGAGCCTCACGGTGAATTCCGTCAGCGACAGCGCCGACGGCTGCGAGTTTTCCATCAATCTGATTCCGCATACCGTCGAAGTGACGACGCTCAAGGCGCTTGCCAAAGGCGAGAAGGTCAATCTGGAGATCGATCTGATCGCGCGGTATGTGGAGCGGATGATGAGTGCGGGGTGAATGCTCGCGTTGTCCTGACCTAGCGCTCCGGACCCCACAGATCCCTGAATTCGGAGGAAGTCTCTTTCATGTTCCGGAGCGACAAGAAAGTGATCGTGTCACCGGACAACAGATAGAGCAGCACGTAGTCATCGAACAGATGTTCGTGTAGCTCGCCTTGATGAGGCGCGCCCGACTTCGTGACGTCCACGATCTCCTCGATCGTCAGCAAAGCATCGACCGTATCCGGCTTCGAATTGAGAAGGCGTCGTCCAAGAGCCGGAAAGCGCCGAAGCACCGGTACGACCTTCTTTTCGATCGCCTCGACTAGCCGAAGGAAGCTTTCAGGCCGGTCAACGCGGTTCCAGTAGCGCTCGATATCCGTGAGTCGGGCATTGAATTCGCTCGAGATTCGGACGGTCGTGCGCTTGCGTTCATCATTCACGGTCCGACTCTCCGTCATCGGTTTGCGGCGCTCCCAGACGCGCTTTCAGACGGATGAAGTACTCGTCGGCATCTTCCGTTTCGTTCTTGTCGAGGCTCTTCAGGGCGGTCAACGCGTCGTTCAGCAGCACCAGATGAATGCGGGACCTCTCCATGCGGTAGAACGCTTCGAGCTTTTCCGCGCTGATCAACGCGGCATAGCTTTCTCCGTTCTTCGTGATGATCTTTTCATTGCCGCCGCGAACCTCGTCGACGAGTTCAGAGAGATTTGCACGCGCCTGAGAGAGCGGAATGATGTCCCTTGCCCTATAAGCCATGTTCGGCCCCATTAAGTTTAATGTACACAACATTGTACAAAACCCATCCGCTTTAAAGTTACAGTGAGGACAGTTTCCCAAACGCTTGCCCGTCGCGCCATTCGTCCGAATGGCTTAGGAAACCTCCACCTCTCGAAGAGAGTCGATTTCCCCGACGCTCCACCAGCCGTGGCGTAAAATACGCGCTTTCCCCAAATCAGAGCCCGCTCGGGACGTCATCATGTCGCTCGCCTCCACTCCTGAGATCATCGCTGAACTGAAAGCCGGCCGGATGGTGATCCTCGTCGACGAAGAAGACCGCGAGAATGAAGGCGATCTCGTCGTCGCCGCAGAATTCGTCACGCCCGAAGCGATCAACTTCATGGCGAAGCACGGCCGCGGCCTCATTTGCCTCACGCTCACGCAGGAACGCTGCAAGCAGTTGAACCTGCCGCTCATGACGCATCGCAACGGCACGCAGTACGGCACGGCGTTCACGGTGAGCATCGAAGCCGCCGAGGGCGTGACGACCGGCATCTCGGCCGCCGACCGCGCGAAAACCATCGCCGCGGCCGTCGCGCACGATGCGCGCGCCGAGCACATCGTTCAGCCGGGCCACGTCTTCCCGATCATGGCGCAGCCGGGCGGCGTGCTCGTGCGTGCGGGCCATACGGAAGCCGGCTGCGACCTGACCGCGCTCGCGGGTCTCACGCCCGCCGCGGTGATCTGCGAGATCATCAAGGACGACGGCGAAATGGCGCGTCTGCCCGACCTCATCGAGTTCGGCCAGCAGCACGGCATCATGATCGGCACCATCGCCGATCTGATCCACTACCGCAGCCGCACCGAATCGATCATCGAGAAAGTCTGCGAGCGGACGATGCAGACCGCGCACGGTCCGTTCCGCGCGCTGCTGTATCGCGACGAGCCCACCGGTTCGCCGCACATCGCGCTCGTGCGCGGCACGCCGCGTCCGGATCGCGACACGCCGGTGCGCGTGCACGAACCGCTCTCCGTGCTGGATCTGCTCGAAATCGACTCGTCGACGCACTCTTGGACCATCGACGCCGCGATGAAGGAAATCGCCGCGCGCGATCTCGGCGCGATCGTCATGCTCAATTGCGGCGACACGAAGGAACATCTCGTCGACGTGTTCCGCGCGTTCGACCAGAAGGACAAGGCGGCGGAACTCAAGCGCCGCCCGATCGACTTCAAGACCTACGGCATCGGCGCGCAAATTCTGCGCGATATCGGCGTCGGCAAGATGGAAGTGCTCGCGAATCCGCGCAAGCTCGGCAGCATGTCGGGCTACGGCCTGGAAGTGACAGGCTTCGTGCCGATGCCCGGCTGCCCCGCCACCGCCGCGCCCGCCGATACGAGCATCACGCAGTTGCGCTCGGCCTGAACGCCAAACCCAATCTGAACCAACGGAAATCATTCATGGAAATCGGACAATACCAGCCGAACCTCGACGGTGACGGCCTGCGCATCGGCATCGTGCAGTCGCGCTTCAACGAACCGGTGTGCAACGGCCTCGCCGACGCCTGCATCGAGGAGCTGGAACGCCTCGGCGTGATCGGCCAGGACGTGCTGCTCGTCACGGTGCCCGGCGCGCTCGAAATTCCGCTCGCGCTGCAAAAGCTCGCGGAATCCGGCCAGTTCGACGCGCTGATCGCGCTCGGCGCCGTCGTGCGCGGCGAGACGTATCACTTCGAGCTCGTGTCGAACGAAAGCGGCTCGGGCATCTCGCGCATCGCGCTCGACTTCGGCATTCCGGTTGCGAACGCCGTGCTGACGACCGAGAACGACGAGCAAGCCGTCGCCCGCATGACCGAAAAGGGTCGCGACGCCGCGCGCGTGGCGGTCGAAATGGCGAATCTGTCCGTCGCGCTCGAGCAGCTCGGCGGCGACGATGAAGACGAAGACGAAGAAGACGAGGACCGCGCATGAAGAGCGCACGACGCCGTTCGCGCGAACTCGCGACGCAAGGGCTTTACCAGTGGTTGCTGTCGGGCGCGCCCGCCGGCGAAATCGACGCGCAGTTGCGCAATTCTCAAGGTTTCGACAAGGCCGATAAGGATCATCTCGATGCGATCCTGCACGGCGTGATCAAGGAATCCGACGCGCTGTCGGCCGAGTTGCAGCCGTGCCTCGATCGTCCGATCGAGCAGCTGTCGCCGGTCGAGCGCGCGGTGCTGCTGGTTGCCGCCTTCGAGTTCAAGCATCACATCGACGTGCCGTATCGCGTCGTCATCAACGAAGCAGTCGAGTTGACGAAAACTTTCGGCGGCTCGGACGGCTACAAGTACGTCAATGGCGTGCTGGACAAGCTCGCCGTCGTGATGCGGCCCACCGAAGCGCAGGCGCGCGGCCGCGGAGCATAAATGAACCAGACAGCCGAACCGCTCGTGCGGCTGGCGTCGCGCGTCGACGCAATCGAGCCGTTCTACGTGATGGAGCTGATGAAAGAGGCGCAGGCGCTCGAGCGCGCGGGCCGCGACATCATCCACATGAGCATCGGCGAGCCGGATTTCACCGCGCCGGAGCCGGTCACGAACGCCGCCGCCGATGCCCTGAAGCGCGGCGTGACGCAGTACACCAACGCGCTCGGCATCCACGCGCTGCGCGAGGCGATTGCGCAGCATTATCGCGATACCTTCGGCCTGGCCGTCGACCCCGAGCGGATCGTCGTGACGGCGGGCGCGTCGGCGGCGCTGCTGCTGGCGTGCATGGCGCTCGTCGATAACGGCGACGAAGTCCTGATGCCCGATCCCTGCTATCCGTGCAACCGGCATTTCGTGTCGGCGGCGGATGGCAAGCCGGTGCTCATCGCGAGCGGCCCGGCCGAGCGCTTCCAGTTGACGGCCGAGCATGTCGAGGAGAACTGGAGCGAGAAGACGCGCGGCGTGCTGCTCGCGTCGCCATCGAATCCGACGGGCACGTCGATCGAGCCGGACGAACTGCGGCGCATCGTCGACACGGTGCGCGCGCGCGGCGGCTTCACGATCGTCGACGAGATTTACCAGGGCCTGAGTTACGACGCGAAACCCGTGTCCGCGCTCTCCTTCGGCGACGACGTCCTCACCGTGAACAGCTTCTCGAAGTACTTCAACATGACCGGCTGGCGGCTCGGCTGGCTCGTCGTGCCGCACGCGATGGTCAGCGCGGTAGAAAAGCTGTCGCAGAATCTGTTCATCTGCGCGTCGGCGCTCGCGCAACATGCGGCGCTCGCGTGCTTCGAGCCGGGGACGATCGGGATCTACGAAGCACGGCGACTGGAGTTCAAGCGGCGTCGCGATTACATCGTGCCGGCGCTGCGCTCGCTCGGTTTCGGCGTGCCGGTCGTGCCGGACGGCGCGTTCTACGTCTACGCCGACACGACGACGGTTCATCACCCCGCCGCCGGCGACAGCGATGCGCTCACGCATTCGATGCTCCACGACGCGGGCGTCGTGCTCGTGCCGGGCGCGGATTTCGGTTTTCACGCGCCGCAGCGCTACATCCGGCTGTCGTATGCGACGTCGCAGGCGAAGCTGGAAGAAGCGGTCCAGCGACTGGGCACGCTGTTCCGTCGATAATCGCGACGGCACACGCAACAAAAAGGGCACCCGCGGGTGCCCTTTCCTTTTTACGTCTGCCGAAAGCCTTACGCGCCCAGCTCCGCCGATGCGACGTGCTTCGTGTCCACGTCGCCATCGTCCTGCGATTTCTTCGGCGATTCGATCGTCGCGTGAACGCGTTTGTCCGCGGACGTCGAGGCGAGAACCTGCTTCGGCGCGGCCTGGACCGGCGCCTGCGGCGCGTTGATCGGCACATTGCGGCCACGCGCGACATCGCGCAGACGCGAGCGCTCGGCCAGCACCTTCGCGCCGTAACCGCCGTCGTCCTGCGTCGTCGAGCCGACGTAGTAGCGCAAGCCGCCCGCCACCGAGCCGCCGCGCGCGATGCAATCCTTCAGCACGAGCGCGCCGACCTTGATGTTCGCGAGCGGATCGAGCGCCGCGTGCGAGCCGCCGAAGTACTCGAATTTGTCGGAATGCACCTTCGACATGACCTGCATGAGGCCCTGCGCGCCGACGCCGCTTTCCGCATACGGATTGAAGCCCGATTCGATCGCCATCACCGAAAGCAGCAGCAGCGGATCGAGGCCGACTTCGCGACCCGTATCGAACGCGGCGCGCACGAGTTCCGTGACCGGCTCTTGCGCCACGCGATAGCGACGCGCGATGAAATTCGCGACGAGCTTCTGCTCACGCGCCGAGACGAGCACGCGGTCATCGCGCGCATCCGCGACGACGCGTTGCGCAGGAATCAGGTTCGCCAGCATGCCGACGGACGGCATCGTGCGCGGATCGAGCCCGTTGGGCGACACGGCCAGGCTGATGCCGCCGGTGAGCTGACGGGTGCTGGCGTCGTCGCTGGCCGCCGCGCCGAGCGACGGGGTCACGGCGGCCGGCGCCTTGGCAATTTCGGGCGCCGCCGTGTTAGCGGCCACGTTCACGGGCAGCGCGGCGTCGCCGGGCGCGCGATGCACCGCCGAGAACGGCGGCAGCGGCTGGCCGGCGAGCAAACGCGCCGGACCGGCCTGGACCGCGGCCGACACGAACGGCATGATCTTTGCAGCGAACGTCGTGCGCCAGGAAGGCGCCAGCCAGAGCGCGAGCGCACTGACAACGGCCGCGCAACCGACCACGGCGAAGAGATGGTGACTCAAACGGCGTCCGCGACGTAGCGCTACGCGCACAACCTGCGCGGCGCGGGAGTCGGAACCCCACCAAACCGAAGCATTCATCGATACTCCCAATGTTGCATGATTTGCGCAGATGAATACGAATGAAGCACGTACTCGAAAGACAAATCAGACACCGCTCACTCTCGGTAAGCGTCAGCGGCATCGGGGATACGGCAAGCGCCGTCTGAAAAGCCGATCCGGCAAAAATCCGCCGGGTTGCGCGGCACGAACTGCATGCCCTGAACGCGCACGTGGCTTTCCACGCGAAAAACCGGCGTGTGAAACGCCGGCAATGACAACCAACAGCCATGAATCGCCGGGCAGGAGCGGCGCAGGCGACGCATTGGCGTCTGACAGACCTGAGGCTAAGGTAAAAAGTTTCAAAACCTGCAATGGATGCCAAGCGATTCTAACAGGGTTTAATGATCCGTCAATGCTATAGACTTTGGTTTCAATTACTTACAGTTATATTGAACAGTGTTCAGCAGCCGAAAACCACGTCTCCCGGGCGATTCCAAGCGGTTTTCGCTGAATGTCGCCCAACGCACGGACGCCGACGCAGGTAAAATCGACAATCGCTTAGCGCGCAGCCGTCCCGCCCGGCGAGTTCTGCCTCCGGGCGCCTTCGAGTCCACTTCCGACCATCGATGAAATACAAAGATCTGCGCGACTTCACCGCCCGCCTTGAAGCGCTCGGTGAACTCCGCCGCATTCGGCAGCCCGTCTCTCCCGTTCTCGAAATCACCGAAGTCTCCGATCGCGTGTTGCGCGCGGGCGGACCGGCGCTGCTGTTCGAAGCGCCCACCCGTCACACGATGCCCGTGCTCGCGAACCTGTTCGGCACGACGCGGCGCGTCGCGCTCGGCATGGGCATCGAGACGGACGCGCAAAGCGGTTCCGATGTGAGTCTCGGCAGCGACGTCGCCGCGCTGAGTTCGTTGCGCGATGTCGGCAGGCTGCTTTCCGCGCTCAAGGAGCCCGAGCCGCCGAAGGGCCTGAAGGATGCCGGCAAGCTGCTCTCGCTCGCGAAGGCCGTGTGGGACATGGCGCCGAAGTCGGTCAGCGCGCCGCCCTGCCAGGAAATCGTGTGGGAAGGCAACGACGTCGATCTCAATCGGCTGCCGATCCAGACATGCTGGCCCGGCGACGCCGGTCCGCTGCTCACCTGGGGCCTCACCGTCACGCGCGGGCCGAACAAGCCGCGTCAGAATCTCGGCATCTATCGGCAACAGCTGATCGGGGGCAACAAGCTCATCATGCGCTGGCTCGCGCATCGCGGCGGCGCGCTCGATTTCCGTGAGTTTGCGCTCGCGAATCCCGGCAAGCCGTATCCCGTGGCGGTCGTGCTCGGCGCCGATCCGGCGACGATTCTCGGCGCAGTGACGCCCGTGCCCGATTCGTTGTCCGAATATCAGTTCGCTGGTCTCCTGCGCGGATCGCGCACCGAACTCGCCAAATGCCTGACGCCGGGCGTCGATACATTGCAGGTGCCGGCACGCGCGGAAATCGTGCTCGAAGGTTTCATCTATCCGCAAGACGGCGCGCCGCCGCCTGCGCCCGCAGGCGCGCCGCCGCGTCCGTCGGCGGGGGCGTCGGCGAAATACGAGCACGCGCTCGAAGGCCCGTACGGCGATCACACCGGCTATTACAACGAGCAGGAATGGTTTCCGGTCTTCACCGTCGAGAAGATCACGATGCGCCGCGACGCGCTGTTCCATTCCACCTACACAGGCAAACCGCCGGACGAGCCTGCCGTGCTCGGCGTCGCGCTGAACGAAGTCTTCGTGCCGCTGTTGCAGAAGCAGTTCACCGAGATCACCGATTTCTATCTGCCGCCGGAGGGCTGCAGCTATCGCATGGCGATCGTGCAGATGAAGAAGAGCTATCCCGGCCACGCGAAGCGCGTGATGTTCGGCGTCTGGAGCTTCCTGCGGCAATTCATGTATACGAAGTTCATCGTCGTCGTGGATGAAGACGTGAACGTGCGCGACTGGAAGGAAGTGATCTGGGCGATCACGACGCGGGTCGATCCGACGCGCGACACCGTGATGGTCGACAGCACGCCGATCGATTATCTCGATTTCGCGTCGCCGGTTGCGGGTCTCGGCTCGAAGATGGGACTCGACGCGACCAACAAGTGGCCCGGCGAAACGAATCGCGAATGGGGCCGCCCGATCGTCATGGACGAAGCCGTGAAGCGCCGCGTCGATACGCTCTGGACCGAACTCGGACTCGACAAATGACGATCGCGGCCACGCTCTATCGAGGCGATGTCATCGAGAACACGCACGCGGCGCATGTCGCGGTCGTCGATGCCGATGGCCGCCTCATCCATTCTTTCGGCGATCCGCGCCGCGTGACGCTGCCGCGCTCGGCCGCGAAGCCCGCGCAGGCGCTCGCCGTCATCGAAACGGGCGCGCTCGAACGCTTCGGCTTCACCGACGAGGACCTCGCGCTGATGTGCGGATCGCACAGCAGCGAGCCGCGTCATATCGAGCGCGCGCTCGCGATGCTCGCGAAGTCGAACGCGAGCGAAAGCGATCTGCGCTGCGGCGGCCATCCGCCGATTTCAGACGCCGTGTACAAGGACTGGATCCGGCGCGATTTCACGCCGACCGCCGTCTGCAGCAATTGCTCCGGCAAGCACGCCGGCATGCTCGCGGGCGCGCGCGCGATGAACGCGCCACTCGCCGATTACCACTTGCCCGGTCATCCGCTGCAGGCGCATGTGAAGCGGACGGTGGCGCGCGCCGTCGATCTCGCCGATGACGAAGTGCAATGGGCCATCGACGGCTGCAATCTGCCGACGCCCGCCTTCCCGCTCGAACGTCTCGCGCGGCTCTATATGAACATCGCCGCCGCGTCGGACGGCTCGCCGCTCGCACGCGTCCATCGCGCGATGACGTCGCATCCGGAACTCGTCGCGGGCGAAGGCCGCTTCTGCACGCTGGTGATGCAGGCGTTCGGCGGCGCGCTCGTCGCCAAGACCGGCGCGGACGCGAGTTACGCGATCGGCGTGCGCCGCGAGACAGGTCCGATCGGCATCGCGGTGAAAGTCGAGGACGGCAATACGGCCGTGGTGAACGCGGTCGTCGTCCATCTGCTCGATGCGCTCGGCATCGGCACGCAAACACAGCGCGATGCGCTCGCCGCCTTCCGTAATCCGCCCACACGCAACACGATGAACGTGCCGACCGGCCGTCTCGATGTCAGCTTCACGCTTCACAACCATCAATAACAACATGCATTCGTGGTCGTTGCTGTCGGACGGGTTCTTTCTGTCGCTGTCGTTGTGTCTGGATATCGGGATCGCCAACGTCGCGATCATTTCGCTCGCGCTGTCGCACGGATTCAAGCCGGGGATGGTGCTCGGCCTCGGCACGTGCTTCGGCGATCTGTTCTACGCGGCGCTCGCGCTCGCGGGCATGTCCGCGCTCTTGCAGTTCTCCGCCGTGCGCTGGGTCGTGTGGATCGGCGGCGCCGTCGTGCTGCTCTTTCTCACCTGGAAGATGGCGCGTGAAGCGCTCAATCCGGCGTCGGCGCCGCCCGTCGAAGGCGAAGCGGATCTCACCGTGCCGCGCCCGAAGCATTGGCAAAGCTTCGTGCGCGGATGCCTGCTTGCGGTGTCGTCGCCGAGCGCGATATTGTGGTTTGCGGCGGTCGGCGGCGCGCTCATCGCCAAGGCCGGCGCGACGAGTCCCGTCAGCGCGTCGGTGTTTCTGATCGGCTTCTTCTGCGGCGGGCTCGGCTGGACGATCTTCATCTGCACGCTCGCGAGCCACGGCCGAAAGCGCGCCGGCACGCAGCTCCTGCGCGCGTGCCACGTGATGTCCGCCGTGCTGTTCGCGTACTTCGCGTACAGCGTGATCGTGAACGGCTACCGCGATCTGATCGTCAACGCAGCGTCGTGACGATCCGCCATCACGCGAGATACTGCGACAGCTTCGGCAAATCGACGTTGCCGCCCGACACGATCACGCCGACGCGCTTGCCTTCGACCGGCACGACCTTCTGCAGCACGGCGGCCGCCGCGAGGCAGCCGGTCGGCTCGACGACCATCTTCATGCGCTGCGCGAAGAAGCGCAGCGTGTCGATCAATTGCGCATCGCTCACGGTGACGATCCGGTCCACGTGACGCTGGATGATCGGAAAGTTGTATTCGCCGACGTGCGTCGAAGCGGCGCCATCGGCGATCGTGCGCGGCACGTCGATATGCACGATTTCGCCGCGAGCGAGCGATTGCTGCGCGTCGTTGCCCGCCTCCGGCTCGACGCCGATCACCTTGCAGTCCGGCGACAACGCCGCCGCCGCGAGCGCGCATCCGCCGATGAGCCCGCCGCCGCCCAGACACACGAACAGATAATCGAGCGAACCGGTTTCCTCGATCAGTTCCTTCGCCGCCGTGCCCTGCCCCGCGATCACATGCGGATGGTCGTAGGGCGGAATCAGCGTCATGCCGCGTTCCTCGGCGAGCTTGCGGCCGATTTCCTCGCGATTTTGCGTGTAGCGGTCGTAGGTGATCACTTCGCCGCCGTAGCCGCGCGTCGCCTCCATCTTCGCGGCGGGCGCGTCTTCCGGCATGACGATCGTCGCGCGGATGCCGGCGAGCTTCGCGGACAGCGCGATCGCCTGCGCATGATTCCCCGACGAGTACGTGATGACGCCCGCTGCGCGCTGGCGGTCGTCGAAATGAGAGAGCGCGTTGTAGGCGCCGCGGAACTTGAACGCGCCCATGCGCTGGAAGTTCTCGCACTTGAAGAAGAGCGACGCGCCCGCGATGGCGTCGGCGGTGCGGGAAGTCAGGACGGGCGTGCGATGGGCGAATCCTTCGATGCGCCGGGCGGCGTCGGCGACGTCATCGAAAGTCGGGGCGGGAAGAGTGGACATCGGCGTGAGAGCGTGAGGTGAGGAGGATCATCATTGTCCCAGTTCCGTCGCAAAAATCCAGAAATCGGCCCGTAAACGCAGAAGGCGATGCATGCATGCATCGCCTTCGGAATAAGCCGTTCGGGCCGATCAGCGGCGCCAGTAGCCCGGTCCGTGACGGTAGTAACCGTGATGCCGGTAATACGGACGGCCGTAGTAGCCATAGCCGCCGTAGCCGCCATAAACCACCGCGGGCGGCGGCGCATACATGACAGGCGGCGGCGCCACATAAACGGGCTGCGGCGGCGCGACATAGACAGGAGCCGGCGGCGCGGCGTACACCGGGTAAGCCGGCACCCCGATACCCACGCCCACCGACACATGCGCCTGCGCTGCACCGACGAATCCCACGCCGAGCGCACCAGCGACCAACAAACCACCGAGCTTTTTCACTTTGGTTCTCCTCGCCGCTACGCATGATGGCCGGTCCAGGCGGCTCACGAGCGACGGTATGAGTCGAATTTATCGAAAAAGCAGATCGGTCGGCGGAGTCATTTGTTGCAAATTGCAAGATGCTTAACGCTGCCAGGAGACCGAAAGCCGGGCGATGGCCGCAAACAGGCTCCGATCGACCGTTCGGCGGACCTGCGCGCGGTGGCTCGACTCGATATACGCCATAAGTTAAAAAACGGCGTAACGTCTATTTACAAAAGAACGGAAAAGCCCCGACGGACAATGCGTCCGCCGGGGCTTCTCATGTAATGCGCGAGATTCTTAAAAGCTCGAAGCGTCGTTCAACCCACTTTGACGTAAGCGAATTCACGCGTGACGTTCGGCGGCACATAAGCCGCGCCGATAACGACGCGAGGCGTCAGTCGCTTTTTCTGATCCCACCAGCGGCGCCGTTGGGCTTGGCTCAAAAATCGCAGATGCTTTCTATAAGAGAAAATGCTCACGGCAACCTCCGAACGTAGCGAATGAAACCTTGATGGGAGAGTGGGCCGCATCCCGCCGCGCCTGCGCTCCCGCTGAAATCGTCTTCTCTTTAGTATCGAGCGCCCTGTTCGTTCCTCAATGTACGCAAAGAAACCAAGCCTTCACGTCGATATGCGATTGATGTGTGTTAAACCACATTCAGCGAAAAGCATGCTTTTTGGCCGGAAAATTCGTCCTGTCCGATTTCTCGCCCACTCATTCGAAGGGAAACAATCCCGCCCAATGAAGCGCTCGGCCCTTTCGCTTTCCGTCTTTATATCCTGCCAGTTTTGCGTGAAATACGCTTTTCGCGATCGTCTCAAAATGGCAACACTAGGGTTTTCCGACACTGGCGTTTCATGCGGATGAGTCTCCTGCGATTAACTTTCGCGTACCTTTCACGCAATCGCCCGACCAATCGCGCGCGGCGCGTGCGACAACGTCCCCAAGCGGCTGCAAAGCCATGTTAAGGTGACGTCCGGCGCCCCATCAGGCAAGCCTGTTGGGCGGGGAGTTCGAATCGCCGAGAACAGAAAAACGCGAAGCTTCGTCTAACGGCGTGCGGGCGACGGGCGCGCAAACGCGCATGATGCGCCGCGCGCCGCGATGACTTCGACGAGATACTCAGTCCAGAGAACGAACAATGATCAAGGTCAGCATTCAAGATTCGCGCCGCGCGGACGGCCGCCATCCAGACATCACTCGCGGGCGGCTCTGCGCCCGCTAGCGCCTTTCGTCTCCCTTCACCTTTCGCTTAACCCGACCCGGCGCACGTCGCAACACTGCGCACGCATCCTAGAGGACCCGAGATGTTCGGCGATATCGCCCGTTTTCTGCTCAACACCCTTTTCACCCTGTTCGGCGCGGCGCTCCTGCTGCGCGCATGGATCCAGGTCGTGCGGATGCCGCCCTACAACCCCGTGTCGAACGCCGTGATGCAGGCGACCAACTGGCTCGTGCTGCCGCTGCGCAAGATTCTTCCCGGCGGGAAGATCGACTGGGCGAGC
This sequence comes from Caballeronia sp. AZ7_KS35, assembly GCF_023631045.1. Taxonomy (NCBI): domain Bacteria; kingdom Pseudomonadati; phylum Pseudomonadota; class Betaproteobacteria; order Burkholderiales; family Burkholderiaceae; genus Caballeronia; species Caballeronia sp. AZ7_KS35. Next base: position 1,023,200 of record NZ_JALQDV010000001.1, on the reverse strand, counting down.
ATCGTCGCGGCGTTCATCGCCTCGGCTGTCTACGTGACGCTGATGGTCGTGCTCGCGGGCGTCGATCCGACGCTCATGGCGCCGACCCTTCTGCTCGTCGCGTTGCTGACCGTCGTCAAATGGGCGCTGAACCTGATTATCTGGGTGACGATCCTGATGGCGCTCCTGTCGTGGCTCAATCCGCAGTCGCCGGCGATGCCGCTGCTGTATCAGATCACCGCGCCGTTTCTCGATCCGCTGCGGCGCATCCTGCCGCGACTCGGTGGCATCGATCTTTCGCCGATTCTGCTCTTCGTGATCGTGCAGGTGCTGCTGATGGTCGTGACGCGCGTCGCCGTCTCGATGACGCTCTTCGGCATCTGAAACCCGCGCGCAATTGCGCCTCGGGACGCGTTGCGCTTACAATAGCCGGCTCATGCGGGCGTCGTATAATGGCTATTACCGTAGCTTCCCAAGCTACAGACGTGGGTTCGATTCCCATCGCCCGCTCCAGAATCCCAGCGAAAGCCGCCCCAAGTCACGTTTGGGCGGCTTTTTAGTTTCGCGCATCCGTTCCAGCATCGCCTCATGAGCCACGATCCCCAAGACGAAGCCGACGACAACGGCACGCACCCGTCCGACGTCAACGAAAACGCCACGCTGCGGCATCGGCGCATCCGCAGCTTCGTCACGCGCGCGGGGCGCGTATCGCCGGGGCAGCAGCGCGCGATCGACGATCTCGGCCCGCGCTACGTCGTGCCCTACACGCCGCAGCTCGCCGACTGGGACGCGCACTTCGGCCGCCACGCGCCGCGCGTGCTCGAGATCGGTTTCGGCATGGGCGCGACGACGGCGGAAATCGCGGCCGCGCGTCCGGGCGATGACTTCATCGGCGTCGAAGTGCACGAGCCGGGCGTCGGCGCGCTGCTGAAGCTGATCGGCGAGCAAGGGCTCGGCAATATCCGCATCCTTCAGCACGACGCCGTGGAAGTGCTCGAACACATGATCGCGCCCGACAGTCTCGACGGCGTGCACATCTACTTTCCGGATCCGTGGCACAAGGCGCGCCATCACAAGCGCCGCCTGATTCAGCCGAAGTTCGTCGCGCTGCTCGTGTCGCGCATGAAGCCGGGCGGCTATATCCATCTGGCGACCGACTGGCAGAACTATGCCGAGCAGATGCTCGAAGTGCTGTCGGCGGAACCGGCGCTCGAAAACACCGCCGACGGCTACGCGCCGCGCCCCGATTTCCGCCCGGTCACGAAGTTCGAGCGGCGCGGCCTGCGGCTCGGCCACGGCGTCTGGGATCTGATGTTCCGCCGCCGCTGAACGGCATCGCGCAGAAAGGAAAACGCCATGGCAAGCCGTGGCGTTTTGCTTTGCGTGGCGAGAGCGGGATCAGTCGGCCCAGCTCAATCCGCCGCTGTATCCGACGATCAGGATCAGCAAGCCGAAGCCGATGCGATACCACGCGAACGCCGTGAAATCGTGCGACGCGACGTAGCGCAGCAGCCAGCGCACGCAGACGAACGCGCTGACGAAAGCCGCGACGAGCCCGATGACGAACAGCCCGATATCGTTCACGGTCAGCGTGCGCCAGTACTTGGCCATTTCGTAGAGCGTCGCGCCGAAGATGATCGGAATGGCGAGGAAGAACGAGAACTCCGTCGCCACGCGCCGTTCGAGCCCGAACAACATGCCGCCGATGATCGTCGCACCCGAACGCGAGGTGCCCGGAATCAGCGCGAAACATTGCGCGAGGCCGACCTTGAAGGCATCCCCATAGGAAAGATCGTCGACGGAATGCACGCGCGTGATGACGCCCCGCTCGCGCTGGCGCGACTCCGCCCAGAGAATGACGATGCCGCCGACGATCAGCGCGACCGACACCGGCACCGGCGAGAACAGCACCGCCTTGATGTGCTTTTCGAGCAGGAGACCGAGCACGATGGCCGGAATCGTCGCGATGATGAGGTTGAGCGTGAAGCGCCGCGCGTCGGAGCGTGCGGGCAGGCCGGCGACGACGGAGCCGATCTTCGCGCGGTATTCCCAGCAAATCGCGAGAATCGCGCCGAACTGGATGACGACGTCGAAGGTTTTCGATTGCGCGTCGGTGAAATTCAGCAAGCTGCCCGCCACGATCAGATGCCCCGTGCTCGAGACCGGCAGAAATTCGGTCAAGCCCTCCACGACGCCCAGGATGAGCGCCTTCACCATCAATATCCAGTCCATCCGTCAGCCCTTGTTCGCGGTGTAGCCGTAGGTTTTGATGCACATTGCGCAGCGATTTCGATTCACTTCTCGACAATCTGCACACGTATGCCGTTTGTAAGGACTGTGATTGTACCGGGTTCGTAAGACACCCCGGCGAACTGGAGCTCCTCGGGCTTGAAGGTGTGGATCGGATAGCGGTCGAGCAATTGCGCCGCGAGTTGCGCGCCGACCGACGCGATCTGCTGGTTATATTGCGCGGCATCGCCCGTGAACTGCGCATCGTCGACGGACGGCGACACGAGAATGACCGAACGGCTCGGCGCATCGTAGCCGAGCTGCGTCGAGAGCGTGAACGCGCCGATCACGGGATTCGGCATGAACGGCGTCGAAAGTCGCGCATCGACGCGCACGGTCACGCGATTGCGATCCGGCGCCATCCCGACGACGGGATTGCTCAGGACGACGTCGAATATCTGCGAAGCCGTGCGTTGCAGCGGGAACTTGCGCGCGACGGCGGCTTGCACCTGCTGCGTCGAGAATGTGTAGTGATCCGGAATGAAGGGGAATACCGAGTTCGAGGCCGCGTGGGCCTTCGATGCGAGTGCGAGCGCGGGCAGCGCCATCAGCCCTGCCCGCACGAACCGGCGCCGCAGCGGCGCGACGGGTTCCGTCATGCTTGATCCTCCAGTGTTCTTCTTCGAATCTGCGCCGTCTTCGGCGCGGTCCGCGAATTGGACTGTCGATCGTCACGACAGTTGCGTCGGCTGCGTCGCTGTTTCGAGCCGCTCGATCCACGTCAGCGCATATTCGCGCGTCTCGCCGCACATCTCGTGCGAAGGCTGCAATCCGCCGCAGCACGCCGGCCTGCGCGGATCGCCGAAAATCCTGCAGCGCAGATCGTCGCCCAATTGAACGCAGCGTTCGCCCGCGCGCTTGCCATCCGGCATCCCCGGAATCGGACTCGAGATGGACGGCGCGATGCAACAGGCGCCGCAGCCCTCGCGGCAGGCATGGGGCGAAGAATCGATCGACATGGCGTGACTGAACAGCGCAAAGAGAACCGGCATTTTCTCATGCCTCTTCTTTGCGGTTCGTCAAATGCTGCCATTGGGCTGCGACCTTATCACGCAATGTTCGCGCGCATCGTCCGACTACACTCGGACGTTCCCCCCGAGGTCCGCCATGACTCCCGCCGCCCCGCTCTTTCGCCCCGACCTGCTCGCGCGCTACGACGCGCACGGTCCGCGCTACACGTCCTATCCGACCGCCGTCCAGTTCACCGATTCCTTCGACGCCGCGCACTATCGCGAAGCCGCGAGCCAGTCCAACGCGAACGCCGATCTCTCGCTCTACTTCCACATTCCGTTCTGCGACACCGTCTGCTTCTACTGCGGCTGCAACAAGGTCGCGACGAAGAATCGCGCGCACGCTCGCCCGTACCTCGATCGCATGAAGCGCGAGCTGGCGCTGCAAGCAGCGCTTTTCGATACGTCGCGCGCGGTGACGCAGCTTCACTGGGGCGGCGGCACGCCGACTTTCCTCTCGCACGACGAGATGGCCGAGCTGATGTCCGCGACGCGCGAGCACTTCAATCTCGTTTCCGACGAGCGCGCGGAATATTCGATCGAAGTCGATCCGCGCGAGGCGTCGGCGCAAACCGTCGCGTTGCTGCGCGAACTCGGCTTCAACCGCCTGAGCCTCGGCGTGCAGGACTTCGACGAACGCGTGCAGCGCGCCGTCAATCGCATTCAGCCGCGCGAAATGACCGAAACCGTGCTCGACGCCGCGCGCGCGAACGGTTTCAAGTCGGTGAGCGTCGATCTGATCTACGGCCTGCCGCATCAGAGCGTCGAAAGCTTTTCGCGCACGCTCGACGCGATCGTCGATCTGAAACCGGATCGCGTCTCCGTGTTCGGCTACGCGCACATGCCGGCACTCTTCAAGATGCAGCGGCAGATCGACGAAAGCGCGCTGCCTTCACCGGCCGTGCGTCTCGCGATTCTCGAGCGCGTGATCGGGCGCATGAGCGACGCGGGCTACGTGTACATCGGCATGGATCATTTCGCACTGCCCGGCGACGAGCTCGCGCGCGCCTTCGAAGCCGGCACGCTCCAGCGCAACTTCCAGGGCTACAGCACGCATGCGGATTGCGATCTGATCGGCATCGGCGCGTCGTCGATCGGCAAGATCGGCGATGTCTATGCGCAGAACGCCCGCGAACTCGCCGACTATGCCGCGGCAATCGACGCGGGGCGGCTCGCCATCGCGCGCGGCGTGCGCCTGTCCGCCGACGATGCACTGCGCCGCGACGTCATCATGCGTCTCATGTGCGGCGGCGAGCTGCGCTTCGACGATGTCGCGAGCCCGCACGGCATCGAATTCCCCGCCGTTTTCGCCGACGAACTCGCGCGCCTCGCGCCGATGGCCGGCGATGGCCTCATCGATCTCTCGCGCGACGCGATCCGCGTGCTGCCCGCTGGCCGCATGCTGGTGCGCAACGTCGCATCGGTATTCGACCGCTATCTGGGTCAATCGAGTCTGCGGCGCTTCTCGCGCACGATCTGAGCGGTGTTCGATCGGCGTCGGTGGCTTAGAATGACAGCCACCTTGGACGCCCCGGCTTTCGGCTGCGGCGTCCATCCACTCACTGCCGATGCGAAGCGCCGGGCATTGCCGGCTTCTCGCAGACGGCGACGCCACTGCCCGACGCCATGCCGACCACTTCGCCGCAGTTCGCCCCTCTCGCCCAACTCGCCGCCGATCTGAAAAGCGGCCGCACGACGAGCCGCGCGCTCGTCGAGACGGCGCTCGAACGGATCGCCGACCCGGCGGGCCAGGGCTCGACCGTTTTCCTGCATGTCGATGCCGATCACGCACGCGCCGCCGCCGATGCGCACGACGCGCTGCGCCGCGCCGGGACCGTGCTCTCGCCGCTCGCGGGCATTCCTGTGTCGATCAAAGATCTCTTCGATGTCGAAGGCCAGGTGACGCGCGCCGGCTCGAAAGCGCTCGCCGACAACGCGCCCGCCAGCGCCGACGCCGTGACCGTCGCGCGCCTGCGCCGTGCGGGCGCGGTGATCGTCGGGCGCACCAACATGAGCGAGTTCGCGTTCTCGGGCCTCGGGCTCAATCCGCATTACGGCACGCCGCGCTCGCCGTGGCGCGCGAACGTGCCGGGCGACGCGCGCATCGCGGGCGGCTCGTCGTCGGGCGCGGCGGCATCGGTCGCCGATGGCATGGCAGCCGTCGCGCTCGGCACCGACACCGGCGGCTCGATCCGCATTCCGGCCGCGCTGTGCGGCCTCACCGGCCTCAAGCCGACCGCGAGCCGCATCCCGAAGCAAGGCGGCGTGCCGCTGTCGAAAACGCTCGATTCGTTCGGTCCGATCGGCGTGTCGGTCGCATGCTGCGCGCTCGTCGACCGGATTCTCGCGGGGCGCGATCCCGGCGTGCCCGCGACGCGCCCGCTCGAAGGCGTGCGCCTCGGCGTGCTGACGAACTACGTCACCGATGGCGTCGAGGCGAGCGTCGCCAGCGCCGTCGCCGCGGCCGTCAATCATCTCGCGGCGGCCGGCGCGCTCGTGGAAGACGTGCGCTTTGCGCCGCTCGATCGTCTGCCGGAGATCAATCGCTATCCGCTCGTCGCGATCGAAGCGTATGCATGGCATCGCAAGCTGATGGCCGAGCGCGGCGCCGATTACGATCCGCGCGTGCTGGCGCGCCTGCAACGCGCCGAAGCGGCGAGCGCGGCGGATTACATCGACTTGTGCGAGGCGCGCGCCGCGATGATCGAAGCCGCGCGCACGACGCTCTGGCAACGTTTCGACGCGATTCTCTGCCCGACGGTGCCGGTGCTGCCGCCGCGCATCGCCGATCTCGAATCGGATGACGACGCCTTCACGCGCACCAACGCGCTGATCCTGCGCAATCCGACCGCGTTCAATTTTCTCGATGCCTGCGCGCTCTCGCTCCCCTGCCATCCGCGCGGCGAGGCGCCCGTCGGCCTGATGCTCGCGGGCGCGCCGAACTCCGACGACACGTTGCTGTCGATCGGACGGGCGGTCGAAGCGGTGCTGGAAACGACGCGCTGAACGGGCCGGGAAACTCGGCCAATCGTCGCGGCTGATTTTGCGCACCGGGCGTTCGCGCTAGAATTCCCCGCGATCCCCGCGCAACTCAGGTGCTTCCTTCTCGAATCGTTGCGAAATAATGAACAACTCTTTACATCACTTCACGATGCATCAGGACGACCGGGTGATGCGCCGCGAGCGCCGCCTGCTCGTGCTGCTCGGTTTGGTCAGTCTCGGTCTCGTCGGCGGTGCGCTGTATCTGCAGTTCTTCCATAACGAAGATCCCTGCCCGCTTTGCATCATCCAGCGCTATTTCTTCGTGCTGATCGCGATCTTCGCGTTTCTCGGCGCGGCATTCCGCAACTGGCGCGGCATTGCGCTTTTAGAGACGCTGGTCGCGATTTCGGCGCTCGGCGGTCTCATCACCGCGATTCGCCACGTCTATGTGCAGTCGCATCCCGGCTTCAGTTGCGGCTTCGACGCGCTGCAACCGATCGTCGACGGCCTGCCGCCCGCAAGCTGGCTGCCGCAAGTGTTCAAGGTCGCCGGTCTGTGCGAAACGCCGTATCCGCCGATCCTCGGACTCTCGCTGCCGCAGTGGTCGCTGATCGCGTTCGCGCTGATCTTCGTGCTCGTCGCGGCCAGCCTGCGATTCAAGCGCAAACTGCGCTCGACCGTCCGGTAATGTGTTCCGGGCGGCCGTCCGCGCCGCCCGTCCTTCCCCGCTTCATCGCGCTTTGCGCGCTTTCTCTTTCCCGCATCAGCGCATCCGCATAATCTTGATACGTCTGCCGCAATGTTTTTGGGATATTGCGGTGTTAAGGTCGTGTCTGGATGGCGATCTACGTGCGCGCAGTCCGCTTCGCTCAAAGGCAACCGGTTTTTTTCACGGTAACGCATGAAACGAACGGAAACCGCGTAACGCGCGCCCGGTCCGCAATGTCTTCATGAATCATGACAACGCAAACCATCCGCTTCCCTTCGGCTCTGCGCCCTATTCCTATGCGCTCGCACGCGTTTGCGTGTGCGCGCTTTTCCCGCTTTTCTCTCGCTGGCCGATGGGATGTCCATCGCCCGGTAAACTAGCGTCTGCGACGACGCAAATCCGCGCAAACCCCGCACAAACCCGATCACTTCCGGAGCTCACTCGATGCAAGTTTGGCTGAACGACCTGCAACACCTGCTCGCGCACGGCGACGCCGTCGTGCTCGTGACGGTCGCGCGTGTCGAAGGCTCCGCGCCGCGCGAGCCGGGCACGAAGATGATCGTCACCCGCGAGGACGCGCGCTACACGATCGGCGGCGGCCATCTGGAATGGAAGGCCATCGAAACCGCACGGCAAGTGCTGAAGGACGGCATGCGCAGCCCGCGCATGCGCAGACTCGAGCGTTTCGCGCTCGGCCCGAGCCTCGGCCAGTGCTGCGGCGGCGCCGTCGTGCTCGCATTCGAGCGGCTCGACGTCGCGGATCTGAACTGGGTGACGACGCTCGGCAAGCGCACCGCGCAAGGTTTATCGACCGTGCGCAGCGTTTCCTTCGCGCCGGATCCCGAGCTTCGCGATGCGGTGATGCTCTCCGATCCCGAACCGGGCGCGACCGACGCCGACTGCCTGCTGTGGGACGGCGCCGGTTTCGACGAGCGCGGCGCGCTTTTGACCGAGACCATCGCGCCGAACGACTTTCAGGTCGTGCTGTTCGGCGCGGGCCATGTCGGGGCGGCGCTCGTGCGCGTGCTCGCGACGCTGCCGTGTCACGTGACCTGGGTGGACGAGCGCGATGCGGCATTTCCCGCACCGCAGTTCGTGCCCGATAACGTGACGATCGAGCCGACCGACGCGCCCGACGAAGCTGTCGATAATGCGCCGCCCAACGCGTACTTCATCGTGATGACGCACAACCACACGGTGGATCTCGCGCTGGCCGAATGCATCCTGCGGCGCGGCGACTTTGCGTTCTTCGGCATGATCGGCTCGTTCACGAAGAAGAAGCAGTTCGAGCATCGGCTCGCGGCGCGCGGCATCGACCCGGCGCGCATCGCGCGGATGGTGTGTCCGATCGGCATCGACGGCATCGTCGACAAAGCGCCCGAAGTGATCGCCGTTGCAGCGGCAGCCCAACTGCTGCAGGCGGTCGAAGCCAACGCTTCGAGCCATGCGTCGTCGCAACAGACCGCCTGACCCACAGGCGAACTTGTAGCCCCAAAACTCAAAAGCCCAAATGAATCCCACACTCGCCGACAAGATTGCGCACGCGCCGAAAGCCGAGTTGCATATCCATATCGAAGGGTCGCTAGAGCCGGAACTGATCTTCGCGCTCGCGAAGCGCAATAACGTGAAGCTCGCGTACGACTCGATCGATGCGCTTCGCGCGGCTTACGCGTTCACCGACTTGCAGTCGTTTCTCGACATCTACTATGCGGGCGCGAGCGTGCTGCTCACGGAGCAGGATTTCTACGACATGACGATGGCCTACGTCGAACGCGCACTCGCGGATCACGTCGTGCATGCGGAAATCTTCTTCGATCCGCAAACGCACACGGAACGCGGCGTGCCGATCGAAACGGTCGTCGCGGGCATCGACGCCGCGCTCGCGGAAGGCGAAAAGCGCGGCTTGTCGAGCAAGCTGATTCTCTGCTTCCTGCGCCATCTGTCCGAAGACGACGCGCTCGCCACCTTCGACAGCGCGTTGCCGCTGTTCGACAAGTACGCACATCGGCTGATCGGCGTCGGGCTGGATTCGTCGGAACGCGGCCATCCGCCGTCGAAATTCGAGCGCGTGTTCGCGAAAGCGCGCGAACGCGGTCTGAAGCTCGTCGCGCATGCGGGCGAAGAAGGACCGCCGTCGTATGTCTACGAAGCGCTCGATCTGCTGAAAGTGGATCGCGTCGATCACGGCGTGCGCAGCATCGAGGACGCGGCGCTCGTCGCGCGTCTCGCCGATGCGCGCATCGCATTGACGGTGTGCCCGCTCTCGAACATCAAGCTCTGCGTGTTCGACGACATGACGAAGCACACGCTGAAGGATCTGCTCGATCAGGGCGTCGCGGTGATGATCAATTCCGACGATCCGGCGTACTTCGGCGGCTACGTCAACGCGAATTACTTCGCGATCGTCGATGCGTTGAAGCTCACCGATCACGAGGTCTACACGCTGCTGAAAAACAGCCTCGAAGCCTCGTTCGTCACCGAAGAAGAACGCGACGCGATGGTCGCGCGCCTGGATCAGCACTGGAAGCAGTAAGCAAGCACGATGGAAACAACCGCAACAACACAACAAGACAGCACCGCGCTCGAACGATTCTTCGGCATTCGCGCGGCCGGCTCGCGCACGAAGACGGAAATCGTCGCGGGCATCACGACGTTCCTCACGGCGATGTACATCATCGTCGTCAATCCGGGCATTTTGTCGGCGGCGGGCGTGCCGTTTCCGGCGGCGCTCACCGCCACGGTCATCGTCAGCTTTCTCGGCAGCTGCGCGATGGGCCTGTATGCGCGCAATCCGGTGCTCGTCGCGCCCGGCATGGGCATGAACGCGCTTTTTGCGTTCGTCATGGTTCACGGCGGCAGGATGCCGTGGCAGACCGCGCTCGGCTGCGTGTTCTGGTCCGGCGTGATCTTCGCGATTCTCGCGGCGTTCAACGCGCGCAAGCTCGTCGTCGATGCGATTCCCGCGAATCTGCGGCACGCGGTCTCGTGCGGCATCGGACTCTTCATCAGCCTGATCGGGCTCGTGAACGCGAAGTTCGTCGTCGGCGATCCGGTGACGATCGTGCATTCGGCGTCGCTCAATCCGGTGGTCGTCACGTTTCTGATCGGCCTCGCCGTCACGACGATTCTCGTCGCGCGCAAGGTCACGGGCGCGCTGATGCTCGGCATCGTGTTCACGACGATCATCGCGATTCCGATCGGCCGCTTCTACGGCGACGGCACCGCGTACTGGCCCGCCGCCATCGCCACGAAAACGCTCGTCAACTGGAACGGCCTCTTCGCCGCGCCGGACTTTTCGGCGGTCGGGCAGCTCGATCTGATGGGCTCGCTGAAGGTCATCTACTGGCCGTTCATCTTCGTGATGCTGTTCACGTCGTTCTTCGACGCGCTGTCCACGTTCATGGCGATTTCGGAAGCCGGCAAGCTCTACGACAAGGACGGCAATCCGCGCAACATCCGCCAGTCGATGATGGTCGACTCCTTCTCCGCGCTCATTTCCGCGCCGCTCGGCACGAGCCCGGCGAACGCGTACATCGAATCGGCGGCGGGCATTTCGGCGGGCGGACGCACGGGTCTCGTCGCGGTCGTCGCCGGATTGTGCTTCCTGCCGTTCCTGTTCCTTTCGCCGCTCCTGTCGCTCGTGCCGGCGATCGCGACCGCGCCCGCGCTCGTGCTCGTCGGCGTGTTCATGATGGAAGCGATCACGAAGATCGAATGGCATCGCTTCGACGAAGCCATTCCCGCGTTCCTCGCGATGATCCTGATCCCGCTGACGTACTCGATCACCGATGGCGTCGCGTACGGCTTTCTCGCGTTCGTCGTGCTGAAGTCGGCGACCGGGCGCGCGCGTGAGATCAAGCCGGCGATGTGGATCATCGCGGCTTTCTCGTTAGTCCTGCTTTCGCAGCTTTGAAAATCAGTTACGGAGACGTTGCACCATGACTCAGACCGCCTACCGCGCCCAATTGCTGACCTTTCGCGAGGACCCCGCGCATGCCGCCGACGGCGCGGTGTACGAGGCCGATGGCCTCCTCGTCGTCGATGACGGCAAAGTGGTCGCGGCAGGCGCGTATGCGTCGCTGCGCGACACGCTCGCCGCCGACGCGACCGTCCACACGATGCGCGACAAGCTGATCGTGCCGGGTTTCATCGACTCGCACATCCACTATCCGCAGACGGACATGATCGCGTCGCCCGCGCCGGGCCTTTTGCCGTGGCTCAACACGTACACGTTTCCGACCGAGCGCGGCTTTGAGAATCCCGCCGTGGCGCGCGAGACGGCGAGCTTTTTCATCGACGAGCTGCTCGCGTGCGGCACGACGACCGCGCTCGTCTACTGCACGGTTCACAAGCAATCCGCCGATGCGTTCTTCACTGAAAGCGAAGCGCGCGGCACGCGCATGATCGCGGGCAAGGTGCTGATGGACCGCAACTGCCCCGAGTTTCTGCGCGACACGGCGCAATCCGGCTACGACGACAGCGCCGAACTCATCGCGCGCTGGCACGGGCGCGGCCGTCAGCAGTACGCGCTGACGCCGCGTTTCGCGCCGACATCGACGGAAGCCCAACTCGAAGCATGCGGCGTGCTCGCGCAAAAGCACAACGACGTGTTCATCCAGACGCACGTCGCGGAAAACACCGACGAGATCAAATGGGTCGAGAGCCTGTTTCCGGGACATCGCAGCTATCTCGACATTTACGATCACTACGGCTTGCTGCGTCGCCGCGCGGTGTACGGCCACTGCATCCATCTCGACGACAAGGACCGCGCGCGCATGGCGGAAACGGGCTCGGTTGCATCGCACTGCCCGACTTCGAACCTCTTCCTCGGCAGCGGCTTGTTCGATTTCGAGAAAGCTGGCGAGTCAAACATGCCGGTCGCGCTCGCGACGGACGTCGGCGGCGGCACGTCCTTCTCCATGCTTCAGACGATGGGCGCCGCGCACAAGATCGCGCGTCTCACCGGCCATCATCTGACCGCGACGCGCATGTTCTGGCTCGCGACGACAGGCGCCGCGCAAGTGCTCGAACTCGACGACAGGATCGGCACGCTCGCGCCCGGCAGCGAGGCGGATTTCGTCGTGCTCGATCCGAACTCGACGCCGCTGCTCGCGCGCCGGACGTCGCGCACCGAATCACTGGAAGAACTGCTGTTCGCGTTCGCGCTGCTCGGCGACGATCGCGCGGTCTTCGAGACCTACGCGGCCGGCAAGCGCGTGCACGCGCGCGACACGCGCAACACGGCGAAGCTGGAACTGGCGGCCTGACGCGTTCAGGAATCCGCGCAACCGACGCCCTTCCTTCGAAGGGCGTTTTTGTATGTAGCGTCACGCAAACCGCGACGATCCACTCGACGGAATGAGCACTTTTGTTGCAATCTCGTTAAAGTGCTGGCTGTTACGTTCGCTGCTTCGCCATGATCGCTGCCCGACTCGTTCGCTTTGTTCTGCCGATGACGCTCGCGTCGCTGGCCGCGCTCGCCCACGCGGAAGCGCTCGATGCGCAACTCGATTGCAAGTCGACGCCGCACGCTTTCATCGCGCCGCTGCAAGAAAACAATCTGCTGGAAAAGAAGCCGATGCGCGTCGAGCCGAACTCGATCAACGCGTTCCGCGCGGCGAAAGGCGCGACGCTGACGGCATATGGATTCAAGGTCTACGCGCTGGTGGCGTATCAGAAGGACGATCCGCTCTTCAGGCAGGGCAAGGGCGAGCCGATCGGGGATGCGGCATACGGCGCGGTCGTCTGGGGCGGCGACGCCGAAGTCGAGCAGAAAGTGCGCGCGGCGGGCAGCGACGCGGTCGTGCGCCACGTCGCGCCCTTCATCACGGCGATTTTCTGCAAGCTGTAATCAGCGCAGCAGCGTCACGAACGACGAAATCAGGCGATCCATGTCGTTCGCGTCGAGCGCGCCCATCGTCGAGATGCGGAACAGTTCCTTCGACAGGCCGCCCTGCCCCGCATAAATCACGAAGCCCTTCGCCTTGAGCGCGTCGTGCAGCGTTTCATACGTGACGCCCCTCGGCAGCCGATACGCACGCAACACCACCGACGACTCTTCCGGCGGCAACGCGCTCTCGATGCCGAGCGCAGCCAGCCCCGCGCGCACCTGTTCGGCGAGCTTCGCGTAACGCTGATGCCGCGCGCGCCAGCCGCCTTCTTCCTCGAACTCGCGCAGCGCCTCGACGAGCGCGTAATACGCATGCACCGACGGCGTGAACGGCGTGTTGCGCTCGTCCTGCAGCTTCGCGAGGCGCGCGATGCCGAGGTAATAGTTGCGGCTCGCGGCCTGCGCCAGCGCATCGCGACGCGCGATGACGAACGCCGCGCCCGGCACGCCGTGCAGGCACTTGTTCGCGGTCGCGGCAATCGCGGCGATGCCGCCGCCCGCGAAATCGATCGCTTCGGCGCCGAAGCTGCTCACCGCGTCGAGCAACAGACCGACGCCGCGTTCCTTGCACGCGCGCGAAAGCTGATCGATCGCGTTCAGGCGGCCGGTCGTCGTTTCGTGATGAATGATCGCGACATTGCTGAACTTCTTCGTGTCGAGCAGGCCGATGATCGCGTCGATGTCCGGCGCCTGCATCCACTCGTATTTGACGACCTCGTGATCGATCCCGTACTGCTTCGCGATCTGCGCGATGCGATCGCCATACACGCCGTTTTCCACGACGAGCAGCCGCCCGCCTTCCGGCACGAGCCCGGCGATCATGCTTTCGACCGCTGCCGTGCCCGAACCGGTCATCAGCACGGCGCTCCACACGGCCGGATCGAGCGCGTAAGCGGCGACGAGACGCTCGCGCGCTTCGTCCTGCAGATCGAAGAACTCCGGCTCGCGATGGCACAAGTCGGTTTGCAGCAGGCTCTTGCGCACGCGTTCGCTCAGCGTGACAGGGCCCGGATTGAGCAGCAGCATCAACGGCCTCCTATGTGTTGTTGCAGACGCGCGCGCACGTCCTCGGGCGTGATTTTCGGACGAGGCAAGTCGGCGGGCGTGCCGGTTCTGATCGACAGCCGCGCGAAACGCACGCCGCCGACATCCTTCGCTTCGAAGAGACGATCGATCACGCCGATGTCGTCGCCGTCGAGCGCGAGCGCATAGCCGCACGCCGATGCGATCGACGCGAAATCGACTTCGCGCGACACCGTCGCCTGGCCGCCGGTCGATTCGTGCGCGCCGTTGTCGAGCAGCAGGTGAACGAGATTCGACGGGCCGTATGCGCCGAGCGTCGCGAACGCGCCCATCCGCATGAGCGCGGCGCCGTCGCCATCGAGGGCGACGACGGTCAGATCCGGACGCGAGAGCGCGAGGCCGAGCGCCATCGGCGTGACACAGCCCATCGAGCCGACGAGATAGAGCTGATTCTCGCGGTCGTCGATCGCGTACAGCTCACGTCCGCAAAAACCGGTCGATGCGAGCACGACCGTCGCATCCTTCGGCGTCTTCGCGATGACCTTTTGCAGCGCGTCGTGGCGCGTCACGCGCTCGCCTTCGAAGCGCTGCACGCTCGCCGGATTCGCATTGACGCGCACGCCGGACAAGCCGGTTTTCTTCAGCTCGTAAGGCGCGACGCTGCCCTTTTGCATCACGAGCGCGTACGGCCGGCCCGTGCGGTCCATGTAGTCGGTCGCGCGATCGAGCGCCGGGCCGATCTCGCCGGCTTCCGTGGGGAACAGCTCCCACGGGATTTCCATCGTCTCGAGCATCTGCGGCGTGATGGGGCCCATCAGCGCGTGCTGCGGCTCGTCGTGGACGCCCGGCTGGCCGCGCCACGTGACGATCAGCAATTGCGGCAGACGGAAGGTCCACGTGAGCGACGTCAGCGGGCTTACGGCATTGCCGAGACCGGAGTTCTGCATCATCGCGATGCCGCGACGCTTCTTCCCGCCGCCCAACGCGACGCCGGCGATCAGCGCGACCGCGTCGCCTTCGTTCGCCGCCGACACGTAATGCAGCGATTCGTCCTGCAACACGTAGTTGATGAACGGAGTCAGAAACGAGCACGGCACGCCTGCATACCAGTCGAAGCCTCGCTCGCGCGCCGCCTCGACAAACTGGGCGGCCTCAATCACGCGCGTTCTCCGTGCTTTCCGAGCCGATCGGCGTCTGACCGTGCGCGAAATCGCCCGCGCGACGGAAATCGTCGAGATCGTTCACGCCGCGCCAGTGGCCGTGCACGTATTGCACTTCGATTTTCTGGCCATCGGCGATCAGCGCGTTGAGAAGCGCGGCCGTGTCGAGCGTGTCGAAATCGGCGCGTTGCTGCAGCGTGCCGAGCGTTGCGAGCAGGCGTTCGCGCGCAGCGGCGCGCACCTTGACGAGGCCCATCCAGCGGCCTTGCGGCGCGCGTCCATCGGCGATCGTCTGGCCCGCGCCGACCACGCTTTCGAGCCACACTTTCTGGCCGAAGAGCGCGCGGTCGTCAGCGGTCGAGCAGTACGCGAAATCGGTTGCTGCCGCGCCCGCCTGTAGCGTCTGCGACGAATCGACGACCACGCAGAAGTCGCTGTCCGACTCGACCAGATCGCGCAGGATGTAGCTGCGGAACAGCAGGTCGCCGTAGGAAATCACAGTGTCGCCGTTCATGTGCTGGACGGCGCACGCGAGCGACGCAAGTTCGCCCGTGCTTTCGTGCTTCTCGTTGACGACGAGGCGGATGCCGCCCTTCTCGATCGCATCGGCGCGATATCCGCCGACCACGGTGATGTCGTTGATGCTTTCCTTCTTGAACGCCTCGACGAGATGGCGCAGCAGCGGCTTGCCGGCGACCGGCAACATCACCTTCGGACGCGCTTCGGTCAGCGCTTCGAGGCCCGCGCCGCGGCTCGCGGCGAGCACGATCGCGCTGCGCTTCTCGTTGGCCGCGCTCAGGTAGATGTTCTCGGCGGCGGAATATTCGTCCGCGTCCTGCAGACGGAAAATCTCGTTCACCGACGCGATGCGGTCCTCGACGTTGACGAGCGTCTCGCTGTCGTGGATTTCCTTCGCGATCGCCTGCATCGCCGAAACCGCGCCGCGAATCAGATGATTCGCCCAGATCACGCAGCTGATGCCCGCCTGACGGAACGCATCGGTGGGCGTGCTGTAGTACTTCGTCGGCACGATGACGAGCGGACCGCGCCCCGCCCATTCGCGCGCGAACGTGAGGATTTCGTCGGGCTTCGAGAGCTTGCTGTGGATGAGAATCGCATCCGCGCCCGCCTGGCGATACGCTTCGGCGCGCTTCAACGCCTCTTCCATGCCCCAGCCGGCGATCAGCGCTTCCACGCGCGCGACGATCGAAAAATTCGGATCGCTTTGCGAATCCTTGCCCGCCTTGATCTTGCCGCAGAACTCGTCGATATCCGCGAGCGGCTGCGCTTCGCCGTTGATGAAGCTGTTGGTCTTCGGAAACTGCTTGTCCTCGATGCACACGCCCGCGATGCCGCGTTGCTCGAGCTTGCGCACGAGACGCCGCACGTTGTTGAAGTTGCCGTAGCCGGTATCGCCGTCGAGCAGGATCGGCAGATCGCTTGCGTCGGCCATGAATTCGAGGTTGTCGACGACCTGCGTCCAGCTCGCTTCGTTGTTGTCGCGCACGCCGAATTGCGCGGAGATCGACAGGCCCGAGCCCCAGATCGCCTTGAAGCCGGCTTCCTTCGCGATGCGCGCCGAAATGCCGTTGTGCGCTTCCATCAGGAATTCGAGGCGGTTGCTTTGCAGCATTTCGCGCAGGCGCAGCGTGCGCGAGTAGCCAACCGGGATTTGCGTGGGTGCGTTCATTGTTGCGAGGCTCCTGCAAACTGACGCAGCGCGTTGAGCGACGGCAACACTTCGTCCGCGGCGCGCTTCACGTCGTTCTGAAAATCGATTTCGATCCACGGCGCGCCGGTCACATCGGCGATATCGAACGCGTGGGACTTTTCCAGCAACAGGTCGCGCACCGCTTCTTCGTGCGGCATCTTCGCGCGGCCCGTCGCGACATAATCGGCGCAGATTTCGGCGAGGCGCGTGGCCGTCGCGTGATCGAAGCGGAAGAAGCCGACAGATTCGCCGATCGTGTCGTACTTCAGCCCCGCCGCGACCTGCTTGCGCAGTTCGACCGGCACGCCGTTCTCGACGCACAGCTTCACCGGCTCGTCGCCGGCTTCGAAATCGCGATCGATCAGCAGACGATTCAACGAGCCGCCCGCGACGAGCGGCTCGAAGATGCGTTCGTCGTAGAGCACGTCGGCGTCCATCAGAAGGACGTCGCCGCCGCGCGTCATCGCGTCGCGCGCGGTGTGCACGGACAGCACGCTGCCGAGCGTGAATTCGTCGTTGACGACGATTTCCGTCTTCGGCTTCCAGTCGATCGCCGCAAGCTCCGCCTCGATCTGCTCGCTCTTGAAGCCGGTCACGAAGACGACTTCATCGACGTTCGCGGCTTTCAGAAAGTGCAGATGACGTTCGAGCAACGATGCATCACCAAAGCGCAGCAGACACTTCGGCTTTTGCTGGCCTTCGGGCTGAACGAGGCGCAAGCCCATCCCGGCCGCAAGAATAATTGCGCGCATGCTTGTGTTCCCTTCGTGGGTGGGTCAGTCGATATCCGGCACGCGCGCGAGACGGCGGCGCTGCCAGCCTTTTTCAACGAAATGCAGATAGACGATGCCCGGCACGCCGAGCAGCAGTTCGCGCGCGCGCTTCGCAAGCGACAGCGCGAGCGCCGCTTCCGGCGGCAAGCCGACCAGACGCGCAAGCAGCAGATAGCCGCCTTCCTGCACGCCGAGCGAGCCGGGAATGGCGAAGGCCGCGCCGCGAATCGCCTGGCCGAGACTTTCGAGCAGCAACGCTTCCGCCCAGCCGACCGGATGGCCGAGCAGATGCAGCGCAAGCCACACTTCGCCCGTGCCGACGATCCAGCCGACGAGACTCAGCCCGAAGCTCGCCGCGACCTTGCCGCGCTCGCGATACATCTCGTGGACGGCGGCGTCGACGGCTTCGGCGCGCGTGACGAGCGACGACCAGTCGCGCTTCGCCGAGAACTTCGCGGCGATGCCGGACGCAAAGCGCATCGCGCGGCCGAAGAGACCGCGCCGCTGCGCGAGATAGAAACCGAAGATCATCAGACCGATCACGCCGATCACCGCGAGCACGGCGATCGTGACCGTCGATGACGAGCCGCCCGCCGCATAGCCTGTCAGCAGCACGACGCCGATCAGCGCGAAGATCAGTTGCGCGACGGTCTGCATCGTCGTGCTGACGGTGATGACGGCGGCCGCGTCGCGCGCGCGCATGCCGCGCTGCGCGAGATAGCGGACCATCAGCATCGGCCCGCCGATCTGGCCCGCGGGCATCAGGCTATTGACCGATTCGCCGGCCCAGCGCGCGAGCAAGGCGTCGCGCAGGGACACGTCGCGTTCCTTGCGGGAGAAGAGCACGCTGATCGCGCCGGCATCGACGACGAGCGGCACGAAGTGAAACGCCGCGACCGCGATCAATCCCCAGCCCGCCGCGGCCAGCGTCGATGCAACCGAACCGAAGCCTTGCCAGCCGAGCAGCGCGATGAACAGCACCACGCCGACCGACAGCAGGAATGTGCCCGCGCGGCTCATGCCTGTCCGTTCTTGCCGCCCTTGCGGCGAAAGACCTGCCTGAATCCGAAATACGCGATCGAGTCTTTCATGTTCGAGATGAAGCGCTGAAACGGACGCATGTTCGGGTTCGTCACGTACTCGAACGTGAGCGACACGCGCATCTCGTTTTCGCCGAGCGGCGTGACGCGATGGCGCAGCTTGTCGCCGTCGAAAAACACGAACGCGCCGGGCGGATATTGCACGGAGCCCGGCTGATCGGGAACCGCCGGATTCTTCGTGTGCAGTTCGTAATCGAGCTTGCAGGACGAATCGTCGATCACGCCGAGCAGGAGCGTGTAGCGGCGGCCATCGTAATACGACGTGTCGTAATGCCAGCCGATGTGGTCGCCGGGCTTCGTGTAAAAGTAAAGCGCGTAGGCGTGAGGATCGTCCTCCGGCGAGAGTTGCAGCTTGTCGCCGGTGATCGATTCCAGCCACTTGATGAGCGCTTCCGATCGATACAGGTCGGCGATGAACGGCGCGAGCTTGTCGAGCGTGTGACGGCTCACGCTGCCGCCCGCCTTGTGCCCCGGCAGATAGTTGCGGTTCACGGACGGCATCACGTCGTGCACGGCGGCGATCAGCCGCTCGGTGTAGTCGCGCGGCAGGAAGTCTTCGATATAGAGAAACGAGCCTTGCTGACCGTACTCGTCGCGCAGCTTCGGCGTCTGCAGCGCGGCGAGGCGCGCGTTCATCGTCGAATCGATATCGCGCTTCGACGGGCGCGCGGTCGTCGCCGTCTGCGCCGGTTGTGTCAGCGTGCTCTCCGGAGTTGCCGTATCGCTCATCTCACCGCCTGGAAATCTTTGTCGTCTTTTGCATGCGTGGCCTGCGCGCGGCGTTTCGTCTGCGCGACGACGCGCTGATAGTCCACCGCCACATAAATGGCGAAGAGCGGCGCGCCGATCGCCGCGGCGATCAGAAACGGCGTCATGCCGTTCAGAATGGTCACGAGCGGAAGCAGATACAGCACGTCTTCCGTTTCGAATCCGGCCAACGACGCCTGTTTCGTGCCCGACTTGCCGATCATCGATTCGATACGCATGCGCAGGAAAAAGATCAGCGCAACCGCCACGCCCGCCATGCCGCCGAGCCATTGCGCGGGCACGATCATCGACGGATGATGCACGGCCACGTAAAACCCGATGCCGAGGAACAGCAGCACGGTCACGAGCGCATCGCACGCGAGATCGTAGAAATGGCCGATCTTGCTCGACTGGCCGCTGATGCGCGCGAGTTCGCCGTCGGTGTGATCGACGAAATTCGACAGCGCGACGAGAAGCGCGCCGAGCGTGCACATCCAGAACTGGCCGAGCGACAGATACCACGCTCCAGCCAAGCCGATGGCGAGGCGCAGCGTGGTCAGATGGTTGGGCGTTACCGGCGTGCCGACGAGCGGCGTGACGAGACGGCGTGCGAGCCGCGCATCCCATGTGGTGGGCTCGGGAACGGCTTCAGGATTGGGCGGACACGATTTTGTCATCCCGGGAATATATCGCTAATTGACCGAAGCTGCATATATTGCGGCCCGGCGCCGCCGCGATATTTCCCTGTTTAGTCAAGGGCGGCGGGCGTGTTTGAAACATTTCCCGAAGCCGTAAAAGGCAATGCTCACTGCGCATGACGGCAAAAAATTCCGATGCCGTTTTCGCGTCGATGCGACGGCCCGATCAATCGACGGTTTTCGCTGCGGGCGCGGGTGCGACGCTGCGCTCGTTCGGTCCGGCCGACGCGGCCGTCTCGTTCGACATGCCGCCGCTCTTGTCCACCGGCAGCGTCACCGTTCTGACCGTGCCGTTACCGAGCGGAAAGTCCGCCAGCGCGCTGCGCACGAGATACGGCATCGCCTGATACAGCGACGGATCGCCCGTCGCGTTCACCGCCGTCACCTTGTACGTCTCGCGGCCGGTCTTGCGGTCGTTCATGCGGATCTGCAGCGCGTGGGTATAGACCGGATAGCTCTGATCGACGTAACCCGTCGCGCCCCACGAACCGTACGGCCCCCACCCGCCCCACGGTCCGCCCCAGTATGGGCCGGCGCCCCACGGACCGTACATCGGCCACGGATCGTAGTAGACCGGTTGACGCACGGTCACCATGTCGCCGCGAACCGAATAGGCGATCGCGATCTGATAGTTCGCGCTCGCCTCGGGCGCCTGACGGAAGTTGTACTTCGCGAGTTCGTTGGCGACGAGCGTCTCGTAGGTCGTCTGCTCGATGCTGTTCTGCTGCTCGCCCTTGCGCGTGAACGCGTAGGTGCGGGTCGCGTCGCTGCCGCTCCAGTCGGAGAATGCAGTGACCTGCGTCTGCACGTAGGTCGTGCAGCCGGCGAGCCACATCGCCGCCAGCATCAGCGGCCATGTGACGAGCGTCCTGATCGGGAATTTCATGGTCGTCCTCACTTCGTTCAGCACCCTTCTCCGTTATAGACAGCACCGCCTTGCGTCGCATGGCGGCGTCCTTGTTTTGTGGGGTCCACGACGCGTGGCGCCGCCCGATTCACGATCGCCGGGCGGCTTGTACAATGATTCGACCAGGCGCGCACGCGTTGGTGCGCTAAAAGCGCACGCGCGAGACGCCGGCGCCGTTCAATCCAAACATGAAGATCTTGCCATGTCTACCACGACCGCATCCGCTGTGATTCGCCGCCAGGACTACACGCCGCCCGCGTTCCTGATCGATTCCGTCGCGCTCGAATTCGACCTCGTGCCATCGCGCACGGTCGTGAAGAACACGATGAAGCTGCGGCGCAACCCCGACGCCCAAGGCGACGCATCGCGCCTCGAACTGATGGGCGAGCAGCTCGAATTCGTGAGCGCGGCGATCGACGGCGTCGCGCACGCGGATGTCCGCGTCAATGAAAACGGACTGTCCATCGGCAGTATTCCCGCGGATGCTTTCGAGCTTAGCATCGAGAGCATCTGCAATCCGGCCGAGAACACGACGCTCTCCGGACTTTACGTCTCCAGTGGCAACTTCTTCACGCAGTGCGAAGCCGAGGGCTTTCGGCGCATCACCTACTTCCTCGATCGCCCGGATGTGATGGCTACCTACACCGTCACGCTGCGCGCCGACAAGACCGCGTGTCCGGTGCTGCTGTCGAACGGCAATCTGATCGAGGAAGGCGATCTGCCCGATGGCCGCCACTTCGCCAAATGGGAAGATCCGTTCAAGAAGCCGAGTTATCTGTTCGCGCTCGTCGCGGGCAAGCTCGTGTGCATCGAGGAACGCATCGAATCGGGCTCGGGCAAGGAAAAGCTGCTGCAAGTCTGGGTCGAGCCGCACGATCTCGACAAGACCCGTCACGCGATGGATTCGCTCATCAACTCGATCCGCTGGGACGAGAAGCGCTTCGGCCTCGAGCTCGATCTGGACCGCTTCATGATCGTCGCGGTGAGCGACTTCAACATGGGCGCGATGGAGAACAAGGGCCTCAACATCTTCAATACGAAGTATGTGCTCGCAAACCCGGAAACCGCGACGGACACCGACTTCTCCAACATCGAGGCCGTGGTCGGCCACGAGTACTTCCATAACTGGACCGGCAATCGCGTGACCTGCCGCGACTGGTTCCAGTTGAGCCTGAAGGAAGGCCTGACCGTGTTTCGCGATCAGGAATTTTCCGCCGATATGGCCGCCGGCGACGTCGAGGGCGCGGCGAGCGCCGCCGCACGCGCGACCAAGCGCATCGAGGACGTGCGCGTGCTGCGTCAAATGCAGTTCGCCGAGGACGCCGGCCCGATGGCGCATCCGGTGCGCCCGGAAAGCTACGTCGAGATCAACAACTTCTACACGATGACCGTCTACGAAAAAGGCTCGGAAGTCGTGCGGATGTATCAGACGCTTTTCGGTCGCGACGGCTTCCGCCGCGGCATGGACCTGTATTTCAAGCGGTTCGACGGCCAGGCCGTGACCTGCGACGACTTCCGCCAGGCGCTCGCCGACGCGAATCATCGCGATCTCGCGCAATTCGAGCGCTGGTACAGCCAGGCGGGCACGCCGCGCGTGTCGGTGCGCGCAAATTACGACGCCGGGACGAAGCGCTACACGCTGACGCTCACGCAGGGTTACGGCGACGGGTCGGAAGCTGCGCGCGAAACGCAGAAGGGGCCGCTGCTGATTCCGTTCTCGGTCGGCCTGATCGGCCAGAACGGCGCGGACTTGCCGCTGCGCCTCGAAGGCGAGAAGGAACCGAACGGCACGACGCGCGTGCTCGAATTCACGGAGCGCGAGCAGTCGTTCACTTTCGTCGACGTGAACGAGGCGCCGCTGCCGTCGCTGCTGCGCAATTTCTCCGCGCCGGTGATCGTCGAATACGACTATACGAACGATGAACTCGCGTTCCTGCTCGCGCACGACAGCGATCCGTTCAACCGCTGGGAAGCCGGCCAGCGGCTCGCCACGCGCGAGTTGCTGGCGCTCGCCGAGCGCGCGGCCAAGGGCGAGGCGCTCGCCATCGACGATCAGGTGATCGCCGCGTTCGCCCGCGTGCTCGACGACACCACGCTCACGCCCGCCTTCCGCGAGCTCGCGCTGATGCTGCCGTCGGAGAGCTATCTGGCCGAGCAGATGACCGTGTCCGATCCCGCCGCCGTCCACGCTGCGCGCGTGTTCATGAGCCGCCGTCTCGCGTCGCAAATGCGCGACAAATGGCTCGCGACGTACGAAGCGAACCGCACGCCGGGCGAATATCGTCCGACGCCGGAAGACGCGGGCAAGCGCGGCCTGAAGAACCTCGCGCTCGCCTATCTCAGCCAGCTCGACGATCCGCGCGACGCCGTCAAGCTCGCGCAGGCGCAGTACGACGCCGCCAACAACATGACCGACCGCTCGGCGGCGCTTTCCGCGCTGCTGCTTGCGAGCGCGACCAAGGGCGCGGATGCGACCGTCGCGGACGCGGCGCTCGCGGACTTCTATCGCCGCTTCGAGAACGAGGCGCTCGTCATCGACAAGTGGTTCGCGCTTCAGGCGACGCAGCGCGGCGGCCCGGATCGCAAGGTGATCGAGATCGTGCGCAAGCTGATGCAGCATCCGGCGTTCAACATCAAGAATCCGAATCGCGCGCGCTCGCTGATCTTCAGCTTCTGCAGCGGCAATCCCGCGCAATTCCACGCCGCCGACGGCTCCGGCTACGCGTTCTGGGCCGAACAGGTGATCGCGCTCGACGCGCTCAATCCGCAGGTCGCGGCGCGGCTCGCACGCGGGCTCGAACTGTGGCGCCGCTTCACGCCGCAGTTGCGCGAGAAGATGCACGCGGCGTTGAGCGACGTCGCCGCGAAGGCGAAATCGCGCGACGTTCGCGAGGTCGTCGAAAAGGCGCTCGCTGCTTAAGCGCTGTTTCGTCGGGAGTTTCTGGTGTTTAGCGGCCGCCGCGCGAGAACCTCGCGCGGCGGCCGTTCTCGCTTATGGCGGATGCAGGCGGTCGCTGTCACATGGAGCGGCCGGGTCGAGCGGTTAGAATCGTGAATATTCGTCTAACGCTCACGGAGCCTAAGCATGTCCTCCATTTCCAGCCGCACCACGCTCTCGAAGTATCTGATCGAGCAGCAGCGTGAACATCAGAACCTGCCTGCCGACTTGCGTCTGTTGATCGAAGTCGTCGCGCGTGCCTGCAAGCAGATCAGCTATCACGTCAGCAAGGGCGCCCTAGGCGAGGCGCTCGGCTCGGCAGGCAGCGAGAACGTCCAGGGCGAAGTGCAGAAGAAGCTCGACGTGCTTTCGAACGAAATCCTGCTCGAAGCCAACGAATGGGGCGGCAATCTGGCCGCGATGGCATCGGAAGAAATGGAAAAGATCTTCCCGATTCCGAATCGCTACCCGAAGGGCAACTATCTGCTGACGTTCGATCCGCTCGACGGCTCGTCGAACATCGACGTGAACGTGTCGATCGGCACGATCTTTTCGGTGCTGCGTTGCCCGGACGGCGCCGATCCGAGCGAAGCGGCGTTCATGCAGCCGGGTTCGCAGCAGGTCGCGGCGGGCTATGCGGTGTACGGTCCGCAAACCGTCCTCGTGTTGACGACCGGCCACGGCGTGAACTGCTTCACGCTCGATCGCGAGCTCGGCTCTTGGGTGCTCACGCAGCGCGACATGAAAATCCCCGTCGAGACCCGCGAATACGCGATCAACGCGTCGAACAGCCGTCACTGGTATGAGCCGGTGCAGCGCTACATCGGCGAGCTGAACGACGGCAAGGACGGCCCGCGCAAGGAAGACTTCAACATGCGCTGGATCGCATCGATGGTCGCGGACGTGCATCGCATTCTGAATCGCGGCGGCATCTTCATGTATCCGGCCGACAAGCGCGATCCGTCGAAGCCCGGCAAGCTGCGTCTGATGTACGAGGCTAACCCGATGTCGTTCATCGTCGAGCAGGCGGGCGGCGCCGCGACCAACGGCGAACAGCGCATCCTCGATATCGTTCCGACGAGCCTGCATCAGCGCGTCGCCGTGTTCCTCGGCTCGAAGAGCGAGGTCGATCGCGTGACGCGCTACCACGTCGAAAAGAAAAATTGATCTTAGGTATTGCCAAAGCCAGAAAGGCTCTGCATAATCTCACTTCTTCGTTGCTGACGAACTAAACGAACGCAAAAAACGAAGAAAAAAAAATTCGGAGCCGGAATAGCTCAGACGGTAGAGCAGCGCATTCGTAATGCGAAGGTCGGGGGTTCGATTCCTCTTTCCGGCACCACAAGAATTCAGGCAGTTCTAAAAACCCGCGATCACGCATGTGTCGCGGGTTTTTGCTTTTTGCGCCGCGTTTCTCGAAACCCCCGCAATCTTTCGCACTTTCGCAACGATCGCCATCGCGACACACAGGTTTGCGATTCGAACCGAAAATCGGCTTCAGCGATTTCACATTCGGCAGCACCCGCGCGCCTGATTCGTCTTATATGTGCGCTTTCGTACAACAACGAGCCATTTTCCGCTGCGCACCATGAAGCGTCAACGCTGGTTTCCCGGTATCGTTATATCCATAGAGGAAAAGCTACAGTTTAAGTACGCGCTGATGCCTTTCGGGGTAGAGCCCAAGCTGGATGCGGCTCGCGGGGCGGCAGTCGCGACGCGATAAAACGTAGTTTTTGCAGCAACGAATACAGCGGCCGGCAATCAATTACCGAAGCCATTCCGGTCCCGACACGAACGATCATGCGTTGTTGATGAAACGCGCCGATTCGGCTCAAGCAGAAGCGGTGGCGATCCGATAACGCATCTATGGAAGGAACCGTAATCGGCAATTCGGCTGCATGCGGCGGCGCAATAGCCGCATCGACCGTGTTAGCGCAATTGTTGTAGTCATTCAGGAGAGAAATCATGGACGCAAAACCGACGAAAATCCCGACGCCCGACAAGGTGCTTTGTCCGGATCCGGAACCGGTTGGCGTCGAGTTTCTCGCGACGGAGCTGCCCGAGCATGTGCGCGCGTTCTTCGACGAACAGCGCGACTCGGCGCAGTCGAAGTAGGCGGACCCGCTGGATCACGCCGTCGTCGTGAGAACGACGCCCGCCGCGCGCGGCGCACTCGGACCATCCGGTCCGCACATGGCTCACGCCAGGACGCGTCGCGCCTCTCGTTCATGACCGCATCGGGGCGGGTCGTGCGCTACGGCTCGCCTCGTGAAATCCCCTCCGCCAGTTGGCTGCCGTCGTTCCCGTTTGACCGCGGTGCGCTATTCTGGCGCTTTTGCCCGGATACCGATGCGCCGCCGATCGCCCCCTTCTCTCCTCGCCTCCGCCGCGTTCGCCTGTGCGCTTGCGTTCGCCGCGCCCTCTTCCGTGCATGCAGACGGCGACGACACTCCGTTCACCAACCTCATCGCCCTCGTCTCCCAACGGCTCGCACTCGCGGAGCCGGTCGCGCGCTGGAAGTGGGCGCATCACGAGCCGATCACCGATGCGCCGCGCGAAGAAGCGTTGCTCAAGCACGTCGAGGAAAAGGCCGGCGCCGCGCAGGTCGATCCCGAATTCGCGCGTCAGTTCTTTCGCGATCAGATCGAAGCCAGCAAGGATGTGCAGAACGCGCTCTTCGCGAACTGGCGCGCGCTGAAAGCTGCGCCGGAAGAAGCGCCGCCCGATCTCGCCAAGGACACGCGTCCGAAGCTCGATCGGCTGACGCAGTCGCTCGTCTCGGCGCTCGCGCATGTCGAGCCGATCCGCCATGCCGAAGACTGCCCAGTGCGGCTCGCGGAAAGCGTCGCGCGATGGAAGCATCTGACGCGCTACAACTCGTCGATGAACGCGCCGCTCATGCGCGCGCTGTCGCACGTCTGCGCGTCGGGCGGCGTGGGCGCGGTGGGGTGACGGCGCGTCAGATGGCGGACGCGAGCGTTGCGGCGACAAGCGGTGTCGCGACGAGACCGCGCGCGAGACGCTCGCTCAGAATTCGATAAGTGGACAGCTCGAACGCGGGAGAATCCGCGCTTGCGCGCAGCGCGCCGGCTTCCTCGAGCGTGCCGGCCGTGCCGAGATAGCGCCAGTTGTCGATGACATGCCACGCGCGTTGCCCCGATGCCGCATCGCACTCTTCGATCGCGATAGCACCCGCATACGGCCAAGGCGCGCCGCGAACGTCGCCGGAACGCGACTTCGGCGCGCGGTTGTGCGCTGGACGCGCGCTCGCGATCCATTGCGCCTCGGCCAGCAATGCCCCGATTTCGCCGCCCGTCGCCTTCCATTCGACACGACGCACCAGCGCGGCGAGACGCAGATCCTTCGCCGAGCGCCGCGGGCCGACGAGATGCGAACGCACACGCTGACGCAAGCGCACGCTGCGGCCAGCGTAGAGCGGCGCGTCGTCGTCGCCATAAAACATGTAGACGCCGCAGCCCGAAACGATCTGCTCGATCGTGTCCTCGTCGATGTGCGCGGCGAGCTGGAACCGGCGCGTCACGCGTTCGAGATGCGTGCGCATCACATCCGGCGCATGCGCGCGATGCAGGTGCTGCCAGAATTGCCACAGCAAATCGGCATCGGCGAGCGCACGATGCCGCGCCGCCGGCACGAGCGCGTGGCGCGCGACGAGCGCATCGAGACCGTGACGGCTTTCCGCCGGATAAACGGCGCGGGAAAGCTGTACCGTGCACAGCACGTCGGGCGCGAAGCGAAGGTCCACGCGCCGGAATTCGTCCTTCAGAAAGCTGTGGTCGAAGTGTGCGTTGTGCGCGATGAAAAGGCGGCCCTTCATGCGGTCGAGCAAGCCGGACGCCAGCTGCTCGAACGTCGGAGCCTCGCGCACCATTGCATCGGTGATGCCCGTCAACTGTTGCACGAACGAAG
The DNA here is from genome assembly GCF_023631045.1 of Caballeronia sp. AZ7_KS35. Classification (NCBI taxonomy): domain Bacteria; kingdom Pseudomonadati; phylum Pseudomonadota; class Betaproteobacteria; order Burkholderiales; family Burkholderiaceae; genus Caballeronia; species Caballeronia sp. AZ7_KS35. The sequence goes on along the minus strand of NZ_JALQDV010000001.1, from coordinate 995,357 downwards.
GAATCGGCCGCTGCGGATTGACGAGCGATGTCCACTGCGACACGCCCGCCGGCCCGACTTCGACAACGCCGATCTCGGTGATTCGGTCCACGCCGAATGTGCCGCCGGTCGTTTCGAGATCGACGAAGACGATGGGTTCGGAGGGATAAGCGTAGCTTGCGGACGGATCGGGATGCATCGTGAACGGCGAGAGACGGCGGGATGCGCCTTGGATGGAGCGAATGCTGGATTGCCCATTCTAACGCAGCCGGAAGCGGCGGACTTTTACCGGAACAGTCGGTGGGCGGGACGAGTCGGCTTTTTTGGCTAGTTTTTGCTTCAGTTAAAACCACACCATTTTGATAGTTTTCCATTAAGCCGATGCTGAATTTAACGCATCGCAATGGCGGATAACCCTTAAAAGCATTTCCGGATTATCAAGAATACGAGTTTGCGGCCGTCGCGGCTCGCTGAGCCGCAGGAAGGCGAACCTTGCGAGGCTTGGGCGAGGGCCGTTCCGCCGCGCTCGCCCGTGGCTGCCGCCCGCCAGCGTCCATTTAGGGCGCTGACCGTTTTCTCGCTTAGTTAATCGGTCCGCATTAAATGAAAATAGCGCAAGCACGGTTTATCGGCGAAAAAGAACAGCGACGCAACGCGGCTTCTCCTATACCGAACGATATTAAGACTTTAGTGCCTCCGGGCTGCACAGAGCATTATATTAATCGTCAGCGCCTTTCGTCTTGCCCGATTCTCCGACATTAACCGACGTGCAAACTAAGTCGCAACTTAAATGTAATGAAACAAATCGGCGATGATTCCGCTCGACCGATTCGAGCAAGATGCCAAACGCTTGTCGCGTCTTCCTTACTGCGCGCCGCGGCCGCTTAAAAGCTTTCGCGCCGCGGACGCGAAGCCAAGTCCCAGAAGGCTTCGGGCAAAAAAAAGCGCGACCGGGAAGTCGCGCTGACAAAGTTTGGAGATCTTTTTCCGTCAACGAAAAAGTCTGCTTCGGAAAGCAGAGACGACAGTATAACGATGCGGCCCGCATTCATTACCCGCAAAAGCAGCAAACTTCTGTTTCAAATATCTCAACAATCGCATTTCCAGAAGTTTCCCGTTGTTTTCTTGCGGCAATCCGTGTCGCGCATGCGCAACGTCATTTGGTTGACACCGCATCTCTTACGACTTTATTCGCGGATAAACCCTTGTATATAAAGAAAAATACGCGTTCGGTCGATCATTGCCGCATCCACAATGATTTATTGTGGAAATTGGAACGCCTTGCGCTGTAACACCGTCTTTACACTTCGTCTGGTCCGGAAACAAATGTGTCGGTGACGCCGATCCATTGCTCCTCCGCCCGCGCCTCTCGCAGCGCGCCGGAGCGAGGTTTCCTCAAAGCCTGGGTCCCCGGCCCTATCTGCTCTCGGAGTTACAAAGATGAAAAAGACTCTCATGGTCGCCGCCCTGTCGGGCGTTTTTGCGACCGCCGCCCATGCGCAAAGCAGCGTCACGCTGTACGGCCTGATCGATGCGGGCATCACCTACACGAACAACCAGCAAGGCCACAGCAACTGGAAGGCGACGAGCGGTTCGGTCAACGGCAGCCGTTGGGGCCTGCGCGGTTCGGAAGACCTCGGTGGCGGCTTGAAGGCGATCTTCACGTTGGAAAACGGCTTCAACATCATGAACGGCACGAACGGCCAGGGCGGTCGTGAGTTCGGCCGTCAGGCGTTCGTCGGTCTGTCGAGCAACCAGTTCGGCTCGATCACGCTCGGCCGTCAATATGACTCCGTGGTCGACTTCCTCGGGCCTCTGGCTCTGACGGGCACGCAATACGGCGGCACGCAGTTCGCTCACCCGTTCGACAACGACAACCTCGACAACACGTTCCGCGTCAACAACTCGGTCAAGTACACGAGCGCGAACTACGCTGGCTTCAAGATGGGCGCGATGTACGGCTTCTCGAACGAAGCCGGCGGTTTCGCGGATAACCGTGCGTACAGCGTCGGCGCGTCGTACAACTACGGCCCGTTGAACGTTGCTGCAGCGTACATGCAACTGAACAACGTCGGCTCGCCGACGAACAACACGGCCGGTGCGGTCACGACCGACAACACGCCTTTCGTCGCTTCGCGTCAGCGCATCTTCGGCGGCGGCATCAACTACGCGTTCGGCCCGGCAACCGTCGGCTTCGTGTTCACGCAGACGATGCTCGACAACGCGACGCAGCTGACGAACGTCGGCTCGCAAGGCGCTGGCAACATCGCGCTGAACGGCGACAGCATGCGCTTCACGAACTACGAAGTGAACGGCCGCTACAACCTGACGCCGGCTCTGTCGATCGCAGGTGCGTACACGTACACGGATAGCCGTATCGAAGGCGAAAAGCCGAAGTTCCACCAGTTCAGCCTGCAAACGGCGTATGCGCTGTCGAAGCGCACCGACGTGTACCTGCAAGGCGAATACCAGCACATGACCGACCAGGACGGCCTGCCGGTCGGCGCGGTGATCAACGGCGTTGGTATGTCGTCGAACGGCAACCAGGTTTCGGCGACGGTCGGCATGCGTCACCGCTTCTAAGCTTCACAAGCAGTCCCGCTGTAGAAAAGCCGCTCTTCGGAGCGGCTTTTTTTTCGTCGTTGCGCGTCGCTTCAGCGTGGATATCGGACGTCCAGGATGTCGATCTGCTGAATGCCTGCAGGCGTGTGCAACGGCACCGTATCGCCGATCTTCGCCTTTAGCAGCGCGCGCGCGACCGGCGAGATCCAGCTCACGTAGCCGCGATCCAGATCGACTTCGTCGACGCCGACGATCGTCACCGTCTTCACGTCGCCGTCGTCGCCCGCGTAGTCCACCGTCGCGCCGAAGAACACCTGATCGACATTCTCCTGCTTGCTGCTGTCCACCACTTCCGCGAGATCCAGGCGCTTGCCCAGGAAGCGGATGCGCCGGTCGATCTCGCGCAGCCGCCGCTTGCCGTAGATGTAGTCGCCGTTCTCCGAGCGATCGCCGTTCGAAGCGGCCCACGAAACGAGCCTGACGACTTCCGGGCGCTCCGTATCGAGAAGCTGCAGCAACTCGTCACGCAGCCGCTGATGGCCTTGAGGCGTGATGTAGTTCTTCGTGCCCGCCGGGACGTCGGGCTGGCCGAGTTCGAGGTCGTCGTCGGTGTCGTCCGACTCTTTGACAAATGCCTTGTTCATGATGCCGCTCGTTGCCGATTGATGTCGAATTCCGGAATGTACTTGCTTTCGAAACATCAACTTACCACGTCGAGGCCATCTTTCGTCGGAGGCGCATCGACCGAAAATTCGAAATTCTGGCCAAAACCCCTTCCTTTTCAGAATAGGCTTGGCTATAATTCCGCTTCTGCGTGCGGCTGTAGCTCAGTTGGATAGAGTACTTGGCTACGAACCAAGGGGTCGTGGGTTCGAATCCTGCCAGCCGCGCCACCTTTTCGGATGTTCTCGCTCTGACGAGGTCATCAAGCGCTTAACCATTAGCGCGTTGAAGTAACATAGTGTTGTACCGTTTTGCGTGCGGCTGTAGCTCAGTTGGATAGAGTACTTGGCTACGAACCAAGGGGTCGTGGGTTCGAATCCTGCCAGCCGCGCCATCTTTCGAAGGGCCTTCCAGACGGAAGGCCCTTTTTGTTTGTCCCGACCGTAGCGCGCAATCTACTGTCGCGGCACCGAGCCGATATCGCCGATACCCAGGTCCGGCCTCGGCACATCCTCCACCGAAGCCACCGCGCTCGACTCCCCGATCGCCTCAGCCCGCGCGCCGAGCAGCGTCTGAGAACGGCGCGGGAATTCGTCGTCGACGGCATCGCCGAAAGCATGCCGCACGAACGCCCGCAGCAAGGCGATGCGTAGCGACGCGCCGCGCCCTTCCACGGGTTTGCCGTCCTTGCCGAACGTGACGGTGCAGACCACTTCCCCGCGCCCGTGATCGTGCATCTCGAGCTTGCAGGCGCGCTCCAGAACCACGGCCGCTGCATCCCATGACGTCGATGGCAGGAAACGCCCGTCCCAGGGCTTGCCGCGATCGTTGCCGCGAATGGACAGCGTCTCGCCGCTATCGGTGAAGTGGATTTCCCGGATGAATTCGTGCAGCCCGCGCGCGACCCAATAGTCGAGCGTGGCGCCTTCGAGATCGGATGTGTTCATTACGGCGCTCTCTCCTGTTCGTCGAACGACGACAGGCATGCACGCCGCATACCCGCGCCGCGTCAGTAGTCGGCGCGCTCGCGGTCGATGCGCATGCCGCCGTCCTGATTGCGGTGATGCGGTTCGTCGCTCGGACGCTCGCGCGCGATGCGCATCACGTCCGGATTGGTGCGCACGCGGCGCATGACGTTCGCCAGATGCACGCGGTCGCTCACCTGGATCACGAAGCGCAGCAGCTTCGCTTCCTGCGACACGTCTTCGTCCATCGCGATATGCACGATGTTCGCGTCCGCCGACGTGATGTCCGCCGCGACGCGCGCGAACACGCCCTTCGTGTTCTTCACGAGCACCTTGACGGCGACGTCGAACAGACGGCCCGGCTGCGGCGCCCACGCGACGTCGATCCAGCGGCCCGGATCGCGCCGATGGATGCGCTGCGCCACGCGGCATTCGGTCGTATGGATGGCCATGCCGAGTCCGATGCCGATATAGCCCATGATGTCGTCGCCCGGAATCGGTCGGCAGCACGGTGACAGTTGCACCGACATGCCTTCCGTACCCGTGATGACGACCGGCGGCGCGGTATTCGTGTTGTGATGCTCGCGATGCGGGTGATCTTCGTCATCGGCGATGCCGTTCATCAGCACCTCGATGCGCTTGGCCATGACCGCCGCCACGCGCCGGCCGAGACCGATATCGGCGAAGATTTCCTGACGCGTCTTGTTGCCGGTCCAAAGCACGAGCTTTTCCCATACTTCCGGCGTGACGTCGGATAGCGCGAGACCGTAACCCTTGAGACTCTGATCGACGAGCCGCTCGCCCAACTGGACCGACTCGTTCAGTCGCATCGTCTTCAGATAGTGACGGATGGCCGAGCGCGCCTTGCCGGTGCGCACGAAGCCGAGCCACGCGGGATTCGGCTTCGAGTACGGTGCGGTGATCACCTCGACGATGTCACCGCTCTTCAACTCCGTGCGAAGCGGCAGCAGTTCGTTGTTGATCTTCACCGCGACGCACTGGTTGCCCAGGTCGCTGTGAATCGAATACGCGAAGTCGAGCGCCGTCGCGCCGCGCGGCAGCGGCATGATCTTCGACTTCGGCGTGAACACGTAGACGGCGTCCGGGAACAGGTCGATCTTGACGTGTTCGAGGAACTCGCTCGAGTCGCCCGCCTCGCTCTGAATGTCCAGCAGCGACTTGAGCCATTGATGCGCGCGCTTCTGCACGTCGTTCAGATCGGCGCCGCCGTTCTTGTAGAGCCAATGCGCCGCGACGCCCGCCTCGGCGATCTCGTGCATCTTGCGCGTGCGGATCTGGAACTCGATCGGCGCGCCGAACGGGCCGACCAGCGTCGTGTGCAAGGATTGATAGCCGTTCACCTTCGGAATGGCGATGTAGTCCTTGAATTTGCCCGGCACGGGCTTGTAGAGCGCATGCAGCGCGCCGATGCACGTATAGCATTCGAGCGCGCCCTCGACGACGACCCGAAAGCCGTACACATCGAGCACCTGCGAGAACGACAACTGCTTGTCGCGCATCTTCTTGTAGATGCTGTAGATCGTTTTTTCGCGGCCGGTGACTTCCGCGTTGATCTTCGCATCCGCGATGGTGCGCTGCACCGCTTCGAGAATCTTGCCGACCACTTCGCGCCGGTTGCCGCGCGCCGCTTTCACCGCTTTTTCGAGCGTCGCGTAACGATTCGGATTGAAGTTCGCGAACGACAAATCCTGCAACTCGCGATACGTATTGTTCAGACCGAGCCGATGCGCGATCGGCGCATAGATATCCAGCGTCTCGCGCGCGACGCGCCTGCGCTTTTCCGGCGGCACCGCGCCGAGCGTGCGCATGTTGTGCAGCCGGTCCGCGAGCTTGACGAGAATGACGCGCACGTCGCGCGCCATCGCGAGCAGCATCTTGCGGAAGTTTTCCGCCTGCGCTTCCTCGCGATTGCGGAATTCCATCTTGTCCAGCTTGGACAAGCCGTCGACCAGTTCCGCGACCTTGGCGCCGAAGCGCTCCGCGATTTCGGTCTTGGTCACGCCCTGGTCTTCGATCACGTCATGCAGCAGCGCCGCCATGATCGATTGCGCATCGAGCTTCCAGCCCGCGCAAATTTCCGCGACCGCGACCGGATGCGTGATGTACGGCTCGCCGCTCTGCCGATACTGGCCGAGGTGCGCTTCGTCGCTGAAGTGGAAAGCCGCCTTGACTTCCTTGATCTCTTCCGGAGTGATGTAGCTCGCGAGCGCGTTCGTGAGTTTCGCGATGGAAACGACGTCGTGCTTGCGCGGCTGCTCCGGCGTGGCGGTCGGCCCGAACAGATGGCGGAAGGATTGTTCGAGAACCGCGTCGATGTACTTGCGCGCCGCGTGCGGCTTTTCGGCATCGAGCATCGAGTCGGCGTCGACTTCGATATCGGGATCCACGGCGGTGGAGATGGGCAACGGTGTCTGACTCATCTTCCCCTCCGTGGTGATGTGACGCGCTGGGTTGTCGGTTGCAAAAAATGAAACCGTGTGGAACTGCGGCCCTTAGACGGGCACCTTCTTCAACATTTCGATGCCAACCTGGCCCGCGGCGATCTCGCGCAGCGCGACGACGGTCGGCTTGTCGCGGCTTTCGATCTTCGGCGTGTGGCCTTGTGCGAGCTGGCGCGCGCGATACGTTGCCGCAAGCGCGAGCTCGAAGCGATTCGGGATTTGTTTCAGGCAGTCTTCGACAGTGATGCGGGCCATGTTTGTTTCCTTCGGAATATGGGTTTTATTCTACCTTATGTGACCGATCGACCCGGCCACTGCAATGCGTCACGCTTGCGGCGTGGAGTGGATGCCGAGGTCCACGAAAAGCTGCGTGTTGCGTGCGTATTGCGACGTGAAGCGCAGGCGCGTCGCGGCGACGAGACAGCGCAGTTCGTTAAGCGCGCGATCGAAGTTCTCGTTGATGACGACATACTCCGCTTCCGATGCATGCGCCATCTCGCTGCCGGCCGCGAGCAGACGCCGCACGATCACTTTTTCGGAATCCTGGCCACGTTTCTTGAGGCGGTCTTCGAGCGCATCGAGCGACGGCGGCAGAATGAAAATCTCCACCGCATTGCGGAACTGCTTCTTAACCTGCTGCGCGCCCTGCCAGTCGATTTCCAGCAGCACGTCATGGCCCTGCTTCATCTGCTCCGCGATCCACAGCTTCGATGTCGCGTAGTAGTTGCCGTGCACTTCGGCGCTTTCGAGAAACTCGCCCTTGTCGCGCCGCTCCATGAATTCATCGACGGACACGAAGTGATACTGCACGCCATTGGTTTCCTTCGAGCGCGCCTCGCGCGTCGTGTACGAAACCGACAGCAGAATGTCCTTGTCCTCGGCGAGCAGCGCGTTCACGAGCGTGGACTTGCCCGCGCCCGAGGGCGCTACGACCATGAACAGGTTGCCCGGATAGATGCCCGTGTAATGGCTGTGCGAGCGATGCGTGGTATTCGGCATGATGTTGCGTTACTCCAGATTCTGTACTTGCTCGCGCATCTGCTCGATGAGCAGTTTCAGCGTCATCGATGCGTCGGCGAGTTCCTTCGCGGCGGCCTTCGAGCCGAGCGTGTTCGCTTCGCGGTTGAGCTCCTGCATCATGAAGTCGAGACGCTTGCCGACCTTGCCGCCCTTTTGCAGCACATGGCGCGTTTCGTTCAGATGCGCGGTGAGACGCTGCAATTCTTCCGCGATGTCGATGCGAATGCCGTACATCGTCACTTCCTGGCGGATACGCTCGGCGATTTCCTCGCGCGGCACGCTCGTCGTGACCGCGCCGCCGCCTTCGGTCGTCGCGATGCCGAGCGCGTCCTGCAGCCGCTCGACAATTTTCTGCTGATGCTTCGCGATGAGTTCCGGCACGAGCGGCGTGATGCGCGCGACGATCGTTTCCATCTCCGTCACGTTGTCGATCAGCACTTTGCCGAGCGCCGCGCCTTCGCGCGCCCGCACTTCGATGAGATCGGCGATCGCCTGCTTGCCGCACGCGAGCACGGCCTCACGCAACGTTTCCTGCGACACCGAGCTTTCCGCGAGCACGCCGGGCCAGCGCAGGATTTCGCCGGTACGCATGCGCTCGGCGTCGGGGAAGATATCGAGCACGGCGCGTTCGAGCGCGGCGAGCTGCGTGAGCGCGTCGCGATTGAGCGCGCCCGCGTTTGCCGTCTGCTCGACGCGATTCAGGTTGATGCGGATATCGACCTTGCCGCGCGAGAGCTTGGTCATCAGCATTTCGCGCAATTGCGGCTCGGTCGCGCGCACGTCTTCGGGCATGCGGAAGTTCAGGTCGAGAAAGCGCGAATTCACCGTGCGCAATTCCACCGATACACCGACGCCCGAACCGCCCGCGCCATCGGGTCCCGCGCCATCCGCGACGACTTCGCGCGTCGCGCTGGCATAGCCTGTCATGCTGTAGATCATGGTACGTCTCGCGATAGAGAGCCTTCGTTGCGAAGACCCATTCGATACGAAACGCCCGGCGCTGTCGAAAGTGCCTGTGAGTGGCCTGCGTTGGGCCGCCGGGCGAGGAACCCGCATTATCCCATTTTTACCGCGAAAGCCGCCCGGACGGCGGACCGGCGCGCATGGCGCACGCGCAACGCCTGAAAGTGAATGACGATAAAATCGCTGGGTTTGCTGGTTCCACACTCTTCTTCCGACATCCATGACCGACTCTCCCCTGCTCAAGCCTTCTCCCCCGCGTCCGAGCGGCCGCCGTGCGAATCAGCTGCGCGACGTACGCATCACGCGGCATTACACGAAGCACGCGGAAGGCTCGGTGCTCGTCGAATTCGGCGATACCAAGGTGATCTGCACGGCGAGCATCGCCGAGCGCGTGCCCGAGTTTCTGCGCGGCCGGGAGCAAGGCTGGCTCACCGCGGAATACGGCATGCTGCCGCGCGCGACGCACACGCGCAGCGACCGCGAAGCCGCGCGCGGCAAGCAGACGGGCCGCACGCAGGAGATTCAGCGGCTGATCGGCCGCGCATTGCGCTCGGTGTTCGATCTGGACGCGCTCGGCGCGCGCACGCTGCATATCGATTGCGACGTCATTCAGGCCGATGGCGGCACGCGCACGGCGAGCATCACGGGCGCGTTCGTCGCCGCGCACGATGCGGTCGGCAAACTGCTCGCGTCGGGCAGGATCGCGAAGTCGCCGGTGAAGGATTTCGTCGCGGCGATTTCGGTCGGCATCTTCGCAGGCTCGCCCGTGCTCGATCTCGACTACGACGAAGACTCGCAATGCGATACCGACATGAACGTCGTGATGACGGGCGCGGGCGGCTTCGTCGAAGTGCAGGGCACGGCGGAAGGCGCGCCCTTCACGCGCGACGAGATGAACGAGCTGATCGCGCTCGCCGACAGCGGCATCAAGGCGCTGATCCTGAAGCAGAAGGAAGCACTGGGGATTCGCGGTGTCTGACGTCAATGGTCTTGGGCGCGTCGTGCTCGCATCGAACAATGCGGGCAAGCTGCGCGAATTCGCATCGCTGCTGGATGCGGCGGGCATCGAACTGATCGCGCAGGGCGAACTCGGCGTGCCCGAAGCGCCCGAACCGCACCCGACCTTCGTCGAGAACGCGCTGGCGAAGGCGCGGCACGCCGCGACGTTCACCGGCCTGCCCGCGCTCGCCGACGATTCCGGCCTTTGCGTGCGCGCGCTCAACGGCGCGCCGGGCGTGTATTCGGCGCGCTATGCGTCGATGAGCGGCGGCGCCAAAAGCGATGCCGCGAACAACGCGAAGCTCGTCGCCGACCTCGCTCAGCACACGGATCGCCGCGCTTACTACTTCTGCGTGCTCGTGCTCGTGCGTCACGCGGACGATCCCGAGCCGCTCATCGCGGAAGGCCGCTGGCATGGCGAAGTGATCGATGCGCCGCGCGGCGCAAATGGCTTCGGCTACGATCCGCACTTCTTCCTGCCGACGCTCGATGCGACCGCCGCCGAACTCGATCCCGCGCGCAAGAACGCGCTCAGCCATCGCGCGCTCGCGTTGCGCGAGTTACTGCAACGACTGAAGGAACTTGCGTGAGCGCCGGACCGAAGACGATCAACATCGTGCAGGCGTTCACGTCGCCGGGAAGCATCCGGCTGACGTCGCTGCCGCCGCTTTCGCTGTACGTGCATTTCCCGTGGTGCGTGCGCAAGTGTCCGTACTGCGACTTCAACTCGCACGAGTGGAAGGACGACACGTTTCCCGAAGAACGTTATCTCGATGCCCTGCGCGCCGATCTCGAAAGCGCGCTGCCGCTCGTGTGGGGACGGCAGGTGCATACGATTTTCATCGGCGGCGGCACGCCATCGCTGTTATCGGCGAAAGGGCTGGACCGCCTTCTCTCCGATGCGCGCGCGCTGCTGCCCATCGATGCCGACGCCGAAATCACGCTCGAAGCGAATCCCGGCACGTTCGAGGCGGCCAAGTTCGCGTCGTTTCGCGCGAGCGGCGTGAATCGTTTGTCGATCGGCATTCAGAGTTTCAACGAGGCGCATCTGAAGGCGCTCGGCCGCATTCACGATGCGATGCAGGCGAAAAAAGCCGTCGAGATCGCCGCGAAGCACTTCGACAACTTCAATCTCGATCTGATGTTCGCGCTGCCGCAGCAATCGCTCGACGAGTGCAAGCACGATATCGAGACGGCCATCTCGTTCGCGCCGCCGCATCTGTCGCTGTATCACCTGACGATGGAGCCGAACACGGTCTTCGCCAAATACCCGCCCGCGCTCCCCGACGACGACGCTTCCGCCGACATGCAGGACTGGATCCACGAGCGCACGCGCGAGGCCGGTTACGCGCGCTACGAAGTGTCGGCGTATGCGAAGCCGCACCGTCAGAGCAGGCATAACCTGAACTACTGGCGCTTCGGCGATTACCTCGGCATCGGCGCGGGCGCGCATACGAAGCTGTCGTTTCCGTCCAAGATTCTGCGTCAGGCGCGCTTCAAGCATCCTTCGAGCTATATGGATCACGCGCTTTCGCCGGCCGAAACCGCGATCCAGGAAGAACGCGAAGTCGGTCCGCGCGATCTGCCGTTCGAGTTCATGCTGAACACGCTTAGGCTCGTCGAAGGCTTTCCGGTGCATTCGTTCGTCGAGCGCACGGGACTGGCGCTGTCCGCGATCGAGCCGGCGCTCGCCGAAGCGGAAAAACGCGGGCTCATCACGCGCGACATCGAACGCATTGCGCCGACCGAACTCGGCCAACGCTTTCTCAACGATCTCCAGGAACTGTTCTTGAAGGATCCGCACAATTGAGCGCGCCGACGATGGCGCCGAACTCGGTGATGCGGCATCGCCCGTTCGCGCTTTTCTGGAGCGCTCGGGTGATGTCGTCGGTGGCGTTTCAGATGATGTCGGTCGCGATCGGATGGCAGGTTTATTCGATCACGCATAGCGCCTACGCGCTCGGTCTCGTCGGCCTCGCGCAATTCCTGCCGATGTTCGTGCTGACGCTCGTCGTCGGGCACGTTGCGGACCGTTACGACAGACGCGTGATCGCGTACGTGTGCCAGTCGATCGAGGGCATCGCCGCGCTCGTGCTGTGTCTCGGCGCGTGGCACGGCTGGCACGATGTCGCGCCGATCTACGCGATCGCCGCCGTGACGGGTGCGGCGCGCGCGTTCGAATCGCCGTCGATGGCCGCGCTCTTGCCCAATCTCGTCGCCCGCAATCAGTTGCAGCATGCGAGCGCGTGGTCGACGTCGGCGAATCAGACGGCGCAGATCCTGGGTCCCGCGATGGGCGGCGTGCTCTACGGGTTCGGCGCGCTGACCGTGTACGGCGCGGTGAGCGTCGCGTTTCTCGTCGCGGCGTGCGCCGTGGCCGCGATCAGAATCGACGAAGCCGTGCGTATGCGCGCGCCGCTCTCGTTCGAAGCGCTCTTTTCGGGTATCGGTTTCATTCGCAGCAAGCCGGTGATTCTGGGCGCGCTGTCGCTCGATCTTTTCGCCGTGTTGCTCGGCGGCGCGACCGCGCTCCTGCCGGTCTACGCGCGCGACATCCTGCATACCGGACCGTGGGGACTCGGCGTTCTGCGCGCGGCGCCCGCGGCCGGCGCGCTGGCCGGATCGATCTGGCTCGCGCATTTTCCGCTGCGGCAGCGCGCGGGCAATGCGCTGTTCGGCGGGGTGATCGCGTTCGGAATCGCGACGATCGTCTTCGGACTGTCGCGCAATATCTACGTGTCGCTGATTGCGCTGGCGGCGCTGGGCGCGTCGGATGTGATCAGCGTCGTCGTGCGGATGTCGCTCGTGCAGTTGCAGACGCCCGACGAAATGCGCGGACGCGTCGGCGCGATCAATTCGCTGTTCATCGGCACGTCGAATCAGCTCGGCGAGTTCGAATCGGGGATGACCGCGGGACTGCTCGGCGCGGTGCCGGCGGTGCTGATCGGCGGAATCGGCACGATTGTCGTCGCGCTGTTGTGGATGCGCCTTTTTCCCGCGCTCAAGGCGACGAAATCGCTCGAAGGATGAGCGTTCCTGCGCGGCTGCGAGTTGCGCTACAATACGCGCCTTGCTGGAGGTGTGGCCGAGCGGTTTAAGGCACCGGTCTTGAAAACCGGCGAAGGAGCGATCCTTCCGTGAGTTCGAATCTCACCGCCTCCGCCAGATCAAATCAAGCCTCGTAAGTTCAAACGCTTACGGGGCTTTGTCTTTTGCCGCTGCGTTTTCGCGACGCGCTCGAACGCGCCAAGGCTGGCCCGTTGCTTCGCTATCCTGAACCATCAATTTCAGACAAAACGCCTATCCGACGTCTCCGGAGCCACGTATCTTCCCTTCTGCCTCCTTCCGAGTTCCCCCCATGCTCGATTCGAAGGAGGTCTTCAATGGGAAAGGTTGGACTTGGGCCTCGCACTCGCGAGGCTTTTTTTCGTCCGATGCCACGCCCCGAGAAACAATCGACGTGAACACTACGGACATAACGCCATCTAACCGCCTCATCGATCACAACGCGGAGAGTCGCCCATGAAGTCAGGCCGCATCATGCCCATCCTCGTCGGCTGCATCGCCGCCGTGAGCCTGTCGGCGCATGCCCAGCCTCAGCCAAACGCGCAATGGCGCGCGACCGAAACAACGCTCTTCGACCTGATTCAAAACGGATATGGGATCGTCGCGGTAACGAGCGTGGCCGCGCGCAACTCCGGCCTTCCCGAAGACACCTACGTGCTTCAGAAAAACAATAGCCTCTACCGCTGCGTGGAAACGCGCGCGGCCGAAACCGGCGCGGTCAGATCTGCCGCGCCGATGCGCTGCGCCGAACTCGTCAAGCCCTACACCGAATAATCGAAACCGAACGCTCAATTGTCATCGGATCTGACGGGCGGCCGGACGTGCGGAACCGGCTCCGCCTTCGCAGCGTCCTGTTTGGGCGCGGCGCGTTGCGATTCGCTCTTCGAATGCGCCGCGGAAGCCGGTTGCTGCTTCCTTGCGGGCGCGCCCGACGGTGCAGGATCGTTCTTGCGTGTCATGGCATTCTCCCGAAATCCGGGGACATCCCCTTTCCACATTAGCACCGCGCCGCCGATACCGCACACGCCATGCACGACTCAGCCGACCGGCGCCTCGCCCTCACCCGACTGCTTGCCCGGCCTGTCGTTCGGACCTTGCTTGCGGTTGTCGTCATCGCGCTCGGGCAGCTTGCTTTTCTCGTTGTCGCTGTGCTCGGCCGTCTTTCCGTCTTCCGGACGGTTGGTCTCGCTGTTCATGGCGCCCTCCTTAAAGTGCTTTCGAATGAAAGCATCGGCAGCAAACTGCGCGCCTGAATGCGTCCGGGCGCACGAATTCGGTTCGCTGACGGCCTTTGCAGCGACTACCATTTAAGTAACGCCATCCCGCCATTGTTGCGATGTCCGCGTCACGTTTTCGCCGTACCGCCGCCGCGCTCGTCCTTGCGTCGGCGATGAGCGCCTGCACGATCACCCCGCCCCCCAGCGTCGTGGCTGCGCGCGCGCCCGCGCCGGCCGTCTCCGGTCAAACGCTCGACGAGTACAAGGCGCGCATCGCGCAGCGCATCTTCGAGCGCAATCCGTCGCTCGTGCTGAAGGGCACGCCGCAAGCGATGCTGCGCTCGTTCGTGCTCGTGTCGTTTACGGTGGATCGCGGCGGGCGGCTCGTCGAATCGTCGGTGTATCGCACCAACGGCGATGACGAAGCCGAAGCCACCGCGCTCGCCTCGCTGCGCCGCGCATCGCCGCTGCCCGCGCCGCCCGCGCGCCTTTTGAACGGCAACGGCCAACTGGAGCTTTTCGAAGGCTGGATGTTCAACGACAACGGCCAGTTCCAGCTACAGACGTCCCATTCGCCGCAAGCCACGACCATCGATTGATTGGCGCTCCGCCGGCACGCTCGTTATAATTTTTTGCACCCCGGCCGGACCCGCTTCCGGCGTGGCCTGCGCCTCGCGCTCACCCCGCGCGTCCGGCGTAGCGCCCGAGCGCAGCCGAACTGCGCCGCGACACCGCGCGCCACTCACGCGCCGTCCAACCCTGGCTTCCCGCCATTGCATCGCAATCCCTACAAAAAGCTGACGCGCGCCGGACGACGACATCGTTCGTCATTCCGATCGCTCTTGCCCGGCGATGCGCGCGACAATGCTTCGCACCAAGGCAACACGACAACGGAGACAACATGGCCTCACCCTCGCTTTCCGCCGCAAAGCCCGGCGACGGATCCCAAAGCGCTTCCCGCGTGATTTTCGCGAGCTTCATCGGCACCGCGATCGAGTTCTACGACTTCTATGTCTACGCGACCGCCGCCGCGCTCGTCATCGGACCGGTGTTCTTTCCGCACGACTCGCCCGCCGCGCAGGCGCTCTCGGCGTTCGTCACCTTCGGCATCGCGTTCTTCGCGCGGCCTATCGGCTCGTTCATCTTCGGACACTTCGGCGATCGCATCGGCCGCAAATCGACGCTCGTCGCCTCGCTGCTCGTGATGGGCCTCTCGACGACGCTCATCGGCTTCGTGCCCGGCTACGATTCGATCGGCAGCGCGGCCCCGATCCTCCTGTGCATCCTGCGGTTCGGCCAAGGCATTGGGCTGGGCGGCGAATGGGGCGGCGCGGCGCTGCTCGCGACCGAATACGCACCGAAGGGCAAACGCGGTCTCTTCGGCATGTTTCCGCAGCTCGGGCCGTCGATCGGCTTTCTCGCGTCGAACGGTCTGTTCTTCGGTCTCGCGCTCTCGCTCTCCGATGAGCAATTCCGCAGCTGGGGCTGGCGCGTGCCGTTCATCGTGAGCGCGGTGCTGGTCGCGCTCGGCCTGTACGTGCGCCTGAAGATCGCGGAAACGCCGGCGTTCCGCGCGGCCGTCGAGCGCGAAGAACGCGTCAAGGTGCCGGTCGCGACGCTGCTCGGGCGGCATCTCGTGCCGACGCTGCTCGGCGCGTTCGCGATGGTCGTCTGCTACACGCTCTTCTATATCTCGACGGTGTTTTCGCTGTCGTACGGCGTGGCCAAACTGCATTTCGCGCGCGAGACCTTCCTCGGCCTTCTGTGCCTCGCCGTGGTGTTCATGGCGCTCGCCACGCCGATCTCCGCGATCGCGAGCGACCGTTTCGGACGCAAGCCGGTGCTGATCGTCGGCTGTCTGCTGGCGATCCTCTCCGGCTTCGCGATGGCTCCGCTCCTCGGCAGCGGCGACACGATCCAGGTCGCGCTCTTCCTGACGATCGAGCTCTTCCTGATGGGCGTCACGTTCGCACCGATGGGCGCGCTCCTGCCCGAGCTCTTCCCGACCAACGTGCGTTACACGGGCGCGGGCGTCGCGTACAACCTCGGCGGGATTCTGGGCGCATCGGTGGCGCCGTACATCGCGCAATTGCTCGCCAATCGCGGCGGGCTCGCGTGGGTCGGCGGATATGTGTCGGCGGCTGCGGCGGTGAGTTTGATCGCCGTGCTGTGCATGCGCGAGACGCGCCACATCACGCTGGAGTAAGCACGAGAGAAACCGGCGCGCTCAGCGATCGCGCCGGCTCGTGGCGTGCGCCGGGACCGGCCTGCCCTCGATGACGGGCATACGCGGCGCCGGCCGCTCGACGCTCTTCGCACGCGCCGCTTTCGCCGCCTTCCGATCCGCCCAGAAGCGCGCGAGCGCAAGCAGGCCGACGATGGCGATGCCATCGGCGATCAGCCCCAGAATCCAGTGCGACGGATACCGCCCGAGCCCGAGCACGCCCATCGCGCGCAGCGCCGAATCGAGCACGAGCGACACGCATGTGCCCGCGATGAAGCACACGAGCCCCTGCTGGCCGATCGTGACGACGCCCGGCAGCCTGCGTGCGAGCTTGCCGACCCAGCCCGCATACACGCCGCGCGCGACGATCCACGCGATGGCGGCGAAGCTCACGATGCGCAGCGTCGCGAGATTCTGCTTCATGTATCCCGGCGGCGCCTGCGTTTCGAGGAAGAGCTTGGCGAACGCGAAGGTCAGCGCCAGCGCGATCGCCCCGGCGGTCAGCCAGCGCGCGAATCGGCCGGCGTGGAATTCGTCGCTGATCGGCTGCACGCGCGCGAGCACGCCGGTCATGAACATCAACTGCCACGCGAACGGATTGAACGACCACGCTTCGCCGTATGTGCCCGGCAGGAAGCGCAGCAGCGGCATGGCCGCGAGCCACACAAGCAGGCTGCCGAATATGGCGATGACGGGTTTCCTCTGCGCGAGCGGCACGATCGCCGGGACTGCGAGCGCGAACACCGAATACATCGGCAAAACCGCCGACAGATACGGCTGCTGACGCAACAGCACGATATCGACCGCAAGGCCGAACGGCCGCGTGAGAAAGTTCGGCCACTCGGTGTACTGGACCATCGGCGTGTCGACTTGAAGCGCCATCAGGATCGCGCCGCCGACCAGCATCAGAAACGCCGTGAACAGATACGCGCGATAAATTTCCCAACTGCGTTTGAAAAAGCGTCGGCGGGCGGCTGAATCGCTACGGCGAGTCGCAAGCGCCGTATAAGCCGCCGCCGACGCATAACCTCCGAGAAACACGAAAACTTCGGCGGAATCGCAAAACGCATACTGGTGCAGCGTAAAGCGCGATAGCACGCTTCCCGTTATATGGTCGACCGCGATAATGAGCAGCACGATTCCTCGAAAGAAATCGACTTCGAGAGAACGTGTCGTCGGGGAAGTCATCTGGCGAATGCTCCACGGACCTGCGGTTTGGGCGCGCCGCCGGACGGGCTGGCGCACATACGCGGTTTGTACCTGCTCCGAAAGGAAAATTCCCTTAATCAACGAGTATTTAAATTAACACTCGGTGCCAGTCGGCAAGCTGGCGGCAAAATGACTTTTTTGTCCGCTTTCCAGTAAATATGCCGCTGCCTATACTCGAAACAAGTTTGACAAAAACGATGCGCGGAAAACTTGTGCCGCGAACCAGAAGGAGGCCGGGCATGCGTATTCATGTTGAGAGCGCTCATCTCGTCGCGATGATCGCCATCGCGCTTTCGACCGCGTTGCTGCTCGCGATCAAGTTCCGACCGGCGACATGGCGAGGCGTGCTCGTCGAAGCCGTCATCGCGAATGTCGGCGCGATCCTGGCCGTGCTCGCCTTCGAAGTGCTGACCGCCTGAGCCGCGCGCGCCGGCATCAGACGCCGGACCTACAGAAAAATTTCAAATCGGTTGAACTTTCCCCCGCGCGGGCACTCTGAGCAGGTAATGCCGTTCGTCGGATCGCTCGTCGAACCTAACGCACGGCTCTCATCTCCTCTCCGCTCCTGCTTATGGCGGGAGCGTTTCTTGGGCGCCCGGCGAAAGCCTCGCGCCTGTTCTTTTTTCTGGCCCCGGAAAACGCTGATCGACCGCGCATCGGCGGCGTCGAAATGACACGCGCAAACGATAACGCGCCAAGCAAAAGAGCCAGAATCCCGAGACTCTGGCTCTTTCGATAAACGCGGCGCGCAAGCACGCGCCGCACGCGGCATCACGCCTGCGGAATTTCGATCTTCACTTCCAGCACTTCGAGATCGTCCTGACGTTCGAGGCTGACTCGAATATCGTCATCGGAAATCTTCACGTACTTCGAAATCACGGCAACCAGTTCCCGTTGCAACGCCGGCAGATAATCGGCGGCGGCTTTGCCACCCGCGCGCTCGTGCGCAATGATCAACTGCAAGCGTTCCTTCGCGACCGTAGCGGACTTCTTCTTCTCGCCCAGCAAAAACGAAAGAATCGACATTGCGTCCCCTTACTTGGTGCCGAAGATGCGTTGCAGCAAACCGGGCTTCTGATAATCGGTGAAGCGCAGCGCCTTTTCCTCGCCGAGGAATCGCGACACCACGTCCTTGTACGATTCCGCGACATCCGTGCCATCGAGATGCACGGCCGGCAAACCCTGGTTCGATGCGTGCAGCACCGCTTCCGATTCCGGAATCACGCCGATCAGATCGATGCGCAGGATTTCCTGGATGTCGGAGAGCGACAGCATTTCGCCCTCGCTTACGCGCTTCGGGTTGTAGCGCGTGATGAGCAGATGTTCCTTGACCGGTTCCTTGCCTTCGATCGCGCGCTTGGTCTTCGACGACAGAATGCCCAGAATGCGGTCCGAATCGCGCACGGACGACACTTCCGGATTCGTCACGATGAGCGCTTCGTCGGCGAAGTGCATTGCCATCAGCGCGCCGGATTCGATGCCCGCCGGCGAATCGCAGACGATGTACTCGAAGTCCATCTTGATCAGCTCGTTGATGACCTTCTCGACGCCTTCGAGAGTCAGCGCGTCTTTATCGCGCGTTTGCGATGCCGGCAGGATGTAGAGGTTCTCGCACTTCTTGTCCTTGATGAGCGCCTGATGCAGATTCGCTTCGCCCTGGATGACGTTGATCAGGTCGTACACGACGCGGCGTTCGCAACCCATGATGAGGTCGAGATTGCGCAGACCGACGTCGAAGTCGATCACGGCCGTCTTGTGGCCGCGCAATGCGAGCGCCGATGCGAAGCTCGCGCTGGTGGTCGTCTTGCCGACGCCGCCCTTTCCCGAGGTCACCACAATGATTTTTGCCATACAAGTACCTTGTGTTCGTCAATAAGTCCGCTTGCGTTGCCTGCGAGCGCGCGCCAAGGGCATCGGGCGCGCGAATCGATGCAACCCGTCAGGTCAGACGCAGCGGTTCGATCATCAGTTTTTCTTCGTTCAGCCAGATCTGCACCGGCTTGCTGAGCACGTCGGCCGGCAGCGGGTTCTCGGTCGTCCGATAGATGCCCGCGATGGAGATGAGTTCCGGCTCGAGACAGGTGCAGAAGATGCGCGCGTCGAGATTGCCGTGCACGCCCGCGAGCGCGCGGCCTCGCAACGGCGCATAGATATGGATATTGCCTTCGGCGATCACTTCGGCCCCGTACGACACGAGCCCGAGGACGATGAGATCGCCCTTCGCATAGACCTGCTGCCCCGAGCGCAGCGGACGATCGATGATGGTCGCCGGCGCCGGCAGCGCGGGCGGCGGCGGCGTGTTCGCGACCGCGGCTTCGATCACCGCGGCAGCTTCGGTGTTGGGCTTCGCTTCGTCGACGGAGGGCTTGGGCGCGCCGCGCCGGTCACGTGCTTCGAGAACAGGCAGGCCGCCCGCGTTCGCCCATTGAATCGCCCACGTCTGCTCGGGCAGCGCGACGATGCCGATCGGACGCATGCGGACGTCTCTCAGCACCTTTTCCAGATCGGCAAGCGCGACACGTTCGCCTTCGGCGAGACGGCGCACGTCGATGGCGACGACATCGCCTGCGAAAAATTCGGGAGTCGCTTCGAAGCGCCGCGTGAGTTCAGTGCGCAGGGCATCGAGGTCGGGAGTCTTGACGACGAAGAGAAGCGTGTCGACGGAGCCGCTGCGCAGTTCGAAGAAGGGCGTTTTGTTGAGCGACATAAGAACGGCCAAAAATTTTGCGTATTTTACAGGCGTTGTCGCACACGGCCATAATTTTTAGGACCGATTTCAGCTATCGGAAACGAGAAGTGCGTGCGACGAACGCGCACGACGAACATGCGTGAAGCGAAGACGAAGCCGAAGCGGAGGCGCCTCAGTCGTCCTCTTCGGGATGCATGTGGCGCACGAAGAGCGACTCGGCTTCTTGCTCGTGAGACGGCATCGCGCGACGATCGCCGGTGGGACCGAAGCCGAGGCGCTCGTAGAAGCGCACCGCGGTGCGGTTCTCCTCGGATATCCACGCATGCACCTCTGCGACGCCTTGCTGCGCGAGCCATCGCGACGCGACGTTCACGAGCAGTTCGCCGCCACGCAGATGCCGCACGGCCGGCGCGACCCACAGCGCGCTCACGAATGCGCGCTCGTTCGGCGCCTCTTCGATGTACGCGTGCACGAGACCGCAAGGATGGCCTTCGGTGTAGAGCAGAAACGTCGCGAGCCGGGGCGAACTCGCATGCAGCGACGCGGTGTCGTCGAACGACGACGGATCGACGAGCAGCGCATCTTCCAGCGTTTCGCCGAATGCGTATGGCGCTTCGCGCAGCGATGCCGTGCGAAGCTCGCGCAAGACCGAACCTTGTTGCGCGGCGATGCGGCTGACGGTCAGTGAGGGACTCATGCGGGCGCTCATGCGGACAATTTCTCTCTGGCTTTCAGGCGGGATACGCGTGCGGCTCTGTCGGCCGGTCCGGCGCTCGGGCCATCGGCATAGCTTCAACCGAACGGGCGAACCCGTCAATTCCTAAATCCGGGAAAGTGCTTTACAACGCACACGGCATGGCGAACGCGCGCTCATGGCGCTGCATAGCTGCCCGTGCCATCCGGCCACGGCGTGAGCACTTCGAAGCCGTCGTCGGTCACGGCGACCATGTGCTCCCACTGCGCGGACAACGAGCGGTCCTTCGTCGTCACGGTCCAGCCGTCGCGCGACTGCTGCGTGCCGGCGCGGCCCGCGTTGATCATCGGCTCGATCGTGAAGACGAGGCCCGGCTTCAGACGCAGGCCCGCGCCACGCTGACCGTAATGCAACACTTGCGGATCTTCGTGATACACGCGGCCGATGCCGTGTCCGCAATACTCGCGCACCACCGAGAAGCCTTCCCGATGCGCGACGCTTTGAATCGCCGCGCCGACGTCGCCGAGCGTCGCGCCGGGACGCACTTCGCGCATGCCGGCGACCATCGCTTCGTAGGTGGTTTCGGTGAGGCGGCGCGCCTGCTCGCTCGGTGTGCCGGCGTAGTACATGCGGCTCGTGTCGCCGTAGTAGCCGTCCTTGATGATCGCGACATCGATGTTGATGATGTCGCCTTCCTTCAGTTCCTTCGCCCCCGGAATGCCGTGGCATACGACGTGATTCACCGACGTGCAGATCGTTTTCGGAAAGCCCATGTAGCCGACGTTCGCGGGCACGGCCTTCAGTTCGTTGACGATGAAGCGATTGCAGATGGCGTCGAGTTCGTCGGTGGTGACGCCCGGGCGGACGTATTCGCCGATCATCGCGAGGACTTCGGCGGCCATGCGGCCGGAGATGCGCAACTTTTCGATGTCGGCGGGTGTCTTGAGGGTGATGGCCATTGAGCAATGCGAATGGGTTCGTGCCGCCTCGCGCGCGCCTTTTCGCCGATGTTCGACGCAGGCGGCGCGCGAGGACAATGGGCCCGATGATAGCACTCCCGCGCAGCCTCTCCGCTCGCGGAGGCGCATCGGCGCTGCATTTCGAGCCTTCGGGCGCGTTGTTTGTACGTGCGTCGCCGTCGTCGTTCGATCTTGTGATGAGCGACCGTTTGTGTTTTAGTGGCGCGACTTCTGACCTGCCGGAGTGTTATGAACCTGCATCGATCTGCTTCTCTTTGCGCCGTGCTGTCGGGCGTCGCCACCCTCGCCGCCTGCAGTTCGACGAGCGATCCCGAACTGCGTGCGTCGAAACCCGTGATTCATGTTTCGTCGGCGCGGCCTGCGTCGGATATATCGAGTTGTCTGCAACGCATGATTCCGTCCGCGCAGACGCGACGCGATCAGGGCTCGACGGAGTTGCTGGTCGGCTCGAATGCGTGGCTCGTGACGCTCACGCCTTCGGCTTATGGATCGATCGTGAAGGTGCAGCAGTCATCGAGCGACGATGGCGGCGTGCCCGAACCCGAATTGCGCTTCGATATCGCGAGGTGCACGACCTGAAGACGCGCTCTGCCTCGACGAAGCGGAGCCACCAAAGCAAAACCCCGCAAGCCTTTCGACTTGCGGGGTTTTTGTGTCTTGGCGGAGAGGGTGGGATTCGAACCCACGGTACGGGAAAACCGTACGCCTGATTTCGAGTCAGGTACATTCGACCACTCTGCCACCTCTCCGTCTACCCTTGCGGGTCTTCGTGAACTGGTCGTTGCTCAACGAAGAACGAAAGTATATCGAACCCTTTCGCGCTTTCCAAGCCCCTTTTTGAAAATAAACATCAGGCCGACGCGGAAACTTCGATTCTTTCCGCGCCGCGCATGTACGGACGCAGCACTGTGGGAATCGTCACCGAGCCGTCCGCATTCTGGAAGTTCTCCAGCACCGCGACGAGCGTGCGGCCGACCGCCAGGCCCGAGCCGTTCAGCGTATGCACGAACTCGGGCTTGCCCTGCGCATTGCGGAAGCGCGCCTGCATGCGACGCGCCTGGAACGCCTCGGTATTCGAGCAGCTCGAAATCTCGCGATACGTGTTTTGCGCCGGCAGCCACACTTCCAGATCGAACGTCTTCGCCGCCGAAAAGCCCATGTCGCCGGTGCACAGCGTAATCACGCGATACGGCAGTTCGAGCTTCTGCAAGATCGTCTCCGCCTGGCCGACCATCTCGTCGAGCGCGGCGTACGAATGCTCGGGCGCCACGATCTGCACCATCTCGACCTTGTCGAACTGATGCTGGCGGATCAGGCCGCGCGTATCGCGCCCGTACGAGCCCGCTTCGGAGCGGAAGCACGGCGAATGCGCGGTCAGCTTCACCGGCAGCGCGTCGGCTTCGAGGATGCTGTCGCGCACCGTGTTGGTGAGCGAGATCTCCGACGTCGAGATGAGGTACTGCGTGACCGTGTTCTCGTCGCCGCCTTTCTCGACGCGGAACATGTCGTCGGCGAACTTGGGCAGCTGGCCCGTGCCGTAGAGAATCTCCGGATTCACGATGTACGGCGTGTACGCCTCGGTGTAGCCGTGCTGCTCCGTATGCGTGTCGATCATGAATTGCGCGAGCGCGCGATGCAGCCGGGCGATCGGCCCGCGCAACAGCGTGAAGCGCGCGCCGGAGAGCTTCGCGCCCGTTTCGAAATCGAGACCGAGCGGCGCGCCGACATCGACGTGATCCTTGACTTCGAAGTCGAACGAACGCGGCGCGCCCCAGCGCCGCACTTCGACGTTCTGCGTCTCGTCGTTGCCGACCGGCACGCTTTCGTGCGGCAGGTTCGGCACGGTCAGCATCAGGTCCGACAGACGCTTCTGGATCTCATCCAGCTTCGCCGCCGATTCCTTCATCGTGTCGCCGATGCCGCTCACTTCCGCCATCACCGCCGACGTGTCCTCGCCGCGGCCTTTCATCGCGCCGATCTGCTTCGACAGGCTGTTGCGGCGTGCCTGGAGTTCTTCGGTGCGGGTCTGGATCTCGCGACGCTCGGCTTCGAGCGCGGCGAACGCGGCGACGTCGAGCGTGTAGCCTCGAGTGGCGAGACGCTTCGCGACGCCGTCCAGGTCTTTGCGGAGGGTTTGGATGTCGAGCATGGCGGGGCTGCTTTGTTAAGTAATCGGAAACGCCGATTTTAGCGCACGGTCATCGCGCGCCGGGCGGGATCGGCGAAACGCGGCGAGCGCGCGCGCGAAACGGACCGCGCCGGTTTCAGCGCTTCTTCTCGTCGCGATGCTCGCGCCGCCACGCATCGTCGAGTTCGGCGAGACGCGAGAGCTTTTCGCCGATCTTCCCTTCGAGTCCGCGCGGCGTCGGCTTGTACCAGTACGGATCGCGCATGCCGTCGGGCAGATAAGTCTCGCCGGCCGCGTAGGCGTCGGGCTCGTCGTGCGCGTAGCGATATTCGTGGCCGTAGCCGAGTTCCTTCATCAGCTTGGTCGGCGCGTTGCGCAGATGCACCGGCACGCCGCGCGACTGATCCTTGCCGACGAAGCGCCGCGCTTCGTTGTACGCGTTGTAGCCGGCGTTCGATTTCGGCGCGACGGCGAGATAGATGAGCGCCTGCGCGAGCGCCAGTTCGCCTTCGGGCGAGCCGAGCCGCTCGTAGGTTTCGGCGGCGTCGAGCGCGATGCGCGCGCCGCGTGGATCGGCGAGGCCGATGTCCTCCCACGCCATCCGGACAATGCGCCGCGCCATGTAGCGCGGGTCCGCGCCGCCGTCGAGCATGCGGCAGAACCAGTAGAGCGCCGCGTCCGGATTGCTGCCGCGAACCGATTTGTGCAGCGCGCTGATCTGGTCATAGAACGCGTCGCCGCCCTTGTCGAAGCGGCGCAGGTTTTCGGCGAGCGCGCTGCCGAGCAGTGCGCCGTCGACCTCCGTCCGCTTTTGCTGCGCCGCCGCGCGCGCGACGATTTCCAGATTGTTCAGGAGCTTGCGGCCGTCGCCATCGGCGGAACCGATCAGCGCGTCGCGGGCTTCGTCGGTGAACGTGAGGCCGCCGAGTTCCTTCGTTGCGCGTTCCAGCAGTTCCTTGAGTTCATCGGCGTCCAGACTCTTCAGCACGTACACCGCCGCGCGCGACAACAATGCGCTGTTCACCTCGAACGACGGATTCTCCGTCGTCGCGCCGACGAACACGAACAATCCCGATTCGACGTGCGGCAAGAACGCATCCTGCTGGCTCTTGTTGAAGCGATGCACCTCGTCGACGAACACGAGCGTCTGATGCCCGTTCGCGCGATGAATCTGCGCCGTTTCCACCGCCTCGCGAATGTCCTTGACACCGGACAGCACCGCCGACAGCGAGATGAACTGCGCGTGAAACGCATCGGCCATGAGACGCGCGAGCGTGGTCTTGCCGACGCCGGGCGGGCCCCAGAGAATCATCGAATGCGCCTCGCCCGATTCGAAGGCGACGCGCAGCGGTTTGCTTGGCCCGAGCAGATGCTTCTGGCCGATCACGTCGTCGATGGTGCGGGGGCGCAGGCGCTCCGCGAGCGGAACGGTGCCACGGTTTTCTTCGAACATGTGCTGTGCGATGCAGATTGACGCAGTTGGGTGGATCGCGGCGATAATCTCGCGCTTCGGCAAAGGCGCGGCGCGGCCGCAGAATCGGGTCATTATGACAGCCTGAGGGCCGCGACCAACGCGGGCCACGCCTGAACAATCCATATAAGGACGCAATCCGATGGGGCAAGAGCACACCACGAACGCCGCAGCGCACGGCGAAACTTCGACTTACGCGCCGCTCACGCCGGTGCCGCCGGAGCGGCGCGCATTCGGCACGAGCGACGCCTTCGCGCTCTGGTTCTCGCTCGGCATCGGCCTGCTGGTCGCGCAGGCGGGCGCGCTGCTGGTGCCGGGATTGTCGCTGCCGCACGCCCTCGCGGCGATCGTCATCGGCACGGTGATCGGCGTCGTGCTGCTCGCGCTCGCGGGCGTCGTCGGCACGGATACGGGGCTTGCGGCGATGTCCTCGCTGCGCCCGACGCTCGGCGTGCGCGGCGCATCGGTGCCGGCGGTGCTCAACGCAATCCAGCTCGTCGGCTGGGGTTCGTTCGAGATCATCGTGATGCGCGATTCCGCCGACGCGCTCGCGAAGCAATCCTTCAATCTCTCGATGCCGCTCGTCTGGACGCTCGTCTTCGGCGCGCTCGCTACCTTGCTCGCGGTGAGCGGCCCGCTCTCCTTCGTGCGCCGCTTTCTGAGAACGTGGGGAATCTGGCTCCTGCTCGGCGGCGCGGGCTGGCTCACCTGGAATCTGCTCGCGAAGCACGATCTCGCCGCGCTGATGGCGCGTCCCGGCACCGGCGAAATGGCGTTCGGCGCGGGCATCGATCTGGTCGTCGCGATGCCGCTGTCGTGGCTGCCGCTGATCGCCGATTACACGCGTTTCGGCAAGAGCGCGGGCGGCGCGTTCCGCGGCACGCTTCTCGGCTACGGCATCGCGAATCTGTGGTTCTATGCGCTCGGCGCGATCTACGGGCTCGCGGCGGGCGGCGGCGATGCGCTTCTCACGACCGCGTTCGCGCAGGCGGGCGGCGGACTCGCGCTCTTCCTGATCCTGATCGACGAAACCGACAACGCCTTCGCCGATATCCACTCCGCCGCCGTATCGACGGGCACGTTCTGGGCGCGCGCGAGCGTGCCGCTGCTCTCGTGCGCGTTCGGCGCGCTGTGCACGCTCGTCGCGCTCGTCGTCGAGATGGGCAAGTATCAGAACTTCCTGCTGCTGATCGGCTCGGTGTTCGCGCCGCTCTTCGGCGTCGTGCTGGCGGATCACTTCATCGTGCGCAAGCGCCGCATCGAAGCGGCCGTGCTCGCCGATGTCAACGGCCGCTATGGCTTCTCCGGCGGATGGCACGTCAGCGCGTTCATCGCATGGGGCATCGGGATCGCGGCGTATCACGCGATCAATCAATGGCTGCCGAATCTCGGCGCGACGCTGCCCGCGCTCGCACTCGGCGCGGTGTGCTATCTGCTGCTCGTGTCGGGCAGACGTCGCGCCTACGCGTAAGCGTTATTTCGCCGCGCGATACTCCACGCCCGGCAGCACGCACAGCAACTCGAACGCGAGGTTCGCGCCGAGCAGCGCGGTCGTGCCGAACGGATCGTAAGGCGGCGCGACTTCGACGAGATCCGCGCCGACGATGTTCAGCCCGCGCGCGCCGCGCACGATCTCCAGCGCTTGCGGCACCGTCAGCCCGGCGATTTCCGGCGTGCCGGTGCCGGGCGCGAACGCGGGATCGATGCCGTCGATATCGAAGGTGATGTACACCGGCCCATCGCCCATCTGCGCGCGCACTTCGTCCATCAACGGAACGAGCGACTTGTTCCAGCATTCCTCCGTCTGCACGACGCGAAAGCCCTGCTCGCGGCACCAGTCGAAATCGCCCGCTTCGTAGCCCGTGCCGCGCAGCCCGATCTGCACGACGCGCGAGCAATCGAGCAAGCCCTCTTCCACCGCGCGGCGAAACGGCGTGCCGTGCGCGATCTTCTCGCCGAACATGGTGTCGTTGACGTCCGCGTGCGCGTCGATATGAATCAGCCCGACCTTGCCGTGCTTCGCGTGAATCGCGCGCAGGATCGGCAGCGCGATGGTGTGATCGCCGCCGAGCGTCAGCGGCTTGCAGCCGTGCTTCAGGATTTCGCGATACGCGCGCTCGATGCGGTCGATCGAATCGAGCAGGTTGTACGGATTGATCGCGACATCGCCGATATCAGCCACGCGCAGCGAATCGAACGGCGCGGCGCGCGTCGCCATGTTGTACGGACGCAGCAGCACCGACTCGCTGCGCACCTGACGCGGGCCAAAGCGCGCGCCGGTGCGATTCGACGTGCCGAGATCGAACGGCACGCCGACGAAACAGGCATCCAGCCCTTCCGCCGATTGAACGTGCGGCAGACGCATCATCGTCGTGATGCCGCCGCAGCGCGGCATCTGATTGCCGGAAAGCGGCTGCGGACGCTCGGCGCGCTGTTCGAGGAAATGCGAATCGAAGTGTTCGGCTGGAGCGAAAAGCGACGAAGGCGAGGAAGGATTCATGGCGTCGAATGGCGGCGGGTGGTCGATCCGACAATTAATAGCCGCTTTCCCGCGGAGATAAAATGGCGAAGAAATCAACTTAACATCGATATTTATCGATGTATCGACGGCGGCCATGTTCACTCACCTTTCCGATCTGGATCTGCGCCTGATCCGCGTGTTTCTCGCCATCGTCGATGCGGGCGGCGTCTCGTCCGCGCAAGCGACGCTCAACGTCGGGCAGTCGACCATCAGCACGCAGCTCGCGACGCTGGAAACGCGGCTCGGCTACCGGCTTTGCGAGCGCGGACGCGGCGGCTTCGCGCTGACCTCGCGCGGCGAGCCGTTCGTCGAGGCGTGCCGGACGCTGCTCGCGGCCATCGACACCTTCGATTCGACCGCGCGAAATGTCGGCAAGAAGCTCGTCGGCACGCTGACGCTCGGGATGATCGGCAACACGCCTGTCAGCGCGAACGCGCGCGTCAGCGAGGCGATCGCGCGTTTCCGGCAGCGCGACGAATCCGTGCGCTTCGCGGTGCTCGTGCGCTCGCCCGGTGAACTCGAAGAGATGCTGCTCGCCGAACGCATCCAGATGGCGATCGGATACTTCTGGCATCGCGTGCCGTCGCTCGAATACACCGAAATTTTCGCGGAGGATCAACTCGCGTATTGCGGACGCGAGCATCCGCTGTTCGCGCGCGCGGGACGTGTCGCCGTACCGGAAGCGTTCGAGCACGACTGGGCGTGGCGCAGCTATCCGCTGCCGGAAGCGGGCGAGCTGACGCCGCGCAATATCGGGGCGGTCGCGGACAACATGGAGGCCGTCGCGATGCTCGTGCTGTCGGGCCGGCATCTCGGCTATCTGCCCGAGCATTTCGCCGCGCCCTACGTGAAGGAAGGGTTGCTCGCGCCGTTGAACCCGAAAGCGATGCGCTATCGCGTCGCGTTTCAGATGGTCACGCGCGCTGAACGCTCGGGCAGCGCGAAACGGGAAATCGTGGAAGCGTTCGTCGAGGACATGCAAGCCGCGCACGCCTGACGCGCGCGGCCGGACCTGAAACCTCAGCCGTTGATGACATCCGCGCCCTTCGGCACGGTGAATTTGAACGTATCGCTCTTGATGGGCGGGTTCTTCTGGATGTTCGAGAACGTCAGCAGCGTCACGTTGCCGAAAACGTCGTGCAGTTCCATCGCCTGCAGGTTGCCGTCCTTGAAGCCGATGCCGACCGTCTCGAATTGCGTGTCCTTCGCCTTGGGCGTGAGTTCGAGCCAGTCGATGCCGCCCTTCTCCCCCGCGTCGCGCAGGTTGAAGTTCTTTTCCAGATCGTTACTGCCGAAGAGAATCGCCGCCGGGCTCGCACCGAGCGCGCCGCCGAGCGTGCGTACCGTGACCTGGTTCAGATCCTTGTCGTAGACGTAGAGCTTGTCGCCGTCGGCCTGGAGAATTTGCGAATACGGCTTCTGATACGACCAGATGAACTTGCCCGGCCGCGCGAACATGAACGTGCCGCTGGAGGCTGCGCCCTTGGTCGGCACTTGCGTGGACGTCGCGCCGTTGTTGGTCTTGCCGGGCGCCTTGATTTCCTGCTGCGTGAAGTCGCCGCGCGCCGCGTGGACTTGCGACACGAACGCCTTCAATTGCTCCGTGCCGCTCGCGAATGCGTGCGATGCGACCAGCATCGACGCCGAAACCAGCGCCGTGCCGAATGCCTTGACGAAACTGCGCCCCGTAAACTGCTTCATGCTTATGTTCTCCATATAACGCGCGGTCATTCCGCGTCGCGCGCCGGCGTGAGGATTTCGCGGTTGCCGTTCGACGACATCGCCGACACGAGCCCCGAGTTCTCCATCTGTTCGAGCAAACGCGCCGCCCGGTTGTATCCGATGCGCAAATGCCGCTGCACGAGCGATATCGACGCGCGACGGTTCTTGATGACGACCTCGACCGCCTGATCGTACAAAGGGTCCGACTCGCCATCGGCGCCGCCGGTTCCGCTTGCGCCCGCCGAGCCTTCGTCGCCATCGCCCGCGAGGCCGCCTTCCAGAATGCCCTCGATATAGTTCGGCTCGCCCTGCTCCTTCAGCTTGTCGACGACGCGATGCACTTCTTCATCCGACACGAACGCGCCGTGCACGCGTACAGGCAGGCCCGAACCGGGCGGCAGATAGAGCATGTCGCCCATGCCGAGCAGCGACTCCGCGCCCTGCTGATCGAGAATCGTGCGCGAATCGATCTTCGACGACACCTGGAACGCCATGCGCGTCGGCACGTTCGCCTTGATGAGGCCGGTGATCACATCGACCGAAGGACGCTGCGTCGCGAGAATCAGATGGATGCCCGCCGCGCGCGCCTTCTGCGCAATGCGCGCGATCAGCTCTTCGACCTTCTTGCCGACGACCATCATCAGATCGGCGAGTTCGTCGATCACGACGACGATGTTCGGCAGACGCGTGAGCGGCTCCGGCTCGTCGGGCGTGAGGCTGAACGGATTCGGAATGTTTTCGCCGCGCTTCTTCGCTTCGTCGATCTTCGTGTTGAAGCTCGCGAGATTGCGCACGCCCATCTTGCTCATCAGCTTGTAGCGGCGTTCCATTTCGGCGACCGCCCAGTTGAGCGCGTGGCCGGCCTGCCGCATGTCGGTGACGACCGGACACAGCAAATGCGGAATGCCTTCGTAGACGCTCATTTCGAGCATCTTCGGATCGATGAGGATGAGCCGGACCTGATCCGCGCTCGCCTTGTACAAGAGCGAGAGAATCATCGCGTTGATGCCGACGGACTTGCCCGAGCCCGTCGTGCCCGCGACGAGCAAGTGCGGCATCTTCGCGAGATCGGCGCAGACCGGATTGCCGCCGATGTCCTTGCCGAGGCCCATCGTCAGCGGCGATGCGCCGTTCGCATAGACTTCGGAGCCGAGAATTTCGGAGAGCTTGACCGTTTGACGGCGCTGATTCGGCAATTCGAGCGCCATGAAGTTCTTGCCCGGAATCGTCTCGACGACGCGAATCGACACGAGCGACAGCGAGCGCGCGAGATCCTTCGCAAGACCGACGATCTGGCTGCCCTTCACGCCCGTCGCCGGCTCGATTTCATAGCGCGTGACGACCGGCCCAGGATACGCCGCGACCACGCTCACTTCGACGCCGAAGTCCTTCAGCTTCTTCTCGATGAGACGCGACGTGTATTCGAGCGTATCGGCGGCGATGGTTTCCTGCGTCTTCGGCGGCGGATCGAGCAGCGCGAGCGGCGGCAAGGTGGAATCGCCCGGCAGGTCCTTGAAGAGCGGCACCTGCTTTTCCTTCTCGGCGCGTTCGGAACGCGCGGGCGCGGGCGCGGCGGGCACGATCATCACCGGCTCGTGATCCTCGCTCTTCTCGCGCGAACGCACGACCTTGCCTTCGCGCTTGACCGCGGCCGCTTCGCCCAGCTTGCGATCGCGTCCGGCTTCGCGGCGCAGTTGCGCGCCGGTGATCGCATCGAGAATGCCGTCGCCGACCTTCTCGCACACGGACAGCCACGAGAAGCGGAAATACAGCGAGAGGCCGATCGCGAGCGCGATCAGCAGAAACAGCGTCGCGCCCGTGAAGCCGAGCGCGTGCGATACATGGCGCGCGACCACATCGCCGACGACGCCGCCCGGCGCGCGCGGCAACTGCACCTTGAGCGACCACATGCGCAGTGCCTCGATGCCGTCGGAGGCAAGCAGCACGAGCACGAACGCGAACGCTTCGGCGAGCCAGGTGCGATCTTTCGGCGCATCTTCGTCGACGACCGGCGGATGCGTGATCTTTCGATAATTCGCGATGATGCGCCGCGCGAGCAGCACGATCAGCCAGTAGGACGATAGCCCGAAGACGAGCAGGAGGATGTCCGACGTGTACGCGCCGACGCGCCCCGCCCAGTTCGCGATGTGATCGACGCTCACCGCGTGGGTCCAGCTCGGATCCTTGCGGCTGTACGACAGGAGCGCCATGACGAGAAACAGTCCGAGTGCGACCTGGAGAATCCAGCGAATCTCGGTGAAGAGCCGCGACATGCGGTGCGGCAATGCCTGCGGGCTCGCGGAATAGGTAGCTTTGGCCATTGATTCGGTGTCGCTTTGTATCGCT
The DNA here is from genome assembly GCF_023631045.1 of Caballeronia sp. AZ7_KS35. Taxonomy (NCBI): domain Bacteria; kingdom Pseudomonadati; phylum Pseudomonadota; class Betaproteobacteria; order Burkholderiales; family Burkholderiaceae; genus Caballeronia; species Caballeronia sp. AZ7_KS35. The sequence goes on along the minus strand of NZ_JALQDV010000001.1, from coordinate 963,477 downwards.
TTTTTGCGGCTCGCGCCTGTTGCGCAAGAGCGGCATGGAACGGTGAACTATTGTAAACGCTGCATTGCGGTGAAAGGCGCAAAAACCGGCGCGTTCTTGCAACCTGTAACACTCGTCACGCGCGCGTCATGTCGCGGTTTCGGCCCGGCGCGGCTATCAATCCGATTGAAAGGTTCATTCGGAAGGCTTTTTCCGACGCCTTTATAATCGTCGTTTTGCACTCAAATACGGTTCATCGGATGTACCGGGCGTCGAGATTGCTGCGTCGCAGGCAATCGCTCGCGCGCCTCGCGGCGCGCATCCGAAACCATCAATAACGGACCATCATCATGTCTTCGCCCAAACACGCCAAAGTGCTGATTCTCGGTTCCGGCCCCGCCGGCTACTCCGCCGCCGTCTACGCCGCGCGCGCGAACCTGTCGCCGCTGCTCATCACCGGCCTCGCGCAAGGCGGCCAGCTGATGACCACCACGGACGTCGAGAACTGGCCGGCGGATCCGTCGGGCGTGCAAGGCCCCGAACTGATGCAGCGTTTCGAGGAACACGCGCGCCGCTTCAACACCGAGATCGTCTTCGATCACATCCACACCGCGAAGCTCAACGAGCGCCCTTTCCGTCTGATCGGCGATTCCGGCGAGTACACCTGCGATTCGCTCATCATCGCGACGGGCGCATCGGCGCAATATCTCGGCGTGCCGTCGGAAGAAGCGTTCATGGGCAAAGGCGTGTCGGCCTGCGCAACGTGCGACGGCTTCTTCTATCGCAACGGTGAAGTCGCGGTGATCGGCGGCGGCAATACGGCCGTCGAGGAAGCGATCTATCTCGCGGGCATCGCGAAGAAGGTCACGGTCGTGCATCGCCGCGACAAGTTCCGCGCCGAGCCGATTCTCATCGACCGCCTGCTCGCGAAGGAGAAGGAAGGCATCGTCGACATCAAGTGGAATCACGTGCTCGACGAAGTCACCGGCGATCAGTCCGGCGTCACCGGCCTGCGCATCAAGGACACGCAATCGGGCAAGACGACCGACATCGCGCTGCAAGGCGTGTTCGTCGCGATCGGCCACAAGCCGAACACCGATCTCTTCGTCAACCAGCTCGAGATGAAGAACGGCTACATCATCACGAAGGGCGGCACGAGCGGCGACGCGACCGCGACGAGCATCCCCGGCGTGTTCGCGGCGGGCGACGTGCAGGATCACGTCTATCGCCAGGCGATCACGAGCGCGGGCACGGGCTGCATGGCCGCGCTCGATGCGCAGCGTTATCTCGAAACCATCGACGAAACGCCGACGCCGCATTCGATGAGCCACGAAGCCGACCGCTGATCGGGCGGCGCGAGCCGCTAGAATGCAGCAACGACGGGCCACGGTTCACTCCGCCGGCCCGTTTTCGTTTCGGCGCGCGCGTGCCGTCGTTTCAGCGGCGACGCCGGCGCGCGGCGCGCCGAGTCCGATCCCCGACCCATTCCGCTGGCCGAACGATGCCGAAGAATCTCCCTCATCCGAACGAACCGAAAGTCCGTCGCAAGGAAGCGCCGCGCCCGGCCGCGCCCGCGCAAAAACCGGTGGATGCGCGCGATGTCGCCGCCGCCGTGAAACGCGAAGGCCTGTCGGGTCTGTCGTCGCTGAAGGGCGCGCTGAAGGCCGACGCCGAGAAGCGCGAAGTCCAGCGGGTCGCGGCGGCGCGCGCCGAGCGGGAAGCCGTCGCGGATGCCGACGAGTTTCGTCGCGCGATCGGCGAAATCGAGCCGCTCAAGACGCCGCCGCGCACGACCGTCACGCGCGTACCGCCGCCGCCCGTGCCGCTGCAGAGCCGCCGCGACGAAGAAGCGGTGCTGCAGGAAGCGCTCTCCGACGAATACGATCCCGAAAGCCTGCTCGACATCGACGAAACGCTGTCGTTCTATCGTCCGGGCGTCAGCCAGGAAGTCGTCAGAAAGCTGCGGCGCGGGGCGTGGATCGTGCAGGCGCAGCTCGATCTGCACGGCATGCGCCGCGAGGAAGCGCGCGAGGCGCTCGCGGAGTTCATCCGCGAATCGGTGAAGCGCGGGCTGCGCTGCCTGCGCGTCATTCACGGGAAAGGGCTCGGGTCCATCGGCAAGGAGCCGGTGCTGAAGGGCAAGGTGCGCGCGTGGCTCGTGCAGAAGTCGGAGGTGATCGCGTTCTGTCAGGCGCGGCCGCACGACGGCGGCGCGGGCGCGGTGCTCGTGCTGCTGCAGCCGGGCGGCACGCCGCGTCATCACAATCATCCGCAGGACAAGTCGCAGGACCGGAGCCTCGGCAAGAACAGCAATCCGGGGCCGGACAGTGCATCCTAGACTCACCCTCGCCATCACCATCATGGAGGCGCTCGCGATTTTCGCGTACGCCTTCTCCGGACTCATCGAGGCGCGCAAGCGCCGGCTCGACGCGGTAGGCGCGTTTCTCGTCGCGCTCGTGACCGCGTTCGGCGGCGGCACGGTGCGCGACGTGCTGCTCTCGCGCCGGCCCTTCTACTGGGTCGAGCATCAGGACTACGTGCTGTTCATCTTCGCGATGGCGATCTTCGCGCCGCTTTTTTTGCGCGTCACGTCACGCCTCTTCGACCAGCGCGCGCTGCTCGTCACCGATGCGATCGGGCTCGGACTCTTCAGCGTGTCGGGCACGTCGATCGCACTCGACGCCCAGATGCCCGCCTTCACCGCGACGATGATGGGCGTCATCACCGGCGTGTTCGGCGGCGTGCTGCGCGACGTGCTCTGCAACGAGATTCCGCTGATCCTGCGCGACTCGCGCCCGTACGCGGTCTGCGCGTTCGCCGGATGCTGGATGTATCTCGGGCTCGAACGGCTCGACGTCGACACGATCTACAACGTGCTCTTTTCGACGGCGTTCATCCTGATCGCGCGGCTCATCACCTTCAAGTTCGATATCCGCCTGCCGCATTAGCCGCACGGGAGGCCAGCGCGTCGGGCGCAGGTCGGGCGCAAAGCAGGCGGGAAAACCCTTCGATTTGCTACAATCGCGTAGTTTTCTAGCCCCGCATCCGGCCGCGATGCAAGCCGCTCCGGTCGCCATCACGCACACAGAACATGAACATCGAGCAAGCGCGTTTCAACATGATCGAGCAACAGATTCGTCCGTGGGAAGTGCTGGACCAGGACGTCCTGAACCTGCTCGCGATCGTCAAGCGCGAGAACTTCGTTCCCGCCGCGTACCGCAACATCGCTTTCGCCGATCTCGAAATTCCGCTGCCTGGCGGCGAGCGCATGTTGTCGCCCAAGGTCGAAGCGCGCGTCCTGCAGGAACTCGCGATCCACAAGGGCGAAACCGTGCTGGAAATCGGCACCGGCTCGGGCTACATGGCGGCGCTGCTCGCGCACCGCGGCCGCAGCGTGACGACGGTCGAAATCTCGCCGGAGCTCGCCGCTTTCGCGCAGCAGAACCTCGCGGCGAACGGCGTGACGAACGTCGACGTGATCACCGGCGACGGCGCGCTCGGCTGGAATCAGGGCGCGCCTTACGACGTGATCTGCGTGTCGGGCGGGCTGCCGGTCATGCCGCAGGAATTTCTGGAACAGCTGAAGATCGGCGGGCGCATCGCGGCGTTCGTCGGCTCGGCGCCGGTCATGAAGGCGCAGATCATCACGCGCGTGGACGAAAAGCAGTTCCGCGTGTCGGATGTCTTCGAAACGCTTGTCGCGCCGCTCAAGAACGCGGTGCATCCGTCGCAGTTCAAGTTCTAAGCCGAAAGCGCGCTGCCGGCCTTATCCGGTAGCGCGCATCTTGCCGGAATCTCCATGCAAAACCTGACCGCACCCGAACTCGCCGCGTGGCTCGCCGATTCGTCGCGCCCCGCTCCCGTTCTGCTCGACGTGCGCGAGCCCTGGGAAATCCAGACGGCGAAGATGGACAACATCGTGTCGATTCCGATGCGCGACATCCCCGCACGCAGCGAAGAACTCGACGACGAAGCGCAGATCGTCTGCATCTGCCATCACGGCGCGCGCAGCGCACAGGTCGCGATGTTCCTCGAATCGCGCGGCTTCACGAAGACGTTCAATCTCTACGGCGGCATCGACGCATGGTCGCGTCAGGTCGATCCGTCGGTTCCGACGTACTGAAAGCGCTCGGCGCGGCGCTTCATCCCTCGCTCGACCAGAGTGCGGTGCCGCGCGCCGAAAAGATGACGAGATAGCCGTTCGGCAAGATAGTCGCGTAGGCGCCCGGATGCCCCGACGTGTGCGTCTGCCAGACCGTCGCGCCATTGTTGTCGTACATCGCCAGATTGCCGTCCTCCTGCATGCGCAGTTCGACGCCCGGCGTGCCGCTCACCTGCGATGACCAGATCGTCGCGCCATCCTTCACCGCGACGAGATAGCCGTCGCCGCGCAAGTTCACCTGCACGTTTCCACTGCACGCCGCGATCGATTGCCCTTCCGCAAGGCCTTCGCCCATCGCGATGCGCCCGCACGCCGTCGGCGCGTTGATCGGCGGCAGCGCGGCTAACCAGCCCAGATCGACCGCATTGGCGATCGCCAGCATGCCGGCATCGTCCGGATGAAGGTCGTCGCCGCTGTTGTAGGCGCGCGCGAACGCCGTCGAGTCGTGCGCGCCGGCCGGGTGGCCCAGCGCCGCGGCCTGATCCAGCACGGCATCGCAACCGCTGCTCTTGCTGCGCAGATAAGCGTTCACCGTCTGGCGCGTGTTCTCGATCTCGGGCGTCCATTCGTCGAGGCCTTCGAACGGCGTAAGCGTCGAGCAGATCAGGCCCACTTTCGCCGCAGCCGCCTGGTGAACGAGTTGCTGATACGCGCCGATGAGCTGCTGCGCGCTCGGCGGATTGCCGCTGATGAGATTGTTCACCGCGTCGTCGGAGACGATCACCCATTTGACGTTGGACTGCGCGAGCACGTCGCGGGCGAAGCGCGTCAGCCCGGCTTGGCCCGAACCGTTCGTGAAGAAATCGTTGCCGCTGATGCCCTGATTCAGCACGCCGACCGTCATGCCTGAGCGGATCAGCCGCTCCGCGAGGCGGTTCGGCCAGCGCCGGTTCGTGTTGGGCGTCGACGCGATTCCGTCCGTGATCGACGCGCCGAAGGTGACCACCGCGCCCGTCGCCGCGGCGTTCATCACATCGACATTGGTGAGGAAATAGTACGACTGCTCGCCCGCCGCGTTCACGACGCCGCCCGTGAACGCCGGGTCCGCGCTGACGTCGCCCGGTGCGATCCAGTTGTCCTGCAAGCCCTCGACGTGCCCGGTCGATCCCGGCGGCGTCTGCGATGGAATATGGAAGCTCACGGAGATGTCCGCGAGCGCCGGCACCTGAAACGGAACGGGGTCGGTCTGGACGGTGCCGCCGACGGGAATCGTCACATAAGTCTGCCCGTTGAAGGTCGCGGCCTTGTCGCTGCCGGCGATCGTCCGCGCGCCGCTCGCGCGACGGGCGACATGCACGTCGCCGAGCGTAACGGGCTGCGTGCCGAACAGATTGGAGAACGTCAGGCGCGCCGCCGTCCCGCCGATGCTCGTCCGCACGACGTGGCGAATCGTCTGATTGTTGAAGCCCCGGTCGGCGGTGACATCGGGCGCGGCGGCCCAGGTTCCGGTCCACGGCGCGGACGTGATAACGCCCTGTGCGAAGTAATGCGACGTATCGGGCCAGGACAGAAAAACGACGAGCGCAAGCCCGATCAACGTGTGTAGCGCCCGTCTCACGCCGCCTCCTTTTCTTTCGATCCTCGTATCGGTGAAAGGAAACTAGACCATCTTACAAGCGCATCGGCCGTGCGGTGGCGTACAGACAACGCAAAAACGCCGGTCCGGAAAGCGCGTGCAAAAAAAATGGGCTGCATGAGCATCGCGCCCGTGCAGCCCGTTCCTGAACGCGTCAGGCGAGCGCAATCAGACGACGTTCATCGCCAGCGCGCTTGCGCGGTAATGTTCCGCGGCCTTGTCCGCGTCGCCGAGCTGTTCGTGCAGACGGGCGAGCGCGCGATGCGTGCGAATCTTCAGCGGTTCGTTGTCGGCGAGCTTCAGCGCCGATTCGAGGAACGCCTGCGCCTTGCCCCACAACTGCTGATGCAGGCAGAGACGTCCGAGCGTGAAAAGCAGGTCGGCGTCTTCGGTGCGTTCCTTCTGCCACGCTTCGGCGCGCTGGATCAGCGGGAAAGCGTCGCCGCCGACGATGCAGTCCGGATAACGCCGCAACAGCCGCGCGTCCCAGTTGTGCGCGAGCGCGTCTTCGACGATCTTCTTCGCCTCCGCGCGACGATCGAGCGCGATCAGCAGTTCCGCGGCGAGATCGGCGAGACGCGGCGACTGGCGCTCGGTCGCCGACAGCGATTGCCACAGTTCGAGCAGCGCGTCCGGGTTATGCCGGCGATCGCGCAGCAGATTTTCCGCCGCGACCTGGCGCAGCCGCACCGCGACCGCCGGATGCAGCGCCTCGCGCTTCTCCAGCATCCGCACGAGCTTCAGCACTTCGCCCCAGTTCTTCAATTGCTGCTGCGCGCGCAGCGCGATCTGCTGCGCGTGGATGCGCCGGCCGCCCTGCGCCTGCATTTCGGTGAGCGCGACGAGCGCGCCGTCGGCGTCGCGGCCATCGGCGCGCATGTCGGCGGTGGCCATCAGGCGCGCGTCCTGCCAGTCGGCGCCGGAAACCTGCGCGAGCCACTCGTCGCGGCGCGCATATTCGTGCAGACGATGCGCCGCGTTCGCGCCGATCAGCCCGGCCGCACCCTTGTTGTCTTCGACGGACAACGCATCGCGCGCGGCCTTCTCGGCTTTCGAAAAACGGCCTGCGTACAGATGCCCGACCGCATCGCGCAGCGACGCATTCGCCTTCGCGATCTTGCTGCGCGTGCGGTACGCGGCGACGCGCGACGGCATCTTCCAGACGCCACGCACCGCGCGGATGATCGCGTACAGCACGATGAACAGCACGACGAGCGCGACCGCGAACAGATTGAGCGACATGTCCACGCGATACGGCGGTATCACGAGCAGGATTTGTCCGTTGTTGAAGCCGCCGACGGTCGCGACGATCACCGCGACGGCGAACAGCAGCGCGAGCCAGATGAGTCCACGAATCGTCATCATCCGCCTCGCTTGAACTGATGGACGGCGGCGAGGCTCGCGTTCAGGTTCGGTACGGCGACGGCGAGCGACGCCTGATCGACCTGCTTCACGAGTTCGCGCACGGCCTGCACTTTCTTCGACGAGGCATCGAAGTAGCGGCCGAGCGCGGCGTCGGCGGCGTGCAGGTCCGACTTGAGCGTCGGCTCGCTGCGCGACAGCAGCGAAAGACGCGCCGACAGCAGCCGCAGCTTCACGTTTTCGCGCACGAAATAACCTTGATCGGGCGATGTGAGCATCGCATCGGCGTTATCGATGCGGCGCACCGAGACGAGGCTCGACAACTGCTGGCCGATGCCGTTCGTGATCTGATGCCACAGCACCTTCCAGCGCGGCTCGCCGGTCGCCGCCGCGATCGACGCGCTGTTGGCCGGCTCGGCGGCCTGCGCGCGGGCGCGGGCGATCGGCGCCTCGCCCGAAAGCGGCAACTGGTCGATCTGGTCGATGGCCGTGTCGAGCTTGATCGCGAGACCGGTGAGATCGGTCGTCGGCGTGGCTTTCAGCTTGTCGATGTCCTGCGCGATCGCCTTGCGGATCGCGACGACCTGCGGACCGGTGGTCGCGGCAAGACGCGTGTCGGCGCTTTGCAGCGCGAAAAGCGCGAGTTGAACGTTGCCGGTGAGTTGCAACTGCTGGCTCGCGCTCGACAGAATCTGCTCGACTTCGGCGACGGTCCAGTCGTCGCGATTGCTCGCGAGATCCTGATATTGCTGCTGCAGCGCCTGACTGTGCGCTTCGGCATCGGCGAGCTTGCCCTGCAACTGGATGATCTGCGTGTTCAACGCGGTGGTCGCGCTCGCGGCCTGATCGGCCTTCGCGCGCAGATCGGCGTTCTGCTCGTCGGACTGGGCGAGGCGCTGCGACAGTTGCGCGTCGGTGCGCTCGAACTTGCGGTTCAGGACGAAGGCGCCCGCGCCCGCCGCCACCGCCAGAATGACGACGACGAACCACAACACCACGATGCCCGCGCCGCCGTTCTTCTTCTGCTGCTCATAAGGCGTGAAAGGCGTGTTCGGCGGCAAGGGCGGTGTCACGTTCGGCTGAGGTGAAGCTTTCTTGGAATCGTTCGAATCAGTCATGCGTGATTGAGCCGTTTGTTGGGCCGGCGCGGTGGCCGGATTGGCGTCCGTCGGCGCGGATGAGGAATTTATCGAAGCCGATGCGCTCGCGTGCGCGTGAGCCTCCGGATCCCGTTGGAGCGGGAACAGCGCTTCCAGCGCGTGCGCGATGCGCTCATCGCCCGCGCCGGACACCGTAATCCTATCAAAACCCGCTCCCCGCGCGGCCTCGGCGATGCGCGGGTGCGGGCAGACGAGCGGCGCGCGCTTGAGCAGCACGATTTCGTCGGCGGTGAGATGTTCGTGGGCGAGCTCGTCGAGATTGCGCACGCCTTCCGAGCTTGTCAGCAGCCACGCGTGCGGTTCTCCGGCCAGCAATTCGTGGATGCGCTCCCACTTTTGCATCGACGGTTCCGGCAACACGCGGCGATAGGCGGCGGCCTTTTCGACCCGCGCGCCTGCTTGCGCGAGCCGCTCGGCGAGCCATTCGCGGCCGCCGTCGCCGCGCACGATCAGCACGCGCTTGCCTTCGAGACCGTTCGTGCCGAAATGCGCTTCGATCGCGGTGAAGAGCGCCTCGGAATCGAAGCGCGGATCGAGCGCTTGCGCCGACGGACTGATCACGCGATGCGACGGCGCGTGCACGCCCTGACGCGCCAGCGCCGCGACCGAGCCCGGACCGACGACTGCGACGGGCAAATCGACGGGCCACGGCGCGGCGAGCCGCGAGAACGCATGATCGATCGCATTCGGCGACACGAACACGACGAGCGCATAGCGCCCCGGCGCTTCCGGCGGCAGAAAAAGCTCGTCGAGCGCGGCGCGCAGCGGCGCATCGTCGGCGACGGGCGCGATATCGATGAGCGGAAATTCCAGCGCGTCGAAGCCGGCGCTCGCAAGGAGCGCGAGCAGCGCGGACGACTGTCCGGCGGGACGCGTGACGACGACGGTGGCGCGGCGCTCGCTCGCCATCAGGACTTCGGCCCCGAGGGCGCGGTGTTCGGGCCGTCGGCGCGCGACATGGTGCTGAGCGCGGCGACGATATCCATCGCGCCTTGCGCTTCGAGATCCGACGACACGCGCTGGCCGAGCGCGAGCGCGGCGGCGAGATCGGGCGCCTGCACGCTTTCCTCCGCGCGCAGCACGCGCTTGCCGTCGGGCATCGACACCGCGCCGCGCAGATGCAGCGCGCCGTCGCGCCATACGGCGTACGCGGCGAGCGGCACTTCGCAACTGCCGCCGAGCGCGCGCGACACCGCGCGTTCCGCCTCGACCGCGAGCGCGGTGTTTTCATCGTGCAAAGGTGCGAGCCACGCGGCGAGATCGGCGCGGTCCGCGCGAATCTCGATGCCGAGCGCGCCCTGCCCCGCTGCCGGCAAGCTCTCGAACGGATCGAGCAGCGCACGGATGCGCGCTTCCAGACCGAGACGCTTCAAACCCGCCGCCGCGAGGATGATCGCCGCGTACTCGCCGCGGTCGAGCTTGGCGAGACGCGTATCGAGATTGCCGCGCAACGGCCGCACTTCGAGATGAGGAAAGCGCGCGCGAATCATCGACTCGCGACGCAGGCTCGACGTACCGACGATGCTCCCCGCAGGCAGCGCATCGAGCGACGCGTAATGCGGCGACACGAAAGCGTCGCGCGGATCTTCGCGCTCCATGATGGCGCCGAGCGTGAAGCCTTCGGGCAGTTCCATCGGCACGTCCTTGAGCGAATGCACGGCGAGATCGGCGCGGCCCTCGGCGAGCGCGGCTTCGAGCTCCTTCACGAACAAACCCTTGCCGCCGACCTTCGACAACGTGCGATCCAGAATCTGATCGCCGCGCGTCGTCATTCCGAGGATTTTCACGTCGCAAGATGGATATAATTTGTGCAGCGCACACCGCACGTGCTCGGCTTGCCACATCGCAAGCCGGCTTTCCCGCGAAGCGATGATGATGCTCGCGGGCGGTGTCGTTGAATGCGTCTCGGAATTCATTGATGCTCGATCGAATGACGGGATGGATGAATAGACATTAGCGAACAATGGTAGCACGCACGCCAAGGTCCACCGACACCCGGGCAGCGCGCGAGAGCCTTGTCCGATGCGCCTTTCGGGGCGTCCGTGGTGTGTTCGTAGCGGCGTGAACGACGGCCCCGGCCGCGTCGCGCGCGATGAACGCTTCGGGGCGCGAAGAATGCCGCGGCATGCTGTCGCCGGTTTGACGCACGGCCGTTCGCGCGGCCCGCGATTTTCTGCCGATGCGGCGCCCGTCGAGGTCGCCGGATCATGTCGATGTACCCTGGCTTCGCAGCTTTCGAGAGGAACCCAACGTGACGTCATCCGGATCGGCTCGCCCGGCGCGCCGCAACGCCGCATTGCCCAAGTCTTCCTCCTCCGACGCGCCGCGCGCGGCGTCGTCGCCCATCGTCACGACGAAGGCCGCGACGGCCGCGAAGGCTTCGAAAGCGGCCATCGCGCCGAAGCTCGCGAAGAAAGCCATCGCGACCAAAACCGCGCCGACGAAGCTCAAAACGCCGCGTCCCAACGGCGCGGCCGTCGCGAAAGCCGCGAAGCCCACGAAGCCCGCGAGCCGCACGCGCGACGACAAGGACCGCCCGCTCTTCGAAGACATCCGCTTTCTCGGGCGTGTGCTCGGCGAAGTGCTGCGCGAGCAGGAAGGCGACGCCGTGTTCGAGGTCGTCGAGGCCATTCGTCAGACGGCCGTGAAGTTCCGCCGCGAGGACGACGTCGAAGCCTCGCAGACGCTCGAAAAGAAGCTGCGCGCGCTGTCGCCGGAACAGACGGTGTCGGTCGTGCGTGCGTTCAGCTACTTCTCGCATCTCGCGAACATCGCCGAAGACCGCCATCACAATCGCCGGCGGCGCATTCACGCGCTCGCGGGCTCGGGTGCGCAGCCGGGCACCATCGCGTATGCGATCGAGCGCATGCGCGAGCACAAGAACATCAGCGCGACGCGCAAGCTGCTCGAGAGATTTTTCGGCGATGCGCTGATCGTGCCCGTCCTCACCGCGCATCCGACCGAAGTCTCGCGCAAGAGCATTCTCGACGCGCAACACGATATCGCGCGTCTGCTCGCCGAGCGCGATCAGGAACTGACCGCGCGCGAACGCGCACAGAACGAAGCGGTGCTGCGCGCACGCGTGACGTCGCTGTGGCAGACGCGCATGTTGCGCGACGCGCGCCTTTCCGTCGCCGATGAAATCGACAACGCGCTGTCTTACTATCGCGCGACCTTTCTCGCCGAAATTCCCGCGCTCTACGCCGATATCGAAGCCGCGCTCGCGGAACACGGCCTGCCCGTGCGCCTGCCGCCGTTCTTTCAGATGGGAAGCTGGATCGGCGGCGACCGCGACGGCAATCCGTTCGTCACCGGCGAAACGCTCGAAAACGCGATCACGCGTCAGGCGATCGTCATCTTCGAACACTATCTGGAAGAGACGCACAAGCTCGGCGCGGAATTGTCCGTGTCGGACCTGCTCGCCGGTTCGAGCGATGCCCTGAAAGCACTCGCCGATGCCTCGCCCGACCAGTCGCCGCATCGCAAGGACGAGCCGTATCGGCGCGCGCTCATCGGCATCTACACGCGGCTTGCGGCGAGCGCGCGCGTGCGGCTCGGCGAAGGCGTCGTGACCGTGCGCAGCGCGGGTCCGGGCGCACCGCAGATTCGCGCGACGCCCTACGCCGATGCCTCCGAATTCGTGCGCGACCTGCACGTGCTGATCGATTCGCTCGCGGAGCATCACGGCGCGTCGATGTCGAGCCTGCGTCTGTCGCCGCTCGCGCGCGCCGCCGAAGTGTTCGGCTTCCATCTCGCGAGCATCGACCTGCGGCAAAGCTCGGACATTCACGAGGCCGTCGTGAGCGAGCTGCTCGCGCGTGCGGGCGTCGTCGAGGATTACGCGTCGCTCACCGAAGAGCAGAAGCGCGAAGTGCTGCTGAAGGAGCTCGCGCAGCCGCGCCCGCTGCGCCTTCCCTACGCGCACTATTCCGATCTCGCGAAAAGCGAGCTCGGCGTGCTCGAAGCGGCCCGCGAGACGCGCGCGAAGTTCGGCGCGCGCGCGGTGCGCAACTACATCATTTCGCATACGGAGACCGTCAGCGACTTGCTGGAAGTGATGTTGCTGCAGAAGGAAACGGGCGTGCTGCAAGGCTATCTCGGCGCGAAGGACGATTCCCCGCGCGACGGCCTGATGGTCATTCCGCTCTTCGAGACCATCGCCGACTTGCGCAACGCGCCGGTCATCATGGGCGAATTCTTCGCGCTGCCGGGCATCGACAAGCTCATCGAAAATCAGGGCAACGAGCAGGAAGTGATGCTCGGCTATTCGGACAGCAACAAGGACGGCGGTTTCCTCACGTCGAACTGGGAGCTGTATCGCGCGGAACTGGCGCTCGTCACGCTGTTCAAGGAGCGTGGCACGACGCTGCGCCTCTTCCACGGACGCGGCGGCACGGTCGGACGCGGCGGCGGCCCGACGTATCAGGCGATTCTGTCGCAGCCGCCCGGCACCGTCGACGGGCAAATCCGCCTGACCGAGCAAGGCGAAGTGATTGCGAGCAAGTTCGCGAACGCGGAAATCGGGCGGCGCAATCTGGAGACGGTCGTCGCCGCGACGCTGGAAGCATCGCTGTTGCCGCACGAGAACGCGCCCGCGCAGTTGCCGCAATTCGAAGCGGCGATGCAGACGCTCTCCGATTCCGCGATGGCCGCGTATCGCGCGCTCGTCTACGAGACGCCGGGCTTCACCGACTACTTCTTCCTGTCGACGCCGATTTCGGAGATCGCGGAGCTGAACATCGGCAGCCGGCCGGCGTCGCGCAAGCTGCAGGATCCGAAGCAGCGCAAGATCGAGGATCTGCGCGCGATTCCGTGGGGCTTCTCGTGGGGCCAGTGCCGTCTCTTGCTGACGGGCTGGTACGGCTTCGGCAGCGCGGTGACGGCGTATCTCGACCGCGCCGGTTCCGACGATGAACGCGCGAAACGTCTCGCGACGCTGCGCAAGATGCACAAGACGTGGCCGTTCTTCAAGAACCTGCTGTCGAACATGGACATGGTGCTCGCGAAGACCGATCTCGCCGTCGCGTCGCGCTATGCGCAGCTCGTCACCGACAAGAAGCTGCGCAAGACCGTGTTCGACAAGATCGTCGCGGAGCATCAGCGCACGTGCGACGTGCTCGGCGAAATTACCGGCAAGATCGATCGTCTTTCGGACAACCCGCTGCTCGCGCGTTCGATCAAGAACCGCTTCCCTTATCTCGATCCGCTCAATCACTTGCAAGTGGAGCTGTTGAAGCGTCACCGCGCGGGCGATCAGAACGTGCGGCTGCGGCGCGGGATTCATTTGACGATCAACGGGATTGCCGCGGGGTTGCGTAATACCGGCTGATGCCTTCCCTTGGCGGGGCGTTTTGGTTCGGGATGCAACGTTGCCTCGATGTATGCGTGGGTTTCGGCGGATCCCGATTTCGTGTCGGTCTATTGGCGTTGCCCCTGTGCGGGGCAGTGCTTATAGACCACTAAGAAAACGGGATCCGGCGAAATCAACAACCGTCACCGACACGAACCCGAGGATCGAGCGACATCCCACAATCTTCAACCACGCCTCTTCCCCTCCACCATCACCGCATCGAGCTCGAACGAGCAATCATCCTTCACGTTGAAATACTGCCGCACCTCATCCGGCGCGCTCGCCCACATCGATCTGATGGCCGTCACGCGCTCGGCCGGCGTACGCATCCGCGTCACCCACGACTCGAATTCCAGCGGGATGCGCCAGCGCTCGGCGATTTGCGCATCGAAACCGGCGGCATCGAGCATCGCGATCCATTCGTCGGCGCGATAGTCACGGATATGCGACGCATCGCGCAGGATTTCGATCGCCTGAATGTGCGTGTCGTAGAGCGGATCGTCGATGCCCGCGATATCGATGAACTTCAGCCGCCCGCCAGGCTTCAACACGCGATGCACTTCGGCAAGCGCTGACGAAACGTCGCGCCAATGATGCGCGCTCATCCGGCTCACGGCCCAGTCGAACGACGCATCCGCGAACGGCAGCGTTTCGGCCGCGCCCTGCTGCGTGCGAATCGTCGTCAGGCCGCGTTCCTTCGCGGCGGCTTCCACGGTCGCGAGCATTTGCGGGGCGATGTCGTACGCCACCACTTCGCGCACGTGCGGCGCGATCGCAAAGCTCGCGTGTCCCGCGCCGCATCCCATGTCCAACACGCGCGCGTTGCCGCAAGTGGCCGCGAACGTCGCGGAGAGATTCTGCAGATCCGCGCCGCTCGCGTGGACGGCGCTCGTGAGATACGCGGCAGCGGTGCTGCCGAATGCGTCTGCGACCTGATCGTGGTGTTTCATCGTGGGCTCCGGTTTCGTCGTGGTCTTGTGTCGCTACAATAGAACCCGCTTTGTACCAGTACAAGTTGTGCAGTTATTCTGGTATGTACACCACCTGCCACGCATGAATCACATCGACAAGAACGAAACCCTCGCCGAAACGTCCGCGCACGCGCTCGGCGAGTTCATCCGCGCGCATCGCGAAAGGCTGTCGCCGCAAGCGGTCGGACTCGCGCCCGGCCCGCGCCGCCGCACGCCCGGCTTGCGCCGCGAAGAAGTCGCGCAACTGTGCGGCGTGAGCCCGACCTGGTACACCTGGATCGAGCAAGGCCGGCCCGTGTCCGCTTCCGCCGATGCCCTCGCGCGCATCGCCGTCGCGCTGCAACTGTCGCGCGCCGAACGTGCGTATCTTTTCGAGCTCGCCGCCCAGCGCGATCCCGCCGAGCCCGATCCGGCTTCGCAGGACGCGCCCGCCGCGCTGCTCCAGACCGTCGGGCTGATCGGCGCGCCCGCCTACGTGCTCGATCGTCAGTGGAACGCGCTGCGCTGGAACCAGCATGCGTCGGCGCTGTTCGTCGGCTGGCTCGACGGCGAGCACGACCGCAATCTGCTCACGTACACGTTCACGTCGCCGGCGGCGCGCGCGCTGATCGTCGACTGGGAAACGCGCGCGCGGCGTCTGGCGGCCGAATTCCGCGCCGATTCGATCCGCCATCTGAACGATGCGCCGACGCGCGCGCTCATCGACGATCTCTCCGCCGCGAGCGATGCCTTCGCGCGCTACTGGGCGTCGCAGGACGTGTTCGAGCGCGAAGGCGGCGAGCGCGCGTTCAATCATCCGTCGCGCGGGCGCGTCGTGTTCAATCAGATCACGTTCAAGCCCGCGCATCGCGAGGATTTGAAGCTCGTGATTCTGGTCGGATCGGAATAGTGCCGAATGTTAAAATTGTCGACTTCCCGAAGCCCGAACCGCTGAAAACATCACCATGACGTCCCAACTCCACAAAAAAGGCGAAGCCTGGTCGGCTCGCTTCTCCGAGCCGATGTCGGAGCTCGTCAAGCGCTACACGTCGTCGGTGTTCTTCGACAACCGGCTCGCGCTCGTCGACATTCAAGGCTCGCTCGCGCACGCGTCCATGCTTGCGGCGCAGAAGATCATCAGCGCCGACGACCTCGCCGCCATCGAGCGCGGCATGGCGCAGATCAAGGGCGAAATCGAGCGCGGCGAGTTCGAGTGGAAGCTGGATCTGGAAGACGTGCATCTGAACATCGAGGCGCGCCTGACGGCGCTGATCGGCGATGCGGGCAAGCGCCTGCACACCGGCCGCTCGCGCAACGATCAGGTCGCGACCGACATCCGCCTGTGGCTGCGCGGCGAAATCGACCGCATCGGCGAGCTGCTGAAGGAGTTGCGCGTCGCGCTCATCGACATGGCCGAAAAGCATGCCGACACCATCATGCCGGGCTTCACGCACCTGCAGGTCGCGCAGCCGGTCACGTTCGGGCATCACCTTTTGGCCTATGTCGAAATGTTCTCGCGCGATGCCGAGCGCATGCGCGATCTGCGCCGTCGCGTGAACCGTCTGCCGCTGGGCGCGGCGGCGCTCGCGGGCACGAGCTATCCGATCGACCGTCACGCGGTCGCGGCGGCGCTCGGCTTCGACGGCATCTGCGCGAATTCGCTCGACGCCGTGTCCGACCGCGACTTCGCGATCGAATTCACGGCGGCGGCCGCGCTCGTCATGACGCACGTGTCGCGCTTCTCCGAAGAACTCGTGCTGTGGATGAGCCCGCGCGTCGGCTTCATCGACCTGGCGGACCGTTTCTGCACGGGTTCGTCGATCATGCCGCAGAAGAAGAATCCCGACGTGCCCGAACTCGCGCGCGGCAAGACGGGCCGCGTGAACGGCCATCTGATGGCGCTGCTCACGCTGATGAAGGGCCAGCCGCTCGCCTACAACAAGGACAATCAGGAAGACAAGGAGCCGCTGTTCGATACCGTCGATACGGTCGCGGATACGCTGCGCATCTTCGCGGAAATGGCCGCAGGCATCACGGTGAAGCCGCAGGCGATGCGCGCGGCCGCGCTGCAAGGCTTCTCGACCGCCACCGATCTCGCCGACTATCTCGTGAAGCGCGGCCTGCCGTTTCGCGACGCGCACGAAGCCGTCGCGCACGCGGTGCGTATCTGCGACGATCGCGGCTGCGATATCGCGGACCTGTCGCTCGACGCGATGCGTATCGAACTGCCGAACGTCGCGCATCTGATCGGCGAAGACGTGTTCGACTATCTGACGCTCGAAGGCTCGGTCGCGAGCCGCAATCATCCGGGCGGCACCGCGCCGGATCAGGTGCGCGCGGCGGCGAAAGCGGCGCGCGCGGCGCTCTGATCGCATTGTCGCGTTGCTGATCTCGAAGGCCGTTCGCAAGGACGGCCTTTTCGTTTCCGCACGCGACGCCATGTCTCGCGCGCGATGCACCTTATTTTCGAGATAATCGGAAATTCATTGCGGTTTCACCGGCAAGCTCGTCCATGATCATTCGCCCCAAGCTCAACTGGTTCCGGCTGCTGTTCGTGTGGCGCGGCTCCGTGCTGCCGCAACTGCTGCCGCGCCTCGGGCTGATCTTCGCGCTGTCGCTCGCGGCGATCTTCATGCACGACCACATGCGGCACTATCCGCTCGGGCTCGGCACGCCGCCGTTCGCGCTCGTCGGCATCGCGCTCGCGGTGTTTCTCGGTTTCCGCAATAGCGCGAGTTACGAGCGATGGTGGGAAGGCCGCAAGCTGTGGGGCACGCTGCTCAACACATCGCGCGCGCTGGCGCAGCAGGCGCTGTCGCTGCCGGACAATCGCGACCGCGCTGAGGAGCGACGTTTTCTGTCCGCGCTCGGCGCGCTGCCTCACGCGTTGAGACATCAACTGCGCAACACCGACGCGCTCGCCGATCTCGCGCCCCGCCTCTCGCCTGAACTGCACGCACGCGTGGCCGCCGCGAAGTTCCGGCCCGCGCTGATTCTGCTCTGGCTCGGCGAATGGGTCGCCGAACGCAAGCGGGAAGACGCGCTCGATGGCTATGCCGTCCTCGCGATTCAGCACAATCTGAACGCGCTTTCGGATGTGATCGGCGGATGCGAGCGCATCGCCTCCACGCCGCTGCCCTTCTCCTACTCGGTGATGATTCACCGCACGATCTACCTCTTCTGCGTGATGCTGCCGTTCGGCCTCGTCGATGGCGCCGGCCTGCTCACGCCGCTTTTCGCGTTGCTCGTAGCGTA
This sequence comes from Caballeronia sp. AZ7_KS35, assembly GCF_023631045.1. NCBI lineage: Bacteria > Pseudomonadati > Pseudomonadota > Betaproteobacteria > Burkholderiales > Burkholderiaceae > Caballeronia > Caballeronia sp. AZ7_KS35. The sequence continues at coordinate 945,683 of NZ_JALQDV010000001.1, read as the reverse complement.
TGCGTTCATGGCGCTGGAGGCGATCGCCGCGCAGATCGAAGATCCGTTCGGCCTCGAGGAAAACGATCTCGCGTTGAACGCCATCTGCGACGCGATCGAAGCCGCGCTGCACGACATGGCCGCCGACCCCGACTTCCCGATGCCGCCGAAGACCGTCGCATCCTCGCGCGATTTCATCCTCGATTGATCGCGGTTCGATCTTTCATCAAACGACACAATTCGTTTCGCGATAGCGGATGCTGCGCAAGCACGACATCGTTCATAATCGTGCGACTCATCCTGGAGGAATTGTTTTGAAACTGTTCTACAAGGCAGGCGCCTGTTCCCTCGCGTCGCACATCGCGCTCGAAGAATCCGGGCTCGCCTACGAAACCGAAGCCGTCGATCTCAAGACCAAGCTCACCGCGAGCGGCGCGGATTTCACCAAGATCAACGCGAAGGGTTACGTGCCCGCGCTCCTGCTCGACAACGGGGAACTGCTGACCGAAGGCCCGGCGATCATGCAATACATCGCCGATCAGGTTCCGGCGAAGCATCTCGCGCCGCTCAACGATGCGATGGCGCGGTACCGTCTGCAAAGCTGGCTCACGTTCATCGGCACGGAACTGCACAAGAACTTCTCGCCGTTCTTCAACCCGGCCGCAAGCAGCGACTGGAAGGCCGCGGCGATGGCCAATCTCGAACGCCGTCTCGCCTACGTCGCGCAGCAAGTCGATGACAAGCAGTTCCTGCTCGGCAACGAATTCAGCATCGGCGATGCGTATCTGTTCACGGTTTTGAGCTGGGCGAAGCATATCGATCTCGACCTCGGCAAGTGGCCCGCGCTCGTCGCGTATCAGGCGCGTGTCGGCGCGCGCCCGGGCGTGCAGGCCGCGCTCAAGGCCGAAGGACTGATCTGAATCCACGTCGTCTCCGGTAGCCAGGCGGCCTCCTTCGGGAGGCCGTTTTCACATGTAGCGTCGGCATCTCGATAAACGCGTCAGCACAATGCCATCCGGCGAAACCGCTCGTTTCACCATCTCAAATAAGAGTCGTCTCATTCAGTCTTAGACGCGCGCTCCCTATCATTTGCTCATGTTCTCGCGACGCCAAACGCAATCGGCGTCGTCAATCTGATACCGGAGATTCTCATGCGCAATCTGTTCAGCAAAGCCGCCGTCATCGCCATCGTTGCCGGCGCCGCCACGCTCGGCGTCGTCGCTTCGCCCAATGCAATGGCCGCCAGCAAGAGCGCGACCTTCGATGTCACGCTGACCGTGCAGGACGACTGCTCCATCGCCGCGAACCCGCTGAATTTCGGCAGCACCGGTGTGATCAGCAACAACCTCGATCAGACGACGACGCTCTCGGTCACATGCACCAAGGGCACGGCCTACAGCGTCGCGCTCGACGCGGGCACCGCGAACGGCTCGACTGTCGCGGACCGCAAGATGAGCAACGCGGCCGGCGATGCATCGGTCGAATTCAATCTGTATCGGGATACGGCGCGCACGCAGGTCTGGGGCAATACGGTGGACAGCGACACGGTCGCAGGCACGGGCGACGGCTCGAACCAGAGCATCACGGTTTATGGCCGCGTGCCGTCGCAAGACACGCCGGCTGCGGGCACGTATTCGTCGACCATCACCGCGACGCTGGTTTTCTAAGCATTTCGATTTCCTTTTTTCAAAGGCGCGGGGCTTTTTAGAAAGCACCCGCGCATATGCACTGTTGCATGGCGCGAAAAATCAATATCCCCTCGGGTCCATTCATGAAAAGTCACTCGCTCTACCATGCCGCATTCGCCGCCTTGATTGCGGCGGAAACGCTTGCTGTGTCTCCCGAAGGTTTCGCGAAAAGCGGCACGGCCAAAATGGACATCGCGCTGACAATCGAAAATGCCTGCTCGATCGTCACGCCCGGCGCACCTGTCCAAATCGATCAGGCAAGCCGCGTCGCGGTGAATTGCGGCGGGACCAAAACGCCGTATCGCGTCGGCGTCGAAGCGAGATCGGCTTCGGGTGAGGCGCTATCGTTGCAATCGATCGAGCACGCATCTCACGTCAAGGGCGCGGCGGCATCGACCAGTGTGTCCGGCAGCGAAAACTATCCACCGATCGTTGCCGTCACGGTTCAGTTCTGACGCACCGATACGCCGATATACCGGCCGGCGATTAAAGCGATCCCGCATACGGATCTGCGGCGCGTTTCATATTCGCATCGCTGCATGCATCAACGATCCATATCGCCGGAATGCCGATTGAAAATAACGGCCCGATGTCGAACTCACGACGTGCATATTCAAATCGACGGTGCCATATTTCGAAGCAGTATTCTTTGCGTCGCGTAAAAAGCACGCCTATAAGAAAACCAGAAGGAAAACTAATCATCAATTTCCAACTTGCTTAGTGGAGAAGCTTGGATTATCAATATATCCGCGTATAGGCGCTTGAAATGCGCGGCGTTTGAGGCAAACAGCTTGACAATGTAGAGAATCGAAACCAACCATAATCGAAACAAAGGAGGCCATTCTCATGAATCGCCTTGTTAAGCATTCCAAAATTAGCGCATTGACGCTGGCCTTGCTGGTTGCCTATTCAGTCAGTGCCAATGGCGCCGAGTGGCAGGAAGGGACCACATATTCGACAGGCGCCACCGTCACTTACAACGGCCACACGTATCAGGCGCTGCAATCGCATACCGCCTACCCCGGCGCGGGATGGACGCCTTCCACCACGCCGACGTTGTGGAAGGATCTCGGCGCAACGGGCGGCACGCCGACGCCGACACCGACACCGACACCGACTCCAACCCCGAGTCCCACGCCGACACCGACTCCAACGCCGACTCCAACACCGACTCCAACACCCACGCCAACGCCAACGCCGACTCCGACTCCGACTCCGACGCCCACGCCGACACCGTCGGGCTCCGCGTGTTATGACGCGTGGTCGTCGACGCAGGCTTATGCGACGGCGGGCACGCGCGTGACGTACAACGGCCGCAATTATCGAAACAAGTGGTGGACGCAGGGCGAAAATCCGGCGCAATCCGGGCAATACGGCGTATGGGAAGATCTCGGCGCGTGCTCGGGCGGGCCGTCGCCTGCTCCTGCTCCTGCTCCTGCGCCGACGCCGGTTCCGACGCCGACGCCAACACCCGTTCCGACGCCCACGCCCACGCCGACGCCGACGCCGACGCCGACGCCGGTTCCAACACCGACGCCCACGCCCACGCCGGTTCCAACACCGACGCCGACGCCAACGCCGGTGCCAACGCCGGCCCCAACACCGACGCCGACACCCACACCCACACCCGCACCCTCCCCCTCAGGGGCGCGTGAAATCGGCGGCTACTTCGCGCAGTGGGGCATCTACGACCGCAACTACAAGCTCAAGGACGTCGACACGACCGGCTCTGCCTCGATGCTCACGTTCATCAACTACGCGTTCGGCAACCTCTACCAGAAGAACGGCGGCTACGAGTGCGGCATCATCAACAAGGCCGAGCCGGGCGCGACCAATCCGAACGCCGCGGACGCAGGCACCGGCGGCGACGCCTGGGCCGACTATCAAAAGAACTTCGGCGCCAACGAAGCCGTCAGCGGCAAGGGCGACACCTGGGACTTCCCGACGAACGATCCGCGCTACGGCAAAGCCGGAGCCGGCCCGCTGAAAGGGAACTTCAATCAGCTCAAGCAGTTGAAGGCCAAGCATCCGAACCTGAAGGTGATCATTTCGCTCGGCGGCTGGACCTGGTCGCGATGGTTCGGCAAAGCGGCGGCAACCGACGCGCTGCGCAAGCAGCTCGTGAGCTCGTGCATCGACGTCTACATCAAGGGCAATCTGCCCTATGACGCCGGCTCGAACGCGGGCGGCGACGGCATCGGCGCGGACGTGTTCGACGGCATCGACATCGACTGGGAATTCCCCGGCGGCGGCGGCCAGCCATACAACGCCGTCGATCCGAACGACAAGAAGAACTACACGCTGCTGCTCGCCGAGTTCCGCAAGCAACTCGACGCCATCGGCGCCCAGAACGGCAAGCGCTATCTGCTGACGGTCGCGATCGGCGCGGGCGGCGACAAGATCGCGATGACCGAGCCGGGCGAATACAGCAAGTCGCTCGACTGGATCAACATCATGTCGTACGACTTCCACGGCGGATGGGAAACCAACGGGCCGACCGACTTCCAGGCGCCGCTCTACGGCGACCCCGACAGCCCGAACTACAAGGCGGGCCAGTATGCGCCGACCTATAACGTCGACGGAGCGGTGAAGGCGCTGCTCGCAGGCGGCGTGCCGACATCGAAGATCGTGGTCGGCGTGCCGTTCTACGGACGCGGCTGGACCGGCGTCACCAAGGGTCCGCAAGGCGACGGCCTGTATCAGAAAGCCACCAAGCCCGCGCCGGGCAAGTACGAGGAAGGCATCCAGGACTACCGCCTCCTGAAGAGCGCGGCCGGCACGGTGTACGAGCATCCGGTCGCGAAAACCGCGTACAAGTTCGACGGCACCACCTGGTGGTCCTACGACACGCCCGGAACCATGAAACTCAAGATGGACTACGTGAAAGCGCAGAACCTGCGCGGCTCGTTCGCCTGGGAACTCGACGGCGACGGACCCAACGCCGAGTTGCTGAAAGTGATGAGCGACGGACTGAAGTGATGCTCGACGGGCCGCGCGCGTATCGCCCGACCGGGCAGACGCGCGCGGCGCCGAGATCCGAACCTGCCGGGGGCTGCCATGTATAACCATTTGACGAAGGCTGCCGCACTGAGGGGAAAGCTGACGCAGACCGGCATCGGCTTGCGCCGGCGCGGCTTCACCTTGCTCGAACTGCTGGTGGTGCTGCTCATCATCGCGCTATTGGCGGGCTATGTCGGACCGAAGCTCTTCGGCGAAGTGGGCAAGGCGCGCAGCAAGACGGCGGCATCGCAGATGAAGGGCATCGAAAGCGCGCTCGACCGTTATCGGCTGGACACCGGGCACTATCCGGGCACCGACGCCGGCCTCGCCGCGCTGATGACCAACGTCGGCAACACGTCGGGCTGGGAAGGTCCGTACATGAGCAGCGCGATTCCGAACGATCCGTGGGGCAAGCCGTATATCTATCGATCGCCGGGCGAAGGCGGCAAGGACTACGACCTGATGACCTACGGCGCCGACGGCAAGCCGGGCGGATCGGGCGAGGACGCGGACATCGTCGCCAAATGATCCGCGCGGTGAGCGCCATGCGATATCGCGTACGGGTCGAAAGCGACGGCGGCCAGCAGGAGCTGGAACTCGACGCCGCCGATGACGCCCAGTTGCGCCAGAGCGTCGCCGACATGGGTCTGTCGCTCATCGAAGCGACGCCGCTCGAAAAGCGCAAGGCGGGCTTCACGTTCCGCAAGCCCGTGTTCGAGCGCGCGCTCTTCACGCAAGAGCTGATCGCGCTGCTCGAAGCGGGCCTGAGCCTCGTCGAGACCGTCGAGACATTGCGCGACAAGAGCCGCGACGGGCTCAATCGCACAGTGCTCGCGCAGATCGTCTCCGCGCTCTACGAAGGCGAGCCGCTGTCGCGCGCGCTCGAGCGGCAGCCCGCGCATTTTCCGCCGCTCTACGTCGCGACCGTGGCCTCCGCCGAACAGACCGGCCATCTCGCCGAGGCGCTCAAGCGCTATCACCACTACGACGCGCGGCTCTCCGTGGTGCGCAAGAAAGTCGTGTCGTCGATGGTGTATCCGTCGATCGTCATCGCGACGGGCGCGCTCATCGTCCTGTTTCTCGCGTTCTACGTGATCCCGAAGTTCAGCCAGGTGTTCGCGTCGATGAAGGAGATTCCGTTCTCCGCGCGCGTGATGCTCGCATGGGGAAATCTCGTCGAGGCGCACGGCGGGCTGCTGCTCGCGGGCGTCGTCGGCGCGATCGTCGGCGCGGGCTTGTCGTTGCGCAGCGAGAAGGTGCGCGCGCGGCTCTTCGAAGCGTTCATGCGGCTGCCGAAGCTCGCGGACTATCAGCGCCTCTTCGCGCTGACGCGCTTCTACCGCACGCTCGGCCTCTTGCTCGCGGGCGGCATGTCGATGGTTACGTCGATGGAACTCGCCGCGCAGGTCTTGCCCGCGCAATTGCAGACGGCGCTCGCGCAGGCGCTCGACGAAATTCGCGCGGGCAAGCCGCTCTCCGGCGCGCTGCCCGCCGCGAATCTGACGACGCCGGTGGCCGAACGGCTCATCCGCGTGGGCGAGCAAAGCGGCGAGCTGGCCGGCATGGTGACGCGCTCGGCCGAGTTTTGCGACGAAGAGCTGGACCGCGCGATCGACACGCTGATGCGCGTGGTCGAGCCCGTCCTGATGCTGGTGGTGGGCAGCATCATCGGGACGATCATCTTCCTGCTCTACATGCCGATCTTCCAACTGGCCGGAGCCGTGGGGTGAATCATGGAACAAGCCGCGCACATCGCGCCCGATACGCGCACGCGCCAGCAGCGATTCTGGGACGATGCCGATCACGATCCCGCCGACTATCTGCATAACGTGACGGCGACGCTCGGCCTGCGCGGCTTCGACGCGCAAGCGCTCGAAACGCTCACGCCGCGCTTCGACCTGCTCTCTTTCGGCGACGCGATGTCGCGCAAGTGCCTGCTCGCCGACGACCCCGGCGCGCACTTGTGGCTCGTGCTCGCCGACCCTTTCGACGCCAACATGCGCGCCTGGGCGATGAACCGCGTGAAGAAGCCCTTCGCGTTCGCGTTCTGCGTGCCCGCCGAACTGATGGCGTACCTCGCGCTGCATGAATCGGCGCATCAGGCGCTCACGCAGATCAGCGTCGAGGGCAAGTCGTCGGCGAGCGCCGATGCGGGCGTCGAGATCACGCTCGCCACGCTCGCCGCCGACGTGCATCCCGTGATCCGGCTCGTCAATTCGTCGCTGTACGACGCGCTGCGGGCCCGCGCATCGGATATCCATATCGAAAGCACGGCGGCGGGACTCGTCATCAAATACCGCATCGACGGCGTGCTGCAGGAAACGGCGAGCGCGCCGGGCATCGACACGGCCGAGCAAGTGCTGTCGCGCCTGAAGGTCATGGCCGATCTCGATATCGGCGAGCGGCGCATTCCGCAGGACGGGCGCTTCAAGGCGATCATCAATCAGCGCGAGATCGATTTTCGCGTCTCGATCATGCCGTCGATCCACGGCGAAGACGCCGTGCTGCGCGTGCTCGACAAGCAACGCGGCGAGGCCGGCGCCACCGCGCTGCGGCTCGATTCGATCGGCCACGAGCCGGAGATCGTCGAGGCGATCCGCACGATCGCGCACGAGCCGTACGGTCTCCTGCTCGTGACCGGGCCGACCGGCTCGGGCAAGTCGACGACGCTCTACGCGACGCTCACCGAAATCAATACCGGCGACGAGAAGATCATCACGATCGAAGATCCGGTGGAATACGAGTTGCCGGGCGTGCTGCAAATTCCCATCAACGACAAGAAAGGGCTCACGTTCGCGCGCGGCCTGCGCTCGATCCTGCGGCACGATCCGGACAAGATTCTCGTCGGCGAAATCCGCGATGGCGAAACGGCGGGCATCGCCGTGCAGGCAGCGCTGACCGGCCACCTCGTGCTGACGTCCGTCCACGCGAACAACGTCTTCTCCGTGCTCGACCGCTTCCTGCACATGGGCGTCGACATGCACAGTTTCGTCGACGCGCTGCTCGGCGCGGTCGCGCAACGGCTGATGCGCAAGAACTGCCCGCATTGCGTGCGCGACGACGATCCGCCCGACGACGCGCTGCTGCGCGCTTCGGCGCTCACGCGCGAAGAGATCGCCGGCTGGCGTTTCCGCAAAGGCGCGGGCTGCGAGGCGTGCAGGCGCACGGGCTATCTCGGACGTCAGCCGATCGCGGAAGTGCTGCGCCTGAACGATGCGATCAAGCAATGCTTCGTCGAGCGGCGGCCGATCGTCGAGCTGAAGCAACTCGCGTATCAGAGCGGCTTCGTGCCGCTGCGCGGCATCGCGTTGCGCGCGGTCGCCGACGGACGCACGACGCTCGCCGAAGTCAATCGCGTCACGATGGTCGAAGGCTGACGGGGGCGAATCATGTCGCGTTGGTCGGACCATCTCGAAGCGTTGCGCAGCGTCGCGAAGAAGCGGCCGAAGCTGAATGCGCCGTCGATCAAAACGCCCGCATTCATGAGCCGCACGACGATCTGGATCGACGGACGGCACGCCCGCACGTTCGGCGGCGCGCCGATGCCGCTGTCATCGGCGAACGATGTCGCCGCGGCGCTCAAGGCCATCGAAACGCTCGCGCCGAAGCCCGCGAACCTCGGTCTGCATGCACTGCGCGTGGTGGTCGGCGCACCGTTCGCGCGCTATCACGCGCTGCCGTGGCAGCCGCTGCCGAAACCGCAGGACTGGGTCGCCGCCGCACGCGTGCAGGCCGTGCAGATGGGCGCGGGCACCGAGGCGTGGCGCTACGCCGTCACCGATGGCGCGTGGGAACAGGGACGCCTCGCCGCCGCGATATCGGAGGCGCTGTGCGCGAGCATCGAGCGTCTGTGCAAGACGCGCAAGCTGCAACTGCTCGGCATCGAGCCGGCGTATACCTTCGCGATGCAGAAGCATGCGGCGCGCATCCGCGACGGCGCGATCGCGATCGTCGCGCTGGAGGAAACGGAGCGTGACGCGGCCATCGCGCATATCGGGCTGCGGCGCGGCGGCGGATGGACGGCCTTCATCGCATTGCCGGTGACGCGCACGCGCGAGGGCGCGCTCGATGGCGTGCTGCGCGACGCGTTCGCGCTCTGCGCCGATACACCGCCCGAACGCCGCTACGTGATTGGACCGGGCGGACCGGGCGGACCGGACGCGCGCGAGCGCTGGTCGGCCGACGCCGCGCTCGTCGAATGGCTGCCCGCGCCCTGGGATGCCGCGACATGAAAGCGCCCGTCATCGACCTGCATCGTCCGAACCGGCCCGGCGCGGCCGTGGGGCTGCTCGCGCTCGTCGTCGGGATCGTCGCGCTGATCGCGGCGATGCAGTATCGCGACGCGCTCAAGGAACAAGGCGAGGCGCTCGACGAACGCGAGGCGACGATCGCGAAGCAGGAAGCGAAGTTTCATGTGATCAGCAACGCGCATCGCGAGTCCGGCGACGCGCGCATGGCGCAGTTGATGGCGCAGCAGCGCTACGCGACGGAACCCGCGCGCGATCTGATCGAAGGCGGATGGCATCCGAATATCGCGCTGCTGTCGCTGGATTTCGTCACCGCGTCGCGGCAGATCAACATGCAGTTCGAGACGCGCTCGGTCCAGGAAGCGATCTCTTACGCCGACTGGCTTCAGGCGCAGCCCGGCGCGGAAAGCGTCGCGATCAAGCGGCAGATTCAGAAGCCGGGACCGCCGGCGCCATCGGTGGAGACGTCGTTGCAGGTCACGTGGAAGGCGTTCGTCGCGCGCCCGGTGGCGGCTTCGGCGGTTGCGGCCGCTGCTTCGGCTTCGGCGGCATCGACGGCGGCTTCGGCGGCATCGACGGCGGCTTCGGCGGCATCGACGGCGGCTTCGGCGGCATCGACGGCGGCTTCGGCGGCTTCGGCGGCATCGGCGGCATCGGCGGCATCGGCGGCATCGGCGGCATCGGCGGCATCGCCGGCTTCCGCCGCTCCGGCCGCATCGCAAGCGCGGCCCCAGGCGAGCCACGCCGCCCATCCGAGCGGAGCGCGCCGATGAACCGCCTCGTCTGGGAACTGCGGCGCGCGCAGTGGCGGCTCGGCACCTTCGGGCTGCTCGCGGTACTGCTCATCGCGGGCGCGGCGATCGTCGCGCTGACCGACATCCTGCCCTTGCATCGCGACATCGGGCAGCGTGAGGCCGATCTGAACGCGCGCGCCGTCCATCTGACGCAACCGCCGCCACCCTCGCCCGACGAAGCCGTCGCGCCGGTCAGCCCCGAGGAGCGTTATTTCGTGTTCCTGCACAGTCTGCATGCGATCGCGGCGAAGAACGGCATCGCGATTCCGCAGATCACGTATCAGCTCGCCGCGCAGGAGAAGGACGATCCGTCGCTGCGGCGCTATGTCGTCGAGACGACGTTCAGCGCCACTTATCTGCAGTTCCGCGGCTTCATGCACGAACTGCGGACGCTGCCGGGCCTGCGCTGCGAGCGGCTCAGCCTGTCGCGGCCGAATATCGGCGTGACGCAACTGGAGGTGCGCCTGCAATGCGCGTTTCTCGTGGAAGCAACGAAATGAGCCGGCTCGACCTGCGCACCCTGAAGATCTCGCGTCCGGTGCTGGGGCTGATGTTGGCGGCGCTCGCGCTCGTCGCATTCACGTATTTTCGCGGCGGCGACGATACGGCGCCCGAACCGCAACAGCCAGCGGCGACATCGACGGCGAAGCCCGCCGCGCCCGCTTCCGCGCCGCCGGCGGCGAGCGCAGCCGATATCGTCGCGGCGGCCGGACCCGCGCCCATCGATCTCTTTCCGACGCAGAACTGGCAGCCACCGCCGCCGCCTCCGCCGCCCGAACCGCCCAAGCCGTCGAAGCCGCCGCCGCCGCCCGAGCCGCCGCCGCTGCCGTTCGCGGTTCGCTCGCTCTGGCTCGATCAGCAAGGCGTTTTCTATGTGGTCATTTCCGGCGCGAACCGCGAGTTCCCGCTCTGCATGAACTGCCAGAAGAAGGGCTTCCTGCACAAGGGCGACGTGATGCTGAACGCTTATCGCATCGACGACATCAGCCGCCGCGAAGTCCAGTTCACGTACCTGCCGCTGAAGCGCCGGCAGACGCTGTCGCTTGGAGAACTCAAATGAGCCGGCTCAAAGACGTGACGGTCTGCCTGTTGATTCCGCTCATCGCGGCATGCGCGGGGGATCTGCATCGGCAGGATCTGCAAAACCGGCTCGCGGGCATGCCGCCCGACGCCCAGCTCGAACTGCTCGCGCAGCAAAGCGCGCAGTATCCCGACGATCTGGAAATCAGAAGCTGGTATCTCGCGTTGCGGCGCAGGCTGTCGATGGAATACCTGCAACGCGCGACCGTCGCGTACCGCGCGGGCGACGCGGCGCAGGCGCTCGGCTGGGCGCACAAGGCGCAGCAGGCCGCGCCCGGCGACGACAACCCACGCGAGATGATCGAGTGGATCGAGCGACAGGCGCCGATCGACGCGGAAGTGCGCTACGCCGAATCGGTGCGTCTGGATCAGCCGCAGGCGGCGCTCTCGGCCGTTATCGACGTGCTCGCGAAGCAGCCCGACAACGCGCGCGCGATCCGGCTGCGCGAAGAACTGCTCGCGCCGAAGGGACAATCGATCGAGCCGAAGCTCAACAAGGACCTCGATCAACCGATCACGGTGCAGTTCCGCGATCAGCCGATCATCAGCATCTTCGAGCTGGTGTCGAACATCACCGGGCTGAACTTCACGTTCGACCGCGAAGTGCAAGCGACCGCGCCGACCACGATCTTCGCGAGCAACACGTCCGTCAAGCAGGTGCTGTCGATGGTGCTCCAGGCCAATCAGCTTTCGAGCAAGATCGTGAGCGGCAATTCGATCCTCATCTACCCGAAGCGGCCCGACAAGGAAACCGAGTACAAGGATCTCGTCGTGCGGACGTTCTATCTGCAGAACTCGACGGCGGCGCAGGTGCTCGGCGTGCTCAAGCAGATGGTCAAGACGCGCGACGCCGTGCTCGACGAGCGCACCAACGCGATCATCATGCGCGACGCGCCGGACACGATCAAAGTGGCGGAGCGCATCATCCGCGCGCTCGACGTGACGCCCGCCGAAGTGGTCATCGACGCGCAGGTGCTCGAAGTGTCGTCGTCCGATCTGCTGAACATGGGTATCCAGTATCCGGACCGCATCACGTTCGGGCTCAAGTCCGGCACGATCGACGACGGCACCACGCTGCCCGACAACACCGTCACGCTCGAACAACTGCATAACCTCAACAGCAGCGACGTGCTGGTGCGGATCGGGCCGGTCGGCATCAACTTTTTGCAGACGCACGGCAAGACGCGCACGCTCGCCAATCCGAGCATCCGCGTGCGCAATCGCGAGAAGGCGAAGGTGCTGATCGGCGACCGGCTGCCCGTCGTCACGACGACGCTCTCCAGCAACTTCAGCTCCGAGAGCGTCAACTATCAGGACGTCGGCCTCACGCTGGAAGTCGCGCCGGTGATCGCCAGTCCCGACGAAGTGCAGGTGAAGCTGCGCATGGAAGTGTCGAATGTCACCGACACGATCACGACGTCGACCGGGCTCGTCGCGTACCAGATCGGCACCCGCACCGCCGAAACCGTGATGAGCGTGCGCAACAACGAAACGCAGATGCTCGCGGGCCTGCTCCAGCGCAACGATCGCAGCTCGGGATCGGGCTTGCCGGGACTGAGCCGCCTGCCGATTTTCGACCGCATCTTCGGCTCGCGCGCCGACGACTCGAAGGAAACCGAACTCGTCTTGCTGCTCACGCCGCGCATCGTGCGCAATCAGGCCGTGCCGACGGGCAACGCGATGCAGTTCGATTCGGGCACGGAAACGCGCATCAGCACCGAGCGCGATGTCGTGACCGGCAACGAGAGCTTGCGTCTGCCGCCGCCGGTCGCCGCCGCGCCGGCAGTCGCGGCCGGTGCGGTCGCCGCAGCCCCGCCGCCCGTTCCATCGGCTCCATCGGCTCCATCCGTGCCGAACGAGCCGCCGAGCGCGCCGCCCATCGCGATCCTGCCGCCGCCCGCGCCGACGCTTCAGTCAACCGGCGAAGCGCAGCGGCTGCCGCGCGAGCAACCCTGAACCGCGCAGCCGGCCGACGACGATGGAAAAGGGCTTCACGATCATCGAACTGCTGGTCACGCTCGCGATCCTCGCCGCGCTCGCGATGGTCGCCGCGCCCCTCGTGCAGATCGCCGCGCAGCGCAACCGGGAGGACGAGTTCAGGCGCGCGCTGTGGAGCATCCGCGACGCGATCGACGCCTACAAGAAAGCCGGCGACGACGGCAAGATCGACCGTCCCGTCGGCGAGACGGGCTATCCGGCGAAGCTTGCAACGCTCGTCGAAGGCGTCGTCGACAAGACGAGTCCGACGCACGCGCGCATCTACTTCCTGCGCCGCGTGCCGCGCGACCCGATGTGCGACTGCCCGAGCCGCTCCGACGACGCGACCTGGGGCAAGCGCAGCTACGCGAGCCCGCCCGATTCGCCGAGCGAAGGCGACGACGTCTACGACGTCTATTCGCTCTCCGAAGGCACCGGTCTCAACGGCGTTCCCTATCGAAAGTGGTGAGAGCCATGTGGAAGAAGGCGCTGCGCGCATTCACGCTGATCGAGTTGCTGGTCGTGCTGGCGATCATCGCGACCTTGCTCACGCTCGTCGTGCCGCGCTACTTCGGCCAGGCGGACAAGGCGAAGGAAACCGTGCTGCATCAGAACCTCGCCGCGATGCGCGATTCCATCGACCGCTTTCGCGCGGATCAGGGGCGTTATCCGCAATCGCTCGATGAGCTCGTGCAGAAGCGCTATCTGCGCGAAATACCGATGGACCCCGTCGCGGGCAATCGCACCGCATGGACGACCGAGCCGCCCGCCGACGGCACACCCGGCGTCTACAACGTGCGCAGCGGCGCGAAAGGCAAGGGCAAGGATGGCAGCGATTACAGCGCGTGGTGAGCGGCGCGGCGGCGCACGTCGAAAGCGCGAGCGCGGCTTCGGCATGTTGTGGGCGCTGATGTGCGTCGCGCTGATCTCCATCTATCTGATGGCGGTCGGCACCGTATGGACCACGCAAATCCAGCGCGTGAAGGAAGACGAGCTGCTGCGCCGCGGCGACGCGATCCGCCGGGCGATCGAGGCTTACGTCAAGGCCGACAAGAGCGGCGCGTTCCCGAAGCGCTTCGACGATCTGCTGCGCGATCCGCGCGCGTCATACGTGCAGCGCTATCTGCGCGAGGCCTATGCCGATCCGATGACCAACGACGGCCCGTGGCAGGAGATTCGCGGGCCGGACGGCGAGTTATACGGCGTGTACAGCGCATCGAACGAAGCGCCGCTCAAGAAGGACGGATTTTCCGACAGCGATGCGAGCTTCGGGCTGCAGACGAGCATTTCGGAATGGAAGTTCACGTACTACCCGGAAAAGAACATGAGCCGACGGTAGCCGACTTCAATCGTCCGGCGCGCATCCGGACCTTCACGCTGGAGAGACTGAGATGACATCGATTCGAAGAAAGCTGGCATTGCTGCCGGCCGCGCTGATGCTTCAGGCGGGTCTGACGTTCGCGCAGCAGGCCTGGACCGAGGGCACGACCTATTCGGCGGGCACGACAGTCACGTACAACGGACGCGTCTATCAGGCTTTGCAGACGCATACGGCTTATCCCGGCGCGGGATGGAATCCGGCTGCGTCGCCGACGTTGTGGAAGGATGTCGGCGCGGCGGGGACGCCTGCGCCGGCTCCGGCTCCGACGCCTGTGCCGGTTCCTGCTCCGGTTCCGGTTCCGACTCCGACGCCTGTTCCGACGCCCACGCCGACGCCGACGCCGGTTCCGACACCAACGCCAACGCCGACACCAACACCGTCCGGCTGCTACACGGCGTGGTCCGCGAGTCAGGTTTATGCGCAGGCGAACACGCGCGTGACGTACAACGGGCGGAACTATCGAAACAAGTGGTGGACGCAGGGCGACAATCCCGCGCAATCGGGCGCGTATGGCGTGTGGGAAGACCTCGGCGCGTGCAGCGGCGCAACGCCGAGCCCGACGCCCGCTCCTACGCCTACGCCTGTTCCTGCGCCTGTTCCTGCGCCGACGCCTGTTCCGACTCCAACGCCCACGCCGACTCCGGTGCCGGTGCCCACGCCGACGCCGACGCCGACGCCCGTACCTGTGCCCACTCCGGTTCCGACGCCAACCCCAGCGCCAACCCCAGCGCCAGCGCCAACGCCAACGCCAACGCCAACCCCAACCCCAACGCCAACGCCAACCCCCGCGTCCTACAAACCTCAAATCACCTACATCCCCGCGCCCGCCGATTACCCGACGCAGGCCCAGTTCAACGCGTCCGAGAAAGCGCTGATCGACCAATCCGGCGGCCAGATCGCGACGCTGCGCGACGCCCTGCGCGTGCTGCCCGACGACGAAGTCAACGCCGTCGTGCCGAAACGCGCCGCCAATCCGTCGAACGTGAAGCGCGTCGAAGCGATCATCCCCGAAGCGAAGTTCGACGCGCTCTTCCCTGTACGCAACATCGCTTATTCGTACGTGAACTTCCTGCGCGGCATCGCTAAATTCCCGGCCTACTGCGGCGACTACACGGACGGACGCGACGCCGACGCCATCTGTCGCAAGCTGCTCGCCACATCGTTCGCGCACTTCGTGCAGGAAACCGGCGCGAACTGGAATTCGCTGACGCCGGCGCAAGCGCGCTCGAACGACGCCGAGCACAACAACCCGGTACTCGCGACGATGCCGCAAAACACGCCGATTCCCTTCTGGCAGCAAGGGCTGTGGTTCCTGCGCGAATCGGGATACACGGAAGGCTCGGCGGTCGGCGCGTATCAGCAGTGCATCCCCGGCTCGCACGCGACGAACTGGATCTTCTATCCGTGCGCGAAGAATGCCTCGGGCAAGTATCTCGACTACTTCGGGCGCGGCGCGAAGCAGCTCTCGTGGAACTACAACTTCGGCCCGTTCTCGCAGGCGCTGTATGGCGACGTCAACATCCTGCTCGACAATCCCGGACGCGTCGCGGATACGTGGCTCAACTTCGCATCCGCGATCTGGTTCGCCGTGACGCCGCAAACGCCCAAGCCGCCGATGACCTGGGCCGTCGACGGAACCTGGAAACCGAACGCCGTCGATATCGGCAACAACATGAAGCCGGGCTTCGGCGCGACGGTGTTCATCATCAACGGCGGGATCGAGTGCGGCGGCGGCGGCGCGGAAAAATCGCAGGTGACGAACCGCATCAACGCGTACAAGGAGTTCACGCGCGAGCTGGGCGTGACCATTCCCGCCGACGAACCGCTCGGCTGCGCCAACATGAAAGGCTTCAACGAAGGCTCGGCCGCCGCGATCAAGGCGTATCTCGACAAGGACTATTCGTGGATCAACGGCAAGCCGGCGACGGGATGCAAGCTGGTCGACTATCAGATGCCCTTCTCGCTCATCAATCCGGGCGATTACAAGGCGTGCACGGACTACTTCTTCCGCGGCAAGGTGACATACAACGGCAAGGTCGAAGTCGACAACACGAAGTAAGCGCCGGCGCGTTTCCTCGCGGCAACATCCGCGCGAGGGAACGCGTGAAGCGTTCAGTGCCCGTCGCGATAACGCTCGGCGAGCGTCTTCACGCGCGACACATAGGTGCGCGTCTCGTTGTATGGCGGCACGCCGTTGTAGCGATCGACGGCCGCCTCGCCGCTGTTGTACGCGGCCAGCGCGAGATCGAGATTGTTGTTGAAGCGCCTGAGCAGCCACGACAGATACTGCACGCCGCCGCGAATGTTTTGCGCCGCGTCGAACGGATCGCCGACGTTGAAGCGCGTCGCCGTCGCCGGCATCAGTTGCATGAGGCCCTGCGCGCCCGCGCGGGAGATCGCGTTCGCGCGATACGCCGATTCCGCGTGAATCACCGCGCGCACGAGCGCGCTGTCGACGTTGAACGACGCGGCGGCGGCATCGATTTCGCGTCCGTAGGAACGCGTGTCGAGCGCGAGCCCCGCAACGTTGACGTCATCGCCGGGCGAGCACAGATTGCACGCCTCCATGAAACGCAACTCGATGACCGTTACGTTCGCCGCAACGCCGGCCGGTTTCCTGGACACGAAGTGGCGCACGCCGTCTTCGACATAGCTGTAGATGCGCGCCGTAGTCTGACGTCGCGTGAGCGGCGCGGCGGGCGGCGCGGCCGACGCCATCGATGCGGATGACGCTGCAGGCGGCGTCCACTGCCAGTTCATGTTCACGCGGATGCACTTTGCGTTTTCGATGCGCGTGCTGACATACGTGACCGTGTTGTCATCGGACTCGCAGCGCAGCATCGACGCGGCGCGCGCGCGCTCGCCAAGCGCGAGGCATCCGATCGCCAGCAACAAGGCGATCACAGGGCGGCCTTCGATCCTCAACGATGCGCTTGGCATGGCGCGATTCATCCCTCATCCGACACGGCCCGATGCCGCGCCTTGAGAAAGCATAGTTCGCTTTGCGCGAGCCGCGCGGCTGTTTCAATCGCGCCGTTGTTATTCAGATGCTTTTGTGCTTCCATGAAAGGACCGATCGTTTAGTGATACTCGGAAAGCCGCCATGAGCACGATTCCCCGCTTCGATTCGACATGGAAGAACTGGCTCGACGACAACATCCGCCGCGGCTGCACGCATCAGTCGCTGATCGACGCGATGATCGCCGCCGCGTTCCATCCGAACACCGCGCGCCTGCTGCTCGCGCGCCATCTTGCCGGCGACGCGCCTCAAGCCGACGATGAAACATCGCCCGACTATCTCTACGGCACGCCGATGCTGCCGCAGGCGCGCGTGCTGACCGCGAGCGATCGATCCGCGCCCAAGGTCTTCAGCAGCGAACAGCCGGTGATCGCGCTCGTCGCCGACGTGCTCGACGACACCGAATGCGACCGGCTGATCGAGATCGGCCGCGAGCATGTGCAGCGCTCGTCCGTCGTCGATCCGGATTCGGGCAAGGAGATCACCATCGAAGAACGCAGGAGCGAAGGCGCGTTCGTCAATGCATCGACGGATGCGCTCGTCGAAACGATCGACCGAAGGATCGCCGAACTGTTTCGCCAGCCGGTAGAGAACGGCGAGGATCTGCATATCCTTCGATACGGCATGGGCGGCGAATATCGCCCGCATTACGACTACTTCCCCGAAGAGCAGGCCGGCAGCAAACATCACATGCAGCGCGGCGGGCAGCGTATCGCGACGGTCATCCTCTATCTCAACGAAGTCGAGCAAGGCGGCGACACGACGTTTCCGGACATCGGACTCGCGATTCATCCGCGGCGCGGCAGCGCGCTCTATTTCGAATACGTCAACGAACTCGGACAAAGCGATCCAAAAACGCTGCACGCGGGCACGCCCGTCGAAAAAGGCGAGAAGTGGATCGCGACGAAGTGGATCCGGCGCGGGCGTTTTCGCGCTGAAGCATGAGACTTGCGCGACGCCTCGATGCGGACGCCGCGCTCCCCCTCTCTCATTTGCAGGCTCCGACTTTTTCCCAGGCGCCGTCCGAGTTCGTCGCCGGATCGGCGTTGGCGCTCCACCACTTGTTGCGATAGTTCATGCCGTTGTAGCTGACCGTCGTGCCCGCGGTCGCGTAGGTCTTGCTCGCGCTCCACGGCGCGGCGCACGCGAGCAACGTCTGTCCCGAACACGCGCCCAGGTCCTGCCACGATTTGCCGCTGCCCGAATTGCGCGAGGGATCGTCGGAGTTCTCCCAGCGCGCGCTGTAGTTGCGCCCATTGACCGATACGTTTTCCTTCGCCTTGTAGATCGTGCCCGACTGCCACGCGATGGCGCATGTCGCGCCTCCTGCGCTGGGTGAGGGGGCGGGGGTTGGTGTCGGCGTTGGCGCCGGTGCGGGCGTAGGTGTTGGCGTTGGTGTTGGCGTTGGCGTTGGCGTTGGCGTGGGCGTTGGCGTGGGCGTGGGCGTGGGCGTGGGCGTGGGCGTTGGCGTGGGGGTAGGCGTTGGCGCAGGTGAAGGCGTCGGCGTCGGTGAAGGCGCAGGTGCCGGCGCGCCGGTGTAATCGACCGCGAAGTTGTAGTCCTGCGGACTGTCGACGTAGATGCGGTTCGCCGACATCGTCTTCTGCGGCACGATGTTGCCGTTGTTGTCGATCAGCCCCAGCCGCACATGCTTCGCATCCGAGTTGACCTTCTGCGCCATCGCATACACCCAGTCCGCAGCGGCCGTCGTCTGCGCCGTCACCGTATAGCTGATCGATTCCAGATCGTGCCCGTCCGCATCGAAGACCCGCAGCGTGATCTTCATGCCCGCCGGTTGATCCAGCGCGGTCGTCGGGATCGGACGCATCTCGCGCCAGGTCGTGCGCGCGCCGTTGATGACCACGTCGCTGCACGCATAGAACGCTTCGGCGCTGTCGTTGCGCTGCCAGATCGTGTAAATGATCCGCCTGCCCGTTTTGCCGGCGGGCAGCTTGCATTGCAGCTTGTAGCGCCCGTTGTCGAGCGTCGCGCTGTTGAGTTCGCAGAACGGCTTGCTGTCGAGATCGGACCATTTCAACGGCTGATTGAAATCGTAGCCGTCCGAGGTCATGTACATCTGGAAGTAGCGCGTGACGTGCGGCGCGGTCGCGTACCAGACGAATGTGTAGTTTCCGCTCAGATCGGC
Source organism: Caballeronia sp. AZ7_KS35 (assembly GCF_023631045.1). Lineage (NCBI taxonomy): Bacteria > Pseudomonadati > Pseudomonadota > Betaproteobacteria > Burkholderiales > Burkholderiaceae > Caballeronia > Caballeronia sp. AZ7_KS35. The sequence continues at coordinate 926,372 of NZ_JALQDV010000001.1, read as the reverse complement.
CGAGATCGTCGTGGCCGGCCAGTCGCTTCGGCCGAGATCCAGACCGTAGTAGTTGGTCTTGCCGCCGCTGCACAGATGCCCGTCGGGCACGAAAGCCTTGTGATCGCCATTGGGCAGTTGATTCACGCCAGCCCAGTCGTACAGGAATGATGGCCCCGCCACCGCGACCGCAGCCTTGCACGGCGCCGACGTCGGGCTTTCCGGGCCCTCGAGGTAGCACGAATAGACGCGGCTGATCGGCGTCTCGATCGTACCGTGCGCCGACACCGCACACGGCACGGCCAACGGAAGCAGCACGAACGTCAATTTCCACTTCTCAGCGAACATGACAATCCCCTTTTTTGATTTGCTTCGCATATCTAGTTCAAATCGTCGAACCGCGCCCGATCGCTCTTCATTCTAGAAGGCGCAATCGGGATGAGTTAGCACGAAGATGCTCCGTGCCGGCAGCCAGTGATTCGCGGCACGCATCAATCTCAATAACGCCCGCGATATGACCACAACAAGCGAAACACCGCGCCTGCCTATCTCAATTAAGAGTCGTCTCATTCAGTCTTAGTCGCGTATTCCCTATGATTCATCCATGTCCTCGCGACGCCAGCGCGATTCAGCATCAGTCATCTTTTCGATCTCAGGAGTGTTCCTCATGCGTAACCTGTTCAAGAAAGCCGCCGTCATTGCCATCGTTGCAAGCGCCGCCACGCTCGGCGCCGTCGGTTCGCAGAATGCATTCGCCGCCACGAGCAAGACCGCGACTTTCGACGTCACGCTGACGGTTCAGGACGATTGCTCGATCGCCGCCAATCCGCTCGATTTCGGCAGCACCGGCGTGCTCACGCAGAACATCGATCAGAACGCCAGCCTGTCGGTCACCTGCACCAAGGGCACGCCCTACACCGTCGCCCTCGACGCGGGCACCGCCACCGGTTCGGCCATATCGGATCGCAAGATGGGCAACGCAGCAGGCGACGCATTCGTCTCGTTCAACCTGTATCGCGATATCGCCCGCACGCAGGTCTGGGGCAACACGGCGGACACCGACACGGTCGCGGGCACCGGCGACGGCGGCGCGCAAACCATCCCGGTCTATGGCCGCGTGCCGACGCAGAACACGCCCGCGGCTGGCGCGTATTCGTCGACCATCACCGCGACGGTCGTGTTCTAAACCTCGCATCGCGCCGCAAGCATCTCGCACTCAGCGCGACGCTTGCTTGTTCGCAGATAAATCTATATCAATGGGATAGTCGGGATGACATAAGGAGACCGACGATGCCCACCTTGCTACCGCGCGTCTGCGCGGTTTTTCTCTTTCTGCAATGCTCCGCGACGCTCGCCGCTTCATTGCAAATCTCCCCGGTAACGATCCAGCTCACTGCCGCGGAGAACGGCAAAGTCATCAACCTGAGCAACGGCGGCGACGAACCGATCCACGCTCAAGTGCGCGCGTTCGTCTGGGATCAGGCCGATGAACAGGACAAGCTGACGCCGACGCGCGAGATCGTCGCGAGCCCGCCTATCGCCGAAGTGGCCGCGGGCGGACAGCAGGTCATCCGCGTGATTCGCGCGAGCATGGAGCCGTTGCAGCAGGAGCGCGCGTATCGTCTGCTCATCGATGAATTGCCGCCGGAAGGCGCGACCGCCGGTGCGAACGTTCAGTTTCGCTTTCGATATTCTGTACCACTATTTATTTCGCCAGCCGGTGAAGCGGGCAAGCCGAAGCTGCAATGGAGCATCGTCGAGAGAAACGGCAAGCCGTTTCTGCTCGTCTCGAACAGCGGGGCGATCCATGCGCAGTTGAGCGCGGTATCGCTGAAAAACGGCGGCGCGGACATTCCGATTTCCGCGGGCCTGCTCGGCTACGTCCTGCCGGGCCGCGTGCGCGCGTGGGCGCTGCCCGCCGCCGCGAGCGCCTTGCGCGGCAAGCCGGCGGACGTCGCGGCGACGGTCAACGGCTCGGCCGTCACGGAGCGGCTCGGCGAGAGCGGCGGACCTTGATCGCTTGCGCATCGCCGCGAGCATGTCCTCGTCCGCCGACACCGCCAGGAAGACGCCGGGCCGGAAAGCTCGCGTCGCGCTGACGCTCGTTCTCGTGTCGGAAGCGGCGATCGCGCAGGTCGACATCACGGGCGGCGGCTCGCCCGCCGAACTGCCGAGCCTCTCGGGCGCAGCGCGCGGGGAGCCCTTCGGCGCGTTCGCCGAAACGAATCAGCAACTCGTGCTCGAGATCGTCATCAACGGAACGAATCTCGGCGAGCCGTCGGAGTTCGAACTGCGTCACGGTCAGCTCTATGCCGAGCCGCGCACGCTCGAAGCCGCGAGCATCCGCGTGAGCGATCTCAAACCGGACGCCGATGGCTGGCTCGCGCTGTCGTCGATTCCCGGCTTGCGCGCGACGTATGCGCCCGCGCGCCAGCAGGCGATTCTCGACGTCGACGAAGCGCGCCAGACCACACGCAAGATCGGCTACAGGCTGCCGGTCACGCCGAAGGCGACGTCAGGCACCGGCTTCCTGATGAACTACGACGTGAGTTACACGCGCGAATACGGCGAAGACAGCGAAAACAGCATCGGCGTGTGGAGCGAGCAGCGCCTCTTCACGCCCTTCGGCGTGTTCGACAACACCGGCACCTGGATCAACGCGGACGGCGGCTCGAACCGATACACGCGGCTCGACACGAACTGGAGCTACTCGAATCCCGCGAAACTTTTCACGATGACGGTCGGCGATTCGGTATCGGGATCGCTGCCGTGGTCGCGCTCCGTGCGCTTCGGCGGATTCCAGATCCAGCGCGACTTCACGCTGAGGCCCGACCTCACCACGTTTCCCCTGCCGATGTTTTCCGCCTCGGCCGCCGTGCCTTCCGCCGTCGATCTCTACGTCAACGGCCTGCGCCAGTACAGCGGCGAAGTCGCGCCCGGGCCGTTCCAGATCGCGCAGGCGCCGAGCCTGAACGGCGCGGGCGTCGCGCAAATCGTCGTCACCGATGCGCTCGGTCGCCGCGTCACGACGAGCGTGCCGCTCTATATCGATGCGCGGCTCTTGTCGAAGGGATTGTTCAACTATTCGTTCGAACTCGGCTTCCTGCGCGACAACTACACGGTCGAGTCTTTCGACTACGAGCGTTCGCCCATCTATAGCGGCGTGTTCAGCTATGGCGTCAGCGACTGGCTGACCTTGCAGGCGCACGCCGAAGGCGGCCAGGGACTCGTCAACGGCGGCGCGGGCGCGGTGATCGGCACCGGCGGCTTCGGCGTGTTCAGCACGGCGGCGGCCGCGAGCAAGGTCGACGGTATGACCGGTTCGCTCTACAGCCTCGGCTATCAGTACATCGGGCCGAAGTTTTCCGTCAGTCTGCAGGGCACGCAGGCGTCGAGCGGCTATCGCGATGTCGCGTCGCTTACGGGCACGTCGACGTTTCAGCATGTCTATCAGGCGACGGCGTCGGTTTCGTTCCTGCGCACGCAATCGGCGACGATGAGCTATGTCGATTCCGAGGACAGCTTTTCCGGGCACGCGCGCGTCCTCACGCTCGCGTACAACGCGCAGTTCGGGCGGCGCTGGTCGCTCTTCGCGACGGCGTACCGCGACTTCCTGCAGAAGAACGTGTGGGGCGGATCGATCGGCGTGACGGTCGCGCTCGGCGGCACCATGGCGGTCAGCACGACGCTCGCGCAATCGGGCGGCCACTCGACGGCGGACGTCACCGCGTCGCGTCCGGCCGATTTCAGCGGCGGATGGGGCTGGACGGTGCAGGCGGGCGCGGGCGCGGATTATCGGCATGGGTTCGCGGGCGCGAACTATCGGGCGAGCTTCGGGGAATTCCAGGCGACGGCGCAGCGCTTCAACGGCACGACGACGGGCACCGCCGAGATGACCGGCGCGATCGCCATCATGGACGGTGCGGTGCTGCCCGCGCGCACGATCACGGATGGCTTCGCGCTCGTCTCCACCGACGGCGTCGCGGGCGTGCCGGTGAGCCAGGAGAACCGCAAGGTCGGCGTCACGAATTCGGGCGGCCATCTGCTGGTGCCGGATCTGCAGTCGTATCAGCGCAATCAGATCGCGATCGATCCGCTCGCCTTGCCCGCCGATGCGCGTATCGAAACGACGAAGCTCAACGTCGCGCCCGAACGGCGCTCGGGCGTGCTCGCGCGCTTCGGGATGTCGCGGTATCAGGGCGCGTCGGTGAGTTTCGTCGATGCGGACGGCGCGCCGATCAAGGAAGGCGCTGCCGCGACCAACGAGAGCACGGGCGAAACGGCGATCGTCGGCTTCGACGGCCTCGCGTTCTTCAACAAGCTCGACGCCGCTAACACGGTGACGATTCGCGGACACGGCGCGAGCTGTTCCGCGCAGGTGCCGTTCGACGCCGCGTCGTCACACGAGTTGCCGCAGATCGGGCCGTTCGTCTGTCGCGGCAACGGAGGATGAATCATGCGAACGCGATCGTGGATACGAAGAGGCGCGGTCATCGTCGTCGCGATGTTTGCGCTGCTCGCGCTGCCGAAAGCGTCGCGGGCGCAGATGTGTTCGTTTTCCGTCGGCTACACGGATTTCGGCGAATACGACACGACCTATTCGGAGCCGACGGAGGTCGTCGGCGCGGTCATCATGTATTGCACCGGCTACACGACGCCGATGGTGCGCATGTGCCTGAACATCAGCACGACGTCGCCGCGCGTGCTGACCGGCCCGAACGGCGCGACGCTCGACTACAACCTATACGTCGATCCGGATCATGTGAGCGTGTGGGGCTCGATTCTCAACCCGTCGACGACGCCGTACATCATCGACCTGCCCGTGCATCCGAGCGGCAAGGTGTGGGCACAGGAGCCGTTCTACGGGCGGATTCCGCCGAATCAGCAGGTCGGATTGGGGACGTACACGCAGACGTTCACCGCCGCCGACACGTATTTCGTCTATGTGGGCTACAGCGGCACGCCGCCGAGTTGCAGCACGGCGACCGCGCCGTACAAGTCGGCGGCGTTCAACGTATCGGTCAACGTGGCGAACAACTGCAACATCTCCGCGACGCCGATGGCGTTCGGCACGCAGAGCTCTTTTCAGGAGCCGCTCGAGGCGACGAGCCGCATCACCGCGACATGCACGTCGGGCGCGTCGTACAACATTGCGCTGAACGGAGGCACGTCGGACGGCGGCGCGATCACTGGGCGCAAACTCACACGGGTGGGTGGGACCGAGACAATCGACTATCAGCTGTACATCGACCCTTCGCATACCGTCCCGTGGGGCGACGGCACGTCCGGGACTGTGATGGGCAACGGCGTCGGTACGGGCGTCGCCTACACCTTCACCGTCTATGGGCAAGTGCCTGCGCAATCGGCCCCACGGCCCGGCCCCTATCGCGACACGATCACCGCATTCATTATTTTTTGATGCGGCTCGTGATCGCCACTGCGTGCACTCAATCCCGCACGCAATCCACGAAATACTCGATCCGTCCGTTGATCATCTCGCCGACCAGCCCGTGAATATCCGTATGGAATCCCGGGAAGCGCTCGTTGAACTCGCGCGCGAAACGCAGGTAATCCACGATCGTGCGATTGAAACGCTCGCCCGGAATCAGCAACGGAATGCCCGGCGGATACGGCGTCAAAAGAATCGACGTCACCCGTCCTTCCAGTTCGTCGATAGGCACGCGATCGATCTCTCGGTGCGCGAGCTTCGCGAACGCCTCGGACGGCTTCATCGCCGGCTCCATGCTCGACAGGTACATCTCCGTCGTCAGGCGCGCGATGTTGTTCGCGCGATAGACGCTGTGAATCTGCTCGCATAGATCGCGCAGACCGATGCGCTCGTAAGACGGATGCTGCGCGACGAACTCCGGCAGCACGCGCCACAGCGGCTGATTGTTGTCGTAGTCGTCCTTGAACTGCTGAAGCTCCGTGACCATCGAGTTCCAGCGGCCCTTCGTGATGCCGATCGTGAACATGATGAAGAACGAGTAAAGCCCCGTCTTCTCCACGATGATGCCGTGCTCCGCCAGATACTTCGTCACGATCGCGGCCGGAATGCCGGTCTCGCCGAATTCGCCGTCGACGTCGAGTCCCGGCGTGATGATCGTCGCCTTGATCGGATCAAGCATGTTGAAGCCTTCCGCGAGCGCGCCGAAACCGTGCCAGCGGTCGTTGGGCTTCAGCACCCAGTCCTCGCGATCGCCGATGCCCTCTTCCGCCAGCGCGTCCGGGCCCCAGACCTTGAAGAACCAGTCGTCGCCGTATTCGGCATCGACCTTGCGCATCGCGCGGCGGAAATCGACCGCTTCCGCAATCGACTCCTCGACGAGCGCCTCGCCGCCCGGCGCTTCCATCATCGCGGCCGCGACGTCGCACGACGCGATGATCGCGTATTGCGGCGACGTGGACGTGTGCATCAGATACGCCTCGTTGAAACGATGACGGTCGAACGTGCTGTTCTCGCTGTCCTGCACGAGAATCTGCGACGCCTGCGAAATGCCCGCGAGCAGTTTGTGCGTGGAGTGCGTCGCGAACACGAGCGCGCCCGTGCGCGGACGGCCCGCGCCGATCGCGTGCATGTCCTGATAGAACGAGTGGAACTCGGCGTGCGGCAGCCAGGCTTCGTCGAAGTGCAGCGTGTCGAGCATGTCGCCGAGCAGATCCTTGATCATCTCGACGTTGTAGATCACGCCGTCGTACGTGCTCTGCGTGATCGTCAGAATGCGCGGCTTGATCTTCGGGTTCTTCGCCAGCGCCTCGCGCGCGAACGGATTCGCCTCGATCTTCCTGCGGATATTCTCCGGCTTGAACTCGTCGCGCGGAATCGGTCCGATGATGCCGAAGTGATTGCGCGTCGGCGTGAGGAACACGGGGATCGCGCCCGTCATCGTGATCGCGTGCAGGATCGACTTGTGGCAGTTGCGATCGACCAGCACGATATCGCCCGGCGCGACGGTCGCATGCCACACGATCTTGTTCGACGTCGACGTGCCGTTGGTCACGAAGAAGAGATGATCCGCGCCGAAGATGCGCGCCGCGTTACGCTCCGACGCCGCGACCGGGCCGGTGTGATCCAGCAGCTGACCCAGTTCCTCGACCGCGTTGCAGACGTCCGCGCGCAGCATGTTTTCGCCGAAGAACTGATGGAACATCTGCCCGAGCGGATTCTTCAGGAATGCCACGCCGCCCGAGTGCCCCGGACAGTGCCACGAATACGAGCCTTCGTCCGCGTACTGCACGAGCTCCTTGAAGAACGGCGGCGCGAGCGCATCGAGATACACCTTCGCCTCGCGGATGATGTGACGCGCCACGAACTCCGGCGTGTCCTCGAACATGTGGATGAAGCCGTGCAGTTCGCGCAGGATGTCGTTCGGCAGATGGCGCGACGTGCGCGTTTCGCCGTACAGGAAGATGGGGATATCGGCGTTGCGCTTGCGCACCGCGGTGATGAACGCGCGCAAGGCGACGATGGCCGTCGCCAGTTCCGGCGTATCGCCTTCTACGACGACGTTGTCCGCGTAAGGCAGCAATTCCTCGTCGTCGATCGACAAAATGAAACACGATGCGCGGCTCGACTGCTGCGCGAACGCGGCGAGATCGCCGTAACTCGTCAGGCCGAGGACTTCGGCGCCTTCCTTTTCGATCGCTTCTGCGAGCGCCCGGATGCCGGAACCCGAAATGTTTTCGGAGCGAAAGTCTTCGTCGATGATGACGACGGGGAAGCGGAACTTCATGGGGCGAATCTCCAAATGGAAACGACCGCTGCCCGAGTCGCAATCTCGGGGCCAGCGGTCTTTCGACAAGCTTGTAACGTGCGTGGTTCGATCAGGTTTTCGGCAGCGTCACGCCGTGCTGACCTTGGTACTTCCCGCCGCGATCGGCATACGACGTCTCGCACATTTCATCGCTTTCGAAGAACAGGACTTGGGCGACGCCCTCGTTCGCGTAGATTTTGGCAGGCAAAGGTGTCGTATTCGAGAATTCGAGCGTGACGTAACCTTCCCATTCCGGCTCGAACGGCGTCACGTTCACGATGATCCCGCAGCGTGCATACGTCGACTTGCCGAGGCACACCGTGAGGCACGAACGCGGAATGCGGAAATACTCGACCGTGCGCGCGAGCGCGAAAGAATTCGGCGGAATGATGCAGACATCGCCCTTGAAGTCGACGAACGATTTCTCGTCGAAGGCTTTCGGATCGACGATGGTGGAATTGATGTTCGTGAAGATCTTGAATTCGTCGGCGACGCGAATGTCGTAGCCGTAGCTCGACGTGCCGTAGCTCACGATCTTGCGGCCGTCCTCGGCCACGCGCACCTGATCGCGCACGAACGGCTCGATCATCTTGTGCTCTTCGGCCATGCGGCGAATCCACTTATCGGATTTGATGCTCATAGGGGACGCTACTCAACGGTGAACGGCTCGGTCTCGCGACCGCCGCCTGCGGTGAAACGGGGCATGGCCGGCGGCGGTTCTCGCCGCGCGGGCCAAACGAAAGCGGGTATTTTACGCGAAGCGCGCCGCCGCGCCGGGCGCTTCGCATGCCGCCGCAGCAGCTACCGCCGGATCACGCCGCAAGCGAGCGCGGGTCCGACGTTGTGCGGCGCGCTCGCGTACGGGTCGAGCGCTTCGCGGTGCAGCATGATCGCGCGCGAAATGATCGAGCGCACGCCGTCGAGCGAGACATCTGTCGCGACGATGAAGCCCGTCGCCGCGCCGGTTGCGTCCGCGTGGATGTTGCCGAGCTCGCCTTCGAGACGCGATGACGTTCGTCTGCGATCGGAAGGCAGCGCGAACACCGGACTCGCGTCCGGCCCGTTGACCGCGATGCAGTCGCCGCGCTCGTGAACGGTCAGCGCGTGATCGCTGTTCGGCGGCATGTCGGTGAGGCTGTAGGAAACCTGCACGCCGTCCGCGCGCTCGATCAGCGTGACGGTGCCGCGCGTGGCGTTGCCGGGCGTCGGATTCAAAACGGCGTCCGCGCGCTTTTCGTGATTCTGGAAGATGAGGCCGCAACCGCTCAGCATGACGCTGCAAGCGGCCATCGCGATCGAGGCGTAAAGCGCCCTTCCGTCGAATCTGTGTCTCATGCGATCCTCTCGGCGGCCCGCCGACGCCCCGTGCGTCCGCGCTGCCGCGCATCGAAGGCGACATGATACCGCGAGCCGCATCGCACAAGGCTCGCGCCGATTCGATCGCTTATTCGAAATCAGGTGTTCTGCACGACGATGCTCGGAAACTTCGAGGTCATGTCGCGCTGGCGCTCCGCAATCGAAATGGCGACGCGGCGCGCGATGGCGCGATACGTCTCCGCGATGCGGCTGTCCGGCTGCGACACGACGGTCGGCTGGCCCGCGTCGGTGCGCTCGCGAATGGCGATATCGAGCGGCAGGGAACCGAGCACTTCGACGCCGTATTCCTTCGCCATGCGCTCGCCGCCGCCCGCGCCGAAGATGTGCTCTTCGTGACCGCAGTTCGAGCAGATATGCGTGCTCATGTTCTCGACGATGCCGAGAATCGGAATCCCGACCTTCTCGAACATCTTCAAGCCCTTCTTCGCGTCGAGCAGCGCGATGTCCTGCGGCGTCGTGACGATCACCGCGCCCGTCACCGGCACTTTCTGCGATAGCGTGAGCTGGATGTCGCCGGTGCCCGGCGGCATGTCGACCACGAGGTAATCGAGATCCTTCCAGTTCGTCTGACGCAGCAATTGTTCGAGCGCGGACGTGACCATCGGGCCGCGCCAGACCATCGGATTGTCCTGCTCGATCAGAAAGCCAATGGAGTTCGCCTGAATGCCGTGGCCTTCGAGCGGATTCATCGTCTGATTGTCAGGCGATTCCGGACGGCCGGTGATGCCGAGCATCATCGGCAGCGAGGGACCGTAGATGTCCGCGTCCAGCATGCCGACCGACGCGCCTTCGGCCGCGAGCGCGAGCGCGAGATTCGTCGCCGTCGTGCTCTTGCCGACGCCGCCCTTGCCGGACGCCACCGCGATGATGTTCTTGACGTTCGGCAGCAGCTTCACGCCGCGCTGCACGGCATGCGCGACGACCTGCGACGAAACATCCACGGTCACGTTCGCGACGCCCGCGATCTGACGCAGCGCGCCTTCCACCATTTCGCGGATCGCACCGAACTGCGATTTCGCCGGATAGCCGAGCACGACACTCACCACGACGTTCGCGCCGTCGACGGATACGTTGCGAATGCTTTTCAGATCAACCAGCTTGCGGTTGGTGTTCGGATCGGTCAGTGTGGCGAGTGCGGCGTCGATCTTCGCGCGGTCAATACTCATCGAGACTCCATGGAACGATTGTTGCTGGCGCCCAGCGGCGCACGGAACACTCTGAGGAAATTGAAAGTAATTGTTAGCGCCGTTGCGTTGTAACGCTTACGCATTGCACTATCCCGCTGCAAATCTTTCCGGGGACGCATCCCACCGGGCAGTCGGGCGCTTTTCTCATTATTGTAGAGGCTCGCCCGGAGGCTCGTCCGAAGACCCTTTCGCACTGTCGGCGCATGCGCCGAACGCTTGTTGAATCAAAGGAGATCGTAGATGAATACTAAGTTGATGACCCGCCTGTCCGTCGTTGCCCTGGTGGGCGCGCTTCTCGCCGGCTGTCAAACGCAGCAGGGCACCAACACCGCAGTCGGCACCGGCGCGGGCGCCGCGACCGGCGCGGCGATCGGCGCGATCTTCGGCGGCGGCAAGGGCGCGGCGATCGGCGCGGCAGCCGGCGCGGCGACGGGCGGTATCGTCGGCTACAACTGGCAGTCGATCAAGAACAAGATCTCGGGTGACTCGAAGGGCACGGGCACGCAAGTGACCGAGCAGCAGGACGGCTCGCTGAAGGTGAACATTCCGAACTCGATTTCGTTCGACACGAACAGCTACGCGATCAAGCCGTCGTTCGATCCGGTGCTGAACTCCGTCACGCAGACGATGCAGCAGCATCCGGAGCTGATCGCGAGCGTGGTCGGCCATACGGATAACACGGGTCAGGCGGCTTACAACCAGACGCTGTCGCAGAATCGCGCGCAGAGCGTCGCGTCGTACATTTCGACGCACGGCGTCGCGGCGCAGCGTCTCGCGGCATCGGGCATGGGCCAGACTCAGCCGATCGCGGACAACTCGACGGAAGCCGGCCGCGCGCAGAATCGTCGCGTGGAGATCTATCTGCGTGCGACCGCGCAGCCCGGACAAGTGCAGTAAGCGTCTGAATATAAAGGAAAATATGCCGCCGCGAGGGCGCTGGCACGAGCGGCAATTAGTCGTCTGAAAAAAATTTGAAACTTGGACGCGGTGCTGCTGTCTGTCCTTACGGTAGGCGGATGGCGATGCCATCACCTGCCATTCTCCTCTTGTCGTTGTTGCTCCGGGGCCCGATTGGACCCCGGTTTTTTTTGGGCGCTCGAAACGCACTCCGCCCCATCCACCGCCGACTCCGCCCGCCTCTCCCCGCCCTGCTAAAATCGAACTCCGCGTTTTTTTCACAACCTCAAGCACTCCCACCGGGCCGCGCCTTTATGTCAGCACCGATTTCAGCCACTGCCACCGCCGCGCCTGCCGCTCAAGCCTTTGAAGGCGGCCGCCGCCAGATCCTCGTCACGTCCGCGTTGCCGTACGCGAACGGTCAGATTCATATCGGCCATATGGTCGAATACATTCAGACGGACATCTGGGTTCGGACGCTGCGAATGCATGGCCACGAGGTCTACTACGTCGGCGCGGACGACACCCACGGCACGCCGATCATGCTGCGCGCCGAGAAGGAAGGCATCACGCCGAAAGCGTTGATCGAGCGCGTGTGGAAAGAGCACAAGCGCGACTTCGACAGCTTCGGCATCTCGTTCGACAACTACTACTCGACCGATGCCGAGGAAAACCGCGAACTGTGCAACACGATCTACGGCGCGCTGCAGCAGGCGGGCCTGATCGAGGCGCGCGACATCGAACAAGCCTACGATCCGGTCAAGGAAATGTTCCTGCCGGACCGTTTCATCAAGGGCCAATGCCCGAAATGCGGCGCGAAGGACCAATACGGCGACAACTGCGAAGTCTGCGGCTCGACCTATCAGCCGACCGAACTGATCAATCCGTATTCGGTCGTGTCGGGCGCGACGCCGATCCGCAAGACGTCGACGCATTATTTCTTCAAGCTGTCCGACCCGCGCTGTGAGGAATTCCTGCGCGGCTGGGTCAGCGGTCTCGCTCAGCCCGAAGCCACCAACAAGATGCGCGAATGGCTCGGCGACAAGGGCGAAGCCAAACTCGCCGACTGGGACATTTCGCGCGACGCGCCCTACTTCGGCTTCGAAATTCCCGGCGCGCCGGGCAAGTATTTCTACGTCTGGGTCGATGCGCCCGTCGGCTATTACGCGAGCTTCAAGAATCTCGCGGACCGCATCGGCGTGAATTTCGGCGAATGGGTGAAGCCCGGCTCGAAGGCCGAGCAATATCACTTCATCGGCAAGGACATTCTGTACTTCCACACGCTGTTCTGGCCGGCGATGCTCGAATTCTCCGGCCATCGCACGCCGACGAACGTGTTCGCGCACGGCTTCCTGACCGTCGACGGCGCGAAGATGTCGAAGTCGCGCGGCACGTTCATCACCGCGCAGAGCGTCATCGACACGGGGCTGAATCCCGAGTGGCTGCGCTACTACTTCGCGGCGAAGCTGAACAGCACGATGGAAGACATCGACCTGAATCTCGAAGATTTCCAGGCGCGCGTGAACAGCGATCTCGTCGGCAAGTACGTGAACATCGCGAGCCGCGCGGCGGGCTTTCTCATCAAGCGTTTCGACGGCCGCGTGCAGGACAGCGCGATGCATCATCCGCTCGTCGCGCAACTGCGTTCGGCGATTCCGCACATCGCCGGCTTCTACGAGTCGCGCGAATACGGCCGCGCGCTGCGCACGACGATGGAACTGGCCGACGCCGTCAACGCCTACGTCGACACCGCGAAGCCGTGGGAACAGGCGAAGGATCCGGCGAACGCCGTCGCGCTGCATGAAACCTGCAGCGTGAGCCTGGAAGCGTTCCGCCTGCTGTCGCTCGCGTTGAAGCCGGTTTTGCCGAAGCTCATCGAAGCGGTGGAATCGTTCCTCGGCATCGCACCGCTCGTCTGGGCCGATGCCGACAAGCCGCTGTCGTCGGCGAGCGCGATCAACGCATACAAGCATCTGACGACGCGCGTCGATCCGAAGCAGATCGAGGCGTTGCTCGCCGCGAATCGCGAATCGCTCGCGCCGGCCGCGGAAGCCGCAGCCGCAACGGCGACGACAACAGCCTCTCCGGCCAAGACCGCCGCTAAGAAGCCGGACGATGCGGGCGTCATTTCCATCGACGACTTCGCGAAGGTCGATCTGCGTATCGCGAAGATCGTCGACTGCAAGGCCGTCGAAGGCTCCGACAAGCTGCTGCAACTCACGCTCGACGTCGGCGAGGACAAGACGCGCAATGTGTTTTCGGGCATCAAGTCGGCGTATCAGCCGCAAGATCTGATCGGCAAGCTGACCGTGATGGTCGTCAACCTCGCGCCGCGCAAGATGAAGTTCGGTCTGTCGGAAGGGATGGTGCTCGCGGCATCCGCCACGGACGAAAAAGCCGAACCGGGCCTCTACATTCTCGAGCCGCACAGCGGCGCGAAACCGGGCATGCGGGTGAAGTAACACGCATCGCATAACGAAAAGGGCACGCAGATCGCGTGCCCTTTTTGCTTGAAGCAGACGATGCTCAGTCCGATTCCACTTCCGTCGCCGATGCCCCGAATGGCGCGCTCACGCCCGACGCCCCCGAGGCCGCCGATGGCTGCACAGCCGACGCCCGCGATGCCGACGAAGACGACGACCACAGCCTCGACCAGCGATTGAAGCGCCGCGTATAAGACAGATCGACGCCCTGATACGTCCCGCCGTACACCGTCACGGCCCAGAACCGCGACAGGTTCAGCGTCGCCTTGACCGCGTTGCTCGCCGATTGCAAGCCTTGCTCGTAGCCGATCACGAGCCGTTCGTTGATCGCCTTCGACAGCAGCACGACTTGCGGATCGGTCAGGCCCACTTCGCTCGATCCGACCGTGAACTCGTCCAGTCCGACCGTCTGCGCGATCTTCGCGCCGCCGCGGCTTCCGAGCAGCGCGAGCGCGCTCGTCATCGCGCTCTGCTGGCCGACGTTGTTGCCCTGATCGGTGCCGTGGCCGAACAGCAGCCACGAGAGCTTTTCGTTGTCTGGCACGCTCGGCTCGGAAATCAGCTTGGCGACCGGCGCCTGCACCGTGCCCGTCACCTGCACACCCGCCTCGACTTCCTGATTGCGCCGCATCGCGAGAATGTTGAGGCCGGGATTCGCCACCGGCCCGTTGAACGTGAAGAAACCGTTCTCGATGTTCAGCTTGCGCCCGAACGCCGTGTACGACGAACCCGGCGTCGTCACGCGCACGTTGCCGACCGCGCGCAGCGGCATGTTCGGCGCGCTCATCGCCGTAATCGTGCCCGCGAGGCCGAGGTCCGCACCCGCGCCCTTGAAGCGGAAGTGCTGACCGAGATCGATCCCGATGTTCGCGCGCGGCGTGAACGGCCCGACCGGCTTCTCGGTCTTCGCGGTGATCGACTGATTCTCGCCCTTGATCGTGCCATCGGGGCGCTCGATCACGACATCGTCGCCGAGAGACGGCGCGGACGATTCCGGCAGATCGATGAGCGCGTGATCGACGGTGAACTTGCCGTCGATCGCCATGCCGCCCTGCAAGCCCGCGTTTGCGATCGTCGCGCTGCCGGAGAGCATCAGCTCGCGATCCGGCGATGCGAACAGCTCCAGCTTGTCCGCGATGATGCTCGCGGTCAGATCGGGCTCCTGCTGATCGAGGCGCACCTTGCCGGTCGCGCGCAGCGTGCCGCTCGCGCCATGAAACTCGACGCGCTGAAAATCGACGAGATTCTCCGACAGCGCAATGCGGATGATGCCGTCCTTCAGTTGCACGCCCTGATCGACGACCGTCGCGGAAATGTTGTCGCCCGTCAGCGAGCCCGACAGATTCGGCTTCGCGACGATGCCCGCGATCACCAGCTTGAGCGCAATCCTGCCGCCGAGCAGATAGTTCGCGCCGAGCAGGCCGCCGGTCGTGCGCAATTCCGGCACGTTCGCGTTGATGGCGCCGGTCAGCGGCGCGTTGTCGTCGATGGTGAGCATGCCGTCGCGATTGACGAGCGGCGTGTGCACGTTGGCATCGATCACGCCGATGCGGCTCGCCTGGGCGTGCAGCGACGCGTTCAGGCGGTTGCCGTCGGTGAAATCCGCGCGCGCGGCGATATCGGAAATGCCGAGCGCCGACAGGCCGCGCGTACCGTCGATCGTCACGTCGCCGGCGCGGCGCTTGATCTGCGCGTAGCCCGTCGCGGTCGCGCCGAGCGTGAAGTTCCAGTCGCCGTCGAAAACGAGATCGGTGCGGATCGGCGGCTCCGCGCCCGTCAGCGTCTGGCGCACGTCGAGCAGATGCGGCACCGACAGGTTCGTCAGCGTGCCGGCCGATTGCAGGCGGCCGTTCTCCATCGCGAACGATTTCAGATTCAGCACCGCGCCTTCCGCGACGAGCCGCGTCGCGCCGAGCACGAGACGCTTCGGACCGTAGCTCACCGAAAGCGGCGATTCGAGATTCAGCGACGGCGTGCCCTTGTTCGACAGCTTCGTGATCGCGCCGTCCCAGTGCGGGCCGTCGGGCGCGTCGGTGAACTTGCCGTTCGCGCCGAGCGCGAGATTCACGGGCTGGCCGCGCACCTTGCCGGTCGCCGTCACGTCGAGCGTGTGATGCGCGCGCGTGCCGTTCAGATTCGCGTCGAGATTCGCGATGTCGATGTCTTCCGTGCTCGCATCGCGCGCCTTCAGCGTGAAGACGAGCGCGCCGTTCGCGCCGTCGCGGATATCGGCGCGGCCTTCCGCGTGACCGAGCCGATTCGCGCCGAACACGAGGCCATCGGCCTGATAGTTCGCCGCGATGTTCGGATGCGCGATCGAGCCGGTCAGATCGCCGTCCGCCTTCGCCGTGCCCGCGATGCCGAAGCCGAGCCGTTCGAGCGCGGGCGCGTCGACCTTGAAGCGCAGCCGGTCGCCGGGCGCGCCGAAGCTGCCGTTCAGATCGACGTTGTTGCCCGCCACCGACAGCGCCGCCTTGCTCGGCAACAGCCGCATGCCCGCGACCTGTATCGTGCCCTCGCCCGTCAGCGGCAGATTGTCGTACATGCTGTCGGTGAGCTTGAAGGTCGCCTTGGTCGTGAGCGTCGGCGCGAGTTGCCCCGATGCCGCCAGCGTGCCGTTCACGCGCGCTTCCACGACACGCGCCGGCGCGGCCGGCTTGTTCGACGGCTTCGCGCCTTTCTTCGCCGGCGCGGGCTTCGGCGCGATCAACTGCTGTTGCAGCAGCAGCGGATTGAACTCGGCGATTTTCGCCTTCAGGTCGTAGCTCGAATTCGCGTCCTTCTTCAGCACGCCGCTCGCTTCGACGCGGCCCTTCCCGACCGCGAGCTTCACGTCGTCGAGCGTGGTCGCTTGCGGATCGAGCTTCACTTTGGCCTGCGCGCGGATCGCGGCTTTCGGATCGTTCAGGTCGGCGGCGATGCGCTGCGTGTCGCCATCCAGCTCGATGCGGATCGGTCCGGCGAAATCCGTCGGGCGCAGCGTCGGCTCGATCGCGTTCAGATCGAGCTTCGCGACCTTGAGGTCGAACTTGCCCTTGCCGCTTTTGAGCGCGCCGCCGCCCGTCACCGACGCGTTCTTCAGGAGCCGAACATCGAGATCGCTGATGCTTTGCTCGGACGCGTCGAGCCGCACGTTCGCGTGCGCGTCGATGAGCGGCAGCAGCTTCTTGTCGATGGAACCGGGCTTCGCGTTCACGATCGACACCGGCCCGGCGACGACGAACGCCTTCGGGTCCGCGCCTTCGACGGGCTTCACTTCGGCGCGCACGGCGAGGTCGGCCTCGGGCGCGCCCGGCGCGAACGCCTGCGGATTGACGTGATCGAACGTGACGAGCGCCGACTTGAGCGGTACGTCCGCGAACGGCAGCGCCTCGACGTGCGCGCGTCCGTTGAGTTTCAGGCCGCTCGCATCGACGTCGGCGATCAGGTCTTCGAGCGAGCCCGAGAGCCGCGCGCTCACGTTCACCGTTTCGTTGTTGACCTTGCCGGCATAGCCCGCATCGCCGGAAAGCGGAAACGGACGCGCGCCGCCATCGAGCTTCGCCGACGCCGTCACCGCGCCGAACGGCGTGTCGAGCCGCTCTACCGCCGCTTCGTGATGCTGGCCGTCGCTTCGGCCGTGGAAAAGCAGGCGCGAGAATTCGGTCGTCGTCGTGCCCTGATGCAGACGCAGTTTCCCGACGGAAAGATCGTTGATCGCAAGTTGAATCGGAATGCGCAGATCCTTGGGCAGTTCCGTTTTCTTGCTCGGCTCGTTCGACGGCGCAATGCGCGCATCGACCGTCCCGATGTGCAGATAATCGATCGTGAAGCGCAGCGGCTCGCGTGTGAGCGCCCAGCGGCCCGACACGCTATCCACCGCGATATCCGTGCCCTTGCCGTCCTTCCAGCGCACGTCGCGCAGTTGCAGGCCGGTCGCGATGGCGCCGCCGTCGAGCTTGCCGGTAAGTTGCCCCTTGAGCAGCTTCGTTGCCGCGTTCCATGCGTAGCGCGTGCCGCGCTCGGTCGTCAGCACGTAAAAGACCGTGCCGATGGCGATCCCGGCGATCAGCACGACGACGAGCACGAGCGCGCCGATCCACCGCGCCAAACGGCGCCAGCCGCTTTTGCGCGGCGGCGGTTTCTGCGCGCCGCCGTCGCCGCCGCCAACGTTTTCGGGCGGCGGCGCTTCGGCGTCCGCCTGCTTGTTCGGGTCCGTCATGCCGATTCAATGTCCTTCATCGTTCTCACGCATCAGAACGCGATGCCGAGCGTCAGATACGGTTTGATGCTCTTGTTCTTCAGCCCATACGCCAGGTCGACGTTGACCGGGCCGACGGGACTGCGCCAGCGCGCGCCGACGCCCACGCCCGGATCGAACACGCGCTCGCTCCAGTTGTCGGTCGCGGTGCCGATGTCGAAGAACACCGCGCCGCCCCAGTCGTGCGTGAACCAGTGCTGATATTCGCTGCTGGCCGTCACCATGTATTTGGTCGGCAGGATCGAGCCGGCCACATTGTTGCCGATGCTGAGATAGCTATAGCCGCGCACCGAATTCGCGCCGCCCGCGCGGAACAGCAGCGAAGCCGGCACGCCGCTCGACGGCCCGCTCGTGAACACGCCGCCGAACTCCGCGCGAAACACGAGCAGATCGTTCTTGCCGAGCGGCACGTATTGCAGCGCGTTGGTGTACAGGCGCGCGAAAGTCTGATCGGCCATCACGCCCTTGACGGCGAAACCCGCCTCCGCGCGGATGATGTTGCCGCGGCGCGGAAACAGCGGATCGTCGACGTCGCGGCGCACCCAGCTCCACGCGGGCACGAGCGCACGCGCCGTCGACGGATTCGGCTCGTTCTGCGTCAGGCGGTCGTCGTAGAAGGTCAGCGAATACGTCGTGTCGATGTTCTGACGCGAGCGCGAACGCTGCACGCCGACGCGCCCGCTATAGATCTTCGTGCTGGAGACGTCGGTGATCGTGTACGAGCCGAACACGGCGTTGACCCAGCCCGACGAATCGGGCGGCATCGCGAGTTGCACGCGGCCGTATTGCTGCGTCTGGTCGAGCCGCCCGGAAATCGTGAACGGGTACGCCGCGCCGAACGTATTGAGATAGCTGTAGGCGCCCTGAATGTGGAAACCCGTGTCCGTCGCGTAACCCACGCCGTAGCGGATGCTGTTGTACGGATACTCGCTCACCTTCACATGCAGCGGTGTGTCGACCGGCTTGTTCACGTCGCTGTCCGCATCGATCGCGACGCTCGCGTAATACGGCGTGTTCTGGATCTGGCGCTGCAACTCGTTCAGGCGCGCGATGTCGTAGACCTCGCCTTCGCGGATCGGATTCACATGGTCGATGATCCACGCGGGATAGCGCTTCGGGCCGCTCACCTCGAGCTTGCCGAGCGTGAAGGTCGGGCCGCTGTCGAACGTCACGGAGAGATCGGCCAGATGCGCGCGCGGATTGATGCGCGCCTGCGAACGCACGATCTTCGCGCCGAGATAGCGTTTCGATTGCAGGGCCCGCAGCGCGGCGTTTTTAGCGTCGTCCCAGCCGCTTTGCGTGAAAGGATCGCCTTCGCTGACCGAAAAAGCGAAACGCGCCGCGTTCTCCTGCGCGCGATCTTCGGTCGTCACCGCGCCGGTGAAATTCAGTTGCACCGAGGCGACCATCGTGCGCGGGCCGGGATCGACGCTCACCTTGACGTTGCGCTTGTCGTCGACGGTCGTGACGTCCGTACGCACGATGGGCGTGAAATAGCCTTCCGTCGCGACGAGATCGCGCACGTCCTTCGGCGTCGCGGTGACGAGGAACTGGAACTGGTCGTCGCTGACGTCGTCGCGCTTGGCGAAACGGGAGAGATCGAGGTTCTCCTTCAGCAGCTTCTTGATGCTGCGCGGCGCGTCGATGTCGACGTCGTACTTGGCGCAAGCGGGCGCAGCGAAGCCGAACGCGACGAGCGCCACAATCAGGGCCGGCCAGCGGCTCATGCCGCGCGGCCTTACGCGCCACGCGCGCAGCGGATCAAACGAACGCCCCGCCAAACGTGACCTCCGGCATCGGGAAAAAGTGGGATTCGAGGTAAAACTTGCAGCCGACGCAATCGGACGCAGGCGCTATTTCACCACATCGGCATGGACGCACGCCGCAAAAGCGGCCATCTCGCGCCGGACGTGCGCCGTTGGACGGCTGCGCGCCGCGTGGGTTCCGCGAAAGCTGCACGCGCGTGCGCCTTCCGGGCGACGAAACTGCCGCGCGCTTGCGGTAAAATTGCGCGCACAGGCAAAATCACAGGCTCACGCCTCGACCTCAACGGAAGCCGGATCATGTATCAGTCGGATATCACCCAGTTCATCAATCAGTTGAAAGAGCAGAAGCCCTCGCTGGAAGAAGAACAGCGCCGCGGCCGCGCGCTACTGTGGGACAAGCAGCCGATCGACCTCGACGAGCGCACCACGCAGCAGCTATCGCGCGTGAACCAGACGCCCTACGTCTATTACCAGAACTTCTGAACGTGAGCGCAGCAGGCCGCGAGCCGCAATCGTCCGCGCATTCGCCGTCTGAGGCAAAGCGCGACGAAGCCCGGGAAGACCGTGCCGTGGCGCTCGCCACGCCCGCAACCGATTCGACGCCCGACACCATCGACGGCGTCGCGATCGCGCACCTGTACGGCGAGCCGCTCTGGAAGCTGCCGACCGACCTGTACATCCCGCCCGACGCGCTCGAGATCTTTCTCGAAGCATTCGAAGGCCCGCTCGACCTGCTGCTCTATCTCATCCGCAAGCAGAACTTCAACGTGCTCGACATCCCGATGGCGGATGTCACCGCGCAATATCTCGGCTACGTCGATCAGATTCGCGAATCGAATCTCGAGCTGGCGTCGGAATATCTGCTGATGGCCGCGATGCTGATCGAGATCAAGTCGCGCATGCTGCTGCCGGTCAAGAAGGCCGACACCGGCGAAGAAGCCGAAGATCCGCGCGCGGAACTCGTGCGGCGTCTGCTCGAATACGAGCAGATGAAACTCGCCGCGCAGAAGCTCGACCAGTTGCCGCAGCTCGGCCGCGACTTCCTGCGCGCGGACATTTACATCGAGCAGTCCGCCGAGCAGCGCTTCCCCGACGTCGACATGAACGACCTGCGCGCCGCGTGGGCCGACGTCATCAAGCGCGCGAAGCTCGTGCAGCATCACAAGATCACGCGCGAAGAGCTTTCGGTGCGCGAGCACATGAGCGTGATCCTGCGGCGTCTGCAGAACGCGCGCTTCATGGAGTTCACGGAACTCTTCGACACCACGCGCGGCGTGCCGGTAGTCGTCGTGAACTTCATCGCGATGCTGGAGCTGTCGCGCGAATCGCTGATCGAAATCACGCAGGCCGAACCCTACGCGCCGATCTACGTGCGGCTCGCGTATTCTCCTGCCTAGTCTTTCTTATCTTTTTCCGCGTGGCGGCGCACCGGCCGCTCGACAGGAGACACCCGCTCGATGAAAGTCATCAGCTCCATCCACGAACTGCGCGACCAGTTGCGCGGCCAGAACCGAACCGCCTTTGTCCCGACGATGGGCAACCTCCACGAAGGCCATCTCTCGCTGATGCGTCTCGCGCGCCAGCACGGCGATCCCGTGGTCGCGAGCATTTTCGTGAATCGTCTGCAGTTCGGCCCGAACGAAGATTTCGACAAATATCCGCGCACGCTGCAGGACGACATCGAAAAGCTGCAGAAGGAGAACGTCTACGTGCTGTTCGCGCCGACCGAGACGGACATGTATCCGGAGCCGCAGGAGTATCGCGTGCATCCGCCGCACAATCTCGGCGACATTCTCGAAGGCGAATTCCGCCCCGGCTTTTTCACGGGCGTGTGCACCGTCGTCATGAAACTGATGTCGTGCGTGCAGCCGCGCGTCGCGGTGTTCGGCAAGAAGGATTATCAACAGTTGATGATCGTGCGCGCCATGTGCCATCAGTTCGCGCTGCCGACGGAAATCGTCGCGGCGGAAACCGTGCGCGATGACGACGGCCTCGCGCTGTCGTCGCGCAACCGCTTCCTGTCCGCCGACGAGCGCGCCGAAGCGCCGCAGCTCGCCGCCGCGTTGCAGCGCGTGCGCGAAGCCGTGCTGTCGGGCAATCGCGATATCGCCGCACTCGAACGCGACGCGATGAACGCGCTCGCCGACCGCGGCTGGAAGCCGGACTACATCAGCGTGCGCAAACGCTCGAACCTGATCGCGCCGGGCGCCGACGAAACCGACGCGCCGCTCGTCGTGGTCGCGGCGGCCAAGCTCGGCGCGACGCGTCTCATCGACAATCTGGAAATCTGAAGGAAGGAAGCACCATGCAGCGCACCTTGTTGAAATCGAAGATTCACCGCGCGACGGTCACGCATTGCGAATTGCATTACGAAGGCTCGTGCGCGATCGACGAAGACCTGCTCGACGCCGCGAACCTGATGGAAAACGAGCAGATCGACATCTGGAACGTGAACAACGGCGAGCGCCTGACCACGTACGCGATCAAGGGCGAGCGCGGCAGCGGCATGATTTCGCTGAACGGCTCGGCGGCGCGCCGCGCGCAACTCGGCGATCTCGTCATCATCGCGGCGTTCGCGCAAGTCGACGAGGAAGAGATCAAGGCGGGCTGGAAGCCGAACCTCGTGTTCGTCGACGAGGACAATCGCATCAAGGGCAGCCGCGATCACGTCCCGACGCAGAACTGGACCTGATTTCCGGGCGGTTTTCGTCCGACGAAGCCGGCGTTCCTCAACGGACGCCGGCTTTTTTCATTTCTTCGACACCCAGTCGATGATCGGCTCCCACTGCTCCAGATCCTTTTCGACGCGGCTTTTGGCCACGTCCCAGATCGTGAGGCCGTGCGCGGCGAGCTGCACGTAGTTCTGCGTATCGCGCAAGAAGCCGAGCACCGGCAAATCGAGTCCTTCGACGAAACGATGCAACTGTTCGGCCGAGCGCGTGCGTGCATCGACGCGCATGCCGACCACGCCGACCTGAATCGCGCCCTTCCTCACCGCCTTCTCCTTCGATAGCCGCGTGAGAAAGTCCTGCGTCGCGAGGATGTCGAACATCGACGGCTGGAGCGGCACGATCACTTTATCGGCGAGATCCAGCGCGAGCGACAGGCGGTTGCCATGCACGCCGGCGGGCGTATCGACGACGGCTTTCTCCAGACCTTTGGGCGGCTTCGCGGGAGAGTCGACGTCGACGGCCCATTCCTCGATCTTCGGCAGCATATCGACGCGCAGCGAAAGCCACGCGTGCGACGAGCGCTGCTTGTCGAGATCCGCGAGCGCGACCCATTCGCCTTGCGCCGCGAAATAGCCGGCCAGATTGGTTGCGAGCGTGCTTTTGCCGACGCCGCCTTTAGGATTTGCCACCACGATCACGGTCATGAAGTGTCCTGGATTTTGTTGGGCGCGCTCGCACAGTGTTTCCGCGCCGCGCACGATTTCGTCTTGACTAGAACAGGTGCATGATTTCGAGCGTTGATATTATCGGCAAAACTCGCGCGGCCGGCATCTCTCCCGAACGGCCGTACGCCTTCCTCCATTTCAACCGACCGCACGCTCATGACGCCCCTTCGCCCCGATGTCACGCTCGATTTCCTTCGCAATCGCCAGAAAGGCCGCCTGCCCGAGCTGCTCGGCGTGCAACTGATCTCGCTCGATCAGGGCCAGTTGAGCGGCGAACTCACGATCCGCCCGGAATTGCTCGCGCCGAATGGCTTTCTGCATGCGGCGACGGTCGTCGGCCTCGCGGATACGTGTTGCGGCTACGCGTGCATCGCGCATCTGCCGGAGAAGGCGCAGAACTTCACGACGCTCGAACTGAAGAGCAACCACGTTTCGACGGCGCGCGAAGGCAGGATCGTCGCGAAGGCGACGGCCGTGCACCTCGGGCGCAGCACACAGGTGTGGGACGCGACGGTCACGAACGGCGACGGCAAGCTGATCGCCATGTTCCGTTGCACGCAGATGATTCTTTATTGACCGAAGGCAGCTTGTAGCGCGTCCAGATCGAGCGACTGCGCGAACGAATCGGCGAGGCGATCCAGCGACGCCTCGCGCAGCGCCGGATAATCGAGCGGCTCGGCGTCTTTTACGCCCGCCCATGCGAGCAGCGCGGCGCAGGCTTCGGGCGTGTCGAAAACGCCGTGCAGATACGTCGCGGCGATCTGGCCGTCATCCGATACCGCGCCGTCGACACGCCCGCCGTCCAGCGCGACCAGCGGCCGCGCGAGCGCCGGTCCGCGCGTGCGGCCCATGTGGATTTCATAGCCGCGCACGGGCGCTTTGGCATCGCCGATGGTCAACCGTCCGGTGACATTCTCCAGTTGCTTCTGCGGCGTTAGCACGGTCGAGAGATCGAGCAGCCCGAGCCCGCCCACGCACCCCGCCGCGCCTTCGACGCCATCGGGATCGTCGATCTCGCGTCCGAGCATCTGCATGCCGCCGCATATGCCGAGCACCTTGCCGCCGTATCGCAGATGCCGTTCGATCGCGCGATCCCAGCCGTTTTCGCGCAGCCATGCGAGATCGCGCTGCACGCTCTTCGAACCGGGCAGCACGATCAGATCGGCGGGCGGCGGCGCAACGCCCGCGCGCACATAGCTGAAGTCGATCTGACGATGCGCCCGCAGCGCATCGAAATCCGTGTGATTGCTGATGCGCGGCAGCGCCGGCACGATCACCTTCAGCGCGGGTGCATCGCCCCGCGTGTGCGGCTGGCTCGGCAGCATGTCCTCGGCGTCGAGCGTCAGGCCGTGCAGATACGGCAGCACGCCGAACACCGGCTTGCCCGTCTGCGCTTCCAGCCAGTCGAGCCCCGGCTTCAACAAGCCGATATCCCCGCGAAACCGGTTGATGACGAAGCCGCGAACGCGCGCCCTTTCGCTCTCCGACAAACACGCGAGCGTGCCGACGAGATGCGCGAACACGCCGCCGCGATCGATATCGGCGACGAGCACGACCGGGCAATCGACGCGCTCCGCGAAGCCCATGTTGGCGATATCGCCGTCGCGCAGATTGATTTCGGCGGGACTGCCCGCGCCTTCGACGATCACCGCATCGAAGTCCTTCTGCAAGCGGTCGTACGACGCGAGCACGGCGTCGAACGCGATGCGCTTGTACGCGTGATACGCGCGCGCGTCGAGGTTCGCGTGCGCGTGACCGTGGATGATGACCTGCGCGCCGCGATCGCTCGTCGGCTTGAGCAGGACCGGATTGAAGTCGATGCGCGCATCGACGCCCGCCGCGATCGCCTGAAGCGCCTGCGCGCGGCCGATCTCGCCGCCATCGACGGTCACTGCGCTATTGAGCGCCATGTTCTGCGGCTTGAACGGCGCGACGCGCACCCCGCCGCGCCGGGCGAGGCGGCACAATCCGGCGACGAGCGTGCTTTTGCCGGCATCGGACGTCGTGCCCTGGATCATCAGCGTGCCGCGTGGCGTGAATGGCATCGGAGGATTCCCATGAAGAGCGACGCGCTATCTTAGCCCGTCAGTACAATATCGCGATGACCCCCGACCTCACTTTCATCCTCGGCGGCGCACGCTCCGGCAAGAGCGCGCACGCCGAACGGCTCGCCGCCGAAAGCGGCCTGCCCGTGACGTATATCGCGACTGCGCGCGTCGGCGACGCGGAGTTCGCCGAACGCGTGAAGCTGCATCGCGGGCGCCGGCCCGCACACTGGGCGCTCGTCGAAGCGCCGCTCGATCTCGCGGGCGCGCTGCGCGAAGCGGATCGCGCGGGACATTGCGTGCTGATCGACTGCCTGACGCTGTGGCTCGCGAATCTGCTTTTCTCGAAAGAAGCGATGAGCGACGAAATCGCCGTTCTGCCCGACAGCGCCCGCGATGCCTTCGCGCAATTCGACGCGGCGCTCGGGCAGACGAAAGGCAAAGTGATCGTCGTGAGCAACGAAATCGGGCTGGGCGTCGTGCCGCTCGGCTCCGTCACGCGTCTTTATGTCGATGAACTCGGCCGGCTGAATCAGCGCGTCGCGGCCGCGAGCACACGCGCGACGCTGATGGTCGCGGGCCTTCCGCTCGCGCTCAAGGGTTAGCGCGATGCTCCTTCTTTCCGCCTACGCAATGGCGCTTCTCGCCGTGCTCGGCGTGATCGTCGATCGCATCTTCGGCGAGCCGCGCGCGCGGCATCCGCTCGTCGGCTTCGGCAATCTCGCGACGAAGCTCGAAGCGCGCGTGAACACCGGCTTTCGCGCGCGGCCGGCGGGCATCCTCGCGTGGTTCGCGCTGGTCGCGCCGCCGGTCGGCATCGCGTGGTTTCTGGTCGGCGCGCTGCCGTTCGCGTATGCGTGTCTCGTGCATGTTCTGCTGCTTTGGTTCGCGCTCGGCGCGAAAAGCCTGCGCCAGCACATCGCGCCGATCGCTCGCGCGTTGAGTTTCGGCGATATCGATCACGCGCGCGTGCTGACGTCGCGCATCGTGTCGCGCGATACATCCCAAGCCGATGAAAACGCGCTCTCGCGCGCGGCGGTCGAATCGGCGCTGGAAAACGGCAACGATGCGATCTTCGGCGCGCTCTTCTGGTTCGCGGTCGCGGGCGGCCCCGGCGCGCTGATGTTCCGCCTCGCCAACACGCTCGACGCGATGTGGGGTTATCGCACGCCGCGCTTTCTGCGTTTCGGCTGGGCGGCCGCGCGCTTCGACGATGTGCTCAACTTCATCCCCGCGCGCCTCACGGCCGCGACCTACGCGCTCGCCGGCGACACCCACATGGCGTGGCACTGCTGGCGCACGCAGGCGCGCTCGTGGGACAGCCCGAACGCGGGGCCGGTGATGGCCTCGGGCGCCGGCAGTCTCAACGTGCTGATCGGCGGCGCGGCGGTGTATCACGGCGTGCTCGAAACGCGTCCGACGCTCGGCGCGGGCCATCCGGCGACGGCGAAGCATGTCGTCGCGGCGTTGCGGCTCGTCGAGCGCGCGACATTGATGTGGCTCGCGGTGCTATTGATGATCGCGGTTCTGAGCGTAACGACGAGTGACTGACTGACATGACGCAATCCATCCGGCACGGCGGCAATCTGCGCGAGGCCGCGCGCCGCTACGCGATATCTCTCGATGACTGGCTCGATCTGTCGACCGGCATCAATCCGCACGGCTATCCGGTGCCGCCCGTCGCGCCCGATGCGTGGCGGCGCCTGCCCGAAGACGACGACGGCCTCGCCGAAGACGCCGAGCGCTACTACGGCGCGCCGCTCGCGTTGCCGGTGGCGGGATCGCAGGCGGCGATACGCGCGTTGCCCGCGCTTTTGCGCCGCGGCACGGCGGCCGTCGCGCCGCTCACGTACGGAGAATACGCGCCCGCGTTCGCACGCGCGGGCCACGCGATCGCCACGCTCGACATCACGAAGCACGATTTGCCCGATACGTTCGATCACGTCATCGTCGCCAATCCGAACAATCCGACGGCCGAGCGCGTCGCGCCCGACACGCTGCTTTCCTGGCACGAACAGCTCGCCTCGCGCGGCGGCACGCTGAT
Source organism: Caballeronia sp. AZ7_KS35 (assembly GCF_023631045.1). Taxonomy (NCBI): domain Bacteria; kingdom Pseudomonadati; phylum Pseudomonadota; class Betaproteobacteria; order Burkholderiales; family Burkholderiaceae; genus Caballeronia; species Caballeronia sp. AZ7_KS35. The sequence continues at coordinate 899,203 of NZ_JALQDV010000001.1, read as the reverse complement.
CGTCGATGAAGCGTTCGCCGACGCCGATCCCGCATCGTCGCTGGCGAGCGAGACGGCGCACGACGGGCTCGTCGTGCTGCGCTCGGTCGGCAAGTTTTTCGGGCTCGCGGGCATTCGCGCGGGTTTCGTGCTGGCCGCGCCCGCGCTCGCCGACGCGTTGCGCGACGCGCTCGGCGCATGGACCGTGAGCGGCCCGGCGCGACATGCGGTCGCCGCCGCTTTCGCCGATATCGCGTGGCAGCGCGAAATGCGCGAGCGTCTGCATCGCGATGGCGCGCGCCTTGCCGCATCGATCGCGATCTACGGTTTCGACGTGCGCGCGACGCCGCTTTTCGCGTGGACAGCGACGACGAAAGCGCCCGAACTGCAACACGCGCTCGCGTTGCGCGGCATCTGGACGCGTCTTTTCGATCTGCCCGGCATGACGCCGAGCCTGCGCATCGGATTGCCAGGCGCGGAAGGCGACTGGGCGCGCCTGTCGCTCGCGCTGCGGGAGATTTGCGCGTGAGGTTGCGCCGTGCGATTGCCCTGCTGATCGGCTTCGCGGTGACGCAAGCGCATGCGATCACCGTCGTCGATGACAGCGGCGCGTCCGTCACGCTCGCGAAGCCCGCCGAACGTGTCGTCAGTCTCGCGCCGCATGTGACCGAGTTGCTGTTCGCGGCGGGCGGCGGCGCGCGCGTCGTCGGCGCTGTCACGTATAGCGATTATCCGAAAGAGGCGCAGGCGATTGCCCGCGTCGGCGACAACAAGGCGCTCGATCTCGAACGCATCGTCGCGTTGCATCCGGATCTGATCGTCGTGTGGCGGCATGGAAATGCGGCGCGTCAGACGGATCGACTGCAGGCGCTCGGCGTGCCGATCTATTTCAGCGAGCCGAAGCATCTCGACGATATCGCGGCGAGCATCGGCAAGCTGGGCGCGCTGCTCGGCACGCAGAATGAGGCACGCGCCGCGTCCGATGCCTTCATGCGCGAGATTGCGCGATTGCGTGCGCGTTACGCGGAACGGCCGCGCGTGAGCGTGTTCTATCAGGTGTGGGACGATCCGTTGATGACGCTCAATCGCGACAACGTTTTCGACGAAGTGATCGGCTTGTGCGGCGGCGCGAACGTGTTCGCAGCCGAGAAACCGCGCGTGCCGACGATATCGACCGAAGCCGTGCTCGCGGCGAATCCGGAAGCGATCGTCACGGCGACGCCCGGCGCGACGAAGCCCGATCGCCCGTTGCCCGCGCTCGAAAGATGGCGGCGCTGGACATCGATGACGGCGGTGGCGCGCGGCAATCTTTTCGGCATCGACGGCGATCTGATCAATCGGCCGACGCCGCGGCTTGCGCTGGGCGCGGATGAGCTGTGCCGCGATTTGGAAATCGCGCGCGAGCGGAGGACGAAGTAGTCAGGCGTTCCACCGCACAAGCAGCCACTGCCCGCGCACGCGCCTGAACCACGCGATCCCGCCGAAATCGAGCGGCCATTGCAACGCCGATTCACGCGCGACGCCGAGCAGATGCGCAGCAAGCACGCGCACGACGCCCGCATGCGCGACGACATGCACGGCCCGTTCATCGACACACGTCGCATCGAACCACGCGATCACGCGATGCGCGAACTGCGCGAGACTCTCGCCGCCGTGCGGACGAGCATGGGCGATATCGTCGGCCCATGCATCGATCAGCGCGCGATCGATCGCGTCCCACGCGCGCCCTTCCCACGCGCCGAAGTGCATCTCGGCCAGACGTGCGTCGGGATGAACGTCGCCGCCCAGCGCACGCGCGATCGAAGCGCAACGCACGAGCGGACTCGCGTGCCATCCATCGACGCATGGGGGCACGTTCAGCGCCTTCATGCGCGCCGTCAACGCGCTCGCCGATTCGCGCGCATCGCGCTGCAAAGGCACATCGGTTTGCCCGTAGCAAACGCCCGCATCGACGGCGACTTCCGGATGCCGGATCAGGACGAGATCCATGCGAGCCCTATGAGATAGATCGCGATCTCGAACACTTGCTGCGCGAAACCGAGGCAATCGCCCGTGTAACCGCCGATGCGCCGGACGAAGTACCGTCCGATGAACAAGCGCAGAACGATCAGCGCGACGATCGTCACGCACGCGAGCTTCCAGTCGGTCACGAAGAGCCACGGCAGGCCGAACGCGAGCGCCAGCGCGAACGACGACACGCTCATGCGCTGCGCGACCGGCTTCGCCTTGCCTTCGGCGCGCACGTAATCGAGCGTGACGAGATAGCTGATTGCGAACGCGCGGCTCGCGGCGTGCGCGGCGATCATCGTCCACGCGACGCGTTGCGGCGGCAATGCGGCGAGCGTCTGCCATTTCAGCGCGAGCGCGATCATCAACGCAATCGCGCCGAACGCGCCGATGCGCGAGTCGTGCATGATGCGTAACGCGTCCTCGCGCGTGTATGCGCCGCCGAAGGCATCGACGCAATCGGCGAGTCCGTCTTCGTGAAACGCGCCGGTCAAGACGAGCGTCGCGGCCATCGAAAGCAGCACCGCGATGCCCGCCGGAAACACGCGCAACGCCGCGAGATACACCAGCGCCGCGACGCCGCCGACCATCGCGCCGACGAGCGGAAAATAGCGCGCCGCCGCGTTCAGATAGTCGCGCTCGAAGCCGACCCAGCGCGGCACCGGCACGCGCGTGAAATAGCCGAGCGCGGTGAAGAAATAGCGCAGTTCGTCGAGCGGGCGCATCTCAGTCGGCTTTATTCGAGACGCCCGCCGACTCGAAGCTCGCCATTTCGTCGACGAACGCGACGGCCGCGCGCAGGATCGGCAACGCGAGCGCCGCGCCCGTGCCTTCGCCCAGACGCAACTCGAGTTGCAGCAGCGGCGCGGCACCGAAATGCGCGAGCATCCGGCGATGCCCCGTCTCGTTCGATGCATGCGCGAACACGCAATAGTCGAGCACGTCAGGCGCGATCTTCGATGCAACCAGCAACGCGGAAGTCGCGATGAAACCATCGACGAGTATCGTCATGCCCGCGCACGCGGCGGCGAGATACGCGCCCGTCATCATCGCGATTTCGAAGCCGCCGAAGGTCGCGAGCGTGTCGATCGCATCGCCTTCATCGCGATGCAGCGCGAGCGCTTTAGACAGCACCTCGCGCTTGTGCGCGAGTCCTCGCTCGTCGAGACCGGTGCCGCGCCCGACGCATTCGTCGATCGAAAGAACGCACAGACGGCTCATCAGACATGCCGCCGCCGACGTATTCGCGATGCCCATTTCGCCGAAGCCGATCACGTTCGTGCCGAGCGACGCGTGATGCCGCACGCGCGCCCCGCCCCGCGCGATGCCTTCGAGCGCGGTCTCGCGCGACATCGCGCGTTCGTGCGCGAAGTTGCGCGTGCCGAGCCCGAGCGACAGACGCTCGTATCCATGATCGATGGGAATCGGCGTCGCGACGCCCGCATCGACGACTTCGAGCGTCATGCCGACCGAGCGCGACAGCGCGTTGATCGCAGCGCCGCCCGCCAGAAAATTCGCGACCATCTGCGCGGTCACTTCCTGCGGATACGAGCTCACGCCCTCTTTCGCGATGCCGTGATCGCCCGCGAAGACGATCATCGCGGGACGCTCGATGCGCGGCTTCGCCGTGCGTTGAATCAGGCCCATTTGCAGCGCGATGTCTTCGAGCCGCCCGAGACTGCCGGGCGGCTTCGTCTTCGTGTCGATGATGCGGCGCAGTTCGCCTTCGATGGCGCGGTCGAGCGCGCGGGGCATCGGGATGCCGTTATTCGTGGACATCGGAATTCCTTTCATGAGCGAGGGATGGAAGGCACGAGCGCTTCGTGCTCGCCATCGCGAATCAACGCGAGCGGATAGCCGAATGCGGCGCTCGCGCGTTCGGCCGTGAGCACGTCGGCGACGAGTCCCGCATGAGCGCCGCCGTTGCCGTCGAGCAGAAGCGCGTGTGTCGCGAAACGGCGCGCGAGATTCAGATCGTGGCACGAGAAGATTACGGTGCGCTTGTGCGCGCGCGCCGCGTCGCGCAACGCGTGCAGGCAATCGATCTGATGATGCAGGTCGAGATGCGAAAGCGGTTCGTCGAGCAACAGCAGCGGCGCGTTCTGGCACAGCACGGCGGCGAGCGCGACACGCTGGCGTTCGCCGCCGGAAAGCGTCAGCACGTCGCGCGACGCGAACGATGCGAGACCCAACGTTTCGAGCGCGGCGTACGCGGCGGCGCGATCCTCGTCGCTCTCCCAGCCCCAGCCGGTGAGATGCGGAAAGCGGTTGAGCAGCACGGTATCGAGCACGCTCGCGCTGAAGGCGTCGTGCGCGGCTTGCGGCATCAAAGCGCGTGCGCGCGCGAGTTCCGTCGCGCGCCATGACGCGAGCGCGCGGCCGTCGAGCGACACGCTGCCCGATGCGGCTTTCGCAATCCCGGCGAGCACGTTGATGAGCGTCGTCTTGCCCGCGCCGTTCGGCCCGGCGATGCACCACATTTCGCCCGCTTCGATCGACTGCGTGAGCCCGTCGATGAGCGTGCGCTTATCCGCGCGAAGCACGATGGCGTCGAGCCGCAAAATCATCGCGGCCTCCGCAGCAGCATCCACAGGAACATCGGGACGCCGATCAATGCCGTGACGACGCCGACCGGCAATTGCGCGGGCGCGATCACCGTGCGCGCGACGAGATCGGCGGCCATCACCGCGAGTCCGCCCGCGAGCGCGGCGGCGGGCACGAGCATGCGCTGATCGTTGCCGAACGCGAGGCGCAACAGATGCGGCACGACGAGCCCGACGAAGCCGATGGTGCCCGCCGTCGTCACGGCGGCCGCCGCCGCGATCGATGCGACGAGATACACGCGCAGACGCAAGCGCTCGACCGGCACGCCGAGCGCGCGCGCGGTCGTATCGCCGCGCAAGAGCACGTTCAGTTGCGGTGCGACGGGAACGATGACCGCGAGCACGACGGCGAGCGCGATCAGCGCGGGCCATGGCGCCGCCGCGCCGTTGAGATCGCCCGTCAGCCAGAAGATCATGCCGCGCAAACGGTTCTCGGGCGCGACGCTCAGGATCAGCGTGATGAGCGCGCCCCATCCCGATGCGATCACGACACCCGTCAGCAAGAGCCTCGGCGATGCGTCCTGTCCGCTTTGCCACAAGTCCTTGCGCGCGAGTCCGAGGACCAGTACGATCGATGCGAACGCGCCCGCGCAAGCCGCGATATCGACGCCCCACCACGGCAGCGACCCGAGCATCGCGGCAAGCGCGAAGGTTGCCGCGCCGCCGGATACGCCGAGCACGTACGGTTCCGCCAGCGGATTGCGCAACAGCACTTGCAGCAGCGCGCCGGCGAACGCGAGCAATGCGCCCGACGCGAAGCCCGCGAGCGCGCGCGGCAGACGCAAGGTCAGCACGATGTCATCGGCGATATCGGGCGTCGCCGAGTGCGCGTGAAAGAGCGCGCCGATCGCGCGCGATACGGGCAATGCGACGCTGCCCATCGCGAGCGACGCGACCAGCACGACGAGCGTCGCTGCGCCGAGCGCGATCCAGATCGCGGTGGCGCGGCTCGCGTCCATCGCGCGCGGACGTTCAGCCACGCGGCTCACGACGGATGCCAGCCCAACGTGATGTACGCGCCGCGTCGTGGCGTGTTGTACGAGTAGGCAAGTTCATAGTCCTTGTCGAACAGGTTGTCGATGCGCGCCGTGACGTACCACGACTTCGAGATGTCGTAGCGCGCCGACAGATTCACGATGCCGTAGCCCGCGAGCGTCGAATTGTAATCGCTGCGTTGACCGCTCACGATCCATTCGCCACCGACGCGCCACGGCCCGATCGTGCGATGCGCCGTCAGCGTCGCGAAATGCCGCGCGCGCCGCGTCAAATCCTCGTGATTCGTTTCGTCGACGGGATTCTGGAACGTGACGCCCGTGCGCACATCCGTTGCGCCGACGTGCCCCGCCCACGATCCCTCGATGCCCTGCACCTTCGCGCGCCCGACGTTCTGCGCGACATAGTAGAAGCCGCCGTCGGACACGTAATCGATCAAATTCGAATAGCGCGTCTGAAAAAGCGTCACGCGCACCACGCCGAGCGCATTCGATGCGTACTGCAACGCCGCCTCGACCGAATGACTCCGCTCCGGCTGAATCGACGGATTACCGCTCAGCGGATAGTAGAGATCGTCGAAGCTCGGCGCGCGAAACGAGGCCGAATAGCTCGCGCTCGCCTTCCAGTGCGCGTCGAAGTTATACGCGTAGCCCAGATAGTAGCTGTTCGCGCCGCCGAAATCGGAATACTGATCGCGGCGCAGATTCGCCTGCAACTCGTTCGCGCCGATGTGCCCCACGTAACCCGCGAACATCGAATTCACATGACGGTCGGGCGCGCTGAACTGATCGGAATCGAGCGTCTGATCGAGATGCTCGTAGCCGAAGAGCAGCTTGTGCGCGTCGCTGATCCGCACGTCGTTCTGCCACGTATATTGCCGGTTCTCCGAATCGAAACGGCTCGTATAGACGCCGTTCTGCTCGATGTTCGCGCGGTCCTGTCCCTGCGCGATCGTGAAGTGCGTCGTCCAGTTATCCGTGACGCGGCCGTTCGCGAACACCGACGCCGAGCGCACGCGATCGTGCGTTTCGTTGATATCGGTCGGCTGGCCATAGGCATCGTCGAAACTGTTGATGCCGTTCGATTGCAGGAAGCGCACGCCCGCGTCCCACTTGTCGCTGAACTCGTGACGCAGCGTCGCCGCGACGCTCTCGTTCAGATAGCCGTTCGCGTTCGGATTGGCGCCGGGCGCGATTCCCGGATCGATCGACGAGAAGCCGTCGGTTTTCTCGCGCGAGACGTTCACGCTGAAGGTCGTGCGGCCGTCCTTGTCGAGCGCGCCGCTCACGCCCGCCGATTGCCGCTGCGTGTGATAGCTGCCGTACTCCGCCTCGAAGTTGAAGCGCGGCGGATGCGCCTCGCCTTCCTTCGTGAAGATCTGCACGACGCCGCCAATCGCATTCGATCCATAGAGTGCCGACACGTTGCCGTTCACGACCTCGACGCGCCCGATCTGGTCGAGCATCAATTGCGATAGCTGTGCCGCGCCGAGCGACGCCGATTCGACGCGCACGCCGTCGATCAGCACGAGCGATTGCGACGACGCCGCACCGCGTATGAAAAGCCCCGAGTTCGAGCCCGGTCCGCCGTTGCGCGTGATCTGCACGCCGGGCGCGAGCGCGACGAGTCCGAGCGCGTCGCTTGCGTTTGCATCGGCGATGTCCTGCTCGTCAAAAAGCGATGTCTGCGGAATCGATTCGGCAAGCGGCTGCGGCGCGCGCGTCGATGTGACGACGACGGGCGCAAGCGTTTGCGTGCTGTCTTCCGTCTGGGCCGCCTGTGCAGCGCCGGCGAACGGCAAGGCGCCGATGGCCGCAACGAGCGCGCCATGACGGGAGAGACCGCTTCTGAGCGCGGCCAGTGGCAATACCATGTGTGAAGTGTTCCGTTTCGCGTGAGCGCGACCCCGCTCCCCGCGAGGACGATGCGCGACGAACGCACCGCGCCATGCGCGCCGATGCGTCGGACTCCGGCCGGTATCCGGGCTGGCGATCAATCGTCTCGCCTTCCCGCGCATGGCGCGCAGTGGCATCGACACGTTTCTTGCAGTCGCGCGCGTGCGACGAATTTCGACACGCTCGCGCGGCAAAAACGCGCATGAGACGACTTGCAACTTGCGTTGCGGTCGCTTACCGTTGCGGGGGCAGCACAGGTTGGCTCGTCGTCGATTGCGGCGACTTCGCTCCCTGTTTCCCGTTTGACTGCATCCACGAGATCCGCGGATGCGAGCACCAAAAGTGCGGCAAGTGTAGGAGCGCGGTTCGGGGCCGTCAAGAAAACCGCGCGGGCAGACTGGCGCGGCGCATGACGAATCGAACGAGAAGCGAAAGAGAAGCGGCCGGCCTGTCATCACGAGCGTTGCGGGGCGCTCGCGTTTTCTGCACACGAATGCATCGCGACATGCGCTTGATTCGAAGGATTAAGCGCTAGATCGCGTGTTGTTACGTCTCGAAACGAGACATTTATCGGAAGCTCCGTTGAACCGCGCTAAAATGCGAGGTCTTTAGAGGACGCAGCACATGCTCAACGAACTCGAATCACTGTCAGGAAACATCGGCCGGCTGATCCAGATCAGCGAGCGCCACAAGCAGGCGCATCAAGCGCTGCAGGAACAACTCGAACAGCTGCGCGCCGACTATGCGAACGTGCAGGCCGAGCTCGCGCAAGTGCGCGAAGAGCGCGATACGCTGCAGTCCGAACGCGATTCGCTGTCCGCGAAAATCGACGACGCGCAAATCCGCCTGAACGCGATTCTCGAAAAGCTGCCGCGCGGCAAGTCCGCGCAACATGCCGAGTCCGACAATCAACTCGATCTCCTCGAAGCCGATTCCCGGGAAGCACATGAAACGGAATTGCACGGCGAGCATCATCAGGGAGAGAAGGCATGACGACCACGCAGATCGAAGTATCCATTCTCGGGCAGCCGTATCGTCTCGCGTGCTCGCCGGAAACCGAAGGCGCATTGCGTGAAGCCGTCGCGCGCGTCGACGCCGAAATGAACAAAGTGCGCAATGCAAGCAGCGTGCGCGGCACGGATCGCATCGCGGTGATGGCGGCGCTTTCGCTGGCGTCGGAATTGCTTAAGCTGCAGGACAGCGTGCGTCACGGCGAGGCCTTCCCCGCCGAAGAAATCCGCCGCACGATGCACTCGATGAACGAGCAATTGGGCGCGGTCATTGCGCAACACGAAGCGCAATAAGGCAGATGCGCGTCGAGTCAATCAGCGCGCAATGTCAATCGAAAAAAGAAACTGCCGAAGTAGCGTGAAGAGGCTGCAGAAGGCAAACGATTGGTGTAGAGTGACGTTTCCCTGCCTGGTACGCCAAGGTCATATATTCCTTGAACCAATGCTACATTGGCACGGTTGCGGAACCTTGCAGCACGGGCGCGCGCGTCGCTAGTCCGATGTACCCGAAGTGTTGCTTACCGCGACCAATCTTGAACCCAGGTTCAGGATGCCGGCCTAGCGGCTGTGGCGGGGACCTCATTCAAGAAACGGCATCGGTTTTTCCGATGCCGTTTTCGTTTGTCCCTGCCGTTCGCTCTTCGATTCATGCACACGACCATGCGCTACTGGCTGATGAAGTCCGAACCGGACGAAGCGAGCATCGATCATCTCGCGCACGCGCCGAAAAAAACCTTGCCGTGGACGGGCGTACGCAACTATCAGGCGCGCAACTTCATGCGCGATCAGATGCAGATCGGCGACGGCGTGCTCTTCTATCATTCGAGCTGCCCGGAGCCGGGCATCGCGGGCATCGCGAAAGTGTGCTCGACGGCGTATCCGGATCCCACGCAATTCGATCCGAAGAGCGATTACTACGATCCGAAATCGACGCAGGAAACGCCGCGCTGGATGCTCGTCGACGTGAAGTTCGTGAAGAAGACGCCGCTCATATCGCTCGCCGCGTTGCGCGAACATCCAGAGCTTGCCGACATGCAAGTGCTCGCGCGCGGCAACCGGCTCTCGATCACGCCCGTGACCGAAGCGCAATGGCGATTTATTACCGAGCACCTCGTCTAACAAGGAACTTACGACTTCACGACTGCGACTAAATCCCGTCGCACGTACGCGATGTCACGGAGTCCTTCGATGCTCAATAAGAAAACCGCCGCCGCCTTCGCCCTGCTCGCGATGTCCGGTGCCGCGCTTACGTTGTCTCAAACCGCCGCTGCGCAGACGGTGATGACGCAGCCACAGCCCTCGGGCGTGCTCTCGCTCTCCGCACAAGCGAGCGCGCAAGTGCCGCAGGATGTCGTCAACATCACGCTCTTCTACGAACAGGAAGCGGCCGATCCGTCGTCGCTCACCAGCACGCTCAATCAGCGCGCCGAGGCCGCGTTACGCGAAGCCAAAGGTGTCGACGGCGTGACCGCGAAGAGCGGCTCGTTCACCGTCTATCCGTCGACGGATCGCGACGGCAAGATTTCCGCGTGGCGCGGGCGCACGGAAGTCGTGCTCGAATCGCATGACTTCGCGGCGGCATCGAAGCTCGCGGGCAAGATGAGTTCGTCGATGCAAGTGGGTAGCGTCGCGTTCTCGCTGTCGCCCGAAGCGCAGCGCGCGGCCGAGCAAAAGCTCGTCTCGCAAGCCATCGATTCGTTCCGCAAGCAGGCGCAAAGCGCCGCGCAAGGCTTCGGCTACAGCAATTTCACGATTCGGGAAGTGAATGTCGGACGGAGCGGCGCGCAGCCGCGTCCCGTCATGATGATGCAATCGCGCGCGATGAGCGCCGATGCGAAGATGGCCCCGATCGCGATGGAAGCCGGCACGACCACGGTGACCGTCGACGTTTCCGGCTCCGTACAAATGGGACGCTAAACGTCGCTCCCGCTGTTCACGCGGGGCGGCGTTCGACCGCCCCGCTCTTTCCTCAAGCCTTTGCGGATTCGGGCGGCAGGCGCAGATTGCGCTTGTAGGCCCACACCATCATTACCACGCCGGCGACGATCATCGGCAGCGAAAGCCATTGGCCCATCGAGAGATTGAGCGCGAGCAAGCCGAGATAATCGTCCGGCTCACGCGCGAATTCCACGGTGAAGCGCGCGAGTCCATAACCGATCAGGAACAGCGCCGAAATCGCGCCGACCGGACGCTGCTTGCGCGAGAACGTCCAGATCACGATAAACAACACGAGCCCTTCCAGCGCGATTTCGTACAACTGCGACGGATGACGCGGCAGCATGTGGTAACGCTGAAAAATTTCCGTGAGGTGATACTGCGCGTCGAGCTGCGGATTCTTCGAGAGCCACACGGCGTCGTCGTTCGTCGAGTTCTGGAAGAGCATCGCCCACGGCGCGTTCGGGTCCGTCACGCGGCCCCACAGCTCGCCGTTGATGAAATTGCCGAGTCGCCCCGCCGCGAGACCGAGCGGCACCATCGGCGCGACGAAATCCGTCACCTGCAGCCATGTGCGCTTGCGGTGATACGCGAACAGCACCATCGCGAGCGTCACGCCGAGAAAGCCGCCGTGAAACGACATCCCGCCTTCCCATACCTTGAAGATATCGAGCGGATGCGCGGCGTAATAACTGGCCTTGTAAAACAGCACGTAGCCGATGCGCCCGCCCAGAATCGTGCCGAGCACGCCGTAGAACAGCATGTCGTCGATGTCCTTCACGGTCCAGCCTTGCGCGGCGACATAAGGCAGCCGCAGCCGCAACCGGCCGATGACGATGGCCGACACGAACGCCACCAGGTACATGAGGCCGTACCAGCGCACGGCGAGCGGTCCGAGATGAATCGCGATGGGATCGAAATTGGGATGTATGAGCATTCTGATGTGGGAATCTTTAAGCGGGCTACAGGGGCGAATCATACAGAACCGGCGCTTTCGGCCCTCGAACGGACGATTTCGATGAACCCGGCGAGCACCGGACTCACTTCCGCGATCCGCCATACCAGCCCCGTTTCCACGAAAGGACCGGGATCGAGAAGCGGACGATACACGACGCCCGTGCGCCTTAGATGACGCAGCGATTGCGGCACGAGCGCGACGCCCATGCCGGCGGACACGAGGCTCACGATGGTCTGCATCTGGATCGCCTCCTGCCCGATACGCGGCGTGAGCCCGGCCGCGCCATAGCAGCCCATGATGATGTCGTGCAAGCCGGGCGCGAGACGCCTCGGAAAGACGACGAGCGGCGCGGCGGCGAGATCGTGCAGGTCGACGGGTTCGTCTTCGCTCGAATTCAGCTCTTGCGCCTGCTTCTCGGACATCGCGATCATCAGCGGCTCGCGCGCGATCGGCACATACTCGAGCGACGACGCGTAACGCGGCGGCAGCGGCGGAATGACGAGGCCCGCATCGACGCGCCCGGCGACGAGTTCGTCGATCTGCACGTCGCTCGTCGCTTCGGTCAGTTGCAGACGCACGCCGGGATGACGCGCACCGAAATCGCGCAGCAGCGCCGGCAGAAGCCCGTAATCGGCGGTGGAGACGAACGCGAGCGACAGCACGCCCGCCTCGCCGCGCGCGAGCGATTGCGCGAGCGGACGCAGCGCATCGGCGGATGCGAGCAGGCGGCGCACTTCCGGCAACAGATCCTTGCCGACGGGCGTCAGCTCCACGGTCCGTTTCGTGCGCACGAAAAGCGCGACGCCGAGCGATTCTTCCAGCGCGCGGATCGCCTGCGAGAGCGGCGGCTGCGTCATCGCGAGGCGCGCGGCGGCACGGCCGAAGTGCATCTCTTCGGCGACCGTCACGAAATAACGCAGGAGTCGTAGTTCCATTGATATGTTTTGCGACCTAGTAAGCCCTGAATAATATATTGGACAGACACATAGCGCGGTTGCATTCTTGCTGCATCAAATCAAGAACATCCCCTCAGGAGCACACCATGGCCTTCAATCGCCGCTCGAAGCACATTACTCAGGGCGTCGCGCGCTCGCCCAATCGCTCGATGTATTACGCCCTCGGCTACAAGGAGGAGGACTTCGACAAGCCGATGATCGGCGTCGCCAATGGCCACTCGACGATCACGCCGTGCAACGCGGGCTTGCAGCGCCTCGCGGACGCCGCCGTCGAATCGATCAGGAAATCCGATGCGAATCCGCAGATTTTCGGCACGCCGACGATCTCCGACGGCATGTCGATGGGCACCGAAGGCATGAAGTACTCGCTCGTGTCGCGCGAGGTAATCGCGGACTGCGTCGAGACCGCCGTGCAAGGCCAGTGGATGGACGGCGTCGTCGTGATCGGCGGCTGCGACAAGAACATGCCGGGCGGCATGATCGGCATGGCGCGCATGAACGTGCCGTCGATCTATGTGTATGGCGGCACGATTCGCCCCGGCAACTGGAAGGGCAAGGATCTGACGATCGTGTCGTCTTTCGAGGCGGTCGGCGAGTTCACCGCGGGGCGCATGTCGGAGGAGGATTTCAAGGGCGTCGAGAAGAACGCGTGCCCGTCGACCGGCTCGTGCGGCGGCATGTACACGGCGAACACGATGAGCTCGTCGTTCGAGGCGCTCGGCATGTCGCTGATGTATTCGTCGACGATGGCGAATCCGGATCAGGAAAAGGTCGATTCCGCGGCCGAATCGGCGCGCGTACTCGTCGAAGCGGTGAAGAGGGATCTGAAGCCGCGCGACATCATCACGAAGAAGTCGATCGAGAACGCGGTGGCGCTCATCATGGCGACGGGCGGCTCGACGAACGCCGTGCTGCACTATCTCGCCATCGCGCACGCGGCGGACGTGGAATGGAGCATCGACGACTTCGAGCGCATGCGCAAGAAAGTGCCGGTCATCTGCGATCTGAAGCCTTCCGGTCAATATGTCGCGACGGACTTGCACAAAGCCGGCGGCATTCCGCAAGTGCTGAAGATCCTGCTCGACGCGGGTCTCTTGCACGGCGACTGCATCACGATCACCGGCCGCACGATGGCCGAAGAACTGAAGGACGTGCCGAGCAAGCCGCGCGCGGATCAAAAGGTCATCTTCCCGATCGAGCAGGCGCTTTACAAGGAAGGGCATCTCGCGATCCTGCGCGGGAATCTCGCGGAAGACGGCGCGGTCGCGAAGATCACGGGCCTGAAGAATCCGGTCATCACGGGTCCTGCGCGCGTGTTCGACGACGAGCAAAGCGCGATGGACGCCATTCTCAGCGACAAGATCAAAGCTGGCGACATTCTCGTGCTGCGCTATCTGGGGCCGGTCGGCGGTCCGGGCATGCCGGAGATGCTCGCGCCGACATCGGCGATCATCGGCAAGGGGCTGGGCGAATCCGTCGGCTTCATCACCGACGGGCGTTTCTCGGGCGGCACCTGGGGCATGGTGGTCGGCCACGTCGCGCCGGAAGCGTTCGCGGGCGGCACCATCGCGCTCGTGCAGGAAGGCGATTCGATCACCATCGACGCGCACAAGCTGCTTCTGCAACTGAACGTGGATGACGCCGAACTCGCGCGCCGCCGCGCCGCGTGGAAGCAGCCCGCGCCGAAGTACACGCGCGGCGTGCTGGCGAAATTCGCGGCGCTCGCGGGGCCGGCGAACAAGGGCGCGGTGACGGGTTGACGCGCGACCGGCGCGCGCGTCACCAGATGTAGCGCGCGCCGAGCAGCCCTTCGTAGCTCCGATAACCGCCATCGCCTTGCTGATAGCCGAGATTGCCCCACACGCGCCACTGTTTCGCGATCTGGCCTTGCGCGCCGAGCTTGAACTCCATGCGATTTCTCGGGCCGTCCTGCGACACGCGCGCGTCGTTGAACGAAACCGAGGAAAGCTGCGTGTCGTGCCACCAGTTGATTTCCGCGTACGGCAGCCATCCGGGCGACGCCGCCGAGCCTGGCGCGTGAAAGATCCGCACGCCGACGCGCGTCGTGAATCCGCCGCCATCGTCGCTGTGAATCACCGTTCCGTTGTGCTCGACGTGATCGCCGGCGTGATAGTTCGTGTAGATCAACTGAAGCTGCGGCTCGACGAGCACCGGTCCCGTCGATGTCTGCCCGAGCGCAAAGGCCCAGCCGCCTTCGAGCGATCCCGCCCACACGCTGCTCGAATAATTCTCGCCCGGCAGATCCGCGCCCTTCACGGTGTTGTCGAAATGGGCGTACTGCAGCCAGGTGTCGACGTACGGGCCATCGGCTGACCAGGCATTGCCGCGCCACGTCGCGTAGACGCCCGCGCTCGCCCCGTTGACGTTGCCGCGCGCGGTCGCGGAACTGTTCTGCGCGGTCGCATCGGTGGTGGACGAGCCGTAGCCCGCCATCACGCCCGCCTGCCAGCGATGCCCGTCCGACACCCGATGCAGCAGGTCGATGCCCGCCTGCACGAGCGCGGTGTCCGTCGATTCGCCGATACGCCCGCTGGCCGCGTCGCTGTCGGTATGCGCGCCTCTCGTGCGCGCCCAGGCCGTCGCGTTATCGGCGTCCGGCGGTAGCGCGGCGTAGGAATCGGCGAAGCCTGCGCGATCGTGCAGTGTCATCGTGAACATCGTTTCGGCCGAGCGCTGATTGCCGAGGTAAGCGCCCGGCTCCGGGCGCGGCGTCGGCGCCGAACGCAGATACCAGTCGCCATCGTCCGGCGTCGCCAGGCCGCCTTGCCGCAGACTGTATTCGTACGGACCCGCGACCACGCGGCCGTCAAGCGTGAACACGCCGTTCGATTGCCCGTCCACCTGGACGATCTCGATGCCGTTCGCCGTTTGCGCGCCCGCGCCGCCCGCATTTGCGATTGCGACGCGCGTCTGCCCCGCCGTGCCGCCGTGTACGACAAGTCTGTCGGTCGCCGATCCGTCGCCCGCGAGCACCGTGGAGAGCGCCATCCGGCCGTTGTTGCCGGTGTAATCGCCCGCGACGGTCAGCGTGCTCGCGGGCGCGGCGCTCGCCATGCGAATCTCGCCGTTGTTCGTGAGCGCGCCGCCGATGAGGAATTGTCCCGCCGGACCGCCCGCGAAACCCGGCGCGGCATCGGCTATGGCCAGCACGCCGTTGTTGAGCACCGCGCCGCCCACCGAGCCATAGCCGCCGAAGGTCGCGCTCGGAGCCACGCTTACCTGAGACGTATTCGCGAGCCGCGCGCCGTCGGTCAACACCAGCGCGCCCGCATCGACGCGCGTGGCGCCGCTGTAGGTTTGCGCGTTGGTCAACGTGACGACGCCGCTGCCTTGCTGAACGACATCGCCCGTGCCGCTGATCGTGTTGCGGAAGATCACGTTGTCGGCGCGGTCGAAGACGAGCGCGCCGTCATCGACGACGTTCCCGGCGACGCTGCCCGTCGTCCCGCCCGCGCCGAGCCGCAGCGCGCCCGAAGCAATCGTCGTCGTGCCGGTGAACGTGTTGTCGCCGCTCAGCGTCAGCGTGGCCGCGCCGCTCTTCGTCAAACTGCCTGCGCCGCCGATCGTGCCGCTGAACGTCGAATCGGCCGCGCTGTTCACGCTCAGCGCACCGCCGGCGAGCGTCACATTGCCCGCGCCGGCGAGATCGCTGACGTGCTGATCGAAGCCGCGCAGATCGAAGGTCGCGCCCGCCGCCACCGCGAGCTGCGAACTTCCCGCGATCACGTCGCGCGCGCCCGCGGCGAGCGTGCCGGCATCGATCAGTGTCGCGCCGGTATAGCCGTTCGCCGCCGACAGGATCAACGTGCCCGCGCCCTTCTTCGTCAACGTCCGGCCGTCCCAGCCGCTCGCGAACCGGCCAGTCTGGTCGTTGAGCGCGACATCGGCATTGAAGGTATCCGCCGCGCCCGCGAGCGTGAACGCGCCGTCGCCCTGTGCCGCGCCTGCGAGCCAGCGCAGGCCGAAGCCGACTTCGTAGTCGAGCCCGTTGTTGGTCTTCGCGCCGGCGAGCGTCAGATAATCGACGGGACTCGCCGTGCCGCCGAACCCGACGCTCGCGAAATCGCCTGCGATACCGCCGCTCGTATGGATGATGTCAAAGCGCGTGCTCGTGAGCGCGCTCGCGGAATCCGGCGCGCTCGCGCCGAAGCCGCTCACGTTCAGCGCGCCGCCGAGACTCGCGCTCGCCGCCGTGATGATCGGCTGGGCCTGTCCGATGGCGATCGTCAGCGCTGCGCCCGGCGCCTGGCTGAAGTTCGTCGCGACGTTCAGCGTCGAATCCGCGGCGATGGCGGTCGTCGCGCCAGGCTGCGTCGCATAGCTGCCCGCATTGAACGCGCCCGGCTGATTCAGCGCGAGCGTGCCCGCTTGCACCTTTACCGCGCCTTGCGACGATCCCGCTGCTGTCAGCGCGGCGGTGCCGCTGCCCGCCTGCACGAGCGTGCCCGTTCCCGTTATCGCGCCGTCGAACGAAAAGGCGTCGCTGCGATTGAACCGAAGCAGGCCGTCATTGACGACATTGCCCGTCACGATGCCGGCCGCGCCGCCCGTGCCGAGCGTGAGCGAGCCCGAAGACCTTACCGTCGTGCCGCCGCCGTTCTGAATGACCGCGCCGCCGAGCGTCAGCGCGCCTTCGACATCGAGCGCCGCTGAGGATGTCCCGCCCATCAGCACCGTTCCGTTGAGCGTCCAGTCGCTGCCCGCGCGCGGGTTCAGCCGGATGAAGCCATGTTCGGGACTTGCGAAGAAATTCCCCGACTCCGTGTTGGTGCCCGTCAGGATGATCGAATTGTCTGTGCTCTGGCTGGTGATGGCGTTGCCATTGCCGCTTATCAAGCGCGAACCCGCGCCGAGCGTCACGACGTTGTTCGGGCCGAATAGCAGAATGGCCGTTTCCGACCCGCTGGCAATGACGCCGGCGTTATCGAGCGTGCTCCCGCTTTGGAGCCGCACGCCCGCCCCGATCGTGCTGCGGATCACGCCCGTGGCGCCATTGCGTACCTCCATGGGAAGGCCGCTTCTGCCGAGAATGCCTTCGTGATAGGCATCGATGAGTCCGTCATTGTGGATCACCGCCGTTCCGGCACTCACGAGGATCCCGCTGCCGTTATCCTGATCGCCCATACCCGAGCGGATGACCGCCCCGGCGTGATTGTTCACGGTCACGTTGCCCGTCGATCCGAGGAGAATGCCGTCCGTGCTGGCCGTCACCGCCGAGTTGGCGTTGAGCGTTCCGAAGTTGTCGACGGTCCCGCTCGCCGCGCCCAAGTAGGTAATTGCATGGCTGATACGCGCGCTGACATCGCCGCGATTGACGATATTGTTGGCTGCACCGTTGTTGTTGAAGAGGATGCCGTGCGTATGGCCCAGCGCCGCGCCGGACACCTGATTGACGAGCGATCCGGGCACGTCGAACACAACTGCCGCCGCGATGTTGTCCGTAGAACTGATGATCGAACCCGCGTTCGACATGGTTACGGGCGCAATGCCCTCGACGTTGATGGCGTTGCCCGATGAGGTCGTGATCGCGGTGCCGGGCTTGATCAGGTAGGACGTGTCGGTGGAAACCGTCTGCGTGGCCGAGCTTGGCCCGAGTGTCGTGACGGCGTGCGCCGACATCGCGAAAAGAAGGAGCACGGCGGCGGAATGAGGACGCCGTTCAGTAAAGAATGGCCGGTCCCGCCCGCGATATCGTTGTTTGCTCATGCGCTGGACGACTCCGTTCCACCGACGTCCCAAGGCGTGCATCACGACTGCGAGTCACGCGCTCATCGCTGTATCTGGTCGAAGCATTGGCAGTATAGGTAAACGCCCGTCGAATTTCGGCGTCATCCTCTTTGTAACGATATGCGTGGCAGGCGAACATGATCAGTTCGCCAAAAGAAATAGCGCAACAATCGAACGCGCGCGTTCGACTGGAGAAACAGGGTGTCGCCGGGATCAGGTTATCGCGTGCCGGGCGGAGATACCGTCGCCGCGATAGAACTCATTCGCCGCGCTGACGGCGCAACTCTTCCTCGACTGCATCGCGCACCCATTCGCTCATCCGGCCTTCGAGCGCCATCGCGACTTCGCGCGTGATCGCCGAGACGAGTTGCGTCGAATGTTCGCGCAGCACTTCGCGGCAGCGTTCTTCGATGAGCGCGCGCGCATCGCCTGTCAGGAAGTTCGTGAAGCGGCCGCGCAGCCGCTCGGCGATTTGGTCCGCGTCGTATTCGATCGCGGCGTTGATCGACGGCGCGCGCGCGTATTCCGGCTTGCCGGGCACGACGACATCGGTCAGCGTCGGAATGGAGGAATCGAAGGATTCGGGCTTGTCGGTCATCTCGGGTGGTCTCCTTTGTCACTGCCAGCGTAGCGCACGCAACGCGCGCTTTCTGTTCGCTCAACCGCCCTGATTGTGCGTCTCGATCGCATAGCCGCGATCGCGATAGAAGCGATAACGCTCGCGGCCCGCGGCGAGTTCGTCGCCCTCGCTGCCGACGATCTCGACGAGCCGCTCGAAGCGCGCGAACTGCGCGGACACCGGCGCGCCGAGATTCACCAGCACCTGATGATGCGGCGCTTCATCCAGATTCGACGTGAGCACGACAGGCGTGTCCAGCGCGAGCGCGCTCTTCGCCATGCAGTGCGGCACGAATTCGAGCGGCTGGAAGGTCCACAACTGCTCGTCGAACGCGGCGAGACGCTGCGGTTCGGCGAGCACGACGAGCGGCTTGCCGCTCGCATACACCTTGCGCGCGAGGCGGCAGGCGTAGGCGAGCGGATCGCCGACATTCGTATGGAAGTCGATGCGTGTCATGCGCCCGCGCGATCGATCAGGAACTGCGAAAGCAGCGGCACGGGACGGCCCGTCGCGCCCTTCGCCGCGCCGCTCTTCCACGCGGTTCCGGCGATATCGAGGTGCGCCCACGGATACGCCGTCGCGAAGCGCGACAGGAAGCACGCCGCCGTCACGCTGCCGGCCGGACGTCCGCCGATATTCGCGACATCCGCGAAATTCGACTTGAGCTGGTCCTGATACTCGTCGTCGAGCGGCAGGCGCCATGCCGGATCGGACGCTTCGCGCGATGCGTCGAGCAACTCGCCCGCGAGCGCGTCGTCCTTCGAGAAGAGACCGGTGTTGTGATGCCCGAGCGCGATGATGCACGCGCCCGTGAGCGTCGCGATATCGACCACGGCGGCGGGCTTGAAGCGCTCCGCGTAGGTCAAGGCGTCGCACAGGATCAGGCGGCCTTCGGCGTCGGTGTTGAGCACTTCGATGGTCGTGCCGTTCATCGCCGTGATGATGTCGCCCGGCTTCACCGCGTTGCCCGCGGGCATGTTCTCGCAAGTCGGGATCACGCCGATCACGTTGAGCTTCAGGCCCATTTCGGCGACCGCGCGCATCGTGCCGAACACGGAACCCGCGCCGCACATGTCGTACTTCATCTCGTCCATCGCCTCGCCCGGCTTGATCGAGATGCCGCCCGAGTCGAACGTGATGCCCTTGCCGACCAGCACGATCGGCGCGTTCTTGCCCTTCGTCTTGTTCGCTTCGACGCCCGCGCCCTGGTAATGCATGACGATGAACTGCGGCGGCTCGACCGAACCCTTCGCCACCGACAGGAACGAGCCCATGCCGAGCGCCTCGATCTGCTTCTGGCCGAGCACCTCGACCTTCAGCTTGAAGTCGCGGCCAAGCTTCTTCGCGGTCTGGCCGAGATAGGCCGGCGTGCAGACGTTCGGCGGCAGATTGCCGAGATCGCGCGTGAGATCCATGCCGTTCGCGATCGCGACGCCCTGCTTCACCGCGACCCTGGCGGCTTTCTCGTCCGCGGAATCGATGCTGAACACGATCTTCCTGAGCGAGCGCGCGCCGTTGTCGGGCTTGCTCTTCATCTGCGTGAATTTGTAGGTCAGCTCGCGCAGCGCGAGGATCGCGGCGCGCACGGCCCACACGCCGTCGCGCTCCTGGACCGGCAGTTGAGCGAGCGTGAAGGTCGCCTGGCCGATCTTCGAGCCGAGCAGCACGCGCCACGCGGCGCGCACGGCTTCGCCATAGGCTTTCTGATTGAAGGCGTCCTGCTTGCCGAGCCCGACGAGCAGCACGCGCGATGCGCCGATGCCGGTCACTTCGGGCACGAGCAGCGTCGTGCCGGCGCGGCCGCTCATGTCGCCGGCTTTCACGACGCGCGAAATGAGGCCCTTGGTGGCGACGTCCATGTCGCGCGCGGCGCCCGTGAGCGTCTGCGCTTCAAAGATGCCGAGCACGATGACATCCGACTTTCCGGTAAGGAAACCATTTGCCTCGCCTTTGCTCCAATCACAGGCTTTTATGCTAAAGTCCATCGCGCTTATCCTCGGATAAAATCTAGGCTGAAGGATGAAAGCCGCAATTATCCGCTATTTTTTCCGCGGCGGTCACAGGCGCAAAGCGAGGATGAGCACGATGCCCTTCCCCTTCGCCACAAGATGCGTGCATGATTCCGCATCCCCGCCGGCAAATCGCAAAATTCAATGATCTTCGAACGCTCCCTGCAGCGCGAACTCGCGTATACGGCCGGCGCCGTGTTCATGGTCCTGCTCACGATCATGCTCACGACGATGATGATCCGCATCGTCGGCTTCGCGGCGCAAGGTCAGATCGACCCGAAAGACGTCGTCGTGCTGATCGGGCTCACCGTCATCGGCTATCTCGCGGTCATGCTGATCGTGACGCTGTTCGTCTCCATCCTCTTCGTGCTCACGCGCTGGTATCGCGACTCGGAAATGGTCGTGTGGCTCGCGTCGGGCGTGAGTCAGACGCAGCTCATCAAGCCGATCGCCGTGTTCTCGACGCCGATCATCATCCTCATCATGTTCTTCGCTTTCGTCGGCTGGCCGTGGTCGAATCAGCAGAGCAAGCTCATCAAGCAGCGCTTTCAGCAGCGCGATGAAGTGTCGCTGCTCGCGCCGGGCCAGTTCCGCGAATCGCCGGCGAGCCATCGCGTGTTCTTCATCGAGAAGATGTCGCAGGATCAGGGGCACGTCGAGAACGTGTTCGTCACGAGCACGGAAGGCGGCAAGGTCAACGTGATCGTTTCGAAGAACGGGCACACCGAAACGCGTCCCGACGGCGACCGCTTCATCGTGCTCGACAACGGCCGCCGCTACGACGGCGAGCCCGGCCAGCCGAACTTCCGGATCATGGAATTCGAGCGCTATGGTGTGAAGATAATGAGCCGCCAGGTCGTCAACACGCCGACGACCACGGGCATCTACACGCCCGATCTGCTCGCGGATCCGACCAAGGAAAATCTCGCGGAGTTCGCGTGGCGCGCGGGCTTGCCGATCATCGCCATCAATCTGATGCTGCTCGCCATTCCGCTTTCGTATCAAAACCCGCGCCGCAGCCGCACGATCAATCTCGTGATGGCCGTGCTCATCTATCTCACGTATTCGAACCTGCTGAACGTCGTGCAGTCGTGGATCGAGCAAGGCAAGCTGTCGTTCGGCGTGGGACTCGTCGGGCTGCACCTCGTCGTGGGGGCGCTCGTCGCGTTCATCTTCTGGCTGCGGATTCGCAACCGGCCGCTCTTCAGGCTCTCGTCGCTGACGGGTTCAAAGGGGGCCTGACATGTTGCGCATCTACGAACGATACTTCGCGCGCCAGATCTACCTCGCGTTCATCTTCATCCTGTTCGCGTTCTCGGGGCTGTTCTTCTTCTTCGACCTGATCAACGAGCTGAACACGGTCGGGCACGGCAAATACAACTTCATGCTCGCGGTGCTGCGCGTCGGGCTGCAGACGCCTTCGCGCTTCTACGAGATCATTCCCGTCGCCGCGCTCATCTCGGCCATTTACGTCTTCGCGCAGATGGCGGCAGCCTCGGAATTCACGATCTTCCGCGTGTCGGGGCTTTCGACCGGCGCGGCGCTGCGCTCGCTGATGAAGATCGGCATTCCGCTGGTGTTCATCACGTACCTCATCGGCGAAGTGATCGGGCCATACACGGACCAGTTGTCCGAGCGCGTGCGGCTTGAGGCGCTCGGATCGTCGGTGTCATCGAATTTTCAGTCGGGCGTGTGGGTCAAGGACACGTTGACGGCGAAAGAGAACGGCGAACAGGTCACGCGTTTCGTCAACGTCGGCACGCTGAACCCCGATACGACGATCGCCAACGTGCGAATCTACGAGTTCGATTCGAAGTTCCGCCTGACCAACGTACGCATCGCGAAGACGGGTGTGTACGCGCCGCCCGGCCACTGGAAGCTCACCGGCGTGACCGACACCCGCCTGAACGACGCGCCGCCGCAGGCCGTCAATCCCGGCGACACGTTGAATCCGGTGTATCGCGCGACGCAGACCACGCTGCCGGAGTACTCGTTGCGCTCCGAGCTGACGCCGCAGATTCTGTCGGTGCTGCTCGTGTCGCCGGACCGGATGTCGATGTTCAACCTCTTTCGCTATATCCAGCATCTGACGGAGAACCATCAGGACGCGCAGCGCTATCAGATCGCGTTCTGGCGCAAGATTCTTTATCCGTTCGCGGTGTTCGTGATGCTGATTCTGTCGCTGCCGTTCGCGTACCTGCATACGCGCGCGGGCGTGGTCGGCGTGAAGGTGTTCGGCGGCATCATGATCGGCATGAGCTTCCAGTTGTTCAACACGCTGTTCTCGCATATCGGCAATCTGAATACCTGGCCCGCGCCGCTCACGGCGGCCGCGCCCGCGCTCGCCTATCTGGCGGTCGGGTTGATCGGACTGAAGTGGGTCGAGCGGCACTGACGTTTCTTCTCTGACGGAGAACGCGCGATGAAGAAGCACGGCATCATCCTGTTCGGTCACGGCGCGCGCGATCCGCGCTGGGCCGAGCCATTCGAGCGGCTCGCGCAGAAGTTGCGTGGTTCGCGCGGCGATCAGCCGGTGGCGCTGGCGTTTCTCGAGTTGATGTCGCCGGATTTGCCGGCCGCAGTGGCGCGGCAAGCCGCCGATGGATGCGATGCCATTACGGTCGTGCCCGTGTTTTTCGGACAAGGCGGGCACGTGCGTCGCGACTTGCCGGAGATCGTCGAGAAGTGCCGGAAGGCACATCCCGACGTTGCGATTTCCTGCGCGACGGCAGTCGGGGAAGATGACGCGGTGCTGGAAGCGGTCGCGGGGTATTGTTTGCGGCAGATGGGCGCGTAGTTCATCGCTGGCCGTTCGGCCGAATGGCACCCTCCGAATCGAGCGCCTCTACTTGGATTGACTTTTCCGTATATCCGATTGGGCTCCGTATGAATCTGCTCATTTCCAAGTGGGCAATAGCCTCGCAGTACGCATTCCCGCGCCAGCAACTCGAAAAAGAAGAAAATCAAGCTCGTCGACTTTTGAATTCCGAGATCCAAAGCAAAAGGAGCGCACCGTCTCCGGTGCGCTCCTTACTTTGAGCCTGTCGAACGACATCAAGCCGCCGCCTGCATCCCCTTCAAATGCACCTTCGGCTTCACCGCCGACGCCCGTTCGCGAAACGCCTCACCGATCATCAGCAAGCTCGGCTGCGACGGATCCAGCCACTCCTGCGCCTCGCCCAGCGCCATGCGCGCGAGCGTCAACGTCAGCGTGCGTTCGCGCGGCGTACTGCACGCCTCGACGATCGCCACCGGCGTCGAGCCGGGACGTCCCGCATCGATCAACTGCTGCGCGATGTCCGGCGCGCTGTCGCGGCCCATGTAGAACACGAGCGAATCGGCCTTCGCCTGCTCGCGAATCTCGTCGCTGTCCGCCGCACGCGAATGCGTCGCCAGTGCGACGCTGCGCGCCACACCGCGCAAGGTCAGCGAGCGCTTGAGCGTCGCCGCGCTCGCGAGCGCCGCCGTGATGCCCGGCACCACTTCGAACTCGATGCCCGCAACTTCGAGCGCGCGCATTTCCTCGTCGGCGCGGCCGAAGAGCATCGGATCGCCGCCCTTCAGACGCACCACGACACCGTGTTCCAGCGCGGCATCGACGATCTGCTTGTTGATGAAGTGCTGCGCCGTCGAACGCTGTCCGCAGCGCTTGCCGACAGCAATCTTCTTCGCGTTGGGCGCGTAGTCGAGCATCGCCGGTTCGACGAGCGCGTCGTGCAGCACGACGTCCGCCTGCTCGAGCAAGCGCATGCCGCGCACGGTGATGAGATCCGCCGCGCCCGGCCCCGCTCCGATCAGATAGACCTTACCCATTGCAATCATCCGTCGCTAAATGTCGATCAAGCCGCGATCGAACGAATCATGCCGGCGGCGACCGTGTGATGCGTCGCTTCATCGATCAGCACGAACGCGCCGGTGCCCTGATGCGTATCGTACTCGTCCGCGACGATCGGCTTCTGCAACGTGAGCGCCACGCGGCCGATATCGTTCATCGCGAGCGTGCTGCGATCGACCGAATGCGACAGCGTATGCACGTCCAGCACCTGCTTCACCGCGCCGATGCGCGCGAACACCGTGTTCGTCGTCTGTTTCAGCAGATATTTGCGCTGCGGCGAAAGCGGCTCTTCGTCGAACCAGCAGAGGTCCGCTTCGAGCTTCTTCGCCGGCTCGACCTTCGCCGCGGCGGGCACGAAGGTATCGCCGCGCGACACGTCGACGTCTTCCGTCAGGCGAATCGTCACCGTCTGGCCAGCGAACGCGCGATCCACCGGCGCGACACCACCCGGCACCGGCGCGATGATCTCGGCAACCGTCGCTTCGCGGCCGGCGGGCAGCACGGTCAGCGCATCGCCGACGCGCACTTCGCCCGCTTCGACGCGGCCCATGTAGCCGCGGAAATCGTCGGCTTGCGAGCCGTCCTGACGCGCGACCCATTGCACCGGGAAACGCAGCGCCTGATCGTTCGGCTGCGCGACCGGCAGCGATTCCAGCAGATCGAGCAGCGGCTCGCCTGCGTACCACGGCATGCGCTCGCTCGCCGTCACGATGTTGTCGCCCTTCAGCGCCGACACCGGCACGAAGCGCACGTTCGACAGCCCGAGCTGACGCGCGAGCACGACGTACGCATCGCGAATCTCGTTGAAGCGCGCTTCGCTGTACTCGACCAGATCCATCTTGTTGATCGCGACGATCACGTGCTGCAGACCGAGCAGCTTGACGATCGCGCTGTGGCGCTTCGTCTGCGGCAGCAGTTGCGCGACGCCGTCCTCGAACGTGACGCGCGTTGCGTCGACGAGAATGATCGCCGCATGCGCCGTCGACGCGCCCGTCACCATGTTGCGCGTGTACTGCTCGTGGCCCGGCGTATCGGCGATGATGAACTTGCGCTTCGCCGTGGCGAAATAGCGATACGCGACGTCGATGGTAATGCCCTGCTCGCGCTCGGCTTCGAGGCCGTCCGTGAGCAGCGAGAGGTCGATTTCATCGCCGACCGTGCGCTTGTTCTTCGCGCGCGAAATCGCCGACAACTGATCCGACAAGACGGCCTTGCTGTCGTACAGCAGACGGCCGATCAGCGTGCTCTTGCCGTCGTCGACGGAACCCGCGGTGATGAAGCGCAACACGCCCAGATCTTCAGCTTGATAGATGCTCATGACTCGTTTCTTCCTGTGGCGTGATGCTTAGAAATAACCTTGCTTCTTGCGCTGTTCCATCGCGGCTTCGGAAGCCTGATCGTCCATGCGCGTCGCGCCGCGTTCCGTGATTTCCGTCACGGCCGTTTCCGCGATGATCTTCTCGACGTCATCGGCATCGCTCGCGACCGGGCACGTGCAACTGATATCGCCGACGGTGCGGAAACGCACTTGCGCGATCTCGGCGGTCTCGCCTTCGCGCACCGGCGTGAGCGGCGTTACCGGCACGAGCAGGCCGTTGCGGCGCACGATCTCGCGCTCATGCGCGTAGTAGATGTTCGGCAGTTCGAGCTTTTCGCGCGCGATGTACTGCCACACGTCGAGCTCGGTCCAGTTCGAGATCGGGAACACGCGCAGATGCTCGCCGTTGTGCAGACGCGCGTTGTAGATGCTCCACAGTTCCGGACGCTGCGCCTTCGGATCCCACTGGCCGAATTCATCGCGGAACGAGAAGATGCGCTCTTTCGCGCGCGCCTTTTCTTCGTCGCGGCGCGCGCCGCCGATCATCGCCGTGTAGCCGTATTGCTCGATGGTTTCGAGCAGCGTCACCGCTTGCGCGGCGTTGCGCGAATCCGTCTCGCGACGCAGACGCACCGTGCCCTTCTTGATCGAATCCTCGACATGACCGACGACGAGCTCCGCGCCGATCTCGGCCGCGCGGCGATCGCGGAAATCGATCACTTCCTGGAAGTTGTGACCCGTGTCGATGTGAACCAGCGGGAACGGCAGCGTCGTCTTGCGGCCCCCGCCGAGGCCGAACGCCTTGAGCGCGAGCGCCAGCACGACGACCGAATCCTTGCCGCCCGAGAACAGGAGCGCGGGCTTGCTGCATTCCGCGACCAGTTCGCGAATGATGTGGATCGACTCGGCTTCGAGCCAATCCAGGTGATCCATGCGAGTCGCCTTGTTGACGACCGGTGCGGTGACGTTAGAGTCGAGCGTCGTGCTCATGTTCGTCGATCCTTTTTCTAGCGGCGCTTCTATGAGCGCCGCGTTCAGTGACAGGGGGTAGTGCCTTAGATCGCGGAGCTTGGTGCTGCTTCGACGATCTTGATATTCGTGATGTGCAAGCCGCATTCCTTCGTATCGCGCGATTCCCACCACCAGCGTCCGGCGCGGCTGTCTTCGCCGGGGCGCACCGCGCGCGTACAAGGCTCGCAGCCGATGCTCGGATAGCCGCGCGCGTGCAGCGGATTCACGGGCACATCGAAGGCTTTCAGGTAATCCCACACATCGGTTTCGGTCCAGTCCGCGAGCGGATTGAACTTGGCGATGTTGCGCGGCTCGTCGCGCTCTTCCTCGTGCAGCTCGGCGCGCGTCACCGATTGTTCGCGGCGCTGTCCCGTCACCCACGCGGAGACATCGGACAGCGCGCGATTGAGCGGCTCGACCTTGCGGATATGGCAGCAGCTCTTGCGCAAATCAATGCTTTCGTAGAACGCGTTCAGACCGTGATCGCGCACGTAGGCATCGACCGCGTCCTGTTGCGGATGAAACTGCTCGATGTCGTAGCCGTAGCGCGCTTTCACGGTATCGAGCATGCCGCGCGTTTCCGCGTGCAAACGGCCCGTATTCAGCGAGAAGATGCCGATCTTCACACCGCGCGAAAGGATGGCGTGCGTCAGCACCATGTCTTCGGCGGCGAGGCTGCTGGCTAGCTTGACGCTCTGGTGGCGCGCCGCAATCGAATCGAGCAGCGCATCCAGGCGTTCAACCTTGGCTTGCAATTCAGGCGTCATACATCAGGCTCCGAGCGCTGCGACGAGCGTCGCGCGACGACGGAACAGCGGTTCCGGATTGTCGGTCGCGCCCTGATACAGATTCGTGAACTCGGTGAACGCGTTGAGCGCGTCGTTGATGTCCTTGTCCGCGCGCACGGCGAACGCATCGAAGCCGCAGCGCGCGTGGAATGCAACCTGATCGCGCAGCACGTCGCCGATTGCGCGCAGTTCGCCCGTCCACTGATAGCGCTCGCGCAGCAAGCGGCCGATAGAAAAGCCGCGGCCATCGCGGAACACCGGGAAATCGACGGCGATCACGGAAATCTGCGCGAAATCCGCGACGATGTCGGCGGGTTCGTCGTCCGGCGCGAGCCACACGCCGATGTCTTCTTTCGCGCGCGACGCGACGATCGCCGGCTTGTGCTCTTTCCACAGCGCAAACGGCACGATGATCTTGCCGGCCGGCAACGCATCGACGGCGGGCAACGTACCGTCTTCGGCGGCGCGCACAACGGTGAAACTGTCTTCGACGACCGCGCGGTTCTTGATAATCAACGTCATTTGCAGATCCTTAAGCGTGAGCCTGGCGCGATGCGTACACGCGCTCCTTGAACGGCGCCATGCCGATGCGGCCGAACGTCTCGATGAAGCGCTCGCCTTCGATGCGGTTGTCGACGAAAGTGTCGATCACTTGCGCGATCACGTCGGGCATCTCTTCGGCCGAGAACGACGGGCCGATCACCTTGCCGAGATGCGCGCCGGTCGCGCCCGAGCTTTGCTCGCCGCCGAGCGTCACCTGATACCACTCCGAGCCGTCCTTATCGACGCCAAGAATGCCGATATTGCCGACGTGGTGATGACCGCACGCGTTGATGCAGCCCGAGATGTTCAGCGAAAGGTCGCCGAGGTCGTGCACGTAGTCGAGATCGTTGAAACGGTCCTGAATGGCGAGCGCGATCGGGATCGACTTCGCATTCGCGAGCGAGCAGAAATCGCCGCCCGGGCACGCGATGATGTCCGTCAACAGGCCGATGTTCGCCGTCGCGAAACCGAGCGCCTTCGCGCGTTCCCACACCGTGTGCAGATCGCGCTTCTTCACGTTCGCGAGAATCAGGTTCTGCTCGTGCGACACGCGGATTTCGCCGAACGAGAATTCATCGGCGAGCGCGGCGACGTCGTCCATCTGCTGATCGGTGGCGTCGCCCGGCGCGATGTTGCGCTGCTTGAGCGAGAGCGTCACGGCGGCGTAGCCCGGCACCTTGTGCGGACGCACGTTGCGCTCGACCCAGCGCGCGAACGGCTTGCTGTCGATCAGATGCTTTTCGTAGGAAGCGTCGGTGTCCGCGAGCTTCTCGTAGACGTGCGGCGCGAAGAACTTCGACACGCGATCGACTTCTTCCTGCGTGAGCGTCGACGGGCCGTCCTTCAAGTGTTGCCACTCTTCCTCGACCTGCTTGCTGAACTTCTCCGGCGACAGCGCCTTAACGAGAATCTTGATACGCGCCTTGTACATGTTGTCGCGACGGCCGTAGCGGTTGTACACGCGCAGCACGGCTTCGCAATAAGTAAGCAAGTGTTGCCACGGCAGATCGCGCTTGATGATCGCGCCGACGATCGGCGTGCGGCCGAGGCCGCCGCCCGCGAGAATGTCCATCACGACTTCGCCTTGCGCGTTCTTCTTCAGATACACGCCGAGATCGTGGACTTGCACGGCCGCGCGGTCTTCCGCCGAGCCGTTCACCGCGATCTTGAACTTGCGCGGCAGCCACGCGAATTCCGGATGGAACGTCGACCATTGACGCAGAACTTCCGCCCACGGACGCGGATCGACCTGCTCGTCGGGCGCGACGCCCGCGAACTGATCGGCGGTGATGTTGCGGATGCAGTTGCCCGACGTCTGGATCGCGTGCATTTGCACCGACGCGAGCTTGCGCAGGATTTCCGGCGTCTCTTCGAGCTCGACCCAGTTGAACTGGATGTTGGTCCGCGTCGAGAAGTGACCGTAGCCGCGGTCGTGCTCGCGCGCGATGGTGGCCAGCATGCGGAGCTGGTCGCTGCGCAGGTTGCCGTACGGGATCGCGATGCGGTGCATGTACGCGTGGCGCTGCATGTACAGGCCGTTCTGCAAACGCAGCGGACGGAATTCTTCTTCGCTCAATTCGCCCGACAAACGTCGGCGGACCTGGTCGGCGTACTGCGCGACACGTTCGTCGACGATGCGTTGGTCGATCTGATCGTATTGGTACATTCGGGGGCCCCAAGTTCTTGTGTAAAGCGCAGCGTCCTAGGTTACGCGGCGCGTCTCGTCCATCGAATATCCATTGAGTCGCTATTGCCCGAGCCGTTCAGACTGAACGCTCATTTGCTCATGACAGATAGAGATATGGATATCGGAAAAATTGGACTGATAGTAAAGAACCTGCTATATATTGCAAACGACTGAAAAATTACTTTGATATGCCCGGTAGTAATAAACAAAGGCTATAAATGAATCTGCATCAGTTTCGCTTCGTGCGCGAGGCCGTCCGGCAGAACTTCAACCTCACGGAAGCCGCCAAGGCGCTGTATACGTCGCAGCCGGGCGTCTCGAAAGCGATCATCGAATTGGAAGACGAGTTGGGCGTCGAAATCTTCACGCGGCACGGGAAACGCGTGAGGTCGCTCACCGAGCCGGGGCGCATCATTCTCGCGTCGGTCGAGAAAATCTTGCAGGAAGTGGAAAGCCTGAAGCGCGTCGGTAAGGATTACGCCGCGCAGGATCAGGGCAATCTCGTCATCGCCGCCACGCATACGCAGGCGCGTTATTCGCTGCCGTCCGCCATCGCAGAATTCAAGAAGCGCTTCCCGAAGGTCCACCTTTCGATTCTGCAAGGCAGTCCGACGCAAGTCGCCGAAATGGTCATCCACGATCAGGCCGATATCGCCATCGCGACGGAAGCGATCGCCAACTATAAGGAACTGGTGTCGCTGCCCTGCTTCCAGTGGCAGCATCTGGCCGTCATGCTGCCGGATCATCCGCTGTTGGAGCGCAAGACGCTGACGCTCGACGATCTCGCGCAATTCCCGATCATCACTTACGAGGCGTCGTTCGCCGGGCGCACGAAGATCAATCAGGCGTTCGCGCTGCGCAATCTGACACCGGACATCGTGCTCGAAGCCATCGATGCCGACGTCATCAAGACTTACGTCGAACTGGGGCTTGGCGTCGGAATTCTGGCGGATATCGCGTTCAATCCGGAGCGCGATCGGCATTTGCGCGCGATGCCGGTCGGACATCTCTTCGGCACGAACGTCACGCGGCTCGCGCTCAAACAGGGCGCGTACCTGCGCAGCTATGTGTATACGCTCGTCGAACTGCTGTCGCCGTCGCTGAATCGCAAGCTGATCGAACAGGCGCTGTCCGGCGAGCACGAGAGTTACGAGCTTTGAATATCGGCGGCGCCCGCCGCCTAGAAAATCCTGCCCTTTTGGAGACCATCCGATGACGTTGTCGAAGTTCACGCGCCGGCTCGCTGCCGGCGTCGCCTTATCCGTAGTTGCCGCCGCCGCGCACGCCCAGTTGAAGGTCGGCATCGATCTGTCGAGCACCGGTCCGGCCGCCGCCATCGGCATCACCAGCAAGAACGCGATGCTCATGTGGCCGAAAACCATCGCCGGGCAGAGCGCGGAGTACATCATCCTCGACGACGGCTCGGATCCGGGCGCGGCCGTGCGCAACATCCGCAAGCTCATCAGCGAAGATCACGTCGATGTGATCGTCGGGCCGAACATCACGCCGGCGGCGCTCGCCGCGCTCGATCCCGTCGCCGAATCCGAAACGCCGATGATCACGCTGATCGGCTCGGCATCGGTCGTGGAGCCGCAGGAAGGCAAGAAAGTGTGGGCGTTCAAGATGGCGCAGACCGATCGCGCGATGGCCGACGTCATGACGCGCTACATGGCCAATCACGGCGTGAAGACGGTGGGCTTCATCGGCTTCGCGGACAGCTACGGCGATAGCTGGCTCAACGAGTTCACCAAGTTCGCCGATCTTCGGCATATCAAGATTGTCGCGAGCGAGCGTTTCAATCGCACCGATGCGAGCGTCACCGGCCAGATTCTCAAGCTGATGGCCGCGAAGCCCGACGCGGTGCTGATCGCGGGCGCGGGCACGCCGACGGTGTTGCCGCAGCGCACGCTCGTCGAGCGCGGCTACAAGGGCGCGATCTATCAGACGCACGGCATCGCGACGCCCGAGTTCATCAAGCTCGGCGGCAAGGACGTCGAGGGCACCCTGTTCCCGACGCAGCCGGTCGTCGTCGCGCGGACGCTGCCGGCGGATCATCCGTCGAAGAAGGCTGCGCTGGCGTTCGCGAATGCGTATGAGGAGAAGTACGGCAAGGGCACCGTGACGCAGTTCGCGGGCGATGCGGCGGGCGTGTATCCGCGTCTTCAGGACGCCGTGGCGCGCGCGCTGAAGACGGCCAAGCCGGGCACGAAGGAGTTTCGCGTGGCGCTGCGCTCGGAACTCGAGCATGCGCACGAACTGGTCGTGCCGAACGGCGTCGTCAATACGAGCGCGACGGATCACGTCGGTCTGGATCAGCGCGCGAGCGTAATGGGCGTCATCAAGAACGGCGCATTTACGTATCTCGCGCAGTAAGGTCCTTTGTTCTGAAAACGCTGCTGTCGATGCTTGCCGGCGACGGCGTTTTCGGTCATAATCGCCGACTCGATTGGCTCGTTGGTTCGCTCTGTTCCGCTACGAGTCGATTCAGGCCCAGGTGGTGAAATTGGTAGACGCAGGGGACTCAAAATCCCCCGCCGCAAGGCGTGCCGGTTCGATTCCGGCCCTGGGCACCAGGATTGTTGAAAAAGCCGCTCCGTTGTGAGCGGCTTTTTTGCGTTTGGGGCACGGCTTCGGCGTCATTTCGGCATCTCGCCGGGTTTCGCGGCAATCTGCGTTTGAACGTTGCCTGAACCGCGCTCGACTTCGACGCGCGGCTCATCGCCCGCAGTCTTCCGATAAATCCAGCCCACGACGGGCGGAACGACGAACCTGGCGATCGCGTAAGCCAACACGACAGGCCAATACTCTCGAAAGAAACCCAGCACGAAGTTCAACATTTTTCCACCCACGCCTTCCATTCATTCACCGCGATCGAAAATACATAGTAGACCAGAGCATCCCGAAGAGGATGCATAGGCAGAATCGCCCGAACTTCCTCACTGAACGAAGCGACGAGCAAGTATATCCAGAGAAGCATCCCGATTAGAGAGGCGAAAATTCCCAGATTCGCGACAAGAAACGCCTCAGCGATTCGTCGCTCGGAGAACCATCGAGAATAGGCGCCGCGGCGAAGCTCACCCGGCAGCACCGTCAACGCAAGATTCAGACTGACGCTCGACGCGACGAGCGAAATCGGAAAGAAGTCATCCCTGCCCGGCTGCTTCAGCGCCACCCTCAAGATGTACTCGATCGCGCCCATGAATAGCGGCAGTCCGACGATCAGTTGCCGCGCCGTCGCGTCGAAGCCCTTCGATTGCATTGTCATCGTCCATATGTGCGTGATGACACGCAATTTCGCCGATGACGCGAGCGCGCGTAAGTCGTCCGTCCGGCTATGTGCGCTCTCGCGTAGACGCGCACTGCCGCGTCAGCAAAAAATGGCCTCCATCGGCATTCGGAACCCCGGCGCGCGGAGCATCGCGGGGATGCTCGCACGCGCAGCGCCCGCATTTCGGGTTGCTTAGGACCCTCTCGATGTCGTGACCCGCTCGCGCGACGCGCCGAGCCATAACTCGAAGAAAGGTACGACATGAATCGACCTGATCACTCGCTGTCTCTCGACTCCGTCATCTGCAAGCGCTGCAACACCGTTTCCCCTGCCTCGGAAGACACCTGCCCCGCGTGCGGCGCCGATCGTCAGGGCGCGATTTTCACGAGCCGCGCGGCCGAAGCCGCCGCGGCCGCCGCGGCGCCGGTGCCCGCGCCGCTCGACATTCTCGACTGGGACGATAGCCACTGGCTGCAGCGCCTCGTGCGCCGCAGGATGCTGACGTCCTACCCGAACTTCGTCGAGCCCGATGCGCAGGATCAGCGCAAGCCCGCCCGCACCGGCATGGCGATGCTGGTCGGCGGGGTGATCGCCAGCATCGCGGTCGGCGGATACTTTTATGCGCGTCTGGACGACAACGCGCCGTCGCCGAGCGCGGAGCCCGGTATCAGCGCGGCGGGATCGATTCGCGACGGCGCCTCCGGCGCGTCCAAGGCCGATGCCGCGCGGCACGCATCGTTGGCGCGCTCCAAAGCGGATACGCCGAGTGCGCAGCCTGTCCCATCAGCGACGACGACAACGACGATCGCGAAGACGCCCGCGCCGATAGGGGAAACCGCGTCTGTCGCGCCGCGCGTCACGGCATCGAGCATGTTGGCGACGACGCCGCACGTTGCGGCGAACGCGGCTCCGGCGAGCAACGCGTCGCCAGCCATGATCGCAACTGCGAAGCCCGCGACGCCCGTTCCCACGACGAACGCAGCCGCCGCGACAGCCGCATCGGTCGCTGCCGTCGCGCCGCCGACAAAGCCGACGACGCCGGTCGTCGCATCGCTGCAGAAGCCTGAACCGCGCGTGGTCGCGACGATCGCCGCAGCGGCGCCGGTGCCGCCGAAACCGGTGACGCAAGCGCCCGCGCCCGTCGCTCGCGCGATCGAGCAGCCTCGAAATACCGCGCCCGTCGCCCGACAATCCGAACAGCCGCGCAGCACCGCGACGGTCGCCTCGATCGACAAACCGCCCACGCCCGCCACGCCCGCCGTTCAGCCTGCGCCGGAGCCGCTTCCCGCAGCCGTCGCGCGGAGCATCGCGGCGGCTCAGCAAGCGCTCGCCGGGCGCGACCTCGCGGCGGCGCGCCGTCACATGCGCGGCCTCTCGGCGAGCGAGCCGCGCAGTCCGGAAATCCAGCAGCTCGCGGCCGAATTGTCGCGTCAGGAACGTGCGCGCGACGGCGCGATAGCGAACGCGCGCGCCTGCGCCGCCAACATGGAAGCGGCGTGCGCGTTGCGCAACGCACGCCGCGCGGTCGCGCTCGACCCGCGCAACGGCCAGGCGCAGGCGACGCTGCGCCGCGCGCTCGCTGTGCAGAACGAGAGCAACACCGAGTACTTCCGCCAGGCGAGCGGCATCCCGAAGCCGGTCGTCCCGACGATGACCTACGACGGCCGTTGGAACGCGCACGCCCATCATTCGGGGATACCGGATGACGACAATTCGCGCTTCACGCTCTTCGGCCTGGGCGTGCCGGCCGTATCGAAGGGACGCGGCGACGCGCATTGATGTACTGACGCGCCATTCAGCATGATGCAAACGGAATAAGCCGCAACGCACATCCGTTTAAAGGTGACGAACGAGCTGCCGGCGAACCGCGCCGAAGGAGTCACCATCATGCAAACCGGATTGTTGCGCCGTCTGGTGGTTTGCGCCGCCGCGGTCGTCTCGCTCGCGGGCATCGCCTCATGCGGCGGCGGCTCGGACGACAACATGCCGACGGCGACACGTTTCAAGATGTCGATCGTCGTCTCCGATGGCGCCGTGTCCGCGCCTCACACCGACCCGAATCTGAAGAACGGCTGGGGCGTGGCGTTCAACCCGAACGGCTTCGTTTGGGTCGCCGACAACGGCACGCAGACGGCCACGCTCTACGACGGCAACGGCGTCGTTCAGTCGCTGGTCGTATCGATCCCTCCGAGCGCGTCCGGGCCCGCCAAACCGACAGGAATCGTCTTCAACAAGGGACCGGATCTCACGCTCTCGCGCAACGGCAAGTCGGGCGTCGCCGCGTTCGTCTTCGCGGGAGAAGGCGGCTCGATTACCGCGTGGGCGCCCGCCGTCGACATGACGCACGCGTTCACCGCCGTCGATTCGAGCGCGTCGGGCGCGATCTACAAGGGACTCGCGATCGCCACGACGTCGACCGGCGCGCATCGCCTTTACGCGACCGATTTCCATAACAACAAGGTCGACGTCTTCGACGGCACGTTCACGAAGATCGCCGTGCCCGGCGGCTTCAGGGACGCGCAGATTCCGGCGGGTTTCGCGCCCTTCGGCATTCAGACGATCGGCTCGAAGATATTCGTCACCTACGCGAAGCAGGACGGCGACGCCGAGGACGACGTGCCGGGCGTGGGCCTGGGCTTCGTCGACGTGTTCGACATCGACGGCAATCTGACGCAGCGCTTCGCGGCGAACGGGCCGCTCAACGCTCCGTGGGGCATCGCGCAGGCGCCCGGAAACTTCGGCACGTTCAGCAACGATATCCTCATCGGCAATTTCGGCGACGGCACCATCAACGCGTTCGATCCGAATACCGGCGCGTTCGTCGGCGCGCTCACGGATACCGGCGGCGCGCCGCTCGTGCAGCACGGTCTGTGGGGCATCGCGTTCGGCAACAACCTGAACGCGCAGCCGTCGAACACGCTGTTTTTCGCCGCCGGGCCGAACGACGAAGCCAACGGCGTGTATGGCCGCATCGACATGCAATGACGCGCACGCGACGATTCCCTGGGCGATGACGCTGGCCGCGGACGCATGGCCGTCCGAAAGCGCATCGCCACGCTCGGCGCCGCCCGCGGTTCGGGCGGCGCTTTTTTTGGCGATGCGAAGCGCGCCGGCGCGCGCGGACCGAAAGCGCGGCTTGCTAGAATGCGCGCTTCAACTCCGCTCATCCGATGGACCTCGAAACCCTCCTCTTCTCCCAAGGCTTCGGGTCGCGCCGCCAGTGCCGCGGCATCGTGGCCGAAGGCCGCCTGCGCATCGCGGGCATCGTGCGCGACGATCCGCACGCCCATCTCCCCGTCACGCCCGGTCTCGAATTCGAAGTCGACGATCATCTCTGGACGTATCGCGAGAAGGCGTACATCGCGCTCAACAAGCCCGCGGGCTACGAATGCTCGCGCGATCCGCAGCATCATCTGAGCGTGTTTCATCTGCTGCCGCCGCAACTCGCCGAGCGCGGCGTGCAGGCCGTCGGCCGACTCGACCAGGACACGACCGGCCTGCTGCTGCTTTCCGACGACGGCGCGTTCGTGCACGCGTTCACGTCGCCCAAGCGCAAGGTGCCGAAGGTCTATCTCGCGACCGTGCGTCATCCGCTCGACGGTCTGCAACTCGCGAAGTTGCGCGAAGGCGTGCTGCTGCACGGCGAGCCGAAACCGAGCGCCGCGCTCGCCGCCAAACAACGCGGCGAACGGCTGCTCGAACTCACCGTGCTCGAAGGCAAATACCATCAGGTCAAGCGCATGGTCGCGGCCGCGGGCAACCGCGTGGAGAAGCTGCATCGCGAGCGGGTCGGCGGTTATGCGTTGCCCGACACGCTCGTCGAAGGCGCATGGCGCTGGCTCGAAGACGCCGATCTCGCCGCGTTGCGAAACACTTCGCATTGAGCATGCAAATCGGTGAATCCCCTCACCGGCGGACGCTGCGATGCAGCATGCCTTCCACGTTTCGTACTCTTATACTGGTCTAACGGATACCAAAATGATTACGAAAAAAGCAGGAGGGCATCATGGTCTCCCAATCGGCCGTTGCGCTGGTAGCGTTCGTCGCGCTGTGCGCAGTCCTCATCGGGGTGCTGGGCTTCGTCATGCACATGCGCCACAAGTATTCGCCGAATCTCATCGGCGCATTGATCGGCGCGTTGATGTGCTTCGTTCTGCTCGAAACGATTCCGGCGCTGATCTAACGCCGCGCGTTCTGCTTTAGGAACGCGTCGACCGTCGGATGGCGCAGCACGTAGCCCAGTTCGCGCTTCAGGCGCGTGTTGGCGAGCCGCCGCGATTCGCGCATGAACGAAAGCGTGACCGGCTCCAGGCGCGTTTGCGCTTCGCTGCGCGAAATGCGCGGCACGCGCGTCAGGCCGTAGGCATCGGCCACGCGGTCGAAGTAATCCGCCATGCGCAAATCCGTGTCGTCCGACGCGTTCACGACGCGCTGCGCACGCCCGCGCGCGAGCGCACGCACGAGAATGGCCGTGAGATCGTCGGCGTGAATGTGGTTCGTGTAGACGTCGTCCGGTTCGGCGAGCGCGGGCATGCCCTTTTCGATGCGCGCGATCGGCAGGCGGTTGGCCGCGTAAATGCCCGGAATCCGCACGATCGACACCCGCCAGCCGCTTTTCACGCCCGCCGCGCGCAACTGCCGCTCCGCCGACACGCGCCGCCGCGCGCGTTCGTTCGCAGGCCGCGCAGGCCGCGTTTCGTCGATCCACGCGCCGGCGCAATCGCCATAAACGCCGGTCGTGCTCGCATAGACGAAACGCGTGCGCTGCCCGTCCCGGCGCTTCGCGGCCGCACGAAGACCGTCGGGTACAATGAAAGATGTTTTTCCGGCGCGATCCGCATGCAGCCAATGGCTTGCGGCGGCGCGCGCCACCGAGCGGCGCGGTCTGCGCAGCGCGGCGATCAGCGCGCGCGTGCGGCGGTCCGAATCGCCGTCGCGCTGAGGCGGCGCGAGATGCAGCACGTCGCGTGCGAGGCCGGCGAGCCTTGCGAGGCTGCGGCGCACATCGAGATCGCCGGAAATGGGCGTCGCGCCGGCCGCGCGCAATTCGCCGGCGCGTTCAGGATGATGCGTGAGCGCGACGACGCGGGGCGCAGCGGCGCGCGCATGCAGAAGCGGCAACGCGCGCATGCCGACATCGCCGCATCCGACGATCAGGACGCGCGCGCGGCGAAGGTTTCGAGTGGCGATCATCGGAGCATTTTATCCGTCGCCTGAAACCCGCGTGCGGCGTCCGAAAAGACTCACGAGACAACTCCACACATCGCAGAAATCGATCTATGGCTTTCAACGTAACGCTCCGGCAAAGCGGCCGGCAGTTTCAAGTAGAACCCGACGAACCGGTGCTGACCGCCGCGCTGCGCCAGGGCATCGGCCTGCCGTACGGCTGCAAGAACGGTGCGTGCGGTTCGTGCAAGGGCGCCGTCGTGAGCGGCGAGGTCGAGCAGGCGCCGCATTCGTCGTCGGCACTGTCGAACGACGAAAAGACGCGCGGCATGGCCCTCTTCTGTTGCGCGACCGCGCAGACGGATTTGACCATCGACGTGCGCGAAGTCGCGGGCGTCGGCGACGTCCAGGTGAAAAAGCTGCCGTGCCGCGTGAACGCGCTCGAACGCAAAGCCGACGACGTCATCGAACTGAAGCTGCAACTGCCCGCGAACGAACGCCTGCAGTATTACGCGGGCCAGTACATCGAATTCATCCTCAAGGACGGCAAGCGCCGCAGCTATTCGATGGCGAGCCCGCCGCATCACGAAGGGCCGCTCGAACTGCACATTCGCCACATGCCGGGCGGCACGTTCACGGATCACGTCTTCGGCGCGATGAAAGAGCGCGACATCTTGCGCTTCGAAGGCCCGCTCGGCACGTTCTTCCTGCGTGACGAGTCCGACAAGCCGATCGTTCTGCTCGCTTCGGGCACGGGTTTCGCGCCGATCAAGGCGATCATCGAACATGCGGTCTTCAAGAATCTGAATCGCCCGATGACGCTTTATTGGGGCGGCCGCCGCAAGAAGGATCTCTACATGATGTCGCTCGCCGAACAGTGGGCGCGCGAGGTTCCGAATTTCAAGTTCGTGCCGGTGCTCTCCGAACCCGACGCCGGCGACGCCTGGACGGGCCGCACGGGCTTCGTTCATCGGGCTGTCATCGAAGATCTGCCAGACTTGAGCGGCTATCAGGTGTACGCGTGCGGCGCGCCCGTGATGGTGGAATCGGCGCAGCGCGACTTCACGCAGCATCATCGGCTGCCGGAGGACGAGTTCTACGCGGATTCGTTCACGAGCGCGGCAGATCTCGCGCATCCCGTGTGAGCTTGCACACAACGTGCACGCGGACAAAAAATCCGCGTGCACGGTTTACAGGCGGCAACCGCTTAACGTATCCTTCGCGAATGCTCAAAACCCTGAACGCACTTCGACGTCGCCGCTCGCCGCTTCCCTAGGGATGCCGCTGGCTCGTCACGCATTGCGCTCACGGTTCGGTCTTGTCGAAGCGTACGAAATGAAGCCACGGAAATCCGTGGCTTTTGTTTTTTCCGCATCGTTTTCCTCTTTTTCTCGCACTAGCCTTCGTGGAGCCCGCTGTCATGAATTTCAATGAGTACCCCGTTGATTCGCTGATGTACATCACGAACCGTCCCGAGATCGTGTTCACGCATGGCAAGGGTTCCTGGCTCTACGACAACACGGGCAAGCGCTATCTCGACTTCATCCAGGGCTGGGCGGTGAACTCGCTCGGCCACTGCAACGAAGGCATGATCGAGGCGATTGAAAAGCAGGCGCGCACGCTGATCAACCCGTCGCCCGCGTTCTACAACGCGCCGATGGCGCAGCTCGCCGGCCTGCTCACCGCGAACAGTTGCTTCGACAAGGTGTTCTTCGCCAACAGCGGCGCGGAAGCGAACGAAGGCGCGATCAAGCTCGCGCGCAAG
Organism: Caballeronia sp. AZ7_KS35; assembly: GCF_023631045.1. NCBI lineage: Bacteria > Pseudomonadati > Pseudomonadota > Betaproteobacteria > Burkholderiales > Burkholderiaceae > Caballeronia > Caballeronia sp. AZ7_KS35. Next base: position 859,110 of record NZ_JALQDV010000001.1, on the reverse strand, counting down.
TGGGGCAAGAAGTTCAAGAACGGCGCGTACGAGATCATCACGTTCGACCACAGCTTCCACGGCCGCACGATCGCGACGATGTCCGCGAGCGGCAAGCCCGGCTGGGACACGATCTACGCACCGCAAGTGCCGGGCTTTCCGAAGGCCGATCTGAACGATATCGCGTCGGTCGGGAAGCTCATCAACGAGAAGACCGTGGGCGTGATGCTCGAGCCGATTCAGGGCGAAGGCGGCGTAATTCCCGCGACGCGCGAATTCATGCAGCAACTGCGCGAATTGACGAAGAAGCACAACATCCTGCTCATCGTCGATGAAGTGCAAAGCGGATGCGGCCGCGCGGGAACGCTGTTCGCGTACGAGCTGTCGGGCGTCGAGCCGGACATCATGACGCTCGGCAAGGGCATCGGCGGCGGCGTGCCGCTCGCGGCGCTCCTGTCGAAGGCGGACGTCGCGTGCTTCGATGCGGGCGATCAGGGCGGCACCTACAACGGCAATCCGCTGATGACGGCGGTCGGCTACTCGGTGATTTCGCAACTCGTCGCGCCGGGCTTTCTCGAAGGCGTGCGCGAGCGCGGCGAGTATCTGAAGCAGGAACTGCTGAAGCTGTCGGACGAGCGCGGCTTCAAGGGCGAGCGCGGCGAAGGTTTGCTGCGCGCGTTGCTGCTCGACAGCGACAAGGGTCCGCAAATCGTCGAGAAGGCGCGTCTGATGCAGCCCGACGGCCTCCTCCTCAACGCGGCGCGCCCGAATTTGCTGCGCTTCATGCCCGCGCTCAACGTGACGAAGGACGAGATCGACCAGATGATGACGATGCTGCGTTCGGTGCTCGATTCGCTGTGATCATCCGCACTTTCGATGCAGGCGATCGCGACGCCGTGATCGCCCTGTGGCGCGATGTGTTTCCGGAGTACGCGGACGCATCGCGGCCGCAGCGCGATCCGGCGCTGTCGATCGAGAACAAGATGCGCACGCAACCGGAGCTGTTCTTCGTCGGCTCGATGGATGGCGAAGTGATCGGCACGGTGATGGCCGGTTACGACGGGCATCGCGGCTGGGTGTATTCGCTTGCTGTCACGCCTGCGCTGCGCGGCCGCGGATACGGCAGTGCGTTGATGAAGCACGCGGAAGCGGCGTTGACGAAGCTCGGCTGCCCGAAGGTGAATCTGCAGATTTTGTCGTTCAAGACGGAGCTGCGCGGGTTCTATGAAAGGCTCGGGTATCGGATGGATGAAGTGGTGAGTTTGGGGAAGCGGCTTTGACGCGCGAACTCAGGCTGAACGCTTCGACAAGGCCGCTATCTTTCTCAGATGTCGACCAGGTTCAACAAGAAAAGCAGATTTGAGGCATCTCGTCGACGGCCGCTGCGCGTCTTTGCTTTCTTTGCGGATTGCGCGCCGCATCTTCTACCGACGAGCCGCGCACCTTGAACGACGGATTGGGTTCGATCGAAATGTTGCGAAAGACCACGTCCGTTGTGCCGCTTTCTTCCCTGTATTTCAGCGTCAGGTCTACGTTGTAATCAGTGAGCCAAACGCCGTCGTACTCCACGACGAATCCGCTCTGCGTCGCTACTGAGCAGTGGGTTTCGACTGCGGAGCCGGTGAGCGAAGCAAACACGTCGAACGCCGGTTTTGTGTTTCCGACCCGGCACTGCATGCGCTTTTCGCCCTTTCGGGAAGGCTGAGGAACGGACATATCAAATTCCGCCCCTTTGACCAGGGTCTGTGGGGTCGCGCGGATCGCAGTGCTATCCTTGAGGTTCGCCATGCCGATCTGGCTATCGCCCCACAGTTCCTGAGAACGCAGGTCCGCCATTCGGTAGTAGGTCCGGAAATAGGCCCATGTAACCGCACTATCTCCAGCGGTCGTGACGCTTTGCTCCGAAACGACACCATTGTCGTGACGGTTCACAAGAGTTGACGTGAAGGGCACACGCTTCAGTGGTGAGCGTGAATCGACCCAATCTGCTTCGATGATCAGTCGCTTGTAGGGAAGAATCCGGCTGCCCTTAGCGGGAAGACCGCGTTGCACCACCTCGCCATAGCGTCGAAAAGTATTGGCGCAGCATCGCGCCCTGCGGCGAATCCGGGTCGATACCTGATGATGCAAGCCGCGAGTTGAAGTCCGCCAAGTCTCTCGTCTCGGCGGATACGGGTGCGATCGGTTGAGTCTGTCCTGTCGCCGTCGGTATCGAGAGGAAAGCGAAGGCAGCCAAGAGCCAACGTATGATTTTCAAGCGTTGCATATATTCTTATCTGATCTGAGAGGTTCGAATGTGAATGGCCGAGCGAAAGGCGATGCAAGGCTCGCGATCATTGCGAAGTTGAATTCGAATCCGTGTCAACTCTCGCGTCGGCACATTTGGCAGCGCGTGTCACAGCGACGGGTTCATCCATGTCATGGCCGTCGATAAGACGAACGGATATCCAGCACTGCCTGCCCCTCATCTCGAGAAACGCATCGTAGTCACGGCCCGCAACCGGACTGAAAGTCACACGCGGTGGAGTACACCACCAATGGGCGTTACCCGCACTGCCGCTCGTTCCCATGCTCAGGACAATCGGCTGGCCGCCCGCCACCACATACTCTCTGATGGAATCCTTGAACTCCAGGCCGTCGACTCGCATGAACTCGCGCGGGCTCGGCGGCATGCCGATAACCTCGCTCCGCGACGAATATTTCCAATTGGCAAAAAAACCGTCGTCACCGGCCACCCATTCAGCTCCCTCGACGGAACCGCCATAACAGGCGTGATTGGGAAGGTACGAGGCAGTGCGCGTTCCGTTGCCGGAGAGAAGTCTGATACGCGCAGAGACCGCGCTATCGTATTCCGGCGCCGCGACGGTCACGTTATGACTGGGCTGCGGAAACAATCCGCAGCCCGTCAGTGCCATCGTGGCTGCGATGAGGAGGTGGCCGCGCTTCGGCAGCTGGCTGAGACTGGAGGTGAACATCGCGCAAAATCCCCGATTCTTGATCGGCATCCTGAGCTTCGATAGTGGGAAGAATCTGAGAAAGCGGGCTAATGCGACAGATGACGAGAAAGCGAGAACGATTTGGCGAAGCACCCGTAATCCTGGAAAAGAAAAAAGCCGACTGTCTCGCGACAGTCGGCTCCCTTTCGAGCATCGGACGGTTAAGTCTTCACTCACCCAAATACGCCGCCCTGACCTTCGGATCATCGAGCATGACCTTCGCGTCGCCGGACATCGTCACCGTGCCTGAATCCATCACGTAACCGCGATTCGCCGCCTGCAGCGCGAGACGCGCGTTCTGCTCCACGAGCAGCACCGTCAGCCCTTCCTTCGAGATTTCCCGCACGACTTCGAAGATCTTCTCGACCATGATCGGCGAAAGACCCATCGACGGTTCGTCGAGCAGCAAGAGCTTCGGGCGCGACAGCAGCGCGCGGGCCATCGCGAGCATCTGCTGTTCGCCACCCGACAGCGTGCCCGCGTACTGCGACGCACGTTCCTTCAGACGCGGAAAGAAGCCGAACATGCGCTCCGTGTCCTTCTGAATGCCGTCCGAATCGTTGCGCAGATACGCGCCCATCTGCATGTTCTCGAGAATCGACATGCGCGCGAAGATGCCGCGGCCTTCCGGCACCATCGCGAGGCCGCGCTTGAGCAGTTCGTGCGTCGGCACGCCCTTGATCGACTGGCCCATGTACTCGATATCGCCGCCCGAGTACGGCTTGAGGCCGGTGATGGCCTTCATCGTCGTCGTCTTGCCCGCGCCGTTCGCGCCGATCAGCGTAACCAGTTCGCCCTGCCCGACTTCGAGATCGACACCCTTCACCGCCTGGATGCCGCCGTAATTCACCTGCAGACCCTTGACCTTCAACATTGCGCTTGTGGTCGCCATTTAGTGCACCCCCGCACCCAGATATGCCTCGATCACCTTCGGGTCCTTCTGCACGTCCTGCGGCAGACCTTCGGCGATCACCTTGCCGTAATCGAGCACCGTCATGCGGTTGCACAATCCCATCACGAGTTTCACGTCGTGTTCGATCAGAAGAATCGTCTTGCCGTCCGCGCGGATCTTGTCGAGCAGACGCGTGAGCTCGACCTTCTCCGTCGCGTTCATGCCGGCGGCGGGTTCGTCGAGCGCGAGCAGCTTCGGATCGGTCGCCAACGCGCGCGCGATCTCCAGACGGCGCTGATGCCCGTACGACAGATTGCGCGACGTGTAATCCGCGTATTGCAGCACGCCGACGTATTCCAGCAGTTCGAGCGCGCGCTCCTTGATCTCGCGCTCTTCGCGGCGTTCGGCGGGCGTCTGGAACACCGCGCCGACCAGACCGTGCTTCGTGCGAACGTGACGTCCGACCATCACGTTCTCCAGCGCCGTCATGCCGCCGAAAAGACGAATGTTCTGGAACGTGCGCGCGATGCCCGCCTTCGCCACCTGATAAACCGCCGTCGGGGTGTACGCCTGGCCGTCGAGCTTGAACTCGCCCGAATCCGGCGTGTAGAGACCCGTGATCACGTTGAAGAACGTCGTCTTGCCTGCGCCGTTCGGGCCGATCAGACCGTAGATTTCGCCTTCCTTGATTTCGAGGCGTACGTCGGACAACGCCTGCAAGCCGCCGAAACGCTTGTTGACGCCCGTGACGGAAAGTCGTGTTTGCTTATCGCTCATCTTTCAATCCCCCGCCTTTAAGCACGCACCGGCTTCTTGCCGTTGCGCTTCGCGATCTTCGCGATCTTGTCTTCGTGTTTCGCGGCGGGCCACAGGCCTTCCGAGCGATACAGCATGATCAGCACCATCGCCAGACCGTACAGCAACTGGCGGATGACTTCGGTATCGACAAGCTGATGACCGAAGATGGCGTTCTGCAGCGGACCCATTGTCGTGCGCAGGAATTCGGGGAACACGGCGAGCAGCACCGCGCCGAGAATCACGCCCGGAATATGGCCCATGCCGCCCAGCACCACGCACGCCAGCACGACGATCGACTCCCAGAACGTGAACGATTCCGGCGACACGAAGCCCTGGAACGCACCGAACATCGCGCCCGACAGACCGCCGAACGACGCGCCCATCGCGAATGCGAGCAGCTTCACGTTGCGGGTGTTGATGCCCATCGCCTTCGCGGCGATTTCGTCTTCGCGGATAGCGGCCCACGCGCGGCCGATACGCGAATGCTGAAGGCGCGTACACACCCAGATCACGAACAGCGCGCACAGCACGAACAGGTAGTAGTACAGGTACACCGACGGGAATTTGAAGCCGAAGAACTCGTGCGTCTGCGCGAGGCTGTAGCCGCCGACGTGCACCGGATCGATACCCGTGATGCCCTTCGGACCATTCGTGATGTTGACCGGACGATCGAGGTTGTTCATGAAGATCCGGACGATTTCCCCGAAGCCCAAGGTCACGATCGCGAGGTAGTCGCCGCGCAGACGCAGCGTCGGTGCGCCGAGCAGCACGCCGAAGGTCGCGGCGAGCGCCATCGCGATCGGCACGATGATGAGGAACGGCACATGCAATCCGTTCGGCGCGAGCGCCGCGATCCACTCGAATTGCGTCGACAGTTGCGGCGACGACAACAACGCCGCCGTGTAAGCGCCGACCGCGTAGAACGCGATGTAGCCCAGGTCGAGCAGGCCGGCGAAGCCGACCACGACGTTGAGACCCAACGCGAGCATGACGTAGAGCATCGCGAAGTCGAGCACGCGGACCCAGTAGTTGCCGCCCGCTGCGCCGATGACCATCGGCGCGGCAATCACGAACACAGCGGTGAGAATGCCGATGACGAGCGTCTTCGTCATGTTCTTCTCGGGGATGAGCGTCGTGGACGGCTCAATCGGTTGAATCGAAGTCATTTTTTTGAGCTCCTCACACGTTCTTTAAGCGCGGTCCGCGACACGTTCGCCGAGCAGACCCGACGGACGGAACACGAGCACGATGATCAGCACGACGAAGGCGAAGACGTCCTGGTAGTTGGAACCGAAGACCCCGCCCGTCAGATTGCCGATGTAACCGGCGCCCAACTGTTCGATGAGACCGAGCAGCACGCCGCCCACCATCGCGCCGCCCAGGTTGCCGATGCCCCCCAGCACCGCCGCCGTGAACGCCTTCAGGCCGGGAATGAAGCCCATGTAGAAGTGCGCGTTGCCGTATTCCGACGCGATCATCACGCCCGCCAACGCAGCCAGCGCCGAGCCGATCATGAAGGTCGCGGAAATCACGAAGTTCGGGTTCACGCCCATCAGCGACGCGACGCCCGGGTTCTCGGCGATCGCGCGCATCGCGCGGCCGAGCTTGGTCTTGTGCACGAGGAGCAGCAGGCCGCCCATCACGAGGAACGCGACGACGATGATGACGATTTCGGTCATCGAGATCACCGCGCCCGGACGGGTTTCGTCGGCGGCGATAACGTTGATCGGATCGGTCGGCAGAAGCTGCGGGAAGGCGAGCGGATTGCGGCCCCAGATCATCATCGCGATGGTCTGCAAGAGGATCGAGACGCCGATCGCGGTAATCAGCGGCGCGAGACGCGGCGCCTTGCGCAGCGGCCGGTACGCGACGCGTTCGATGGTGTAACCGACGATCGCGCAGACGATCGCGGCGATAACGAGCGCGATCGTCAGCATGATCGGTCCGGGCAAGCCGGGCGCGTGATTCTGCATGACGCCGATGGCGGAGAGCGCGACCATCGCGCCGACCATCAGCACGTCGCCGTGCGCGAAGTTGATGATGCCGAGAATGCCGTACACCATCGTGTAACCCAACGCGATGATGGCGTAGACGCTGCCAAGCACCAGACCGTTGAGGATCTGCTGGATGAAAATATCCATTTAAAGCTCCTTAGCCCCGTGCGATTCGATAACGCCTTTATCACCGGCCGATAAACCGGTGTGAAGTGAAATCTGAAGCGGCACTGCGCGTACTTTTAAAAAACCGGTAAGGGTTGAGCGCCGATCGTCCGCCCGCGGCCGGATGAGGCTGCGAGCGGTTCACGGACGGATACGAAAACAGCGCCGCCGGATAGCTGGCGCCGCCAGACTGCCTACTGCTTGACGACGTCGAGTACGTCCTTCTTCTTGTCCTTGAAGTCGTACAGCGTGATGGTCCCCGCCTTCAGGTCGCCCTTGTCGTCGAATGCGATATGCCCCGTCAGACCGTTGTAGTCGGTCGTGGCAATCGCAGCGAGCACCTTGGGCGCTTCGATGGAGTTCGCACGCTTCATTGCATCGACGATCACGTACATCGCGTCATACGTGAACGGCGCGTAAATCTGCACCGGCGTGTGAAAGCGCGCTTCGTACTTCTTCTCGAAGTCGGCTCCCTTGTCCATCTTCGAAAGCGCGAGCCCCGCCTCCGAGCAGACGATGTTCTGCACCGCGTCGCCCGCGAGCTCGGCCACCTTGTCGGTGCAGACGCCGTCGCCCGCCAGAATCTTCGCCTTGATGCCGAGCGCCGCCGCTTCCTTGGCGAACGGGCCGCCCGTCACGTCCATGCCGCCGTACATCACGACGTCCGGCTGGATGCGCTTGATCTTCGTGAGAATCGCTTTGAAGTTGCGCGCCTTCTCGGTCGTTGCTTCGCGCGCGGCGATCTTCACGCCGCCGGCCTGCGCGCTCTTCGTGAATTCGTCGGCGAGGCCGCGGCCGTAGGCACTCGCGTCGTCGACCACGACGATCTTCTTCGCGTGCAGCGTCTTCATCGCGTAGCCGGCGAGGACCGGGCCCTGCAACGCATCGGTCGCGACGACGCGAAACGTCGTCTTGTAGCCCTGCTTCGTGTACTCGGGATTCGTCGTCGACGGCGAAATCTGCGCGATGCCCGCATCGCTGTAGATCTTCGACGCCGGAATCGACACGCCCGAATTCATGTGGCCGATCACCGCAACCACGTGGTCATCGACGAGCTTCTGCGCGGCTTCGGTGCCGACGCGCGGATCGGCTGCATCGTCCTGGGCGTCGAGCTCGAGGCGGATGGAACGCCCGTCGATGGTCAAGCCTTGCGCGCTGATCTCCTCCAGTGCGAGACGCGCGCCGTTTTCGTTGTCCTTGCCGAGGTGAGCCTGCAGGCCCGTGAGGGGCGCCACATGACCGATCTTCACGACAGTTGCTTCGCTCGCGGGCGCTGGCGCCGGCGCGGACGCAACGGGCACGGCGGCGGAACTCGCTGCCGATGCCGCTGTGCTCGCCCCGCCTTCATCCTTCTTGCCGCATGCGGTTGCCATTGCAACCGCAGCCGCGATGGACACGGCGTGAGCAAACTTGAATCGCATCAAATAGGTCTCCTGCGCCTCTAAAAACTGTCGTCGTGAACCCTTCTGGCCTCAAGACGCGCGCATTGTAACGCTAAATATGAGACGAGCAATATTCTTGCGTGGCGGGGTTTTCCAGCATTGCAACCAGCATTTTCGAGCGATTTTCCGGCTAGAGCGCAACCGGGTTGCGATCCGCATTTGTGCAGCAGTTGCACCACAACGGGAACAGGTTTAATCGATCGGTTCCGACGGTTACGTTTGCTTATCGGATTTACGGGGAAACCCTGAAGGCTTTCGGCGAAATTGCTCGTCGCGGCGCGCGCCCCATATCGGTGCTTACGCTTGGTGTCATCTCTCGCGTGAGGGTTCCGTTTCGATGGCGCCCGATGGGTTTCAAGCGCGAAAAAAAAAGCGCCCGCAGGCGCTTTTTTAGAGGAAGGCCGCTAGTTACTGCGGCAGCGACAGTCCGCGCGGCAGCGGAAACGAGATCGTCTCTTCGATGCCTTCGAGCGAGCGCACGTTGCGCACGCCGAGTTCACGCAGACGCGCGATCACGGCCTGAGCCAGCACTTCCGGCGCCGATGCGCCCGCCGTCACGCCGATGCGCTTCTTGCCTTCGACCCACCGCGGATCGATCTGCGTCGGCGAATCGACCATATAAGAAGGGATGCCGCGCTTCTCAGCGACTTCACGCAGACGGCTCGAATTCGAGCTGTTCGGGCTGCCGACGACGATCACGACGTCGCACTGCGGCGCGAGAAATTTCACCGCGTCCTGGCGATTTTGCGTCGCGTAGCAGATGTCCTGCTTCTTCGGCTCCTTGATCTCGGGATACTTGCTCTTGAGCGCGTCGATGATCGCGGAGGCATCGTCGACCGAAAGCGTCGTCTGCGTCACGTACGCGATGCGCTGCGGATCGGGCAGATCGAGCTTCAGCACGTCGTCGATATCCTCGACGAGATGCATGCCCTCGCCCGACTGGCCCATCGTGCCTTCGACTTCCGGATGACCCTTGTGGCCGATCATCACGATGTCGAAGCCTTCCTGACGCATCTTCGCGACTTCGATATGCACCTTGGTCACGAGCGGGCACGTTGCGTCGAACACGCGCAGGCCGCGCGCCTCCGCTTCGCTGCGCACCGCTTTCGAGACGCCGTGCGCGCTGAAGATCAGTGTCGCGCCTTCGGGCACGTCGGAAAGCTCTTCGATGAAAATCGCGCCCTTCTTGCGCAGATCGGCGACGACATATGCGTTATGCACGATCTCGTGGCGCACGTAGATGGGCGCGCCGAACAATTTGATCGCGCGCTCGACGATCTCGATCGCGCGATCGACGCCCGCGCAAAACCCGCGCGGCTGCGCGAGCAGGATTTCGACGTCGGTCTGAACTTCGTTGAGGCTTTCAATCATGGTTACAGAATCCCGATGATTTTCACTTCGAAGACGAGCGCCTGGCCCGCGAGCGGGTGATTGAAATCGAACAGTGCCGCCGTTTCGCCGACTTCCTTCAGCACGCCGGCGTAGCGTCCGCCGTTCGGCGCGTTGAATTCGACGAGATCGCCGGGAGAAAAATCCTCGCCGATCATGCTGTTTTCGCGCAGCGTCGCGAGCGACACCCACTGGACCAGTTCCGGATTGCGCGGCCCGAACGCCTGATCCGGCGTTAGCTGAAAGGTCGAATGGTGGCCGACCTTCAGTCCCAGCAAAATCTCTTCCAACGGTTCGGCGAGTTGCCCTGCGCCTAGCAGAAGCGTCGCGGGCTTGTCGGCGAACGTATTGACGATGTCAGCACCATCGGCAAGCGCGAGCCGGTAATGAAGCGTGACGTGCGAACCGGGTTTCACCTCGGAGATATCGATGATGCTCATGAGTATTGGATGTGGCCGTTCGTTTGAAGGCAGGGCGCAGGCCCCGCATGGGGCGGCTCTTCGGCGCGTGGCAGCGAACCGCACGGCGCCCGTGCGAACCGGACGCCAAAACCGCTATTGTAAGACAGAGTTGTGGCAGCACGCGTCACGCGGCTCAGTCCCGTGTGCGCTTGCCCGCACGCCACGCGGTCCGGGAGCACCGCGATGAGCGCCGATCTGCGGCTCGTGCCGCCGCTCGTCGCACCCGACGGCGACAGTTTGTCCGCGATCGCGCCTCTCCTGCCGATCCGCAAGTGGGCGCGCGCGGACCGGCCGCGCGAACGCCTGCTCGATACAGGCCCGGCGTCGCTGTCGGACGCGGAACTGTTCGCCTTGTTCCTGCGCACCGGCCTTCCGGGGGCCACGGCCGTCGATGTGGCGCGTCAGCTTCTGCTGCGTTTCGGGTCGCTGCGCGGCGTGCTGGACGCGTCGGCGGCGGAATTGCGCGAACTGCGCGGCATCGGGCCGGCGCGGGCGGCGACGCTCATCGCCGTATCGGAATTGTGCCGGCGCGCGCTCGCCGAGAAGGCGCGCGATCGCGAACTGCTGAACGCGCCGGGCGCGGTGGAAGACTATCTGCGGCTCTTGATCGGCACGCGGCCCTACGAGGTGTTCATCTCTCTGTATCTGGATGCGCGCCATCAGTTGCTGCATGTCGAGGAGTCGGCGCGCGGCTCGCTGACGCGCGTGGCCGTGTATCCGCGTGAGATCGTGCGGCGCGCGCTCACGCTGAACGCGGCGGGGCTCATCGTCGCGCATAATCATCCGTCGGGCGGCGTCGAGCCGAGCGCGAACGACCGGCGGCTCACCAAGACGCTGCAGGACGCGCTGACGCTCATCGACGTGCGGCTGCTCGATCACATCGTCGTGGCGGCGAACGAGGTCTTCTCGTTCGCGCGGCATGGCTGGCTGTGACGGCATAAAACGTTTGATATTGCAGCGTTTTTCCTGTTAGAATCCTCGTTTGCTTTTCTCAACCCGCCTGTTCCGAACGAATGCGGCCCTCATTGGCATAACCGTGCTGCCAAGTCCCCGATCGGCAAATTGGGCGATAAGAGGCATCGAAGCTGAAAGCGAGTGCTTTCGATTCGAGCGTTCGTCTCGGACTCAACGTGTATTAGGAGTGTCACCATGGCACGCGTATGCCAAGTAACTGGGAAAGGCCCGATGTCGGGCAACAACGTTTCCCACGCAAACAACAAGACCAAGCGTCGCTTCCTGCCGAACCTGCAGAATCGCCGTTTCTTCGTTGAAAGTGAAAATCGCTGGGTGCGTCTGCGCGTTTCGAACGCCGGCCTGCGCCTGATCGACAAGAACGGTATTGACGCCGTGCTCGCAGACCTGCGCGCACGCGGTGAAATCTAAGGAGCACGCACATGGCCAAGGGCGCACGCGACAAGATCAAGCTGGAATCGACCGCAGGCACGGGTCACTTCTACACGACGACCAAGAACAAGCGCAACATGCCGGAAAAGATGCTGATCAAGAAATTTGATCCGGTCGTCCGCAAGCACGTTGAGTACAAGGAAACCAAGATCAAGTAAAAGCCGCTTGATTTTTGAGTAGCCTGCACGAAGACAGCAGAAAGCCCCGCACCTCGCGGGGCTTTTTGTTTTCCGGCGCCGCTTTAACACGCTTTGCACACGATCGTGCGGGGGTTTTCGCTGTCACGGAATGTTCATGCGCGTTATGCTTGCCGGCTATCGACGAAGAACACGGACGGAGAACCGGCAGCATGAATTTCGATGTGGCGATCGTAGGAAGCGGCCTCGCGGGTCTGAGCGTCGCGCTCAATCTGGCCGAGACGCGGCGCGTCGCGATTCTCGCGAAGCGCGCGGCGAGCGTCGGCGCGAGCGATTGGGCGCAAGGCGGCATCGCGGCGGTGCTGGACTCCGCCGACAGCGTCGACAATCACGTCGACGATACGCTCGTCGCGGGCGGCGGACTGTGCGACGAAGCCGCGACGCGCTTCATCGTCGAAAACGGGCGCGCCGCGATCGAATGGCTCATCGACGAAGGCGTGCCCTTCACGCGCGATGTCTCCGCCGAACTCGGCTTCCATCTGACGCGCGAAGGCGGTCACAGTCATCGCCGCATCATCCACGCCGCCGACGCGACCGGCCACGCGGTGGTCACGACGCTTTCCGAACGCGTGCGCAACCATCCGAACATCACCGTCCTCGAAGATCACTACGCGATCGACCTGATCACGTCCGACCGTCTCGGGCTGCCCGGCCATCGCTGTCACGGCCTCTACGCGCTCGATCTGAACTCGGGCCGCACCGTGACGATCCAGGCGCCGCACACCGTTCTCGCGACAGGCGGCGCGGGCAAGGTCTATCTCTATACGACCAATCCCGACACCGCGACCGGCGACGGCATCGCAATGGCGTGGCGCGCGGGTTGCCGCGTCGCGAACATGGAGTTCATCCAGTTCCATCCGACGTGCCTCTTCCATCCGTATGCGAAGTCGTTTCTGATCTCCGAAGCGGTGCGCGGCGAAGGCGGCGTGCTGCGTCTGCCGGACGGCACGCGCTTCATGCCCGCGCACGACGAGCGCGCCGAACTCGCGCCGCGCGATATCGTCGCGCGCGCGATCGACTTCGAGATCAAGAAGCGTGGCATCGATTGCGTGTATCTCGACATCAGCCACCAGCCGCGCGCGTTTCTCGAAGAGCACTTTCCGACGATCCTCGCGCGCTGCGCCGAATTCGGCATCGATATCGCGAAGGAGCCGATTCCCGTCGTGCCCGCCGCCCACTACACCTGCGGCGGCGTCGTCACGGACCTCGCGGGGCGCACGGATCGTCCGGGGCTGTATGCGGTCGGCGAGACGTCGTACACGGGTCTGCACGGCGCGAACCGGCTCGCGAGCAATTCCCTGCTGGAATGCCTCGTGATCGGGCGCGCGGCGGCGCAGGCGATCGAAGCGGACGGTTTCTCGAATGGCCGTCACGCCCAACTGCCCGACTGGGACGAAAGCCGCGTGTCCGATCCGGACGAGGAAGTCGTCGTCGCGCACAATTGGGACGAGCTGCGCCGCCTGATGTGGAATTACGTCGGCATCGTGCGCACGGACAAGCGCCTTGCGCGCGCGCAACATCGCATCGCGCTGCTGCGCGACGAGATTCACGAGTACTACGCCAACTTCAAGGTGAGCCGCGATCTGCTGGAACTGCGCAATCTCGTCGATGTGGCGTCGCTGATCGTCGAAAGCGCGTGCTCGCGCCGCGAGAGCCGCGGCCTGCATTACAGCCGCGACTGGCCCGCGACCTTGCCGAAAGCGCTGCCGACGGTGCTGATGCCGCCGGCCGCGCGCCGCACGAGCCTTTAGAGCAGACGCATCGAGAAATCGGTCGCGCGCACGTCTTTTGTGAGCGCGCCGATGGAAATGCGATCGACGCCCGTGTCCGCGATCGCGCGCACCGTGTCGAAGTTCACGCCACCCGACACTTCGAGCAACGCGCGCCCGGCCGTGATGCGCACCGCGTCGCGCATCATGTCGAGCGTGAAGTTGTCGAGCAGGATCGATTCGGCCCGATGTGCGAGCGCCGTCTCGAGTTGCTCCAGCGTTTCGACCTCGATCTGAATCGGCACGCCCGCCTTCAGCGCGAGCGCCGCATCCATCGCCGCGCCGACGCCGCCCGCCGCTGCGATATGGTTTTCCTTGATGAGAATGCCGTCGTAGAGCGCGAGGCGCTGATTCGCGCCGCCGCCGACGCGCACCGCGTATTTCTGCGCGAGCCGCAAGCCCGGCAGCGTCTTGCGTGTGTCCAGAATCCGTGCGCGCGCGCCTTCGATCGCGTCGACATAGCGGCGCGTGGCGGTCGCGACGCCCGACAGCAATTGCAGGAAGTTGAGGCCGTTGCGCTCCGCCGTCAGAAGCGAGCGCGCCGGGCCGTGCAGCAGTACGACCGTGGAGTTGGCCGCCATGCGATCGCCTTCGCGATACTGCCATTCGACTTCGATCGTCGGATCGACGCGGCGCATGACTTCGTCGAACCAAGGCGCGCCGCACAGCACCGCTTCCTCGCGCACGATGATGCGCGCGGTGCGGCGGGCGTCGGCGGGCACGAGGCGCCCGGTGTGATCGCCCGTGCCGACGTCTTCTTCGAGCGCATCGACGACATTGCGTGCGAGCGCATCGTCGAATGCTTCGCCGTATTGCTTGCGGACTTCCTCGAAAATCGCCGGATACGTCATCACGCGGCTCCCACGTTCGAAAACAGCGTTCCGTCCTTGGCGAGATCGCCGCTCGCCTGCACGCGTTTCTTGTGACGCGCCGCGAAGTCGAGCATGCGATCGATCGGCACGCGCGCGCGCTGCCCGATGGTCGGATCGACGTGAATCTCGTTGTGACCGCGTTCGAGCACGTCGGCGAGATTGGCGAGACCGTTCATCGCCATCCACGGACAGTGCGCGCAGCTCTTGCAGGTCGCGCTGTTCCCGGCGGTCGGCGCTTCGATGAAAATCTTGCCGGGCGCGGCGAGCCGCATCTTGTGCAGGATGCCGAGGTCCGTCGCGACGATGAAGCGCTTCGCGTCCAGCTTCACCGCGGCGTCGATGAGTTGCGTGGTCGAGCCGACGACATCCGCGAGCGCGACGACGCCTTCCGGCGATTCCGGGTGCACGAGGATTTTCGCGTCGGGATATTCGTTGCGCAGCAAATCGAGCTCGATGCCCTTGAACTCGTCGTGGACGAGACATGAACCTTGCCACAGCAGCATGTCCGCGCCGGTCTTCTTCTGGATATAGCTGCCGAGGTGACGATCCGGCGCCCACAGGATTTTTTCGCCGCGCGCGTGTAGATCGGCGACGATTTCAAGCCCGATCGACGATGTGACCATCCAGTCCGCGCGCGCCTTCACGGCCGCGCTCGTGTTCGCGTACACGACGACCGTGCGGTCCGGATGCGCGTCGCAGAATGCTGAGAATTCGTCGGCCGGGCAGCCGAGGTCGAGCGAGCAGGTCGCGTCGAGGTCGGGCATCAGCACGCGTTTGTCCGGACTCAGAATCTTGGCCGTCTCGCCCATGAAACGCACGCCCGCGACGACCAGCGTTTTCGCAGCATGATCGCGGCCGAACCGCGCCATTTCGAGCGAGTCGGCAACGCAGCCGCCAGTTTCGTCGGCGAGTTCCTGGAGCTCAGCGTCGACATAATAGTGCGCGACGAGCACGGCTTCTTCGCGCTTGAGCAACGCGCGAATGCGCTCCTTCAACTCGCGCTTCCGTTCGGCCGACGGTGCGTCCGGCACGCGCGCCCACGCTTCGCCCACTCCACACGTCAGGCCTTGCGGCCGGTCGTACTCGACGCTCCTGATCGCTTCCATGTCCCTGTCCCCTGCTCCGTGCCAACAACGTAACGCAAGAATCGGCTGCACAAAAACAAAGACCCCGCCAGAGCGGGGTCTTGTGACGTCCTTAAATTTTAACGGATATCGCGCGTCAGGCGTAGCGGCGCAGACGCAACGCGAAGTCTTGCAGCGCCTTGATGCCGCTTTCTTCCGCGCGATGGCACCAGTCCTGCAATTGCGTGACGAGTTGCTCGCGCGATGCGTTGGAGCGATCCCACATCGCCGACAGATCCTTGCGCAGCTCGATGAACGTGCGCAGCTTCTGATTATCCGAAGTCAGCTCCGGCAGTTGCTTCAACTGCGGCTCGTTCAGGCCGTCTTCTTCCTTGTGGAACCACTTGCGCGCACCGCGCATCAACTGATACTTCTCGCGCGCGCCGGCCTCCTTCAGCTTCGCCAGTTCCTGCGCGTAGGCGTGCTTGAGCGCCTTGCCGTAGCGCGCCATCACTTCGTAGCGGTTGGCGAGCACGGCCTGCAGCGTGTCCTGATCGACGACGGCCTTGCTGGCGGCGAGCTTCGGCGTCGGCGCGACCTTCTTGACCTTCGCGAGGCCGACCATCGACATCATGCGGATGTACAGCCAGCCGATGTCGAACTCGTACCACTTGCTCGACAGCTTCGCGGACGTCGCGAACGTGTGATGGTTGTTATGCAGTTCTTCGCCGCCGATCAGAATGCCGAGCGGGAAGATGTTCGTCGATGCATCCGACGAATTGAAGTTGCGGTAGCCCCACCAGTGCGCGAGACCGTTGACGACGCCCGCCGCCCAGAACGGGATCCAGATCATTTGCACGGCCCAGACCGACAGACCGACGATGCCGAACAGCGCCACGTCGATGACCATCATGATGCTGATGCCCAGGATCGGATAACGCGTGTAGACGTTGCGTTCCATCCAGTCGTTCGGCGTGCCGTGACTGAACTTGCGCATGGTTTCTTCGTTTTTCGCTTCCGCGCGATAAAGCTCCGCGCCTTCGAGCAGCACCTTCCAGATGCCGCGCGTCTGCGGGCTGTGCGGATCTTCTTCGGTTTCGCACTTCGCGTGGTGCTTGCGGTGGATCGCCGCCCACTGGCCGGTCAACATGCCGGTGGTCATCCACAGCCAGAAACGGAAGAAGTGGCTCGCGACCGGATGCAGATCCAGCGCGCGATGCGCCTGGCAACGGTGCAGGTAAATCGTGACGCCGGCGATCGTGACGTGAGTCATCGCAAGCGTGAACAGCAGAATCTGCCACCAGGAGAAGTCCAGCAATCCGTTGGCGAGAAATTCAAGGGAAGAATTCAGCAAGGCAGTTACCTGTGTAGCTGTGAAATTCGGGAAAAATGGCCGGTCGAACAGACTTCGAACAACGCGTTGGGCACATGAAAGGAACGTGCGCAAGTTCGCTCGCATTCTACTGCATGCGTTCCAAGTCTTTGTCCTAAAGGTGAAATTTTTTGAATCGTACCAAAACGAGGAAAAACTCACGCCCCGAATTGGTGTTGATTCCGACGCCAAATCGAAAGATTGGTTCTGACGATCAGCGATCAGGCGGCAGGCGCAGCGCTTTCACCGCCGCTTCCGGCATTAAGTACCGATTCGCCGCCCGGGCGGGGCACGCCGTCGATAATCCTTATCTCGCGCTGAGCGTACGGGATTTCAATGCCATGCTCACAGAATAACCGCCAAACCGCCCGATTTACGTGCGACTTTACGCCGCCTGTACCTTTGGCGGCCTCTTCGATCCAGAAGCTCAGTTCGAGATTGATTCCGTCCGCGCCGAAGCTCGCGAGCAGTGCCGCGGGCGCCGGGTCCTGCAACACGCGCTCGACGCCCTGCGTTGCTTCGACGAGCAACTGCATCGCGCGTTCGACGTCGCAGCGATAGCTCACCTGCACCGCGATCTTCGCGTTGCCGCGCGTGAGAAACGACGAATGGTTCTGCACCACGTCGGTGATGAGCTTTTCGTTCGGAATCAGCGTTTCGATGCCGTCGAGGCCGCGCACCACCGTGTATCGGGTGCGAATCTGCGTGACCGTGCCCTGATTTCCGCTGACATTGATCATGTCACCGAGCCGCAAGGAGCGGTCCAGCAGAATGATGAAGCCCGATACGTAATTGCTCGCGATCTTCTGCAAGCCGAAGCCCAGCCCGACGCCGAGCGCGCCGCCGAACACGCCGAGCACCGTGATGTCGATGCCGACGATCGACAAGCTCACCAGAATGGCGGCGAGGATCATCAGCGCCCGGCCGACGCGCGCGAGCACCACTTTGAGATTCGCGTCGAGCGAGCGGGCGCGCATCAGGCGGTCGTCGAGCAGCGCGCCCGCCCACATCGCGACGATCAGCGTCACGCACACCCACAGCACGCCCGAGGCGAGCGAGAGCAGCGTCATGTGCGCGTTCGCGAAGTTGAAGCGCACGCTCGCCATCCAGTGGACGACGTCGTCCTGAATGCCCATGACGGTGAGCACCATCGTCACCCAGACGATCACGGTGACGAGTTTCTCGAAGAGATACAGCAGCGCGTTCGCCTCGTGCTCCGTCTGGCCGCGGCTGAACACGCGCCGCGCGACGTAGAGCATCGTGTAGATGACGGTGATGCCGCACAGCGGCACGAGCGCGAGCCGCAACAGCGACGTATGGATGAACGGCGCGAGCACGACCTGCGCGATCGACACGAAAACCGTGCCGAGCAACGGAAACAGCGCCTTGTTGAGACTTTCCGCGCCGAAGCGCACGGCTTCGAAACGCGACTGGCGGCGCGCATCGAGCTTCTTGCGAAGCAGACGCGCGCACCACCACGCCACTACGAGCAGGCCGACGAGCGCGGCCACCTGCCAGATCACTTCCGGCTCGCCGAAATCGCGGAAGAGCCGCGCGGAGAGTTCGTTCAGGAAGTGGTTCTGCATTGCTTACGCGGTTTCTTCGGCCGCTTTGGGCGCTTTTGCGGCGTCCGGCACGCGCTCCAGCACCGCCGCGAAGAAGCCGTCGGTGCCGTGCTTGTGCGGCCACAGCGACAGGAATTCGCCCGTATCGAGGTCGATGCGCTGTTCCGCCAGCACGTCGCGCGCGGGCACGACGCGGAAGTTCGGATGCGTCTCGAGAAACTGCTTCACGACGTCTTCGTTCTCCGCTTCGAGCATCGAGCAGGTCGCATAGACGAGACGGCCGCCGGTCTTCACGAGGCGCGCGGCGCTCGACAGGATCGAGAGCTGCTTGGGCGTGAGTTCCGCGACGGTCGCGGGCGACTGGCGCCACTTCAGATCCGGATTGCGACGCAGCGTGCCGAGGCCCGAGCACGGCGCATCGACGAGCACGCGGTCGATCTTGCCCGCGAGACGCTTGATCTTCGCGTCGTGCTCGCTGTCGATCAGCACCGGATTCACGTTCGACAGACCGCTGCGCGCAAGCCGCGGCTTGAGCTTCGCGAGCCGGCGATCGGACACGTCGAAGGCGTAGAGACGGCCGGTCGAGCGCATCATCGCGCCGAGGGCGAGCGTCTTGCCGCCCGCGCCCGCGCAGAAATCGACGATCATTTCGCCGCGGCGCGGGGCCATCAGCGAGCAGAGCAACTGGCTACCCTCGTCCTGCACTTCGATCCAGCCTTCCTGGAACGGCGCGAGACGCGTGAGCGCCGGCTTGCCGTCCACGCGGATGCCGAACGGCGCGAACGGCATTTCGCCGGCGTCGATGCCCGCTTCGGTCAGCGCCTTCAGCACGACCTTGCGATCCGCCTTGATCGGATTCGAGCGCAGATCGAGCGGCGCGGGATAGTTCAGCGCGGCGGCGAGCTGCGCGAGTTCCTCCGGCTCGAAGCGCTTGCCCATCGCGTCGTAGATCCACTGCGGCAGGTTGGTCCGCACGCGCACCGGCAAGCTCGCCGGATCGATCTTCGAGACTTGCGAGAGCCATTGATACTCATCGGCCGAGACGAACGGCTTCAGCGCGGAGAGCCCGGCCGTCTGCATCAGCCCGAGCAGCGCCAGACGGCGCGCCTGGTTGCCGCTGCCGCTTTCCGCGAGATGCGAAAACTCCATCTTCCGGCGCAGCACCGCGAAAACCGCCTCGGCGATCACGCCGCGCTCGCCGTGCCCGAGCTTCGGATGCGCGCGGAAAAAGCGGCTCGTCGCGGCATCGGCGGGGCCGGAAAAGCGGAGCACGTCCGCAAGCAGCGTTTCGGTTTGTCCAATCAGAAATCCATGCAGCCTCATACGCCCTCCCCGGCAATGTCGGCAAAGAGCCATTGCGGCTCAGACGGCGTGAGCGCGACGCGCTCCCCTTCGATAGAAAGACGCCCTTCGATAAACCAGCGCACCGCGCGCGGATAGATGTCGTGCTCGACCTTGAGCACGCGCGCGGCGAGCGCGGCGGCATCGTCGCCGGCGACGACCGGCACCGCGCCTTGCGCGACGATCGGCCCGTGATCGAGCGTCGGCGTCACGAAATGCACGCTTGCGCCGTGCACGCGCACGCCGGCGTCGAGCGCCTGCTGATGCGTACGCAAGCCCGGAAAACACGGCAGCAGCGACGGATGAATGTTGAGCATGCGCCCGGCATATTTCCCGACGAAGGCGTCGGTCAGCACGCGCATGAAGCCGGCCAATACGATGAGATCGGGCTCGAAGCGATCGATTTCGCGCGCGAGTGCGGCATCGAACGATTCGCGACCGTCGAACTGACGATGATCCACCACGTTCGTTTCGATGCCGTTCGCGGCCGCGAACCCTAGCCCGGCGGCATCGGGCCGGTTGGAAATGACCGCGCAGACGCGAGCCGGCCAGCCTTCGCGCGCGCATGCACGCACGACGGCCTCCATGTTGCTCCCGCGTCCGGAGATCAGAATGACGATTTTTTTCATCCGCGGATTTTATCATTCGAAGGGTGCGAAAATCGTGCCATACGGGTTCGGTCAGGCATCGCGCCGGGGCGCTCGCGCCCGTCCTCCTTGCGAGCGTTTATAATCTAACGCTTTGCAGCATCAGCCCCTCCCACCGACCATCGCCTATCGTGAGAGTCTTTCGCGGCCTCCCCAATGCCGAAAGCCGGGCGCCCTGCGCACTGACCATCGGCAATTTCGACGGTGTCCATCGCGGCCACCAGGCGCTGCTCGCGCACGTGCGGGCAGCCGCCGACGCGCGCGGCCTGCCGGTCTGCGTGATGACTTTCGAGCCGCATCCGCGCGAGTTCTTCAATCCGGCGGGCGCGCCGCCGCGCATCGCGATGCTGCGCGACAAGCTCGAAGCGCTGCGCACCAACGGCGTCGATCGCGTGGTGGTCGAGCATTTCAACAAGACGTTCGCGGGACAATCGCCGGATACGTTCGTGAAGAACGTCATCGTCGATGGCCTGCACGCGCGCTGGGTCATGGTCGGCGACGACTTCTGCTACGGCGCGAAACGCGCGGGCAATTTCGAGTCGTTGAAAGCCGCCGGCGAGAAATACGGCTTCGAAGTCGAGCAGATGGCAACAGTCGCGCATCCGAACGGCACGCGCATATCGTCGTCGTCGGTGCGGGCGTCGCTCGTCGCGGGCGATCTCGACGCGGCGCAAGTCGCGCTCGGGCGCCCGTATGTCATCAGCGGTCACGTCGTGCACGGCGCGAAGCTCGGACGCGATCTCGGCTTTCCCACGCTGAATCTGCCGATCGCGCACAAGCGGCCGGCGCTCGCGGGCATCTTCGTCGTGCGCGTGCACGGCCTCGCCGATGAACCGCTGCCCGCCGTCGCGAGCCTCGGCCTGCGCCCGACCGTCGACGATTCCGGCCGCGTGCTGCTCGAAGTGTTCGTGCTCGACTGGCACGGCGACGCCTACGGCAAGCTCGTGCGCGTCGAATTCCTGAAGAAGCTGCGCGACGAGGAAAAGTACGTCGACCTCGAAACGCTCGGCCGCGCCATCGCGAAAGACGTCGACAACGCGCGCGCGTACTTCGGCCTGCCGCCCGCGAGCAACGCCGGCAGCCGCGCGACGGGCTTCGCCATCTCGGCGACCGACCGAATTAGGTGAGCGTGCGGCGCGTTCTTGTGCCGTCCGCTGCCCCGCTTCCGAATCACCGCGCGCTAAAAGACGAGCGCCGTCTCACCGAATTCACTGAGTCACCCATGAGCGACAAGAAAGAAAAAGCCTCCTCGAAGTATCCCGTCAACCTGCTCGACACGCCCTTCCCGATGCGCGGCGACCTGCCCAAGCGCGAACCCGCGTGGGTCAAGGAGTGGCAGGACAACAAGATCTACGAGAAGATCCGCGCGGCGTCGAAGGGCCGCAAGAAGTTCATCCTGCACGACGGCCCGCCGTATGCGAACGGCGACATCCACCTCGGTCACGCCGTCAACAAGATCCTGAAGGACATGATCGTCAAGGCGCGCAATCTCGCGGGCTTCGACGCGGTCTACGTGCCGGGCTGGGACTGCCACGGCATGCCGATCGAAATCCAGATCGAAAAGCAGTTCGGCAAGACGCTGCCCGCCATCGAAGTGATGCGGAAGGCGCGCGCCTATGCGGGCGAACAGATCGAAAAACAGAAGGTCGGCTTCCGGCGCCTGGGCGTGCTCGGCGACTGGGACAATCCGTACAAGACGATGAACTTCGCCAACGAAGCGGGCGAGATCCGCGCGCTCGGCAAGATCATGGAGAAGGGCTTCGTGTTCCGCGGCCTGAAGCCGGTAAACTGGTGCTTCGACTGCGGCTCGGCGCTGGCCGAAGCGGAAGTCGAATACAAGGACAAGACCGATCCGACCATCGACGTCATGTTCGCGTTCGCCGAACCGGAGAAGACCGCGCAGGCGTTCGGCCTGCCCGCGCTGCCGAAGACGGAAGGCGGCATCGTCATCTGGACGACGACGCCCTGGACCATTCCCGCGAACCAGGCGCTGAACGTGCATCCGGAGATCGTCTACGCGCTCGTCGATACGCCGCGCGGTCTCCTGATCCTCGCGCAGGAGCGCGTCGAAGCGTGCCTGCAGAACTACGGCCTGACGGGCGAAGTCATCGCGACGACGACCGGCGAAAAGCTCGCGAACCTGCGCTTCCACCATCCGCTCGCGGCAGCGCATCCGGGCTACAAGCGCACGGCGCCGGTCTATCTCGGCGATTACGTGACGACGGAAAGCGGCACGGGCATCGTGCATTCGTCGCCGGCGTATGGCGTGGAAGACTTCGTGTCGTGCAAGGCGCACGGCATGCCGGACTCGGACATCATCAACCCGGTGATGGGCGATGGCCGCTATATCGAATCGTTGCCGCTGTTCGGCGGGCTCTCGATCTGGAAGGCGAATCCGCAGATCGTCGAAGCGCTCGAAGGCGCGGGATCGCTGCTCAAGAGCGAAAAGTACACGCACAGCTACATGCACTGCTGGCGCCACAAGACGCCGATCATCTATCGCGCGACCTCGCAATGGTTCGCCGGCATGGACGTGAAGCCGAAGGACGGCGGCCGCACGCTGCGCGAGATCGCGCTGGAAGGCGTCGAGAACACGGCGTTTTATCCGTCATGGGGCAAGCAGCGTCTTTACAGCATGATCGCGAATCGCCCGGACTGGACGCTTTCGCGTCAGCGTCAGTGGGGCGTGCCGATGGCGTTCTTCGTGCACAAGGAAACCGGCGAGCTGCATCCGCGCACGCTGGAGTTGCTGGAAGAAGTGGCGAAGCGTGTGGAGGAAGGCGGCATCGAAACGTGGCAATCGCTCGATCCGCGCGAACTGATCGGCGACGAAGCCAACATGTACGAGAAGAACCGCGACACGCTCGACGTGTGGTTCGATTCCGGCACGACGCACTGGCACGTGCTGCGCGGCTCGCACAAGGATTCGCTGCAGTTTCCGGCCGATCTCTATCTCGAAGGCTCGGACCAGCATCGCGGCTGGTTCCATTCGTCGCTGCTCACCGCGTCGATGCTCGACGGCCGCGCGCCCTACGACGCGCTGCTCACGCACGGCTTCACCGTCGATGGCGAAGGCCGCAAGATGTCGAAGTCGCTCGGCAACGGCATCGATCCGCACGAAGTGTCCAATCGCCTTGGCGCGGAAATCATCCGTTTGTGGATCGCATCGACGGACTATTCGGGCGAGCTCGCGATCTCCGAGGAAATCCTGAAGCGCGTGACGGAGACGTATCGCCGTATCCGCAACACGCTGCGCTTCCTGCTCGCGAATCTGTCGGACTTCGATTTCGACAAGAACGCGCTGCCGGTTCAGGACTGGCTCGAAATCGATCGATACGCCATCGCGCTCACGCGCAATCTGCAGGACGACGCCCTCGCGCACTACGAGAAGTACGAATTCCATCCGGTCGTCGCGAAGATCGCGACATTCTGCTCGGAAGACCTCGGCGGCTTCTATCTCGACGTGCTGAAGGAGCGCCTCTACACCACGAAGCCCGATTCGCGCGAGCGCCGCAGCGCGCAAACCGCGCTGTTCCATATCGCGCACGGCTTGTTGCGTCTCGTCGCGCCGTATCTGTCGTTCACGGCCGAAGAAGCGTACAAGGTGCTCAAGCCCGGTCAGGAAACGATCTTCACGGAAGTCTTCGCGACGTATCCGGAGATCGCGAACGGCGGCGATCTGCTCGACAAGTGGACGCTCATCCGCAGCGCGCGCGGCGACGTCACCAAGGCGCTCGAAGAAGCGCGCACGGCCAATCAGATCGGTTCGTCGCTGCAGGCGGAAGTCGTGGTTCGTGCGAGCGGCGCGCGTTACGACGCACTCGCGAGTCTCGGCGATGCATTGCGCTTCGTGCTGATCACGTCGTCGGCGCAAGTGGAAAAGGTGGCGAGCGAAGCAGAAGAAGGCGTCGATGTCGCCGCGTCGAGCTACATGAAGTGCGAGCGCTGCTGGCACTATTGCGCCGATGTCGGCTCGCACCCGGAACATCCGGGCCTCTGCGGCCGCTGCTTCTCCAATCTCTTCGGCGCAGGCGAAACGCGAGGCGCGGCATAAATGGCTCGAACGATGGCAAAGCAAACTTCCGTTAGAACCGCGAGCAGCGGTTCGCTCGCGCCGTGGCTCGGCGTCGCGCTGATCGTCATTCTGTTCGACCAGTTGACGAAGATCGCCGTGCAGCGCGTGTTCGCCTATGGCGATCCGCATGCGCTCACGCCCTTTTTCAATCTGCTGCTCGTCTACAACCGCGGCGCGGCGTTCAGCTTCCTCGCGATGGCGGGCGGCTGGCAGCGCTGGGCGTTCACGGCGTTGGGCGTCGTCGCGGCGATCGTGATTTGCTATCTGCTCAAGCGCCATTCGGGGCAGCGCATGTTCTGCACGGCGTTGTCGCTCATCATGGGCGGTGCGATCGGCAATGTCATCGACCGGATTGCGTACGGGCACGTCATCGACTTTCTGGATTTTCATGTGAACGCGTGGCACTGGCCGGCGTTCAACCTCGCCGATAGCGCGATCACCGTCGGCGCGGTCCTGCTAATTTTCGACGAACTGCGGCGCGTGCGCGGTTCACGTTGATATTCACGACGCGGCTCCTCTCACGGAGCCGTGTTCTTTTGCGATGGAGGCAAGTTGGAACTCGCGGGCAAACATCTCGTTTTAGGACTGACCGGCGGCATCGCCTGCTACAAGATCGCCGAACTGACGCGCCTGCTCGTCAAGGCCGGCGCAACCGTGCAGATCGTGATGACCGAAGCGGCCACGCAGTTCATCACGCCCGTCACGATGCAGGCGCTGTCGGGCCGTCCCGTGTACACGTCGCAGTGGGATGCGCGCATGCCGAACAACATGCCGCACATCGATCTTTCGCGCGAAGCGGATGCGATCGTCATCGCGCCCGCCTCGACCGACTTCATGGCGAAGCTCGCGCATGGCATGTGCGACGACCTGCTTTCGACGTTGTGCATCGCGCGCGATTGCCCGCTGCTCGTCGTGCCCGCGATGAACCGCCAGATGTGGCAAAGCCCGCCGACGCAGCGCAATGTCAGCCAGCTTCGCGCCGATGGCGTCGAAGTGCTCGGTCCGGATTCGGGCTCGCAGGCGTGCGGCGAAGTCGGCGACGGCCGCATGATCGAGCCCGAAGCCGCGTTCGAAGCGATCTGCGCGTTCTTTCAGCCGAAGATTCTGCGCGGCCAGCGCGTGCTGATTACCGCCGGTCCGACCTTCGAGCCGCTCGATCCGGTCCGCGGCATCACCAATCGTTCGTCGGGCAAGATGGGCTTCGCGCTCGCACGCGCGGCGGCGCAGGCGGGCGCGGACGTGCATCTCGTCGCCGGTCCGGTTTCCCTGCCGACGCCGTGGGGCGTGTATCGCGAAGACGTGCAGACCGCGCAGGAAATGCACGATGCGGTGATGGCCGCGACCCCTGACACCGACATCTTCATCGCGGTCGCCGCGGTGGCGGACTGGCGCGTCGATCACGTCAGCGAACAGAAGATCAAAAAGACCGCCGACGCGTTGCCGACGTTCAACTTCATCGAGAATCCGGACATTCTCGCGTCGGTGGCGAAGCTGCCGAATCCGCCTTTTTGCGTCGGCTTTGCGGCGGAAAGCGGCAATCTCGAGGTTCATGGCGATGAGAAACGCAAGCGCAAGAACGTGCCGCTGCTGATCGGCAATATCGGACAGCTCACGTTCGG
This sequence comes from Caballeronia sp. AZ7_KS35, assembly GCF_023631045.1. Classification (NCBI taxonomy): domain Bacteria; kingdom Pseudomonadati; phylum Pseudomonadota; class Betaproteobacteria; order Burkholderiales; family Burkholderiaceae; genus Caballeronia; species Caballeronia sp. AZ7_KS35. The sequence continues at coordinate 833,069 of NZ_JALQDV010000001.1, read as the reverse complement.
ACGCGACGACAACGAAGTCGTGCTGTTCGAAGAAAGCGGCACGACACCGCTGCCGCGCGCCGGCAAGCAGGAACTCGCGCGCACGCTGATCGCGGAGATCGCAAAACGCGCGCCGAAGACCGGCGGCACGCTGTTGTCGTGACCGAACTCGACGCCGCGCGCACGCGCTCCTATCGACTTCCCGCCGATGCTTTCGAGCTCGGCCATTCCATTCAATAACGCCTCGATTTATGAAACTCGACGTCAAGATTCTCGATGCGCGCATGCGCGACTTCATGCCCGCCTACGCCACGCCCGGCAGCGCGGGCCTCGATCTGCGCGCGTGCCTCGATGCGCCGCTCGTCATCGAGCCGCATCAGACCGTGCTCGTGCCGACCGGCCTCGCCATTCATCTCGCCGATCCCGGCTATGCCGCGATGATCCTTCCGCGCTCGGGTCTGGGTCACAAGCATGGCATCGTTCTCGGCAATCTCGTTGGGCTGATCGATTCGGATTATCAAGGCCAACTGATGGTTTCGACGTGGAATCGCGGCGACACCGCGTTCACGCTGAACCCGATGGAGCGTCTCGCACAGATGGTGATCGTGCCGGTCGTGCAGGCGCAGTTCAATATCGTCGATGATTTCGAAGCGAGCGAGCGCGGGCTTGGTGGATTTGGAAGTACCGGGAAACACTGAAAGCGAATGCACTCGCGCTGGGACGAGACATAGATCGTCCCACTGATCAGTTCCATTCCGATGAAACGCGGATTATCTTTTAGATAATCCGCGTTTTTGTTTAACGATCCAAAATATCGAACTTTCAAATAGGAAAATTCTCGCAATCAAATCGCTTGCGCGTATTACAAACCTTCACAGTTATTTTGACATTACAAACCTATAACTCCCTACAGCAAAAGAACGCGCGGACTATCTCCATCAACATAACTGCAGCTATCTCGGCGCGTTGCTCGAGACAGCATCGAGTTCATCGCTTGACGATGAGCCCAATGTTTTCACGCACGTCTCCGCTGCGAAATTCCGATTCAAATGTTTGTTGTCGACTCTGACTTAATAAACCCGTGGAGGTAGCCATGTAGACCGCTTCAATACTCGATCCAATTGGATTAATCCGCGCCGCTTTATTTAGGATTCACAGTCATATCTCTAGGAGTGCATCATGGCCCAAGAATGTATGTTTTCAGACAACTACCAGCTCGCACTGGAATTTCCCACCGTCTCGCTGTCCGGCCTTGCACCGCCTGCCAGCGGATTCAAATTCTATGACCATTGGTTTTACTCCAATGACGCTGGCGTCCAATCAGTCTGCAACCCCGGCCGTGATGGGCAGGCGCTTCTGGGCGAAACAACTTCTACCGTAGTAAGTAAGCTCGATGTGGCTCAAGTGAGTTTCTACTCCAACACCTACACCGCGCAAATGTTTCCGACGTCGTATAACGGCCTGTTCTACCTTGTCGCCATTCAAGTAGATGCAGACATACACGGCAATGACTGCGAGGAAATCATCCTTGGCCCGCTTCCGCCCCCGCCCCTGGAAACCGTACTGGCGAGCCCCGACGATCACCACGATTCGTCGTGCATGCAAGGAATCGGCTGGAGATTTTTCACCATATTCGGAGTGTCGCCGGACTTCGTAAAACCCTCATCGGCAGTCTCGTTTCACAGCAATAACGGGGAACACGGCAAGTTTCGGCTCTCAGGTACAACTGGAGATAAAGACTTGCGCATCGTAACCATCAGCTCGATCAACATCATGGTCGGAACGCTCAACCCGTGAGGACGCAAACAGAAACGCGCTTGCTCGTTTGCGCGCATCATCTGGACTTCGAGACTCATGGGATGGGACACGGATACATTAAACATGCTTGAGCATGGAACGGCTTGTTGTGAAACGCGCAAAAAAAAGCGTGGGCTCTTTCGAGTCCACGCTTATCGTCCCGCCTTAAACGCGTTAATCCACTTCGATCGCTTCCGGATTCGGATTGCGCGGCGGCGCCGAGTTTTCGTCGAACGTCAGCTGCACCTTGTCGTCCGCATCGACATCGACCGTCACGCGGCCGCCGTTGACCAGCTTGCCGAACAGGAGCTCGTCGGCCAGGGCGCGACGGATCGTGTCCTGAATCAGACGCTGCATCGGACGCGCGCCCATCAGCGGATCGAAACCGTGCTTCGCCAGGTGCTTGCGCAGCGAATCGGTGAAGACCGCATCGACCTTCTTCTCGTGCAACTGATCTTCCAGTTGCATGAGGAACTTGTCGACCACGCGCAGGATGATTTCCTCGTCCAGCGAACGGAAGCTGATGATCTGGTCCAGACGGTTGCGGAACTCCGGCGTGAACATGCGCTTGATGTCGGCCATTTCGTCGCCCGACTCGCGTCGCGACGTGAAGCCGATCACCGCCTTGCCCATTGCCTCGGCGCCCGCGTTCGTCGTCATGATGATGATGACGTTGCGGAAATCCGCCTTGCGGCCGTTGTTGTCCGTCAGCGTGCCGTGGTCCATCACCTGCAAGAGCACGTTGTAGATGTCCGGATGCGCCTTCTCGATTTCGTCGAGGAGCAGCACGCAATGCGGCTTCTTCGTGACGGCTTCGGTCAGCAAACCGCCCTGATCGAAACCGACATAGCCCGGCGGCGCGCCGATCAGACGGCTGACCGCATGACGTTCCATGTACTCCGACATGTCGAAGCGCAGCAGTTCGATGCCCAGCGTGAACGCCAACTGCTTCGCGACCTCCGTCTTGCCGACGCCCGTCGGGCCGGAGAACAGGAACGCACCGATCGGCTTGTCCAGCTTGCCGAGACCCGCGCGCGCCATCTTGATCGACGCCGACAGCGCGTCGATCGCCGGATCCTGACCGAACACGACGGCTTTCAGGTCGCGATCGAGCGTCTGGAGCTTACTGCGGTCATCCTGCGACACGCTCTGCGCCGGCACGCGCGCGATCTTCGAGATGATCTCTTCGATCTCGCTCTTGCCGATGGTCTTCTTCTGCTTCGACTTCGGCAGGATGCGTTGCGCCGCGCCCGCTTCATCGATCACGTCGATGGCCTTGTCCGGCAGATGACGGTCCGTGATGAATCGTGCCGACAGTTCCGCCGCCGCCGACAGCGCACCCGACGAATACTTCACGCCGTGATGCTCTTCGAAGCGCGTCTTGAGGCCGCGCAGAATCGCCACCGTCTGTTCGACGGACGGCTCGGTGACATCGACCTTCTGGAAACGCCGCGACAACGCCGCGTCCTTCTCGAAGATGCCGCGATATTCCGTGAACGTGGTCGCGCCGATGCACTTCAACTGACCCGACGACAACGCCGGCTTCAGCAGGTTCGATGCGTCGAGCGTGCCGCCCGATGCCGCGCCCGCGCCGATCAGCGTATGAATTTCGTCGATGAACAGAATCGCGTGCGGACGCTCTTTCAGTTCCTTCAACACCGTCTTCAGACGTTGCTCGAAATCGCCGCGATACTTCGTGCCGGCGAGCAGCGCGCCCATGTCGAGCGAGTAGACCTGTGCATCGGCGAGGATGTCCGGCACTTCGCCGCGCGTGATGCGCCATGCGAGGCCCTCGGCGATCGCCGTCTTGCCGACGCCGGCTTCGCCGACGAGCAGCGGATTATTCTTGCGACGGCGGCACAGCACCTGCACCACACGCTCGACTTCGAGTTCACGGCCGATCAGCGGATCGATCTTGCCGTCCTTCGCGAGCTGGTTGAGGTTCTGCGTGAACTGCGCGAGCGGCGTTTCCTTCTGCGCAGCGGCGTCTTCCGATTCCGGATTCGCTTCGCTGCTCGCCTTGGCGGCGTCGCCGCTATTCGTCTTCGCAATGCCGTGCGAAATGAAATTCACGACATCGAGACGCGTGACGCCCTGCTGCTGCAGGTAGTACACCGCGTGCGAGTCCTTCTCGCCGAAGATCGCGACCAGCACGTTCGCGCCGGTCACTTCCTTCTTGCCATTCGAAGTCGATTGCACGTGCATGATCGCGCGCTGGATCACGCGCTGGAAACCAAGCGTCGGCTGAGTATCGACGTCGTCCGTGCCGGGCACGGTCGGCGTGTTGTCATGAATGAAATTGCGCAGGTTCTGACGCAAATCTTCAATGTTGGCTGCGCAGGCGCGCAACACTTCAGCCGCGGTCGGATTGTCCAACAGGGCGAGCAACAGGTGCTCGACCGTTATGAACTCATGCCGCGCCTGACGTGCTTCCATAAACGCCATGTGCAGACTGACTTCCAGTTCCTGGGCAATCATGCTTCCTCCATCACGCACTGCAGCGGATGCCCCGCTTGCCGTGCATGGCTAACGACTTGCTCAACTTTGGTCGACGCAATGTCTCGCGTGTAGACCCCACAAACTCCCCTGCCTTCGCGATGAACCTTGAGCATGATCTGCGTCGCGGTCTCACGATCCTTATTGAAGTATTCCTGCACGATCATCACGACGAATTCCATCGGCGTGAAGTCGTCATTCAGCAGCACCACCTTGTACATGGCCGGCTTCTTGAGCTTCTGCTCCTGCCGCTCCAGTACCGTGCCATCCTGCTTGTTGGGATTGATCGCCATACACCCATTCTAAACATCACGGACGTCCTCGCAATCGCCGCTCCAGCACCGACCGCCCGGTCGGAATGTGTCGCTGAAAACCGCACTCGCACAGGTGTCGTCCATCGAATCCTGCCGCTGCCCAACATTTCGGCGCGGCCCGCTTGCACCTCGTCGAAACCAGTATCGCACAGCTTCAAAAAAAACAAACCGAGCACCAAGCGCTGCGGGCCGCCGGGTATCACACAAGTGAGTCGATTATGCGACTTTTCAAGATGACTTGCTTGGACGGCAGCACACACGCAAAGCAGGAATTACCCTACGAATGCGCTCTTTGCAACGAGCTTAACGGCTATCCCAAAAATTCCTTGACACCCGATTTAAGAGATTTAACAATCAAACTGGCACTTTTTTCCGGGGGCCAACCACGGACGAAAAAAGAGGCCGAGGTGAGCTTGTGAGGAGGGGGCGGTTCACATTGTGGGGTGTGCCGTCGAGCTTTTCGAGCGTGCTCTGGGTGCGACAAGAGTTAGAGGGGAAGTACGAATGTCTACTGGTACGGTCAAATGGTTCAACGACGCGAAAGGCTACGGATTCATCACGCCCGATGAAGGCGGCGAGGATCTGTTCGCACATTTCTCGGCGATTCAAATGAACGGTTTCAAGACGCTCAAGGAAGGCCAGAAGGTCAGCTTCGAGATCGTCCAGGGACCGAAAGGCAAACAAGCTTCGAACATTCAGGACGCTGCCTGACCGTTCGATCGACTTAGCCTCGTGAAACCCGGCCTTCGCGCCGGGTTTTTTCATGCCTCGCGCGTTGCACGCATATGAGGCATGTGCGCGAAATAAAAACCCCGGAAGGCGTAGGCCTTCCGGGGTTTTTATTTACCACATCGAATCGAGGTGAGTCCTCACATATTCTCGATCATCACCTCTCCGAAACCCGAACACGATACTTGCGTCGCGCCTTCCATCAAACGCGCGAAGTCGTACGTGACGCGCTTCGAAAGAATCGACTGCTCCATCGACGAAATGATGCGGTCCGCCGCCTCGAACCAGCCGAGATGGCGCAGCATCATTTCGGCGGACAAAATTTCCGAACCGGGATTCACGTAGTCCTTGCCCGCGTATTTCGGCGCCGTGCCGTGCGTCGCCTCGAACATCGCGACGGAATCCGACATGTTCGCGCCCGGCGCGATGCCGATGCCGCCCACCTGCGCCGCGAGCGCGTCCGAGATGTAGTCGCCGTTCAGGTTGAGCGTGGCGATCACGTCGTATTCGGCGGGACGCAGCAGGATTTGCTGAAGGAACGCATCGGCGATCACATCCTTCACGACGATATCGCTGCCCGACTTCGGATTCTTCACCTTCATCCACGGGCCGCCGTCGATCAGTTCCGCGCCGAACTCCTTCTGTGCGAGCGCGTAGCCGTAATCGCGGAAGGCGCCTTCGGTGAACTTCATGATGTTGCCCTTGTGCACGAGCGTCACCGAGCGGCGATCGTTGTCGATCGCGTACTGGATCGCCTTGCGCACGAGCCGCTCCGTGCCCTCCCGCGAAACGGGCTTGATGCCGAGTCCCGACGAATCAGGGAAGCGGATCTTCTTCACGCCCATTTCTTCGCGCAGGAACTTGATGACCTTCTTCGCTTCGGGCGAATCCGCCGGCCATTCGACGCCCGCGTAGATGTCTTCCGAATTCTCGCGGAAGATCACCATGTCGATCTTCTCCGGTTCGCGCACCGGCGACGGCACGCCCTTGAAGTAGCGCACCGGACGCAGACACACGTAGAGATCGAGTTGCTGACGAAGCGCCACGTTCAGCGAGCGGATGCCGCCGCCGACGGGCGTCGTGAGCGGCCCTTTGATCGACACGATGAAATCCTTCACCACTTCGAGCGTTTCGTCCGGCAGCCACACGTCGGGGCCGTAGACGCGCGTCGCCTTTTCGCCCGCGAAGATTTCCATCCATTGAATCTTGCGCTTGCCGCCGTAGGCCTTCTCGACCGCCGCATCGACGACCTTGATCATCACCGGCGTGATGTCGACGCCCGTGCCGTCGCCCTCGATATACGGGATGATCGGCTGATCCGAGACGTTGAGCGAGAAGTCCGCGTTGACGGTGATCTTGTCACCGCCTTCCGGAACCTTGATGTGCTGATACGGCATGGTCGACTCCAAATAAGGCCGGGCTTGAATGGAAGCAAGCAAACTGGATAGAGAGCGATGCGATGCAGCATGCGCGAGCGATGAACCCGCGCGATGAAGTTCACTTCATCATTCTAACCATGCTGGCTTGTCCCGGCGCGCCCGAAAGCCGCCGCGCGCATGCTTTAAGATGCCGCATCCGACCACGCCGCGCGCCTCGCATGTCACTTATCGCCCTGAACAAGCCCTTCGGCACCATCTGCCAGTTTTCGGCGCACGAGACGCGCGCGTCGCTCGGCGACTGGGTGAAGACGCCGGGCGTGTATCCCGCGGGCCGGCTCGACGCCGATAGCGAAGGCCTGCTCCTCCTCACCGACGACGGCGCGCTCCAGGCCCGCATCGCGGAGCCGCGTCACAAGCTGGTAAAGCGCTATTGGGCGCAAGTCGAAGGCGCGCCCGACGAAGCCGCGCTCGCGCGTCTTTCGAAAGGCGTCGATCTCGGCGATTACGTGACGCAGCCGTGCCGCACCGCATTCGTCGACGAACGCGACATCGAAGCGCTCTGGCCACGCAATCCGCCGATCCGCTATCGCGCCGCCATCCCGACGACGTGGATCGAGCTCGCCATCACCGAAGGCAAGAATCGGCAGGTGCGGCGCATGACGGCCGCTGTCGGCTTTCCGACCTTGCGGCTCGTACGCGTCGCGATCGGCGCGCTCGATATCTTCACGCTCGGCCTCGCGCCGGGCGAGACCGTCGAGGTCGCCCCGCGCGCGCCGTGGCAACGCGTTCGTTGAATCGCATTCAACTATTCTGAATATCGGCCGTGTGCATCGCCGTGTGCATCGTTTAGTGCGATGTGTTTAAACGTGCTGTCATCGAGATCGAGTAGCGCATATCGCGCCGCCGATATTTTTTTTGTCGCCGCGCAATTTTCCCTGTAAATCGCGTCAACCGACTCTTCACGCGACGCGTTAAGGGCGTCAGATGCCGCATAAAGCTATCCGGCATGAGCGAATAACTGATTACAACTACCTGTGTGCTCCAGGGAGTTTGAAAGGTTCAAGCGTTCACAGTCGCATCGAATTTGAATTATCGATGTCGAGTGTCAACCGAAAGGTAGGTGGCTCGTTTACCGACATGACTCAATGACCGGGTCGTTTGGTTAATTAACTCAAGCTGAGGATTCACAGATGAACAAACTGATCGCTGCTCTCGTCGCTGGCCTGTTCGCAACCGCTGCTTTCGCACAAGAAGCTTCGGCACCGGCCGCTGCTGCTCCGGCAGCTGCTTCGTCGGCTCACAAGTCGGCTCACAAGAAGACGTCGCACAAGTCGTCGAAGTCGCACAAGAAGGCAGCCGCTGCGTCGGCTCCGGCAGCCGCTTCGGCAGCTCAGTAAGTTTTTTGTAAGAGGCGGTATAGCGAAGTCAAGAACGAGCATTACCGCCGTCCTTACGGCGTTCAAAGGGCAGATGGCCGCAAGGCGTCTGCCCTTTTGTTTTGTGCCTGCGCATCGAGTAACATGCGCGGGGTTTGTCCGGCTCAGGCGCAAGCCATCGATCAGAAAGGGAGCTTTGCCGTGAATCTCGTCTCGCGCTTCTTCAATCAACAAATCAACCTCGGCAAGCTCGCGCGCGCATGCGTGATCGCGCTTGCCCTGCCCTTCGCCGCATTGCCGCTCGCACAGGCGCAGACGATGCCGCCCGGCGCCAAGCAGCCGTCCGACTTTCCGCGTGCAAAGCTGACCGCGGGCATGTATGTGATCGACGCCGCCGTCGCCGCGAACGATGCCGATCGCGAGCAAGGTCTCATGTATCGCACGCAGCTCGCACCGAACGAAGGCATGCTCTTCGTGTTCAATGAAAACGCCGTGCATTGCTTCTGGATGAAGAACACGCTGATCCCGCTGTCGATCGCGTTCATCCGCGCGGACGGCACGATCACCGACATCGACGAGATGCAGGCCGAAACCGAGAACAACCACTGCCCGCGCAACAACGGCGTGTATGCGCTCGAAATGCCGAAGGGATGGTTTGCCGCGAAAGGCATCAAGCCGGGCACGCAGATCAAAGGCTTGCCGCGCGCGCAGTAACGCGCTTCTTGCCCGCCCGAACAACCGGCGTCGTCGCACGACACGCCGGTTTTTTTGCGTCCGGGAAGTCGCTTGCGCCGGGCTGGCAGGATTCCTGCAAAGAGCCTGCCGACGCGCTATCCTAAAAAGATTCGGCGCGACGCATTCGCGTTGGCTTCACACGCCGCGCCGACTCAAACCACAGGAGGTTCACGTGCCCCGCAAGACTCCCATCGAGCGCTATCGGAATATCGGAATCAGCGCTCACATCGATGCCGGCAAAACTACGACTACCGAGCGCATCCTTTTCTACACCGGCGTGACGCACAAGATCGGCGAAGTGCACGACGGCGCGGCCACGATGGACTGGATGGAGCAGGAGCAGGAACGCGGCATCACGATCACCTCCGCGGCAACGACGGCCTTCTGGAAAGGCATGGCCGGCAATTATCCGGAACATCGCATCAACATCATCGATACGCCGGGGCACGTCGACTTCACGATCGAAGTCGAGCGCTCGATGCGCGTGCTCGATGGCGCGTGCATGGTCTACGACTCGGTCGGCGGCGTGCAGCCGCAATCGGAAACCGTGTGGCGTCAGGCGAACAAGTACAAGGTGCCGCGCATCGCGTTCGTCAACAAGATGGACCGCGTCGGCGCGGACTTCTTTCGCGTGCAGCGGCAGATCGGCGACCGGCTGAAGGGCGTCGCGGTGCCGATCCAGATTCCGATCGGCGCGGAAGATCACTTTCAGGGCGTCGTCGACCTCGTGAAGATGAAGGCGATCGTCTGGGACGACGAGAGCCAGGGCATCAAGTTCACCTACGAGGAAATTCCCGACAACCTCAAGGATCTCGCGCACGAGTGGCGCGAGAAGATGGTCGAGGCCGCCGCCGAAGCGAGCGAAGAGCTGCTCGAGAAGTATCTGGAAGACCACAACAGCCTGACCGAGGACGAGATCAAGGGCGCGCTGCGCAAACGCACGATCGCCAACGAAATCGTACCGATGCTCTGCGGCAGCGCGTTCAAGAACAAGGGCGTCCAGGCGATGCTCGACGCAGTGATCGACTACCTGCCCTCGCCCGTCGACGTGCCCGCGATTCTCGGCCACACGGAAGACGACGAGGAAGCGGAGCGTCATCCGAGCGACGACGAGCCGTTCTCCGCGCTCGCGTTCAAGATCATGACCGACCCCTTCGTCGGGCAGTTGATCTTCTTCCGCGTGTATTCGGGCGTCGTGAATTCAGGCGACACGGTCTTCAATCCGGTGAAGGACAAGAAGGAGCGCCTCGGCCGGATTCTACAAATGCACGCGAACGAGCGCAAGGAAATCAAGGAGGTGCGCGCGGGCGACATCGCGGCGGCCGTCGGTCTCAAGGAAGCGACGACCGGCGACACGCTTTGCGATCCGCAGAACGTCATCATCCTCGAACGGATGATCTTCCCTGAACCGGTGATCTCGCAGGCCGTCGAACCGAAGACGAAGGCCGATCAGGAAAAGATGGGCATCGCGCTGAACCGTCTCGCGCAGGAAGATCCGTCGTTCCGCGTGACGACCGATGAGGAATCGGGCCAGACGATCATCTCCGGCATGGGCGAGTTGCACCTCGAGATTCTCGTCGACCGGATGAAGCGCGAGTTCGGCGTCGAGGCGACGGTCGGCAAGCCGCAGGTCGCGTATCGCGAGACCGTGCGCAACAAGGTCGAGGATGTCGAAGGCAAATTCGTCAAGCAGTCGGGCGGACGCGGGCAGTACGGTCACGCCGTGATCGCGCTGGAGCCGGACCCCGGCAAGGGCTACGAGTTCGTCGACCAGATCAAGGGCGGCGTGATTCCGCGCGAGTTCATCCCCGCCGTCGACAAGGGCATTCAGGAAACGCTGAAGGCCGGCGTGCTCGCGGGCTATCCGGTCGTCGACGTGAAAGTGCGGCTCACCTTCGGCTCGTATCACGATGTCGATTCGAACGAAAACGCGTTCCGCATGGCCGGCTCGATGGCCTTCAAGGAAGCGATGCGCAAGGCGAAGCCCGTGCTGCTCGAACCGATGATGGCCGTCGAAGTCGAGACGCCCGAGGACTTCATGGGCAACGTGATGGGCGATCTCTCGGGCCGGCGCGGCATCGTGCAGGGCATGGAGGACATCGCGGGCGGCGGCGGCAAGCTCGTGCGCGCGGAAGTGCCGCTTGCCGAGATGTTCGGCTACTCGACGTCGCTGCGCTCGCTGACGCAAGGCCGCGCGACCTACACGATGGAGTTCAAGCATTACGCGGAGACGCCGTCGAACGTGTCGGAAGCGATCATCAATTCGAAAGCGAAATAATCGCGATCGAACCGTGTAGTATCGGAAGTCCGTTGCTCGCTTCCTTGATGGCGGCAACGGACTTTTTCATATCCGCAGACGATACACGGGCATGAGCGACATGAGCGATCCACATCAGCACATCGATTGGCGCGAACACGGCGTCAAGGTCATCAAGGGCGATCAGCTCGACACCAACACGCCGCAGACGCCCGGCATGAACCGCGCGGCTGCCATCAACGCGGCGCGCGTCGGCGCCCAGAAAATCTGGGCCGGCACGGTCACGATCCATCCGAATGCGAAAACCGGCGTGCATCATCACGGCGCGCTCGAAAGCGTCATCTATGTCGTGCGCGGCCAGGCGCGCATGCGCTGGGGCGAGCATCTCGAGTTCACGGCCGAGGCCGGTCCCGGCGACTTCATTTTCGTGCCGCCTTATGTGCCGCACCAGGAAATCAACGCGAGCACCGCCGATCCGCTCGAATGCGTGCTCGTGCGCAGCGACAACGAAGCGGTGGTGGTGAATCTGAACATCGATGCCGTCGAGAAGCCCGAGGAAGTCTATTGGGTCGATCCGATTCACAAGCATCCACACGATCACTGAAAAGCGCACGGGCGCGTCATGGAGCGGCGCGTTCCTTGCTGGCGATGTCCGAATGCACCTCGACGGCGCGGTCGAGCCGATCGCGCGTGGGCGACGGCCAGCAAACAACGACAACGGAAAAGCACACGATGAAGAAACCTTCGACCGACGCGCATCTTCTGGAACTGGCCCGCCCTCGCGCGGGCGAACTGGGCAATCACGCGATCGACGAGTTCATGGCCGGACGCCTCACGCGCCGCGAGTTGCTGCGCCATGCGAGCGTGCTCGGCATCGCGCTCACGGCGGGCGGCATCTTCGGTATGCCGGGCGCGCGGGCGCAAGGCGCGGGCAAGCCGGGCGGCACGATCCGCGTCGCGCATCTGATGCCCGCGGGCGCCGTCGATCCGCTCACCGTGACGGATGCGTCGGGGCTTGCGCTCATCAATCAGACCGGCGAATTTCTCGTCGACGACGACAGCGAGCATCTGACGCTCAAGCCGGCGCTCGCGCTGTCGTGGTCGTCGAATGCCAAGGGCGACGTGTGGACGTTCAAGCTGCGCCCGAACGTGAAGTTCCACGACGGCCAGCCGATGACCGCGAAGGACGTCGTCGCGACCTTCAACCGCCTGTCCGATCCGGCGACCGGCTCGGCTGCGCTTTCGGTGCTGAAGGGCGTGCTGTCGAAGGATTCGGCGAAGGCCGTCGACGATCACACCGTCGAGTTTCATCTCGACGCGCCCAATGGCAATTTCCCGTATTACGTTTCCTCGGATACGTATAACGCCGTGATCCTCCCGGCGAATTTCAGCGGCCCTTACGAGAAGACGTTCATGGGCACGGGCGCGCTGAAGCTGGAGAAATACACGCCGAAAGTGGGCGCATCGTTCGTGCGCAATCCCGACTACTGGGGCGAGAAAGCGCTGCCCGATCGCGTGCAGTTTTCCTTCTACGCGGATCAACAGGCGCAGCTTCTCGCGATGCAAGGCCGCCAGGCCGACGTGATGGGCGACTTCACGGTGCAAGGCGGGGTCGCGATGCTGACGAATCCGCAATTCAAGGTGCTCGGCACGAAGTCGAGTTCGCATCGGCAATTGCACATGCGCTGCGACATGGCGCCGTTCAAGGACAAGCGCGTGCGTCAGGCGCTCGCGCTCGCGATCGATCGCGAAGTCATCGTGAAGGGCCTGTTCCGCGGCCGCGCGCAAGTCGGCAACGACAGCCCGTTCGCGCCGGTTTTTCCGTCGAGCGATCTCAGCGTGCCGCAACGCAAGATCGACATCGCGCAGGCGAAGAAGCTGATGAGCGATGCCGGCGTCGCGAACGGCTTCGACGTCACGCTCACGACCGAAAAGTACATGGAGATTCCCGATCTCGCGGTCGTCGTGCAGAACGCGGCGAAGGCGATCGGCATACGCATCCAGTTGAAGGTCGAGAGTCAGGACCTCTATTACGGCTCGGGCACGTTCGGCAAGTCGGACTGGCTCGATTCGCCGCTCGGCATCACCGATTACGGGCATCGCGGCGTGCCGAACGTGTTCCTCAACGCGCCGCTGACGAGCGGCGGCACCTGGAACGCGGCGCACTTCAAGAATCCCGAATACGACAAGCTCGTCGCGCAGTTCGTCGCGGCGCTCGACGTCGCGTCGCAGAAGAAGCTGTCCGCGCAGATTCAGCATTTGCTGCTCGACGAAACGCCGGTCGTCATCCCCTACTTCTACGACCAGCTGATCGTCACGCGCGCCAATGTCTCCGGCGTGCGCTTCAACGCGATTTCGCAGATGTGGTTCGACCGCGCGACGATCTCGGCGTAAGCGAATGAGCACGATCACGCCCACGGCGCACGTCGCCGACTTCGCCCGAATGAAGCGCATCGCGCGCTTCGTCGGCGTGCGGCTCTTGCTCGCGCTCGTCACGCTGTGGCTTCTGTCGATGATCGTGTTCGCGGGCGGCCAGTTGCTGCCCGGCGACGTCGGCCGCGCGATTCTCGGCCCGCTCGCCGACGCGCGCGCGGTCGCCGCGCTCAACCATCAGCTTGGCGTCGACCGGCCGCTTCTCGCGCAGTATTCGAGCTGGATCGGCCATTTCCTGCGCGGCGACATGGGCGAGTCCTACGCGTTTCGCGCGCCCGTCGCGCCGTTCATCGGCAACGCGCTGTGGAATTCGGCGAAGCTCGGCGCGCTCGCGTTCGTCGTCGTGGTGCCGCTCGGCATCGCGGGCGGCGTGTACGCGGCGCTGCATTCGGGACGATGGATCGATCGCGTCATCAGCATCGGCGGATTGACGGCGACGGTGGTGCCGGAATTCGTCTCGTCGATCGTGCTGATCCTGATCTTCGGCGTCTGGCTGCAATGGCTGCCGATCGAAGCGACCGCGCCTGCCGACGCGGGCTTCTTCACGCAACTCGAACATCTGATCCTGCCAGTGCTGCCGCTCGTCTTCGTGTTCTTCGGCTACATCGCGCGGATGGCGCGCGCGGGCACCGTCGAAGCGCTCGACGCCGATTACACGCGCACCGCGATCCTGAAGGGCTTGCCGCAGCGCGTCGTGATCGTGCGCCATGTGCTGCGCAACGCGCTTTTGCCGACCGTCACCGTCGCCGCGACGCAGCTCGGCTACATGATCGGCGGACTCGTCGTCGTGGAAACGCTGTTTCACTACCAGGGCATCGGCTCGCTGATCTACAACGCCGCAAAAGCGAAGGACTTTCCGATGCTCGAAGCGGGCGTGTTGACCATCGGCGTGATCTATACGGCGGCGAATCTGATCGCCGATGCGCTCTACGTCGTGCTCAATCCGCGCCTGCGCACCGGGGAAGCGAAATGAGCACGGCGGCCGCTATCGCACCGAAATCGCGCCGCTTCGAAGCGTTGAGCGCGCTCGTGCGTTCCGCGACCTTCGATATCGGCGTGCTGATCCTGCTCTTCTGGGTGCTGTGCGCGCTCTTCGGCCACTGGCTCGTGCCGCACGATCCCTACGCGTCCGATCCGCTCAACTCGCTCGTCGCGCCTTCGGGCGATCACTGGTTCGGCACCGACCAGCTCGGTCGCGACGTGTTCGCGCGCGTGATCGTCGGCTCGCGCGACATTCTGACGATCGCGCCGCTCGCGACCTTGCTCGGCACGGCGGCGGGCACGGCGCTCGGGCTCGTCGTCGGCTATTTCGACGGCTGGGTCGACGCCGCCATCGGCCGCGTGATCGATGCGCTGCTCGCGCTGCCGCTCGTGATCGTCGCGCTGCTCGCGCTCGCCGCCGTCGGCGCGAGCAACACGACGGTGATCCTCGTCATCGGCCTCACCTTCGCGCCGATCACCGCGCGCACCGTGCGCGCCGCCGTGCTGAGCGAGCGCCATCTCGACTACGTGCTCGCGGCGCAATTGCGCGGCGAGAACGCGCTCTACATCATGTTCGCGGAGATTCTGCCGAACGTGCTGCCGCCGATCATCGTCGAGGCGACCGTGCGTCTCGGCTACGCGATCTTCGCCGTCGCGACGCTGTCGTTTCTCGGCTTCGGCATTCAGCCGCCGTCCGCCGACTGGGGTCTCGCCTTGTCCGAAAGCTATACGCTGATGGCGGGCGGCGCGTGGTGGACCGTCGTCTTCGACGCCGCCGCGATCGCATCGCTGGTCGTCGCGGTGAATCTCGTCGCGGATGCCGTGCAAGGAGTGCTCGACCGATGAACGGACCGCCGCCATCGGCTTTTCCCACGTTCGGCGCCGCGAAAGGCGATCAGGCCGACGCGCTCACGGTCGTCGGCCTCACGGTCGCGTACCGTTCGCGCGGACGCGAACGTGACGTGCTGCAGGACGTCACGTTGCGCGTCAGGCGCGGCGAGGCCTACGGGCTGGTCGGTGAATCGGGCTGCGGCAAGTCGACCGCCGCGCTCGCGGTGCTGCGCTACTTGCCGCGCAACGGGCGCGTGAAGGCTGGCCGCATTTCGATCGCCGGGCGCGACGTCGCCGCGCTCGACGCCGACGCGCTGCGCGGCATGCGCGCGACCGCCGTGTCGATGGTCTATCAGGATCCCGGACGCGCGCTGAATCCGTCGCTGACGATCGCGCGGCAAGTCTCCGAAGCGTTCGAAGTCACGGGCGCATCCGCCGACGAAGCGCTGTCGCGCACGGCCGACATGCTGAGACGCGTGCGCATCGCATCGCCCGAACGCGTGATGGAGAGTTATCCGCATCAGCTTTCGGGCGGGATGCAGCAACGCGTGGTCATCGCGATGGCGCTCGCGTGCAATCCCGAACTGCTGATTCTCGACGAACCGACCACGGGCCTCGACGCCACCGTCGAAGCCGAAGTGCTCGATCTCATCGCGCAATTGCGTGCGGAGTTGGGCACGGCCGTGCTCTTCATCAGCCACAATCTCGCGGTGATCGGGCGCATGTGCGATCGCGTCGGCGTGCTGTACGCGGGCAAGCTCGTCGAGGAAGGCACGACCGCCGACGTGTTCGCCAAGCCGCGTCATCCGTACACGGTCGGCCTGCTGCGCTGTCTGCCGCGTGCGGGGCGCGCCAAGGAAACGGGCCGGCTCGACACGATTCCAGGCTCCCTCCCGCTGCCCGGATCGATCACGCAGGGCTGCATTTTCGCGCCGCGCTGCAAGCTCGCCGACGAGCGTTGTCTCAAGGACGCGCCGCCGCCGTATCGCGTGGCGTCGGCGCACGGCGATCAGATGGCGCGCTGTCACTATCACGAACGCGCGGAAACGCTGCCGCGCTCGGCCGACGAAGCGCCGGTGCCCGTCGCCGATGCCGACGGTGTCGATCAGCCGCTCGCGCTATCCGCGCGCAATCTCTCGAAGACATTCCGCGTCGGCGATGAAGACGTGCGCGCCGTCCACGATGTCTCGCTCGATCTCGTGCAGGGCGAAACGCTCGGGCTCGTCGGCGAATCGGGCAGCGGCAAGACGACGCTCGCGAAGCTGCTGCTCGGCCTCGTATCGCCCGACAAAGGCGCGTCGCTCGAACTCGACGGCGCCGCGCTGCCCGAGCGCGTGACCCGGCGCAGCGAAGAACAGGTGAAGTCGCTGCAGATCGTCTTTCAGAACCCGGATTCCGCGCTGAATCGCGCGCATTCCGTGCGGCAACTGATCGCGCGTTCGCTGTCGAAGCTCGCCGCGTTGCACGGCGAAGCGAAGGAACAGCGCCTGCACACGCTGACCGAAGCGGTGCGTCTGCCGGAGCGCTATCTGAGCTCGCGCACGCGGCAACTGTCGGGCGGATTGAAGCAGCGCGTCGCGATCGCGCGCGCGTTCGCGGGCGATCCGCGCGTCGTCGTGTGCGACGAACCGACTTCCGCGCTCGATGTCTCCGTGCAGGCCGCGATCCTCAATCTGCTTGCCGATCTGCAGCGCGAGCGCCGCGTCTCCTACGTGTTCATCTCGCATGATTTGCATGTCGTGCGCTATCTGTCGGACCGCATCGCCGTGCTGTATCTCGGGCGCATCATGGAGATCGGGCGCGCGGCCGCCGTCTTCGACGGACCGCAGCATCCGTACACCGAAGCATTGCTGTCGTCGGTGCCGTCGATCGACGGGACGCACGCGAAGCGCATCCGGCTGTCGGGCGAGTTGCCGAGCGCGGCGAATCCGCCTTCGGGCTGCGTGTTCCATACGCGCTGTCCGCGCAAGATCGGCGAAATCTGCGAAACCGAAACGCCGCCGTGCCGCGACGCCGGCGACGGTCACGCGATTCATTGCCACATTCCCGTCGACGAATTGCGCACGCTGCAGCGTCAGGCGCGCTGAGGCTTTCGTCGGAACCAAAGCGGCGTCGCGCGCCTCTCATCGGTTCAACCTTCAAAACAACGAGGATCCAACCGATGAAACCCGCCCTCTCCGCCGCGCTTTGCGCACTGACTTTCGGCGTCGCGACGGCCGCGCAGGCGCAGACCGCACCACAGGCTCCGGCGCCCGGCGCGTCCGATCCGACTTTCTCGGCCTACGCGCTCGCGCAGCAATGCGCCGCGAAGTCCGACAACACGGCGCAAGGACAATGCGTGGGCGCGGTACGCGGAATCGTGCGCGGTTATCAGTACGGCGTGCTGTTTCTGTCGCAGCGCACGTCGCTGCCCGATGGCGAGACGAAGCGCGTATCGCTGTGTCTCGCGGACACGACCGTGTCGTCGATCGTCGACGACTTCCTCGCCGATGCGAAGCAGGTCAACGAAGCCGATCTGAGGCGCACGCCCGCGGAAGTCGCGGTGCTCGGCTCGGTGCACGCGCATCACGCGTGTACGTGATCCGGCGCGTCGTCACAGCATTTCGAGCGGGCGCTTCGACTTCGGCGGCTTGAACTGCCGATCGATGTCCGCGAGCTCGTCGGCGGACAGGTGAAGATCGAGCGCCGCGCGATTCTCGCGAACGTGCGCGACATCCGACGCTTTCGGAATCGCGAATACCTGCGGCTGCTGCAGCACCCACGCGAGCGCCACCTGAAACGCCGACACGCCGCGCGCCGCCGCGATCTGTTCCAGCGCGCCGCCGCGCGGCAGACGCGCGTGATCGACGGGGCTGTACGCCATCGCGGGCATGCGGTGCTCACGCAGCCACGGCAACAGATCGAACTCCGCCCCGCGCCGCGCGACGTTGAAGAGAATCTGATCGGTCGCGCAGGCGTCGCCGCCATCGAGCGATAAGAGTTCTTCCATGTCGTCCGTGTCGAAGTTGCTCACGCCCCAGTGGCGAATCTTGCCGTCGTCCTTCAGTTTTTCGAAACCCGCGATCACGCCTTCGAGATCCTCGCCGGCGCGCCAGTGCAGCAAATACAGATCGATGCGATCGGTCTTCAGGCGTTTCAGGCTGCGCTCGCATGCGCTCTGCACGCCGCGCTCGCTGCCGTTATGCGGATACACCTTGCTGACGATGAAAAGCTCGTCGCGCCTGTCGCCGAGCGCTTCGGCGATGAGCTTCTCGCTTTCGCCTTCGCCGTACATCTCGGCGGTATCGATGAGCGTCATGCCGAGATCGACGCCCTCGCGCAAAGCGGCGATCTCGCTCTTGCGCGCGTTCGGGCGCTCGCCCATTTCCCAGGTGCCCTGGCCGAGTTTCGGAATCGCTTCGCCGGACGGAAGCGTGACGGTTGCCGCATTGGATTGAGCCATGAAGAAGTCTCCTTGCAGGTCCGCCGATTATGGCGCAAGGAGCACGCCCGCCGCTTCAGACGAGCCCGACCACCAAAGGTCCGAGCAAGGTCAGCAGCACGTTCGCCAACGCATACGTGATCGCGAACGGCACCGTCGGCGCGGCGCTTTCGGCTTTGTCGAGCACGCCGCCGAACGCCGGATTCGCACTGCGCGAACCGGTGAGCGCGCCCGCGAGCAGCGCCGCGTTGTCGTAACGCAGGACGTAGCGGCCGAAGAGCATCGTCAGCACGAGCGGAAACAGCGTGACGGACACGCCGAGCAGGAAGATCGTCAGCCCGCTCTGTTTCACCGTGACGACCGCCTGCAAGCCGGAATTCAGCCCGACCACCGCGACGAACGCCGCCAGTCCGAAATCCTTCAGCAATTGCGATGCGGCCGGCGGCATCACGCCGTACATCGGATGCTTGCCGCGCATCCAGCCGAACAGCAAACCGGTGAGCAGGCAGCCGCCGCCCGAGCCGAGCGTGAGCGGCACGCCGCCTGCATCGACGACGATCAGCCCGATCAGCAACCCGAGCACGATACCCACGCCCATGTAGATGAAATCGGTCTTGTCGGAATACGGCAGTTCGTAACCGGCGGCATCGACGGCGCGCTTCGTGTCCTGCGGCGCGCCGTAGAACGTGATGACATCGCCGTGATCGAGCGTCGTCTCGGGCAGCACCGGCAACGGATGCCCCGCACGCGTGATGCCGTGGATATACACGCCGTGCCGAATGTCGCGATCGACCGTCGCGCGCACATCGGCGATGCTCATGTGGTTCATCCCGCGCTTCGTGAACACGCCCTGACGCTTCTGCATGACGACGCTGCTGCCATCGGCGTCCGCGATTTCCTCGCCGATGTGCGCCGTCGCGCCCGCCATCGCCTCGCGCCGCCCGACGACGAGCACGATATCGCCCGCTCGCAATACGAAGTCCGCGGCAGGCTCCAGCGCGCGCCCGCCGCGCCGGATGCGCTCGACGGTGATCATGTCCCGGTCGTCGACTTCGACGTGCGCGACCGTGCGCCCCGCCGCGCCATCGTGCGTCACGCGATACGTGCGTCCGACGAGCGCGGGCAACGCCGAAATCTGCCCTGGTCCGGGACCGGACGCCCCGCCCGCGAGCGCCTTGTCCGCTTCGATCGACGCATCCCTGAGACTCTGCCCCATGAACTTCGGCAGGATGTTCACGCATACGATGATCGCGCCGAGCGAGCCGAACACGTACGTTACCGCGTACGCGACCGCGACGTCGGCCTGCAACGCCTTGGTCTGATCGGCGGGCAATCCGAGCCGCGCGATCGCATCGCCCGCCGTGCCGATAATCGCCGATTGCGTCAGCGCCCCGCCCGCGAGTCCGGCCGCTAGCCCCTTGTTGAGCCCGAACAGCTTCGCGCAGACGATCACGCTCGCGAGCGCCGTCACCGCGAGGAACAGCGCCATCGCGATTTCGCGCAGCGTGCGGCGGTTGATCGAGCTGAAAAACTGCGGGCCGGAGTCGTAGCCGACCGCGTAGATGAACACGGCGAACATCACCGATTTCACGCCGTCGTCGATCTGCACGCCCGCCTGGCTCACGATCACCGCCGCGATCAGCGAGCCGCCCACGCCGCCCAGTTGGAACTTGCCGAAGCTGATCTGGCCGATCAGGTAACCCGCCGCGAGCGAAAGAAAGAGCGCCGATTCCGGCGCTTTCTGGAAGATGTCGTGGAGCCATTCCATACGGTCAGCCCAGTTTGCTCGCGAGCCCGACGATCACCGGGCCGAGCAGCGGCAACAGCACGTTCGAGAGCGCATACGTGATCGTGTAGCCGATCATCGGCGTCGCGTTGCCCGTCACGCCGACGAGCGCGCTGATCGCGGGCGTGCTGCATTGCTGACCGGCGATCGCGCCGAGCAGCATCGGCACGTCGAGCTTGAGCAGCCATCGTCCGATGAAGAGCGACGCGAGCGCCGGCACGAGCGTGATGACGATGCCCGCGACCGGCAGCGCGATGCCGTATTCGCGAACGAGCCGCAACGCGTCCGGGCCCGCCGACAGCCCGACCGCCGCGATGAACGTGCACAGGCCGAAGTCCTTCAATATCTGCGCCGCCGCCGAGGGCAGCGAGCCGGTCAGCGGATAACGCGAGCGGATCCAGCCGAACAGCAGCCCCGCGAGCAGGCAGCCGCCGCCCGTCCCGAGCGTGAGATCGATGTCGCCGCCATGTACCGACAGCCGCCCGACCGCGATGCCGAGCAGCACGCCGAGCCCGAGGAACACGAAGTCGGTTTTCTGCGTCGCGCGGATGATGTAGCCGAGCCTGGCCGCGCCGCGCGCGACATCCTCCTTGTTGCCGATGAGCGTCAGCACGTCGCCGCGATGCACCTGCGTGCCGGCGAGCGCGGGAATCGTGCTGTCGAGACGCGTCACGGCCGCGACGAAGACGCCGTGGGCGTCGGCGGGCGCGGCGCGGGCGCGCACCTGGGCGAGCGTGAGGCCGTGCAGTTCGCGCCGCGTGAGCATCACATCCGTGCGTTCGACATAGACATCGGAGACGCCGTTGCCGAAAACTTCCTCGCCGATCGCGGGAATCGCCTCGACCAGCGCCTCGCGCCGCCCGCCGACCACGACGAGATCGCCCGCCTTCAGCATGACCGCCGCTTGCGGCTTGATGACCGAGCGGTCGCGCTGCACGCGCTGCACGCTGATGTTGTCGCGAAAGCGCTTCTCCAGGTCGCCGACGGTGAGGCCCGCGGCGGCCGTCACCCTTAGCTCGCGGCCCGCGAGCGGCGGCGCGGCGGGCGTCTGCCCGGTGCCGAGCGCGCCGTCGCCGCCCAGCTTGCGCCACACGCGCTCCGCTTCCTCGCGCAGATTCACGCGCAGGATGAGCGGCGCGAACTGGCTCGTGAACAGCACGATCGTGACGAGGCCGAACAGATAGCTCACGCTGTAAGCGGTGACGATGTTCGCCTGCAGCCGCGCGGTATCTGTCGTGGACAGGCCGAGCCGCCCGATGGCCTCCGACGCCGTGCCGATCACCGCGGATTCCGTCGCGCCGCCGGCAAGCAAGCCGGCCGCCGTTCCCGCGTCGAGTTTCAATATGACGGCGGCGCCGAGCACGAGCGCGACCACGACGACGATCTCGACGATCGACAACGCGCCGTAACGCCAGCCGCGCCCGATGTTCGCGAAGAACTGCGGGCCGCCCGTGAAACCCAGCGCGAAGATGAAGAGCGCGAATGCGATGTTCTTGAGATCGGGTGAAATGCGCGCGCCGCTTTGTCCAAGAATCAGCGCGACGACGAGTGTGCCGCAAACGCCGCCGAGCTGAATGGGGCCGAGCTTCACGGACCCGACGAGATAACCAATAGCGAGGCTCGAAAATAGGGCGATTTCAGGATGCGCCGCAAGCAGAGTCCAAATCATGACGTCAACCCGTGTTTTCGAATTTCGAACGTAATCGCGGCATCGATATATCCATCAATATCCGAAAAGAGAAACGGGTTTGCACCAAAAGTTTTAATCGGCATTTACCGGGCGATATATAAAATCTCTTTCGGCCTTGAGTGTTACTTCGATGCGTTGGCACGCGGAAAGCGCGCAGAAAATGCCGTTTTTTAAGCAAATTAACCATACAGTCCTAATCCGCGAAAGATTTACGAAATACATGCATTTCGTACATATTGCATTTCGAACAGCGCTAAATTAGTTTTCGAAACATGCGTCTTCGCTATTAACAGCGGCAATAACGATGCGGTAAATTTATCGCTCAATGGAAATTTGATATTGCAAATTTGGTTAGCTCTAAATATTATCGACTTAACGCGAGATTCAAGAACCGGACACAAAGTTGTCCTAGAACAACATGTCCGGCCCGTGTGGTAAAACCTGAGAGGGCTGAATGATGAATCAGATCCATGCAATGCGTGTGTTCGTGCGCGTGGCAGACACGGAGAGTTTTCGCCGCGCTGCTCAACAACTCGATGTCTCGAATGCGCTCGTGACTCGGGCAATCGCGATGCTCGAAGCGCATTTGCGAACACGTCTCATCAACCGCACTACCCGCAATCTGTCTCTCACGGAAGCGGGCACACGCTATCTCGAGGGCTGCCGCGCGTTGCTGGAGGAACTGGATCATCTGGAATCCACAGTCACGCACACCGAAGGCGAGCCGAGCGGCACTTTGCGCGTCGTTGCATCCAGCGCGCTTTCGCTGCTCACGCTGACGCCGCTCATCGACGGCTTCCGCAAGGTGTATCCGAAGGTCAACGTGCGGCTCACGCTCGCGGAGCGCCATGTCGATCTCGTCGAGGACGGCTATGACGTCGGCATCGTCACGGCGTTCATGGTGTCGAGCACCGCGCTCATCGAGCGGCCGGTCGGCACCAGCGCGCTCGTGACGGTCGCGACGCCCGCG
Source organism: Caballeronia sp. AZ7_KS35 (assembly GCF_023631045.1). Taxonomy (NCBI): domain Bacteria; kingdom Pseudomonadati; phylum Pseudomonadota; class Betaproteobacteria; order Burkholderiales; family Burkholderiaceae; genus Caballeronia; species Caballeronia sp. AZ7_KS35. The sequence continues at coordinate 809,895 of NZ_JALQDV010000001.1, read as the reverse complement.
TTCGTCGCCGAGCACGGCACGCCCGCCACGCCGACCGATCTGCAAACGTTGCCGTCCGTCGGACTGCCGAACGAAATGCGCAGCCAGACCTGGCATTTCCGGCATCGTCACGGCGCCGCCGATCAGGTCACGCTCGCGCCGGTCTACACGGTCAACAACGCGCTGATGGTGCGTCTCGCCACGCTGAAAAGCATGGGCTTCTCGATTCTTCCCGAAGGCATCGTGCGGGCGGACATCGAAAGCGGCACGCTCGTCCGCCTGCTCGACGGCTATTCGATCGACGACCCCGACATGAAAGTGTCGATCGTATATCCGGGGCGGCAATATCTGCCCGCGAAGACGCGCTTTTTCATCGACTATGCGCTGGACTATCTCGGCCGGGAATTCACCGCGCAAGGCGGCACGCGTCCCGACGAAATCATCCGCCCGACCATGCCGGCGATGATGCCGATGCAGGCGTTGCGCAACGCGACCGCGACCGCCAACTGAAGCCATAGCAAGCACAAGGGCCAGCACGGCGTTTTACCGCCGTCTGACCCAATCTCCCGATCGCACCGCACAACTAAGCTTCGTCCAGCGCCGAATCGGGCGGCGCTCAACCCTCCCCGTACTCCGCATTCGACGCATCCGGCGCCGCGCACATCTCGCGCAGCAAGGACGCCTCGCGCTCGTGCACTTCAACCGGCATCAACAAGGCGCCGGCATAGGCCATGTAGCGCGCGCGATGCTGGCCGTTGCGAAACGCCACGACACCTTCCCGATGCACGCCCAGCAACCCGAGCAGCCCGGGCGAGCGGCGCACGCTGATCGTCACGTAGGGCATTTCGGGTACGCGCGGATTGTCCGGATCGAGAAACTCGCGGATGCCGCGCACCTTGCCCGCGTGCCAGTCGTCGACGGCCTTGAGCACGTAGTCGGTGTCGTCGCGATCGGCGCACGCGAGGAGCTTCCTCACGTCGACGAGCACGACCTGATGACGCGAGCCATGGTCGGTGAACACCCGCTTCAGCCGCACGAAGTCGTACTGCGGATGGCTCTGCAATCTGACGATCCAGACCGCTTCTGCGGCGGTCGGCGCAACCATCGTGTCCATGTTCGGCATAGGAGGAAGACTGCGGCGCGCGCGCCCCGTGCGCGCGTGTTTCGCTGACAAGCAGCCTGAACGACCGCCGCTGAACAGGCGCTCGGGCTAAACAAACTTTTACACCCTAGACGCAATTCGTGAAAGCGCCATGACGGGCACGGCATGTGCTTTTGTTGCCAGAATCGAACACATGGACATAGCCTGCGAGATCGCTTGTCATGTGACTTTCATTCACGGCACCGATCAACGACTCGTGGACACTTCTTCCGATCTCATCGTCGCGCGGCCCGAGGGTCTTTTCTGTGTGCCGGGCAACTTCCATATCGACCCGTGGCGGCCTGTCGAACGTGCCGTCATCACGCACGCGCATGCCGATCACGCGCGCTTCGGGCACACGCATTACCTGGCGGCCGAGCCGGGCGTCGGCGTGTTGCTGTCGCGGCTGCCGGGCATCGATGTTCAAGCGCTCGCTTACGGAGAAGCAATCGTCGTGAACGGTGTGCGCGTGTCGCTGCATCCTGCCGGGCACGTGCTCGGATCGGCGCAGGTGCGCGTTGAACACAAGGGCCGCGTGTGGGTCGCGTCCGGCGATTACAAGGTCGAGCCCGATCCGACCTGCGCGCCGTTCGAGCCGGTGCGCTGCGATACGTTCATCACCGAATCGACGTTCGGGCTGCCGATCTATCGATGGGACAGCTCGCGCGATGTGTTCGACGGCATCGACTCATGGTGGCGGCATAACGCGGCGCAAGGCCGCGCGTCGGTACTGTTCTGCTATTCGTTCGGCAAGGCGCAGCGCGTGCTCGCGGGCGTCGATGCCGCCATCGGTCCGATCTTCTGTCACGGCGCGGTCGAGCCGCTCAATCGCGCGTATCGCGAATCGGGCGTCGCGTTGCCGCCGACGCGCCTCGTCAGCGAGATCGCCGCGAAAGACAAGGCCGCGTTCAAGGGCGCGCTGATCGTCGCGCCGCCGTCCACGCAAGGCAGCACCTGGATGCGCCGCTTCGGCGAATACAGCGATGCCTTCGCGTCCGGCTGGATGCGTCTGCGCGGCACGCGGCGCCGCAAGGGCGTCGATCGCGGCTTCGTGCTCTCGGATCACGCGGACTGGCCCGGCCTGCAGCTCGCCATCGGTGCGAGCGGCGCCGAGCGCGTGATCGTCACGCACGGACAGATCGAGCCGATGGTGCGCTGGCTCAACGAGCAAGGCCTCGATGCGGGCGCGTTCACGACCGAATACGGCGACGACGCCATCGAAGCCGATATGGCGCAAACATCATGAAGCGCTTCGCGACGCTCTACGCCGCGCTCGACGCGACGACATCGACGAACGAAAAGCTCGAAGCGCTGATCGCGTATTTCTCGGGCGCGCAAGCCGAAGACGCCGCGTGGGCGTCGTACTTTCTCGCAGGCGGCAAGCCGCGCCAGTCGGTGCCGACGCGCCTGCTCACCGAGTTCGCCCGCGAACGCGCGGGCTTGCCGGAGTGGCTCTTCGAAGAGTCGTATCAGGCGGTCGGCGATCTCGCTGAAACCATCGCGCACGTTTTGCCGCCGGCGTCGGGAGAATCGTCGCTCGGACTCGCGCAATGGATCGAGGAACGCATCCTCACGCTGCGCGGCGCGGATCCGTCCGAATTGCGCGAGCGGCTTCTGAGTTACTGGGACGAACTCAACTGGAGCGAGCGTTTCCTGCTGACGAAGCTGATCGGCGGCGGCTTTCGCGTCGGCGTCGCGCGGCAGCTCGTCGTGCGCGCGCTCGCGCAGGTCGCGGGCGTCGATCATAAGCGCATCGCGCAACGCATGGTCGGCTGGACCGATTCGCGCGAGAAACCGAGCGCCGCGCGCTATCTTCGGCTGATCGCACCGGCAGCAGAAGGCGATGACGTCGACACGCCGCACGAAAGCGATATCGGCCTGCCGTATCCGTTCTTTCTCGCGCATCCGCTGCAGGCCGATCCGGCGACGCTCGGCTCGCCCGACGACTGGATCGTCGAATGGAAATGGGACGGCATACGCGCGCAGCTCGTGAAGCGCGCGGGCCGCGTATGGATCTGGTCGCGCGGCGAGGATCTCGTCACGGAGCGCTTTCCGGAGCTCGCGTCGCTCGGCGAAGCGTTGCCCGACGGCACCGTGATCGACGGCGAAATCCTCGCGTGGGAACCGGGCGCGGACGCGCCCTTGCCCTTCGCGCGACTGCAGCCGCGCATCACGCGCAAGTCGCTCACGAAGAAAGTGCTGGCCGATTCCCCCGCCGCGCTGCTTGCCTACGATCTGCTCGAAATCGATGGCCGCGATCTGCGCATGGAGCCGCTGCACGCGCGGCGCGCGCAACTCGACGCGCTCGCGTCGTCGCTTGCGGTGAATGTCCTGCGCGTGTCGCCGGTCGTGACGGCATCCGACTGGACTGCACTGGCGAAATTGCGCGACGAAAGCCGTGCGCGCGGCGTCGAAGGATTCATGCTGAAGGAACGCGCGTCGATGTACGGCGTCGGGCGCACGAAGGCGTCGGGAACGTGGTGGAAGTGGAAGATCGATCCGTATGCGATCGACGCCGTGCTGCTCTATGCGCAGCGCGGTCACGGCCGGCGCGCGAGCCTGTACACGGATTTCACCTTCGCCGTCTGGGACGAAGCCGACGGCATGCGCACGCTCGTGCCCTTCGCAAAAGCGTATTCAGGACTGACCGACGAAGAAATGCGCCAGGTCGATGCGATCGTGCGCAAGACGACCATCGAGAAATTCGGGCCGGTGAGAAGCGTCACGCCGACGCTCGTCTTCGAGATCGGCTTCGAAGGCATACAGGCGAGCCCGCGTCACAAATCGGGCATCGCCGTGCGCTTTCCGCGCATGCTGCGCTGGCGCACCGATAAAAAAATCGAAGACGCCGATACGCTCGACATCCTCAAGGGCTTTCTGAACGAGGCCACGGCATGAGCGAGTCCGAATCGGCCGGCGAGCGCAGGCGCCGCGCGCCGCGACCTCGACGCGTGCCGCGCACGCGTGCGGCGCAGGCAAAACTCGATGCCGCCCCCGAATCCTTCACGCCCGCGCCTTTCGCGTACGACGCGAACGAAGCTGCAAAGCCAATCGACGAACGCATCGCGCGCTGGTTCGACGAGCGCGGCTGGCAGCCTTTCGAGTTTCAGCGCGAAGCGTGGCGTGAGATCGAGCGTGGCGCGAGCGGCCTGCTGCACGCGACGACGGGCGCGGGCAAAACGTGGGCCGTGTGGCTCGGGGCGCTCGCGGCTTTCGCGCGGTCATCGAAAGCCGATAAAAATCCCGCGCCGCTCACCGTCCTCTGGATTACGCCAATGCGCGCGCTCGCCGCCGACAGCGCCCGCGCGCTGCAAAGCGCCGTCACTGCGCTGAACGTGCCGTGGACGGTCGGGCTGCGCACCGGCGACACGTCATCGACGGAACGCGCGCGTCAGAGTCGCCGGATGCCGTCCGCGCTCGTCACGACGCCCGAAAGCCTCACGCTGATGCTCACGCGCGCCAACGCGCAAGAAGAACTGAAGCATCTGCGCATGATCGTCGTCGATGAATGGCACGAACTGCTCGGCAACAAGCGCGGCACGCAGACGCAACTGGCGATCGCGCGGCTCGCGCGCTGGCGTCCCGATCTGCAGATCTGGGGCTTGTCCGCGACGCTCGGCAATCTCGCGCTCGCGCACGACGCGTTGCTGCATCCGGTGAAGACGCCGCGCGTCGTGGTGCGTGGCGCGCAGCCGAAAACGCTCGTCGTCGATACGCTGATTCCCGAAACCATCGAGCGCTTCCCGTGGGGCGGCCATCTCGGCGTGCGGCAAGTCGGTCCCGTCGCCGACGAAATCGAGCGCGCGCAAAGCTCGCTCGTCTTCACCAACACGCGTTCGCAATCGGAAATCTGGTATCGCGCGCTGCTCGAATTGCGGCCCGACTGGGCCGGCTTGCTCGCGCTGCATCACGGATCGCTCGACAAGGCAGTGCGCGACTGGGTCGAACTAGGCTTGAAGAACGGGCAACTGAAGGCGGTCGTGTGCACGTCGAGTCTCGATCTGGGCGTCGATTTCCTGCCGGTCGATCGCGTGTTTCAGATCGGCTCGCCCAAAGGCGTCGCGCGTCTGATGCAGCGCGCGGGACGCTCGGGGCACGCGCCGGGGCGCGTATCGCGCGTGACGATCGTGCCGACGCATGCGCTCGAACTCGTCGAAGCGGCCGCGGCGCGCTGGGCGATCGAAGAGCGGCGCATCGAAGGACGCGACATGCCGTTGAAGCCGCTCGACGTGCTCGTCCAGCATCTCGTGACGGTGGCGATCGGCGGCGGCTTCACGCCCGCCGACATGCTCGACGAAGTGAAGAGCGCGTATGCGTATCGCGATCTGACGCAGCGGGAATTCGACTGGGCGCTCGCTTTCGTCGAGCGCGGCGGCGCATCGCTCGCGGCGTATCCGGACTTTCATCGCGTAGTGAAGGACGATGACGGCGTGTATCGCGTGCCGCGCGAAGACCTCGTGCGCAGGCATCGCAACAACGTCGGGACGATAGTTGCAAACGCAACCATCAACGTCGCCTATATGACGGGCGGGCGCATCGGCGCGATGGAGGAGTCGTTCATCTCGCGCTTGAAGCCCGGCGATGTCTTCACCTTCGGCGGACGCGCGCTCGAACTCGTGCGCGTGCGCGACATGACCGCGTATGTGAAACGCGCGACTTCATCGCGCGGGGCGATGCCGCAATGGGCGGGCAGCAAGATGCCGCTGTCGTCCGAACTGGCCGATGCCGCGCTCGTGATGCTCGCGCGCGCCAACGACGGCATCTACGACGAGCCGGAAATGCGCGCCGTCAAACCGCTGCTCGATTTGCAGGCGAAGTGGTCCGCGCTGCCGGGGCCGGGCGTGCTCGTCGTCGAACGCGTGCGCTCGCGCGAAGGTCATCACTTCTTTTGCTATCCGTTTGCTGGGCGCATGGCGCATATTGGCCTGGGATCGCTGATCGGATGGCGCGTCGCACGCGATCAGCCGAGCACGTTTTCGATTTCGATGAACGATTACGGCTTCGAACTGCTGTCGGCAAAACCGTTCGACTGGGAGACGCTCATCGCGGAAGGGCTTTTTTCCCCGGAGAATCTGGAGCACGACATTCTCGCGAGCCTCAACGCATCCGAATTGTCGGCGCGGCGTTTTCGCGAAATCGCGCGCGTGTCGGGGCTGATTTATCAGGGGCATCCGGGACAGCAGAAAAGCGCGAGGCAATTGCAGGCGTCGAGCGGATTGTTCTACGAAGTCTTTCGCAAGCACGACAGCAGCAATCTGCTGCTTGCGCAGGCCGATCAGGAAGTGATGCTGCAGGAACTCGAACTCGGCCGCATCCGCGCGGCGCTCGAACGCATGAGCGCGAGCCGCCTCGCGCTGCATGCGCCGAAGAAGCCCACGCCGTTCGCGTTTCCGCTGATCGTCGCGCGCTTGCGGGAAAAGGTGAGCACGGAGAAGCTCTCGGATCGCGTCGAGCGCATGCTCGCGGATCTGGAGAAGGCGGCGAAGACATAAATGGAAGCTTTGACCATCGATGTGAATGGCCACGCGCTCGTCCTATCCGCCGATCGCGCGGCGTTCGATCCGCACGCCCGAAGCCTTTTCATCGCCGATGCGCACTTCGGCAAGGACGCCGTGTTCCGCGCGCGCGGCATTCCGGTGCCCGTCGGCACGACCGGCGAGAGCCTCGCGCGGCTCGATGCGCTCGTCGCGGCGCACCGGCCGGAATCGATCGTCTTTCTCGGCGACTTGCTGCACGCGCGCGAATCCCACGCCGACGAGACGCTCGACGCCCTCGCCGCGTGGCGCGCGAAGCATCGCGAACTCGCGCTCGTGCTCGTCGAAGGCAATCACGACAGGCACGCGGGCGCGCTGCCCGCGCTGTTCGGCGTCGATGTCGTGAAGGAACCGCACGCGCTCGGACCGTGGGCGCTTTGCCATCATCCGCAGACGGTCGATGGCGCTTACGCGCTCGCGGGACACGAGCATCCGGTGTACCGGCTCGCGACGCGCGTCGACAGCGCGCGTCTACCGTGCTTCCGCTTCGGCCCTCGCGCGGGCGTGCTGCCGGCGTTCGGCGCGTTCACGGGCGGCTTCGAAGTCAACGGCGGCGTGCGCGGCGAAGCGCTCTACGTGATCGCGGGCGAGCGCGTGTTCCCGCTCAGTGATAGACGTTCGTCGACGATTGCAGCTTCGTGAGCTTGCCGCGCTGCAAGCGGTACCAGCCGAGATTCGACTGCATCACCACCTCCTCGCCTTGCCAGAACACGCGCTTGACCGTCATGCGCTGGCCGGCGCGCTGCACGAGCGGCGGATGGCGGCGGAAATCGTAGAGGATCGGGCCCGAACCGGTCTGCACGAGCATGCGCGTGACGGTGTCGCTCGTGCCGGAAGTTTCATCGAAATGGACGACGCGCTTCGCGTCGAAGCGATCGAATACCTCTTTGTCGATGACCGCGGCCATGCCGGATTCATCGCGGAGAAAGTGCAGCGTTCCCGCCTGCGTTGCGATGGGCCCGGCGGCGTCGCTCTGGGCGAACGCAAGCGTAGCGATGAACAGCGTGCCGGCGGCTGCCGCGTGAATACAGAATTTTGTCAGTGACATCTTTCGTTCAAAAAGTTGCTGCGTTTTACCAACACTGCGACCAACACTGCGCGGCGCCCCCGACGCGCAAGGAATGCGAGGCCGCGAGCGTGTTACCGGAAACATCTGACGCATGGCGGCGCAGCGTTTGCAAGAGTCGTGCGCCGCTGCCGCGTCAGAAAGAATATCCGTTCGGGCCGGAGCATGGATCGGCCGATCGGAATAAGGGTTTATACCAGCGTCGAAAATGACGTTTCGGTACAATTCGAGCCTTCAACTCCGCCTCGGCGCCTGCATCGCTCAATCCGACGATGCGCCCAGACGTGACATCTCCTTCTCTTCCGCCATGCCTCTGCCTCTTTTCGCTCTCGCCATTGCCGCGTTCGGCATCGGCACGACGGAATTCGTCATCATGGGCCTGTTGCCCAACGTCGCGCGCGATCTCGCGGTGACGATTCCGGCGGCGGGCATGCTCGTGTCCGGCTATGCGCTCGGCGTGACGGTCGGCGCGCCGATTCTCGCCGTCGTCACCGCGAAGATGCCGCGCAAGAAGGCGCTGATGAGCCTGATCGGCGTGTTCATCGTCGGCAATCTGCTGTGCGCGCTCGCGCCGAACTACTGGGTGCTCATGGGCGCGCGCATCGTCACCGCGTTCTGTCACGGCGCGTTCTTCGGCATCGGCTCCGTGGTCGCGGCCGATCTCGTCGCGCCGAACCGCCGCGCGCAGGCCATCGCGCTGATGTTCACCGGCCTCACGCTCGCCAACGTGCTCGGCGTGCCGCTCGGCACCGCGCTCGGCCAAGCGGCCGGCTGGCGCTCGACGTTCTGGGTCGTCACGCTGATCGGCGTCGCGGCGGCGGGCGCGCTGCATGTGTGCCTGCCGAAGCACATCGCGATGCCGGAAACCAGCATCCTGCGCGAATTCGACGTGCTCAAGAACCCGCAAGTGCTGATGGTGCTCGGCATCAGCGTGCTCGCGTCGGCCAGTCTTTTCTCGGTGTTCACGTATATCACGCCGATTCTCGAAGACGTGACGGGCCTTTCGCCGCACGCGGTCACGTATGTGCTGCTGCTGTTCGGTCTCGGCCTGACGGTCGGCAGCACGCTCGGCGGCAAGCTCGCGGACTGGAAGCTGCTGCGTTCGCTGCTGTCCTTCCTGCTCGCGATCGTCGCCGTTCTGACGATCTTCGCCGGCACGATGCATCAGCCGGTCGCCGCGATGATCACGATCTTCTTCTGGGGCGTGCTCGCCTTCGCGATCGTGCCGCCGCTGCAAATGCTGATCGTGAACCGCGCGAGCGATGCGCCGAATCTCGCATCGACGTTGAACCAGGGCGCGTTCAATCTCGGCAACGCGACGGGCGCGTGGCTCGGCGGCTGCGTGATCGGCGCGGGCGCACCGCTCACGTCGCTGCCGTGGGTCGGCGTACTGATGGCGGTGAGCGCGTTCGGCCTGACGCTGCTCTCGGCGACGCTCGACAAGCGCGCGCGCCGCCTTTCGATCGGACAACCCGCCTGAGTTCCTTCGGGCGGTACGTTGCATGAAAGGCATTCTCTCGCGCGATTTTCTCGCGCTGATTCTGAGCGTCGCGGTTGTCGGCCTCGGGCTCGGCGCGACGCTGCCGCTGACGTCGCTCGCGCTGACGCAATCGGGTTATGGCACGGACATCGTCGGCTGGATGACGGCGACGCAGGCGCTCGGCGGGCTCATGGTCGCGCCGGTGGCGAGCCGCTTCGCGGGGCATTTCGGGGCGCGCGAGACGATCGTCGGCACGGTGATCGTCGCGGCGTTCTCGACTATCGCGATGCAGTTCACCGTGAACCTGTGGCTGTGGGCCGTGCTGCGTTTTCTGTGCGGCGCGGCGCTGATGCTGCTTTTCACGATCGGCGAAGCATGGGTCACGCAACTCGCCGACGACTCCACGCGCGGCCGCGTCGTCGCGATCTACGCGACCAACTTCACGCTCTTCCAGATGACGGGCCCGGTGCTCGTCAGCGTGATCGGCGGCTTGCCGTCGATGCGCTTTGCCATCTGCGGGGCGATCTTTCTGCTGGCGTTGCCCGCGCTCGCATCGATACGCGGCGCGCCGCACGCGCTGGCATCGGAAGAAGGCGAGCACGGCGACTGGCGCAGCGTGTTGCCGCGCATGCCCGCGCTCGTGATCGGCACGGGCTTTTTCGCGCTCTTCGACACGCTCGCGCTCTCGCTGATGCCGCTTTTCGCGATGTCGCACGGCGTCGGCGAGGATATCGGCGTGCTGTTCGCATCGGCGATCCTGCTCGGCGATACGACGATGCAGTTCCCGATCGGCTGGCTCGCCGACCGCATCGGGCGCGCGAAGGTGCATGCGGGCGCGGGCGTGGTCGTCGCGCTGCTGCTGCCGCTTTTGCCTTGGGCGATCGCGTATCCGTGGATCTGCTGGCCGCTGCTCTTCGTGACCGGCGCGGCGGCGGGCAGCGTGTACACACTGTCGCTCGTCGCGTGCGGCGAACGCTTTCGCGGACCGTCGCTGGTCTCGGCGACGGCGATTGTCGGGGCTTCGTGGAGCGTCGCGAGTTTCGGCGGACCGATCGTCGCGGGCACGCTGATGCAGCGCGTCGGCGCCGATGCGCTCATCGGCGTGCTGACGGCGGCCGCGTGCGCGTTTCTCGCTGCGGCGTGGTGGGAGCGGCGCGGTTAGGAGTTCGAGCGTGTCGTTCGGCGCGAGGTCGGCGGTATACTTTTCCGGCCTTCAATTCCGCTACGAGGCATCAAGGAAACGTATGAGCGCTTTACCTCCCTGTCCGCAATGCCAGTCGGCATTCACCTATGAAGATGCGGGCATGTACATCTGTCCCGAATGCGCGCACGAATGGTCCGCGCAGACAGATACCGCATCGGAGCCCGCCGCGAAGGTCTATCGCGATTCCGCGGGCAACGTTCTTCACGATGGCGACACCGTCACCGTCATCAAGGATCTGAAGCTCAAGGGCGGCGGTGGCGTCGTCAAGATGGGCACCAAGGTCAAGAACATCCGGCTCGTCGACGCCGATCACGACATCGACTGCAAAATCGAGGGCTTCGGCGCGATGAGCCTCAAGACCGAGTTCGTCAGGAAAGCCTGACCCGCAACGACCGGCCGCGGTGTTTCACCCGCGCGCCGGCAAAATCCGCCCCGCGCATTCGCCGAAGCCCACGCGATATCCCTCGCCCTGGCACCATCCGCGCAGGGTGATTTCATCGCCGTCCTGTAGAAACGCGCGCTCGCCGCCCTCTTCCAGCTTAACGGGCCGCTGGCCGTTCCAGGTGCTTTCGAGCAGGCTGCCGCACGAATCCGGCGTCGGCCCGCTTATCGTGCCCGATCCCATCAGATCGCCGACGCGCGTATTGCATCCGCCAACCGTGTGATGCGCGAGCTGCTGCGCCATCGACCAGTACATCAGCTTGAAGTTGGTGCGTGAAATGGTCGTCGGCGTGTGCGCGCCTTCCGGACGCAGCGTGACTTCCAGTTCGATATCGAACGCGTGATCGCCTTCGTGACGCAGATACGCGAGCGGCTGCGGATCCTGCGCGGGCGTCGCGGTGCGAAACGGTTCGAGCGCATCGAGCGTGACGATCCACGGCGAGATCGTCGTCGCGAAGCCCTTCGAGTTGAACGGGCCGAGCGGCACGTACTCCCATTGCTGGATATCGCGCGCGCTCCAGTCGTTGAGCAGCACCATGCCGAAGATATGCGCCTCCGCGTCCTCACACGCGATCGGCTCGCCGAGCGCATTGCCGCGCCCGATGATGAAGCCCGTCTCCAGTTCGATATCGAGCTTGCGGCACGCGCTGAAGATCGGGCGCTCTTCGTTCGGCAGCTTGATCTGACCGTTCGGGCGGCGCACGGGCGTGCCGCTCACGACCACCGACGACGCGCGCCCGTTATAGCCGACCGGCAATTCCGACCAGTTCGGCAGAAGCGCGTTCTTCGGATCGCGGAACATCGAGCCGACGTTCGTCGCGTGCTCCTTCGACGAATAAAAATCCGTGTAGCCAGGAATCTCGACCGGCAGATGCATCGTCGCATCGGAGCGCGGCACGAGCGCGCGGCGGCGCAAGGCTTCGTCGTCGCGCAACGTCGCATTGCCGTGCGCGAGCAACGCGGACAGCGCGATACGAACGCCGCGCCACGTCTCGCGTCCGAGCGCGATGAAGTCGTTCAGGCGCGATGCGTGGAACGTGCCGCGCGCATCGATCAGACGCGCGTCTTCGAGCACGGCGAGATCGGCGATCCAGTCGCCTATCGCGACGCCCGCGCGCGGCTGCGCGTTCACCGCGTCGCTGAATATGCCGAACGGCAGGTTCTGAATCGGGAAGTCGCTCGCGGGATCGTTCGCGGATTCGATCCAGCTCTTCAAAGTGGGCGCGAGTGTGGCCTTCAGCGCGTCGTTCATCGTTGCTCCGGGTTGAAGTGTTTCGTGAGACCTTGCCAGCACTCGTAATAATTCGCCTGCAACTGCGCGGTTTCGAGCGCGAACTGAGTCGGCTTGATGAGCGTGCGCGTCTCGAACATGAAGGCCATCGTGGCGTCGACTTTCGCGGGCTTCGACGTATCGCTCTTCGATGCCTTCTCGAACGTTTCCGCATCCGGCCCGTGCCCCGACATGCAGTTGTGCAGGCTCGCGCCGCCGGGCACGAAGCCTTCGGCCTTCGCGTCGTAGACGCCGTGCACGAGTCCCATGAACTCGCTCGCGACATTGCGATGAAACCACGGCGGCCGGAACGTATCTTCCGCGGCGAGCCAGCGCGGCGGGAAGATCACGAAGTCGATGGAATCGACGCCCGGCGTGTCGCTCGGCGATTGAAGCACGAGAAAGATCGACGGATCCGGATGGTCGTAGCTGATCGAGCCGATGGTGTTGAAGTGGCGCAGATCGTACTTGTACGGCGCGTAATTGCCGTGCCACGCGACGACATCGAGCGGCGAATGACCGATGTCCGCGCGCCAAAGCACGCCGTTCATCTTCGTGACGAGTTCGAACCTGCCTTCGCGGTCTTCATACGCGGCGTTCGGCGTGAGGAAGTCGCGCGGATTCGCCAGCCCGTTCGAGCCGATCGGACCGAGATCGGGCAATTGCAGCAGCGCGCCGAAGTTTTCGCAGATGTAGCCGCGCGCTTCGCCATCGGGCAGCGTCACCGAAAAGCGCACGCCGCGCGGAATCACCGCGATTTCGTGCGGCTCGATATCGAGCTTGCCGAGTTCCGTGAAGATCGCGAGACGTCCCTGCTGCGGCACGATCAGCAATTCGCCGTCGGCGTTGTAGAAGAAGCGGTCCTGCATCGAGCGGTTCGCGGCGTAGAGATGGATCGCGCAACCGGACATCGATTCCGCGGCGCCGTTGCCGGCCATCGTCACCCAGCCGTCGATGAAATCGGTCGGCGCGGCGGGCATCGGCAGCGGATCCCAGCGCAACTGGTTCGGCGGCGTCGGCGGAACATCGGCGAAATTGGCCACGAGTTTGGCGCGCAGCATGTCGGCGGGAATGCGCGTGAACGGCTTGTGCACGGCCGCCGGACGTATCCGATAGAGCCACGAACGGCGATTGTGCGCGCGCGGCGCGGTGAACGCGGTGCCCGAAAGCTGCTCGGCGTACAGGCCGTAAGCGGCGCGTTGCGGCGAGTTGCGGCCGATCGGCAACGCGCCCGGCAGCGCCTCCGTGGCGAAGTCGTTGGCGAAACCCGATTGATAGTGCTGGTTCGCGTCCGTGTGCGTCTCGAACGTTGGCATGGTCGGAATCCTCGACGAAAAGTGCGACGGTTCAGGCGACGGCGCCGTGCGCGGCATGTCGTCGCTGCAATTTACGGATGGTAAAACCAATTACGATTAGTGAAATTCATCGTATACCCTTAATCGACGGGCCACGCCGCGCATATCAATATGTGAATTTGGTGCTGGACGCGGCGTTGCGCGCTGATACCATCGACCATTCGAATGAAAATTGCCCGGTACGGCACGCCTCACGAACTCGACGCTCCATCCATGATCGCCCCGTCCTTGCCTGAACTCGTCGCCCGCGCCGCGGAACATCCGTTTCTCGGCGCGCATGTCGTGCTTGGCGAGAACGCGCACGCCGGTCAGGCGATCGCGCACTACCGCGATCTGTGCATTTCGAGCGCCTACGAGCCTATCTTCGATGTCGGCACGCACAGCTTTCCGCAGACTTTGAGCGCATCGCCGGAGAGCGCGGAGCGTTTCGGCGACGAACTCGGCGTGCAGGCGTTGACGCTCATTCAGGGCGATGCGCCGCGCGATCCGTTCGGACAACTGGAAGACGATCGCGAGCTGGTCGTGCTGGACCGGCTGTCGCGCGCGCTGCATGCGTTCAATTTCTTCGGGCCGCATCGGCCGGGGCTTTTGTTTCTGCGCGTGCATGAGCGGCTATTGAAGAGCGTGAAGTATGACCACGGACTGCACTTCTCTTCCGTGCTGATGGAGTTCGGGATGAACCCGTCGCGGGTGGTGATCGAATTGCCTGCGGCGGCGGTCGCGCACAAGACGTTTCTTGGGTATCTCACGAAGAGCTATCAGCATTACGGATTCAAGGTCGCGGGGAATCTGCCGAATGCCGGGCAGATCATGGCAGTGTCGGATATGGCGCGGCTCGATTTCATCAAGATGGATGCGGCGCAGGCTTTACGGGATTCGGTGGTGAAGCATCTCGTGGCGTATGCACATCGGTTGAGGATTCCGCTCATCTTTTCGAATGTCTGCGATGAGGCGCAGTTCAATGCGCTTCAGCAGTTCGATGTGCATTTCGTGCAAGGACCGGTGTTTGATGCGCATCCGAGTTTGCATGCGCGGTGACGTGTTTTTTTCGGGGTCTTGGTTGTCGTTGGATCCCGTTTTCGTGTCGGTCTATTAGCACTGCCCCTGTGCGGGGCGGCACTCACTTTCTTTGCTGCTGCAAAGAAAGTAAGCAAAGAAAGCAGCTTCCGATACGCCCGCGGTCACACGCAATTTGGGTAGTCCTCTCGTCCGTCGTGGGCTGCCTAAAGAGTGCCCTCAAACACCTAATCGGACTTGGATCGCGCACGGTCCGTCTCATCGCACCACACGCCAAACGGGTTCAGCACCAAATAGCTCCGGCCCGCTTCGCGGCCGACCGGTCAATCGGGGAGGCAGGCGCTTCGCGCCTAACATCTTTAGCGCACTGCGCGCGCAAACCGATGGTTTCCCTTGCAGACCCGGCGGCAGCGCGTAGCGCTGTGCCGATGCTGTTTCGTGCTGAACCAGCGCCCTCGAAGTTATTGGGCGGCGGACCGTGCGCGATCCAAGCCCCGCTATTGTGATGAGGGCACTGTTTAGGCGAGTGCCGCCTGGGACGAGAGTACTACCCAAATTGCGTGTGACCGCGGGCCTGAAAAGCTGCTTTCTTTGCCTACTTTCTTTGCAGCAGCAAAGAAAGTAGGTGCCGCCCCGCACAGGGGCAGTGCAAATAGACCGACGCGAAGACAGGATTTCATGAAGGCGCAGTCCCACGCGCTGGGAAATCGGCTCGAACACCGCCCCCGATCCGAAGGCATCCGGCTCGCTTAGTGCCGAAAGCATCACCGCTAGGGGTTATTCCCGATCTCCCGCTGCCGCATCGCTTGTTGCACTGCAACGCCGCTCGCGAGCGCTCCACCACTCGCCTTCCCAACGCTCAAAGGCGCGCGAATTGCGCCGCATTGCGGCAAACCCCACCCCACCTCGCGCCTTGACTTTCGCCGAACCGAATACGATCATTCGATCATCGAACGAGCAAATGTTCACTCAAACCGCCTTGACCGCCGCCGTCGTGGCGCCAAAGCGACCAGCCGCCCGCGAAGAACGGGCGCGCCGCCATTCAGAGGAAGAGACGACATGACGAACGAAGCCAACGTGATCCTGCACATCGGCGCCGGGTCTTTTCATCGCGCGCATCAGGCGTGGTATCTGCATCGACTGAACGAATCGGGCGACAAAAGCTGGTCGCTCGCGGTCGGCAATATTCGCGGCGACATGAACGCCGTGCTCGATGCCCTCGCCGCGCAGAACGGCGAATACACGCTCGAAACGGTCACGCCGAAGGGCGAGCGCGAATACGAGACGATCCGGGCGATCAAAAAGGTCGTGCCGTGGTCCGCGGATCTCGCCGAACTCGTCGCCGTGGGCGCGGACCCGAAGACGAAGATCGTGTCGTTCACCGTCACCGAAGGTGGCTATTACCTCGACGAGCACGACAAGCTCGACACCGCGAACCCCGATCTCGCCGCCGACCTCAAGGGCGCAAAAACCACGATCTACGGCGCGCTCGCCGCGATCCTCGATGCGCGCATGAAGAATGGCGCGGGCCAGGTATCGCTGCAGAACTGCGACAACCTGCGCAGCAACGGCGACCGCTTCAAGGCGGGCATGCTCGAATTTCTCGAACGGCGCGGCGAGACCGCGCTGCGCGAGTGGATGATCGCGAACACGTCGTGTCCGAACGCGATGGTCGATCGCATCACGCCGCGCCCGACGCCCGACGTCGCCGAACGCGTGAAGGCCGCGACCGGCTTCGACGACAAAGCGCCCGTGATGGGCGAAAAGTTCATCCAGTGGGTGATCGAAGACAGCTTCATCGCCGGGCGGCCCGCGTGGGAGCAGGTCGGCGCGGAGATGGTCGAATCGGTGCATCCGTATGAGGAGGCGAAAATCCGCATCCTCAATGCGAGCCATAGCTGCATTGCGTGGGCGGGCACGCTCGTCGGGCTGCAATACATTCATGAAGGCACGCAGGACATGGAAATCCGCGCGCTCGCCGACGCCTACGTCACCGACGACGTGATTCCCTGCCTCACGCCGAGCCCGATCGATCTCGAGAAATATCGCGACGTCGTGCTCGACCGCTTCAGCAATCCGTACATCAAGGACACGAACCAGCGCGTCGCGGCGGATGGCTTCTCGAAGCTGCCGGGCTTCATCGCGCCGACGCTCTCGGAATGCTTCGCGCGCAAGGTCGATCCCGATTCGACCGCGATCCTGCCTGCGCTCTTCTTCCGCTTTCTCGAACGCTGGCACGAGGGCAAGCTGCCGTATGCCTATCAGGATGGCGTGATGGATCCGGCGGTGGCGCACGGCTTCTTCACGTCGCCCGATCCGGTCAAGGCCTTCACGAGCGACAAGCTCCTGTGGGGCAGCATGGCGCAGACCGAAGGCCTCGAACGCGTGATGCGCAGCGCGATTGCGAAAGTCGATGCATGGCTCGCCAATCGGCCGTAGGCGGCAAGCGGCCATAAGCGGCCATAAGCCCGCTGTTATCGCCGCGTTAATGGCATCGCGAAACTGCAAGCCGCGCCGCTCGGGTAATGTGCTCATGGCGCGGCGTCGCGCGTGGCGTTAAATTAGCGCCTCCCGCCGATATGGCGTCCCGCCTGGTTTCTGACCAAGTTCGATTCCGGCAACGACAAAGGGTCCGTTCATGTACTTAGGCATCGACCTCGGCACCTCCGAAGTGAAAGTGCTGCTGCTCGCGAGCGACGGCAGCGTCGTCGGCACGGCCGGCACGCCGTTCACCGTTTCGCGTCCGAAGCCGCGCTGGTCGGAGCAGAATCCGCTCGACTGGTGGGAAGGCACGCGCGCCGCGCTCTTCAAGCTGCGCGAGAAATTCCCCGATGAGTTCGCGCAGGTGCGCGGCATCGGTCTGTCCGGTCAGATGCACGGCGCCGTGCTGCTCGATTCGCAGGACAAGGTGCTGCGTCCCGCGATCCTGTGGAACGACATGCGCAGCGACAAGGAATGCGCCGAGCTCTACGAGCGCGCGCCGAACCTGCACGAGATTGCCGGCAATCTGGCGATGCCTGGCTTCACCGCGCCGAAGTTGCTCTGGGTCGCGCACAACGAACCCGATATCTTCCGTCAGACCGCGTGCGTGCTGTTGCCGAAGGATTATCTGCGGATGCATCTGACGGGCACGAAAGTGTCCGATCCATCCGATGCCGCGGGCACGCTCTGGCTCGATGTCGCGCGCCGCGACTGGTCCGACGAGTTGCTTGCCGCGTGCAGCATGTCGCGCCGGCAGATGCCGTCGCTTGCGGAAGGCAGCGCGCCCTCGGGCACCTTGCGGCCCGAGCTCGCGCGCGAATTCGGCTTGCGCGAAGGCGTGATCGTCGCGGCGGGCGGCGGCGACAATGCCGCGAGCGCGGTGGGCATCGGCGCGACCGATCCGGGCGATGGTTTTCTGTCGCTGGGCACATCGGGTGTGCTGTGCGTCATCGGCGATCGCTTTCGGCCGAACCCGGCTTCGGCCGTCCACGCGTTCTGTCACGCGATTCCGGATCGGTGGCATCAGATGAGCGTGGTGCTGTCGGCGGCAAGCTGTTTGCGCTGGGTGTGCAAGCTGACATCGACGGATGAGCCGACGCTGCTCGCGGAAATCGAATCTTTGCCTGTCGATGTTTTGTCGTCTGCGCCGTTGTTTTTGCCGTATCTGAGTGGTGAGCGCACGCCGCACAACGATCCGTATGCGCAGGGCGTGTTCTTCGGCATGACGCACGCGACCGATCGCGCGTTGCTCGGCTATTCGGTGCTCGAAGGCGTGACGCTCTCCTTGACCGATGGCCTCGATGCGCTTCAATCCGCGGGCACGCAGGCGCGCGCGCTATCGATGCTCGGGGGCGGTGCACGTAGCGCGTATTGGGCGCAGATGTTCGCCGATGCCTTCGATACCCCGACGCGCACGCACGGCGGCGGCGAGACCGGCGCGGCGCTCGGCGCGGCACGGCTCGGGTGGCTTGCGGCGGGCGGCGATCCGGCGACGGTGCTCGCGAAGCCCGAGATCAAGCAGGAATTCACGCCGAATTCCGAACGGCATGCGTTGCTGCGGCAGCGGTTGAAGGGGTTTCGGGAGCTGTATCAGCATGTGAGGCCGTTGTTCGATTCGGCGCGGCCGCGGTTGGCTTGATTTTGTATTGGTATTGAGCTTCTATGAAGCGTGTGGGCGGTGCGGGGTTTGGCGCTTTTTTTCTCTTCGCCGGATCCCGTTGTCGTGTCGGTCTATTAGCGTTGCCCCTGTGCGGGGCGGCAGTCACTTTCTTTGCTGCTGCAAAGAAAGTAACCAAAGAAAGCAGCTCGACACGCCCGCGGTCACACGCAATTTGGGTAGTTCTCTCGTCCTCGGTGGCACTCGCCTAAGTGTCGCCCTCAAAGGACCAATCGGGCTTGGATCGCGCACGGTCTGACGAGCTGGTTTTAGATGGCCGCTGGTTCAGCACGAAAGAGCTTCGGCACAGCGCTACGCGCTGCCGTTGGGTATGCAAGGGAAACCAAAGGGCCGCGATTGCAGCGGGACGGAGACGTTAGTAGAGAAGCACGCGCGGACCCGATTGACCGGTCGGCCGCGAAGCGGGCCGGAGCTATTTGGTGCTGAACCAGTTTGGCGTGTGGTGCGATGTGGCAGACCGTGCGCGATCCAAGCCCGATTAGGTGTTTGAGGGCACTCGTTAGGCAGCCCACGATGGACGAGAGGACTACCCAAATTGCGTGTGACCGCGGGCGTATCGGAAGCTGCTTTCTTTGCTTACTTTCTTTGCAGCAGCAAAGAAAGTGAGTGCCGCCCCGCACAGGGGCAGTGCTAATAGACCGACACGTAATCAGGATTCCACGACAAACACCCTCGCCAGAAAGCGAAAATCAAAAACCAAGAACCGAAAACCAAACCCCCAGTGCCCAAATCCACTGAAAAACTCGATCTCGCAACGCGCGCAGCGTGGCTCTACTACGTCGCCGGCAACACCCAAAACGAGATCGCCGAAAAGCTCCAGATCTCGCGTCCGGTGGCGCAGCGCCTCGTCGCCTTCGCGGTCGAAAAAAACCTGATCCGCGTGCGCGTCGATCACCGCATCGCCGATTGTCTTTCGCTCGCCAAAGCGCTGAGCGACCGCTACGGCCTCGCGATGTGCGAAGTCGTGCCCATCGACGGCGATGCGCCCGAACAGGTCGACCGCAAGCTCGCCGTCGCCGGCGCGCAGGTCATGGAGCGCTATCTGCTCGAAGAAAAGCCGCTCGTCGTGTCGATCGGCAGCGGGCGCACGCTGAAAGCCTGCGTCGCGCAGATCGGACAGATCGACCGGCCGCAGCATCGTTTCGTGTCGATGGTCGGCGCAATCGCGCAGGACGGCTCGTCGAATCGTTACGACGTCGCGCAGCAGCTATCGGAAAAGACCGGCGGGAAGCACTTCATGCTGCCCGCGCCGCTCATGGCAGATAACGTCGCCGAGCGCGCGCAGTGGGTCAATCACCGGCTGTATCGCATCGTCGGCGAACTCGCGCAGAAGGCGGACGTGGCGTTCGTCGGCATCGGCAACGTGGGCGTGAATTGCCCGCTGCACGAGGACGGCTTCATCACGCGCGCGGAAGTCGATGAAATGATGTCGGCAGGCGCGGTCGCCGAATGGCTCGGCCTGCCGATCGATGCAGACGGCCGCCGCGTGCAATCGAAGACCGGCGCGCGCGCGACGAGCCTCGCGCTCGACTCGCCGCCCAAACGTCCGACCATCGGCTTCGCGGGCGGCGAGCGCAAGCGCGAAGCACTGGTCGCGGCGTTGAAGGGAAAGTGGCTGTCGGGGCTCGTCACCGACGAACTGTGCGCGAAGGCCGCACTCGAAGCCTGACGGCTCAGAAGTCGATTTCCGCTTCCACTTCCTGTCCGATCTCCAGCGCAACGCCCTCGCCTTCCAGAACGATCGCGTTCTTGCCGAAGGTGAGCGCGCCGTCGAACTGGTCGCTACCACGGTACGCGCTCATCGTGTCGAGCGGTTCGTGCGGCCATGCCGGGTTCGGCGCGCCCGTCGCCTGATCGATCGACGGGATCGGACAGCGCGTGCAGAGCTTCACGAGCCGCAATTGCGCATCGCCGATCCGCATTTCGCCGACGTAGTCCTCTTCGTAAGCATCGAGTCCGCCGATCACGAGGTTCGGGCGGAAGCGATTCGCCGCGATGCCCGGCGCGCCTTTGGCCGACAGCCGCGCGTTGAGATCGTCGAGCGATGCCTGACCGACGACCAGCAACGGAAACTGATCCGCGAAACGCGTGTGCGTGGATTGCGGCGCGGTCCATTTATCGCTGACATCGCGGCGGGATGCCGGTGCGAATCGCGTGAGCCGCGCGGATACGCCGAGGAACGTGCTGAACCAGTGCGCGGCTTGTTCGCCCGCGTCGAGCGCATCGACGGTGTCGCGCCAGACGGTCGCGCGAATCGGCTTCGCATCGGCGAGCGCTTCGGCGCGCAAGGGCGTGCGCAGGGTCGGCATGCCGGGCGCGTCGATGACGAGATCATCGGCATCGAACGCGGTGCGGACCAGCGCCATGCGCGGATGCGAGCGTTGCGTGAACATGGCGCCGGCGGTGTCGATCACCATCCAGTGGCGGTCGTATTCGAGGCCGGTCTCGAAGAGCGTCGCGCGGCGCAGTGAAATGCCCGCGCAGGACTTGATCGGATAGACGAAGATTTCGTTCAGGACGGGCATGGCGGTATGGGGGTTCGGCGCCGGTCATCGGATGTGGCCGGTCGAAAGCCGAGATTATCGCGCATCGCCCGATACGGGTACGGTTTTACGACGCCCTCATCATCGCTGCGGCAAGTTCCAGCCCTAGCTTGTATTCGGGCGAACGCGGGCCGGCTTCGATGAGCGCATCGATCCTGTTCGTGTCGAGATTGGCATCGCCGGCGAAGAGCAGCCTGCGGATGGCGCCGATCGCCAGGCCGACTGTCTGATCGATGACGGGCGCGTCGAGTGCATCGTACGAAATCGTCGATGCGCTCATGTATTCCGGCGTTGCGAGGAACGGAACGACCAGCTGGCCGGAAAGCCCGTCGAAGTGCAGCCAGTGCCTGAAAAGCATGTCGACCGGCACGGCCTGGTCTTCCGACGCTGAATACAGCGTACGAAGTTTCTGCTTTCCCTTCGGCGTGACAACGTACGCCGCCGCACAAAACGCGTAGGTTGCCCTCGCGTCGAACAAACTGACATTGTCGAAATGGTGACGGCCATCGCCGAGCAATTGCGGATTCGCGCGGCCGTTCATGCGCTTCTCCGCCTCCAGCAGCAGAAGGGACACGCGGTCGAATACGGGTGCGCAATCGAGGAACATCAGGTCGAGGTCGGGATTGTTGCCGATGTGCGCCGCGAGTATTT
Source organism: Caballeronia sp. AZ7_KS35 (assembly GCF_023631045.1). Classification (NCBI taxonomy): domain Bacteria; kingdom Pseudomonadati; phylum Pseudomonadota; class Betaproteobacteria; order Burkholderiales; family Burkholderiaceae; genus Caballeronia; species Caballeronia sp. AZ7_KS35. The sequence goes on along the minus strand of NZ_JALQDV010000001.1, from coordinate 788,055 downwards.
GATCGTTGATGAGCGTCGGAAAGAGCGGGCTCAGTTCCACGTCGTCTTCCAGCACGACGGTGGCGGTGTCGGCGGAGGAGTTGAGGATTACCCGTTCGTGCGATTGCCGACATGCCCAGACGCAGTTCTTGCCCGCGTTGTCGAACGGTCCTTGGGCGATGCCGTCAACCGCGGGGAAACGCACGATTCGATCCTGATAGCCGATGCTCGCCAGTCGAGTCTCCATCGACTTGCGCCGATCCTGACTCCGATCCAGATTGATGAAATAGCCGTCGAAACGCACTGCTTCTCCTTGTCGCGTCAGGTGCATAAATGTGCACGACATGCTAGCGGCTCGCTGTCGTGATTTGATTAGGAGGAAGCCGAGAGAAACAAGGTTTTGACGCGGATCATCGATTTGCAGGCAACTCAAATGATTAATCGATGCGCTGGTTCCTTTTGAGCGACATTGGGACGTAAGCTACGCGCCGACTTTATTCCTTCACTATTAGTAATGCCAAAAATATCAATCGTCGTTCCAACCTATAACACCTAATCGCATATCGTCGAAACGTTGAAATCGTTGCTCAACCAGGACGCCGACTTCGAAATCCTCGTTCTCGACGACGCCAGCACCGACGACACGCTCTCACTCGTTCGAAGCCTGAACGACGAGCGCATCCGCATCTTCTCGCTCGAGCCAATCAGGGCCGCCCTGCCAACGCCAATCGCGGTTTCGATCTGTGCCGGGGCGAATACATCGCGCGTATCGATCACGACGATCTGGCCGAACCGGGGCGTCTCCGAAAACAGGCAGATTTTCTCGATGCGAATCCGGATGTGACCGTGGTCGGCTCTCAGATCAGGCTCTTTGGCGACGAAGAATCCATAACCGACTTTCCGCTCGACGATGCGACCATCAACGGCCGCTTTCTTCTCGGAGCGGCTTATCTAGCCAATCCGAGCACCATGTTCCGGCGCGCGTTCATTCATTAACACGCTATCCGCTACGACCCGAATCTCCATATCGTCGATGCCCTGATCAAGCTGCACCGATCCGTAGGCGTTGCCATCTCCGATATCGATATGACTTGGGGCGCAAGCCGCGTCGAGCTCGAAGGCCGGTTGCTGGGAATGCTCAACGAAGTCGTAAAGGCCCGCGAGCAAGTCTATCCGCGCAGTCCGGAGCACATTGCGCTTTGCACCGAAGCCCTTTGGGAAGGTGTCAGGTCGAATAACGCGGCATAAAACGAAAAAGCGCGGTCCCGACGAACCGCGCCCGCAACACCCGAGGAACGCTCAAGCGGCCGTCGCGTGCTCCCGCAGCCACGAATCGACCACCTTGCGCGTAAACGCCTGCCCTTCCGCGTTGAACAGATGACAATGCTCAGGCGACGCGCCGAGCTTCAGCTTCTCGCCACGCGCGTGCTTCTCCAGCGGCGGAATGCGCGAGATCAATCCATCCGGCGCGACTTCGGTTTCCGCGTACAGATACGCCGCATCGCCGAGCGTCTCGACGGTCATCGCCGTCGCGGAGAGACCGTAATCGCCCGCTTCCGGCGAATTCGGCTGCAGATGCTCCGGACGAACGCCGACCGTCACCGCATCGCCCGGCTTCGCATTGCCCGGCAGCACGCCGACGAGTTGCGTCTCGCCCGTCGCGTACTTCACGAGGACGCCGTCGTTTTGCACCGCGGCGACGCTGCCCGACAAAAAGTTCATCTTCGGCGAGCCGATGAAGCCCGCCACGAACCGGTTCGCCGGCGCGTGATAAAGCGTGTTCGGCGTGCCGACCTGCTCGATGTTCCCCGCCGACAGCACCACGATCTTGTCCGCGAGCGTCATCGCTTCGACCTGATCGTGCGTCACGTAGATCATCGTCGTCTTGAGATCGTCGTGCAGGCGCGCGAATTCCAGGCGCATCTTCACGCGCAGCGCGGCGTCGAGGTTCGAGAGCGGCTCGTCGAAGAGGAACACCTTCGGCTTGCGCGTGATCGCGCGCCCGATCGCGACGCGCTGACGCTGGCCGCCCGAAAGCTGCTTGGGCTTCCGATCGAGCAGATGATCGATGTGCAGAATCTTCGCGGCGTTCTTCACGGCGGCGTCGATCGCGGGCTTCTTCTCGCCCGCGAGCTTGAGGCCGAACGCCATGTTGTCGTACAGCGTCATGTGCGGATAAAGCGCGTACGACTGGAACACCATCGCGATGCCGCGCTTCGCGGGCGCGAGCTCATTCACGCGCGCATTGTCGATCATCAGGTCGCCGCCGCTGATGTCTTCGAGGCCGGCGATCATCCGCATCAACGTCGACTTGCCGCAGCCCGACGGGCCCACGAACACGACGAACTCGCCGTCGTTGATATCGAGGTTGATGTTGCGCATCACCTCGGTTTCTTCATAACGCTTGCTGATGTTGCGCAGTGTCAGGCTAGCCATGGTGTGTGTCTCCAGTCTTCATTAGCGATGCGATGAAACGCCATCGCTATCTGAGTTCGAACGTCGCGTTCTGCAGCCATTGCTCGACGAGCGCAGGCAGTCGCGTCATGTCGTCGAATACCGCCTGCGCGCCCGCTTTTTCGAGCGCGCCGATCTGCCCTTCGGTCGCGTGTCCGCCGCCGATGAAGCCGAGCACCGGCATGCCCGCCGCGCGCGCCGCCGTCACGCCGGTCACGCTGTCTTCGACGACGAGGCAGCGCAGCGGATCGATGCGCATCGCGCGCGCCGCCGCGAGATACACGTCCGGCGCGGGCTTCGGATTCGCGACCATGTCCGCGCAGAAACGCCGCTCGCCGAAAAAGCGCAGCAGACCCGTGCGCTGCAGCACGGCATCGACATACGTCGAGAAGCTGTTGCTCGCGCACGCCTTCGTGAAGGGCACGGCCGCGAGCGCCTCGGCGATGCCCGGCACGGTCGGCGCCTGCATCGCCGCGGCTTCGACGGCCCGCCGGATGGCGACGACCTGATCGTGCGTCAGCGTCCGGTTCACCGTATCGGCGGCGCTGGCGAGCACGGCCTCGATGCGCAGGCCGAGCAGCGGCATCACGACCGGCTCGACATCGACGCCCGGCCACAGCGCCTGCAACTCGGCGACGAGCACGCGCGCCGCCACCGTTTCGCTGTCGATCAGCACGCCGTCGCAATCGCAGATCAGCAGGCGATCTTCGAGATTGGCGTCTCGGGATGGAGTGAGATTCACGAGTGCGCCCTCACTTCACCGCGCCAAACGTAAGGCCGCGCACCAGTTGCTTCTGCGAGACCCAGCCGACGATCAGAATCGGCGCGACCGCGAGCAACGAAGCCGCCGAGAGCTTGGCCCAGAACAAGCCTTCCGGACTCGAATACGACGCGATGAACACCGTCAGCGGCGCCGCGTTCGAGCTCGACAGGTTGATGCTCCAGAACGCCTCGTTCCACGACAGGATGATGAGCAAGAGCCCCGTCGATGCGAGACCGGGCAACGCCATCGGCATCAGCAGATAGACGATTTCCTGCCACGTCGTCGCGCCGTCGATGCGGCCCGCTTCCAGAATGTCCTTCGGCACTTCGTTGAAGTACGTATAGGCCATCCATACGGCGATCGGCAGATTGATGAGCGTGTACACGATCACGAGGCCGGACACGGTATCGAGCAGGCCCGTGTTCTTCCACAGCAGATAGATCGGCACGAGCACGCCGACCGACGGCATCATCTTCGTCGACAGCATCCACAGCAGCACCGACTGCGTCTTCTTGGTCGGAAAGAAGGCCATCGCGTAGGCGCACGGCACGGCGAGGATCAGGCAGAGCACCGTGACGCCGACCGAAATCAGCACCGAATTCCACGCGAAACCGAAGTAATTGCTGCGCGCGAACACTTCGCGGAAGCTCTCCAGCGTCGGCGTGAAGAACAGCGACGACGAGTACGCCTGCTGCTCGGTCTTGAACGCGGTGATCGTCATCCAGAAGATCGGGAAGAACAGCAGGATCGACACGATCCACGCGACGATGCCAGGCACGATGTTCTTCGCATGGCCGAGCGCGGAAGTCCGCGGCGGAACATTGACCGATTGCGTGCTCATGACTCGTACTCCCCTTTGAGGTTCTTCGCGAGCATTCTCACGAGGAAGAACGCGACGATATTGGCGAGAATCACCGCGAGAATGCCGCCCGCCGATGCAAGGCCGACGTCGAACTGCTGCAGGCCGAGCGCGTAGATCAGGTACGACAGATTCGTCGTCGCGGTGCCGGGACCGCCGCCCGTCGTCGTATAGATTTCCGCGAAAATCGACAGCAGGAAGATGGTTTCCATCATCACGACCACGGCCACCGCGCGCTTCAAATGCGGCAGCGTGATGAAGAAGAACATCGCGAACGGACCCGCGCCGTCGATGCGCGCCGCTTCCTTCTGCTCCTGATCGAGCGACTGGATCGCCGTGAAGAGAATCAGGAAGGCGAACGGCAGCCACTGCCACGCGACGATCACGATGACCGCGAAAAGCGGATAGTCGGCGAACCAGTCGATCGGTTGCATGCCCATCGAGCGCATCAGGCTCGCGATCAGGCCGTACACCGGATGCAGGATCATGTTCTTCCAGATGAGCGCGGAGACCGTCGGCATCACGAAGAACGGCGCGATCACGAGCAGACGCGCGATGCCCTGTCCGAAGAACTTGCGATCGAACAGCACGGCGAGCAGCACGCCGCCTACGACCGTGATGACGAGCACCGACACGATCAGCGTCAGCGTATGTCCGATGGACGGCCCGAACGCGGGATCGGTGACGAGAAACTCGAAGTTGTCGAAGCCCGCGAAACCTTTGACATCGGGATTCAGCAGGTTGTAGCGCGAAAACGAGAACCAGATCGTCATCGCGAGCGGAATGGCCATCCACAGGAAGAGCAGTCCGGTCGACGGCGAGATCAGCCATCGCACCGACTTCGCGCGGCGCTTGTCGCGTTCGGCGGCGGACTCCTCCAGATGATGATCGGTGATGGGGGGATTCAGTTGACTCATCGTGTCACCTCTCGATGATGCTTCCCGGGCCGCATCAGGCGACGCGGCCCGTTACCACAGGAATTACTTCTGATAGCCCGCTTGCTTCACGGCGCGATCCGCCGCGGCATTCGCGGCCTTCAACGCCTGATCGACGCTCGTCTGTCCGGCGACGACGCCCGCGATCGACTGGCCGACCACCGTGCCGAACGACTGGAACTCCGGAATGCCGACGAACTGGATGCCGCTATACGGCACCTTGTGCAGCGTCGCATCGTTCGGATCGGCGGTTTCGATCGCCTTCAGCACGAAGTCGCCGAAGGGCGCGGCCTGCTTGTACTCGGGGCGCGCGTAGGTCGACTTGCGCGTGCCCGGCGGCACCGATGCCCAGCCTTCGTCCTTGCCGACCATCTCGATGTATTCCTTCGACGTCGCCCACGCGGCGAACTTCTTCGCGGCTTCCTGCTGCTTCGACGTCTTCGGGATCGCGAGCGACCACGACCACAGCCAGTGCGAGCCCTTCGGCGTGACGGCGACGGGCGCGGCCGCGAAGCCGATCTTGTCCGACACCTGCGATTGCGACTTGTTGTAGAGCATGCCTGCCGCGACCGTCGCATCGATCCACATCGCGCACTTGCCGGACGACATCAGCGTGAGGTTCTCGTTGAAGCCGTTCGAGCTCGCTCCCGGCGGGCCGTCGTTCTTCAGCAGATCGGCGTAGAAGCCGACTGCCTTCTTCCATTCGGGCGTGTCGAGCTGCGCCTGCCACTTCTCGTTGAACCACTCGCCGCCGAACGTGTTCACGACCGTCGACACGTACGCCATGTTCTCGCCCCAGCCCGCCTTGCCGCGCAGGCAGATGCCGTACTGGCCTTTGGACTTGTCGGTGAGCTTGTCGGCGAACTGCTTGATCTGGTCGTAGGTCGGCTGATCGGGCATCTTCAGTCCCGCGGCCTGGAACAGATCCTTGCGGTAGTACGTCATCGAACTTTCGACGTAGAACGGCAGCGCATACAGCACGCCGCCCGACGAGAGGCCGTCACGCGCGGTCTTCACGACATCGTCGAGATCGTAGTTGGCGGGCAGGCCGGTCATCGGCGAGAGCCAGCCGCGCTTGCCCCACTGCGGTGCTTCGTACGTGCCGATGGTGATGACGTCGAACTGGCCGCTGTTGGTCGTGATGTCGGTCGTGGCGCGCTGGCGCAGCACGTTCTCTTCGAGAATCACCCATTTCAGCTGGATGTCCGGATTGGCCTTTTCGAACGCCGGCGCGAGCTTCTTCAGCTCGATCATGTCCGGATTGTTCAGCGTCGCGATGGTGATGGTCGTCGCGGCATGCCCCGACAGCGGCACGAGCGCGGCCGCTGCAAGCGCGGCGGACAGCGCCGCGGTCGCGAACGGAGCGCGACGCGCGCGCGGTTGTGCTCGAACGATGCGTTGAGTGCGTTTCATTGAGTTCGTCTCCTTTTTGTTGGCACGGGCGCCGTGATGGTCTCGCTGCATGACGCAAGCGCCGTGGATGCCGCTGCCTGCTTTTTGAGGGTGCGCGATCGTGGATCGCGTGGTTGCCGGGGTTATCCTTGTTGCCGCCCTTGCCTTCGCCGACTTGGCGCCATCGACTCGACGCCGTTTCACTATAGACGGTGCTTCCCGCGCTTCAAGCTGCGTGGCGCGCGTGCGGCGCGTCAGCTCATCCAGTTGCCGCCGTCGACATTGAGCGTCTGCGCGGTGATGTAATCTGAATCCGATGACGCCAGAAAGAGCGCCGCGCCCGTCAGATCGTCGGGCACGCCCATGCGTCCAAGCGGCACTTCTTCGCCGACGAGCCGTTTCTTCTCGCCGAGCGGACGATTCTCGTAACGCGCGAAGAGCGCGTCGACTTCCTTCCACATCGGTGTGTCGACGACGCCCGGCGCGATGCCGTTCACGTTGATGCGCTCTTTCGCGAGCGCGAGCGCCGCCGATTGCGTATAGCTGATGACCGCCGCCTTGGTCGCGCAGTAATGCGACACGAGCGCTTCGCCGCGCCGCCCGGCCTGCGATGACATATTGATGATCTTGCCGCCGCGCCCCTGCTCGACCATGCGCTGCGCGACCGCCTGCATCAGAAAGAACATCCCTTTGACGTTGACCGCGAAGAGGCGGTCATAGACGTCCCAGGATTCGTCGAGGATCGGGCGCATGTCGAAAAGCGCCGCGTTGTTGAAGAGAATGTCGATGCCGCCGAAACGTTCGACGGTGCGCGTCACGATGCGTGCGATGTCGTCGCGCTGCGTGACGTCGGCCTTCAGCGCGAGCACGCGGTCGGCCACGTCCGCGAAGCGCTGGGCCATGGCGTCTTCGTTCTTCACATCCACGACGACGACGTTCGCGCCTTCTTCCAGATAGCGCCGCGCAACTGCTTCGCCGATGCCGCTCGCGGCGCCCGTGATGATCGCGACCTTGTCTCTCAATCTCACCGATGTCTCCGATAGTTTTTTGTCCCTCGCGGCGAGCGAACGCTCCGCGAATGAACAATTGCTCTCTGTTTGATCGAATGATCGGCGCTGCGCGTGATCGTGTCAAGGTGTCAACACAGCTTTCGATGCTGCGACGCGCAAACATCGCAAAACCTCGGGAAAACCCCGTCCGGCAAGCGCGCGAGAGCAAAAGGCGTACCGCGGCCGCCGAAAATAAAGCGTGCGCGAATGTGCAACGGAACGTGATACGTTATATCATCGCCCAAACGTCCGACGAGCGGCCCTCGCTCGCGCTTCAACCTTTTGCAGCCACCTCTGCGTGGCCGATATCACATGACCGCATCCGTCGAAAACATGCTGGCGCGCGCCGAGGCGCTCGCTATCGAGCGCGGCGTCGCGCTGACGCCGCTGCGCCGTCAGGTCTACGAACTCGTGCTGAAGGCGCACAAGCCGATCGGCGCCTATGACCTCATCGACGCGATGGAGCCGCAACGCGGCGCGCGCGTGCCGCCGACCACGGTGTATCGCGCGCTGGAGTTTCTCGTCGATAACGGCTTCGTGCATCGCATCGAATCGAAGAACGCGTTCATCGCGTGTTGCGATGCCGGCAAGCCTCACGAGAGCCAGTTCCTCATCTGCGACGAATGCGGCGCGACGCTCGAAATTCAGGGCCGCGAACTCGCATCGTCGCTGTCGGCGAGCCCGCCCGCGCACGGCTTTCAGGTGCATCACCAGGTCGTGGAGTTGAGCGGGCTGTGCGCCGATTGCCAGCGAAAACATCGCGATGTCTGAATCGCCGCGTCTCAAGAACATCTCACTTGCAAGGAAATCGATGAAACTCGCGCACGTCCTGACCTGCTTCGCCCTCGCGCTCGGCTTTTGCAGCGCGGCATCGGCACAGACCGCGCGCGTGCCGGTCGTCGCGGCGGAGAACTTTTACGGCGACGTCATTCGCCAGCTCGGCGGCGATCACGTGCAGGTGACGAGCATCCTCAACAATCCGGACGAAGACCCGCATCTCTTCGAAGCCAGTCCCAAGACCGCGCGCACGTTGCAGCACGCGGCGCTCGTCGTCTATAACGGCGCGGATTACGATCCGTGGATGGACAAGCTGCTCGCGGCATCCAAGAGCAATGGCAAGCGCACGGCGATCGTCGCGGCGAAGCTCGTCGGCAAGAAGGGCGGCGACAATCCGCACCTCTGGTACGACCCGGCGACGATGCCCGTCGTCGCGAAGGCGGTGAGCGCGTATCTCGTGAGCGCGGACCCGTCGCACAAGAGCGATTACGACGCGCGCCTCGCAGCGTTCCTCGATTCGATGAAACCGATCGACGCGACCGTCGCGCAGATGAAGTCGCATTACAAGGGCGTGCCCGTGACGGCGACCGAGCCGGTGTTCGGCTACATGGCCGATGCGATCGGCTTCGAGATGCGCAACCAGCGCTTCCAGCTCGCGTCGATGAACGAGACCGAGCCGAGTCCCGCCGACATCGCCGCGTTCGAGAAGGATCTGCGCGAGCGTCGCGTGCATGTGCTCATCTACAACAGCCAGGCGACGGGCGCGCTGACGAAGCGTCTGCTCGACATCGCGAAGGACGCGCATGTGCCGAGCATCAGCGTGACGGAGACTTTGCCCGCGAAGAAGACGTATCAGCAATGGATGCAGTCGCAGCTCGACTCGCTAGCGGGCGCCTTGCAAGGATGGCAGCGATGAATGCGACGATGCAGCCCGCGCTCGAAGTCGATCGCGTGACGCTCGCGCTCGGCGGGCGCGAGATTCTCAACGACGCGAGTTTCACGGTGAAGAACGGCGAGTTCATCGGCGTGCTCGGGCCGAACGGCGCGGGCAAGACCACGCTGATGCGCGCCCTGCTCGGACTCGTGCCTGTGAAGAGCGGGACGATTCGCGTGAATGGCGAAGCGGTCGTGCGCGGCAATCCGTCGATCGGCTATATGCCGCAGATACGCACGGGTCTCGCGAACCGGCGCGTGCTCGGCCGCGATTTCGTCGCGATGGCCGCGGATGGTCATCACTGGGGACTGCCGCATCGCAATGCCCGCATCCGTGCGGATGTCGAGCGCGTGCTGGAGCTCGTCGGCGCGCATCAGCTTGCTTCGCGTCCGTTGTCGGAGTTGTCGGGCGGCGAGCGCCAGCGTCTTTTGCTCGCGCAGTGTCTGCTCGGCAATCCGCGTCTGTTGCTGCTCGACGAGCCGCTGATCAGCCTCGATCCACGGCATCAGACGGGGGTCGTCGAACTCGTGCGGCGGGTGCAGCGCGAGTTAAACATCACCGTGCTGTTCTCGGCGCACGAACTCAATCCGCTGCTCAATTCGCTCGACCGCGTGCTTTATCTCGGCAGCGGGCGCGCGGCGCTCGGCACTGTCGATGAAGTCATTTCGAAGCCGGTGCTCTCGCGTCTGTACGGCTCGCCCATCGACGTGATGCGCGTGAACGGCCGCATCTTCGTGATGTCGGGCGATGTCGAAATCGACAAGCTCGATCACGCGCACGAGGAAGGCGGAGAGCACGAGCATGAACACGATCACGGCCATGAGCACGATCACGGCCACAGCCACAGTCACGTCAAATAGAAAGCGCAATGTTCGAATACGACTTCATGGTGAATGCATTCGCGGCGTCGGGGATCGTCGCGGTGCTGTCGGGGATCGTCGGGTATTTTCTCGTGCTGCGCGGACAGACCTTCGCGGGTCACGCGTTATCGCACGTCGGCTTTACCGGCGCGACGGGCGCGGTGCTGCTCGGCATGCCGCCGCTCTGGGGGATGGTCGGATTCACGCTCGCGGCGGGCGTCGGGATGGGTGCGCTCGGCGAGCGGCTCTCGGGCCGCGATGTGGCCATCGGCGTGATTCTTTCTCTCTCGCTCGGGTTCGGGTTGCTGTTTCTGCACTTCTTCACCGCGTATGCGACTCAGGCTACTGCGCTTCTGTTCGGCAACGTGCTTGGCGTGAGCCATGACACGCTGGTCGTGCTTGCCGGGCTCGCTGTCGTCAGCCTCGGTGCGCTTGCGGTCATCATGCGGCCTTTGTTGTTTGCGTCCTTGCAGCCGGAGCTCGCGGAGGCCAAGGGCGTGTCGTTGCGGCTCGTCTCCGTGATGTTTCTCGCGATCACCGCGCTGGCAGTCGCGGCTTGCACGCAGATCGTCGGGGTGCTGCTCGTTTTTGCGTTGATGGTCGGGCCCGCGGCGGCGGCGCAGAACGTCACGACGCGATTGTCGTCAGGGCTCGTGCTTGCGGCGCTGTTTGCACTCGCACAGGCTTGGGTTGGGCTTACGCTCGCCTTCTATACCGATTGGCCTACTAGTTTCTGGATCACTATGCTGGCTGCGGTTGTTTATGGGGCGAGCCTGTTGGGAAAGCGGGGGAATTGATTTCTTCGCTGGAGCCCGTGATCGCGTCGGTCTGTCAGCAATGCCGCCCCGCACAGGGGCAACGCTAATAGACCGACACGATCACGGGATCCGGCAACAAAAAGAAGACCAAACCTCACCGACACAAAACCCGCGCATGATGCGCGACATGCTCCCCGACGAAGGTAGAAATAAAGAAATACCCGTGGTCATAGCCTTCATGCCGCCGCACGATCAAACTGTGTCCGGCATCACGCGCATTGCGCTCCAAGACATCAGGGTGCAACTGCTCGGCGAGAAACTGATCCGCCAGTCCCTGATCGATGAGAATCCCGCCTTCGAACCGGGCAGCCGCATCGCCGAGAATCAACTCGCTCGCATCGTACTGCGCCCACGCCGAACGATCATCGCCGAGATAGCCAGAAAACGCTTTCACGCCCCACGGACACTGCGACGGCGCCGCAATAGGCGCAAACGCCGACACACTCCGATAAAGATCCGGATTGCGCAACGCGAGCACGAGCGCCCCGTGCCCGCCCATCGAATGCCCGAAGATGCCGATACGATCCTCTCGCACCGGCAACTCCGCGAGAACTGTCTCGCGCAACTCCTGCGTCACATACGAGTACATGCGATAACGCCGCGCCCAAGGCTCGCGCGTTGCATCGACATAAAACCCCGCGCCGACGCCGAAATCCCACGAATCCGTCTCGCCCGGAATATCCGCGCCACGCGGCGAAGTATCCGGCGCAATCAGCGCGATGCCGTGCTCCGCCGCGTAACGTTGCGCGCCCGCCTTGATCGGGAACGTCTCTTCGGTGCAAGTCAGGCCGGCGAGATAAAACAACGCCGGCACCTTCGAAGAAGACGCGGCAGCAGGCAAAAAGACGGAAAAGCGCATCGGCAGGCCGACAGTCTGCGATTCATGCCGATAGATGCGCTGCACGCCATCGAAACAACGATGTTCTTCCACGAGTTCCAGCATCGCGTTTTCCTCGCTCAGTAGCTCAATAGATGACGACGGAACGAATCGACTCGCCCTTCTTCATCAGGTCGAAGCCGTCGTTGATCTGCTCCAGCTTCAGATGATGCGTGATCAGATCGTCGATGTTGATCTTGCCTTCCATGTACCAGTCGACGATCTTCGGCACATCCGTGCGGCCGCGCGCGCCGCCGAACGCCGAGCCCTTCCATTCGCGGCCCGTGACGAGTTGGAACGGACGCGTGCTGATTTCCTGCCCCGCCGCCGCCACGCCGATGATGAACGACTGGCCCCAGCCCTTGTGCGTGCATTCGAGCGCCTGACGCATGAGCGTGGTATTGCCGACGCATTCGAACGAATAATCCGCGCCGCCATCGGTCAATTGCACGATGTGATCGACGACGTTCTCCACTTCCTTCGGGTTGATGAAGTGCGTCATGCCGAACTTCTTCGCGAGCTCGACGCGGCCCGGATTGATATCGACGCCGATGATCTTGTCCGCGCCGACCATCTTCGCGCCCTGAATCACGTTCAGGCCGATGCCGCCCAGCCCGAATACGACGACATTCGCGCCCGCTTCCACCTTCGCCGAATACACGACCGCGCCGACGCCCGTCGTCACGCCGCAACCGATATAGCAGATCTTGTCGAACGGCGCGTCCTCGCGCACTTTCGCCACCGCGATCTCCGGCACGACGATGTAATTCGAAAACGTCGACGTCCCCATGTAATGGAACAGCGGTTTGCCATCGAGCGAGAAGCGCGAAGTCGCATCGGGCATGAGGCCTTTGCCTTGCGTCGCGCGAATCTTCTGGCAGAGATTGGTCTTGCGCGACAGACAGAACTTGCACTCGCGGCATTCCGGTGTGTAGAGCGGAATGACGTGATCGCCTTTTCGCAACGTGCCGACGCCCGGCCCGACATCGACGACGACGCCCGCGCCTTCATGCCCGAGAATCGCGGGGAAAATGCCTTCCGGATCCGCGCCGGAGAGCGTGTAGTAATCGGTGTGGCAGATGCCCGTCGCCTTCACCTCGATCAGCACTTCGCCCGCGCGCGGACCTTCGAGATCGACCTCTTCGATCGTCAACGGCTTGCCGGCTTCCCATGCGATTGCTGCTTTCGTTTTCATCGTCTGACTCCCAAGGTTGTGATTGTTTCAGCGCACGATATTCAGGACTTCGTAGCATGCGCCCATCGTGTGATAGTCCGTCTTGCCCGCCGGGCTTTTCTCGTCGCTGTACTGGCGATTGTCGCGCGTGAGAATGCGATACCACGCACCCCACTTGTGATCGACGAAATGCTCCCAGCTATAAGTCCACAGGCGGTCGTAATCGTTCCAGTAACGCGCGGCAAGCGCCGCGTCGCCATCGCGTTGCGCGCGATCCGCGAGCAGCGCGGCCGCCGCGAACGATTCCGCCTGAATCCAGAAATACTTGTCTTCGTCGTAGAACTTGCCTTCGGTGTCGAAGCCATAGACCATGCCGCCGTGCTCGTGATCCCACGACAATTGCAGCGCGCGGTCGAACAGCTCGCGCGCACGCGTGACGTGCCACGCCTCCGGCCGATGACGATCGAGGATCAGCAGCAGCTTCGCCCATTCCGTCTGATGCCCAGGCTGAAAGCCCCACGGCCTGAAAATATTGCTGCGATCGCCCTTGTTGTAGTCCCAGTCGATCGACCAGTCCGGCTTGTAGTGTTCCCACACGAGCCCGCCCGCGAGCGCGGCCTGCCGATTCACCATGTTGTCCGCGAGCAGCGCCGCGCGATCGAGATAGCGCGCTTCTCCGGTCGCTTCGAACGCGGCGAGCAGCGCTTCGCACGTATGCATGTTCGCGTTCTGCCCGCGATAGTCGGACACTTGCCAGTCCGCGCTCGCCTCGTCCTTGTAAAGGCCGTGCTGCGCGTCCCAGAAGTGCGTCTCCATCAGATGCCAGGTTTCGTCGAGATACGCGCGCGCTTCGTCGAATCCGGCTTCGACCGCCTTCGCATACGCGAGCACGACGAACGCGAGGCCATAGCAATGATTCGTTGCATCCGTGACGTCGCGGCCGTTCAACGTCCACGCATAGCCGCCCGTCTGCGGATTGCGATGAACCGCGCGCAGATATTCGATGCCATGCGCCACGCCGCCGCGATATTCGTCGAGGCCGAAGTGCTTGTAGGCCATCGCATAGTTGAAGACGAAGCGGGTGCTCGACACGAGATGACGCGACGTGCGGTCGTAGATCGTGCCGTCGTTCTTGTAGAAGTGGTAGAAGCCGCCCGCCGGGTCCATGCAGTGCGGATGATAGAAGGTCATCGTGCGCAGCGCGTGATCGAGCAGGAACGCGCGCGAGCGGAAATCGGGATGTGACGGTGACGGTGCGGGCATGGCTGAGTTCGATGTTGTCGTGACGAAGCGAGCTTCAGTTACCGCTCATATGAAGCGTCGCTTCATACTCCCCGGCGCGCATGGCGTCGGGATCCAAGGCACGCAAGTTTAAGCGGACTCGCGCCCGATCGCGAACCAGTCTTCGGTGCGCCGGTACAGATCGATGAAACGGGCGAGCCGCTGATCGAGCGACGGATTCGGACGCGGCGTCGCGGCGAGCGTCGACTTCGGTGCGAGCGAAGCGATATCGCCGATGCGCCACTGCCCCGCCGCGATGCCGCCGAGCAGCGCCGCGCCTCGCGTCGCCGCGTTCGGGCAATCGACGGCGCGCAGCTCGACGCGCAATGCATCGGCGAGCAACTGCCGCCAGCGCGGATCGACGGAGCCGCCCCCCGCGAGCAGCATCGCATCGAGCGGCGTGCCGTTGGCGCGAATCGCGTCGAGTCCCGCACGCAATGCGAATGCCACGCCCTCGAACGCGGCGCGCATCATCGTGCCGCGCGTGTCCTCGAGGCCGAGTCCGAGCCAGCCGCCGCGCGCGTTCGGGTTCATCCATGGTGAGCGTTCGCCGCTCAGATACGGCAGAAAACTCACCGATGCACTCGCGGACGCGGCGAAGGCGTCGTCGTAGGCGTCGGGCCACGATGCGTAACCGAGCCAGCCGCGCACCGCTTCCAGCGCGACGCCGACGTTCTGCATCGCCGCCATGCGATACCACGCGCCGTTGGCCGCGCGATACGTGTGCAGGCCGTGCACGGGCGCGGGCGCGTCGGCGCACATGACGACGATCTGCCCGCCGGTGCCGGTGGTGAGGAGCGCGTCGCCATCGGCGCAAAGGCCGCTGCCGAGCGCAGCGCACGGCGTATCGCCGGCGCCGACGGCCATCGGAATGCCCGCTTCGAGACCGAGCGCGGACGCCGACGCCGCAGACAACGCGCCGCCGACTTCATGCGATGCCGCGAGCGGCGCGAACCACGCGCGCGGCAAGCCGAGCCGGTCGATCAGCGCCTCGTCCCATTCGCCCGATGGCGCGGCGAGCGCGGTCGCGCACGCATCGGATGCATCGGTGACGAACGCGCCGCCGAGCTTCGCGCGCAGCCAGTCTTTCGGCTGCAAGGCCCAGCGCGTTTGCGCCGCGATCCGCGGTTCGTTCGATGCGAGCCAGCGCAGCAACGGCCCCGCCATGCCGGGCGCGACCGGATTCGGCTGCGGCTCGCGCCACGCGTCGAGCAGATCGCGGGCACGGGTGTCGGGCCACAGCATCGCGGGGCGAAGCGCGTGGCCATGCGCGTCGGTCAAAACGACGCCGTGCATCTGCCCCGAAAAGCCGATGCCGCGCACCGCTTGACGCTCGTTGGCGGGCAAACGCGATGCTGCGTCGACGAGCGCGGCATGCCACGCATCGACGCTGGTTTCGGCCCAGCCGGGCTGCGCGCTCGTCACCGCGTACGCCGCACTCGACGACGCGATGTCGCGTCCGGCTTCATCGACGATCGCGAGCTTGAGGGAGCCCGTGCCGAGATCGATGCCTAAAAAACGCATGGGATTCCGAGTCTGAAAAGGCGTTAGGGAAAACGCGTAAAACGGGGGTTAACCCCGCCATCGCGCGATGAACGTGAAAAATGGACTATACGCGGGGCGTGATGCACATCATAACGACCGTCCGAAGATCGCGGCCTTCCGTCAGGCGACGAATTTCCCTTGATTTGCGTCAAACCCCTTGTGACAGGGCCGTTCGCACGTTTGCGCCGCTCGCGGCGCGCGAGACCCATATCGGCACGCGAACGCGACGTATAGCGCCGCGTGGTCTTGTTCATGGTTGCCGATGCACTTAACTTGGAGGCCATTCAAATGGAAGTAGACATAGGAGAGAGACATGGCTTCAAGTTCGGTGAACCCGTCGGTGCATCCGTGCGACGAACGGCTCCCCGCCGGTCAACTGCTGACGCTCGGCATCCAGCACGTTCTGGTGATGTACGCGGGCGCGGTGGCGGTGCCGCTGATCCTCGGCGCCGCGATGGGCCTGCCGAAAGATCAGGTCGCGTTTCTCATCAGCGCGGATCTGTTCTCGTGCGGCGTCGCCACGCTGATCCAGACGCTCGGCCTGTGGATCTTCGGCATTCGCCTGCCCGTCATCATGGGCTGCACCTTCGCCGCCGTCGGCCCGATGGTCGCGATCGGCACGAATCCTTCGCTCGGCATTCTCGACGTGTTCGGCGCGACCATCGCGGCGGGCGTGATCGGCATCGTCCTCGCGCCGATGATCGGCAAGCTCCTGCGCTTCTTCCCGCCGGTCGTGGTCGGCACGGTGATCGCGGTGATCGGCCTCTCGCTGATGGGCGTGGGCATCAACTGGGCGGCGGGCGGTATCGGCAATCCCGACTACGGCAATCCGGTCTTCCTGCTGCTGTCGCTCGTCGTGTTGTCGCTGATTCTGCTCATCAACAAGTTCGCGCGAGGTTTCATCGCGAATATTTCGGTGCTGCTCGGGATCGTCGTCGGCTTCGTGATCGCCGCGATGCTCGGCCGCGTCGACATGGACGGCGTCGCGCACGCGCCGTGGGTCGGCATCGTGCTGCCGTTCCACTTCGGCATGCCGCATTTCGATGCGCTCTCCGTCGCGACGATGGTCATCGTCATGTTCGTGACGTTCATCGAATCGACGGGCATGTTCCTCGCGGTCGGCGATCTCGTCGAGCGTCCGGTCGACCAGAAGGCGCTCGTGCGCGGCTTGCGTGTCGACGGTCTCGGCACGCTGATCGGCGGCATCTTCAACTCGTTCCCGCATACGTCGTTTTCGCAGAACGTCGGTTTGATCGGCGTGACGGGCGTGAAGAGCCGCTTCGTCTGCGCGACAGGCGGCGTGATTCTCGTCGTGCTCGGCCTCTTTCCGAAAATGGCGCAGGTGGTGGCGTCGGTGCCGCCGTTCGTGCTCGGCGGCGCGGGCATCGTGATGTTCGGCATGGTCGCGGCGAACGGCATCAAGACGCTGTCGCGCGTGGACTTCTCGAAGAATCAGCACAACCTGTTCATCGTCGCGGTGAGCGTCGGGATGGGCATGGTGCCGGTCGTCGCGCCGAAGTTCTTCACGCAACTGCCGCACGCGCTGGAGCCGATCCTTCACAGCGGGATTCTGCTGGCGTCGGTGTCGGCGGTGGTGTTGAACATCGTGTTCAACGGCGTGCGCAAGGAACGCGACGCCGAACGCGATGCGCGTGAAGCCGCGCATGAGTTCGAAGGCGCGGCCCATGCGGGCGACGCGCACTGAGGAGTTTGGGCTGTGCTTGCGTTGAGCGCCGCGGCGGGAGCCGCGGCGTTTTTTTGTTTATCGAAGCGAGGGCCGCGCGTCAGCCCGCATCCGCCGCCCGCGGCGCATCGCCCGTCCGCTCGATCCACCCGCCTCCCAGCGCCTGATACAACGTCACGAGATTCGCCAACCGCTGCGTGCGCGCGGCAATCAGCGTCTGCTGCGCCGAATACAGGTCCTGCTGCGCGGTCAGCACGCCGAGATAGCTGTCGACGCCCTGCTTGTATCGCAGCGTCGACAACTCCAGCCGGCGTTGCTGCGCGGCCGTATCGCGCACGAGCGCGGCGATCTGCTGATCGTAGGTGCCGCGCGCGGCGAGACCATCGGCGACATCCTTGAACGCGGATTGAATCGCCTTCTCGTAATTGGCGATCTCGATCTTCTTCTGGATATTCGCGTACTCGAGATTCGCGAACTGATCGCCGTAGATCGGCAAGGTGATGGTCGGCGCAAAGCTCCATCCCGCCGACCCCGCTTTGAACAGACCACCGAGCGTCGGGCTCAGTGTGCCGAGCATGCCGGTCAGCGAAATGTTCGGAAAGAACGCTGCGCGCGCCGCGCCGATGTTCGCATTCGCCGCGAGCAGATTCTGTTCGGCCTCCATGATGTCCGGCCGCCGCAGCAGCAAATCCGACGGCAGACCCGCAGGAATGTCCGCGAGCAGGTTTTGACCGTCGAGCGGCATGCCGCCCGGCAGATCGTCGGGCACCGGCTCGCCGAGCAGCAACACGAGCGCATTGACGGCCTGCGCCCGCGCGCGCTCCTGCGCCTGCAGATTCGCCGCCGCGCCTTCCATCACCGTTTGCGCCTGGCTCACGTCCAGCTCCGACGCGGCGCCGTTGTCGAATTGCAGCTTGACGATCCGGTACGATTCGCTCGCGCTGGCCAGCGTCTGATGCGTCACCTTCAGCAGGTCGTCCGTCTGCAAGACCTGAAGGTACTGCGCCGCCACTTGCGAGACGAGCGAAATCTCCGCAGCCTTGCGCGCATAGGCAGTCGCGAAATATTTCGCGAGCGCCTGATTCCGCATGCTCTGCACCCGACCGAACAGGTCGATCTCCCACGACGCATTCAGGCCCACCGTGTAGGTATTCGAGATGGTCTGATTCAAGAACGACAGATTGTCGGGCTTGCGCGTTTTCGACTGCGCGCCCACGGCGGTGATGGACGGAAGCAGAAGCGTCGTGACGACCTGATACTGCGCCTGCGCGGCCTGCACGTTGAGCATCGCGACGCGCAAGTCACGGTTGTTCTTCAACGCGATGTCGATGAGCCGCTGCAAACGCGCATCGACGAAGAAATCGCGCCAGCCGATATCGGCCGCGGCCACGCCGTTCGCGCTGCGTGCGCCGTCCGGCGTCGCGACCGGCTGCGTCGCGTAGACGCCGTGCGCCGGAAAATTCGCCGACACCGGCGCGGCGGGGCGTTCGTACTTCGGCGCCATCGTGCAGCCGGTCGCCAGTACGGCGACGGCCATTGCAATCAAGGAAAGTCTACGCATGTCAGTGTCCTTCGTTGCCCTGTTGCGCGCGCCGCTGCGCTTCGTAACGCGCGAGCGCGGCATCCGTGTCCTCCTTGTCGCCGCCGAAACGCGAGCGCACCACGACGAAGAACATCGGCACCATGAAAATGGCGAGGAAAGTCGCGGTCATCATGCCGCCGATCACGCCCGTGCCGATCGCGTGCTGGCTGCCCGAGCCCGCGCCGTTGCTGATCGCGAGCGGCATCGTGCCGAGAATGAACGCGAGCGATGTCATGAGAATCGGACGCAGGCGCAGGCGCGCCGCTTCGAGCGCCGCTTCGATCGGCCCCATCTTTTGCGAGAGCTGGAGATCGCGGGCGAACTCGACGATCAGAATCGCGTTCTTCGCCGACAAGCCCACTGTCGTGAGCAAGCCGACCTGGAAGAACACGTCGTTCTCCAGTCCGCGCAGCGACACGGCGAGCAGTGCGCCGACCACGCCGAGCGGCACGACCATGATCACGGAGAAAGGAATCGACCAGCTCTCGTACAGCGCCGCGAGACACAGGAACACGACGAGGATCGAGATGCCGTAAAGAATCGGCGCCTGCGAGCCGGACTGGATCTGCTGATACGACAGCCCCGTCCATTCGTAGCCGATGCCCGCGGGCAGCTTCGCCGCGAGCGCTTCCATCGCGGCCATCGCCTCGCCGGTGGATTTGCCCGGCTTCGCGACACCCTGGATTTCGATCGACGACAGGCCGTTGTAGCGTTCGAGCTTGGGCGAGCCGTAGCTCCATTCGGTCGTCGCGAACGACGAGAACGGCACCATCGAGCCCGACGCGTTGCGTACGTACCAGCTGTTGATGTTCTCCGGCGACATGCGGAACGGCGCATCGCTCTGCATGTACACCTTCTTGATGCGGCTGTCCGTATCGAGGAAGTTGTTCACGTACTTCGACGCCCACGCGATCGAGAACGTCTGGTCGATGCTCGACGGATCGACGCCCTGCGCCAGCGCCTTCTGACGGTCGATGTTCACCTTGAACTGCGGCGCGTCGTTCAGGCCGTTCGGCCGGACCTGCGCGAGCGTCTCGTCCTTCGCGGCCATGCCGAGGAGCATCGCGCGCGCCTGCATCAGCTTTTCGTGGCCGAGACCGGCGCGATCCTGAAGTTCGAAGTCGAAGCCCGACGCCGTGCCCAGTTCGGGAATCGACGGCGGATTCACCGGAAACACGAGCGCGTTCTTGTAGCCCGCGAACGCGCCGTACGTGCGGCCCACCAGCGCTTGCACCTTCTCGTTGGCGCTCGTGCGCTGGGCGAAGTCCTTCAGCCGCACGAAGATGAGACCGGAGTTCTGGCCATGACCGGCAAAGCTGTAACCGTTCACGGTGAACACCGACTCGACGAGCGCGCTTTCCTTCTTCAGCAGATGGCCCGCGACATCGTCCAGCGCGCGCTGCGTCATCTCCTGCGTGGAGCCGGCGGGCGTCGCCACCAGCACGAACATCGTGCCCTGGTCTTCATCGGGCAGGAACGCCTTCGGCAAACGCGCGAACAACATGCCGACCGCCACGATGATCACCACATAGATGACGAGCCAGCGCCCCGAACGCCTGATGACATGCGCCACGCCGCCGTGATACTTCGCCTGGCTCTTCGCGAACGTGCGGTTGAACCAGCCGAAGAAGCCGGTCGTCTTTTCCGTGTGGCCTTCCGGGTGCGGCTTGAGCATCGTTGCGCACAGCGCAGGGGTGAGCACCATCGCGGTGAGCACCGAGAGACCCATCGCCGAGACGATCGTCAGCGAGAACTGGCGATAGATCGCGCCGACCGAGCCGCCCGTGAACGCCACCGGCACGAACACCGCCGCGAGCACGAGCGCCACGCCGACGAGCGCGCCGGTGATCTGACTCATCGCCTTCTTCGTGGCTTCCTTCGGCGACAGTCCCTCTTCGGTCATCACGCGCTCGACGTTTTCGACGACCACGATCGCGTCGTCCACCAGCAAGCCGATGGCGAGCACGAGCCCGAACATCGACAGCGTGTTGATGGAGAAACCCGCCGCCGCCATGATCGCGAAGGTGCCGAGCAGCACGACCGGCACGGCGATGGTCGGAATGAGCGTCGCGCGCAGGTTCTGCAGGAACAGGTACATCACGAGGAACACCAGCACGATGGCCTCGATGAGCGTCTTGACGACGTCGGCGATCGACTGCTTCACGAACGGCGTGGTGTCGTACGGATACTTCACGACGAGACCGTGCGGGAAGAACTTCGCGAGCTCGTCGACTTTCGCGCGCACCAGATTCGCAGTGGCGAGCGCGTTCGCGCCGGTCGCGAGCTGAATGCCGAAGCCGGCAGCCGGACGGCCGTTGTACTGCGTCTCGAAGTTGTAGTTCTCGCCGCCGAGACCGACGCGCGCCACGTCGCGGATACGCACCTGCGAGCCGTCCTGATTCACCTTCAGCAGCACGTTGCCGAACTGCTCCGGTGTGCGCAGCAGCGTCGCTTCGGTGATGGTCGCCTGCATCGACTGGCCCGGCACCGCGGGCACGCCGCCGAGCTGGCCGCCCGCGACCTGCACGTTCTGCGAAGTCAGCGCGTTCTGCACGTCGACCGGCGTCAGGCTGAATTTGGTCAGCTTGTTCGGATCGAGCCAGATTCGCATCGCGTACTGCGAGCCGAAGAGCGTGACGGTGCCGACGCCGTTCAGCCGGCTGATCGGATCCTGCACGTGCGACGCCACGTAGTTCGCGAGGTCTTCGCGGCTCATGCTGCCGTCTTCGGACACGAACGCCAGCACGAGCAGGAAGCTGCTGCTCGACTTGGTCACGCTGATGCCGAGCTGCTGCACGACGGCCGGCAGATTGGGCGTGGCCAGTTGCAGCTTGTTCTGCACCTGAACCTGCGCGATGTCGGCATTGGTGCCGGCCGCGAACGTCAGCGTGACGGTGGCGGTGCCGCTGTCATCGGAGGTCGAGGACAGATACAGCAGATGGTCGAGACCGCTCATCTGCTGCTCGATCACCTGCGTGACGGTGTTTTCGACGGTCTGAGCGGATGCGCCCGGATAGTTCGCGGAAATCTGGATCGCGGGCGGCGCGATGGTCGGATATTGCGCGACGGGCAGCGTCGTCACCGACGCGAGACCCGCGAGCATCAGAATGATGGCGATCACCCACGCGAAAATCGGGCGATCGATAAAGAACTTGGCCATGGACGTGTCTCCCGTCCTTACGCGCCGGAGGCGGCCGTTGCGTCGGCTTTCGCTTCGGCTTTAGCGTCGGCTTTCGCTTCGGGCTGACGCGCGGGCACGGCCTTCACTTCCATGCCCGGACGCACGTGATCGATGCCCTCGACGATCACGCGATCGCCCGCGTTCAGACCGCTGTCGACGATCCAGCTCTGGCCGAGCGTGCCGGAGGTGACGAGCGGGCGCATCGCGACCTTGTTGTCCTTGCCGACGACCATCGCGAGCGCGGTGCCTTTCTGATCGTGCGTGATGCCCTGCACCGGCACGACGAGCGCCTTCGGATTCACGCCTTGCTCGATGCGCGCGCGCACGAACATGCCCGGCAGCAGCACCCGGTCCTTGTTCATGAAGATCGCGCGCAGCGTCACCGATCCGGTCGACGGATCGACGCTCACATCGCTGAATTGCAGCTTGCCCTGCTCCGGATACTCACGGCCGTCTTCGAGGATCAGCGTGACCTTCGCCGCGTTCGGGCCGTTGGTCGAAAGACGCCCTTCCTGAATCTGACGGCGCAGCTTGAGACCGTCGAGACTCGATTGCGTGAGATCGACGTACATCGGGTCGAGCTGCTGGACGGTGACCATCAGCGTCGCCTGCG
Organism: Caballeronia sp. AZ7_KS35; assembly: GCF_023631045.1. Classification (NCBI taxonomy): domain Bacteria; kingdom Pseudomonadati; phylum Pseudomonadota; class Betaproteobacteria; order Burkholderiales; family Burkholderiaceae; genus Caballeronia; species Caballeronia sp. AZ7_KS35. Next base: position 765,298 of record NZ_JALQDV010000001.1, on the reverse strand, counting down.
CCGCCTGCACGTATGCGCCCGGCGTGACCTGGGAAATGCCGGCCTGACCCGAGACCGGCGACGTGACGTCGGTATAGCCAAGCTTGATCTGCGCGGTGTCGATCGCGGCTTTGGCCGACGCGACATCGGCTTCGGCCTGGCCTTGCGCCGCCACGGCGTTGTCGTAGTCCTGCTTGCTGACCGCGTTCGACGCGACGAGCACCTTGTAACGCTCGGCCTGCGCCGCGGTCGAGACGAGATTCGCATGGGCCTTCGCGAACGACGCCTTCGCGTTGTTCAGTTGCGCGATATACGGCGCCGGATCGATCTTGTAAAGGCGTTGCCCGGCCTTGACGAGGCTGCCTTCCGTGAATTCGCGGCGCAGCACGATGCCATCGACGCGCGCGCGCACCTGGGCATCGAGAAAGGCGCTCGTGCGGCCCGAGAGTTCTGTCGTGACCGGCACAGCGGCCGGCTCGACGATGACAACGCCGACTTCCGGCGTGTGCGGCGCCATCGCGGGATGCTTCTCTCCGCAACCGGCTGCCAGCAAGGCGGCCGTCGTGACACCGATGAGGCGGTATGGAATCCGTATGAGACGCATGGAACGCGAGACCTCTGAGGTTACTGACAATGAAAGGCGCGCGTCTTCGCGTTGACCGCGAGCCGCGCGCAATGTGCTGTCGTGCGATGCGAAAGTCGCTGACCGCGGCGACCGGGGCATTCGTGCGGCCCGCGCGCCTTGGATGGGGCTGGCCGCTTTCGGAAGAAATGCGGCCATATTTTTGGGATAACTGAATGTATGCGACGCTCGCGGCGAGCTTCGTCAACGACTTTTTCGAACGATCGATGGAACGGATCGCGCCGTCACGACTGCGGCAAGCAGCCGATTATAGTTATCGCGCGCAGTGAGGAAGACTAAAGAGTAGGCAGATGTGTGGATCTTTGATGGCAACTGAAACAATGTGCCAAGTCTGTTGCATCACCCAGACATCGATGCAAAACGATGTGGAACAAGTTCGAAAGCGCGAAAAAAAGCCCGGCGCGCGGCCGGGCTTCGAGTGCGACGGTTTTAGGCGAATCAGCTCGCCGCGGGCGCCGAGGCTGCTTGCGGCGCGCCTTGCGAGCCGTAGTCGACGGGCGCATCGGCGGGACGCGGCGCGTCGCCGGAACGCTCGATCCATCCGCCGCCCATGAACTGATACAGATCGACGAGGTTCGTCAGTCGATTCAGCCGCGCCGTGATGAGCAGCTGCTGCGCTTCGTAAAGCGCCGTCTGCGCGGTCAGCACCGACAGATAGCTGTCCACGCCATTGCGATAGCGCAGGTCCGACAGCTCCAGACGCCGGCTCTGCGAATTGACGAAGCGCTCGAGCGCCTTGATCTGCTCGTCGAAGGTGCCGCGCGCGGCGAGGCCGTCCGCGACTTCGCGGAACGCGGTCTGGATCGCCTTCTCGTAGTTGGCGATCTCGATGCGCTTCTGCACGTTCGCCAGATCGAGATTGGCCTTGTTCTGGCCGCCCTCGAAGATCGGCACCGTGATCTGCGGCGCGAACGACCACGCAGCCGACCCCGGCTTGAACAGGCCGCCGAGCGTCGGCGACAGCGTGCCGAAGCTGCCCGTCAGCGAGACGCGCGGAAAGAACGCCGCGCGCGCCGCGCCGATATTCGCGTTGGCCGCGAGCAGCGACTGCTCCGCCGCCGCGATATCGGGACGGCGCGTCAGCAGATCGGACGGCAGACCCGCGGGAATGTCGGAGAGCAGATTCTGCGTATCGAGCGGCATGCCGGCCGGCAAATCCGCAGGCAACGGCTCCCCGACGAGCAGCACGAGCGCGTTTTCCGCCTGCGCGCGCAAACGCGACTGCGTCTGCAGATTCGCCTGCGCTTCCTCGACCACGCCTTCGGACTGACGCAGATCGAGTTCGGTGCCGGTGCCGTTCTCGTATTGCAGCTTGGTGATGCGGAACGACTCCTGCGCCGTCTTGAGCGTGTTCTGCGTGACGACGAGTTGATCGTCGTAGGCGAGCATCGTCAGATACTGGTCCGCCACCGACGACACCAGCGAGATCTCCGCCGCCTTGCGCGATTCCGCCGTCGACAGATATTGCGCGAGCGCCTGATCCTTCAGGCTGCGGATGCGCCCGAAGAAGTCGATTTCCCACGACGCATTCAGGCCGACCGAATACTCGTTCGAGATCGTGTTACCGAAGAACGACAGATTCTTCGGCGTGCGCTGCTTCGTCTGCGACGCGGCCGCATCGAGCGTCGGGAACAGACCCGCGCGCGTGATCTGATACTGCGCGCGCGCCGCATCGACGTTGAGCACCGAGACGCGCAGGTCGCGATTGTTCTTCAGCGCGAGCTCGACGATCTTCTGCAGGCGCGCATCGGCGAAGAAATCGCGCCAGCCGATGTCCGGCGCGCTCTGGCCGTTCGCCGTGCGGCCGTTGCTCGCGCTCGAACTCGCATCCGGCTGGTGCGCGTACACGCCGCCTTCCGGAAACGTCTGCGTGACGGGCTCGGGCGGACGCTCGTACTTCGGCTGAAGCGTGCAGCCCGCGGCGAATACCGCCACGGCGGCCGCGATCAAGGAATGTTTAAGCATCTCAGTGTCCTTCCTTACCGTTCGTGCCTTCGATGTCGCCCGACGAACCCGGCGCCGGCACGTCCTTGCTCTTGCTGAACTTGCTGATAACGACGAAGAACATCGGAATCATGAAGATGGCGAGGAAGGTCGCGGTCAACATGCCGCCGATCACGCCGGTGCCGATCGCGTGCTGGCTCGCCGAGCCCGCGCCGTTACTGATCGCGAGCGGCATCACGCCGAGAATGAACGCGAGCGAGGTCATCAGGATCGGGCGCAACCGCAGGCGCGCCGCTTCCATCGCCGCTTCGACCGTCGACATGCCCTGAATCCGCAACTCGCGCGCGAATTCCACGATCAGAATCGCGTTCTTCGCCGACAGACCCACCGTCGTCAACAGGCCGACCTGGAAGAACACGTCGTTTTCCAGACCGCGCAGCGTCGCCGCGAGCAGCGCGCCGAGCACGCCGAGCGGCACGACCATGATGACCGAGAACGGAATCGACCAGCTTTCATACAGCGCCGCGAGACACAGGAACACGACGAGGATCGAGATGCCGTAGAGAATCGGCGCCTGCGAACCCGACTGGCGTTCCTGATAGGAAAGGCCCGTCCATTCGTAGCCGATGCCCGCCGGCAGCTTCGCCGCGATCGCTTCCATCGCGGTCATCGCCTGGCCGGTCGACTTGCCCGCCGCCGCCGCGCCCTGGATTTCAACCGCCGAGATGCCGTTGTAGCGTTCGAGCTTCGGCGAACCGTAGGTCCAGTTGCCCGTCGCGAAGGCGCCGAACGGCACCATCGTTCCGGCGCCATTGCGCACGTACCACTTGTTCAGGTCGTCCGGGTTCATGCGGAACGGACCATCGCCCTGCACGTAGACTTTCTTGATCCGGTTGTCGACGTCGAGGAAGTTGTTCACGTACTGCGACGCCCACGCGATCGAGAATGTCTGATCGATGTCCGATACGGCGATGCCGAGCGCGCTCGCCTTCTCGCGATCGACATTCACCTTGAACTGCGGCGTGTCGTTCAGGCCGTTCGGACGCACCTGTGCGAGCGTCGGATCCTTCGCGGCCATGCCGAGCAGCATGTTGCGCGCTTCCATCAGCTTCGCGTGGCCGAGGCCGCCGCGATCCTGCAGCTCGAAGTCGAAGCCCGCCGCCGTGCCGAGTTCCGGAATCGAAGGCGGATTGACCGGGAAGATCATCGCGTCTTTGTAAGGCGCGAAGTGCATGAACATGCGTCCGACGAGCGCCTGCACCTTCTGGTCGCTGTGCTGGCGTTCCGCGTAGTCCTTCATCCGCACGAACACGAGACCGGAGTTCTGGCCGCGGCCCGCGAACGAGAAGCCGTTCACCGTGAAGACCGATTCGACGATCGATTTCTCGTCCTTCAGCAGATAGTCCTGCACGTCCTTCAGAACGTGCGCGGTGTACTCCTGCGTGGAGCCGGACGGCGCGTTCACGAGCACGAACATCGTGCCCTGGTCTTCATCGGGCAGGAACGACTTCGGCAGACGCAGGAACAGCATGCCCACCGCGACGATCACGACGATATAGATGATGAGCCAGCGTCCCGAGCGGCGAATGACGTGCTGCACGCCGCTGTGATACTTCTCCTGACTCTTGTTGAACGTGCGGTTGAACCAGCCGAAGAAGCCCTTCTTCTCGGGCTCGTGCCCTTCCGGATGCGGCTTCAGGATCGTCGCGCACAGCGCCGGCGTGAGAATCAGCGCGACCATGACGGACAGCACCATCGCCGCGACGATCGTCAGCGAGAACTGACGGTAGATCGCGCCGACCGAGCCGCCGGAGAAGGCCACCGGCACGAACACCGCCGACAGCACGAGCGCCACGCCGACCAGCGCGCCGGTGATCTGCCCCATCGCCTTGCGGGTCGCTTCGCGCGGCGATAAATGCTCCTCCGACATCACCCGCTCGACGTTCTCCACGACCACGATCGCATCGTCGACGAGCAGGCCGATCGCGAGCACGAGGCCGAACATCGACAGCACGTTGATCGAGAAGCCCACCGCCGACATGATCGCGAACGTGCCGAGCAGAACGACCGGCACCGCGATCGTCGGGATGATCGTCGCCCGCAGGTTCTGCAGGAACAGATACATCACGAGGAACACGAGCACGATGCCTTCGATCAGCGTCTTGACCACTTCCTCGATCGACAGTCGCACGAACGGCGTCGTGTCATACGGATACTTCACCACCAGTCCATGCGGGAAGTATTTCGACAGATCGTCGATCTTCTGGCGGACCAGTTTCGCGGTCTGGAGCGCGTTCGCGCCCGTCGCGAGCTGGATACCGAAGCCGGCAGTCGGCTGTCCGTTGTACTTCGTATCGAAGTTGTAGTTTTCGCCGCCGAGCTCGATCCGCGCGACATCCTTCAGCAACACGCGCGAGCCGTCCTGATTCACTTTCAGCAGGATGTTGCCGAACTGCTCGGGCGTGCGCAGCAGCGTCGCTTCCGTGATGGTCGCCTGGAGCATCTGCCCCGGCACCGCCGGCGTGCCGCCGAGCGCACCCGCCGCCACCTGCACGTTCTGGTTCGTGATCGCGTTCTTCACGTCGACAGGCGTGAGCGCGAAGTTCGTGAGCTTGGTCGCATCGAGCCAGACGCGCATCGCGTACTGCGAGCCGAACAGCGTCGTCGTACCGACGCCGTCGATACGCGAGAGCGGATCCGCCACGTTCGACGCCACGTAGTTCGCGAGGTCGTACTTGCTCATGCTGCCGTCTTCGGACACGAACGCGAGCACGAGCAGGAAGCTCGAACTCGACTTCGTGACCTTCGTGCCCAACTGCTGCACGACTTGCGGAAGCAGCGGCGTCGCGAGCTGCAGCTTGTTCTGCACCTGCACCTGCGCGATGTCCGGGTTCGTGCCCGCCGCGAACGTCAGCGTGACGGTGGCCGTGCCCGAGTCATCGGACGTCGACGACAGGTACAGCAAGTGGTCGAGGCCGGTCATCTGCTGCTCGATCACCTGCGTCACCGTGTTTTCGACGGTGCTCGCGGATGCGCCCGGATACGTCGCGCTGATCTGGATCGCGGGCGGCGCGATCGTCGGATACTGCGCGACCGGCAGCGTGAAGATCGACGCCATCCCCGCCAGCATCAGGATGATCGCGATCACCCACGCGAAGATCGGTCGATCGATAAAAAACTTTGCCATGTAACAGGCTCCCTTTTATTGCGCGCCCGATGCAGCGGAGGCGGCCGATGCGGCTTGCGGACCGCTGGCAGCGCTCGCGCCGCTGGCACCGGCCGGCGCCGATGCCGCCTGCGCATCCGATGCGCCGGCTACGGGATACGGGAATTTCGCGTCGACCGGCTTCACCTGCATGCCGGGCTTCGCCTTCTCCACGCCGTTCACGATCACGCGGTCGCCCGGGTTCAGGCCGCTGTCGACCACCCAGTTGTTGCCGAACGTGCTGCCCGTGACGAGCTGGCGCAGTTCCACCTTGTTGTCCTTGTTGACGACGAGCGCGGTCGGCGTGCCCTTCTGGTCATGCGTGACGCCGATCTGCGGCACGACGAGCGCGTGGTCGTTCGTGCCTTCCTGAATCCGCGCGCGCACGAACATGCCCGGCAGAAGCACGCGGTCCTTGTTCTGGAAGATCGCGCGCACCGTCACCGAACCGGTGCTCTGGTCGACGCTCACGTCGGAGAACTGCAGCTTGCCCTGCTCGGTGTACGTGCGGCCGTCTTCGAGCTGGAGCGTGACCTTCGCGGCGTGGATGCCTTCGGTCTGCAGACGGCCTTCCTGAATCTGACGGCGCAGGCGCAAGCCTTCGACGCTCGATTGCGTCAGATCGACGTAGATCGGATCGAGCTGCTGCACGGTCGTGAGCAGCGTCGCGGCGCTCGCCTGAACGTAGGCGCCCGGCGTGACCTGCGAGAGACCGGTGCGGCCGGTGATCGGCGAGACGACGTCGGTGTAGCCCAAGTTGATCTGCGCGGTATCGACCGATGCTTTGCCCGCGGCGACATCCGCGACGGCCTGGCCTTGCGCCGCGACGGCGTTGTCGTAATCCTGCTTCGACACGGCATTGGCCGCGACGAGGATCTTGTAGCGCGCGACGAGCGCATTCTGCGACGCGACGTTCGCCTGCGCCTTCGCGAGCGTCGCCTTGGCGTTGTTCAGCGCGGCGATGTACGGCGCCGGATCGATCTTGTAGAGACGCTGACCGGCCTTGACCTCGGAGCCTTCAGTGAACTCGCGGCGCAGCACGATGCCATCGACCCGTGCGCGCACTTGCGCGACCAGATAGGCGTTGGTGCGGCCCGGCAAATCGACGATGACCGGCACGCTCGTCGGCTGCACGGTGACGATACCCACTTCGGGCGTTTGCGGCGGAGGCGCTGATTGTTTTTGCCCGCACGCTGCCAGGAACACGGCAGCCGTCGCGGCGGTGATTAAGCGGAGTGGAACCCGTTCGACGCGCATGGAGCGACCTCTGTCTAAGACTGAGAGTGAAGTTTGGGCACGCGGCGGCCTTCCCCGGGCAACGCCGCGCACGAGCGTCCTTCGGGACGCTGTGAATACACCAACTTGTCCGGCGAGTGAGCGGCGACGCCAGCCTGCGCGTGACGCCTCATACCCGTGCGCGACGCTCGGAGGCGTCGCCCGTGGCCACAGGACGGCCAGAACGGGCAATGGAAACGCAAGCTTATGCGAAATCCGCCCGCCGGATGAATTTGTGAATATTCGTAAACGGGTGGTATTGTATATACATTCACGAATGAATGTAAAAAACCGTACGTGTTTCTCCCCATTGGCGATGAGAAGAAACCGCTCCGGGGAATCGATTACGTTCGACGAACCTTCGACAGAGTCGTCCACAGAGCGGCTTTCAAACGGCAGTAGCAGGAGCAGACGGCCACCGGCCGCAGGATATGGTCAGACGAACCAAGGAAGAAGCGCAGTTGACGCGCAACCGCGTACTCGACGCGGCCGAGCGCGTCTTCTACGAGAAAGGGGTATCGCGCACGACGCTCGCGGACATCGCGCAGGCGGCGGGCGTCACGCGCGGCGCGATCTACTGGCATTTCGCCAACAAGGGCGATCTCTTCAACGCGATGTTCGACCGCAGCCTTTTGCCGCTCGACGAACTCGTGGAATCCACGCTGGACGGCAAGGAGGAAGACCCGCTCGCGCGTTTGCATGAACTCTTCGTCTGGTGCATGCGCAACATCACGACCGACGAGCAGCGGCGCCGCGTCTTCGACATCCTCTTCATGAAATGCGAATTCGTCGAGGAAATGGGGCCGGTGCGCGAGCGGCATCAGAACAACATGCGCGACGGCATGGAGCGCATCGAGCGCGCGCTGCGCAACGCCGTCGAAAAGAAGCAGCTTCCGGCGACGCTCGACACGCGCCGCGCGATGACCATGCTCCACTGTCTCTTCACGGGCATCCTGCACGATTCGCTGATGCTGCCCGACATCGTTCATCCGGAACGCGACGCCGAAGCGCTCATCGACGCATGCTTCGACGCATTGCGCTGCAGCCCGTCGCTGCTGATGCCCGCGAGCGCCTGATTCGCGCCGTCTATTGCGAACCGATGTGCTGCGCGAAATACGCGAACAGCGCGATGCACACGAGCATCGCCGCCCACGCCCATATCGGCAGGCCGAGCGGATGCGGATCGTGGGAATGATCGCGGTCGTTGTGCACGAATCCGTGTCCGTGCAGCCGATGCCGCAGCACGCCGCTCGCGTGGGCGTCGGCGGAATGCCCGCGCATCGCGCCCGAGCGACGCGAGAACGCCGCCGACATCGCGCCCGGCCGCAAGAACACATGCCGGCGCTCGGCGCTTGCGCCTGCCGCGCGCATCGACGGCAAGCCGTGCTTCGCACGCACCACTTCGCAGAACTCGGCGAAGAAATCGTCGGCGCCTTCACGAAGCGCGTTTTCGATCTGACGCGCGGGCAAGCCGGCGAGCGGTCCCGAGACCGTCGCCCAGACGGTGTATTCGATCCACGTCGCGGCGCCGTCGTCATCGGGATTGAGCGCGACCGCGATCTGCCCGCGCAATGAGCCGACGCCTTCGCCGCGCGCCTTGAAGCTCAGCGTGCGCGCGTACGCGCCGTCGTGCGACGCGTCGCTTTCCCCTTCTTCATGCGCCGCCTGTCGCGTGCGCCCGGCGGCGTGCGCGCGAATTTCGTAGCGCGCCCGCAGCGCGCCGAGCGGCACGATCAGCGTGAGGACATACTCGCCGTTGGGCGTGCGCGTGAACGATTCGCAATTGTCGAGGCTCGCGCGCAGCAACGCGAGATCGGAGAGCGCCTCGCGGACGTGCGCGCAATCGAGCGGAACGCACAGCGCATCGGTGACTTCCATTCGAGCCTCCGGGACAAGGATCGCATGCGTTCGTTATGGCGGAGCGGATGTAAGGTGTCTGTTCGGATGCGCGCCTAGGAAGTCTCGTCGATGCGATCGACGCGCGAACCGTAGAACGCGAGATAGCCCTTGATTTTCGCGGCGGCGTCGAGCGGCGCTTCGTAGCTCCACGCGGCGTTCTCGACCGGGCCGTCTTCGGTCAGCAGATGATAGTGCGTCGCCTGGCCCTTCGTCGGGCAGTGCGTGGTGTGAATCGAGCGTTCGAGGCGCGCCATGTTCACGTCGGCGCGCGGGAAGTAGTGCACTTTCTCCGCGCCCTGCTCGACGAGCGTGAGGGATGCGTGCGTATCGGCGTAGGTCACGCCCTGATGGATCACGCGGCAGCGCCGGCCGTTCAGCGTGATCTCGATGTGATGCGCCGTTTCGTGCCCGACGTTCAGTTCCGTGCCCATCGTGCTGCCCCTCCGCGTAAGAACCGGCTTCCAAAGAAAAAGCCACGAGTCATCGAGACACCCGTGGCTTAATTATGAGACAAACTTCCGATCCTGCGTGAGCGCTTTCGACGGCCCGGGCGTTTCCCTTTCGACGCCCGCGCTTACTGAATGTTCCAGTGGAATGCCGCCTTGGCCTTGCCCGGCCCCGCGACCGTCACGGCCTGCTTTTTCTCCTGATCCTTGTACTTCGCGTAGACCGTATAGTTGCCGGGCGGCAGCTTGACGAGCATGTACGGTCCCATCGATTCCGTGGACAGCACCTCGCCGCCCTTGCCGCCGACGACGCGCACATGCACGCCCGAAAGGTAATCGGAAGTCGGACCCGTGAAGCGCAGCGATAGCGGCCAGTGCGCCTGTTCGCGCAACAATGCGCGCGACTCGTCGAGGCCGACGCCGCCCGACGTATACGAAACGTCGCCTTGCTGCTCGATCTGCGGCAGGCCGCCGCCGTTGGTGTTGCCGGCGCTCGACAAATCGGTCGCCGTGCCGCCCGAGGCGCCGCTCGCCTGCTGCGCCCAGGCGCTGCCCGCCATGCTCGCGCTCGCCGCCGCAACGAGAAGCGCGGCCGCCAGCCTGCCCGTGGTTCTGCTCGTCATGTTTTCAGCTCCTTTTTCCGATGCCGCCGCGCTCGAAAGCGCCGGCGGCGTCACGCCCGATGCGTCGGTTTCACGCGATGGGGCACCAGGGAACCCGGGAGCATGCTTCGTGCCCGCGTCGCGGCCCGATGCGCTGCGTCAGCCGAGATCGACAGGCACGAAGATCTGCGCGTCGTCGCGCTGGATCAGGAGCGCGATGCTGTCGCCCGCGTGCTGAACCATCGACTTCAACTGTTGCACGGACGTCACCGGCTGGCCGTTGACGGCGAGAATCACGTCGCCCGGCTGAATGCCCGCGTTCGCTGCCGCGCCGCCCGCCTGCTGCACGAGCAGGCCGCGCGAGAGCGAATCGTTCTGCCTTTCTTCCGGCGTAAGCGGACGCACCGCGACGCCGAGGCGCGCATCCTGCGCCGACGATTCGTCACCGCCGCCGGTCTTCGCGCTCGCGGTCTTCGTGTCCTTCAACGCGCCGATGGTCACGCTGAGATCCTTCGCACTCTTGTCGCGCCACACCGTGACCTTCGCGGACGTGCCCGGCGCGAGACCCGCGACCTGCGACGGCAGCGAGGTCGAATCCGTGACCGGCTCGCCGTTGAGCGCCGTGATGACGTCGCCCGGTTGCAGACCCGCCTTCGCGGCCGGCCCGCCCGGCTCGACCGAGCTCACGAGCGCGCCTTGCGGCGACTTCATGCCGAAGGAATTCGCGAGCGTCTGATTCATGCCCTGCACCGTCACGCCGAGACGGCCGCGATCGACGTGACCCGTCTTGATGAGCGCGTCCTTGACCTTGATCGCCTCATTGATCGGGATCGCGAACGAAAGGCCCTGGAAGCCGCCCGTCTGCGAATAGATCATCGAATTGATGCCGATCACTTCGCCTTGCAGATTGAAAAGCGGCCCGCCGGAGTTGCCCGGATTCACCGGCACGTCGGTCTGGATGAACGGCGTGTAGTTCTCGTTGGGCAGCGCGCGCGACTTCGCGCTGATGATGCCCGACGTCACCGTGTTGTCGAACCCGTACGGCGAGCCGATCGCGACGACCCACTGGCCGACCTTGCTGCCGTTCGGATCGCCGATCTTCACCGTCGGCAGGCTCTTCGCGTCGATCTTCAGCACGGCGACGTCCGACTGCTTGTCCGCGCCGATGACCTTCGCGCGGTATTCGCGCTTGTCCGTGAGCTTCACGGTGACGACGTTCGCGTTATCGACGACGTGCGCGTTGGTGAGGATGTAGCCGTCGCTGCTGACGATGAAGCCGGAGCCGAGGCCTTCGCTCGGACGATCCGCGCGCGGGCCGCCATCGCCGCCGCCGAAGCCGGGCATGCCGCCGAAGCGCTTGAAGAACTGATAGAAGGGATCGTCGGGGTCCATCGGCAACTGATTCTGGCCGCTGCGCGCGGACGTCTGCTTGACGACGTGCTTCGCGCTGATGTTGACGACGGCCGGGCCATACGTTTCCACGAGACCGGAGAAATCGGGGATGCCCGTCTTGGCCGCGGCTTCGGCGGGCATCATCGCGGCGGCTTGCGCGGGCGCGATGACTTGCGGTGCAGGAACGTTGTTATGACCCGCCACGTAACCCGCCGACAAGGCGACGGCAACGGCAGCCGCGACGGCGCTGCGGGTAAGAATCTTCGCTTTCATCGTGTGTGCTCCTGACGAGGGATGCGCTCTCACGGAGCGCGCTTTATCGATGGAGCAAGGTTACGGGGCGTCGCTTAAACCGCTCTTAAAAGAGGAGAAAGAGCGGCTTGCTTCGGCGCGGCGGCCACGCGCATCAGAACGTTACGGCCACCTTGAGACCGCCCGCGCTCGACTCCGCCAGCGTCACCGTCGCGCCATGCTGCTGCGCGATCCGCTTCACGATCGCGAGCCCGAGGCCGCTGCCGGACACATCCGTGCGCGCGCGATTCGCCCCTTCGCCCACGCGATAGAACCGGTCGAACACCCTTTCTCGCTCTTCTTGAGGAATGCCCGGCCCGGTATCGGAGATTTCGACGACGGGACGGCCATCGGCGAGACGAAGGCACACGTCCACGCGGCCGCCGCGAGGCGTGTACTTCGTCGCGTTGTCGATGAGATTGTTGAACATCACGCGCAGCGAATCGGGATCGCCGTTCACTGCCGCCGGTTCGCTCTCCTCGATGCCGAGATCGACGCCGCGTTGCTGCGCCACCAGCACCGAGCCGCGCACGCATGATTCGAGCAGCGCGGCGAGATCGACCGATGCGAACGCCGCCTTGCCATCCGGTTCCGAGCGGGCGAGCGCCAGCAGTTGCTCCGCAAGCCGCGTCGCGCGCGCGATGCCTTCGTGCAGATCCCTGAGCGCCTCGCGACGCGTTTCGTCATCCTGCGCGCGCGCGACGAGCTGCGCCTGAATCTGCACTGCGGCGAGCGGCGTCCGAAGCTCGTGCGCGGCATCGGCGACGAAGGCCTTTTGCGTGTCGAGCGCCGCCGACAAGCGCGACAGCAGCGCATTCAGCGCACGCACGACCGGCCGCACTTCCTGCGGCAGCGGCCGATCCGGCAGCGGATCGAGCGCTTCCGGATGACGCGTGTCGAGCGCGCGCGTGACGCGTTGCAAAGGCGCGAGCCCGAGCCCGACGATCACCCAGATCGCGAGCCCGAGCAGCGGCAGCAGCAGCACGAGCGGCCACAGCGTGCGCCACGCGACGCCCGCCGCGACGCGATTTCTGATCGACAGCGGCTGCGCGAGCTGCACGACGTTATCGCCGACGATCGCGCTGTACACGCGCCATTCGCCGCGCGGCGTCATCTCCGTGGAGAAGCCGAGTTCGGCATGCGGCGCGAGCGGCACGCGCGGATGCGAGAAGTACATCAGCGCGCCGTTGCGATTCCAGATCTGGATGACGACGCCTTCGTCGCTTTCGCTACGCGAACTGAGCACCGAAGAAAACGGCTCGGACGGCAGCGCGGCCGCGATCTGCTGAAGCTGATAGTCGAAGAGTTCGTTGGCTTCGGCGAGCGCCTGCCGGTAAATGAGCCAGCCCGCGAAGCCCACGCCGACGATCACGAGCGCAAGCAGCCAGATCAGCAATTGCCGGCGGATCGACCGCATCAGGCGTCCTTCGCGACCATGTAGCCGAGGCCGCGCACGTTGCGGATGAGATCGGCGCCGAGCTTTTTGCGCAGCGAATGGATGTACACCTCGACCGTATTGCTGCCGATTTCCTCGCCCCAGCCGTAGATCTTTTCTTCGAGCTGGCTCTTCGACAGCACTGCGCCGGGCCGCGCCATCAGCGCTTCGAGCAGCGCGAATTCGCGTGCCGACAGCGACACGGGATTGCCCGCGAGCGTCACCTGATGACCGACCGGATCGAGCGTCAGTTCACCGTGCCGAACGAGCGATTCGCCGCGCCCCGCATGACGGCGGATCAGCGCACGCATGCGCGCGCCGAGTTCGTCGAGATCGAAAGGTTTGACGAGGTAATCGTCCGCGCCGGCGTCGAGTCCTTTGACGCGATCCGCGATGGCGTCGCGCGCCGTCACGATCAGCACCGGCAGCGAGTTCGAACGCGCGCGCAGGGTCTTCAATACGTCGAGGCCGTCGCGCTTGGGCAGGCCGAGATCGAGCAGCATCAGATCGTAGGACTCGCCCGCGACCGCCGTGAGCGCGGCCTCGCCGTCCTGGACCCAGTCGACTGCGAAGCCGTCCGCGCGCAGCGCACGGCGCACGCCTTCGGCGATCATCCGGTCATCTTCGACAAGCAGGATTCGCATGGCACATGTCTGTTGATGGTTACGTGGGGCAGCCGGGGGCCGCGAGTCATTGTATCCGCGCGGGGCTTAAACGGGACTTAACGGCGCCGATCGTCCAGCATCGGAGGACAACCGCATGCCGCACCCGAAGCGCGTCGTGCGATGATTTTTTACCCGTACGATTTCCGCAAGCCAGCTTGTCTACAATAGCCGCTTCCTCGCGGCGCGACCCCGCCCGGCCACGCGCCGCCGCTCGTCATCCAGCCAAGAACAACGCTCGTCCATGCCGCCCGTTTTCCGTTCCTTCTCTCGCCGATTGTCTTCGTACGCTCTCGCCGCAGCGTTCGCCTGCGCGGCCCTCGGCCATATGCCGGATGCCGATGCGCGCGGCGGCGGCTCGAAGGCCGATGCGCAAGGTCACGCGCCGCAGCGCGCGGCCATCGGCGGGGCGAAGTCGAAGCGCGCGAAAGCCGAGCGCGCGGCGAAAGCGGTCGTGCCGGCCGGCCCGCTGCCCGCATCGGTGATGACGGCGCTCGCGCACGCGCATGTGCCGCTGTCGTCGATGAGCGTCGTCGTGCAGCGTGTCGGCGCGCCGCTGCCGCTCGTCTCGGTGAACGCGAACGAGCCGATGCTGCCCGCATCGACGATGAAGCTCGTCACGACCTTCTCGGGCCTTTCGATGCTCGGCCCGGACTATCGCTGGAAGACGACCGCGTACGCCGACGGCCAGCTCGATGCGCAAGGCGTGCTGCACGGCAATCTGTACATTCAGGGTACGGGCGATCCGAAGCTCGTGCCGGAAGAGCTGATCGATCTCGTCGATCAGATTCGCAAGAACGGCATCACGGGCATCGACGGCGCGCTCGTGCTCGACAAGCGCTACTTCGACGCGTCGACGCGCGATCTGCCCGCGTTCGACAACGACGACAGCGCGCCCTACAACGTCGGCCCCGATCCGCTGCTTTACGCGTTCAAATCGCTGTCCTTCACGCTGACGCCCAACGCCGACGGACAAGTATCCATCGACGTATTGCCGCAACTCGCGCAACTTCAGATCGACAACGAACTGCGCGTGACGCGCGGCGCGTGCGTCGGCTCGCTTTCGGCGGCGTCGCCGAGCGTCGCGCAGACGCAGGGCGGCTTCGTGCAGGCGTCGTTCGTCGGCGACTATCCGCTGCGTTGCGGCTCGCGCACGATCAACGTCGCGGCGCTCGATCATTCGACCTTCTTCGCGGGCGGTTTCCTCGCGCTCTGGAAGCAGGCGGGCGGCACGTTCGCAGGCACGACGCGCGAAGGCCCGACGCCGTCGAATGCGCGCCTCGTCGGCACGCATCGCAGTCCGGTGCTGTCGGATGTCGTGCGCGACATCAACAAGTTCAGCAACAACGTGATGGCGCGCAACCTGTTCCTGACGATCGGCGCGGCGCAACTGAAGCCGCCCGCGACGACGGCGAAATCGGCGACGGCGATCCAGGCGTTCCTGAAACGCAGCGCCCTGCCGATGAACGGTCTCGTGCTCGACAACGGCTCCGGCCTTTCGCGCGACGAGCATATTTCCGCGATCTCGCTCGCCGATCTGCTGATGGCCGCGAACGCGAGTCCGGTCGCGCAGGTGTTCGTCGAATCGCTGCCGATCGCGGGCGTCGACGGCACCATGCGCAACCGTCTAACGAACGCGGGCGCGCTCGGCAACGCGCACATCAAGACCGGCACGCTGCGCGACGTGCGCGCGATCGCGGGCTATGTCGGCGCGGCGAACGGCGAGAGCTATGTGGTCGTGAGTTTCATCAACGATCCGCGCGCCGAGGCCGCGCGCGCCGCGCACGATGCGCTGCTCGAATGGGTCTACGAAGGCGCGCGTCGGCCGGGCGTGGCGGATTGAGCGGGCACGGGCGTCTGCAAACACCGAAGATTTCTTCTACGAAGTCGCGTTCGGAAAGACGCGCGCCGCGTGTACGCTGTCGGGCACGGCGCTCGGCCGTAAGCTGCGCGCGCGCCAGGATGGCGCGCGGCATCGCTTAAACTCGCAGCTAGCGGCATGAAGACCGCGACACGGTCTGACGCCGTAATCGAACTAGAAAACAGGTAAGAAGGGAGACGAGGTCATGAAGAAGCAACGCTCGACGCGCGCCGCACTGGTGCGCTTTGCCCAAGTCGCGACGGCCAGCGCGGCCTTCGCCCTGATCGCCGCGTGCGGCGGCGGCGGCGATGACAACAATTCGACGCCCGCGGGCGGCGTGAAGCTGCAAGTGGTGTCGTTCGGCGACAGCCTTTCCGATGTCGGCACGTATGCGCCTGTCGCGGCCGCGAACTTCGGCGGCGGACGGTTCACGACGAATCCGGGTCAGGTGTGGGTGCAGAACGTCGCGCAGTATTACGGCGATACGCTGACGCCGGCGATGACGGGGGGGTTTGGGGTTGCGCCGACGAATCAGTCGGGACTCGGCTATGCGCAAGGCGGCGCGCGCGTGACGAATCCCATGGGCATCGGTCACGCCACCGATCCGGACAGCTACGCGGGCGCGTTGACCGTGCCGGTCGCGACGCAAGTGCAGAACTACCTTGCGGCGCACGGCAGTTTCAACGCGAATCAGCTCGTCATCGTGAATGGCGGCGCGAACGACGTCCTTTACAACTTGCAGTTGGTTAAGGCCGGCGCGATCTCGCAGGCCGATGCATCCACTGCGATCATCACGGCGGCCAAGCAACTCGGCGGAATCGTCGCGACGATCCTGCAGCACGGCGCGACGCATGTGCTGGTATCGAACGTGCCGGATATCGGCACGACGCCGCAGGGCACGATGAGCGACGCGGTCACGCGCGCCGGTCTTTCGAGCGCTTCGATCGGGTTCAATACTGCGCTCGATCAGACGTTGCAGGCGCTCAACATCAAGTCGAAAGTCATCTACCTCGATACGCCGCCGAAGCTGGCGCAGATCACCGCGAACTATCAGCAGTTGGGCTTCACGGTGTCGAATACGGGCACGGCGTGCAACCTGAAGGCGATGGCCGCGGCCGCGCAGAAGTACGGCGAGCCGAATCCGCAGGATTTCGCGACGTCGCTGTTCTGCTCGCCGGAAACATTGACGGTCGCGGGCGCGGATCAGACGTACATGTACGCCGATACCGTGCATCCGACGACGCATCTGCACGCGCTGTACGCGCAGGCCGCGGAGCAGACGATTGCGGCGACGGGGTTGGGGAAGTAAGGGTTGGGGTTTTAGGATGGAAAAACCGCTCGGGCGAGGGATCGCCCGAGCGGTTTTTTTTGTTGCGGTGAGAAAGGCTCCGCGGGGCGGAGGAATTCGTCGATACGGTCCAGTTTGACGTTCTAGTACGGTCTATCTCCGCGCACGCGGAGGAATCCCCCGAACCGGCCACTTCAGCCGCGATCTTGAGGGTCTATCTCCGCGCACGCGGAGGAATCTGCAGGTACCACGCAGGTCACGCGATATTCATGGGTCTATCTCCGCGCACGCGGAGGAACCACGCAGGCGATCGGAAACATTCCGGCGGACAAGGGTCTATCTCCGCGCACGCGGAGGAATCCGGTTCTTCACTTCCTTCAGCCACTCGGCGCTGGGTCTATCTCCGCGCACGCGGAGGAACCTGATTGATCGCCGCGCCTTGCGCGTCCTGCCCGGGTCTATCTCCGCGCACGCGGAGGAACCCCTGCATCATAACTTCCTGACCGGAAAGCAAAATCCCCCAAACCCATCTTTCACAAACAGGCGCAAAGTCCAGTAATCACTCTTCCGCCTCGAACGCCGCCGCAGCCCTGCCAAGCCGATCGTTGACAGCAATCCACTCCACCGTCTCCGGCAGCTTCTCGATCAGAATCCGCTCGACATTGGCCCGATCCAGCGCCCGCAGCAAGCCATAAAGATCACGCGCGTAAGTCTGCGGATCCTCAGGCGCCGCCACGAAGTGAACATCGGCAGCCCGCGCCCATTCCCCCGCGCTCGACGCCCGCGCCACCAGCGCAATCTTCCCGTCACGATTACGAAGCAACGGCTCGATCGACGCGAACGGCAGCAGCAAAAGCGGCGTGCGCGGCGCGTAATGCGCCTTCAGCGTCCCGGAAGCACGCGGCGCGGTCGCATCCGATCCATCCGGCAGCTTCGGCGCGATCCCGATGACATCCGCGATCTGCCGCGGACTCACATGCCCCGGCCGCAGCAGCGCCGGAAAGCCCCGCGACAAATCCAGAATCGTCGATTCGATGCCGACATCCGCCGCGCCGCCATCGAGCACATGCACGGCATCGCCGAACTCGTCGCGAACGTGCTGCGCGGTCGTCGGACTCACATGCCCGAAACGGTTCGCCGACGGCCCCGCGACGCCGCCCTGCTTGCCCGTCCCCATTCGCCGCCGATGAAACGCCGACAACAATTGCTGCGCCACCGGATGCGACGGGCACCGCACGCCCACCGAATCCTGTCCGCCGCTGACCGCCGCCGGAATATGCGCGGCGCGCTTGAGAATCAGCGTCAAAGGACCGGGCCAGAACGCATCGATGAGCTTCTGCGCATCGGCGGGCAACTCGCGCACCCAATAGCCCGGATCAGCCTCGGGCGCGAGATGCACGATCACCGGATGATTCGCCGGCCGCCCTTTCGCCGCATAGATGCGCGCGATGGCCTCGGGATTCTCGGCGTCGCCGCCAAGCCCGTAGACCGTCTCGGTCGGAAACGCGACGAGTTCGCCGGCATCGAGCAGGGCCGCGGCTTCGTCGATCTGCGCGGCGCTCGGATAGATGATGGTCATTGCTTCTACTACGAAAAAACTCAATCGAGCGGGATATGCAGCATGCGCGCGCAGTCACGCGCCGCCGTGCGCGCTTCCTCGAGCGTCGCCGCCGTGAAGTTGATGTGGCCCATCTTGCGGCCCCGGCGCGCCTCTTCCTTGCCGTACAGATGCAGCCGCGCCGCCGGCATCGCGGCGACTTCCGCCCACGCGGGCGAACGCGCCTTGTCGCCATCGAACCAGATATCGCCGAGCAGATTCAGCATCGCGGCCGGCGAATGCTGGCGCGTGTCGCCGAGCGGCATGCCGGTCATCGCGCGCACCTGCTGCTCGAATTGACTCGTGGCGCAGGCATCGACGGTGTAGTGGCCGGAATTGTGCGGGCGCGGCGCCATTTCGTTGGCGATGAGCGAGCCGTCTTCCAGCACGAAGAATTCGACGCACAGCACGCCGACGTAACCGAGCTTCGCGGCGATCGTCAGCGCGGCGTCCTGCGCCTGCGCGACGAGCGCATCGGGCGCATCGGGCGCGGGCACGACCGTCCTCGCGAGAATGCCGTTCACATGCACGTTCTGCGCGAGCGGAAACACGGCCGATTTGCCGTCGCCGCCGCGCGCGATCAGCACGGACACTTCGTACTTCAGCGGCATGCGCTTTTCCAGCACGCACGGCACGCCCGACAGCGACGCATGCGCGTTGCGCAATTCCGCGACGTTGCGCACGCTGACCTGCCCCTTGCCGTCATAGCCGAGACGCGCGGTCTTGAGAATGCCCGGCAGCACGGCCGCGATCTTCTCGTCGGGCAGCGCGGCGAGCGCTTCCGTCGATTCGATCACGACATGCGGCGCGACCGGCACGCCCGATTCCGCGATGAAGCGTTTCTCCGCGACGCGATCCTGCGCGATCGCCACGCAACTCGCCGCCGGGCTCACGAACGTGCACGACGCGAGAAATTCGAGGCTGGCGGACGGCACGTTCTCGAATTCCGTCGATACTGCCGCGCACAGTCGGCCGAGTTCCGTGAGCGCGGCGCGGTCGTCGTAGGCGGCGCGGATATGGCGATCCGCGACGGCGCCAGCGGGGCTCGTCTCATCCGGATCGAGAACGGCGACGCGATAGCCCATCGATTGCGCGGCGAAGCAGAACATGCGGCCGAGCTGGCCGCCGCCGACCATGCCGAGCCATGCGCCCGGCAGGATGGGAGAGATCGGGGAGTTTTGTGGATTCATCGTTGGGCCAGATTGCGAAGTGGGATCACAGCGGCGGCAGCGTCATGTCCCGCGCCGCCTGATTCTGCTTCACGCGAAAAGCGGCGAGCGCATCGGCGAATTTCGCATCGGTGACGCTCAATATCGATACCGCGAAGAGCGCCGCGTTCGCCGCGCCCGCCTCGCCGATGGCGAACGTCGCGACCGGCACGCCCTTGGGCATCTGCACGATCGAATGCAGCGAATCGACGCCCTTCAGATACTTGCTCGCCACCGGCACCCCGAGCACCGGCACCGTGGTTTTCGCGGCCAGCATGCCCGGCAGATGCGCCGCGCCGCCCGCGCCCGCGATGATCGCGCGCAGGCCGCGCTCGCGCGCGCTTTCCGCATAGGCGAACATCTCGTCCGGCATCCGGTGCGCCGAGACGACCTGTGCCTCGTACGGCACGCCGAATTCCTGCAGCATCGCGACGGCATGCTTCATCACGTCCCAGTCGGAACTGGAGCCCATCAACACGCCGACGAGCGGCGCTTCGTTCTTGTGTACTTCGTTCGTCATCTTTCTTACTCAGTCGAGCGTCTTGCCGGTCAAACGCTGGAGCGCTTCCTGATACTTCTCCGACGTCTTCGCGATCACGTCGTCGGGCAGCTTGGGCGCGGGCGGTTCCTTCTTCCACGGCTGCGTTTCGAGCCAGTCGCGCACGAACTGCTTGTCGAACGACGGCGGATTCGTGCCCACCTGATAGCCATCGGCGGGCCAGAAGCGCGACGAATCGGCGGTCAGCACTTCGTCCATCAGATAGAGATCGCCCTTGTTGTCGAGGCCAAATTCGAACTTCGTATCCGCGATGATGATGCCGCGCGTCGCCGCGTACTCGGCCGCTTCCTTGTACAACTGGATGGAAATGCGCTTGATCGTCGCGGAAAGCTCCGTGCCGATGCGGCGTTCCATCTCATCGTAGGTGATGTTTTCGTCGTGATGGCCCATTTCGGCCTTGGCCGCAGGCGTGAAAATCGGCTCGGGCAGCTTCTGCGCGTTCTGCAGGCCCGGCGGCAGTTCGACGCCGCACACCGCGCCCGTCGCCTGATAGTCCTTCCAGCCGCTGCCCGCGAGATAACCGCGCACCACGGCTTCGACGAGAATCGGCTCCAGGCGCTTCACGACGACCGCGCGGCCCTTCACCTGCTCGGCTTCGTCCGCCGCGACGACCGTCGCCGGATCGATGCCCGTGTTGTGGTTCGGCACGATGTGGCCGAGCTTCTCGAACCAGAAATCGGCCATCGTGTTGAGCACGCGGCCCTTGTTCGGAATCGGCTCGCCCATGACGACGTCGAATGCGGAAAGCCGGTCGGTCGTCACGATAAGGAGCTTGTCGTCGCCGACGGCGTAGTTGTCGCGGACCTTGCCGCGGCCGAGCAGCGGCAGCGATTTGATCGTGGATTCGTATAGCGTGGACATCGTCATGTACCGGAAAAAAGTGATTCGCCGCTTCGACGTGGGAAGCGGCGAGGAGAAAGACGAACGGGTTCCGAACCCGGAACCCGTTGATTTTACTTTACAAAACCCGGCTGATTCAGATCAGTCTCATTTCACGATCTGAGCCAGCGCGCCGGACTTGTACTTTTCGGCGATCTTGTCGAGCGAAACCGGCTTGATCTTGCCGGCCATGCCCTCGCAGCCGAACTGCATATAGCGCTGGCGGCAGATTTCCTTCGCCGCTTCGCGCGCGGGCTTCAGATAATCGCGCGGATCGAACTTCGACGGATTTTCGAACAGATAGCGGCGGATCGCGCCGGTGATCGCGAGGCGCAGATCGGTGTCGATGTTCACCTTGCGAACGCCGTGCTTGATGCCTTCCTGAATCTCCTCGACCGGCACGCCATAGGTTTCCTTCATGTCGCCGCCGAATTCGCGGATTTCGGCCAGCAATTCCTGCGGTACCGACGACGAACCGTGCATCACGAGGTGCGTGTTCGGAATGCGCTGGTGAATTTCTCGGATGCGGTCGATGGCGAGGATATCGCCCGTCGGCTTCTTCGAGAACTTGTACGCGCCGTGCGACGTACCGATCGCGATCGCCAAAGCATCGCATTGCGTCTGCTTGACGAAATCGGCGGCCTGCTCGACGTCGGTCAGAAGCTGCTCGCGCGTCATCGTGCCTTCGGCGCCGTGGCCGTCTTCCTTGTCGCCCTTCATCGTTTCGAGCGAGCCGAGCACGCCCAGTTCGGCTTCGACCGTGACGCCGATCGAATGCGAGAACTCCACGACCTGCTTCGACACCGCGACGTTGTACTCGTAGGAAGCGACCGTCTTGCCGTCGGCTTCGAGCGAGCCGTCCATCATGACGCTGGTGAAGCCCGAGCGGATCGCGGCCATGCACACCGCGGGCGACTGACCGTGATCCTGATGCATCACGACCGGAATATGCGGATACGACTCGACCGCCGCTTCGATCAGATGACGCAGGAACGCTTCGCCCGCGTACTTACGCGCGCCAGCGGACGCCTGCATGATGACGGGCGCGTTGACTTCGTTCGCCGCCGACATGATCGCCTGCACTTGTTCCAGATTGTTGACGTTGAACGCCGGGAGACCGTAACCGTTTTCCGCAGCGTGATCCAGCAGTTGACGCATTGATACGAGAGGCATTGTGGTGAGACTCCATAAGTGAAACGAATTCTTCAGCGCGCGAACTCGCTCTCGGGCGGTTTTCGGCTTCATCGTCCTGCGCGCTTGACGAAACGAGCGCGGCTGCTGGGACCGCGCTCGCTCCGGACTTGCGACAAATCGCGCGGCGTTTGACCGCGCAGCGTTCTCAAAAACGCTTAGAAGTGATCGCCCACGCGCACGATCTTGAGCGTGTTCGTGCCGCCTGCCTGGCCCATCGGTTCGCCGACCGTCAGCACGACCATATCGCCGCGCGCCGCGTAACCCTTCGACACGACCGCTTCCAGCGCCTGATTCAGCGCCGTGTCGCGGTCCATGTTGGTGTCGACGTGCAGCGGCGTCACGTTGCGGTACAGGGACATCGTCCGTTCGCTCGACACGCGCGGCGTCAGCGCGAAGATCGGCACGTGCGTCCAGTGACGCGACATCCACAGCGCGGTCGAGCCGGATTCCGTCAACGCGACGACGGCCTTCGCGCCGAGATGGAACGCGGTGAAGAGCGCGCCCATCGCGATCGACTGGTCGATGCGCGTGAACGTGCGGTCGAGGAAATCGCGATCGAGCTGCGATTCTTCCGACTTCTCCGCTTCGATACAGATGGCGGCCATCGTTTCGATCGTCGTCACCGGATACTTGCCGGCCGCGGTTTCGGCGGAAAGCATCACGGCGTCGGTGCCGTCGAGCACGGCGTTCGCCACGTCGGAGACTTCGGCGCGCGTCGGCACGGGCGCGTGGATCATCGATTCCATCATCTGCGTGGCGGTGATCACGAGCTTGTTCGACTCGCGCGCCATGCGGATCATGCGCTTTTGCAGCGCCGGAACCGCCGCGTTGCCGACTTCGACCGCGAGATCGCCGCGCGCGACCATGATGCCGTCCGATGCGTCGAGAATGCCTTGCAGCGCCGGAATGGCTTCGGCGCGCTCGATCTTCGCGATCATCTTCGGCTTGATGCCGTACGGCGCGCCCGCGATGTTCGCGAGCTGACGCGCCATTTCCATGTCGGTCGCGTTCTTCGGGAACGACACCGCGACGAAATCCGCGCCGAGCGACATCGCCGTCTTGATGTCCTCCATGTCTTTCTCGGTCAGCGCGGGCGCGGTGAGACCGCCGCCCTGACGGTTGATGCCCTTGTTGTTCGAGAGCTCGCCGCCGACCTTCACCGTCGTGTGAATCTCTTCGCCGATGACGCGCACCACGTCGAGCACGATGAGGCCGTCGTTGAGCAGGAGCACGTCGCCCGCGCGCAGGTCGCGCGGCAGATCCTTGTAGTCGAGCCCGACGCGCTCGTTGTTGCCGAGCGTGCAGTTCGCATCGAGGATGAACGGATTGCCCGCGACGAGCATCGTCTTGTTGTTCTCGAACTTGCCGACGCGGATCTTCGGGCCCTGCAGGTCCGCCATGATCGCGACTTCCCGGCCCACCTGACGCGCCGCCTCGCGGACGATTTCGGCGCGCTGGCGGTGATCGTCGGCGGTGCCGTGCGAGAAGTTGAAGCGAACAACGTCGAGGCCCGCCTGCAGCATTTGCAGCAGGACGTCCGGGCTCGTTGAAGCCGGGCCGATGGTGGCAACAATCTTGGTAGCGCGATGCATGTCTTTCCTCGTCTCTGTAGGAACGCCCGTGTTGAGGCCGCGAGCACGTTGCGCTTGCAGTGAGGTGTTGCTCACCGGTTGCGCGCGCGCGCCGGTTCGTGCCGGCGTCGCTTTGTCGATTTCATTCAGGGCATGGGCGGGCACGCCGCCGATGATGACCGGAGGCGTTTCCGGAATCACCGATTCGTCTTCGGGCGCCGTCTGATCGGGTTGAGCCGCTTCCGCGATCACCCGCGCTGCTTCGGCGGCCGCGTCGAGCGCGGCGCCGCTTTCCATTTCTTCGGTTTGCGCGCCGCCGGCTGGCGCGCCCTTCTTTCCTGCTTTCGCCGGATTGTTTCGGGCGGCCAACGCCTCAAGCCCCGGCGCGGGATTCGAGCACTTCGACCGCGGGCAGCTTCTTGCCTTCGAGGAATTCCAGGAACGCGCCGCCGCCGGTCGAGATATAGCTCACCTTGTCGGCGATGTCGTACTTCGCGATGGCCGCGAGCGTGTCGCCGCCGCCGGCGATGGAGAACGCCGACGAATTCGCGATGGCCTGCGCGAGCGTCTTGGTGCCGTTGCCGAACTGGTCGAATTCGAACACGCCGACGGGCCCGTTCCAGACGATCGTGCCGGCCGTTTCCAGTTGCGCGGCGAGCGCCTTCGCGGTGTCCGGGCCGATATCGAGGATGAGGTCGTCGTCGGCGACGTCGGCGACGGGCTTCGTTTCCGCCTTCGCGGTCGCGGCGAATTCCTTCGCGGTGACGACATCGCTCGGAATCGGCACCGATGCGCCGCGCGTGCGCGCCTGTTCGATGATTTCCTTCGCCTCGCCGACGAGATCGGCTTCGGCGAGCGACTTGCCGATCTTCAGGCCCGACGCGAGCATGAACGTGTTGGCGATGCCGCCGCCGACGATCAGCTGATCGACCTTCTCGGCGAGCGACTTGAGAATGGTGAGCTTGGTCGACACCTTCGAGCCCGCGACGATCGCGACGAGCGGACGCTTCGGGTTGCCGAGCGCCTTGCCGAGCGCATCGAGTTCAGCGGCCAAGAGCGGTCCCGCGCACGCGACAGGTGCGTACTTCGCGATGCCGTGCGTCGTGGCTTCGGCGCGGTGCGCGGTGCCGAACGCATCGTTGACGTAGACGTCGCAGAGCTTCGCCATCTTCTGCGCGAGGCCGTCGTCGTTCTTCTTCTCGCCCTTGTTGCAGCGGCAGTTTTCCAACAGCACGACGTTGCCCGGCTGGACCTGAACGCCGTCGACCCAGTCGGCGACGAGCGGCACGTCGCGGCCGAGCAGCTCCGACAGACGCTTCGCGACCGGCGCGAGCGAGTCTTCCGGCTTGAACTGGCCTTCGGTCGGACGGCCGAGGTGCGACGTGACCATCACGGCCGCGCCCGCGTCGAGAGCGGCCTTGATCGCCGGGACCGAGGCGCGCACGCGCGTATCTTCGGTGATGTTGCCGTTATCGTCTTGCGGCACGTTGAGATCCGCGCGGATGAACACACGCTTGCCGGAGACTTTGCCTTCGGCGATCAGATCGGTGAAACGCAGTACTTTCGTCATGGGAGTCAACGTAGATAAAGAAGCGGTTCGGGCGGGAACGGCCGTCGGGGCGGGCCGGTTCGTGGAGTCGCCGCGCGCAGGCCGCCGGGCAGGACGGCTCGCGCGCGGTTCAAGCTGGGGGCGAAGGACGCGCGCTTAAGCCGAACGCGCGCGCGGGATGCGGGAGAAAGGGATGAGACAGATGTATCCGGAGAGGCGCGCAAGCCCTGCCCGGGCGCGGCGATGGAGCCGGGAGCGGCGTGTTGCAAAATGAATTGCAAAACCGTAGCGCGGTGACTGCCGGACACACTTTCGACCTCGCTCACTCGGGAAAGACCCTCATTTTAACCGATCAACCCGGCCGCTTTTAGCGGGCAATCGTTGATGACGCGTATTTGACGCGGCGCGTAGCCATCTCCACGCCGCGGTCAGGCCACGAGCCGCAGCAGCGTGAACACCACCATGCCGACGGCGATCGTGCCCATCATGCCGCGCCGCCACAGGTAATACGCGAGTCCGGCCGCCGATGCCCACAACGCATGGTTCGACAGCCACAGCGAAATGCCCGCGGGCGTTTCGAGCAGATCCGGCACGACGACGCCCGCGAGCGCGGCGGCCGGCGCATACCGCAGCACACGCTGCACGCGCGGCGGCAGCACCATGCGCTCGCCGCCGATCAGAAAGAGCGCGCGCGTCACCGCCGTGACCACGCCCATGCCGATGATCGCGAGCCAGACTTGCAGCGCGCTCATCGGCTGGACCTCGTGGCATCGGATGCGGATTTGGGCGCGGCCCGCTCGGCGACGACATCCGCGAGCGTGCCCGCGATAAGCGCCGCGAACACCGCGAGCGGCAAGCCGAAACGATACGGCAGATCGAATGCCAGCAACGCGACGACGCTCGCCACCGCGACCGCCGCGAGCGTCGAACGCGTCGCGATAGCGGAAACGATGAGCGGGATCAGCGCGAGCGTGCCGGCGAGTTCGAGGCCCCAGTCATCGGGAATCAGGCTCGCGAGCAAGATGCCGAGCACCGACGATGTTTGCCATGACAACCAGCTCGATACCGCCAGTCCCCAGAAGAACGCCTCCTTGCCGGGCTGCCAGCCGGCAGGAAAATTCCGCTTCGAGAACATCAGATAGATGATGTCGCCGTTGAAATAGCCGAGCAGCAGACGCCGCTTCAGCGGCAGCCACGAGAAATGCGGCGCGAGCCCCGCGCTGAAGATCACGAAGCGCAGATTGACCATCGCGGCGGTCAGGAGAATCGTCCAGAGCGGCAGCTTCGCGGCGAAGAGCGGCAGCACCGCGAGCTGCGACGAGCCCGCGTACACCGCGAACGACATGCCGAGCGCCTGCGGCACGGTGAGCACGGACTTCGTCATCGCGACGCCGGTCACGAGACCCCAGGAAAACGTCGCCAGGACGGCGGGAGAAAAGGTACGCACGCCCTCGAAAAACGCGCGGCGATTGGTGTCGGACAGCCGGTCAAGCATGAGCGAATGCGAGGCGATGAAGACCACCCGTGATGCCAATGCGCGGCCTCGAGCGATTGCGCGATGGATCGGGAAAAACCGGGAAAATCGGGAATGGCGGGCTTCGCCGTTTCGTCCCGCTGTTTTCAGCGGACGGCGAAAGGCAAATTATAGCGTCGTGAAAGGCGCTCCAAGATCGGTTTCGTCGCGAAAAGACGCTAAAATGACGGTCTTTCACAGCCTTTGCGCCTTCATGCGCGCGTTCGCCGGCAATCGCCGATGCACGAACGCGGCGCGAGATGCGCGAGCGCCGCCGCCCGGAAGTCTTTGGCGGCCTGCCCCGAACTCACTTGAACGAGACAGCTAGGAGAACCGTATGTCAATGGCCGACCGCGACGGCAAGATCTGGATGGATGGCAAGCTGATCGACTGGCGTGATGCCAAGATCCACGTTCTGACCCACACGTTGCACTACGGCATGGGTGTCTTCGAAGGCGTGCGCGCGTACAAGACCGCGCAGGGCACGGCCATTTTCCGCCTGAAGGAACACACGAAGCGCCTGCTCAACTCGGCGAAGATCTTCCAGATGGACGTCCCGTTCGATGCCGCGACGCTCGAAGCCGCGCAACTCGAAGTCGTGAAGGCGAACGCGCTCGAGTCGTGCTACATCCGCCCGATCATCTGGGTCGGCTCGGAAAAGCTCGGCGTGTCGGCGAAGGGCAACACCATCCATGTTGCGATCGCCGCGTGGCCGTGGGGCGCGTATCTCGGTGAAGACGGGCTCGCCAAGGGCATCCGCGTGAAGACGTCGTCGTTCACGCGCCATCATGTGAACGTGTCGATGGTCCGCGCGAAGGCGTCCGGCTGGTACGTGAACTCGATTCTCGCCAACCAGGAAGCCGTCGCCGACGGCTACGACGAAGCGCTGCTGCTCGACGTCGACGGCTACGTGTCGGAAGGCTCCGGCGAAAACTTCTTCCTCGTGAACAACGGCAAGATCTACACGCCGGATCTGGCTTCGTGCCTCGACGGCATCACGCGCGACACGGTCATCACGCTGGCGCGCGATTTCGGCATCCCGGTGATCGAAAAGCGCATCACCCGCGACGAGGTCTACACCTGCGACGAAGCGTTCTTCACCGGCACCGCCGCCGAAGTCACGCCGATCCGCGAGCTGGACAACCGCACCATCGGTTCGGGCGCGCGCGGTCCGATCACGGAAAAGCTGCAAAGCGCGTTCTTCGACGTCGTCGGCGGCAAGAACGAGAAGTACGCGAGCTGGCTCGCGAAGGTTTAAACAATCTCATGCGACGCGGCGGGCCGTTCGCTCGCCGCGCGACGTACATCACGAAAAGAGATAGCAATGAGCGACCTGAAGGAAATGCCGCTGGTGGAATTGTCGGCGAAGGATCTGCCCGCCTTCTGCCCGAACCCGAAGATGCAGCGCTGGAGCACGCATCCGCGCGTGTTCATCGACGTGACGCACGGCGAGGCGCGCTGCCCGTATTGCGGCACGCGCTACAAGCTGAAAGACGGCGAAGTGCTCAAGGGCGGTCACTGAAGCCCGCGGGGCGCTGGCCGCGCCCTGGCTCACGCGCGCCGTACGCGGCGCGAAACATACCCACGACAATCGACGGCTCGCCCCAAGGCGGCGGGCCGCGTTCATTTTGAGATCGGATAACAACAGATGCGCCGCGCGCTGGTTATAGCACCGAACTGGATCGGTGACGCATTGATGGCGCAGCCGCTCTTCACGCTCTTGCGCAAGCTTCATCCGCGTATCGCGATCGACGCCGTCGCGCCCACCTGGGTCGCACCCGTGCTCGAGCGCATGCCGGAAATCCGCGATGTCTACGCGACCGACCTCGCCCACGGCAAGCTGCAACTGCTGCGCCGCTGGCAGCTCGCGAGTGATTTGCGCGATGTCGGTTACGACGCCGCCTACGTGTTGCCCAACTCCGTCAAATCCGCGCTGATTCCGTGGATGGCGGGCATCAACCTGCGCATCGGCTACAAGGGCGAGAGCCGCTACGGGCTCTTGAACGTGCGCCACGCGAATCCGCCGAAAACCGACCGTCCGCCGATGACCGCGCATTACGCGGCGCTCGCCTATGCGCCGGGCGCGAAGCTGCCGTTCGTCGACCGGTTCGCGCAGCCGGAAGCCGCCGCGCTTCCCGACGCGCAGACGCTGCCGGTGCCGCGCCTCGAAGCCGATCCGAACGAAGCCGCGCGCGTCTCGACGCGCTTCAACCTCGACACGCGCGCGCCGCTCGTCGTGTTCTGCCCCGGCGCGGAATACGGTCCGGCCAAGCGCTGGCCGCCGGAGCATTTCGCTTCGCTCGCCCAGTTCATCGCGCAGTCGTTTCCGTATGCGCGCATGATCGCGCTCGGTTCGAAGAAGGATGCGCCGATCGCGCAGGCCATCGCGGAGCGCGCGCCTATGGTGCGCAACCTGTGCGGCCAGACTTCGCTCGGTGAGGCGTGCGCGCTGATTTCGCGGGCGAGCGCCGTCGTCACGAACGATTCGGGGCTGATGCACGTCGCGGCCGCCTCGCGCCGGCCGCTCGTCGCGGTCTACGGCTCGACCGATCCGCGCCACACGCCGCCCTTGTCCGATCTCGCAAAGGTACAATGGCTGCATCTTGAATGCAGTCCGTGCTTTGCCCGCGAGTGTCCGCTCGGCCATCTGAACTGCCTTCGCGAACTCTCGGCCGAACAGGTCTTCGCCGATGTGCGCGGCATGCTGCTCGCGCATCGTTGATGTTGCGCTCACGCGTCGAAACGCGTGTTCGTACCGGCGGTTTCCGGCCGTGTGTGCGGGTGCGGACACGCGAATGTCTCCGAACGGGGGCATGCTTTGACCAATGACCGTTGCAGCGCGCCGTTTCGTTGGCGTGAAGCATCGAATGCCAGAGACCCACGAGCCATGCCACGTTTCGCCCGCCTCTTCGAAGCCGCCGCCGATACCCTCAACGCTTACTATCAGGCAGTCGCGGACAACAGCATCGACACGGTGATGTCGTTGTGGATCGACGAGGAGTTCGCCACCTGCGTGTGCGCGGACGGCACGCATCTGCACGGGCTGGAAAGCATCCGCGCGGGTCTCGCGAAGCAGTTCGAGACGCAGCCCGTGACCGTCGAGCCGCTCGATATTCGCGTGTACGACAGCCTGGGCACGGTCGTCTATGCGATCGCCGAGGCGCATCAGCCGGCCGAGCCAGCCAGCGCGCCGCGCATGATCTACACGACGTATGTGATGGTTCACGAACGCGGCGAGTGGCGCATCGCGCATATTCACGCAAGCGAGATGCCGATCGAAACCGCGGGCCAGTTCGCCGCGAAGCTGCGTCACGGTCAGGGACCGCTGCACTAAGAAATTCGAAGAAGACGTCTGTCGGGAGGGGCCATGAAGCGCGATCCGTTGTTGAAGCACGATTCGTCGTTCGTGGACAAAGCGCCCGCCGTGGCACTGAAGGAAACCGCGCGCCTGCTTTCGCCGGGCGCCGCCGAATGGCTCTACAGCGCGCCGCGCTGGCTGCCCACGAGCCATGCGCAAACCATCGTCCCGGCGCTCTTCGGCCGCAAGCCCGACGTGCGTTACCGGCGCGAGCGCTGGAATACGCCCGACGGCGATTTCATCGATCTCGACTTTCTCGCGCACGATCCCGCCGATCCCGCCGATCAACCCGCCGCGAACGCCCCGCTCTTCGTGCTCTTCCACGGCCTCGAAGGCAGTTCCGATTCGCACTACGCTCGCACGATGATGGCCGCCGCCCGGGCGCGCGGCTGGCACGGCGTCGTGCCGCATTTCCGCAGTTGCAGCGGCCCGCTCAATCTGCTGCCGCGCTTCTACCATCTCGCGGACAGCGCCGAAGTCGACTGGATTCTGCGGCGGCTCGCGCAAGTGCATCGCGGGCCGATCGTCGCGGCGGGCGTGTCGCTCGGCGGCAACGTGCTGCTGCACTGGCTGTGCCAGCGCGGCACGGACGCGTCGATCATCAGCGCGGCGGCGGCCATTTCCGCGCCGCTCGATGTCCACGCGGGCGGCCTCGCGATCTCGCAAGGCTTCGGCATGGTCTATACGCGCAGCTTCCTGAAGTCGCTCAAAAAGAAGGCGCTCGCGAAGCTCGGGCAGTATCCCGGTCTCTACGACCGCAACGCCGTGCTCGCCGCGCGCACGCTGTACGAGTTCGACAACGTCGTCACCGCGCCGCTGCACGGCTTTCGCGACACCAATCACTACTGGTCGACGGCGACGATCCGCGCGCATCTGAAGCACATCGAAGTGCCCGCGCTGCTGCTGAACGCGCGCAACGATCCGTTCCTGCCCGAGTTCGCGTTGCCGTCGACGGCGGAAGTATCGGCGCGCGTGACGCTCGATCAGCCGAACCACGGCGGGCACGTCGGCTTCATGACGGGACCGTTTCCGGGCCGGATCGACTGGCTGTCGCAGCGCGTGTTCGGTTATCTGGAGAACTTCGTTTCGTGAACCGTCATGGATGACATCGTCAAGCAGGCGCTCGCCAAATGGCCCAACGTTCCGCACTGCACGGGCTGGCTGCTGCTCGACCGGCGCGGTCAGTGGCGCATGCGCGACGACGCCGCGCAAGCCGCCGGCGAACTCGGCACGCCGATCCGGCATGAGGCGCTGCTGGGCTTCATCAACCGCAACTACGAAAGCGATGCCGACGGCCAGTGGTTCTTTCAGAACGGTCCGCAGCGCGTGTATGTTGAGCTCGTGTACACGCCGTGGATCGTGCGTCTGCATGCGGCGGACGGCGCATTGCGGCTGATCGATCAGGGCGGCGCGCCGTTCGAGCCGGCGCATGTCTGGATCGACGACGCAGGCGGCATTCTCCTTTCCGATGACGCCTCGCCCGCACGCATCGCCGCCCTTCACGATCACGATCTCGAACTGTTCGCGGACCACGCGTCGCTCGACGATGCCGGCACACGCGGCGTGTTCCACTGGCGCGACGGCGTCGATCTGACCGTGCAGCCGATCGCCCGCGCCGATGTCGCCGCGCGCTTTGGCTTCGTCGCGAGTCCGGCCGAACGCGCCGCCGCGAAGAAAGACTGAGCTAGCTAGCCGTTCTTCTCCATCTCGCGCTCTTCCTTGTAGCGCGTCTCGAAATCGCGCAGCCGGGCGGAAATCGTCGAAAGATCGTAGAAACTCGCGGTCTTGACGTCGCGCGCTTCCTTCAGTTGCCGGATCGCGGATGCCCACGCGCCATCGAGCGCGAACTTTTCCGCCATCGCCTGATGCTGTTGCAGCGGATCGTTGAGACCCGCGCTTGCCTGCGCGAGATAGAACCACCAGTCGGGGCGCGTCGGCTCGGCGCGTGTTTCGCGGCGCGCGAGCATCTGGGCGTCGGCGAAGCGGCGCGCGGAAAGCAGCGTCTGCAGATGCACGTCGATGGCGGCGTGCGACGCCGGCCAGCGCTTTTGCGCGAGGTCCGCGAGGCGGATCGCATCGTCGTTGCGACCGGCGCGGCGCGCGATGTCGGCGGCGAGCACGTCGAGGCTCGGCGTGCTGCGCAGCGCCGGCGGTGCGGATTGAGGTTTCGCCGGCGGAGCCGATCGGGCTTCGACGCGAACCGGTGGAAGCACGATGTCGCTCTTCGCGCGCAATGCATTGCCGTTGCCGGAGTCTCCGAGATTGAGCGGCGTGCGCGCGTTGTCGAGCGGCGTCGCAATCGTCGACGCATCCGCGTTGCGCAGCGACGGCTCGCCGCTCTTCTTGCGCGGAGCCGGCTGCGTTTGACCAACCGCGCGATCCTCCTTTTGCACTTGCGCCGATGCCGCCGCCGCGCTCGCCTCCTCGCCCTCGAATAGCGCGCGCGCCTTCGCGAGCGCGTCGCTGGCCGCGTCGTGATTGCCCAGCAGCGATTGCGCGAGCGCGATGCCGTACCAGTTGGACGCGGGATTGAGCGCCGTCTGATCCTCGATTTCCGATTTGAGCCGGCTCGCCACCTCGCGATAATCACTCGCGTAATTCACCTGCAGCACGCGCGCCCGGGCGCGCACGAACGCATATTCGGCCGACTGACGCGGCTGCCGGTACGGCACGCGCCGCGCGCGGCCTTCCATGTCGGCGATGCGGTCGATCGTGAGCGGGTGCGTGCGCACGTACGGCGGCACGCCGTTATCGGCCATCGACGCGCGATCGAGACGCTCGAAGAACGCTGCCATCGCGTAAGGATCGTAGCCGGCGGCCGCGAGCATCTGGAAACCGACGCGGTCGGCCTCGTGCTCGGCCGCGCGCGAGAAGCGCAACTGATTGTCGACGGCGAACGCCTGGCCGCCCATCGCGATGCCCATGCCGAGATCGCCGCTATGGGCGAGCAGGCCCGCGAGCAGGCCGGCGAGCATCCCGGCGAGTGCGGCGTAGGAACTCTTTTCCTGCGTGCTGAGCATCCGCGCGATGTGCCGCTGAAGGACGTGCCCCATTTCATGGCCGATGACCGACGCCAGCTCCGATTCCGTTTGCGTCGCGGCAATCAGCCCCGTGTTCACGCCGATAAAGCCGCCCGGCATCGAAAACGCGTTGATCTGCGCGTCGCGCACGGCGAAGAGATCGAAATCCGGCCGATAGCCGCCGAGATACTGCGTCGCCGCCGCCGCTGAAAGCTTCGACGAGATCGAGTCGAGATAGTCGCGCAGCAGCCAGTCGTCGAGATAATCGGGATCGGCGCGCACTTCGCGCATCATCTTCTCGCCGACCTTGCGCTCGGCCTGCGGCGTGAGGGAGCCGCCGGAGCCGTCGCCGAGATCCGGAAGCTGCACCGACGACAGCGGCGCGCGCAAACCGGACATCGTCCCGGGGCGGTTCGCGAAACGGCTTTCCGCGCCGCCGTAGACGCCGAACACGCCTTCCGCGATGTTGCCCGGCACGTCGCCGCTGGCGCTTTCCTGCGACGCGCGCAGTTGCGCGGCCGCGAGCGTGCCGGTCGAGCCCGCGGAAGGCGAACTGGATTGCGCCAGCGCCGCGGGCGGCATGGCGAGGGCGACGCAAAGGAGGGAGGCGAGCGCGCGGCTCGGACGTGTGAAATGCATGGCGCGAAGCGCCGATAGTCGGCTCGAGAATCGAAACGGGCTTATCGTATCAAGTGTTGCGCGCGGCGCGTCTCAGGTCCGCGGTGCGTCGCGCCGGACCGTGGCTTTGTGCGGAAAATCGCGCGGATTCACGCTGGTATGATAGGCGCCCATTCGAAGGAGACGCTATGTCCGGACTCACCCATTTCGATGCCGCCGGCGAGGCGCATATGGTCGATGTCGGCGCGAAAAACGAAACGCGCCGCGTGGCCGTTGCACGCGGCTCGATCGCGATGCTCGCGCCCACGCTCGCGCTGATCCGCGAAGGCCGAGCGAAAAAAGGCGATGTGCTGGGCGTCGCGCGCATCGCCGCGATTCAGGGTGCGAAGCGCACGGCCGATCTGATTCCGCTGTGTCATCCGCTGGCGCTGACGCGCGTCGCGGTGGATTTCACGATCGATGAAGCGCTACCCGGCGTGCACTGTGAAGTGCGCGTGGAGACGGTCGGGCGCACGGGCGTGGAAATGGAAGCGCTGACCGCCGTGCAGGTCGGATTGCTCACGATCTACGACATGTGCAAGGCGGTGGATCGGGGGATGACCATCACCAATGTGAAAGTGATGGAAAAGCACGGTGGGAAGTCGGGGGATTGGGTGGCGGACGACCAGCCGTCGCCCGCGCCCTGACCGCTCACTCTTCTTCCTCATCCTCCGAAGGCTCCTGATTCGGCAGCGGCACACCATACAGCTTCACCAGATCCGCCTTGAACGACGCCAGCGGCTTGCCCGCTTCGTCCGCCAGATCGTAGACGGCCAAAAGCTGCTTCGGCCAGTCGTGCAACTGCGTCGCGAAGATCTTCAGGCGCGCCATCGTGTCGAGCGCCTCGGCCTTCTGCCCGGCGAGCGCCTGCAACACCGCGTAGCGGCGCAGCACGGTCTCGCCCGGCAACAGCGCAATCGCCTTCCGATGCGCCGCGAGTTTCTCCTCGACGTTCTGCGCGTTGATCGGCAGCAAGGTCGCCGCACCGTATTCGCCCCACGCCGTGAACAGGAAAGACGGATTTTCACGATACTGCTCGGCCGGGCGCGAGCCGTAGTACAGCACTTCCGCGCGGTTGTAGTCGCGTAAGGTCGGATACAACGCCGCGAGCCCGCCGAGCACCAGCACGACATATACGCCATAAGAGAGCGGACGCGGAACCAGCCGCAAGGGACGCGTCTCCAGAAGGCCGATGACGAGCATCGCCGGCATCAGAAAGAACATGTACTGCTGCGGATACTCGACGAGCGCATGCATCATCAGGACGCCGAGCAGCGACAATCCGAAAATGCGCGCCGGCGTCTGCGGCGCGCGCAGCACGCGAATCAGCCAGAAGACGACGCTCGCGACCAGAATCGCGACGCCGAGCGCACCCGTTTTCGCGAGCAGATCGATGAAGATGTCGTGCGCGTTGTTCGCGATCTCGACGCCGCCCAGATCGCGCACGAGGTCGAACTGATAGCGCGGAAACTCGCCCCATCCGACGCCCAGCAGCGGATGCGTCTTGAACATCGTCCAGCCGTACTTCCAGAGCGCGAGCCGCGGCGCGATCTGACTCGCTTCCTGCATGCGCTCCGCCGCCGATTGCGCGAGCCCGAAATCGAAGCGCACGTTCGCCCAGCGCACGGCCGCGTTCACCGCGAAAAAGACGATCGCGAGCAGAATCGGGACGATCCACGCGCGCGTATCGCGGCGGCCGGGGCCGTCGAAGCCTTCCGACGCGACCGGCCGCCCGAGCACGAACGCCATCCAGAAGCCGGCGACGACTATCACCGCCGTCTGCAGCCACGGCCCGCGCGATACGGTCAACGCGAGCCCGAGCGAGTAGATCGCCGACAAGATCAGCCACAGAACGAGCGGCAGCCGACGCGCCTGCACGAAATAAAGCGCGCCCGCCAGCGCGAACGCGATCACGGTCGCGAGGTGATTCGCCTGCGCCATGTTGCCGAACGGGCGCCGTTCGATCATCACGTTGTACGCGACCACGAACGGCGTGAATTTCACTTCGAGATGCAGCAACTGCACGATCTGGCAGAAGACCGCGAACAGTCCGCCGACCATCAGCGCAGCCGCGCCGATACGCAGCGTCTTCTCGCCGAGCCCCGCCCGCACGAGACCGAAGCCCGTATGCACCGCGAGAAACGAAGCGAGCAGATACGCGCCGCCGAGCCAGTTCATCGATGGCTGCGCGATCGGCAACAGCACCGTCTGCGCGACGAGCAACAGGCCGAACGCAAGCGGCATCAATGCGACGACCGGCGATGCGAACGGCACCTTCGGCTCGGAGACGCGCACGAGGAGCGCAACCGTCGCACCGAGCGCCAGATAAAGCGCGAGCGCGCTGTATTCGGCGTAGAAGGTCGGAATCGGATACGTGTGGTTGACGACCGCGAAGGGAAACGTCAACGCAAGGCACAGAACGGCGAAGCAGAGAAAGCGCGCGTATTGGGAAGGCATGAGGAACTGGGAACGTCGGCGACCGGCGCACTATACAAAACTTTGCCCCCGCTGTCCGTCGAACGGCCGGTTTTGCTACCAAATCGCCAACTTTCGCGCAAAAACGACGGCGCGACGGCGCGGCGGCGACGTAAATCCTCCCGCCGCGCTTCGCCTCAGTGCTTACGCGCGGCACTCCGGCGGTGCGAGATTGCCTGGCAATGTCGGCGCCTGCGCGGGCGTCGGACCGGCGCCCGGCGCGGGCAGCGACGACTCGGTCTTCTTGCCCGCGAAGCATTCCCACGTCACCGACCCCGATTGCACGGAACCGCGGCTGAGCGACACGCGCGCCGTAGGTGTATCGGCGTTGTCGGGTGTCGAAGGCACGAGCACGAGCGTGTTCGAACCCGCCGGCGCGACGCGCGTCGTATAGGCGATCGTGATCTGCCCGTTGTCGCTGTCGACGTGAATCGACTCGACGTTGCGCGTGCCCGGCGGCGACGCGAATCCGCCCGCCAGATCCGCGCCGCTCGCCGCGTTCTCCGCCACTGCGAGGCGCGCGGCCGCCGCGAGCGTCATGCCCTCGCCCACGCGGCTTCGGGCAAGATAATCCTGATACGCCGGTATCGCATACGCCGCGACCACGCCGACGATCGCAAGCACGATCATCAGTTCGATCAGTGTGAAGCCGCGTGTCAGCGCATCTTTCGTGCGCCCGAACCACCATGCGCGCCGTTCGCGCGGCACGTCCAAAACCGAAGCCTTCGTCGTCATTGCTACTCCCTGAAAAACAGAAAAGCGCCCTTCCGCGCAATGCGGTCAGGACGCTTCGATCGTATTCAGGGAGCCGCTCCGGCGGCAGTCAGCCGAACGGCCTAGGAGAAATCAACCCGCCGCGCGATTGCCGTCGGCGAGCGCGCGCCGCTTGAGCAGCCAGCCCAACGCGACGACAAGCAACGCGCCCGCCAGACGCGCCGCATATCCGACGAGTTCGGTATTGAGCGCGGGCCATCGGTCGATGAATGGATCGTCGATGATGAGGCCGCCCGCGATCCAGCCGAGCAGACCCGCGCCGAGCAGCACGACGGCGGGCAAGCGGTCGAGCAGCTTCAGCACCAGCGTGCTGCCCCAGACGATAAGCGGAATGCTCACGACCAGGCCGAAGATCACCAGCGTGAGCCTATGACGCGGATCGGCGGCTTCGGCCGCGCCCGCGATCGCGATGACGTTGTCGAGGCTCATGACGGCGTCGGCGACGATGATCGTCTTCACCGCCGCCCACAGCCGGTCGGATGCGTCGATCTGATGATCGTCGTGGTCCGGCTGCATCAGCTTTACGCCGATCCACAGCAGCAGCAAGCCACCGAGAAACTTGAGAAACGGAATGTCGAGCAGAAAGACCGCGAACGCGATGAGCACGACGCGCAGGATGATTGCGCCGAGCGTGCCGAACACGATGCCGCGCGTGCGCTGCCGATCCGGCAGATTGCGGCAGGCGAGCGCGATCACGACGGCGTTGTCGCCGCCGAGCAGAATGTCGATCACGATGATCTGAACGACCGCGCCCCAATGGAGCGTCGAAAAGAATTCAAGCATGAGGCTGAAATGAAAAAAGCGAGGAAGCAGCGCTCCCTCGCTTTTCAATGGCTTTTACGAAAGGAATCAGTAAGAGTACCAAACCCTCGCGAAATTTGCCTGCTTCGATCAGAGAACCGACTTCAGCAGACGTGCCATCTCCGACGGATTCTTCGTGACCTTGATGCCGCACGCGTCCATGATTTCGAGCTTGGCGTCAGCCGTGTCCGCACCGCCCGAGATCAGCGCGCCTGCGTGGCCCATGCGCTTGCCCGGAGGCGCCGTCACGCCCGCGATGAAGCCGACGACCGGCTTCTTCATGTTGTCCTTGATCCAGTAAGCGGCGTTCGCTTCGTCCGGACCGCCGATCTCGCCGATCATGATGACGGCGTCCGTTTCCGGATCGTCGTTGAACATCTTCATCACGTCGATGTGCTTCAGACCGTTGATCGGATCGCCGCCGATACCGACCGCCGACGACTGGCCGAGGCCCAGCGCCGTCAACTGGCCGACCGCTTCATACGTCAGCGTGCCCGAACGCGACACGACGCCGATGCGGCCCTTCTTGTGGATGTGACCCGGCATGATGCCGATCTTCAGCTCGTCCGGCGTGATCGTGCCGGGGCAGTTCGGTCCGAGCAGCAGCGTCTTGCGATTTTCGCGGCGCATGCGGTCCTTGATTTCGAGCATGTCGCGAACCGGAATGCCTTCCGTGATGCAGATCGCGAGATCGAGATCGGCCTCGACGGCTTCCCAGATCGCGGCGGCAGCGCCCGCGGGCGGCACGTAGATGACCGAAACGGTCGCGCCGGTTTCGGCCTTCGCTTCCTTCACGGACGCGTAGATGGGAATGCCTTCGAAGTCTTCGCCGGCCTTCTTCGGGTTCACGCCCGCGACGTACGCTTCGCGGCCGTTCGCGTATTCGCGGCAGGCGCGCGTGTGGAACTGGCCGGTCTTGCCGGTGATGCCCTGCGTGATGACCTTCGTGTCTTTGTTGATCAGAATCGACATGTAGTGACCTCTGTTCGTTTGGCGTCGCCATGCAAAAAGCCAGGCGCCGCCATTCGTATCTGGTGGAACGCTCTCTTAAGGCAACAAGCGAACGCGCTTACTTGCCTTCGGCCGCCGCGACGACCTTCTGCGCGGCTTCTTCCATGCTGTCCGCCGAGATGATCGGCAGGCCCGAGTCGGCCAGCATCTTCTTGCCGAGGTCTTCGTTCGTGCCCTTCATGCGCACGACGAGCGGCACCTTCAGGTCCACGGCCTTCGACGCAGCGATCACGCCTTCGGCGATCACGTCGCAACGCATGATGCCGCCGAAGATGTTCACGAGGATCGCCTTCAGGTTCGGGTTCTTCAGCATCAGCTTGAACGCTTCGGTCACTTTCTCGGTCGTCGCACCGCCGCCGACGTCGAGGAAGTTCGCCGGCTCGCCGCCGAACAGCTTGATGGTGTCCATCGTGGCCATCGCGAGGCCTGCGCCGTTCACGAGACAGCCGATGTTGCCGTCGAGCGAGATGTATGCGAGGTCGAACTTCGACGCTTCGACTTCAGCCGGATCTTCTTCGTCCAGATCGCGGTACGCGACGATTTCCGGATGACGGAACAGCGCGTTCGAATCGAAGTTGAACTTGGCGTCGAGCGCGATGACCTTGCCTTCGCCGGTCACGATCAGCGGGTTGATTTCCGCGAGCGATGCGTCGGTTTCGAAGAACGCCTTGTACAGGCCTTGCAGGATCGCGCGCGCTTGCGGGATCGATGCATCGGGAATGCCGATCTTGCGTGCGAGATCATCGGCGTCCGCGTCTTGCAGACCGGTCGACGGCTCGACGGCGAACTTGTGCAGCAGTTCCGGCGTCTTTTCCGCGACTTCTTCGATGTCCATGCCGCCTTCGCTCGACGCCATCACGACGATCTTCTGCGAAACGCGGTCGAGCACGAGGCCGACGTACAGTTCCTTCTTGATGTCCGCGCCTTCTTCGATCAGCAGGCGATTGACCTTCTGGCCTTCGGGGCCGGTCTGGTGCGTGACGAGCTGCATGCCGAGGATCTGGTTCGCGTATTCGCGGACCTGTTCGATCGACTTCGCGACCTTCACGCCGCCGCCCTTACCGCGTCCGCCGGCGTGAATCTGCGCCTTGACGACCCAAACCGGGCCGCCCAGCTCTTCCGCGGCCTTGACCGCATCATCCACCGAGAACACGGGTTTGCCGCGCGGGACCGCGACGCCGAATTTCCGCAGGATTTCCTTACCCTGGTACTCGTGAATCTTCATGCGTGATTCCTTCAGTCTGAGAGTTGGAGTGAACTTCTGTTTGCTTGAACCGCTGATTCTTTTCTTGTTTGAATTCCGTGCGTGAGCGCGAGCGCTGCTTGCGCGCTACGAGGCGGACTTTGTCTCCGGCCTGTCTTGCACCGTTGTTCCGGATCTGGATGGTTCGCCGGGCGCGTGGCCGAACCAGCGCGGGTAGTGTTCCCTGACCGCGGGTCCGTCGAAACGCAGCGCGTGGCATCGGCCGAGCTGAAACGGCGGCTCGTCGCGCTGCGCGTTGGCGTCGGCTTGCTTGAATGGATTGCCGTCCTCGATCTTCCAGACGTCGCCCGCGAATGCCTGAATGGCTGCGGTCGGCAAGACCCCGCACAACTCGGTGAGATGCGTGCAGCCGGCAGTGCCGCGCAGCAGCGTGTTGGCTTCGCGGCGAAAATTCTGGAGGAGATTGAGCCCGATGAGCTTGCGATAGACCGCATTGGACTCGGCGCACAAACCGCCATACGGCGCCCAGTCGGACGACGCTTCGACGTCGACGATGCTGAGTGTGCGATCGATGGTGATGCGCAGCCAGAGTTCATGGATCGGCAGGCCGTGCGGCCGGACGCCCGTCGCGAGCTGGAAGTCGCGCGGCTTCTCATCGGTTAGACAGGCTTCGATATCCCACAGGCCGTCGTCGCGTTCGAACGCTTCCACTCGAATCGCGCGGCTATGACGCAATTGTCGGGGAGCGGGAGGCGAGAGAGGCATGCTGGAGTGAGCCGGTACGGGGAAAACCGTGGAATTTTAGCATATCGGGTATTTCGAGCCGGGCATGTGCCTGACGAATGGAACGCGCGTGCGGATCAAGCCGAACGGGCGCTCAGTCGTCGACGATTTCCTCGCTCCAATCTTCGTCACCGCCCTTCAATATCTTGCCGATCGTACCGCTCGAAAAACCGCGCGCAGCCAGAAAGCGCGCCTGCTTGGCGCGCTCGGCGGGCGTCTCCGGCGGCACGCCGTATTTCTTTTCCCACACCGCCCTGGCGCGCGCGGTTTCGGACTGCGCGAGCTTGTCGGCGGTTTCGCTGATGAGCGTTTCGCCGACGGCATGCCGCTTCAGCTCGCTGATGATCCTGCTGCCGCCCATGCGCGACGCCCGCCGATGCACGACGCTCTCGACGAAGCGCTCGTTCGACAGCCAGCCATCGCGCTCGAGACTGTCCAACAGGGATTCGAGCGGAGCGGCTTCTTCGACGTACGGACGCAGCTTGCGCGACAACTCCGCGCGGCTGTACTCGCGACGCGACAGGAACGCGAGCGCGCGGCCCTTCAACGAGCGTTGCGGACGTTTGGGATTGTTGACTTCGTTTGCCGATGTCTTGCGGGTGCGCTGGCTGGAGCGGCTATAAACCGTTTCGCCGGAAACGGCTGGCGATGGCTCGGAAGGCACGCATTGTTCGAAGGGCTCGAATCGATCGGCGTCTTCGAATGGGTCCGGCGGGTTAGCGGACGGCGGGCTGCGATCGGCGGGGGGCGCCTTCGGCTGCGCTGTCGCCTGCTTCAGTAAGGCGCGAGCTTGTTCCAGGCGGGCCGCGCGATCATTCGCGTCTACGCTGCTTTCATCCCTTTTAACAGGCTCGAAAACGCGATGCGCCGACGCGAATGACTTCGCGCCGGCGCGTTCCTTGTTGCTGCGCCTGAAGCCGCCTGACTTCGACGATGCACCGCGCCGCTCGCTGCTTCGCTCGTAGCGATCGACGGAATCGGAATCGTCGCCGGTTCCGTTATCCGCCGGGTCTGCCTTGGATCCGAGCCGGCGCGTCTGCATCTTCCTTCAGGCTCGATGCTTACTCGTCGTCGGCCGCTGCGGCGCTTGCGACGACAGCTTCGCCCAATGCAGCGACGCCCAGCGATTCGCGGATCTTGTTCTCGATCTCGCGCGCGATGTCCGGATTTTCGCGCAGGAATTCCCGCGCGTTGTCCTTGCCCTGACCGATGCGATCGCCGTTGTAGCTGTACCAGGCGCCCGCCTTGTCGACCAGCTTCGCCTGCACGCCCAGATCGATGATTTCACCCTGACGCGAAATGCCTTCGCCATAAAGAATGTCGAAGATGGCTTCGCGGAACGGCGGCGAGACCTTGTTCTTCACAACCTTCACGCGCGTCTCGTTGCCGATGACTTCGTCGTTCTTCTTGATCGAACCGATACGGCGGATATCCAGACGCACCGACGAGTAGAACTTGAGCGCGTTGCCGCCCGTGGTGGTTTCCGGGTTGCCGAACATCACGCCGATCTTCATGCGGATCTGGTTGATGAAGATGACGAGGCAGTTCGTGCGCTTGATCGTGCCGGTGAGCTTGCGCAGCGCCTGCGACATCAGACGCGCTTGCAGACCCGGCAGCGAGTCGCCCATTTCGCCTTCGATTTCCGCCTTCGGCACGAGCGCCGCGACCGAGTCGATCACGATCATGT
The DNA here is from genome assembly GCF_023631045.1 of Caballeronia sp. AZ7_KS35. Lineage (NCBI taxonomy): Bacteria > Pseudomonadati > Pseudomonadota > Betaproteobacteria > Burkholderiales > Burkholderiaceae > Caballeronia > Caballeronia sp. AZ7_KS35. Next base: position 722,536 of record NZ_JALQDV010000001.1, on the reverse strand, counting down.
CGATGGAGCCGGAGCGCACCAGCGCGTCCGCGATTTCGAGCGCCTGCTCGCCCGTGTCCGGCTGCGAGATCAGCAGTTCGGGCACGTTCACGCCGAGCTTGCCGGCGTACTGCACGTCGAGCGCGTGTTCCGCGTCGATGAACGCCGCCGTGCCGCCGAGCTTCTGCATCTCCGCGATCACCTGCAGCGTGAGCGTGGTTTTACCCGACGACTCCGGACCGTAGATTTCCACGACACGACCGCGCGGCAAGCCGCCGACGCCGAGCGCGATGTCCAGCCCGAGCGAACCGGTGGAAACCACTTGAATGTCTTCGACCGCCTCACCTGCGCCGAGCCGCATGATCGACCCTTTGCCGAATTGCTTTTCGATCTGCGAGAGCGCGGCGGCCAGGGCCTTGCTCTTCTCCGCAGTCATGCCAGCCGGGCCTTTCTTGCTTTCTTCCATGAATCGTCCTTTGCTATGATGAACGGCGTCTGAGGCAGTGTTCACGGGGTTTTTCGCCGCTCGATCGAGCATACGAAACCGCCCTTCCCACTCACGCAGACACTGTATAAAAAAACAGTAGTTTTTGCAAGCCTGTCGCGGCGTGGCGCAGCTTTTTTTCCACGTCGCCCAAGCACGCAAGAACCACGAACACCTGGAGACCGCCGCGCCGGGCGACACACGGTGCCGGCAATGCCGATGCGCTTGATCGCGCATGCATGGCGTACAAAGGCGCACACGACGATGCGAATCCTCATTGCCGAAGACGACAGCATACTCGCGGACGGGCTCGTCCGATCACTCCGCCAATCGGGATACGCCGTCGACCATGTGAAGCATGGCGTCGAAGCGGACACCGCCCTTTCCCTGCAAACTTTCGACCTGCTGATCCTCGATCTCGGCCTGCCGCTGATGCCCGGTCTCGAGGTGCTGCGCCGCCTGCGCGCGCGCAATTCGCAGATGCCCGTGCTGATCCTCACCGCCGCCGATTCCGTCGACGAGCGCGTGAAAGGTCTCGATCTCGGCGCGGACGATTACATGGCGAAGCCCTTCGCGCTCAACGAACTCGAAGCACGCGTCCGTGCGCTCACGCGCCGCGGCGCGGGCGGCGGTCCGACCGTCGTCCGGCACGGCTCGCTCGCCTTCGATCAGATCGGGCGCATTGCGACGATCGGCGATCAGGTCATCGATCTGTCCGCGCGCGAACTCGGCGTGCTCGAAGTGCTGCTGCAGCGAACCGGCCGGCTCGTATCGAAGGAGCAGCTCGTCAATCACCTGTGCGAGTGGGGCGAGGAAGTCAGCAATAACGCGATCGAGGTCTACGTGCATCGGCTACGGAAGAAGATCGAGCCGAGCGGCGCGAAGATCATCACGGTACGCGGTCTCGGTTACACGCTGGAGAAAGCGGCCGCCACGACGAACGGCGCGGGCGGGCCCCACGCCGGCGAGTCCGCCAGCCATCACTATAAGTAGGCCGCATGGCGTCGCCCGTTTCCCACGAAACTCAGCGAAACGCACAAGCGAACGACGACTCCGACGCGCTGCGCGACGCGCGCTACGCGAATCCGTTCGCGCCGCCCGACGAGCTCGAGCCCGACGCCGAAACGCATCCACGCTCGCTCTTCGGCGAGATTCTCGACTGGATGCTCGCGCCGCTGCTGCTGCTCTGGCCGATGAGCATCGCGGTGACGTATCTGGTCGCGAAATCGATCGCGAACGGGCCGTTCGACCGCGCGCTCGAAGCCGACGCCTACGTGCTCGCGCGCCAGATTCAGCCGGTAAACGGCGTCGCGGAACTCCGCCTGCCCGACGCGACGCGCGATTTCCTGCGCGCCGATAACGTCGACAGCGTGTTTTTCCAGGTGCTCGGCACGCGCGGCGAACTCGTCGGCGGCGATCGCGACATGCCCTTGCCGCACGACGACGATCGTCCGCAGCCGGGCATCGTCGAGTTTCGCGACGATGTGCTGCGCGGCAACGATATCCGCGTCGCATACACGACGGTCGATCTGCCCGGCCTCGCGCCCGGGCGCGATCCGCACAGCGCGCAGCCGGTGCTCGTGCAGGTTGCGGAGACGCTCGACAAGCGCAGCCAGCTCGCCAACGACATCATCAAGGGCGTGATCCTGCCGCAGTTCGTGATCCTGCCGCTCGCGATCATCCTCGTATGGTTCGGGCTTTCGCGCGGGCTCGCGCCGCTGCACGCGCTGCAGTCGAACATCCGCGCGCGCCGCCCCGACGATCTGTCGCCGCTGCAGGCCGGCAGCGCGCCGCCGGAGATCGCGCCGCTCGTCGCGTCGTTCAACGACCTGCTCACGCGCCTCGAACAGAACATGGAGTTCCAGAAGCGCTTCATCGCCGATGCCGCGCATCAGATGAAAACGCCGCTCGCGGGCCTGCGCATGCAGGCGGAACTCGCGATGCGCCAGGACGTCTCGACGGAAGTGCAGCGCTCGCTAGAACAGATCGCGATGAGTTCCGAGCATGCCGCGCGTCTCGTCACGCAATTGCTCGCGCTCGCGCGCGCCGAGAATCGCGCGACGGGGCAGATATTCACGCGCATCGTCCTGACCGATCTCGCGCGGCTCGCGGTGCGCGACTGGGTTCAGGCGGCGCTCGCGAAACGCATGGATCTCGGTTACGAGGAGCCGCCGTTTGCGGTCGAAGTGGAAGGCAATGTCGTGATGCTGCGCGAGATGCTGTCGAACCTGATCGACAACGCGATCCGCTACACGCCGGCGGGCGGGCGCATCACCGTACGCGTGCGGACCGACGACGACGATCTCGATCTCGTGCATCTGGAAGTGGAAGACACGGGACTCGGCATTCCGGCGGCGGAACGCGAGCGCGTGGTCGAGCGCTTCTATCGCATTCTCGGGCGCGACGGCGACGGCAGCGGACTCGGTCTTGCCATCGTCAAGGAGATCGCGGCGATGCACGGCGGCGCGCTCGCCATCGAGGATCACGTGTATCAGGACAGCCCGCGACTCGCCGGAACGCTTGTCCGCGTCAGTCTTCAGCGGGTTTTTCCTGCCCGGGACAAACCCTGAGCGCGAGCGCGGCAGATTCGCATTTCGCGCGCACGAAGCACGAGCATAGACGAATTTAGACGATCGTTCGCAACACATATGCGCGGCTTCGGCGCAAATCGTCGTTTCGGACGTCACTCGCGTCCGGATACGCCGCGTCAGAACGCCGTAAGTTTTCGTTCCAATAATCCTTTGCACCGGGAGCCGCCTTATCGCGGACCGATGTAATCGAAAATCAGAACAGGAGACGATGCATGGCTACGGTCGAAGGGCGCGTGTCACACGCACCGATGACGGCGGAGGAGAAGAAGGTCATCTTCGCTTCGTCGCTCGGCACGGTGTTCGAATGGTATGACTTCTATCTGGCGGGCTCGCTCGCCGTCTATATCAGCAAGACGTTCTTCTCGGGCGTCAATCCGACGGCCGGCTTCATCTTCACCTTGCTGGGCTTCGCGGCGGGCTTCGCGGTGCGTCCGTTCGGCGCGATCGTGTTCGGGCGGCTCGGCGACATGGTCGGGCGCAAGTACACGTTCCTCGTGACGATCGTCATCATGGGTCTGTCGACGTTCCTGATCGGCTTCCTGCCGGGATACGCGACCATAGGCATCGCGGCGCCGATCATCTTCATCGCAATGCGGTTGTTGCAAGGCCTCGCGCTCGGCGGCGAATACGGCGGCGCGGCGACGTATGTCGCGGAACATGCGCCGTCGAACAAGCGCGGCGCGTGGACGGCGTGGATCCAGACCACGGCGACGCTCGGCCTCTTCATCTCGCTGATCGTGATTCTCGCGGTCCGCACGATCATGGGCGAAGAGCAGTTCGGCGCTTGGGGCTGGCGCATTCCGTTCCTCGTATCGATCCTGCTGCTCGCGATCTCGGTGTGGATTCGGATGAAACTGCATGAATCGCCGGTGTTCGAGCGCATCAAGGCGGAAGGCAAGACCTCGAAGGCGCCGCTCAAGGAAGCGTTCGGCGAGTGGAAGAACCTGAAGATCGTGCTGCTCGCGCTCTTCGGTCTGACGGCGGGACAGGCGGTCGTGTGGTACACGGGCCAGTTCTACTCGCTCTTCTTCCTCACGCAGACGCTCAAGGTCGATGGCACCAGCGCGAACATCATGGTCGCGGTGGCGCTGCTGATCGGTACGCCATTCTTCGTGTTCTTCGGGTCGCTGTCGGATCGCATCGGCCGCAAGCCGATCATCATGGCGGGCTGCCTGATTGCCGCGCTCTCCTTCTTCCCGCTCTTCAAGGCGCTCGCGCACTACACGAATCCGACGCTCGAAGCCGCGACGCAGAAGTCGCCGATCGTCGTCATCGCCGATCCGGGCGAGTGCTCGTTCCAGTTCAATCCGGTGGGCACGGCGAAGTTCACGAGCTCGTGCGATATCGCGAAGAGCGCGCTGTCGAAGGCCGGTCTCAACTATGAGAACGTGGCGGCGCCGGCGGGCACGCAGGCGCAGATCAAGGTCGGCGAAACGGTGGTGAACACGTACGACGGCAAGGCCGCCGACGCGAAGACGCAAGGCGCGGCGTTCGACAAGACGCTCGCCGGCACGCTGAAGAGCGCGGGTTATCCGGCAAAGGCCGATCCGGCGCTGATCAACTGGCCGATGGCGATCGTGGTGCTGACGATCCTCGTGATCTTCGTGACGATGGTCTACGGCCCGATCGCGGCGATGCTGGTCGAGATGTTCCCGGCGCGCATCCGCTATACGTCGATGTCGCTGCCGTATCACATCGGCAATGGCTGGTTCGGCGGCTTCCTGCCGGCGACCGCGTTCGCGATCGTCGCCGCGAAGGGCGATATCTACTCGGGCTTGTGGTATCCGATCGTGATCGCGTTGATCACCTTCGTGATCGGCATGCTGTTCGTGAAGGACACGCGCAAGTCGAATGTCTATCACGAGGATTAATCGACGGGCTTCTGCGCGATTTGTTAAATAAATCGCGCAGAAGGGGTTGACACCCGCTTCGACGCTCGCCATAATCTCGTCTTCTTTCGGCGAATTAGCTCAGTCGGTTAGAGCGACGGAATCATAATCCGCAGGTCCGGGGTTCGAGTCCCTGATTCGCCACCAAATTTGTCGCATGAAAACAAGGGCCTAGAGAAATCTAGGCCCTTTGTTTTTGGTCAGCAGTGAGTCCTGTGTCAACGGAGTGTCGACGCACCTTAGGCGTCTGGCAATGGCACGCCTCTGATATACTTTCGGCAATAGTTCACTCTCAACACTTTGCGTCAAGTGACTGATTCCATTCAAAACCTTCCAACAATCGGTCAAGTTAGCAAGGTGGCTTTCGCCGACTTGAGATTCGATCGGTCGAACCCGCGTCTTATGACCGGGGATGAGTGGTCTGTCTCTGATGATGTCGCGCTGATCAACGCCTACAGAGAGATCGCGGCGTTGGATGAGCTAGTACTTTCGATCGCGACAAATGGGTACCTTAACCTTGAACCTCTGATCATCCATGGGGACGACGGTGGCCCCTACACGGTTCTTGAGGGCAACAGGCGTCTCGCAGCCATGAAGTTGCTCGCCGACAGCGAGTTGGCTCGTGCGTGCAAGATCTCGGTTCCGAATCCAGTTCCGGCCGCTGTGATCGACTCGTTTCGCCTTGTGCTCGTGTTTCGAGTCAAGGATCCGAGCGACGCTGAAGCCTTCATCGGATTCAAGCACATCAATGGCCCGCAGCGTTGGGACGCTTATGCTAAGGCGCGATTCGTAGCCCAGTGGTACCGCAAGGGAAGGGCTAATGGGCTAACGATCGACCAAATAGCGAGGCAGACTGGCGACACCAACGACACCGTTCGCTCCTATATTGGTTCTATCTTCGTTCTCGACCAGGCCGAACGTGAAGGTCTCTTCGAAATCAAAGACCGTTTCAATAAAGGTAAGTTTGCGTTCTCGCATCTTTACACCGCGCTAGATCGACCCGAGTATCGAAACTTTTTTGGCCTTTCTCTCGGATGGAATAATGACCCATCCGAGAAGCCAATTAGCGATGGATCTAAATCTCACGTAGGCGAAACGCTGCGATACATTTACGGCTCAAAGCGCGACAAAGTTAAACCTTTGGTCCAAAGCCAAAATCCGCATCTGGCTCAGCTCGCCCGTTGTTTGACAAGTGAGCGATCTTTGCTTCGGCTTCGTGCGGGTGAGCCGCTTGCCAATGCATTCGCGGAGATTGAAGGCGGCACCATGTTCAACCAGGCATTGGGTGAACTGATGGCCAAAGCAGAGAAGGCCTTAAGCCTCGCAACTAAGTTTGACGGAAACCCGGAGCTTCTTAACTTTGCCGGCGAAATCAAGCTTAAGGTCATGACCATAGAAAATATCATGTCGACTAAGGTCTCCCAACTCTCGACTTCCAAGCGTGACTGAGAAGATAAAAAAAGTCGAAGATTATGATTTTGAGCACGCCTCCGGTTCTCGAGGATCCGCATGTAATCTGTGATTGGTTAGAGATTGCTGTCCTTAGTGAACAATACAGAACCTACCCTTTCGACACCTTGTCCCGCGCTTGGGACATCATGCGGAATCAGGAGGACGCTGATCCCGAGGGCAGTGATGCGACCCAGGAAGCTTTCGAAGAAAATGTAAAAGCCGAAATACGCGCTCGTAGCGACCTGCTAGGGAGCTGTTATCCGTTTTCCTTTTCTGCCTCTGGGGACAGCCTTGAGTTTGATCCGGACAGCTGCACTGACGGTGGAGCGATTTACCTATTCTGTTTGTTGCTCTCGCATGCTACAGCGGGGGCTGTGTTCAACGGAAAATATCTGCCCAGCATAACGAACGCAGTCCGTAACTATTTTCAAGCCTGCGCGACGTACGCAGCCGCCGGGGAACTGGAGGGGCATTCGTATGCCTTCGGCTTTCCGCGTCCTGATAAAACAGGTTTCCTCGACAAGCTCGCAGCCGTTTACAAGCACTTTGGGGAAGGCGTTAGCGCCCGGAAAGTGCCATTACCAGGCGCGTCTACGGGGCAGAAAGACGCTCAAATCGACGTAATAGCTTGGCAGCCGCGCGCGGACAACGCTGCGGGAAAGAAATACCTTCTTGGGCAAGTCGCGTCCGGTGCCAACTGGGCCGTGAAGACTATCAAGGGCGGGCCTATCGACTCGTTCCATCAAGGATGGCTTGACCCCGTGCCCGGCTCCATTCCAACTCCTGCAATGTTTGTACCGATTTGCTATGGCAGTTTGGTTGATGGAACGAGTGAGTCCGCTATAAATTTCCGTTCGTATGAGTTCGGTCACATTTTCTACCGCTTTCGAATTCCACCGCTCGCAGAAAAAGGTTTGCAGTTGGCGCGGTCAGGACTCGGCTTCGTTGTGGAGCGGATGGATGACTTACCGCTGATGAGAGCGTGGGTTATGGGGGAAGCGGAGAAAATAAGAGTAGGACAGTCGCATGCCTAAGCTGTTAAACAGTCCCCTTAGATACCCTGGCGGGAAGAATGGACTCGTTGACTGGTTCGAGTCGTTCCTACATCGGAACAGTCTTACTGGTATTCAGATCGTAGAACCCTACGCTGGAAGCGCGGCGCTTTCGCTCAATCTTCTCTCCCGAGATGCGGTTTCGGCCGCTATGCTGTTTGAACGAGATCCTCTCCTTTTCAGTTTCTGGCATAGCGTTTTTCGTAGCACGGATAAACTGATCTCCTTGATTGAATGCTTTGAGCCTAGCTTGGATACTCGCCAGGAGTTAGGTTGGCTCCGAGATATGGATACCGTCTATGAAGACATTGAACTCATGGGATTCGCAGGTCTCCTATTCAATCGGACCAGTTTTTCTGGCGTGCTAAGTGCGGGACCGATCGGTGGTGCGGAGCAGCGATCCATTTATACCGTCGACTGCCGTTACAACAAGACCGACCTCATACGGCGGATTGAGCAATGCGCCAGGTTATCAGACCGAATCGACGTCTATTTCGGTGATGCCATTCAGGCTCTGAGCGACGCAAGGCAAGTGAGCCAAGAGGATCGGCTTTTCTACATCGACCCTCCTTATTACGTCCAAGGTAAGAAGTTATATCGCTACTCGTACGACTTTTCAGACCATCTGAAGCTTGCAGATACACTTGCGGACGCCAACTTTCGCTGGGTACTTAGCTACGATGACCACGCCGCAATTCGACACTTCTATCGAGCTTTCCGCTTATACGAACCGACACTTCGGTACAGCTCTCGAGTACCTAAGAACGAGACAGAACTAGTTTTTACCAATGTTGGGCTTTGGGATGAAGTCGATGCTGATTCCCAGCCGGGGACAGGGTCGTCGGCGGGGCACGAACTCATCGATCAAGTGGGTCAATCTGTGGTCCCTGACGTAATTTAGCGAGTTACCGGTGGTGCGGGAACTTTAGCCGCTAAATTCCCGCACGCGTCTTGGGCGATGCTGCCGACCTACCTCACGAGTTCGTTGCTGCGCTCGTCAGGTTGCCAGTTACTGCCGGGAGAGAATCATTGCGATCGTTGCTGGGTCGTACTCGCGTCCCATTTCCCGACGCAACTCTTCCAGCCCTAACTCAGTTCGGTACCGCAATGCATAGTCATGCATAGCGTCAAGCGGTATAGTCATTCGCTGCTGATTTGGGCTCTCCATTTCAAGCAAGTGAATCAATACGGCAAAGCAAAGCGCGCCAGATACTTCGCCGCCGCTAGCAAACCCCAGCAGGGCATCCGCAGATCGAGATAAGATCGCTAACCATTCGTCCGTGAGGCGACGCGGGATACAAGCCTCTGGGCCGTGGGCGAAGACTTCATCATTTAACCGTTCCAGCATTTGATGAACCTCTTAAAGCGTTGAGAGGGTTGAGCCGCCGTGCTTCCGAAAGGTGGTCAGGTGAAAGATGGGCGTATCTCATTGTCATGATTAGACTCTGATGTCCGAGAATGCGCTGTAAGGTCAGAATGTTGCCGCCATTCATCATAAAGTGTGACGCAAACGTATGCCGCAAGGCATGCGTCATCTGTCCATCCGGCAGAGTGATACCCGCCCGCTCGACACCTTCTCTAAACGCAGACCACGCGTACTCAAAGAAGCTATCGCCTTTGCCGAATCGCTCGTGATGGTTCGAAAGCTCCGTAATGATCTCTTCGTCGACGGGAACCGCGCGAGTTTTCCCTGACTTAGTTCGCGCGAACTGGATGATGCCGCCGCGGACTTGACTTACTCTTAAGCTCTCAACCTCGCTCCATCTTGCGCCTGTCGCAAGGCAAATTTTCGCGATCAACAACACATGTGGATTGCGTGCTTCTTCAAGTGATTCCAGCAATGATCTAATCTGGTCGGTTGTTAGAAAGCTTAGTTCGTTTTCCTGTATTTTGAACTGACGAAGCTTCCCAAGAGGATTTTCCTTGCTCCAGTGTCCAAGCCGCGCTAGCTCGTTGAACGCGGCACGGAGGTAAGCGTGCTCGCGATTCAGGTTATTAGCAGAGACGCCTTCGGCCAAACGCTTTGTCCGATACTGTGCGAAGAGATCAACTGAAAATCGATCGGCTGTCGGATCTCCCATAGCGTTAGCAGCAGCCAGCAAACGACGCATTGTGTCGTCGCCCGAGCGAAGTCCCGAGCCGTGGTGGTTAAACCACAATTTGATAAGTTCCGAAAGTTTCCTCAAATCGCGCTTTGCTGGTTGCCACTCCGGCGTTGTTCGCACCTGCGTTGACAGCCAGGAATCGTATGCCTTTGCTTCGGCCTGCGTGTCGAACGTCTTTCGGAAGCGTCGCGCTCCCCTTCCGCCCGGTTGAACGTCGACCAACCATTTATTTCCGCTTCTTTTTATTGCCATGTATGTATCGCTCAGCGAGTAGCTGACGCTCAGAATTCGCCATCTCTTCTAACGTCCCTGCTTCCGTCCATTGGCTCGGTTCATCCCGCATCAATACGCGAACCGCGTCTTCCTTCGTCACGACTTCTGCGTTTCCCGCTTGCAACTGCGTGTCGACCGACATCTTCATATGGACGCGGTGTCGTAACACGCGCTTGGCATACACGTGCTCCCCAACATTCAAACCGACTAGCCAGTCCCATCCCGGCCGGCCTGGTTCCTCGTGTCCAGCCCCCGGATAGGGCGCGCCCGTCACGAGCCAGAACGCGTGCTCCGGCCAGCTTTGCGCGACTAGTTCGATCATTTCGCCCGTGGGCCGCTGGCGGCCATGCCAGCAGTTCTTCCACGAGTCGGCGGAAATCCGGTCGCCGCTTAGGGCCTGCAACTCCGCGAAACGCCGACTTGGCGAGGTGTGCTCTGCGATCACGAGCCTTAGGCGTTCTGCAAGGTTTTCCATGGTTGCAACTTGACAGTAAATTTATCAGGTCATATAGTCACCTCACTGTGTTAATAATACACAGTGACGGACTTTAATACACACACAGGCGTTTAGCCACACCGGAGGCGGTTCAAATGTACGAGAAGCCGGAGCAGTCCTTCAACATCAGTGTACCGCTGATGACCCGCGAGGCTTTCGCGAACGCGGTCGGACTCCCGGTCACGGTGCTAGTGGCGCAAGCGGAGCGCGGCTATTGGCCCGAGGTACGGATCGGGAAGCGCGTGTTCATCAACGTCGAACTCGTCCGTAAGCAAGCGTTGGAGAGGGAGTTCTCCCTGTGACCACCATGAAGAGTTCATTTTGTGGCGTTGAATGGGCTTTTGTCGCCGACCGCCGTGCCGCCCGCAGCGACAGCGAGGACGGCGGGGCGGCCGGCGCTTGCGCAGTCAGTCATCAAGATGCCGAAGCGAACTGCCCCCCCTCTAGTAACACGGGGGGAACGGTGCAGGGACCGCAGAGTAGGTCTTGGAAGGAAGAAGCGTTGGCTGGCGGACAGCGAATTTCGCTCGTCCTTTCGGACACCGGCGAACTGAAGCAATTGATGGTTCGGCGTCCAGTCGAAGGACATTGTGCGTTCATAGACTGCCTCCGCCTTACGGTAGCGGAAGAAACCTGGCTTGCAACGGCGGCTGAAGGTTTGTTCTCGGACGACGACTATATTCGTGAAGCGTCGCGGTGGATGGAACACATCTTCGGCTTCGGAATCACAGAGCATCTCAAAAGGCCACGAGACTTCTATCTCGATTCGTGGGTCTTGGGAGACGGGTTCGGTCTAGTCTGTTTCGGTGGTCAGAGCCAACGCGGCACCATGTTGATCGTCCTTCACGGTAATGGGTGCCTTGCTGCAAAAGAAGGATGGGAGCGGCGTCTACACGACTTCCTAACGTCAAAGGCGATCCGGCCAGTGCTAACACGCGTGGACCTGGCTCACGACTGCTTTCACGGCGACTACGTGAATGTAGATATCGCGGACCAATGGTTTGAAGAGGAGGGTTTTACATGCGCATACCGCGCCCCGTCGCACGAATATCGAGGAAATTGGAAGCGCCCAGATGGTAAAGGCCGATCGTTGTATATCGGCAAGCGAAAAAACGGAAAATTGTGTCGTATATATGAGAAAGGCCGAGAGCAAGGTGACGAGGATAGCGAGTGGACTCGTATCGAGGTCGAATTTCGAAACACCGGCAGAATAATTCCGCTGGATGTGCTACTTGAGCCGTCTACCTACTTCGTCGGCGCGTATCCGTGTCTTCAATGCCTCTCGGTTAAACAAACGCCTTCGAGGATCGCGTGTAAAACGAAATCGGCGGAGATTAACGTTTCCGCCTGCCTGCAGAACATTAAACGAACTTATGGTAAGCACTTGAAGGTTCTCAGGGGCGTTCTCGGCGACGAGGAGCTTCTTGCGAAGATCGAATCAGATTCTGACGAATGGCCCACGCGACTAAAGGTGCCAGACTATCAATGGTCCGACACCCCCTTACATCGGCTCGGCCGTAATCAAACACGAATTAACGAGTTCGACATTTCGAACGACGGCTTTTCTCCGCCCGTTTCCGGCAGTTCGGGCGATTTCGGGACTAATTGCTGCCACTAAACGAGGGTCGTTATGAAGTTCAACACGCAGATTAAGGTATTGGGCATGAAGTCCAATAAGGGGACGATGGACAACGGTCAGAGCTACGACAGTACGAAGGTGTATGTTGAAACTGCGCTTGATGATACGAAAGGGAACGCAAAAGGTTTTGCAGTGGCGGAGTATTCCTTTGGACTAAGCGATGAGTTCGCAAAGTATAAGCATCTGCCCTTTCCTTTCATGGCTGAAGCGACTGTTGAGATCGTGACGACCGGCAAGGCACAGAAGACACAACTTGTGGAACTGAAGCCGGTCGAGCTCTCCAAGAAGGCGGCCTGAGCATGAGCGGGCGCGTTTTCATTGTGCAGGACAGGGAAAGCGCGCAGTTTCTCTTTCCCGAATCCGGGGACGTCGGCTTCACAACATGGGTCGACAAGGCTGGCTATTTCGAAAAAGAGGAGGAGGCCATCGAGACCGCGACGCATCATTGCAGTGAAGGTTTTGTCGTTTTCTCGTTTTTTAAAGGGTTCCCGTCGTGACAGCTGGAACCGTGCAGGAAGTTTTGATTTGTGCCGCTGTGCCGGCGAACGAGCAGTTGCGATCCGTCGATCAAGACGTATGTCCGGTAGTCGGCGGTGTGCAATATCAACTGCGAACCCAACAAGCTTATGTGCTCGCGCCGGAAAGCGCGGGTTATATCGACTCAATCACCCGGTCGTTCGATTACGAGACGGCTGCCGGTTTTTGGGGTTTCGCGTTCGGGAGCGTTTTAACGTTGTGGCTCACGGCGTATGGGGTGGGATCGGTGATTAATGTGATTCGCCGAAACCTTTATTAATGCGGGTAGACCGCTTTTACGAGGAAGAAGTCATGAAGATGCTGATGCGGAAGTTGGGTGCTAGTGCTGCTGCTGGCGTGGTTACGTCGACGGCGTTCGCGCAAGTCGCAAATGCTGCGACTGGTCCGGATTTTTCGACCATCACGGGCGCGATTGCGATGGACAGCGTTTCGACGGCCGTGATGGCTGTCGGCGCGATGGTGGTCGGCGTGATCCTCGCGGTCGCGGGCGTGAAAGTCATCATCCGTCAGGTCCGCAGCGTCTAAACGGCTCGCCTAGTCGTGCCGTTTCTCGGGGGTTCCGGCCCCCGTTTTTTTGTTAACGGGGGGGTGTGATGGACGTGAACTCGGCGTGGTATCTGGTGATGTTTCTGTTCGGCCTGACTTCCGCGTGGGCGGTTATTCAGGGCTTCAAGGGGGCATGGTAATGGTTAGGCGCTTCGTGCTTCTGTTCTCGCTGCTGTGCATGTTGGGCTCGCAGCAAGTCCATGCTCAGGCGCTGCTTGCGCCCGCTGAGAATTTCGTTATCAATCGCGCTGAGGCCGCGATTGTTTCGCGCGTTGCGATCGCTCGCGGGTTCGCTGCCAATGATCCTCGGATCGCGGCGACGATGACGGCGATGGGCGACGCTTCCGCTGCTCTCAATATCGCTTCGACGGCGGCTGCTACGGGGTTGGGCTTCTTGGGTGCGCCGGTGTGGCTCACGGTTGCGGCCGGCCTCGGGGCGCTGGTGGCCGGGTCTGCGTTGGCTTTGCATCTGGCAACGGATTCCTCCGGCTCGGGTGGTCAGGTCGCGACCGGAACGGTTTCGGTGTCGAGGTCGTCGGATGGCAAGTCGGTTTTGGTGAGCCAGCCCGAGCCTAGGTCGCTTGCTGATTCTTATCCGACTACGGGGATTCCGGCACCGGCCCAGCCCGCGCCAAGCGCAATGCAGAGTCCGATTGATCACGGTGTGATGGTTCAGGGTGCCGTGATTTACAGCACGTCGAATTGTATGAGCGGCGATACCTGCTCGGCATATCCCCCGATGCCGTCGGGTCAGCTGAATTACGTGCGTAACTATCAAACGGAAGTCGTCGTTCTTCGGACGTTGAGTGACGTTCAGGCGTATGACGCTTACGAGCAACAGTACAACTCGGCCAGCGGTGTAGTTGGTCAGAGTGGGTATGACCAAGGTTTTTACGACGCTATCAGTACGACGGTCTATTGGAAGACGAGTGCTGATGGAACATCGGTGACGCTGTATGAGGATCGGACAATCAAGCAGCGGGATGCCAACGGCAACCCGCAGCTTGTGACGAACTCCCAGCCAGCTAGCTGGTGGCTTCCGGGTCCGGGGGTGAAGCCGTTGTCCGGGAACGATCTGTCGCAGATTTATCCGCAACTCACCGATGCTGCGAAAAAGGCGCAGGTAGATCCCATGACGTTGGCTCAGATGGTCAATATGACATGGCAGCGCGCGTCGATGCAGCCGGGTTACCAGGGGTTGCCGTATTCGGTTTCGTCGCCGGTTACGTCTGCTGATGTTCAGCCGTGGGTTCAGGCTAATCCTTCGTCAGCGCCAACGCTCGATGATCTGTTTCGGCCTGCAGCTGATCCCAATGCGCAGACGGTTCCGATTAGTCCGACTGTGACGCCTTCCACCAGCCCGAGCACGGACCCGACGACGAATCCGGGTACGAATCCAAGTACCGATCCGACGACAGACCCTACGACTAGCACCAACCCGTGTGCGGTTCCTCATGCGTGCGTGATGGACGTTGACGTTCGGGGCGATCCGGGGGCCCCTGCTCCGACGCTTGAGAACACTCCGACGATCGACATGATTCTTGGCCCGATCTTCAATTTGTTTCCCGATCTGAAGGCGTGGACGGTTCCGGCCCATACCGGGAGCTGTCCTACTCCGTCGTTTGATGCGTTCGGCCATACGTACACGATGACAACGCAATGCGATCTGGCTGAGAAGTACAGGACGGAAATAACAACGGTGATGACAGCGGTTTTCGCGTTGGCGGCGCTGTTCATCGTGCTTCGCGCGTAAGGGGGGCGATATGTTCGGCATTCTGGTTTCTGCGTTTAACGTCCTGTTGAGCTACGTGCTCCGGTCGGTCATCATTAAGTTCGTGTTGTATTTCGGCATGTACTTCTTCGTCACTGAGACGATCACGTATCTGCAGTCGCAACACATCCTGCCCTCGGCGTCGTCCCTTCAAGTGTTCGGGTCGATCGGGTCGGGGACGTGGTATTTCCTTGATCTGTTCGCGTTCAGCGTGGGTGCTCCGATGATTGTCACGGCGCTCGTCGCGCGTTTCATCATCCGTCGTTTGCCGTTCATCGGGTGACCATATGGCGATCAACTGTTACTGCGGGGTCATGGGGTCGGGCAAGTCGTATGAGGTCGTGTCTGGCCCCCTTCTTGATGCGGTTGCGGCCGGGCGTCGGGTGGTGACCAATATCGACGGCGTGAACGAGGATTTAATTCACGCCTATCTTGCGTCGAAGCGCGGCCTAGATGTGTCGAAGCTCGGCCGGATCGTCCATGTGACGACGGGCGCGGTTAATGAGCCTGACTTCTTCCCGGTCGAGAACGAGGCCAAGGAGGGGGCGACGGTCACGCCGGGTTTCGTCCGGGCTGGCGATCTGGTCGTCATTGACGAGGCGTGGAAGCTGTGGGCGCAGGATTGCAAGATACCGAAGGAACACATCGCGTTCTTTCGAATGCATCGTCATTTCGTGCATGAGCATACAGGTGTGTCCTGTGACGTGGTGATGATGGTTCAGGCGATTGGCGATCTGCACAGGATGCTTAAGCCGGTGGTCGAGCTCTCGTTTCGGATGGTCAAGCTGAAGTCCGTGGGAATGCCATCGAAGTACCGCGTCGAGATGTACGAGGGCTGGAAGCAGAACAAAACGGCGCGCACAGGTACGTTCGTGCGCTCGTACAAGAAAGAGATTTTCCCGCTGTATAAGAGTTACGCGGGCAAGGCCGGGAAGGAAGCGCAGGTTGATAGGCGGCAGAACATCCTTGCGAACAAATCGATTTGGGTGATAGCGGCGGGCCTGTTCGTTTGCTGCTGTCTGGCGTTGAGATTCCTGTGGGCGTTTTTTCATCCACACCCGAAGGGCGATGCGGCGGCGGTGGCGGCTTCGGCTGCTGCTGCGAAGTCGTCGGCTTCGGCTCCAATGCTGGAGAACGCTGCGAGCCCGACAGCCGGTCGGTCTGGCTCGTTCAAGGGCTTCTCCGATACCTGGCGGATCGTGGGCGGCTACTCCACTAACGGTGTCGCGTTCGTTGTCGTCGCGGATCAGGCCGGGTATCTTCGCGTTGAAAGCCCGTCTGCATTCCAGAACTACGGGGCGGCTCAGGTCGGTGTGATCGACGGGGAGCGCGTTTCGACGTTCTCAGGCGGCAAGATTCAGACGGTCGCGGCGGCGGTGACGAAATGAGAGCGCTCCTTTTGTTGCTGCTGGCGCTCTCGCTCGCGGCTCGAGCTGCGGACGCGGTGCCGCCAGTTCCTACAGTTCCAGCGCTGCCGCCGTTGCCTGAAGCGTTGGCTGGCGGCCCGTTGCCGTTGTCACCAGGCGCTCAGGTTGCGGCGATTTCCCCGCTGCGTATAGGGAACGCCAAGAAGGCGAATTTCCAGTTCGTGAACGTCGCGCAGGTGATCAACTTCGTGTACTCGGAAATGTTGCAGACGCCGTTCGTAGTGTTGCCCGAGGTCAACGATGACAAGCGTTTGGTGTCGTTCCGTTTCGATGCAAAGAAGGGGGACATTCGCGATGCGCTGGGTAGTTTTCTGGATTGGCTGGGGCTGGGGGTCAGGACGACGGACGGCATCGACTATATTTACAAGCGCAAAGAGGAAAAGGAGAAAGCCGAGCTGCCGCCGGATCGCGATGTGTTCGTCTATAACCCCAAGTACCGGAGTGCGGATTATCTGGCCCGGCTCGTGCAACCGTTGTTCAGCGGTCAGTTCACGACGAACCGGGCAATTCCTGCTGCGGCCGGGGCGAAGATGACGGGTGACGCGCCGATGAACTCCGCGGCGGCGATGGTCGATCAGTCATCGGATGCGATGGTGTTCCTTGGCACGGACAAGGAAATCGCGATGCTGAAAAAGGTGTTGCCACAGGTGGACATCAAACAGGGTGAGGTAGCAATTCGCGCGTGGGTGTACGAGGTGTCTACGGGCGACGACAAAACAAGCGGTTTTCAGCTTGCGGCTAGCGTGCTGGGTGGCCGTCTCGGCGTCTCGTTAGGGGTTGGGACCGTCGACGCGAACGCGAACGCTCTTAGGCTTCATACGGGCTTCCTCGATGCCGCCATCGCTGCGCTTGATTCCGATTCGCGGTTTCGAGTGGTGACGTCTCCGAATCTTCGCGTGGCGTCTGGCAAGCATGGACGTTTGAATGTCGGGCAGTCGGTGCCGGTGGTCGGCTCGGTGTCGTTTAGCGGCGCGAGCGGCACGCCGATTCAGTCAGTGGCTTATGAGGATGCGGGCGTGATCTTCGATGTTCAGCCGGTCGTAAAGGGCGATGTGACGGACGCTGATGTGACTGTCGAGATTTCGGATTTCCAGAAGACAAGCACGGGCGTCAATAACTCACCGACGAAGAACACGCGGAAGTTTGAAACGTCGATGCAGCTTTCGGATGGTGAGGTCATCGTCACCGGAGGGCTCACGCAATCGAAGGATTCGAACCTTCGTAGCGGTATCTCGTGGTTGCCGTCGTTCATGGACGGGCATACGTGGAGCAAGTCCGATTCCGACATTGTGCTAATTTTGCAGATCACGAGGGTTTAGCGGCTAAGAGGGGGCGCTATGGCTGTGGATCGGGAAGAGGCGGAGCGGCAGTCTCGCGCGGTTGCGGAGTCTGCCGACGAAGGGTCGTTGATTGATCTGTGCGAGCTGGCCGCGCTTGACGTCCTGAAGGATGCGGCCGACGAAGAGGGGAACCAGTTGTGAGAGGCCTGTTGCGGGTTGCCTCGGCGGTTGGTGCGGTCGTGTGGCTCGGTCTGCTCGTGTTCTCAGAGCGGCATCGAGAGGCGACGCGGCGTGCGATTGCGGCGGTTGATGACAAGATCGGAAGCGGGCCATGAGTACTAAAGCAACGTTGTCGCATCACACTTCTGAGACGACTGAAGAGCCGTCGTGGCATCTCTACGAGGAAGTGTTCGAGCCGGGGGTTGTGTATCTGGAACTGGAAGGGATTCCGGTCGATTTCACGACGCTCGGCAACATGGAGCATCGAGCTGGGACCGTGATGCTTAGGCTACCGATCAAGACAGCGCAGCAACTCGGGCTGCATACGACCGTTCCGCCCGATAGGTGGGCGAGTCTTCGTGCCGAAGAGCAGTAACTATGCTCGATATCCGGTTTTCATTCGTAATTCACGGCAAAGCGTTTTGCTGACGGTACGAGGGCGTTTTCGGAGTGTTGGCGCGGCCCATCCTACGGTGTGGTAGGGAGTTCCAGGGCGTAGGTCCTCTGTCACGGGGCATCTCGACAGAATGGTGGCAGCGCAAGACCTCCGCGATACTCGTTACTTCTAGACAGGCACCTTTTGCGGTGTTGCCTTTCGTACTGACCGGGACCGGGACACCGTAAATTGTGAACTGGCCGAATCAGGCCACAAGCTGACATTCAGTTCTGGTTAAAACATGCCGCTGTGGTGACCGATCCTCATTTCATACAGGGCATCTGCAAACAGGACGGAGCGACGGGTTTGTAACCGTGTCCTCGAAGAGAGCAGTCGCTCGCGCATGAGTTTCCATCCTCAGCGTTACAGTTCTTTACGCCTTTGCGGACCGACGCTTTCGTGAAGCCACGGCACCGCTTCCAATCTAAAGTTCGTTCCAGGTAGTAGGCCGCGAGACGGTAACATGCGACGACTAGCGCCGATTGGTCGCTCGCCCAGATGTACACCTTCATTCTCTGCGGCCAGCCGTATCATTAATCTCCGCCATCAGTTTCGAAGACCAAGGACACCAGAAACACCTCGGCAGGAACGAGCCACCGATCTCATCAAGGTGCTTCTCGACCAGCGTAACGTTAGCGTCGCAAACCTCCATTTGCATTTCGAAAAATCCAATAGATTTCGGGTCAAGGTGAAATGACCAATCGGGGTTATAGGCTACGGGACGTGGGATTATCGTTCCCTGCACGTGGACCTTCAGCGATTCACCATTCCTGAGGATTCTTCGCGCTTCTTCTATCTTGGTCGGGTTATCTAGTTGGAAAATGAATTGTTTCATTTTGCCGTCAGGACTTTCCTGTTCGAAGACGAAATAAGCTTCCACGGCAACATCTCCTAGTGATTCGCATAGGTTCGGACATCGACGCGGCACCTCGGCTTCACTTCGATGCGCTGGTCGGCTCCATCGGTTTGGGCTCCACTCCTAAATATGCATAGGCTGCTCCGATTACCAGGCCCAGCCATGATGTGCCTAGATCAACCAAGCTCGAGAATTGCACTTTAGCTTGTGCAGAAAGTAGAAAATGGCCTACCACGAAAGCGGCCCCGCCAGCCACCAACCATACTAGACAGTATGCGAGAGCGATCAAAGAAGCAAGGTCCAGTCGGTGAGTAGAAGTCGATAAGCCGCCAAACCGCGCGAGATTAGGAAGCGATTTTGACGGCGTCACAGCCAGTACCGCAATGATGATCGCGGATACAACGCTCTGTAGCGTGGCAATCAACTCAGTCGGCTGTCCAATCGTTCGACAATTGCCTCTTCCATCCGCACACAAAGCATCATTGACGAGCGTCGCGACTGCGAATGCGTAAAGAATCAACAAACTTATTGTGATAACCGCCAAGATTGCGTTGCGGGCTGTAGGAGGAATTTTCGGCGCTGTATCCATTCCATCTCTCCGGTTACGTTCTATTGTATGCAGATACTTGGGCACCTATTAGTGAGGCTGAACTCTTACCTAGAGCATTCCCTCGGGTCACGCCACAAAATGTGCGCTACCCCACATAAGTCGGAGAGACACAGTGCAACTGCTTGCAATTCTTTCTATATATAAAAGCGTCTGGTAACCAGCAGGTGCATTTCACAATGCATCGCGGACTGTGCTAACTACTTTTCTGGTTCGCCTTTAATTTTAGAAGAACAGTGCGCCCCAGTCTTTCTTATAGACGTCTGATTAAAAATTCCATGGTCGTGTCGAGGCTCCTTCGGTACTTTGCATTGCTTGATAATGTCGATCGGTAGCTTGTAACGCGAAATATAAACAAGGAGTGTGTACATGTCGATTCAACAGGACTATTCCCCTGATTTATCCTTTAATCGGGAACCTCCAACGATTCCGGGGGGTCGCTCGCTGTGGTCCTTTATATCGAGCTCAGACACAACGTGGAACGAGTGGGAGCATTACCGCGTTGCAAGGGCCGGATATTCTTCTGCAGTTCCTCCATCGGTCTTCAAGACCGGCAGTGTGACCCAAGTTCCAACCAATCCTGCCTCGCCGGAGTCCAAAGATATATATCTGCAATGGGCTCTGCATGAACGATGGTC
The DNA here is from genome assembly GCF_023631045.1 of Caballeronia sp. AZ7_KS35. Lineage (NCBI taxonomy): Bacteria > Pseudomonadati > Pseudomonadota > Betaproteobacteria > Burkholderiales > Burkholderiaceae > Caballeronia > Caballeronia sp. AZ7_KS35. Next base: position 702,259 of record NZ_JALQDV010000001.1, on the reverse strand, counting down.
AGTTTCAGAGGGGGCCGATTTCACAGCGCGCCCTCCGGTGTTCGGTAGCACAGTCGGAAGCTTCGACACCTTTTCGCCCGTGACGCAGACTATCGAACTTACTATCTACGCGATGCTAACAATCGCAGATCGAGCCACTGATAAAGAGAGGGCCGCGATTCAAAGCGCCTTTTCGAACTATGATGGCAGTGTGGATGCTCATGAGTTCGCCCGTAAAGAGATGGAGAAAGCAGGCATCTCGGATGCGGATCTCTTCGACGTTGCTTGCACCTTTTCTGTAAATAAAAAGGGCGCGCCGACTGAGCATACTGAGCAAAGAGACGCTACGCTTGCCCCTTATCAAAAACGAGGCGGTGGCATGGTAAATCACGGGCCGGAGGTTGGCAAACCTCAGGAGAGAGAGGAGCTTGGAAGCTATTTCGATAAACGGAAGCTGACCGCCATCCTAATCTTTCGCGAGGAGGTAATGATACTCCCAAGTCCTTCCACGGAGCCAAACCGAATACAAGATCCGCCGAACCCGGAAAAATCCATTGAGAAGCTTGCGAACGACGAAGGAGCGAAGACCGAGGGCTGTGGCGGCGCTCAGTTCAGAGTTCGAAGCTACGACATAGTTACTCTACTAGAATACCCGGAATTCAAAGTGGATTGGCGCCGGTTCGAGGTCAAGGTGGGGTGCGTGCGCGTCGTAATCTCCCTGCCCATAGTCCAAACACGTACCGGGCAACTCGACCTTTGGGCGTATGTGCGCACGCCTGATAATGCCGATGCGAATGGGAAGTACTTTGTACAAGTTCTTGAACGTTGTGTTTTCCGCGCGGCATTGTCGGGGGGAGTCGTCGGAATTGCAACGGGAAATCTCCTCGCTGCGATCGAAACGTTTCGCGCGGTGTTCATTGAATGCCTGAAACAAGCGCTCAATGATCTGGTAAATTGCTTATTGCCTTCGCTTGCCCTTATCGGGAAGACAAAGCCCGGTAGCGATTGGCACGATATTTGAAGGCCGCAAAGTCCTCCACCAAGTGTTGCCGTTCGTATCGGACTCGGCGCGAAAGTCGGTTTGCGAACTTCGACGGCTATCGGTTTGTCCGCATGGCGCTAGTCCGCGGTAGAGCAGTTTGACGGAGAAAGAGTGAAGTCCGTTATCACCTTAGAAACGACCTGCCGATACCAGAGACCGATGAGCGATCGACAGGGTCGGCACTCGTGTGCGCCAATGGCCGGCACCTTTGATCATTGTGAGATCGCTAAACGGGGATTTATGTGGCGGTCGGTTCAGTGGCCTGGGTCGCCATGAGGCATTGGGGCGACGTCGCGCGTAGCACGAGCGCGTCGTTGAAAGGCAACAGCCCTGAATTTGAGAGGCAAGAGATTTTTGAGACGGCCTTGGGAGACGCGCCTTTGAATGGCAACACCCGTCGAGGTGCCTACTTGTATTTATCCTTGATATCCGATTCTTCTATGCCTTGGTCAGCTCGGAAGGTGTGCCGATCGACGCGCTTTGAGCGCGAGTTTCGGCTAGATTTGAAAGCGATTTTGCGTGAGCGGCCGTTTGAGGACGCTTTGAAGGGTGGCTACGCATATCTGGGCACGCCTGAAGGCGTTGAGGGCATCTTGAAGGTTTGGCCGGATGGGCGTCGGCAACTCGTGACATTTGATCTACAGGGCGAACATTGGATTGCCGATCTTCCGCCCTACTCCGGGCGTGGCGCATATTTCTTCAAGCCCCGGCTCGGGAGACTGCCGAAGGCGGCGGACGGGCTTGACGGCTCCAGCAAAGGCACGCTCGCTAAGGTGCGGGGTAGCTAGCCCCACCCCGGCCCAGCGGCGAGCGTCCTGCGATGTTTGTTCGGACACGAACTGTCAACGCAGCGTCAACGGCAAAGCAAGACAATGCGGATACAAAGCAGCGTCATCCTTCGTAGATCGTTGTTTTGTAAAGCATAGCAGCCTTATAGCAGGGCTTTGAGACGGAATCATAATCCGCAGGTCCGGGGTTCGAGTCCCTGATTCGCCACCAGCTTCAAGAAAAAGCCGCTGTTCCACAAGGACAGCGGCTTTTTTGTTTTCTGCGCGCGACCGCTCTCCACGTCGCGCTCATGCTTAAATAGCGCGTCCGCTTCCTCAAGCATCCAGAACGTGCCCACCTTCGACCAACTCGCGGCGACGATCCGCGACCGCTTCCCCGATCTGAGCCCGCAATTCCAGGCCGGCGCCGCCTTCCTTCTCGACTATCCCGACGAAGTCGCCGTCCTCTCGATGCGCAAGGTCGCCGAGCGCGCCAAGGTCCAGCCCGCCGCGATGGTCCGTCTCTCCCAGCAACTCGGCTTCCCCGGCTGGAACGAGTTGCGCGAAATTTTCGTGAGCCGCGTACGCACGCGCCCCGAGCCGCTGACGACGCGCGCCCGTTCGCTCGTCAAAGGCGGCGCCGACAATCACCTGAGCCGCGATCTCGCACACGCGCAATCGCACAATCTCGAACTCACGCTCGCGCAAAACGCGCAGAGCGTCGTCGATACGGCGAAGACGCTCAAGAAAGCGCCGCATGTGCACGTCGCGGGCTTTCGGTCGTGCTATCCCGTCGCGTTCGGCCTGCTTTATGGATATCGCCTGTTTCGGCCGTCGGTGAGTCTGGTCAGCGGCGAAGCGGGCACGCTCGAAATGCAACTGCGCGGCATCGAGAAAAAGCACGCGGTGGTCGTCGTCAGCTTTGCACCGTATTCCGTCGAAGCCGTGCGCGTCGCGCAGGCGGCGATCGAGCGCGGCGCGAAACTCATCACGCTCACTGACAGCGCCGTGTCGCCCATCGCGCTGAACGCCGATCACACGCTGATCTTCGCGCACGAATCGCCGTCGTTCTTTCCGTCGCTCGTCGCGGCGTCGGCGCTGGCGGAGATGCTCGTCGCGCATCTGCTCGCGCTCGAAGGCAAGGACGCCGTCGCCCATCTCGAACAGGCCGAAGCCGCGCTGCACGCGCACGGCGCCTACGCGGCGAGCTAATCGGCCGCGCGTTGCGTCACACGCGATATTGACAACATATGTTGTTATCACGCTAGAATGCCACATCGCGTGTTGCACGCGCATTCCGCATTCGAAAGGCAGGCACCATGACCACGGTATTTCATCGCGCGCCGCGCGCCACGCTTCCGGTCGCCGTCCGCGGCGACGGCATCGAGATCGTCGATTCGACCGGCAAACGCTACATCGATGCATGCGGCGGCGCAGCCGTCTCGTGTCTCGGACACAGCCATCCGCGCGTGATCGAAGCCATCCAGCGGCAAGTGCAGCAGTTGCCGTACGCGCACACGTCGTTCTTCACGACCGAGCCCGCCGAAGAACTCGCCGACCGGCTCATCGATGCCGCGCCGAAAAATCTCGGCCACGTCTACTTCGTGTCCGGCGGCTCCGAAGCGATGGAAGCCGCGCTCAAGCTCGCGCGCCAGTATTTCGTCGAGAAAGGCGAACCCGCGCGCCGGCATTTCATCGCGCGCCGGCAGAGCTATCACGGCAACACGCTCGGCGCGCTCGCGATCGGCGGCAACGCGTGGCGGCGCGAGCCCTTCCTGCCGATGCTGATCGAAGCGCATCACGTCACGCCCTGCTTCGCGTATCGCGAACAGCGGGCGGGCGAAACCGACGAAGCCTTCGCGCAACGTCTCGCCGATGAACTCGACGCGAAGATTCTCGAACTCGGAGCCGAATCGGTGGCGGCGTTCGTCGCGGAAACGGTCGTCGGCGCGACGGCGGGCGCGGTGCCGCCCGTGCGCGAATACTTCCGCAAGATCCGCGCGGTCTGCGACAAATACGGCGTGCTGCTGATCCTCGACGAAGTGATGTCGGGCATGGGCCGCACCGGTCATCTGTTCGCGTGCGAGGAAGACGGCGTGTCGCCCGATATTCTCGCGATCGCGAAGGGTCTCGGCGCGGGCTATCAGCCGATCGGCGCGACGCTCGTCAGCAACGCGATCTTCGATACGATCGTCGGCGGCTCGGGCTTCTTTCAGCACGGCCACACGTATATCGGTCACGCGACGGCGTGCGCTGCGGCGCTCGAAGTGCAGAAAGTCATCGCCGAAGACAAACTGCTCGACAACGTGAAGGCGCGCGGCGAACAACTGCGCGCGTTGCTGCGCGAGCGGCATGCGGATCATCCGTTCATCGGCGATGTGCGCGGCCGCGGCCTGTTCACCGGCGTCGAACTGGTTCAGGATCGCGCGGGCAAGATGCCGTTCGATCCGAAGCACAGGCTGCACGCGGTCATCAAGAGCGAGGCGATGAAGCGCGGCCTCATGGTGTATCCGATGGGCGGCACCGTCGACGGCCGCATCGGCGATCACGTACTCATCGCGCCGCCGTTCATCACGACGAGCGCGCAAATCGAGACGATCGTCGAGCGGCTCTCCGATGCAATCGATGGCGCGCTTTCCGTCATCCAGTGAGAACAAACATGAAGAAGCGACTTCCCGATTTCGACATCGCGCAGGCTTCCGATGCGCAAAGAGCCGTGTTGCAGGACATCGTGAGCGGACCGCGCGGCAATCTGAACGGGCCGTTTCTCGGTTGGATCTTCAGCCCGGAACTCGCGCAGCACGCGCAAAAACTCGGCGCGTTCTGCCGCTACGAGACCGGCCTGCCGCTGCGCCTTTCCGAGCTTGCGATTCTCGTGACCGCGGCGCGCTGGCGCTCGCAGGCGGAATGGCACATTCATCATCCGATCGCGCTCGATGCCGGCCTGCCCGCCGATCTCGCCGAAGCGCTGCGCACGGGAAAGACGCCGACATTCGCCGATGCCGACGACAAGCTCATCTTCGATTTCGCCAGCGAACTCTACGACACGAAGCGCGTGAGCGATGCAACCTACGACGCCGCCGTCGCGCGCTTCGGGCACACGGTCGTCGTGAATCTCGTCGGCTTGCTGGGCTATTACGCGCTCGTCGCGATGACCCTCAACACGTTCGCGATGCGCGCCGAAGGGCAGACGGATCTGCCCTTCGCGGAATGACGCGCGCGCCGTCGCGCTATTCGAACGCCTTGTCGTTCGGTTCGGCGTAGAGCTTCTGCATCGCTTCGCTCATCGGAAAATCGAAGTTGATGTTCTTCGGCGGCACCGGCTTCATGAACCACTTGTCGTACATCGTCTTGATCTCGGGGCTTTTCATCACCTGACTCATGGCGTCGTCGACGAGCTTTTTGAACTCGGGATCGTCGCGACGCATCATGAAGCCGTACGCCTCCGACGACTGCGGCGTGCCGACGAGCACCCAGTCCGACGGCTTCGCCGTCAGCGAGCGCGTGCCGGCGAGCAGCACGTCGTCCATCATGTAGGCCACCGCGCGGCCGGTTTCGAGCGTCGCGCGCCCTTCGCCGTAATCCTTCGCGCTGATGATGCTCATGTTCATCTTCTTCTCTTCGTTCATCTTGCGAAGAATGCGCTCGGACGTCGTGCCCTGATTCGTCACGACGGTCTTGCCCGCGAGATCGGGAAAGTCCTTGATGCCGGAATCCTTTTTCGTCAGCAGACGCGTCGTCGCGACGAAGAACGTGTCCGAAAACGCAACCTGATTCTGCCGCGACGTGAGATTCGTCGTCACGCCGCATTCGAGATCGACCGTGCCGTTCTGCACGAGCGAAATCCGATTCTGCGATGTCACCGGAATGAAGCGCACGCGTAGATCCGGATGCTTCGTTTTCGCCTTGACCGCATCGATCACCTTGTTGCACAAGTCCTGCGAAAAGCCGATGACGTCGTTGTTCGCATCGACGTACGAAAACGGCACCGACGTCTCGCGATGCCCGATCGCGATGAGATTGGCGCTCTGGACCTTGGCAATCGTGGATTGGCCGTAGCTTGCGCCCGGAACCAGAGATAACGCGACAGTCGATGTGAGCAACGACGCAAATTTCATGACGTCCTCTTTGAGAGTGGAATGATACATATGTTGCCATCGACAAAATTAACACAACATATGTATTCACCCTAGGCCACATCGCACAGCGGCCTCTTGCGACTTTTACTTACAAATGTCACAGCACATGCGTCCACCGCCGTCGTCGCGCGGCGTTATAGCTGGCAGGCATCCGGCGGTTACGCGCCTTAAGACACAGCTAATTTTCCGGTGCGATGATGCTTTCAACGTCAAACGCATCCAAACGCATCCAACGCATTCGCGTCCCGGCGCGACAGACAGCACCGGCGTTAAGCGAACACCTTTTTCGGGAGCTCTGCCGTGAAGAAGAAATCGACGAACATGAAATCCGCCCGTCCCGCGATGTCGCCGCTTCTGCGCGCGCTGACCTACAGCCGCGCCGCCCGCGAACCGATGATCGACGCGATGCTGCTGCGCTGCTATGTGGCGCTCGACGCGTTTCATCGCGGACACGGATCGCAGCCGCTCTTCATGACGCTATGCCGTCACATGTTGGTCGCGGAAGAGTTGTGCCAGTTGGGCCACGCGGCGGAATGCGACCACGACATCACGCTTGCGCACGAAGCGCTCGTCGAACTGGACGCGCGTCATTCGGACGAAGGCGTCTGGACGCTCGATGCCGGTCAGCACGCACGTCTGTGCACGGCGCTCGCCGTTTTCGCGGCGCAACTGGAAGAAGCGACGCTCGAGCACATCGCGCAGGCGGAAGCGCGCATGGTCACGCAATCGCTTGTCGCGGCGAACATGCGTTCGGGTATCGGGCGTGTGGAAACGGTGTCGTCGGCCGACTGAAGATCGCTTCGCGGATCGGGACTTCCCCGCAGATGCTTATCAATTTGCGAATGTGTTTGCGAGCGTACATTCTTAGGAATGGCCATTTGCAATACTTTTTCCAGCGCACGGGGGGCAGCAGCAAAACGCGCTGAGAGACCGACAAACAGGATGGGCGGCACTCGATCAGGTCGTGGGTAAAAGCAAAGCGCGAGAATAAAAAAGCAAAGCGCGAGTTTTTGCCAACGGCGCGACGAGTCGCAGGCGAAAGAGGCCAGCGCCCCGACAAAGAAGCTCAAAAGCCGGCATTCGCCGGCTTTTTCTTTGATGCCGTTGGATCGGTCAGCGGACGGCCGCGAACACGGTGCGCGCGCACTCGCTGCACCAATGGCGCGACACCGCATCGGGAGTCGCATCCCAAACGTGACCGTACGCGCATCGCCAGCTCAAGGGCGTCGCGGCATCGACATAGCGGTGCGAAAGCAGCGCGCCGCCGCGCGCTTGCGCGATGTCCTGCAGACGCTTCGTCTCCAATTCGCGCCGCTCGGTCGCGCAATTCATGCAGCGCACGTTCTGCGCGATGTCGAGCGTCTTGTCCCAGCGATGCCCGCGCCCGCAATCCCAGAGCACAAGCTGCTTTGCGCCGGCCTGGCGCGACGCCTGATCGCGATAGCGCGACGCTTCGTCCATCAGGCGAAGGCGCGTGTCGTATGTCACCGAATCACTCATCGTCGTCATGCCCGGAATCAGCGTTGACCGCCGCGGATCGCTTCGGAACGCGACGTCGTCACCACGGTGCCATCCGGTCCGAAGTGCACGTTGAACATGGCGTCCTGATTCACGCCGTCTTCGAGCCAGTGCCAGCTCCAGACGCGCTCCTTCTTCAGCCGATACTCCGCGATTTCGGTCGGCTTGCCGAGCAGTCTGCGCACTTCGTCCATCGTCATGCCGAGGCGCACTTTCGCGAAGTTCTCGGCGGTCAGCACCTGCGTCACGGAAACGAAATGCCCGCGGGGGTCGAGATCGACCATGTAGGTGTTCGTGCCCGCCGGGCCGCGCGGATATTCGAGGCGCTTGCTTCCGTCGGTGAACGTGCGCTCCGTCTCGGGTTCGCCCATTTGGTCGCGGATCTGCGCCTCGGTCGTCACGCCGGGCTGCAGGTTCTTGAGCAGCAAGTTGTCCGGCTTCACTGCATTGAAAAATGCCTTGAGCTTGTTCAACGCTTCCTCGCTCTGCTGCTGCTCGCAGCCGGAAAGCAGCGACGTCAGCGACGCCGCGGTCAGCGCGGCGATCATGATCTTCTTCACCTTTCGGCTCCCTTCCCGCCCGGCCAGGAATCAGCCGCCGGCCGCGCCGAGCAACGGCATCGGATCGACCGCGGTGCCCGACTTTCTCACTTCGAAATGCAGCGCGGGCGTGCCGCCCGGGCCGGTGCCCATGTCGGCGATGGTCGCGCCCTGCTTGACGGAATCGCCTTCCTTCACGAGCAGCTTCTCGTTGTACGCGTAGGCGGTCAGATAATCGTTGCCGTGCTTGACGATGATCATGCGCCCGTAGGAACGCAAGCCGCTTCCCGCATACACGACCTTGCCCGACGCCGCTGCCTTGACTGGCTGCCCGACCTTGCCTTCGATGTCGATGCCCTTGTTGCCGCTCGCGCCGAACTTGCGCACGACGTCGCCGTGCGCGGGCCAGACGAAGGTGCCCTTGGATGCAGTCGCGGTGACTGCGGATGGATGTTCTTCGCTGGCCGCAGCGGCGGGCTTTTCCGCCGCTGGCTTCTGCGCCACAGATTTCTCCGGCGTCGGCAGAAGCGGCGGCTGCGCCATCTTCGATCCGGCGGTCGCCGAACTCACCGTCGTTGACGACGCACCCGGCGGCATCACGCGCAACACCTGCCCGACGTTCACCTGCCTGCTTTCCGGCAACGTGTTCCACTTGGCCAGATCAGCGGGCTTCTGCTTGAAGGTGCGCGAAATGCCGTAAAGCGTGTCGCCCGGCTTAACGCGATAAAAGCCCGGTTCGACGGGCGCGGGTGTCGTCGGCCCGAGCGGCACGACTGGCGCGGGCGTCACGATCGGCGACCCGCTCTGCACCACCGGCGGCGCGCTCAGCGCGGAACTTTCGACGATCGGCGCGGGCTCGCGCGGCGTCGATGAACATCCCGTCAATCCGGCAGCCAACCCCGCTGCGAGCGCCACGCCCGCGATCGCCCCGCGCGGGCCCGATCCGAAACCTTCCTTGTGCATCACCACCAGCTTTCTCATGCTTGTCGTCTTGAACTTTTTCAACCAATTCCGCCAGCATAAAACATTACAGATACAAATTCGCCTCAGTGACCTAAACGACACACTTCGCCCAAGCGCCGACGGAACCTTTTGGCAATCCAAATTTTTGACGTATTTTGCCCCGGCCATGTGTCATCTGTCGTCCGCGCTGTTTGCCGACGCTGCATCGACAATCCTTGACAGTTGACAATCCCCCGCCACGGTCATTTCCGCTACATTGCCCGCGCCCGATTGCAGGTCCCGCCTGCGTCCCGCATCTCTCAATTCGACTGGAGTCTCAACGCATGCAAATCATGCAACACGGAATCATCCTCAGCCTCATCATCGGCGGCGTGGCGGGCTGGCTCGCCGGCCTCATCATGAACGGCAGCGGCTTCGGCGTGATCGTCGACATTCTCGTCGGCATCGTCGGCGGCGTGATCGGCGGATGGCTCTTCAGCACGCTCGGCATCTCGTTCGGCGGCGGCATCCTCGGCACGCTGATCACCGCGGTGATCGGCGCGGTCGTGCTGCTTTTCGTGATCCGCCTGTTCCGGCGCCGTTAAGCGGTTTCGCGGCGTGAGCGAGGCCGGCATCCGACGGCCTCGCGCATCCCGCTCTTCCTCAAGCCTTCGAATTGCGACGGCTCATCTTCCATAGCGCGCCGATCGCCACCGGCACGATGGCCGCGCCGATCCCCACCAGCACGATCACGTTCAGATACTGCTTGATGAACGGAATGTTGCCGAAGAAATAGCCGAGCAACACGAGCAACAGCACCCAGATGAGCGCGCCCAGAATATTGAAGAGCTGGAAGCGCCCGTGACTCATCGACGACACGCCCGCGACGAACGGCGCGAACGTCCGCACCACCGGCACGAAACGCGCGATCACGATCGTCTTGCCGCCGTGCTTCTCGTAGAAGTTGTGGGTTTTCTGCAGCGCGGCGCGGTCCAGAAAGCGCTCGAGCACGGGAATGTTCGTATCGAAAACTTTCGGCCCGATGGCGCGGCCGATCCAGTAATTCACCGTGTTGCCGGTCACGGCCGCGATGAGCAGGAGCGCGATCAGCGCGAAGAGATCCATTTCGTGCGACGCGGCGAACGCGCCGCCGATGAACAGCAGCGAATCGCCCGGCAGGAACGGAAACACGACGAGCCCGGTTTCGCAGAACACGATCAGGAACAACACCGCGTACACCCAGGCGCCGTAATTCTGGATGAAGACACCGAGCGACTTGTCGATGTGAAGGATGAGTCCCAGGAATTGCAGCAACGTGTCCAAAAATTTTCCTCAAAAAGTAAGCCGGCGCCGGAAAAGCGGCGCATCGGCAACAAATGCGGGAGTCGCGCCATGATACCGAAGTGGCGCGGCGCCGGGCTCGCTCACACGAATGTTCACCCGGAAGCGCGCGCAAACCGGCGCCCGAAAGCCCCACAGGAAAGATCAGGCTCCGGCCGGGTCGCTAAATTGGCAGCGCCTTGTTATAGGCCGCGATTTTCCCAAAAAATTCCTCCAGCCACTCGAGCGTCGTGCTGCCGACCGGCTGCACGATGCCGATATGATCCACGCCGGCGATCGGAGGATGAACGTACCAGACGCCCTTCTTCGGCGGATGAGCGGGGTGGTGCTCGACGAACTCGTGCGCGTGCCCGATCGGGTACTGCGCCGACGGAACCGGGACGCAACCGTCATTGGGACGCCAGTTCAGGAATCCGCCCGCAAGATCCCTTTCATTGAGGCCGAGCGCCGCGCCGCCGCCGAGGAGCAACGGGTTCATGTTCGACATCGGAACACGCGTGTCGGCGAGGCCGGGCACCGTTCCATCGGCGCAATACGAAGCGTAATAAGTGTGCGGCGACGTCTTTACCCAGATGTTCTGCAGTCGGGCCGCGGCGAAGGAAAGATCGTAGATTGCGCTGTCAGTCGTCTTCCAGGCCTTGCTGAGGATGATCTTTTTGGCGTATTCGACCAGATCCTCGCCCTTCTCGCGGTGGATGCCCCACTGCTTCAAGTCGAAGTCGAAAAGCAGATCGCGGTTATCGGCGCCGCACAGGCTCGCCAGGCTCAATAGCAGGTCGGACATCGGCTCGCCGAGATCGTCTGCGACCGGGGTGCCGTTGTTGACGCCAGCGATGGACGTGATGCTATGTACCCATTGCTTGCCGCCCTTGAAGAGTTCGGAGGTGCCGGCTTCCCGCGAACTCGGCGCGAAGGCAATTTCATCCGGATCGCCATGTTCCAGCAATTGCACGAGAGTGCGGATGGTCGGGCCGCCCATGCTGTGCCCGATCAGATGAACCTTGTGTTCTTCGCTCCATTCGGGAAATACGCCGGGATACGAACGTCCATAACGTTCGTGGCCGTAACGCGCCGAATGCACCGCGCCGTAATCCACCACGCCGCCCCTCAAGAAATAATAAAGCTCGCAGGCCCGGTCCCAGTTACTGGATAACGGTCCGACCGCAGCGGTGAAAGTCTGGTAACCCCTATTATTGAGATATTCCTGAATATCGCCTGTGCCGCCGAAATAGTGATAAATCTTGCTCGTCAGCGTTTCGCGACCCCAACCGCAAAACCCATGCACGAGCACATTCGGAAAGTTGTTTCCGCTTTTACCGTTTGCCGCCACACGACTTTTCTGAGTTTTTGCTTCCGCGTTCTTATGACTGGAATGCGCGCCTGCCTGCTGGCCTTTCGTCGGCGGCGCTTCGGTCACGGCATGATTTCCAGTCGGTTTCTTTTTTTCTGAAGCGATACGGGACATGAATTATCCTTTTTCTGAAGTTTCGAAAACATTACCCAATACATTTGGCCTCCGGCGGAATCCCGTGGCTGAATCGCTCCGCATTTGCGGATAACCGGCATGATCAAAATCGTCGCGGCCATACGAAAACTCTTAAACAATTAATGCCCGAAATGATTATTAGGCCGTGACGATTACCCGATTCAACGGTCGCGAACGCGGCATTCGGAACACAAACGAATTCATACTCAGCAGGAATCGCCGCCTCGATGGCAAACAAATTGGCGGTGCGAGCGAAATATTGCGTGAGTGAGATCGACGGATTGATTGCGCGCGGCCTGGCAGAACTCTCTTGCGGCGGCGTAATGCATTGTACGCGTGGACCCGAAAAAAACTCAGTAATGCAAATAAATTGCGGCGCAAGAAAGTCCCGCTCTGGCCCGCGCTCTTGGATACGTGCGCGTCCGGACCGATGCAGCCGGCCACTCGAAGCCCGAACGTTGCGAATCGTTATAATTTCGCCATGTCCGACCTAAACGAAACCTCCGCTGGCGCTTCGACAGCCGATGCCGCGCGCCGTCCGCGCGCCATCGCCCCGCTGCCCGATCAGCTCATCAGCCAGATTGCCGCTGGCGAAGTGGTGGAGCGGCCTGCGTCGGTCGTCAAGGAACTGCTGGAAAACGCACTCGACGCCGGCGCGACGACACTGCGCATCACGCTCGACGAAGGCGGCGTGAAACGCATCGTGATCGCCGACGACGGCTGCGGCATTCCGCCGAACGAGCTTCCGCTCGCGCTGATGCGCCACGCGACCAGCAAGATCCGCTCGCTCGCGGAACTCGAAGCCGTCGCGACGCTCGGGTTTCGCGGCGAGGCGATTGCGTCGATCGCGTCGGTTGCGGAACTGTTCATCACGAGCCGCACCGAAAGCTGCCCGCACGCGACGCGCATCGACGCGCAAACCGGCGCCATCTCGCCCGCCGCGGGCACCGTCGGCACGACAATGGAAGTGCGCGAGCTGTATTTCAACACGCCCGCGCGCCGCAAATTCCTGAAGAGCGAGCAGACCGAGCTCGGGCATTGCCTCGACGTGATTCGCCGCACGGCGCTCGCACGGCCCGACGTCGCGATTTCAGTGATGCACAACGGCAAAGCCGTCGAGCACTGGAACGCGAGCGATCCGCAGACGCGCGTCGCGAAGATTCTCGGCGAGGTGTTCGAAACCGCGCATCTGCCGCTCGACGAACGCGCCGGGCCGCTTGCGGTCTACGGCTGCGCGGGTTTGCCGACCGCGAGCCGCGGGCGCGCCGATCAGCAATATTTCTTCGTGAACGGCCGCTTCGTGCGCGACAAGCTGCTCACGCACGCCGTGCGCGCCGCGTATGAAGATGTGCTGCACGGCAATCGCTATCCGGCGTACGTGCTGTTTCTCGATTTGCCGCCCGAATCCGTCGATGTGAACGTGCATCCGTCGAAGATCGAAGTGCGCTTTCGCGATTCGCGCTCGATTCATCAATACGTCTTTCACGCCGTGCAGCGCGCGCTGGCGCGGCATGCGGGCGCGTCGCCGGAAACGACGGCGGGCGGACACGCGGCGCAATTGCAGCCGACCGGGCCGGCTTCGTTCAGCGCAAAGCCTTTCGCCGGCACGCCGGATTCGCTCACGCTGAAAAGCGAGAACGGCACGAACTGGATGCGCCAGTCGCGCATGACGCAGGGCACGCTGCCCGTCGCGCAGCCGCTCGCGCTTTACGACGCGCTGTTCGGTCGCAAGGACATCGGCGCGGGTACGTCAGGCGCGACGACGACCATCGACACGCCGTATCCGTCGATGAACGAGCGCCCTCCCGCGCCGCTGATCGCCAGTGACAGTGCGGACAGTGCGCTCGATCACGCCGATGAACAGCCGCTCGGTTTCGCCGTCGGCCAGATTCACGGCATCTATGTTTTGGCGCAGAACGCGCGCGGCCTCGTGATCGTCGACATGCATGCCGCGCACGAGCGCATTCTTTACGAGCAATTCAAGCACGCGCTCGCCGATCGCGCGATCGCGGTGCAGCCCCTGCTGATTCCCGTGTCGATGACAGCGGAGCCGGTCGAGATCGGCATCGTCGAGGAAGAGCGCGCGACGCTCGATGCGCTCGGCTTCGATGTCGCGGTGTTGTCGCCGACGTCGATCGCGATCCGCGCCGTGCCCGCGTTGCTGAAGGACGCCGACCTGCAATCGCTCGCGCGCGCCGTGCTCGCCGATCTGCACGCCTATGGCGGCTCGCGCGTGCTCACCGAACGTCAGCACGAATTGCTCGGCACGCTCGCGTGTCATAACGCGGTGCGCGCGAATCGCCGGCTCACGCTCGACGAGATGAACGCGCTCCTGCGCCAGATGGAAGCGACCGAGCGCGCCGATCAGTGCAATCACGGCCGTCCGACGTGGTATCAGCTCACGCTCGCCGATCTCGACCGACTCTTCATGCGCGGACAATGAGCGCTTCCGCCTTGCCTGTCGCGTGTCTTCTCGGGCCGACGGCGTCGGGAAAGACCGCGGCCGCGCTGGCGTTCGCGGCGCTGCATCCGGTGGAAATCGTCAGCGTGGATTCGGCGCTCGTCTATCGCGAGATGGATATCGGCACGGCCAAGCCGAACGCCGAGGAGCGCGCGGCGGCGCCGCATCATCTGATCGATATCATCGATCCCGCCGAAACGTATTCCGCCGCGCAGTTTCGTGCGGATGCGCTGCGGCTCGTCGGCGAGATCGTCGCGCGCGGCAACGTGCCGTTGCTGGTCGGCGGGACGATGCTGTACTACAAGGCGCTGACACAAGGTCTGAACGATCTGCCGACCGCCGATGCCGACGTGCGCGCCGCCCTCGACGCCGACGCCGCCCGCGATGGCTGGCCCGCGCTGCATGCGCGGCTCGCGGCGGTCGATCCGCAAACCGCCGCGCGGCTTGCGCCGAACGACTCCCAGCGCATCCAGCGCGCGCTCGAAATCTTCATGCTGTCCGGCCAGCCGATGTCCGCGCTGCTCGCCGCGCCGCGCGTTCAGGATGCGGATGCGCCGTATCGCTTCGTGCCGGTCGCGCTGGAGCCGTCGGATCGCGCGGTGCTGCATGCGCGCATCGCCGCACGTTTCGATGCGATGCTCGCGCACGGCTTCATCGACGAAGTGCGCGCGTTGCGTGCGCGCGGCGATCTGGATATTTCGATGCCGTCGATGCGCTGTGTCGGCTATCGGCAAGCGTGGGACTATCTCGACGGCACGACGGGTTACGACGAGATGCGCGACAAGGGCATTTTCGCGACGCGGCAGTTGTGCAAGCGGCAGTTGACGTGGCTGCGCGCGATGCCGGAGCGAGTCGTGGTGGATTGCTGCGCGGGGGACGCGACGGAGCGGGCGGTAGCAGCGATTAGGAAAACTTCGAAAGTCTGAAAAGTCATACTGAAATTTTGCACACGATCGTTCTATAAGCTCAGTATCAAAAGGCTTGGCTGAGCGGCGCCACTGCGCCACGGGCTCGCCAATGTCAGACAGTCACGGCCGCGACCGAAAGCTTCCAAGGCAGGAAGGACACTTTAACGCTCCTGATGCCGCGGCTGTCGTTTCCGTCCGGCGATACAGCGTTGATGCCACCTGGCTTGAAGATGTACGTGCCGCGCTACGAGGCGCTTACGACGTTCCTTCGGGTCGATCTATCCGAAAAATACAGCGACCCACGCACGCTCGATCAATTGAGCGCGTGGTACAAGCGAGAAATCCAATCGTTTGGCGGCCATCGCTACATGCGGGTGCAGGGGACCTCTATCGGGCTGCTCACGGAGAGCGCGAACTGGATCGTCGAATACAACGGCGCGTTGTACAAGGGCGAGTTGCTTACACCCGGATTGCGCCCGCCTTACCTGCCCAACGGCGTTTCGCACGTCGATCCAAGACCGGCCTATAACAAGACAGCTATGGACTTCCTCCTCACGCAACTGGGGCCGAATCCGCAGCAAATTCGGTCGCCTTACATGCGGCCGATGTAATCCCCAAACAAAAAACCCTCGCACTTCGCGAGGGTCTTTCTTATCAGCGCGACAACGGCACTATCAAACCACCACCGTCTGCGCCTCACCTTCCTTGCTCTCGCGCACGACGCCGATCTTCCACACCTGCTCGCCCGCGCCCGACAACAGGCCGGTTGCCGCATCGGCATCTTCCGCCGCAACGATCACCGCCATGCCGATACCGCAGTTGAACACGCGATGCATCTCCGCATCCGCGACGCCGCCGTGCTTCTGCAGCCACGCGAACAGCGGCGGCAGCGGCCACGCGCGATGATCCAGCTCCGCCGTCAGCCCATCGCGCAGCACGCGCGGAATATTCTCGACGAGACCGCCGCCCGTGATATGCGCCATGCCCTTCACCGTGACGCTTTGCATCGCCGACAAGAGCGGCTTCACGTAGATGCGCGTGGGCGCCATCAGCGCGTCGGCAAGCGTTCGGCCGTCGAAATCGGCGTTGAGATCCGGATTCGCGCGCTCGATGATCTTGCGCACCAGCGAATAACCGTTCGAGTGGATGCCGCTCGATGCCAGGCCCAGCACGACATCGCCCGGCTTGATCGTGCTGCCGTCGATGATCTTGCTCTTTTCCACCGCGCCGACCGCGAAGCCCGCGAGGTCGTATTCGCCGTCCGGATACATGCCCGGCATTTCCGCCGTCTCGCCGCCGATCAGCGCGCAGCCCGCCAGCTCGCAGCCCGTGGCAATGCCCTTCACGACGTCCGCCGCGGTGTCGACATCCAGCTTGCCGCACGCGAAGTAATCGAGGAAGAAGAGCGGCTCGGCGCCCTGCACGAGAATGTCGTTGACGCTCATCGCGACGAGATCCTGGCCGACCGTGTCATGCCGGTTCAGCGTGAACGCGAGGCGCAGCTTCGTGCCGACGCCGTCCGTGCCCGATACGAGCACCGGCTCCTTGTACTTCTTCGGCACCTCGAAGAGCGCGCCGAATCCGCCGATGCCGCCCAGCACGCCGTCGCGCAACGTTTTCTTGGCAAACGGCTTGATCCGGTCGACGAGCGCGTCGCCCGCGTCGATGTCCACGCCCGCGTCGCGATACGACAAACCTTGGGCGTCCGGTGCGGATTTCGGTTGATTCATGGAGGGAGGAGCAAGAAGGTCGGTAAAATGCGATTTTACCCGATGATGACCCGTCGACGGTCGGCCAGCCGGATTTTCCCGCGCACGCCAGAATCCGCGAAGGCGCTTTTTTCGAGATCGCAGACAATCTCAGAAGCGCCCGAGCCATTGGCGCGCAAGGCCGTCCGCCGCGGCTTTGCGCGTATACCCGCAGCTCATCCGGCAGTTTTCAAGATTCGCCCGACTCAAGGCCCGACGATACCGATCTCCCGTGCAACGCCAACTGACGCTCGATCTGGGCACGCCGCCGCCCGCCACCTTCGATAATTTTTTCGCCGCCGGCAATCACGAACTGATCGCGCGGCTGCGCGAACTCGAAGGCGCGCTCGCGGCCGGGCCGGTCGCCGACCGCACGTTCTACGTGTGGGGCGAGCCGGGCAGCGGCCGCAGCCACCTGCTGCAGGCGCTCACGCACGAGGCGAACGGCCATGCGCGCTATCTCGGCCCGCAGAGCGCGCTCAACGCATTCGGGTTCGATCCGCGCGTGACGCTTTACGCCGTCGACGATTGCGACCGCCTTTCCCCCGCGCAGCAGATCGCCCTTTTCAATCTCTTCAACGAAGTGCGCGCATATCCGGCGAGCGCGCTCGTGGCCACCGGCAACGACGCGCCGCTCGCGCTCACGGTCCGCGAAGACCTGCGCACGCGGCTCGGCTGGGGCCTCGTGTTCCATCTTCAGCCGCTTTCCGACGAAGCGAAGGCATCGGTGCTGAAGCACGCGGCGCGCGAACGCGGCATCGTGCTCGCCGACGACGTGCCCGCCTATCTGCTCACGCACTTTCGCCGCGACATGCCGAGCCTCATGGCCCTGCTCGACGAACTCGACCGCTTCTCCCTGGAACAAAAGCGCGCGGTGACGCGAGCGCTGCTGCGCACGATGCTCCAGCAAACCGGCCGGGCCGCGCCCCTCGTTCCCGTATCGGCGCCGGAAGAAACGCCCGCCGATCCGAACGGCCCCGAATCCGGCCCCGCCGCGCCGGACAACGATCCGACCCGCTTCAAGTAGAATGCGCTCCCATGAACCTTGCCCTCTTTGATCTCGATCACACGCTCATTCCCACCGACAGCGACCACGAATGGGGCCGCTTCATGGTGAAGCTCGGCATCGTCGAGGCGGAATCCTTCGCGCGTCAGAACGACGCCTTCTACGCCGATTACAAGGCGGGCGTGCTCGACATCAACGCGTATCTGCACGCGATGCTGGCCCCGCTCGCAAAATACTCGCGCGAACAGCTCACCGACTGGCACGCGCAATTCATGCGCGAAGTGATCAACCCGCGCATCGTGCCGGCCGCCGTCACGCTCGTGCGCGAGCATCAGGACGAAGGCGATCTCTGCTGCCTCGTCACCGCGACGAACGCGTTCATCACCGCGCCGATCGCCGAAGCCTTCGGCATCGAAACGCTGATCGCCTGCGAAGTCGAAACGGTCGACGATCATCCGCTCGGCGCGCTCACCGGCCGGCCGACGGGCACGCCGAGTTATCGCGAAGGCAAGATCGTGCGCGTCGAGCAATGGCTCGCGACGCTCGGCAAGACGCTCGACGACTTCAAGCACAGCTATTTCTACAGCGACTCGCACAACGACATCCCGCTGCTCGAGCGCGTCACGGATCCGGTCGCGACCAATCCCGACGACACCCTGCGCGCGCACGCGCAAGCCAAAGGCTGGCGCATCCTGAACCTGTTCGACACTCGTGATTAAAAAACTCATCCGCAAGCTGTTCGGGCAAGAAACCGCCTCTGCCGACGAAGGCCACGACGTCCCCGCCGCTGCTTCCGAAGCCGCGCCGAAACCCGCTCGCAAGAGCACGCGCAAGAAAGCCGCCGCGCCCGTGAAGCGCGATCCGAACGTGCCGGTCATCCTGTCGTCGGAGATTCACGGCATCGATCCTTCGCTGATCTCGAAGAACGCGATACGCGTGACCGACGGCCTGCAGCAGGCCGGGCATCGCGCGTTCATCGTCGGCGGCGCGGTGCGCGACCTGCTGCTCGGCGTCGCGCCGAAAGACTTCGACGTCGCCACCGACGCCACGCCCGATCAGGTGCAGAAGCTCTTTCGCCGCGCGCGCATCATCGGCCGGCGCTTCCAGATCGTGCATGTGCAGTTCGGGCAGGAGATCATCGAGACATCGACGTTCCGCGCGCTCATGGACGCGCCGCCGGAGCCTTCCGCCGAACCGCCGCGACGCCTCAAGCGCGGCGAGCTCGATGCGCGCACGCACGCCGTCGATGCGAGCGGCCGCGTGCTGCGCGACAACGTCTGGGGCGAGCAGCACGAAGACGCCACGCGCCGCGACTTCACCATCAACGCGATGTACTACGATCCGGCCACGCAAACGGTGCTGGATTATCACGACGGCATGGCCGACATCCGCGCGCGCCTGTTGCGCATGATCGGTGATCCGGCCACGCGTTATCGCGAAGATCCGGTACGCATGCTGCGCGTCGTGCGTTTCGCGGCGAAGCTCGGCTTCGAGATCGATGAAGCCACGCGCGCGCCGATCAAGGATCTCGCCGACCTGATGAACAACGTGCCGGCCGCGCGTCTCTTCGACGAGATGCTGAAGCTGCTCTTGTCCGGCCATGCGCTCGCGTGTCTCACGCGGCTGCGTCAGGAAGGGCTGCATCACGGCGTGTTGCCTCTGCTCGATGTCGTGCTCGAACAGCCGCACGGCGAGAAGTTCGTCACGCTCGCGCTCACCAGCACCGACGAGCGCGTGCGCGCCGGCAAGGGCGTGTCGCCGGGCTTTCTCTTCGCGACGCTCCTGTGGCACGACGTGCAGACGCGCTGGCAGCAATACACCGCGAACGGCGACTATCCGGTGCCCGCATTGCATCGCGCGATGGACGATGTCCTCGATATGCAGACGGAGAAACTCGCGATCCACAAGCGCTACTCGTCCGACATGCGCGAGATCTGGGGTCTTCAGCATCGGCTGGAAAAACGCGGCCGCAGCGCGCTGAAGCTGCTGGAACACCAAAGATTCAGAGCGGGGTATGATTTCCTGCTGTTGCGTTGCGAATCGGGCGAGCTCGATGCGGCCATCGGCCAATGGTGGAGCGACTTCATCGACGGCGATCACGCCGAGCGCGAAGCACTCCTGTCGCAAGGCGGCAAGGATCGCAACGCACCGAAGAAGCGCCGGCGCCGCAGCAACGCGAAGCGTCGCTCGGGCGAACCCGGCGCGCAGGACGAGCAAGCCGCGCAGGCAGGCAATGACGACGCGGTATCGAGTGCGGCGAACAGGCGCGAAGCCGCCGACGACGAGTAACGCCGGATTTGGTTACAGTAGCGAAGAGCGATCCTGTTCTCCCGCTTTCCGCTGTGACCCACGCGTAGGACTTCTGCCATGACGATTGCTTATCTGGGCCTGGGGGCGAATCTCGGCGATGCGCGCCAGACCCTGAAAGACGCAGTCGTGTGTCTCGCCCAGCAGCACACGATCACCGTGCTCGCGAAATCGAGCGTCTATCGCACCGCGCCGATCGATTCATCGGGCGACGATTACTTCAATTGCGTCGTCAAGCTCGAAACGAGCCTGCCCGCGCGATCGCTGCTGCGCCTGTGTCATCACATCGAGTTGCAGTTCGGGCGCGAGCGGCCGTATCGCAATGCGCCGCGCACGCTCGATCTCGACATCCTGCTGTACGGCGCATCGAGCATCGACGAAGCCGATCTCGTCGTGCCGCATCCGCGCATGACCGAGCGCGCCTTCGTGCTCGTGCCGCTCGTCGAGCTCGAGCCGGATCTCATCCTTCCTCAACGCGGTCGCGCCGATGCGTTCATCGACGGCGTCGCCGATCAGCGCATCGAGAAAGTCGCGACGTGTCAGTGCATGGTCGCGACGCAACCGCGCGGCTCCAACGCAACCGACTCCCCTTCCACGAAGACAGACTGCCGATGAGCGTTCCGCCACTCACCGTCACCGCGCCTCAACTGCGGCCGCCGCATCGTTACATCGCGATCGAAGGGCCGATCGGCGTCGGCAAGACCACGCTCGCGACGCTGCTCGCCGAACGGTGGTCGATGCGCACGCTGTTCGAGCGCCCGCAGGACAATCCGTTTCTCGAGCGCTTCTATCGCGACACCACGCGGCACGCGCTCGCCACGCAGTTGAGCTTCGCGTTGCAGCGCGCATCGCAGACGCAGGAAGCCGCCGATATCGTCACGAGCGGCGCCGCGCTGATGACCGACTTTCTCACGCAGAAGAGCGAGCTCTTCGCGCGCCTCACCCTGCCCGACGACGAGTTCCAGCTCTACAAGGACATCGCCTCGCGCATTCATGCGAGCGCGCCCGCACCCGATCTCGTCGTCTATCTGCAGGCGAGTCCGGAAGTGCTTTTTTCGCGCATCCAGAAGCGCGCGCTGCCGATGGAGCTGCAAATTTCCGATTCGTATCTGCGCGCGCTCTGCGATGCTTATAACGACTTCTTCTATCACTACGACGCGACGCCGTTGCTCACGGTGAACGCGGAGCACCTGAACCCGCTCGCCTCGGATGACGACCTCGCGCTTCTGATCGAGCGCATCGGCGCCATGCGCGGGCGCAAGGAATTCTTTGTCAAAGGCGTATCGGTCTGAATTCGCAGCCCGGCCACGCTCTCTTCAGTGAAACGACCATGACGTATCTGCAGGAAACGAATCGCGCGACGATCACCGTCCCCAAGCTCCAGACCATGCGCGAAAACGGCGAGCGCATCGCGATGCTCACGTGTTACGACGCGAGCTTCAGCGCGCTGCTCGAACGCGCGGGCGTCGATGTCATGCTGATCGGCGACTCGCTCGGCAATGTGCTGCAAGGCCACAACACGACACTGCCAGTGACGCTCGCGGACATCGCGTATCACACGGCGTCGGTCGCGCGCGGCAATCGCAGCGCGCTGATCGTCGCGGACATGCCGTTCGGCACCATCGGCTCGAAGGAAGACGCCTATGCGAACGCCGTGCAACTGATGCGCGCGGGCGCGCAGATGGTGAAGATCGAAGGCGGCGAATGGCTCGCGGATACCGTGCGCTTTCTCGTCGAGCGCTCGATTCCGGTGTGCGGGCACGTCGGTCTCACGCCGCAATCGGTGCACGCATTCGGCGGCTTCAAGGTGCAGGGCAAGTCCGAAGCGGCGGCCGAGCAGATGAAGCGCGACGCCATCGCGCTGCAGGAAGCCGGCGCGCAACTGCTCGTGATCGAAGCCGTGCCGACGTTGCTCGCGCGCGAAGTGACCGCAGCGCTCGCGATTCCGACGATCGGCATCGGCGCGGGCGTCGACTGTTCCGGACAAGTGCTCGTACTGCACGACATGCTCGGCATCTTTCACGGCAAGCGGCCGCGCTTCGTCAAGGATTTCATGCAGGGTCAGCCGAACATTTTCGCCGCCGTCGAAGCCTATGTGCGCGCGGTGAAGGACGGCAGTTTTCCCGGGCCGGAGCACACGTTCTGAGCGAATGCGGCCCCGCGCGGGCCGCGCTTCACGATCTGCGTTTTCTCGTACATACTGGCGAGCTTCTTGCGCATACGCTGCCGATAGTCACCAAAAAAGCGAGAACAATCATGTGGCAGGTCCTTCCCGATGAATACGTCCGTGCCCAGCTCGCGGTCGGCTCGCTCGTCGCGCTGGGCGTGGCGCGCGTGGTGGCCGCGGGAATCGGGGCGCAGCGCGGCTGGCGCATCGCGGCCGTGACGCGCTGGTTCATCGGTGCGGCGGTCGTGTTCTGCCTGCCGCAACTGGTCGAAGTGATCTTCGTCGGCGGTTCGCATACGGCGTTCGTCGAGTTGCAGGGCAAGATCATCGGCTGCGCGGTGGCGCTGTTTTGCGCGCCGATCGTCAGTCACAGGCTCGGCTACGAGTAACGCCGCGCGTCGCCGTTTTCATCCCGCGAGCGACGAACCCGGCACGCTGTGCGACAGCACCGCCGCCGCCACGAAGACACCCGCCATCATCAGCGCTTCGACGCGCATCACGTTGATGACCGTATGCGCGTCCATCGTCGATGCCGAGCGCGACAGGCGCGGCAACGCCGACCAGCGGTTGAGCGCGCCGAACGCGAGCGCCGCCGCAACCAGCAGCATCTTCACGATCAACGCATGACCCCACGCGCTCGCGGTCAGCACCGCGGCCGATCCGCCGATGCCGCGCCACGCGTTGAACACGCCCGTCAGCACGACGAACGCGACCGCGACCGACGCCGCTCGCGACATGCGCGCGACCGTGCGGATCAGATATGCGCGCGCAAGCGACGTATCGAGCGCCGGCAACACGAACGCACCCGCGATCACAATGCCGCCCCACGCCGCCGTCGCGAGCAGATGCAGCGTCTGAACCGCTTCGGCGAGCGAGAACGCGCCGGCATCGGCGGCATGGCCGATCGCCGATTTGCCCGCCGCGACGATCAGCGCGGCAACGAGCGCCATGCCGATCCGCGTACCGGAAAGCGCGCCGCCGCCCGCCGACGCGAGCAGCAACAGCACGCTGCCCGCCAGTGCCACCGACCAGCCGATGCCCGCGTGCGTGCCCGTCGCGACGAGCCACAACGCGCCGCCCGCCTGCACGATCGGCGCGCCGCTCATCGCCGCCGCCTGCAGCCACAACGAAGCGAAGTTGCACAGAACGAGCGCGATGGCTGCGATCGGACCGCCGCGCGCCGCCCACAACCAGCCGCGCCGCGCGGGCGATACGGTCGCGAACGCCTGTTCGCGCGACAGCCACACGTTCAGCAGCAGCGCGCCGAGTACGCAGGCGAAGGCCAGATCGGCGAGCGCGGCGAAGGCCGTCTGCGCGAGCGAGAGAGGATCGTCGTTCATCATGCGGAACCCGGCGCGGCGTGAACGCGCATTGCTAAAGGGAAGGTCATCGAAGGAATTTTGCGGAGTCTGAATGAAGGTCCACGGTGCAGCACAGCATCGAACACGAGCGAAACGCCTTGAATTTTTGCCGGACGCTTCCGAAACTGCATGAAGCACGTCGATCGGGCGTCTCGCATCGAGTCGAATATTTGTCGAGAGGCAATGAACCACACGCGCCTAGGAAGTTCGTCGCGGGTGGTCAATAGCCGCGCGGCATATTGTCGCGAATGCGCTGCAGCGGGACTTAGAGCGAGATTGTGTCAAATAGTCATCATCATGCATCGATGATAGAATGCCGCGTCGCATCAGAGGCTCGTCGAGCCGCTGTGGCCGTGGTCCGCCACCCACCGCCCCCTGCGTGGCCGTGGTTCGCCACCTTCGCACCGAGCCGCACGAAGCTCGGCAGGTCCCCGAATTTCATGGAGTGTCGCGTGTTTTCAAGACGCATTTTTCGTCCGCTGCTCGCTATGGCTTTTGCCTCGGCTCTGGTAGGCAGCGCTGGCGTTTTCAGCTCCGCCGCGCAGGCGCAGAACCAGCCGATCGCACCGGACACGATGGCCGCGCGCGTGCAAGGCTGTACCGCGTGCCACGGCGTTCACGGTGAAGGCACGGACAACGATTACTTCCCGCGTCTTGCCGGCAAGCCTGCCGACTATCTGTACAACCAGCTCCAGAATTTCCGCGAAGGGCGGCGCAAGTACCCGCCGATGAACTACCTCGTCACGTATCTCTCGGACGATTACCTTCATCAGATCGCGACGTACTTCTCGAACCAGCGCCCGCCGTATCCGACGCCCGTGAAGTCGAACGTGTCGGCCACGACGCTCGCGCGCGGCCAGCAGCTCGTGCTGAACGGCGATGCATCGAAGAACATTCCCGCGTGCGCGGCCTGCCACGGCAAGGGTCTGACCGGCATGCAGCCGGCCATCCCGGGTCTCGTCGGCCTGCATTCGGACTACATCAGCGCGCAAGTCGGCGCATGGAAGTCGGGCACGCGTCACGCGAAGGCGCCCGATTGCATGCAGCAGATCGCCTCGCGCCTGACGGACGACGACGTGACCGCCGTCGCCGCATGGCTCTCTACGCAAACCGCACCCGCCAACCCGGTGCCCGCGCCCGCTGGCTCGTTGAAGATGCCGCTCAAGTGCGGCAGCGAACCGCAATAAGGCGTCTGGAGCGACAACACAATGAAACGCAAGTCCCTGTTCGCACTTTCCTCGGCTGTCGTGGTGGCAGCCGTCGCAGCCGGCGCCGTCCTCTGGTCGGGCGGCGACAACCTGCATTCGGGCGGCGCCATCGCGGCGACGCCTGCCGACAAAGCCGCGCTCATCAAACAAGGTGAGTACCTCGCCCGCGCCGGCGACTGTATCGCGTGCCACACGGTTCGCGGCGGCAAGGAATTCGGCGGCGGCCTGCCGATGGCCACGCCGTTCGGCACGATGTTCACGCCGAACATCACGCCGGACGATCAATACGGCATCGGCAAGTGGACCTCCGACGACTTCTATCGCGCGATGCACACGGGCCGCTCGAAAGACGGTTCGCTGCTCTATCCGGGCTTCCCGTTCACGAGCTACACGAAGGTCACGCGCGCGGACTCGGACGCGATCTACGCGTATCTGCGCTCGGTGCCGCCGGTTTCCGAACCGAGCCGTCCGCATGAACTGCGCTTCCCGTTCAACAACCGCAACCTGCTGATCGGCTGGCGCACGCTGTTCTTCTCGGAAGGCGAGTACAAGCCGGATCCGACCAAGTCGGTCGAATGGAACCGCGGCGCGTATCTCGTCGAAGGCCTCGGTCACTGCGGCATGTGCCACACGTCGATCAACGCGATGGGCGGCCCGGTCAGCTCGGCGGCCTTCGCGGGCGGCCTCATCCCGCTGCAGAACTGGTACGCGCCGTCGCTGACGTCGAACAAGGAAGCCGGTCTGGGCGACTGGGACCTGAAGGACATCAACGATCTGCTGAAGACCGGCGTGTCGCAGCGCGGCGCGGTGTTCGGCCCGATGGCGGAAGTGGTTCACAACAGCCTGCAGTACATGACCGACGCGGACATCAACGCGATCTCGACGTATCTCAAGTCGATTCCGCAAAAGAAGGAAGCGCCGGAAGTCATGCAGCTGGAGACGTCCGAGAAGTTCGGCGGCGAACTGCTCACGCTCGGCAAGAAGGTCTACACCGAAAACTGCGCGAAGTGCCACGCGGAGAACGGTCTCGGCAAGCCGCCTGCATACCCGCCGCTCGCGAACAACCAGTCGATCCAGATGCAATCGGCCGTCAATCCGATCCGTATGACGCTGAACGGCGGTTATCCGCCGAGTACGGAAGGCAACCCGATGCCGCACGGTATGCCGCCGTTCGCACAGTCGCTGTCGGATACGGAAGTCGCCGCAGTCGTGACGTACATCCGTATGTCGTGGGGCAACCACGGCACGCCGGTGTCGCCGCAGCAGGTGAGCAACCTGCGTTCGGCGCCGCTCGACTGATGGCTTCATAGGTCCTTCGCCGGGACAGCGTACAATACGCATATGGGGCGCAGCCTTCGTGGCCGCGCCCCTTGTCTTTTGGTGAATTCGATATGCATGTCGGCGAGCGTTTCAACAGCATCAGCCATTTGATCGGCGCGCTGCTGTCGGTTGCGGGTCTGGCTGCGCTCGTCACGATGGGCGCGCTCGACGGTGACGCGTACAAGGTCGTGAGCTTCGCGGTGTACGGCGCGATGCTCTGCGCGCTCTACGTGATCTCCACGCTGTATCACTGCGCGCGCTCGCCGCGCATGAAAGCGATACTGCAGAAGTGCGATCACTCGGCCATCTACTTGTTGATAGCCGGCAGCTACACGCCGTATACACTAGTGACCTTGCGCGGTCCCTGGGGCTGGTCGCTCTTCGGCGTGAGCTGGGGGCTCGCCGCGCTCGGGATCGTGCAGGAACTCACGCTCGGGCGGCGAACCCGCAGCGTTTCGATGGTGCTGTACGTGTTGATGGGATGGCTCGCGCTCGTAGCCATTCATCCGCTCGTGACGGCGCTGCCGCCCGCGGGAACCGCGTGGCTGGTGGCGGGCGGCGTCGTGTACACCGCGGGCATCTGGTTTTTCATCAACGACGAGCGCATCCGGCACGGACATGGCATCTGGCATCTGTTCGTGCTCGCAGGCAGCCTGTGCCAGTTCGTGAGCGTCGCGCGCTATGTCGCGTGAGCGCCGGCTGGAACGGGTGCCGCAGCGTCGAAGTGTCCATCGATGCAACTAAGCGCCAGATGACGTGTCTTGATAGCACGTCGAACCTCGCGGCAACGCCCGGCGATCGCTGATCGCCAACTGGCCCGCCGCCCGATTTTCCTTCGAGCGATGCACATGCGCTCTGCCGGCCGAAACTTTTCGCCGTGGCCCATTCGCATGCGCGCCGTTCGACACAACGAATAAGCATCCAATTTATGTCCTTTGATTCACTCGGCCTGTCCGAACCTCTGCTTCGCGCCGTCAACGAACTCGGCTATTCCAGTCCCACTCCGATCCAGCTTCAGGCGATTCCTGCCGTTCTGAAAGGCGGCGATCTGCTCGCGGGTGCGCAGACGGGCACCGGCAAGACCGCCGGCTTCACGCTGCCTATCCTGCAGCGCCTGTCGCAACTCGCGCCCGTCACGGGTGGCGCCAAGCGTCCGGTGCGCGCGCTCATCCTCACGCCCACGCGCGAACTCGCCGCGCAGGTCGAAGAAAGCGTGCGCGCGTACGGCAAATATCTGAAGCTCAAGTCGACGGTGATGTTCGGCGGCGTCGGCATCAATCCGCAGATCGACGCGTTGAAGCGCGGCGTCGATATCGTCGTGGCGACGCCGGGACGTCTGCTCGATCACATGCAGCAAAAGACGATCGACGTTTCGCAGCTCGAAATTCTCGTGCTCGATGAAGCCGACCGCATGCTCGACATGGGCTTCATCCACGACATCAAGCGCGTGCTCGCGCGCCTGCCGGCGAAGCGCCAGAACCTGCTGTTCTCGGCGACTTTCTCCGACGAGATCAAGGCGCTCGCCGACAGCCTGCTCGATTCGCCCGCGCTGATCGAAGTCGCGCGCCGCAATACGACGGCTGAGACCGTCGACCAGAAGATCCATCCGGTCGATCGCGATCGCAAGCGCGAGTTGCTCACGCATCTGATCCGCGGCAACAACTGGTTCCAGGTGCTCGTGTTCACGCGCACGAAGCACGGCGCGAACCGGCTCGCCGAGCAGCTCACGAAAGACGGCATCAGCGCGCTCGCGATTCACGGCAACAAGAGCCAGTCGGCCCGCACGCGCGCGCTCAGCGAATTCAAGGCCGAGACGCTGCAGGTGCTCGTCGCCACCGATATCGCGGCGCGCGGCATCGACATCGATCAGTTGCCTCACGTCGTCAACTTTGATCTGCCGAACGTGCCGGAAGACTATGTGCATCGCATCGGCCGCACGGGTCGCGCGGGCGCGGAAGGCGAAGCGGTGTCGCTGGTGTGCGTGGACGAGCATCAACTGCTGAAGGACATCGAGCGCCTCATCAAGCGGCCGATTCCGCGCGAAGTGATTCCCGGCTTCGAGCCGGATCCGAACGCGAAGCCGGAGCCGATCCAGCGCCGCAGTCAAGGACGCGGCCAGGGACAAGGTCAAGGTCAGGGACGCCAGAATCCGCGTAACGGCGAGGGACGTTCGAGTGGCGAAGCACGCCGCGAAGGCGGCCGTCCGAACGGCGATGCACGCGGCGCGCGTCCGGCGAAGCCGAACAACGGCGGCGCGCAGCCTTCGCGCGATGCGCGCACTCACAGCAAGCCGAACGTGAACGCGGGTTCCGCGCCGCGTCGTCAGGAGCCGGTTCAGGCCGGTCAGGTCGCGAACTCGCGCAAGCCTGGCGGCAATCCCGGCGCATTGCTCGGCGGACGGCGCGACGCATTGCGATCGGGCGATCGCAGCCGTTGATGCATCTGTCGTGATTCAGGCGGCGACGCTCGCCGCCCGCTTCAGCCAGTCGAGTTGCTCGCGCCAGCGCGCGAGCGCCGATTGCGCTTCGGTCAGTTCGAAGGCGATTCCGTTCGTGAGTCGCGCATATCCCACCCGTTGAACCTCACCGCTCTCGATCGTGCCGACGAAGCACGCGAGCGGCACATCGTCGAGCGGCACGCGACGCACGTCCAGATGCACTTGATAAAACGCCTCATCGGATACGAAGGCGAGTGTCGCGCGTCCGCTCGCGGCGACAGCCTGCGCCGTCCGCGACGACGGCCACAACGCGAACGCGAGTCTGCGCGCATCCGGCGCGTACAGCTCACCGGCGCTCAACAAAGCGGTTCGCACGCGATGAGCCTGGTCCGCCGCGCATAGCGAAACGGTGAAGCCGTCGTCGGCGCGAGCGAGCGTGCCGTCGAAGCGCGCGCGCAGCTCGGGCGGCCATTCATCGAAAGCGGATTGCGACGAAAGCGACGGTCGGGGCGTGTTGTGATCGGTCATGAAAAGATGCCGGCTTTGCGCCGGCATCGTCGAACAAGGTTAGCGGAAGAATAACTGCGTCATCTTCGACAGCGGATAGTGCACGCCGGGTTGAATGCGCGCGGGCAGATCGAGCGGCTTGAGCAGCATCTTGATGGCCTGATCCGCCGACAGATTGCGCCGCACGAGCGCATTCACTCGCGCGGAGAGCTCGCGGTTGTACTCGACATCCTGCGCGCGCTCCGGGTAACGAATCGCGAAGACGTGCCGCAGCGCGATCTCCGAATCCTCGCTTTTCAGTTCCACGACGCGCCGCACGAGCGCGCCGAGCACGGCCATGCGGCCATTGCCCTCGATCTTGTTCCACTTCTTGAAGAAATGGAAAAAGTGCTTGTAATGCCGCACTTCGTCCGTGCGGATGTTGTCGGTGATTTCCTTCAGCACCGGTTCATCCGAACAATCGTTGATCGCGCGATAAAGCGTGGCCGTTCCCGTCTCGACGACGCAGCGCGCAACCATCTCGAGCGCGCGCTTCTTCTCGAACTCCTCGTATGAACAAGTGAGCGAGTATTCGTCGAAGAAATTCCTGAACGCAGTGTCCCAGTCGAACTCGGGCCACACATGGTTGATGTAGGTCTTGAGCGCCCTGCCGTGCTGCATCTCTTCGGGCTCCCATTCGTTGTTGAGCCACGCCGAGATTTCGGGATCGTCGTGAAAATACTTGCTGAGATTGCTCGTATAGAGGTCCGTCCCGCTCTCGATGAACGAGCAGGCGCACAACAACAAGAGAAGGTGCTCGTTGGATGCCGCCTTCTGACGATCGATTCGCGTGAGATCGATGTCTTCGATGCGCCAAGGCATCACATGTGTACTGTCCGTATGCATATATCGCGCTCCCTGGCTGGACTGAACGCGCCATCGGCCGATGAGAAACGGCCGAGGTTCAGGCGACGCCGTGATTGGATCGACCCCGGCGCTGTTGACTTCAAGTGTCAGCGGCTTGTTTTCATCTTAGCCGCCCTGCAATGAGTTTGCAGACATGGGGACAGACTCACCCGCGGCCCGCCAGTTCCATGCGTTCCAAATTCTTACGATCCGGCGCGGTCGAGTCGTCGGTGCGCTGCAGCATTATTCATGCCGGTCGGCTCTATATATGGTCGCGTCGTGTTCGAAATGCAGAAAGGCGGCCGAAGCCGCCTCGATTGTTTCGCGCGATGCCGTCGCGCAGTGCGCCGTTACGTTGCGCGTCGTGCCGCGCGCATGCGCCAGGCGACGATCGCCAGCGAGATTCCCGACAAGACGGCAGCCAGCAACACGTAGTAACTCGGCGCGAGCTTGTCCCCCGTGACATGGATGAAGGCTTCTACGATGGTCGGCGCAAAACCGCCAAACAGCGTGACGCCGAGCGCGTAGCCGATGGAAAGACCCGTCGAACGCACGCGAGTCGGGAAGATTTCGGACATAAGCGCGGGCATTGGACCGGAATACGCGGCCTTGAGAATGCCCGCGACCGATTGGAGAACGACCAGCGACGCGACTGTCGGATGCGCTTGCAGCCACGCAAACATCGGATAAATCGTGACGCCCATGATAATCGATGTACCGAGCATGATGCGGATGCGCCCGAGCCGGTCGGAGAGCGCGCCCATCAACGGAGAGAAGATGAACTGAAGTCCGCCATTGAGCACCACGACGGCGAACGATGCGGTCGCCGGCAGGTGCAACTGCTTGACTGCGTACAGCGGCATATAGAGTTGCAGGACGTACACGCCGACCGTCGATTGCGCGACGATGCCCACGGCCAGCAAAAGATTCAGCCATTGATTCGCGAACGACACGCCCGGCGCGCTCGCCTTCTGCGCGGAGCGCGTCGCGAGAAACTCCGGCGTTTCGTCCAGATGCGAGCGGATGTAATAGCCAACCGGCCCGACGAGCAGACCGAAGACAAACGGAATGCGCCAGCCCCAGCTTTCGAGTTGCGGCTGCGGCAGCCAGGCGCTGAGTACCGAGCCGAACGCCGCGGCCATGATCGCGGCAAGCCCTTGGCTCGCGAACTGCCAGCTCGCGTAGTAGCCGCGCCGCGCTTCGCTGTGCTCGACCATGAACGCGGTCGCGCTGCCGAACTCGCCGCCGACCGCGAAGCCCTGCACGAGACGCGCGAGCAAGATCAAAAGCGGCGCGGCGATTCCGATGTGCTGATACGAAGGCATCACGGCCATGGTGAGCGTGCCGACCATCATCAGCAGAATGGCGAGCGTGAGCGCGGCCTTGCGTCCTTTGCGGTCGCCGTAGATGCCGAGCACGATCGCGCCGAGCGGGCGCATCAGGAACGAGATGCCGAACGTGCCGATGGCAAGCATCGTCGAGAGCCATTCGTCATTCGACGGGAAGAACGCCTTCGCGATGACCGTCGCGAAATAGCCATAGACGAGAAAGTCGAACCACTCGAGCGCGTTGCCGATCGACGACGAGAACACGATGCGGCGGATCATCGCCTTGGATGGCGCCGGGTGCGGCGCGGGCGTTTGCGCCTGCGTCGGAGCAGCGCCTTGATACACGCGTTCGTTCATGATTTCTCCTATCCCGCTTCCATGTCGTGATGTCCGACCGAGGCCACGAGGCGCGGGCGCGCGGCCCCCTCGCCTGCACAATTGCGGCGATCGGATGCGTGGTTTTTTTATCGACGGAGACCGGCCGACGGCGCGGCCTCCGATGGCAGCCTCAGAAGCCTGCGGCGAGTCCGTCGCGCCGGCTGTCGCTCGCCGCGACATAGCCGCGCTCCGGATCATTGCGATCCAGCTTCCAGATGTACTGGCCGGAGCCGAAGTCCATGTAGGGATCGTCGATGGACTTGATCGTGTGGCCGAGACCCTCGAGCGCGCGCGCGGTTTCGAGATCGAGCGTGGCTTCGATGTCGATCGTGAAGTCGCGGTTCACCTTCCAGCGCGGCGCGTCGCACGCGGCCTGCGGCTGCTGGCCGTAGTCGAGCATGCGTACGATGGATTGCAGATGGCCTTGCGGCTGCATGTCGCCGCCCATCACGCCGAAGCTCATGACGGCTTCCTGCCTGCCATCGACCTGCTGAGTGAGGAAAGCCGGAATGATGGTATGGAACGGACGCTTGCCGCCTTCCACGACGTTCGCGGACTTCGGATCCATCGAAAAGCCGCAACCGCGGTTCTGCAGCGCGATGCCTGTGTCGGGAACGACCACGCCCGAACCGAAGCCCATGTAATTCGACTGGATGAAGCTGACCATCATGCCGCGCTCATCGGCGACGGACATATAGATGGTGCCGCCCGCCTTGGGCATGCCGAAGTCGAAGTGCGTCGCCTTTTTCGGATCGATGAGCTTCGCGCGTTCGGTCAGATAGGCGTCGTCGAGCATCTGTTCCGGCGTGACTTCCATCGAGCGCGGATCGGCGACGTAGCGATAAACATCCGCGAAGGCGAGCTTCATCGCCTCGATTTGCAGATGCTGCGACTCGATGCGATCGACGTTCAAAGCGCTCACGTCGAACTTGTCGAGAATGCCGAGCGCGATGAGCGCCGCGATGCCCTGTCCGTTCGGCGGAATCTCGTGCACCGTGTAGCCGCGATAATCCTTGCTGATCGGCTCGACCCAGTCCGCGCGATAGTTGCGCAGGTCGTCCATCGTCAACGCCGCGCCGCCCGCGCGCGCGAACGCGGCGATGCGCTCGGCGATCTCGCCTTCGTAGAACGCGCGCGGACCTTGCTGCGCGAGCAGGCGCAGCGTTTTCGCGTGGCCGGGAAAGCGCACGAGTTCGCTCACGTCAGGCGCGCGGCCGTGCGGCATGAATACATCGGCGAAACCCGGCATGTCCTTGAGCTCCGGCACCGCCGCCGCCCACTTGTAGGCGACGATGCTCGCCACCGCATGACCGCGCTCGGCGATTTCGATGGCTGGCTCCATCAGATCCGCGAAGGGCAGCGTGCCGAACTTCGCGTGCAGCGCTTCCCACCCGGCGATGACACCCGGCACCGTCACGGCGTCCCAGCCGCGCTTGGGCTGGCGCGCGAGACCGTTTTCCTCGCCGTACTTGCGCCGGAAATAATCGACGTTCCACGCCGCCGGCGATACGCCCGAAGCATTCAGCCCGTGCAGCTTCCGACCGTCCCAGACGAGCGCGAAAGCGTCGCCGCCCAGCCCGCATGACACGGGTTCCACCACGGTAATGGCCGCCGCGGCCGCGATGGCTGCATCGACCGCATTGCCCCCCTTCCATAGCATGCGCAGACCGGCCTGCGCGGCGAGCGGATGAGATGTCGAAACGATATTGCGGGCGAACACCGGAAGGCGCGGGGTGGGATACGGGTTTTGCCAGTTGAAGCGAGTCATTGAATGAAGTCCGAAATTCCAGCGGGCAGAACGTGCCGGCCGACCTTGTGGCCAATCCGGGCAAAGGGGGAATATTGCATTGTCCGCTTAATCCAAAACAAATTCATTTATCGTATAAATTAATGCGCATTGCGCATTAACCGGGCGATCAGGCGTCGCTGATTGCGTGTGCTCGCATGTCGATCCTTGTGTGCGCCGCCGCACGAACCTCAAGTGGATTCTTCGAATTCGCGTGAGCGATGAACCGCTTCTGCATTGATAAAAAGTCAAAGCCAAAATTTTCGCGGCAAATTTGGCACTTGTCAGACGCTTGCCTACAATCCCAATTCCCGGCATCCGCAGCACAAAATCGACGCGTTTGCCCGGCAATTTTTCAGTTTTCCCGTACAACGTTTCGAAGCAAAAAGACCCGGCTTACAAGGCCGGTTGCTTATGCCGTTCGGTCGTCATGGAGAACACAATGCTGAGTCCGCACGAATTCGCCACGCTGCTATTGGTTCAGGAAGCGCCTAATCAGGTCGACATGGAACGCGAAGAGCTCGACGCCCTGCTCGAACGTCAGCTCGTCCAACTCGAAAATCTCGCATCGGGACGTCAGCAATGGCGCCTCACCGCCACCGGCGACTCCACAGTCAAGGCTTTCAAGCGTTACTCGTAGCACGCGGCAGGACTCGGGACGCGGTGCAAGGCCGCGTCCGCTTCACTTAACCTTCACCTACCGTCAAGTCGCGTCAGCCGGCCCGCAGTGTCGGGTCCACTGCCGCGCGCCAGCTCAACGCCTGCGCGCGCTGCTCCAGGAAGAACTTGGCCCACGCGCTTTGCGCTTCGGGGCCGGGGTTCGCGCGATAAGCACGATAACGTTCTGCAATCGCCGCCTGGAACGCGCAGAAGCGCTCCTTCTGCAGCCCGCCGCGCCGTTCGGCCACATAGGCATCGAAGAAGGCTGAATAGACCGATTGCGCGTCCGCGCCGTAGTCGACGGGCGAGGTCCCGCACATGTCCTGCAGCGCGCTGAACGACGGCGCGCCCAATGAGCCGTCCAGGCTGGGCGTGCCCACGCAGCCCGTCAGAAGCGCCGCGCCCAGCACGCTGGAAATCAACAGCATACGCATCGCACTCACCCTTCAATCGGTTTCGTGCCGCCAGTATCGGACGAACACGAACGCCGCGCCACTCGGCCGAATGGCATAGGCCAAATCGACATTCGAGCGGTCGATGTCGCGCGGCTTATGCCGTTCGGCCAGCTTGTCCGCGTCGCCTCGCTCCGATAGATTGCGCAAACGGACAGCGCCTTTGCTGCCCGAAACGTCGATGTCCGTTCGAACCGGAGGAGACCATGCAGGATCAGTACGTTCTCGCGCTCGATCAGGGCACCACCAGCTCACGAGCCATGCTGTTCGACCGGAACGGCAACATCGTGTCCTTGGCGCAGAAGGAATTCCAGCAGATTTATCCCGAGGCGGGCTGGGTCGAACATGATCCGCGCGAAATCTGGTCGACGCAGGCAGGCGTCGCCGCGGAAGCCGTCACGCGCGCCGGCGCGAGCGCTGCTTCGATCGCGGCAGTCGGCATAGCGAACCAGCGCGAGACTACGATCGTCTGGGATCGCGAGACGGGCGCGCCGATCTATAACGCGATCGTCTGGCAGGACCGCCGCACGGCCGGCTTCTGTGACGAGCTCAAGTCGCGCGGCCTCGAAGCGATGGTGCGCGCGAAAACCGGTTTGCCTATCGACGCATACTTTTCGGCGACGAAAATCCGCTGGATTCTCGATAACGTAGAAGGTGCGCGCGACAAGGCGAAGCAAGGGCGGCTCGCGTTCGGCACCGTCGATAGCTGGCTCGTGTGGAATTTCACGCGTCACGGCTTGCATGTCACCGACGTCACGAACGCCTCGCGCACGATGCTCTTCAACATTCACGAACGCCGCTGGGACGACGAACTGCTCGACGCGCTCGGCATTCCCCGCAGCATGCTTCCCGAAGTGCGGACGTCGTCGGAACGTTATGGCACGGCGCGAGGCACCGTGTTCAACGCCGATGTCCCGCTTGCAGCGCTTGCCGGCGATCAGCACGCCGCGCTCTTCGGCCAGATGTGCACGGATTCCGGCATGGTGAAGAACACCTACGGCACCGGCTGCTTTCTCGTCATGAACACGGGCGACAAGCCCATCGAGTCGCGCAACAACCTCGTCACCACGATTGCCTGGCAGATCGGCGATCACGTCAGCTATGCGCTCGAAGGCAGCATCTTCATCGCGGGCGCGGTCGTTCAATGGCTGCGCGACGGCCTCGGCCTCATCCGGCGCGCGAGCGAAATCGAGACGCTCGCGCGCGGCGTGCCGCACAGCGACGGCGTCTATCTCGTGCCTGCGTTCGCCGGGCTCGGCGCGCCGCACTGGAACGCGCGCGCACGCGGCACGCTCTTCGGCGTCACGCGCGGAACGACATCGAGTCATGTCGCGCGGGCGGCGCTCGATTCGATCGCCTATCAGTCCCTCGACGTCTTGAAAGCCATGGAAGCGGACTCGGGCATCCGCATCGGTGAATTGCGTGTCGATGGCGGCGCCTGCGCGAACGATCTGCTGATGCAATTCCAGGCCGACATTCTCGGCGTCGATGTCGCGCGTCCGCGCATCGCCGAGACGACGGCGCTCGGCGCGGCTTATCTGGCGGGGCTCGCGGTCGGCTACTGGAAGGACGTCGACGAACTCAAGGCGCAATGGCAACTGGAGCGCCGCTTCACGCCGTCGATGCCGAAACCGGAGATCGATTCCTGCCTCGCCGGGTGGCGCCGCGCGGTCAACGCGGCGAAGGCATGGGCGGACAGCTAACGGCTATGCATGGCGTATCGCACCCTTTCGCGTCGTGCGGCGGTGCAAAAACCGCCGGGGTGCGGTATCCTAAAAAAGCTCGCGAGCCTTGCGGCTTGCGGCATCGAGTACGTCTTCAGGGCGGGGTGCAATTCCCCACCGGCGGTATGTGGCGAGGCTTCGCGGCCGGACCACGAGCCCGCGAGCGCCCGCGCAGGATTCACGCGCGGGGTCAGCAGATCTGGTGAGATGCCAGAGCCGACGGTCATAGTCCGGATGAGAGAAGATGTGCAGATGGTCATGTCCGTCCCCTTGGCGATTTCCGCATCGTGCCGAACCGGACGCCGCCGCGCCTTTTGGCGCGTCGCCGTGGGGTGCCGTTCTGTCTGTTTGCAATGCCCTGAAACGTTTTTCGCTTACATTTCCTGCGAGAGCGTTTCACATGTCCCAGTCCCAAGCTGCCAGCCTGTCGTTCGCCACACCGGCCGTCATCGCCGATGACGCTTCTGCCGACCTTCCCCAGCTCGCTTCGTTCGACGTTCCGCCGCGCATCGCCGCCGCGCTCGACGCCATGCGCGAAGGCCGTCCGGTAGTGCTTCAGGACGACGACGATCGCGAGAACGAAGCCGATCTGATCGTCGCCGCCGAAAAACTCACCGACGCCACCATGGCCCTTCTGATCCGCGAATGCAGCGGCATCGTGTGCCTGTGTCTGCCCGACGACAAAGTACGCGCGCTCGAACTCCCGCCGATGGCCGCCGCGAACGGCAGCCGCTACGGCACGGCGTTCACCGTGTCGATCGAAGCGCGGGAAGGCGTGACGACGGGCGTATCGGCGGCGGATCGCGTCACGACGATCCGCGCGGCGATCGCCGAAAACGCGAAGCCGGCGGACATCGTGCGGCCCGGCCACGTCTTTCCGCTGCGCGCGATGCCCGGCGGCGTGCTCGCGCGGCGTGGTCACACCGAAGGCACGGTCGACCTGGCGATCCTCGCCGGCCTCAAGCCTGCCGGCGTACTCTGCGAACTGATGAACGCCGACGGCACCATGACGCGCGGCGCGCAAGTCGAGCGTTTCGCGCAGGAGCGCGGCCTGCCGATGCTGACCATCGCGGAACTGGTGGAATTCCGCGCGGCGCTGGCGGCCGCGCGTGAATCCGTCGAGGAAGCGGCGTAAGGATCAGGAGAGCACGTCGCCGAAATCCCCGCGCACGCCCGCCGCGACGAGCGCGGGCAGCTCGTCCATGTGCTCCATGATTCGCGTGATGCCGGTTTCGCGCAGCACTTGCGCGTAGCCGGACGGAATATGGCTCGCGCCGACGAACGCGATGGTCTTCATGCCCGCCGCGCGCGCCGCCGTCAGTCCGGCGACGCTGTCCTCGACGACGAGGCAGCGCTCGGGCGCGACATCGAGCGTGCGCGCCGCGAGCAGATACACGTCGGGATAAGGCTTCGGCCGCTCGACTTGCTGCGCGCTGAACACGCGCGCGCCGACGATCTCGGAAAGCCCCGCCCGCCGCACCGACGCGCGCACGCGCTCCATCCGGCTGTTCGACACGACCGCCACCGGCAGGCCGCAGCCTTCCAGCGCGGCGCGCACGCCGGCGATCGGTCCGACCGAGCGCGCGAGTTCCACCGAGACGCGCGCCTCGATCGTATCGACGAAATCGGGCGGCATCACGATGCCGAACTTCGTCTCCAGATGAGTCAGGAAGCGCGAGGTCTGCTGTCCGAAAGCCGTCTTGACGACCGGTCTGAAGTCGATGCCGGGAAACGTCTCGGTGAGCACGTCCAGCATCACGCGATCCGCGATGACTTCGCTATCGACGAGCACGCCGTCGCAATCGCAGATGAGATGATCGATCATGTTGGCTCGAATTACGTTGAGCCAACATGATAAGCGCTCAGCAAGCGTCGGCTGCTTTTATGTCCGAGGTAACGCGCGGGACATCCAGGCGCGCGGCGAACCACGTCACCGCGAGCGCGGCCAGCGCGACCGCCGCCGCGGCCCACGGAAGCGCGTCGAGACCGTGACCGTGCGTCAGCACCGCGCCGCCGAGCCACGCGCCGCCCGCATTGCCGACGTTGAACGCGCCGATATTGAGCGTCGAAGCGAGATTCGGCGCGTCCTTCGCTTTCTCGACGACGCGCGTCTGCAACGGCGGCACCGTCGCGAACGCCGCGATGCCCCAGACGAAAATTGTCAGGATCGCGCCGGTCTGGCTGTGGCTCGTCTTCGCGAACACCGCCATCACGATGGCGAGCGCGAACAGAATGCCCATCAGCGACGGCATCAGCGCGCGGTCCGCAAGCTTGCCGCCGATCGTGTTGCCGATCGTCAGCCCGACGCCGAACAGCACCAGGATCAGCGTGACGGCGCGCGGCGAGAAGCCGCCCACCTGTTCGAGAATCGGCGCGATGTACGTGAACACGACGAACACGCCGCCGAAACCGAGCACCGTCATCGTGAGCGCGAGCCAGACCTGGCCGTCGCGCAGCACGCGCACTTCCCGGCCGAGCGTGCTCGGCGCGGCGTCGTGGCGGTTCGGCACGAGCGCGGTCACGCCGAGCGCGGACAATACGCCCAAGCCCGCGACGATCCAGAACGTCGCGCGCCAGCCGAGCTCCTGTCCGACGAACGTCCCGAACGGCACGCCCAGCACGTTCGCGAGCGTGAGCCCGGTGAACATCAGCGCGATGGCGCTCGCGCGCTTTTCCGCCGGGACGAGCGACGCGGCCACGACCGCGCCGATGCCGAAGAACGAGCCGTGCGCGAACGACGTCACGACGCGCGCGACCATCAGCAGGCCATAGCCCGGCGCGAGCGCGCACAGCACGTTGCCGACGATGAACACGAGCATCAACAACTGCAGCGCGAGCTTGCGCGGCAGCTTGCTCGTCAGCACGGCGAGCAGCGGCGCGCCGACCGCGACACCGAGCGCGTAGCCCGTGACGAGCAGCCCCGCCGATGGAATCGTCACGGAGAGATCGTGCGCCACGTTGGGCAAGAGGCCCATGATGACGAACTCCGTCGTGCCGATGGCGAATGCGCTGATCGCAAGCGCGAGAAGTGGAAGAGGCATGATGAGGTGGAAGGGTTTACACGTAGCGCATTGTGCAAGCCGTGCAGCGATTTGAGAATTGGCCTACCCTTTGAATTATTCTCAAACCGGATTTGAAAATGACGATGGATCGGCTCGGCGACATGCGCTTGTTCGTGGAAGCTGCGTCGGCGGGAAGCCTGTCGGCGGCGGGCCGCAAGCTGGGCCTGTCGCCGGCGGCGGCGAGCGCGCGGCTCATCAAGCTGGAAAAAGCGCTGCACACGCGGCTCTTCGAGCGCACGACGCGCCAATTGCGCGTAACCGACGAAGGCCGCGTGTATTTGCAGCATTGCCGGATCGCGCTGCAGGCGATCGACGATGCCGAAGCCGCGCTGCAGGCCGGCCAGAACGTCGTGCGCGGCAAGGTTCGCATTTCGGCGACATCGAATTTCGGTCGCTCGATGCTGAACGGCTGGCTCGACGAATTCAGCGCGCTGCATCCGGACGTGAAATTCGCGCTCACACTATCGGATTCGGTGTCGAATCTTTTGCTGGAAGAGATCGATCTCGCGATCCGCTTCGGCGCCCCGCCCGACAGCGGCCTCGCCGCCCGCGCGCTCGCGCCGAATCGCCGCGTGCTGTGCGCGTCGCCCGCGTATCTCGCGCGCATGGGCGTGCCCGAAACGCCCGCCGATCTGACCGGGCATGACTTCCTCGTCGTCGTTACGGCGAACGGGCCGCTCAACGAGCTCGTCTTCGTGCGCGGCGA
This sequence comes from Caballeronia sp. AZ7_KS35, assembly GCF_023631045.1. Taxonomy (NCBI): domain Bacteria; kingdom Pseudomonadati; phylum Pseudomonadota; class Betaproteobacteria; order Burkholderiales; family Burkholderiaceae; genus Caballeronia; species Caballeronia sp. AZ7_KS35. The sequence continues at coordinate 662,095 of NZ_JALQDV010000001.1, read as the reverse complement.
CGAGCGTTACGCGTACACGATTCCGCTCGCCGACGCCTGGGAAACCAACGACGGCGCGCTGCTGCGCGAATGGGCGCTCGCGGGCCACGGCATCGCGCATAAATCGATCTGGGATATCGCCGCCGACGTGCGCGCCGGCACGCTGCAGATGGTGTTGCCCGACTGGTGTACGCACGAAGCCGCCGTGCACGCGCTTTTTCACGCCAATCGCTACATGGCGCCGCGCGTGCGGGTGCTGCTGGACTTTCTCGTCGAGCGTTTCGAAAAAACGACGAACGACCTGCTCGGCGACCTGGCGTATCCGCCCGACGCGCGCGGGAAGCGTCGGGAATGGCGGCCAGAGCTATAATATTGGGTCAAATACAGTAAAAAGCGGTGCAGATCAGTGTAATTGCGCCGCAAATTCCCTCTTTAATCTCTTTTACAGCGCCCCCAGGTTAACCACTGCGACCGGCGACGATTCATGACCAAGAAAGTTTATGTAAAGACCTTCGGCTGCCAGATGAACGAGTACGACTCCGACAAGATGGTCGACGTGCTCGGCGCGGCGGAAGGACTCATCAAGACGGATACGCCCGAAGACGCGGACGTCATTCTGTTCAATACGTGCTCGGTGCGCGAAAAAGCCCAGGAGAAGGTGTTCTCCGATCTCGGCCGTGTGCGCGAGCTGAAGGAAGCGAACCCGAATCTGCTGATCGGCGTCGGCGGTTGCGTCGCGAGTCAGGAAGGCGCGTCGATCGTCGCGCGTGCGCCGTATGTCGATCTCGTGTTCGGTCCGCAGACGCTGCATCGTCTGCCCGCGATGATCGATCAGCGCCGCGCGACCGGCCGCGCGCAGGTCGACATCACGTTTCCGGAAATCGAGAAGTTCGATCATCTGCCGCCGGCGCGCGTCGATGGCCCGAGCGCGTTCGTGTCGATCATGGAAGGCTGCTCGAAATACTGCAGCTACTGCGTCGTGCCGTACACGCGCGGCGAGGAAGTGTCTCGCCCGCTCGACGACGTGCTCACCGAAGTCGCCGGTCTCGCGGACCAGGGCGTGCGCGAAGTCACGCTGCTCGGCCAGAACGTGAACGCTTATCGCGGCGCGCTGACGCTCGGTTCGAGCGAGATCGCGGATTTCGCGACGCTCATCGAGTACGTCGCGGACATTCCGGGCATCGAACGCATCCGCTATACGACGTCGCATCCGAAGGAATTCACGCAGCGCCTGATCGACACTTACGCGAAAGTGCCGAAGCTCGTCTCGCATCTGCATTTACCGGTGCAGCACGGCTCGGATCGCATTCTGATGGCGATGAAGCGCGGCTACAGCGTGCTCGAATACAAGTCGGTCATCCGCAAGTTGCGCGCGATCCGCCCGGATCTGTCGCTGTCGACGGATTTCATCGTCGGCTTTCCCGGCGAGACCGAAGACGATTTCAACAAGATGATGGCGCTCGTCGACGAGATGAGCTACGACACGAGCTTCTCGTTCATCTACAGCCCGCGCCCCGGCACGCCGGCAGCGAATCTGCACGACGACACGCCACGCGAAGTCAAGCTGAAGCGTCTGCAGCATTTGCAGGCGACGATCGAGGAAAACGTGCAGCGCATCAGCGAATCGATGGTCGGCAAGGTCGAGCGCATTCTGGTCGAACGCCCGGCGCGCAAGGATCCGAACGAACTCGCGGGACGCACGCAGAACAATCGCGTCGTCAATTTCCCGGCGCCGGCAGAATCGCACGCGCGGCTCATCGGCCAGATGATCGACGTGAAAATCGTGCATGCCTATCCGCACTCGCTGCGCGGCGAACTGGTCATGGCGCCCGAGCTTGCGCACTAAAGACAGGAACTCAAGTTCACTTTGAAGAACGCTCCCACGCAGCATCTGGAATTCACCGCTCCGCGCGACGACAACGCGCGGCTCGCCAACCTCTGCGGCCCGCTCGACGAAAACCTGCGGCAGATCGAGCAGGCGCTCGATGTGACGCTTTCGCGACGCGGCCACAAGATCGCGATTCGCGGACGTGGCGCCAAAGTCGCGCTCGCGGCGCTCGAAAACTTCTACAACCGCGCGCGGGATCCGATTTCCGTCGACGACATTCAGCTCGCGCTCGTCGAAGCGCGTCATGCGACGCGTCGCGCGAAGGATGCGCGCGACGCTAACGGCGAAGAAGGCGAAATCGATCCGCGTTTTCGTGGCGATCCCGATCATCCGTTCGATGAACCGAGCGCGACGATCGATCTCGGCGAAGACGAAGACCACGGTCCGAAGCTCTACACACGACGCGCCGATCTGCGCGGACGCACGCCCGCGCAGCGCGAGTATCTGAAGCAGATCATCGCGCACGACGTGACCTTCGGCATCGGGCCGGCGGGCACGGGCAAGACGTATCTCGCGGTCGCGTGCGCGGTCGATGCGCTCGAGCGCGATCAGGTCAAGCGCATCGTGCTGACGCGCCCCGCCGTCGAAGCGGGCGAGCGGCTCGGTTTTCTGCCGGGCGATCTCGCGCAGAAGGTCGATCCGTATCTGCGTCCGCTTTACGACGCGCTTTACGATCTGCTCGGCTTCGACAAGACCGCGAAGATGTTCGAGCGCCAGATGATCGAAATCGCGCCGCTCGCGTACATGCGCGGGCGCACGCTGAATCACGCGTTCATCATCCTCGACGAAGCGCAGAACACCACGCCCGAGCAGATGAAGATGTTCCTGACGCGGATCGGCTTCGGCTCGAAGGCGGTCGTCACCGGCGATACGACGCAGGTCGACTTGCCGCGCGGCCACAAGAGCGGCCTGATCGAGGCGCAGTATGTGCTGTCGGAAGTGCGCGGCATCGCGATCACGCATTTCACGTCGGCGGACGTGGTGCGGCATCCGCTCGTCGCGCGCATCGTCGAGGCTTACGACGCGCAATCGCAGAAAGACGCCGCGCTCGCCGAGGCCGCGCGCGCTGCGCAACAGCAAGCGCAGAAGCCCGAATAATGCCGCGCCTCACGTTGACCCTGCAGTTTCCAGCGGCGAAGGCGTATCCGTCGCACAAGGCGATCCTGCCGCGCGCGACGGTCGCGCGCTGGATCAAGGCGTCGCTGTTCGCGGACGCCGAACTGACCGTGCGCTTCGTCGACGAAGAAGAAGGCCGGATGCTCAACCGCACGTATCGGCAGAAGGATTACGCGACGAACGTGCTGACTTTCGCGTATGCAGAATCGGAGGACGATCCGGTCGCGGGCGATCTGATTCTGTGCTGCCCGGTCGTCGAGCGCGAGGCGGCCGAACAGGGCAAGCCGCTCGCCGCGCATTACGCGCATCTGATCGTCCACGGCACGCTCCATGCGCAGGGCTACGACCATGAAGTCGAGAGCGAAGCGCAAGAGATGGAATCCATCGAGACGGATATCATGCAGTCTCTGGGATTTTCCGATCCTTACGTGCCTTCGACCTGAAGCCGGTCCGATGTCCCCGATGTTCCCAACGCGCCGTGAACGACAAGCTGCCCGAACCCACGCATCCCGAGTCACTTCCTGACATCGCGCCCGAGCCGTGCGCCGGCTATCCGCCCGCGCTCGGCGAATCCGCATTGTGGACGGATGCCGAACTTGCGGCATCGCGCGAGGCGGCGTTCGCGCATTGGGACGGCGAGTCGGACGTGTGGCTCTTCGGCTACGGTTCGCTGATCTGGAACCCCGGGCTGCCGACAGTCGAAGCGGTGCGCGGCAAAGTGCATGGCTATCATCGCGGGCTTTATCTGTGGTCGCGCGTGAATCGCGGCACGCCGGAGCAGCCGGGTCTCGTGCTCGCGCTCGATCGCGGCGGCTCGTGCACCGGCATGGCGTTCCGGCTCGCGGGCGTCGGAGCGATCGAGCATCTCGACGTGCTGTGGCGCCGCGAAATGGCGATGGGTTCGTACCGCCCCGCGTGGCTGCCCTGTACGCTCGCGGACGGACGGCGCGTCGATGCGCTCGCGTTCGTCATGCGGCGCGATGCGGCGTCTTATACCGGCAAGCTCGCCGATCCGGTCGTGCGAACGGTGCTCGGCTGCGCGAGCGGCCGATATGGGACGACGCTGGATTACGTCAGCCGGACGGTGGAGGCGCTGCGCGAGAGCGGCATGCCGGATCGGGCGCTGGAGGCGTTGTTGAAGCGTTGCCAGGCGCAGGGCGGACGCTGACGTTGGCGCTTTTTGCCTCCATATGATTTTCGCGCCTGATATCGTCCATTCGGCCAACGCTTTCCGCTGGACATACTTCTCGCACATTTATCGGCTAGCATGGCTGAAGTCATGCGCGCCGCGCCACGCAGCCCGCTTTTTGCCTTGGTGTATGCTTAACTTTCCGCTAACCTGCGCCCGGGAACTCCCGGGCGCTCCGCTATGAACGATCCCTATCCCAGTCGACGCCACACCGACAAACCGCAAGAAAAGCGCTCGCTCCTCGAACGCCTGACCGATTTCATCTCGCACGAGCCGGAATCGCGCGACGAACTTCTCGAAGTGCTTCAGGACGCGCACGAGCGCAACCTGCTCGACGCCGACTCGCTCTCGATGATCGAAGGCGTCTTTCAGGTGTCCGACCTCTGCGCGCGCGACATCATGGTGCCGCGCGCCCAGATGGACGCCATCAACATCGCGGAAACGCCCGCGGAATTCATCCCCTTCGTGCTCGAAAAAGCACACTCGCGCTATCCGGTGTACGAAGGCAATCGCGACAACGTCATCGGCGTGCTGCTCGCGAAAGACCTGCTGCGCTACTACGCCGAAGAAGAATTCGACGTGCGCGGCATGCTGCGCCCCGCCGTCTTCATCCCCGAATCGAAGCGTCTGAACGTACTGCTGCACGACTTTCGCGTGAACCGCAATCACATCGCGATCGTCGTCGATGAATACGGCGGCGTCGCCGGCCTCATCACGATCGAGGACGTGCTCGAACAGATCGTCGGCGACATCGAGGACGAATACGACTTCGACGAGGAAGCCGGCAATATCATCGCGACGCCCGACGGCAAGTATCGCGTGCGCGCGCTCACCGGCATCGAGCAATTCAACGAGGAATTCGGCACCGATTTCTCCGACGAAGAAGTCGATACCATCGGCGGACTCGTCACGCATCGCTTCGGGCGCGTGCCGCATCGCGGCGAAAAAGTACGCATCGACGATTTCGTGTTCGAGATCCTGCGCGGCGACGCCCGCCAGATTCACGTTCTTCTCGTGCGGCGCGTGCCGAATCTCGCGCAGCAACATCACCACGCGGGCGACGACGAAGACGAACTGCGCGACTAAGCGCTTCGCGGGCGCCGCAGCCGAACGGCGCCCGCTGTCAGTCCTACACTCGCTTTTGCCGTTTCATCTCGACCGTCATCAATGGCCGATTCATCGTTTCGCTTTCTCTCCCGTCAACGCGACGTCTCCGTGACACCCGATACGCGTCGCGCATTGCCGTTCTGGCATTACCTCGTCGCCGCCGTGCTCGGCGCGATCAATACGCTCTCCTTCGCGCCGACGCCGCACGGCGGATGGATCGAGCTCGCCGTGTTCGCGTTGTTCTTCTCGTGGCTCTCGCGCACGAACGGCTGGAAAAGCGCCGCCGCGACCGGCTGGGCATTCGGCTTCGGCAACTTCGTGACGGGCGTGTGGTGGCTCTACATCAGCATGCATGTCTACGGCGGCATGGCCGCGCCGCTCGCCGCCGCCGCCGTCGCACTGTTCTCGCTGTATCTCGCGATCTATCCGGCGTTGTCGAGCGTGGTCTGGTCGTTCGTCGCGGGGCGCGCGCGCTTCGGCGATGAAGACGCCGCCACCGCACGCGACATCGAAGCATCGCCGCGCTATGCGCCGACATGGCACGGCGCGTTCGCGTTCGCGAGCGCCTGGGCGCTCGGCGAATGGCTGCGCGGCCTCGTGTTCACCGGCTTTCCCTGGCTCGCGAGCGGCTATGCGCAAGTCGACGGTCCGCTCAAGGGCTTCGGCGCGATCGTCGGCGTGTACGGCGTCGGCTGGGTGCTCGCGCTCGTCGCCGCGCTGATCGTGCAGGCCGTCTATCACTTGCGCAAGACGCGGCGGCTCGCGTTCGCGCCGGGCGTCGTCGCGGTTGCGCTGATCGTCGCGGGCATGCTGCTGTCGCTCGTCCAATGGACGACGCCCGCCAACGCACCGCTCGACGTGCGTCTCTTGCAAGGCAACGTGAAGCAGGAAATGAAGTTCGAGCAGTCGGGCGTCGATGACTCGCTCGCGCTCTACAAGCGCCTCATCACCGAGAAGCCCGCTGATCTGATCGTCACGCCGGAAACCGCGCTGCCGGTGCTGTCGGTGCAGATTCCGCAGGATTTCGCCGTCGCGATCCGCAATTTCGCCGACGACACGAACTCGTCGATTCTCTTCGGCGCGATCGGCGTCACGATTCTGCCCGATGGCCGCGCAACCGATTTCACCAACAGTCTCTTCGGCGTCACGCCGCATGTGAACGGCGTGTATCGCTACGACAAGCATCATCTCGTGCCCTTCGGCGAATTCGTGCCGCCCGGCTTTCACTGGTTCGTGCGCATGATGGGCATTCCGCTCGGCGATCTCGCGCGCGGGCCGATCGCGCAGAAGGCATTCGTCGTGCACAACCAGCCGGTCGCCGTCGATATCTGCTACGAGGACATCTTCGGCGAAGAGATCGCGCGCACGATCCGCGAGCAGGAAACGCCCGCGGGCATTCTCATCAACTCGACGAATCTCGCGTGGTTCGGCAATACCATCGCGCTCGATCAGCACTTGCAGATCGCACGGATGCGGTCGATGGAAACCGGCCGGCCGATGCTGCGCGCGACCAACACCGGCATGACGGCGGCGATCGCGGCCAACGGCGATGTCATCTCGAAGCTGCCGACGTTCGCCACGGGCGTGCTCGAAGCGCGCGTGCAAGGCACGTCGGGCAGCACGCCGTATGTGACGAGCGGGAACATGACGGTGATCGCGGTATCGCTGATTCTGCTGGCGTTCGCGTTCGCATTCGCGCCGAATCGGAAACGTTCGGGCGAGCGTTGAACATCGGCTGAAACAAAGCCGCGTCGCGCGATGCGACGCGGCCCGCCTTCTCCCAAAAAGCCGCACCCGCCCGTCCGTTCGGCTAAAATTCTCCGTTTAAGTACTTCGGCCGAGCCTCCGAGTCGCGTCGTCACGACGATGGCCGCGCCGCGTTCGCCCGCAAAAGGCAATCATGCTCACTTTCCAGCAAATCATTCTGACGCTGCAGTCCTACTGGAACGAAAAGGGCTGCGCGCTCCTCCAGCCGATCGACATGGAAGTCGGCGCAGGCACCTCGCACGTCCACACGTTCCTGCGCGCGATCGGCCCGGAGCCGTGGCGCGCGGCCTACGTTCAACCGTCGCGCCGCCCGAAGGACGGCCGCTATGGCGAGAATCCCAACCGCCTGCAGCACTACTATCAGTATCAGGTCGTGCTGAAGCCCGCGCCGGAAAACATCCTCGATTTGTACCTCGGCTCGCTCGAAGCGCTCGGCTTCGATCTGAAGCAGAACGACGTGCGCTTCGTCGAGGACGACTGGGAGAACCCGACGCTCGGCGCCTGGGGACTCGGCTGGGAAGTGTGGCTCAACGGCATGGAAGTGACGCAGTTCACGTACTTCCAGCAAGCGGGCGGCATCGACTGCAAGCCCGTGCTCGGCGAAATCACCTACGGTCTCGAACGCCTCGCCATGTACCTGCAGAAGGTCGAGAACGTGTACGACCTCATCTGGACCGAATGGGAAGAAGACGGCCCGAACGGCCGCGAACTGCGCCGCCTCACCTACGGCGACGTGTATCACCAGAACGAGGTCGAGCAGTCCACGTACAACTTCGAGCACGCGAACGTCGATCTGCTGTTCACGTTCTTCAAGAGCTACGAAGAAGAAGCGAAGAAGATGATCGATGCGAAGCTCGCGCTACCCGCGTATGAGCTCGTGCTGAAGGCCGGCCATACGTTCAATCTGCTCGATGCGCGCGGCGCCATTTCCGTGACTGAGCGCGCGGCGTATATCGGCCGCATCCGTGCGTTGTCGCGCCTCGTGGCGCAGGCTTATTACGATTCGCGCGAAGCGCTCGGCTTCCCGATGCTCGGCAATTCGGTCAAGGGCGATCGCGATCTCGTCAGCGACGAGCAGGAAGCGCAGCGTCCGGCATGGGCGCCGCCGCTCAAGGTGGAAAGCACGCCGCCGGGCGAACCCAGCAACAACGAACAGGTTTGACGAGGCTCGCTAGAACAATGACGCAATCCAACCACGCTTCGCTCCTCGTCGAGCTGCTCACCGAAGAACTGCCGCCGAAAGCGCTTGCGCGTCTCGGCACCGCTTTCGCCGATGGCATCGTCGAGCGTCTCGCCGCGCGCGATCTCATCGACGGCGCGCCTTCGTTCGAAAAGTACGCGACGCCGCGCCGCCTCGCCGTGCTCATCCGCAATGTGCGCGATGTCGCGCCGGAAAAGCAGGTGCGCGAGAAAGTCTTGCCGGTAACGGTCGCGCTCGATAAGGAAGGCAACCCCACGCCGCCGCTCGCGAAGAAACTCGCGGCGCTCGGCTTCCCCGACTTTCCCATCGCCGAACTCGAACGCGCGCAGGACGGCAAGGCCGAAGCCTTCTTCCTGCGCTACGCCGCGCCCGGCGCGACGCTCGCCGACGGCCTGCAAGCCGCGCTCGACGAAACCCTCGGCAAGCTGCCCATTCCGAAGGTCATGACGTATCAGCGTCCGGACGGCACCAGCGTGCAGTTCGTGCGTCCGGTGCAGCGCCTGATCGCGATGCACGGCCGCGACGTCGTGCCGGTCAGCGCGCTTGGCGTCGATGCGGGCGATACGACCATCGGGCATCGCTTCATGTCGGAAGGCTTCGTCGCGATCGCTCATGCCGACGACTACGCCGACACCCTGCTCGACAAAGGCCGCGTCGTCGCGAACTTCGACGATCGCCGCGAATCGATCCGCACGCAACTGCAGGCGTTTGCGGGCGAAGATCGCGTCGTGATGCCCGAAGCGCTGCTCGATGAAGTGAACGCGCTCGTCGAATGGCCGGTCGTCTACGAATGCCGCTTCGACGAGGAATTCCTGCAGGTGCCGCAGGAATGTCTGATCCTCACGATGCAGACGAACCAGAAATACTTCGCGCTCACGGACCAGAACGGCAAGCTGCGCTCGCGTTTTCTGATCGTGTCGAATATCGATACGAAGACGCCCGGCGAGATCGTCGAAGGCAACGAGCGCGTCGTGCGCCCGCGCCTCGCCGACGCAAAGTTCTTCTTTACGCAGGACAAGAAGAAGCGCCTCGAAGATCGCGTGCCGCTGCTCGCGAACGTCGTCTATCACAACAAGCTCGGCTCGACGCTGCAGCGCGTCGAGCGTCTCGAAGCGCTCGCGGGCGAAATCGCGCCGATGGTCGGGGTCGATCCCGCGCTGACGCGCCGCGCCGCGCGTCTCGCGAAGGCGGATCTGCTGACCGACATGGTCGGCGAATTCCCCGAGCTGCAAGGCACGATGGGCACGTACTACGCGCGTCACGACGGCGAGCCGGAAGAAGTCGCGCTCGCCTGCTCGGAGCATTATCAGCCGCGCTTCTCGGGCGACGAAACGCCGTCGACGGGCGTCGGTGCCGCGGTCGCGCTCGCGGACAAGCTCGAAACGATCGTCGGCATCTGGGGCATCGGGCTCGCGCCGACGGGCGAGAAAGATCCGTTCGCGCTGCGCCGTCACGCGCTGGGCGTGCTGCGCATCCTGCTCGAAAAGAAGCTGCCGGTCGATCTGCGCGATCTCGTCGGCGCGGCGCAACGTCAGTTCGCGGGCATGCCGCAAGTCGCCGATTCGACCGAAGCGGTCTACGCCTTCTTCCTCGATCGTCTGCGCGGACTGTTGCGCGAGCGCGGCTTCGAAGCGAACGATATCGAAGCGGTCCTGAGCCTGAACCCGACGCGCCTCGACGACATCGTCGCGCGCCTCGACGCCGTGCGCGAATTCGCGGCGCTGCCGGAAGCCGCGGCGCTCGCGGCGGCCAACAAGCGCATCTCGAACATTCTGAAGAAGTCGGAGCAAGGCGCGCCTTCGGTGGTCAACAAGGAACTGCTCGTCGAAGCGGCCGAGAAGGATCTGTACGCGCAGATCGAGCAAGTGACGCCGCGCGTGCAAAGCCAGCTCGCCGCGCGCAACTATACGGAGGCGCTCACCGCGCTCGCCGCGTTGCGCGAATCCGTCGATACGTTCTTCAACGACGTGATGGTGAACGCGGAAGACCCGGCGCTGCGCAACAATCGTCTTGCGCTGCTCAACGCGCTGCATCAGCAGATGAACTGCGTCGCCGACATCTCGAAGCTCGCTGCTTAAGAAACGCCGCCCATGGTCATGAACCGCAAACTGGTCATCCTCGATCGCGACGGCGTCATCAACGTCGATTCGGATGCCTTCATCAAGTCGCCGGACGAATGGGTCGCCATTCCCGGCAGTCTCGAAGCGATCGCGCGGCTGAACCAGTCGGGCTATCGCGTGGCGATCGCGTCGAATCAGTCGGGCATCGGGCGCGGTCTATTCGACATGGCCGCACTCAACGCAATGCATCAGAAGATGAATCGCGCGGTCGCGGCCGTCGGCGGGCGCATCGACGCGTTGTTTTTCTGCCCGCACACGGCCGAAGATCAGTGCGATTGCAGAAAGCCCCGGCCCGGCATGCTGCAACAGATCATCGACCGCTTCGAGATCGATCCGGAAGATACGCCGGTCGTCGGCGATTCTTTGCGCGATCTCCAGGCGGGCGCGGCGCTCGGCTTTCCCACGCATCTCGTGCTGACCGGCAAAGGCGAAAAGACGCTCAAGGAAGGCCAGTTGCCCGAAGGCACCCTCGTTCACAAGGACTTGCGCGCATTCGCGCTCGATTTCCTCGCGCGGCATCAGGATCGCGCCGCGGCTCAGTAACAGATACTCCATGCGCTTCATCCGTTCGTTGCTGTTGATGCTTTACTTCGTCGTGTACACGGTGCCGTACGCGATCGCCTGCTTCATCGCGTTTCCGTTCATGCGCGCCGACAAGCGCTACTGGATGGCCGCCGGCTGGTGCAAGTCGACGATCGTCGTGCTGCGGCATCTGATCGGCATTCGCTACACGATCGAAGGCATGGAGAACCTGCCGAATGGTCCGGCCGTGCTGCTGTCGAAGCATCAGTCCGCATGGGAGACGCTCGCGTTTCCCGCGCTGATGCCGCGGCCGCTCTGCTACGTGTTCAAGCGCGAGCTGCTCTATGTGCCGTTCTTCGGCTGGGCGCTCGGACTCCTGAAGATGGTGCACATCGATCGCAAGCAGGGCCGCGACGCCTTCGTCTCCGTCACCAGGCAAGGCCGCGCGCGCATGGACGAAGGCGCGTGGATCATCATGTTCCCCGAAGGCACGCGCACACGCGTCGGCAGCCAGGGCAAGTACAAGACCGGCGGCGCACGCTTCGCGGTTGCAACCGGCGCGCCGGTCGTGCCCATCGCGCACAACGCCGGTCACGTGTGGCCACGCAATTCGTTCATCAAATATCCGGGTATAGTCACGGTGTCGGTCGGCAAGCCGATCGATACGGCCGGTCTCACGCCCGAGGAAGTGAACGCGCGCGTCGAAAGCTGGATCGAGACGGAAATGCGCCGCATCGATCCGCACGCTTACGCCGTGCCGAACGCGCAGCCGGCCAAAGCCGGCGCTGCGGGCGCGGGCCGCTGACGCGGCGGCGGTCGATTCGAGCCGAGGCGTGCCCTACTCTTTCTTCTCGTCATTCCTGCGCCGTGAGCGCAAAGCGGAGCCGATGCAGAAAGCCCCTTCGCGACAGCGCCCCGCCGTCGCGCTCGATACCCTGCAACTCGATCTGCCGTTCGAGCATGCGCCGGCTTACTCCGGCGCGCCGCCCGCGAACGGACCGGCTCCGCTGCGCGGCGATGTTCCCCCCGCCGATCCCGTTCCCGTCCTCACGCCCGCCGCACCGAACGCGCCCACCGCACCGCTGCCCGATGGCGTGCGCCTGCGTCGCATCGTGCTCAAAGCGGGCGCGCTCGAATACCGGTTGCGTCGTTCGTCGCGGCGCACGATCGGCTTTTGCATCGACGGAACCGGGCTCGCGATCACCGCGCCGCGCTGGGTGACGATCGCCGATATCGAAAGCGCGATTCTCGACAAGCAGAACTGGATCGTCAGGAAGCTCACCGAATGGCAGACGCGCGTGGAGCAGCGCGCGCTGCCGCGCATCGAATGGAAGGACGGCGCGCAGTTTCCGTTTCTCGGCAAGACGATCAGCGTGTCGCTCAACTCTGCGAGCGCGCTTTCGTTCGATGACGAAACCGGCGTGCTCACGCTTCCGCTGCCAGCATCCGCCGACGCGCAGCAGATCAAGGATCGCGTGCAAGGCTGGCTGCAAAGCGAAGCGAAGCGCATCTTCGGTGCGCGGCTCGCGGTCTATGCGGCGAAGCTCGGCGTCGAGTACCGCGCGTATGCGCTGTCGTCGGCGGCGACGCGCTGGGGCAGTTGCTCCAGCGACGGCAAGATTCGCCTCAACTGGCGGCTCATCCATTTTCCGATGTCGATCATCGATTACGTCGTCGCGCACGAGCTCGCGCATCTGCGCGAGATGAATCACAGCCCGCGTTTCTGGCAGACGGTGGAATCGATCTTCCCCGAGTTCCGCGAGGCGCGGCATACGCTCAAGCATCATCCGCCGGACTTGCTGCCGGCACTGTGAGCGCGGTCAGCGCGTAAAAAGCGCCGACGGTACAATTTCATTCCTGTCCCCGCAAACCTACAAACAGGAATCCCACCATGCGACTCCTCCACACGATGCTGCGCGTCGGCGACCTGCAGCGTTCCATCGATTTCTACACGCGCATTCTCGGCATGCATGTGCTGCGTCAAAGCGAAAACACCGAGTACAAGTACACGCTCGCGTTCGTCGGCTACGGCCCGGAAAGCGAGAACAGCGTGCTTGAACTGACCTACAACTGGGGCACCGACAAGTACGATCTCGGCACGGCTTACGGTCATATCGCGCTCGAAGTCGATAACGCCGCCGATGCGTGCGAGCGCATCCGTCAGGCGGGCGGCAAGGTGACGCGCGAAGCCGGTCCGGTGAAGGGCGGCACGACGGTGATCGCGTTCGTCGAAGATCCGGACGGCTACAAGGTCGAACTGATCGAAAAGCATTCCTGAACCGCGCTCAATCCACGCTTTCAAAGCGCGCGCCGCACGCTCGTCGCGGCGCGCAATCTCCACGGGCTCGTCCCGACCTTTCGTTCATCGCAGCGGTTCGCTGGCACAATCGACGCTCCAGATCAGTGCACGCTTAACCGACAGCCGATGAGCTCGCCATCCCTCTCCCTGCGCCGCGCCCCCGACGCCACCGCCGTCATCGTGATGATCGCCCTCTGCGGCGCGTGGGGATTCCAGCAAGTCGCGATCAAGGAAGCCAACGCCTCGATTCCGCCGATGCTGCAGGCCGGCATCCGCTCGCTGATCGCCACATTGCTCGTATGGATCTGGACGCGCACGCGCGGCGTGCCGCTCTTTCAGCGCGACGACACGCTGCCCGCCGGACTGCTCGCGGGCGTGCTGTTCGGCGGCGAATTCGTCTGCATCTTCTTCGGCCTGAGTCTCACGACGGCCACACGCATGGCCGTGTTTCTCTACACCGCGCCCTGCTTCACCGCGCTCGGGCTGCACTGGTTCGTCGCGGGCGAGCGGCTTTCGCGCACGCAGTGGAGCGGCATCGTGCTCGCGTTCTGCGGCATCGCGCTCGCGTTCGCGGACGGCTTTCTGCACGGCAATCCGAATAGCGCATCGACGTTGCAAGGCATCGCTGGCGATGCGCTCGGCATCATGGCCGGCATCTTCTGGGCCGCGACGACGGTCGTCGTGCGCGCGTCCGCGCTCTCCCATGCGAGCGCGAGCAAGACGCTGTTCTATCAGCTGGCGGTATCGGCGGTTCTGCTGCTCGTGCTCGCGGCGGGCATCGGGCAGACGCACGTCGAAGCCGTGTCGCCGATAGCGATCGCGAGTCTCGCGTATCAGGCGATCGTCGTCGCGTTCATCAGCTATCTGACGTGGTTCTGGCTGCTCACGCGCTACATGGCGTCGCGGCTTTCCGTGTTCTCGTTTCTCACGCCGATCTTCGGCGTCACCTTCGGCGTGCTCTTGCTCGGCGAGCATTTCACCGCGCGCTTCATGGTCGCCGCCGCGATGGTCCTCGCGGGCATCGCGCTCGTGAACCGGCCGGCGCGCCGCAGCTAGGGTCGGCTCATTCCGGCGCGGTCGCGCGGATCGTCACCATATCGTGATCGATGTCGTCGTGATCGGCGGGCGCGCGCAAGTGCTCGGGCGGAATCGGCTCGGTCGGATAGCCGTGCTTTTCCCACGCATCGAGCCCGCCCTTCAGCGGCCGCACGTGTCTGAAGCCCTTGGCCCGCAATTGACGCGCGATGGTCTTCGCCGTCGCCTCGTTCGGACACACGCAATACACGACGACCTCGTGCTCCGCATACAACTGATCGACGCGATCCGGCGAATCGAGATCGAGCGCGATCGCGCCCGCGATGCGATACGGCTCGCGACGGCGAATGTCCGCCGGACGCGCGTCGTAGATCACGGGTGGCGTGTCGGAGTGCATCATCGCGTCGAGCTGATCGGGCGTGATGTGATACTTCGCGAGCCACTGACGAAACTGCTCGCGCCGGATCCATCGATACAGCACGAAGCCGAGCGCGATGATCACGAGCACGTCGATCAGCGTCGTGCCGTTCGCGCGCACCAGTTCGATGAGCCGGCCGATCTGCGCCTCGAGCGCCGCGCCGCCGAGCATCCAGAAGCTCGCCCACGCCGTCGCGCCGATCAGATCCCACAACACGAAGACGCGCACTTCGATCTGCGTGGTGCCGAGCAGCGGCGCCGACACGAGCCCGAGCCCCGGCACGAACTTCGACAGCGCGAGCAGCGGCACGCCGAAGCGCTCGAACCATCGGCGCGCGGTGCGCAGCGTGGTATCGATCGACAGTGAGAAGCGCACGAGCGAATTGAGAAAGGTGCGGCCGTAGAGACGGCCCGCGGTGAACCACAAGGAATCGGCGATGAGCACCGCGAGCACTGCGGCCACCAGCATTTGCCAGAACGGCACGTTGCCGGCGGCGACGAGCGTGCCGGCGAGAATGAGCATCGGCGCGGCGGGGACCGGCACGCCGAGCTGCGTCGCGAGGACGCTGACGAACACGGCCCACGCGCCCCAGGACGACGCGAGCGCGGTCGGGACGTGCGGCATTCAAACCTCTCGATGGAGCTTTCGCGAAGACGACGGCCGGCGCATCGATGCCCGGCGCAAAGGGTTACACTGTATCGCGATCCTGACAAACACGCCCAATCCATCCGGGCCGCAAAAGCACAGGATCGCGTGACGCACCGGGGGAATCAACGTGCAAGCGATCATTCAGCCCTTCTTCGACATCAACACCGGCACGATGACGTACGTCGTCTACGAAGCGCCCGGCTCCGCCGCGGCTATCGTCGATCCGGTGCTCGACTACGATCCCAAAGCCGCGCGCACATCGACGAAATCCGCCGATGCGGTCGTCGCGTTCGTGCGGGACCAGCGGCTTTCCGTCGAATGGATTCTGGAGACGCACGCGCACGCCGATCATCTCTCGGCGGCGCCGTATCTGAAACGCACGCTCGGCGGGAAGATCGGAATTGGCGAGTCGATACGCACGGTGCAGGGCGTGTTCAAGAAGATCTTCGATCTCGAACCCGAGTTCCAGCTCGACGGCTCGCAGTTCGATCATCTGTTCGCCGACGGCGAGCGGTTCATGATCGGCGCGCTCGAAGCAACCGCGCTCTTCGTGCCGGGACATACGCCCGCCGACATGGCGTATCGCGTCGGCGATGCGGTGTTCGTCGGCGACACGCTCTTCATGCCGGATCTGGGCACCGCGCGCTGCGATTTCCCGGGCGGCGACGCCCGCGCGATGTATCGATCGATTCAGCGCCTGCTCGCGCTCGATCCCGACACGCGGCTTTTCGTGTGTCACGACTATCCGCCGGAGACGCGCGCTCCGCAATGGCAAGCCACGGTGCGCGAGCAGCGTGAGAAGAACATCCACGTCGGCGGCGGCAAGACCGAGGACGAGTTCGTCGCGATGCGCGAGGCGCGCGACGCGACGCTCGGCATGCCGACGCTCATCTTGCCCGCCATTCAGGTCAATATCCGCGCGGGCCACTTTCCCGACGCGGCGAGCAACGGCACGACCTATCTGAAGATTCCGCTGAACGCGTTCTAGCCTTCAATCCGGCCGCGTGTCACACCAAGCAGACCGGCCATCGCGCGGCGCGCGCCGTTCGAATCGCGCGCGATGATCGCTTCGAAAACCGCCGTATGTTCCGCGAGCGACGCATTGTAGACGTCGGCGCGCTTCGCGTTCAGGCGCAACTGGCCTTCGAGCGTGCGCTCGATCAGCGCGCCGAGCGGAATCAGCAATTCGTTGCTGCACGCGGCGAGCACGCCCAGATGAAAGTCGAGATCGGCGCGCACCCATTCATCGACGTTCTGCGCGTCCGCCATCGCCTGATGCGCGCGCGTGAGTCGTTCGCGCGTGCGTTCTTCGTGGTTGTCGGCGGCGAGCGCGGCGGCGTACGGCTCGATCATCTCGCGCATTTCCTGAAGCTTGAGTGCGAATTGCAGCGGCGGCGCGACGCGCGAGTACCAGTCGAGCATGTCGGCATCGAGCAGATTCCACGCGTCTTGCGCGCGCACGCGCGTACCGACTTTCGGCCGCGACTCGATCAATCCTTTCGATGTCAGCGTGCGCAACGACTCGCGCAACACCGTGCGGCTCACGCCAAAGCGCTCCATCAGTTCCGCTTCGCGCGGCAATGGCGAACCCGGCGCAAAGTCGCCGCGCAGGATCGCCATGCCCAGTTCATGCGTCACACGGCCATGCAGATCGCGGTAAATGATGGTCTCCCTTCATATTTTGAGCACGATTATCGGGCATTCGACTGATGTTTCGTAAGTCCCAATCTTTACGCGAATAATACTATTAATATGCCCAGACATCGCCTTTTTGCTACCATGTAAAACCCTTCAGGAGACGCTCAATGAAAATCACGAAACTCGAGACCTTCATCGTTCCGCCGCGCTGGTGCTTCCTCAAGATCGAAACCGACGAGGGCATCACGGGCTGGGGCGAGCCGGTTGTGGAAGGCCGCGCGCATACGGTCGCCGCAGCCGTCGATGAACTCGCCGACTATCTCGTCGGCAAGGACCCGCGCCATATCGAAGACTTGTGGCAGGTCATGTACCGCGCGGGCTTCTATCGCGGCGGGCCGATCGGCATGAGCGCGATCGCGGGCGTCGATCAGGCATTGTGGGACATTCTCGGCAAGCATCACGGCGTGCCGGTGCACGCGCTGCTCGGCGGCCAGGTGCGCGACAAGATCAAGGTGTATTCGTGGATCGGCGGCGACCGTCCGAGCGACGTCGCGAACAACGCGCGGGCGGTGGTCGAGCGCGGCTTCAAGGCCGTGAAGATGAACGGCTCGGAAGAGCTGCAGATCATCGATACCTTCGACAAGGTTCAGGGCGTGATCGACAACGTGCAAGCGGTGCGCGAAGCGGTCGGGCCGAACGTGGGCATCGGCGTCGACTTTCACGGACGCGTGCACAAGCCGATGGCGAAAGTGCTCGCGAAGGAGCTCGATCCGTTCAAGCTGATGTTCATCGAAGAGCCGGTGCTTTCGGAAAACGTCGAGGCGCTGCGCGATATCGTCAACCAGACAAGCACGCCGATCGCGCTCGGCGAGCGGCTCTACTCGCGCTGGGATTTCAAGCACATTCTGGCGGGCGGTTACGTCGACATCATTCAGCCGGACGCGTCGCACGCGGGCGGTCTCACCGAATGCCGCAAGATCGCGACGATGGCCGAAGCCTACGATGTCGCGCTCGCGCTGCACTGCCCGCTCGGTCCGATCGCGCTCGCAACCTGTCTGCAGATCGATGCGGTCAGCTATAACGCGTTCATCCAGGAACAGAGCCTCGGCATTCACTACAACAAGGGCAATGACCTGCTCGATTACATCAGGAATCCGGAAGTCTTCAAGTACGAAGACGGGATGGTGTCGATTCCGCAAGGGCCGGGCTTGGGAATCGAGGTGAACGAGGAGAAAGTGCGCGAAATGGCGAAGGTCGGCCATCGCTGGCGCAATCCGGTGTGGCGTCACGCGGATGGCAGCGTCGCCGAGTGGTGATTCTGGCTAACGTTTGAAGCGCGCTTCGACCGCGCCGCGCAGGGCGTTGCTGATCAGCAGGCTCTGCGCGTTGTCGAGTTCGTTCGGCGTAAGCGCGCGTTCGCGCGCGCCGAGTTCTTCCATCAACACCGCGCGCATCACGCCCGGCAGCACGCCGGCATCGATGGGCGGCGTGAACCACTCGCCGTCGAGCTTCACGAACACGCTCGAGCGGCCGCCCTCGGTCAACTCGCCGCGCTCGTTGACGAACAACATGTCGAACGCGCCTTCGGCTTCGGCGGCTTTCCACGCACGATCGTAATCCGCGCGACGCGTCGTCTTGTGTCTGAGCAGCGGATCGGCCGAGCTTTGCGGCGCGAATCCGCGCTCCGAAGCGAGCAGCACGTTCACCGTATCCGATGGCAACGGCGCAAGCGGCGCGCTCGTCATCGTGATGCGCCCGCTCTTGGCCAGCGCGATACGCATTCGATACGGTTTCTGGCCTTCGAAGTCCGCGATATGTTGCGCGGTCTGCTCATGCAACGAAGCTTCGTCGAACGTGAAACCGAGATACGCCGCGCTCGCCTTCAACCGCGCGACGTGGCGCGCGTAATGGCGCACGCCTTCATCGCGTGTCGCGTATGTCGTCTCGAAGAGTTCGAAGCCGGGATCCGCGCCCGTCAGAAAACGCGCTTTCAACAGACACTCCTCGTATTCGTCGGCGGCGACGCTATCGAGCACGATGCCCGCGCCGATGCCGAGCACGCCGCGCCGCGCGGCCGCATCGATGACGAGCGTACGAATCGCCACCGACATGCAGAAGTCGCCGCTCGCATCGAGCCAGCCGATCGCGCCGGTGTAAAGCCCGCGCGGCGTGCTCTCGATTTCGTCGATCAGTTGCATCGTCCGATACTTCGGCGCGCCGGTAATCGAGCCGCACGGAAAGAGCGCGCGCACGATGTCCGCGAACGACGTGCCCGGAATGACGCGCGCTTCGATCGTCGACGTCATCTGCCACACCGATGCGTACGGCTCGACCGAGAACAGCGCGGGTACGTTGACCGAACCCGTGACCGCCACGCGCGACATGTCGTTGCGCAACAAGTCGACGATCATCACGTTCTCGGCGCGATTCTTCGGGTCGAGGCGCAGCGATTCGGGATCGGCATCCCGTGGCGCGGTGCCTTTCATCGGCCGCGCGCGCAACAGATCGCCATGTTTCTCGACGAACAATTCCGGCGAGCACGACACGACCGACCTGCCGTCCGGCAACGCGATGAGCGCGCCGAAATGCACGGCTTGCCGCTCGCGCAATCGCCGATACAGCGCGAGCGGCGTGCCGAATACATCGAAATTCAGCCGATACGTGTAGTTGATCTGATACGACTCGCCTTCCTTCAACGCCTCCTGAACCGTGGCGATGGCCTTGTCGAACTCGTCGCGGGTGACGCTCGGCGCAATGCCCGCGACGCCTGCAACCTCGTCATCGGCGAGCCAGGCGCTCACTTCCTTACGCGACAGAAACGCGCACGAGCGAAACATCAGCACGCGAAGCGCCTGATCTTCACCACGCCCGATTTCACCGAACTGGAGATTGCGTCCGAACTCGTAATCCGCGACGACAAGCGCATGCAGGCCGCTCTGCAGATCGCGCTCGATTTCGGCGCAAACGGCATCGAGATCGCGCGCGTTCACGCACACGCGTTCGCGCACGAAGTCTGTGTACAAACGACTCGACCGCCTTTCGGCGGTCGCATCGCAATCGTCGAGCAGCGCGAACACCGCGCTGCGCTCTTCGGTTTTCATCGTCATACCTGCCCGACGTACGACGCACTCGACCGCATCAATCGAAGAAGCTCTTCACGCGGTCGAACCAGCTCTTGCTTTGCGGACTATGCCGCGCGCCACCCTCGACGAGCGACTTCTCGAACTGCTTGAGCAAATCGCGCTGCGCGTCGGTGAGCTTGACCGGCGTTTCCACCTGGACATGCACATACAGATCGCCGGCGATGCTCGAACGCAAGCCCTTGATGCCCTTGCCGCGCAAACGGAACGTCTTGCCCGACTGCGTGCCTTCCGGCACCGTGAAGCTCGCGCGGCCCGCGAGCGTCGGCACTTCGATCTCGCCGCCGAGCGCCGCCGTCGTGAACGGAATCGGCATCTGGCAATGCAGGTCGTCGCCGTCACGCTCGAACACCGAATGCTGCTTGATGTGGATTTCCACATACAAGTCGCCGGCCGGACCACCGTTGATGCCCGGCTCGCCATTGCCCGCCGAGCGGATTCGCATGCCGTCGTCGATGCCCGCCGGAATCTTCACTTCCAGCGTCTTCGTTTCCTTCACCTTGCCCGCGCCGTGGCAGTTCGCGCACGGATCGGGGATGTAGCTGCCGCTGCCGTGACACTTCGGGCACGTCTGCTGGATGCTGAAAAACCCTTGCGACATGCGTACCTGGCCCTGACCATGACAGGTCGGGCAGGTTTCGGGCTTCGTGCCCGGCTTCGCACCGGAGCCGTGGCAGACGTTGCAGTTCACCCAGCTCGGCACGCGAATCTGCGTGTCGTAGCCGTGCGCCGCCTGCTCCAGCGTGATTTCCATGCTGTAGCGCAAGTCCGCGCCGCGATACACCTGCGGACCGCTGCGGCCGCGCGCGCCGGCGCCACCCGCCGTCTGTCCGAAGATATCGCCGAAGATATCCCCGAAGGCATCGGCGAAACCGCCGAAACCTTGCGCGCCCGCGCCCGCCATGTTCGGATCCACGCCCGCGTGGCCGTACTGATCGTAGGCGGCCCGCTTCTGCTGGTCGGAGAGCATTTCGTAGGCTTCCTTCGCCTCCTTGAAATTCTCTTCCGCCTTCTTGTTGTCCGGGTTGCGGTCAGGGTGATACTTCATCGCGAGCTTGCGATACGCCTTCTTGATCTCGTCGTCGCTCGCATTTTTCGCGACGCCCAGAACGTCGTAGTAATCCCGTTTCGCCATGTCGGTTCGATGCCGCCGCGCTTGAGCGCCGCGGTTCCTGTCAGATGCTGCGAGATGCTGCGGATGTCGCTCGCAACCCGCGCGTAAAACTTTTTGCGCCTCGCCAGAAGCAACGCGCCTCTAAAAACAACGTGCCCGGAGAGCCGAAAGGCTCGCCAGGCGCGCTCCACGTCAGACGCCAACGCGTCCCGGTGATACCACCGAAAAGCGCGTGAATGTCGCCACTCACGCGCCCGATTCGGCGTTAGTCCTTCTTCACTTCCTTGAAGTCGGCGTCGACGACGTCATCGTGATGCTGGCTCGCGCCCGCATCCGCCGACGCGCCCGCGCCTGCCGCACCCGCGGCCGCGCTCGCCGCGCCTTGCTGCGCCTGCATGTCGGCGTACATCTTTTCGCCGAGCTTCTGCGAAGCCTGAGCCAGCGCCTCGACCTTTGCTTCGATCGTGGCCTTGTCGCTCGAGCTGCTCTTCAGCGCCTCTTCGAGGTCCTTCAGCGCCGCTTCGATCTTTTCCTTCTCCGAAGCGTCGACCTTGTCACCGTACTCCGCGACCGCCTTCTTCGTGCTGTGAACCAGCGCATCGCCCTGGTTGCGCGCGTCGGCCAGCTCACGCAGCTTGTGATCTTCCTCGGCGTTGGCTTCGGCGTCCTTCACCATCTTGTCGATTTCCGCGTCCGTCAGACCCGAGTTCGCCTTGATGGTGATCTTGTTTTCCTTGCCCGTCGCCTTGTCCTTCGCGCCAACGTGCAGAATACCGTTCGCGTCGATGTCGAAGGTCACTTCGATCTGCGGCACGCCGCGCGGTGCGGGCGGAATGCCTTCGAGGTTGAACTCGCCGAGCAGCTTGTTGCCGACGGCCATTTCGCGCTCGCCCTGGAACACCTTGATCGTCACGGCGCCCTGGTTGTCGTCCGCCGTCGAATACACTTGCGAGTGCTTCGTCGGGATGGTCGTGTTCTTGTTGATCATCTTCGTCATCACACCGCCGAGCGTCTCGATGCCGAGCGACAGAGGCGTCACGTCGAGCAGCAGCACGTCCTTGCGGTCGCCCGACAGAACCTGGCCTTGAATCGCGGCGCCCACGGCGACGGCTTCGTCCGGGTTCACGTCACGGCGCGGATCCTTGCCGAAGAATTCCTTCACCTTCTCCTGCACCTTCGGCATACGCGTCATGCCGCCGACGAGAATCACGTCGTCGATGTCGCCGACCTTCACGCCCGCATCCTTGATCGCGATGCGGCACGGTTCGATCGTGCGCTCGATGAGCTCTTCGACGAGCGCTTCGAGCTTGGCACGCGTGAACTTGAGGTTCAGGTGCTTCGGACCGGACGCGTCCGCCGTGATGTACGGCAGGTTGATGTCGGTCTGAGCCGTCGACGACAGTTCGATCTTCGCCTTTTCAGCGGCTTCCTTCAGGCGTTGCAGCGCGAGCACGTCCTTGGAAAGGTCGACGCCCTGCTCTTTCTTGAACTCGCCGATGATGTAATCGATGATGCGCTGGTCGAAGTCTTCACCGCCGAGGAACGTATCGCCGTTCGTCGACAGCACTTCGAACTGCATTTCGCCGTCCACGTCCGCGATCTCGATGATCGAGATGTCGAACGTGCCGCCGCCCAAGTCGAACACGGCGATCTTGCGGTCGCCCTTTTCGGCCTTGTCGAGACCGAACGCGAGCGCGGCCGCGGTCGGCTCGTTGATGATGCGCTTCACTTCCAGACCGGCGATGCGGCCCGCGTCCTTCGTTGCCTGACGCTGGCTGTCGTTGAAGTACGCCGGAACCGTGATGACGGCTTCCGTCACCGGCTCGCCGAGGTAGTCTTCAGCGGTCTTCTTCATCTTGCGCAGGACTTCAGCCGAAACCTGCGACGGCGCGAGGTTCTTGCCGTGCGCTTCGACCCATGCATCGCCGTTGTCGTGCTTGACGATCTTGTAGGGCATCAGGTTGATGTCCTTTTGCACTTCCTTCTCGTCGAAGCGGCGGCCGATCAGGCGCTTGACCGCGTACAGCGTGTTCTTCGGATTGGTGACCGACTGGCGCTTCGCAGGCGCGCCGACGAGGATCTCGTTGTCATCCATGTACGCGATGATCGACGGCGTGGTGCGCGCGCCTTCCGAGTTCTCGATGACCTTGACCTGATTGCCTTCCATCAGCGCCACGCACGAGTTCGTGGTGCCGAGGTCGATACCGATGATTCTGCCCATTTTTTATCCTCTCCTAGCTTTGATCGCAGTGGCGTTGCGGCCGGCCTTTCGATGCCGGCTTTTGCCGATTTACCGGGCCGAACGCCCAAAATTCATACCTGTACGCAAGATAAGAGCGTCAGTTTCGATTTC
The DNA here is from genome assembly GCF_023631045.1 of Caballeronia sp. AZ7_KS35. Lineage (NCBI taxonomy): Bacteria > Pseudomonadati > Pseudomonadota > Betaproteobacteria > Burkholderiales > Burkholderiaceae > Caballeronia > Caballeronia sp. AZ7_KS35. The sequence continues at coordinate 638,561 of NZ_JALQDV010000001.1, read as the reverse complement.
AAGACCCTGCAAACGATACGGTCTATAAGTTTTTTTGTGCGGCGACCGACACGGCCGGCACGTACGCCGCGAGACCGATTACTTCGGCGCGGCGACGGTCACGAGCGCCGGACGCAGCACGCGGTCGGCGATGACGTAGCCCTTCTGCAGCACCGTGACGACAGTATTCGGGTCTTGTTCCGCCGGAACCATCGAGATGGCCTGATGGCGATGCGGATCGAATTTTTCGCCGACCGGGTTCACCGCGATCACGCGGCCTTTCTCCAACGCGCCCGTCAGTTGACGCAGCGTCAGTTCGACGCCTTCGCGAACCTTGGCGACATCCGTCGACTGGTCGGCGAGCGCGGCTTCCAGGCTGTCGAGCACCGGAAGCAGGTTCTCCGCAAAATTTTCGATGGCGAATTTATGCGCCTTCGCGACATCTTCCTGACTGCGGCGGCGCACGTTCTCGGTTTCGGCCTTCGCGCGCAGGAAGTCTTCCTTGAGCGCGGCGATGGTGGCCTGCGCTTCGGCGAGCGCAGCTTCGGCCTCATTCGGCGCGGCTTGCGGCGCGGCGGCGGCATCAGCCGGTGCGCCTTGGGACGCGGGAGCCGCCGCGCTGGTCGGGTCGGCGGACTGGCGCGCGTTATCGTCGGCGGGCGTTGCGTTCTGGCTCGCTGGATTCTCTTGCGTGTTTTCCATGTCGCTGAATATGTATTGCAGTGAGTTGAATCGGCTGCGAAAGCGGCCAGACCGAAAATCGGACGCATTTTTCGCACTAACGGCCGAAATGAGGGCGCCGAAAGCTTTTTCAAGCCTTCGAAACGGTTTTTCGGACAAATCTCGACAGCAAGGTGGCGCCGCAATGGCTCGTAATACACACTTCGCCGCGGCGCGCGATTTTCGGATTGAGGGAAAGCCCTGAGTCGCCTACACTTCAAAAAAGCAGCGCAGGACGCACGTTAACCCTAATCCTACGAATTGCTTCAAACCGCTTTCAGCCCTTGCCCGTTTCCTGATCCGGCCGCCTTCTGACCGGGCAACCCGCTTCCCGGGGATACCATGAAACTGACCTTTGCTATCGCGGTGGTCGCCCTGGTACTCGTCGCGGGAACGACCACCATCTGCATGTCCGGCGTCGTGACCGAACGTACCACCGAGTACGGCGGCGTTCACGCGACCATCGAAAGCTACTTCAATCCGAACGAGAAAATTTGTCGATAGTGCGCCGGTCGCGCTTCGTCGGCCTTCCCTGCAGTTCCGCTGCGGGCTCGCGGAAATTCTTGCGGCGCTCGGCCTCGGCCATGCGTTTCGCACGGCCTTCCCCGGTTTCGGCATAGAGCGTCTGGGCGACCGGCGCCGGGCCGCGCACATCGCATATCCCGAGCACTTCGACCTGCCACACCAGCCGTTCGATATCGATCTCGACGATATCGCCGACGCGCACGTCCTTAGACGGCTTCACATTCGCCCCGCCGATCTTCACGCGGCCTTTCTCGACCGCATCGCTCGCGAGCGAACGCGTCTTGAAGAAACGCGCTGCCCAAAGCCACTTATCGATGCGCAAACGCGCGCCAGGTTCCGTCGAAATCTTGTAGTTCATGGGTGAATGCCTGAAAAAGCCGCGCTCAGGCCACTGCGCTGAGCGGCTGCACAGTCTGCACGGGCCATCCCTGAAGATGTTGCGCGGCGATCTCGCCCAGTGCCTTGATCCACGCGGGCGCTGAGTTCAGGCAGGCAATCCGGTGAAAATGCTTGCCGCCCGCCTTCAGAAATTCGTCGCGCACCTCGATGCCGATTTCCTCGATCGTCTCGAGACAATCCGCCGTGAAGCCGGGACAGAACACGTCCACACGAGAAACGCCGCCCGCGCCGAGCTCCGCGACCGTCGGCGCGGTGTACGGCTGAAGCCACTCCGCCCGCCCAAAGCGCGACTGGAACGTCACGCGGCATTCGACCGGCGTAAGCCCGAGCGCGGCCATGAGCAACGAACCGGTCAGCTGGCACTGGTCGTGATACGGATCGCCGAGATCCATCGTGCGCTTCGGCACGCCGTGGAAGCTCAGCACGAGCTTGTCGCCCGCGGCGAAATCCGGCTGGCCGTGATGCCGCCAATAGTCGCGCACCTGCTCCGCGAGCGCCGCGATATACGCCGGATGATCGGCGTAATGGCGGATCGTGCGGATTTCCGGCTGATTGCGCACGCGCTTGAGCGCGGCGAACGCGTCGTCGAACGCGGTGGCCGTCGTGGACGACGAGTATTGCGGATACATCGGCAACAGGAGAATGCGGTCGGCGCCTTCGAGCTTCAGCTGATTGAGCATCGCGCCGATGCCCGGCGTGCCGTAGCGCATCGCATAGTCGACGATGACGTGATAGTCGTTCGCCGCGAAGAGCCGCCGCAAGCCGTCGACCTGCTTTTCCGTATGCACGCGCAGCGGCGAGCCTTCGGGCATCCACACTTGCGCGTACTTCTTCGCCGATGCGCGCCCGCGAAACGGCAGGATCAGGCCGCGCAGAATGAATTGCCACACGAATGACGGAATTTCGACGACGCGCGGATCGGACAGGAATTGCGCCAGATACTTGCGCACCGCCCGCGGCGTGGGCGCGTCCGGCGTGCCGAGATTGATCAGCAGCACCGCGACGCGATGCGAAGCGCTGGGCTGCGAGGGCAACTCGAGGTCGAAACGCATAAGGGAAGCGAGCCTGAAGATGGTCGTCGGAAAAGTTGAGGACCATTATAGCGGCGCGTTTCCGGACGCATCATTGGCCGAACGGCCTAGTGGCGCGCTCTTTCGCGGCGCGCCAAGATGGCGTCACTGATGACTGAGCGACATCGACAGCAAACGCGCGGTGATATCGACGATCGGAATCACGCGGTTGTACGCCATGCGCGTCGGGCCGATCACGCCGAGCGTGCCGACGATCTTCCCGTTGACCTCGTATGGCGCCGTCACGACGCTCATTTCCTCGATCGGCACGAGATTGCTTTCTCCGCCGATGAAAATCTGCACGCCTTGCGCGTGACTCGATACATCCAGCAATTGCAGGAGGCTCGTCTTTTGGTCGAACAAATCGAAAAGCTTGCGCAGCCGCGCCATGTCGGACGAAAGGTCCGCCACTTCGAGCAGGTTGCGCTCGCCGGAAATCAGCACGGTGTCAGTGGGGTCCGTCTCGGCGGTGCTCGCGACCACGGCCGCCTGCATGAGCGCGGTCATGTCGCCGCGCAACTGATCGATTTCCTCGCGCAAACGGCGGCGTACTTCGTCGAAGGACAGGCCCGCGAAATGCGCGTTGATGTAATTGGAGGCTTCTACGAGTTGCGAAGGCGAATAGTCGCGTTGCGTGGCCATCATGCGGTTCTGCACGTCGCCTTCGGGCGTCACGATGATGAGCAGAATGCGCTTGTCCGACAGCCGCATGAACTCGATCTGCTTGAACATGTGGCTCCGGCGCGGCGTGAGCACGACGCCCGCGAACGAAGACAGATTGGACAGCACGCTCGCCGCCGCCGCGACGATCTTCTGCGGCTCCTCGCCTTGCAGGCGAGTCTTGACCGCGGTGGTCATGGCCTCGTCTTGCGGTGCTTCTACAGTCAGCATCGTGTCGACGAAGAGCCGGTAGCCGCGCGGCGTGGGAATGCGTCCCGCCGACGTATGCGGGCTCGCGACCAGCCCGAGGTCTTCGAGATCCGACATGACGTTGCGGATCGTCGCGGGGCTCAGTTCGAGGCCCGAATGACGTGATAACGTGCGCGAACCGACCGGCTGACCTTCGGCGATGTAGCGCTCGATCAACGTTTTGAGGAGGGTTTGTGCACGTGGGTCTAGCATGGGGAAATTTTAGCTCAACGTGTCGGATAGCGGCGAGCCGCGCCGGGTGGTCGGCATTCAACGTCCGCTCCATTCTAGCGACAAACGGCGAGCCTGCCCGCGTCATGCCGCACGGTCTCGTCGCGGCGCGCCCGGCGGCCATCGCCCACGGTTCTTTTCGCTCTCTGACTATGGTGTAATGCCGGCATGGAAATTGGCCAATTCAAGACCGTCGCCCTCGTGGGGCGCACCAACACGCCGGGCATCGAGGCGCCGCTGAGATCGCTCGCCGATCTCCTCAGAAGCCAGGGCTTCGAGGTCGTCTTCGAGGCGGGCACCGCGAAGGACGTCGGCGTGACGGAGTTCCCGGCGCTCTCCATCGCGGAGATGGGCGCGCGCGCGGACGTTGCAATCGTGCTCGGCGGCGACGGCACGATGCTCGGCATCGGACGGCAGCTCGCGCCGTATAAAACACCGCTCATCGGCGTGAATCATGGCCGGCTCGGCTTCATCACCGACATTCCGCTCAAGGCGATGCAGGAAATCGTCCCGCAAATGCTCGCCGGCCAGTTCGAGCGCGAGGAGCGCAGCCTGCTCGAAGCGCGCATCGTGCGCAACGACAAGCCGATCTACCACGCGCTCGCGTTCAACGACGTCGTGGTGAATCGCAGCGGCTTCTCCGGCATGGCGGAGCTGCGCGTGTCGGTGGACGGCCACTTCATGTACAACCAGCGTTCCGACGGACTGATCGTCGCGACGCCGACCGGCTCGACCGCCTACGCGCTGTCGTCGGCGGGGCCGATCCTGCATCCGCAATTGCAGGGCTTCGTGCTCGTGCCGATCGCGCCGCATTCGCTGTCGAACCGGCCGATCGTGCTGCCCGACGATTCGAAAGTGACCATTCAGATCATCGGCGGTCGCGACGTCAACGTGAACTTCGACATGCAGTCGTTCACCGCCGTCGAACTGAACGACGCGATTGAAGTGCGGCGCTCGAAGCATACGGTGCCGGTGCTGCATCCGGTCGGCTACAGCACGTACGCCACGCTGCGCAAGAAGCTGCACTGGAACGAGCATCCGTCGCAGGATTCGTCCGCTCTCTGATCTGCCAGAACTTCCTTCCCCGAAGCGTCCATGCTCCGTCATCTTTCCATTCGAGATTTCGTCATCGTCGCCACGCTGGATATCGATTTCGATCCAGGCTTCACGGTCTTTTCGGGTGAAACCGGCGCGGGCAAGTCGATCCTCATCGACGCCCTCGCGCTCACGCTCGGCGCGCGCGGCGACGCGAGCGTCGTGCGCGCCGGTCAGGCGCGCGCCGACATCACCGCCGAATTTTCGACGCATCCGCTCGTCGTGCGCTGGCTGGACGAACACGCGCTCACGCAGGACGCCGATTCGGTCATGCTGCGGCGGGTGATCGATTCGGGCGGCCGCTCGCGAGCGTTCATCAACGGCACGCCCGCGACGCTCGCGCAGTTGCGCGAAGTCGGCGAAATGCTCGTCGATATCCACGGCCAGCACGCGCATCAATTGTTGATGCGACCGGACGCGCAACGCGAACTCTTCGACACGCACGCGCAGTTGCTCGACACGGCCGGCGCGGTGAATCGTGCCTGGCGCGCGATGCGCGACGCGCAGCAAGCCGTCGAGACCGCCCAGAATCGCGACCGCGAGCTGCAACTGGAACGCGAGCGTCTCGCGTGGCAACTGAGCGAGTTCGACAAGCTCGCGCCGCAGCCCGGCGAATGGGAAGAAGTGAGCGCGGAGCATCATCGGCTGTCGCATTCGGCGAGTCTCATCGACGGCGTGCAGGGTGCGCTCGGCGCGCTCTCCGAATCCGACGAAGCGATGATCTCGCAGCTCGGCGCCATCATCTCGAAGCTGCGCGGCCTGTCCGATATCGATCCCGCGTTGAACGACGTGCTCGCGTCGCTCGAACCGGCGGAAATCCAGTTGCAGGAAGCGTCGTATTCGCTATCGCACTACGCGCAGCGGCTGGAGCTCGATCCTGACCGGCTCGCGCAAGTCGAAAGACGCATGGAGCAACTGCACTCGACCGCGCGCAAGTTCCGCCTTCAACCCGAAACGCTGCCGGAAGAACACGACGCGCGCCGCCGCCAGCTCGCCGAACTCGATGCCGCCGCCGATCTCGATGCGCTCAACGCCGCCGCCGATAAAGCGAAGAGCGAATATCTCGCGCAAGCCAAGGTGCTGTCCAAGGCGCGCGCGAAGGCCGCGAAAAATCTGTCGAAAGCGGTCACGGAAGGCATGCAGGAACTGTCGATGGCAGGCGGCAGCTTCGAGGTCGCGCTCGTGCCGCTCGCCGAAGGCGGCGCGAACGGGCTGGAGCAGATTGAATTCCGCGTCGCGGGACACGCGGGCGTCGCGCTGCGGCCGCTCGCGAAAGTCGCGTCGGGCGGCGAACTGGCGCGCATCAGTCTTGCGCTCGCCGTCATCGCGAGCACGGCGAGTCCGACGCCCACGCTCATCTTCGACGAAGTGGACACGGGCATCGGCGGCGGCGTCGCGGAAGTGGTCGGGCGTCTGTTGCATCAGCTCGGCCGCGACCGTCAGGTGCTGTGCGTCACGCACTTGCCGCAAGTGGCCGCGCGTGGCGATCAGCATTTCCAGGTCGCGAAATCGTCGGACGATGCGGGCGGCACGGTGAGCACGGTAAAGCAACTCGATCGCGCAAAACGCGTGGAAGAAGTCGCGCGCATGCTCGGCGGTCTCGAAATCACCGCGACCACCCGCAAGCACGCGAAGGAAATGCTGGCGGCTTAAGCATCCGCGTCAGCCCGCCGACGCCACTGCGAACACGCGGTCCCACAGCGCCGTCACCGCGTCGCGTTCGGTCTGAACCGTGGCCGGATCGACGCGCGCCTTTTCCATACCGTCGAGCCGCAGCGTGTGCTGCAGCTTGCGGTACTGGCGATACGCCGCGCCGATCGCATCGGCTTCTGCTTCGGCGATCAATCCGCTTTTCGCGGCGATCTTCAACAGCGTGATATTCCCCGCGTTGCGCAGAAACTCGCGATGCTCGCGCGCGTGCAGCAACACCCAGTACTGAACGATGAACTCGATATCGACCATGCCGCCGCGATCGTGCTTCAGATCGAACAGGTCGCTGCGATTCGGATGGCCATCGGCGACGCGCTGGCGCATCGACACGATCTCGCGCGCGAGCGCGGCCGCGTCGCGTTCCATGACGAGCACGTCGGCGCGAATCTGCTCGAACTCCGCGCCGATTTCGGCATCGCCCGCGCTGTAGCGTGCGCGCGAAAGCGCCTGATGCTCCCAGACCCACGCCGTGTTCGCCGCGTCGCCCTCGCGAATCTGATAGCGGCGAAACGATGCGAGGTCGGTCACGAGCAGGCCCGATTCGCCATTCGGCCGCAGACGCAAGTCGACGTCGAAGAGCGTGCCCGCGCCCGTCGCCGACGTGAGCCACGTAATGAGGCGGCGCGTGAACATCGCGTAGATGTCGGAGGCCGCGTCGTCGGGATCGTCGTACAGAAAGATGAGGTCGAGGTCCGACGCGTAGCCCAGTTCCTTGCCGCCGAGCTTTCCGTACGCGATGACCGCAAAGCGCGGCGTCTCGCGATGCCGCTTCGGGAACTGCTTCCACACGGTCTGCACGGTGACGTCGAGCACGGCGTCGGCGAGTTCGGAGAGACGGTCGCTCACGTGCTCGACGCTCAGATGCCCGGCGAGATCGATCAGCAGAATGCGAAATACTTCGGCCTGATGCGCGTGACGCAGCAGATCCATTTGATGTTCTGCGTCCTCGGCGGCATCGAGCCGTGCGATCAGCGAGCGTTTGAACGCGGCCCAGTCGAACGGGCTGGCGATGGCTTCGTCGTCGAGCAATTCATCGAGCAATTGCGGATGGCGGATCAGATAGCCCGCCGCCCAGCGCGACCCCGACAGCACCGAGAGCACGCGCGCGAGCGCCGCCGGATATTCGGTCAGCAGCGCGAGATACGCGCCGCGCTTGGCCGTCGCTTCGAGCAGATCGAAAAGCCGCATGATGGTGTCGGCGCGGCGCGGCGCATCGATCGACTGCACGGCTTCTATCGAGCGTTGCGCGACGATATCGAAGCGTTCGCGGCTCTGCGACGGCAAGCCGGCGTAACGCGCCGAATTCCACACGCCCGTCAGACGTGCGAGCACCGGCGCCGGGTCCGCGAAGCCGAGTTCCATGAGGCGCGCGGCGAGCTCTTCCTGCGCGGAATCGTCGGCGAGCGCGCCGCTCCAGATCCACGACGCCACCGAATCCTCCGCGACGCCGCAGCCGCCCTGCCCGCTCACCTTGTCGGCGAAGATCGCGTCGAACTGCTGCTCGACGAGCTCGCGATGCGCGTCGAGCGTTTCCATCAGCGCGGCGTAGTCCGCGAAGCCGAGCGATTTCGCGAGCAACGCGCGCTCGTCGTCGGCGACGGGCATCGCGTGCGTCTGTGCATCGTTGCGGTATTGCAGCCGATGCTCGACCGTGCGCAAAAAGAGATAAGCGTCGGACAGCGCCTTGCACACCTGCGGCGCGAGCAGGCCATGCGCGGCGGCGCGTTCGAGCACCGCGAGCGTCGGACGAATGCGGAAATCCGCTGCCTGTCCGCCGCGAATCAACTGAAATACTTGCGCGCTGAATTCGATCTCGCGAATGCCGCCGCGCCCGAGCTTGATGTCGTCGGCCTTGTCGGGGCGCATCGACGCGCGCCGCCGCGCTTCCTGCCGAATCTGCTGATGCAGCGAGCGGATCGCGGCGATCACGCCGTAATCGAGATAGCGCCGGTAGATGAAGGGCGTCGCGATGGCTTCGAGCTGCTTCGCGAGACGCTTCGCCGAATCGCTCTTCGTCTCCGAGATGAGCCGGCCCTTGATCCACGCGTAGCGCTCCCATTCGCGGCCCTGCACGTAGAAATACTCTTCGAGCATGCCGAGACTGCACACGAGCGGGCCGGAGTCGCCGTTGGGACGCAGCCGCATGTCGACGCGAAAGACGTAGCCGTCTTGCGTCATTTCCGCGAGCGCGCCGATCAGCCGCCGGCCGAGCCGTGTGAAGAATTCCTGCGTCGGGAGCGCCGAGCGCGTGCCGCCCGAGGTTTCGCCGTCCTCTTCGTAGACGAAGATCAGATCGATATCCGACGATGCGTTCAGCTCGCGCCCGCCCAGCTTGCCCATGCCGACGACGCCGAGCGTGAGCCGCTCGCCGTCCGGTCCGCGCGGCTCGCCGAAGAGCGCTTCGAGATCGGCCGACAGCACCGCCAGCGCGCGCTGCACCGTGACTTCGGCGAGATCGGTCATCGCGCCGGTGACTTCGGCGACATCGGCGGTGCCCGCGAGATCGCGCTCCATCACCGTGCAGAAGACTTCGGTCCGCAAGCGGCGCAACGCGGTCTTGAGCGCGGCTTCATCGAGCACGCCGCTTTCGGTGCAAGGCGTGCAGTGCGCGTCCAGCCGCGCTTCGATCCACCCACGCGTGATGCGCGTCTGCGCCCATTGCGCGACATTCGACGCCAGTTCGGGACGCGCCGAGTACGCGCGCGCCGCATAGTTGGAATAATCGGAACTGAGAAGAGTTGCGTCGGTCATGAAAGGTTAGGTTCGCTCATTGCTTCCGGAAAGGCATCGCGGTATAACACCGCGCCGCAAGTCTTGCCGGGCGCGGCTCAGCGAGCCTCCACGAGTGCGCAGGCAGCGGCCGTCGCCGCAATGCCCGTGTTACATTTCAGCGTCAAACACGCAAAACTACCATATCGCCGAACAGCAGCAGCATGTCCGACAGCAGACGATCCGTCGACCCGACCGAAGTTGGACAAGCCAGGCCCAGCGGCAACGCCGAGCGCGTGCTTGCGCGCGTCTTCAAATTCCTTCTCGTCATTGCGGCCATCGCGTATTTCGCGGTGGCGGGCGTGTATGTCGGCCTGCGCTATATCGTCATGCCGCAGGTCGATTCGTTCCGGCCGCGGATCGAGCAACTCGTCTCATCGCAGATTCACGCCCAGTTGCGCATCGGCAGGATTTCCGCGCGATGGTCCGGGCTCTCGCCGACGATCGATATCGACAACCTGCGCATCGACGCCGCCGATGGCTCGCCGGGCCTCGCCGTGCCGCACGCGAGCGCGAGCATCGCGTGGGGATCGCTGCTGCATCTGCGGCCCAAGCTCGCCGATCTGACCGTCGACGGACCCGATGTCATCATCGCGCGCAACGCCGATGGCGCGGTTACTGTCGCGGGCGTGCCGATTCCCACGCATCGCACCGGTTCGAACGCATTCACGACCTGGCTGCTCGGCCAGGACCGCATTCTTCTGCGCGATGGCACGCTGCGCTGGCGCGACGCGCAGCGCGCCGCGCCCGAGATCGCGTTCAAGCGCCTGCACCTCGCGATCGTCAACGACGGCGCGCGTCATCGGCTTGCGCTCAAGGCGCCCGCCGATGGCGACGTGCTGCACGGCCCGCTCGATTTCCGCGCGGACTTCCGTCATCAACCCTTCTCGGCGATGGGCGCGCCCGCGAACTGGACCGGCCGTCTCTACGTTTCGACCGGTCCCGTCGATCTGCCGACGCTCGCGCGCTACGTGAAGCTGCCGTTCCAGATGTACAGCGGCCGCATCAACAACCAGATCTGGCTGAACTTCGCGGGCGGCCAATTGCAGAACGCGACCGGCGACCTGACCGGCGCGAACGTCGCGCTGCGCACGCGCCCGACGCAGCCGCGCCTCGATCTTCCGATCGCCAGCTTCAACTGGAACATCGACAAGAAGGACAACGCGTACACGCTCGATCTGCGCGACCTGCACGCGGAGTTCGGCCAGTTGCCGCTCGACGACGGCACGCCGGTCGCGCGTCTGCTCGTGTCGCGCGCGCTGACGGCCACGTACCGGCTGCCTTCGGTCGGCAAGGGGCAATTGCTGCGGCTGACGGGCGATAGCGTCGATATCGGCATCCTCGCGGAATTCGCGCGCGCGCTGCCGCTGCCGGCGAAGATTCTCAACGAGCTCGTGCGCTTCAATCCGCGCGGCCAGGTGTCCGATTACACGATCTACACCGAGCGCGCCGCGCCGAAGACCGAGGAAGAAGCGCAGCAGCAGCGCAAGAAAGGCGACGCGCCGCTTCTGCACTACGCGTTCAAGGGCGATCTCAACGGCCTGAGCGTGCAGGCGCAGGAGCCGCCGCCCGGGCTCACGATCAACAACCATCCGCGCGCGGGCATTCCGGGCGTCGAGAATCTGTGGGGCAGCGTCGACGCGAACGAGAAAGGCGGCCACATCACGATCGACACGAAGAACGTCGCCGTCACCGTTCCCGGCGCGTTCGACGATCCGCGCCTCGTCTTCGATTCGCTGCAAGGCCGCGCGCGCTGGACCGTCGCCGATGCGATCGCGCCCGGCGAACTGCGCCGCGCGTTCACGCTGCATCTGGAGACGCTGCGCGTGAAGAACGCGGATGCCGAAGGCGAGGCCACCGCGGACTACTGGAATCAGGGCCACGGGCGCGGCAATCTCGATCTGAAGGCGAAGGTCTCGCATCTGAAAGTGACGAGTCTCGTGCGCTATCTGCCGACGAGCCTCAACGAGCGCGCGCGCGTCTATCTCGGCCATGCGCTGCAGGCGGGCGTCGCGAAGAACGGGACGATCGAAGTGCACGGCGATCTCACGCGCTTTCCGTACGCGAAATTTCCCGATGCGGGCATCTTCCGCATCGAGGCGCCGTTCACCGGCGGCAAGTTCGATCCCACGCCCTTCCCGCCGCGCAAGATGGCCAACGGCCTGCCGAACTTCTGGCCGGCGTTCGAGGGTATCGACGGGACGTTCACGCTCGCGCAGAACAAGCTCGGCTTCGATATCGGCCGCGGGCATTATCGTGGCGTGAAGGTCTCGAAGGTCGTCGGGCGCATCGACGATACGGGCAATCGCGAAACCAAGCTGTGGATCGACGGCAAGGCGCGCGGCCCGCTCGCCGACATGCTGAAGTACGTCGACGACAGCTCGCTCGGCCTGATGGCGAAGCACGCGACCCGCAAGATCGACGCAAAAGGCAACGCGGATCTCGCGCTCACGCTCGGCATTCCGCGCTATCGGCCGCCCGCGCCGCAGCCGCCGATCAAGCCGGAGTACAAAGGCTCGCTCACCTTCGCCGACAACGAAGTCAGGTACGCCAATCTGCCGCCGCTCTCGCATCTGCGCGGCCGTGCCGATTTCGCCGCGAAAACCGTCACGCTCAATGGCCTCTCGGCGCAATTGCTCGGCGGCGATGTGCGCGCCAAGGGCGGCGTGCAGGCGGACGGCAGCTATGCGTTCGACGTGAACGGACGCATCGGCGCGGATGCCGCGGGCCGCCTCAACAAGCCGATGACGCCGCAGGTCGCGGCTTTCATGAAGCGCATCGACGGCGCCGCGCCTTACGAGATGCACGTTCACGGCGTCAAGAACGCGCTGCCGGTCGTGCAGGCGAGTTCGGATCTGACCGGACTCGGCATCGATCTGCCCGCGCCGTTCGGCAAGGCGAAAGGCGCGCCGATGCCGCTCACCTTCAGCTTCCAGCCATCATCGGGCGGCGCGCCGGATCTGCATGACGCGCAGTTGAACGTCGGCCCGGTGGCCGCGCATTACGTGTTTCAGCAGATCGGCAAGGCTCAGGTCAAGATCGATCCGCAGAACGTCGCCGAGCCGATGAACATGCGCGCGCGCGTGAAGGTCGTGCGCGGCGCGATCGGCCTGAACAAGCCAGCGGATTTGCCGGCCGAAGGCGTGAGCGCGACCGCCGATCTGAACGAATTCGATGCCGATGCCTGGCGCAAGACTTTCGCCGAACTCAGCGCCGCGATGCCTGACTCGCCCGCCGACTCGCCCGCCGACGCGAACGCGCCGCGCGCACCGATGAGCGAGAACGTGAAGCAATTCATCCCAACGCGCGCCGCCATCCATTTCACGACGCTCAATCTGCTCGACCGGCGCTGGGAGAACGTCGCGATTGCCGCGAGTGAAAGCGAGACCGATCGCACATGGCAAGCGAACATCGCGTCGAATCAGATTTCGGGCGATGTCTCGTGGACGCCCGGCGCGAAGAAGGAAAGCCCCGGCGCGTTGCAGGCGCGCTTCGCGAAGATCGTGATTCCGGAGAAGAAGGAGCACGATGCCGCCGGCAAGCTCGTGATGAAGCCGCCGCGCAACATGCCGACGATCGATCTCATCGTGAACGAGATCGTGTTCCGCGACCACGACCTCGGCCGGCTCGAAGTCGACGCACATAACGAAGTCATCGCCGATGAGCCGATCTGGACGCTCGACAAACTCGAACTCGCGAACCCCGACGCGACGCTCACCGCGAACGCGACGTGGCGCACGCTGCCGGGCGGCGTCGTGCAGGCCGCCGCGCAACCGGACGCGATGCGCAGTCAGGCCGATGACGTCACTCCGCGCCGCACGTCGCTCAACTTCAAGCTCGACGTGAAGAACGGCGGCCAGTTGATCGACCGTTTCGGCGCGCCGCACGTGGTCGGTTCGGGCAGCGGAACCGTGTCGGGTCACGCGGCGTGGAACGGCGGGCCGACGGCCGTCGACGTGAACACGCTCGATGGCAACGTCGCCGTCGATCTGCGTCACGGGCAGATTCTGCGTGCGCCGGGCTCGGCGAAGTGGCTCGGCGTCTTCAGCCTGCGCAGTCTCGCGAGCCTGTTGACGCTGCATTTCGAGGATGTCGTCGGCAAGGGCCTGCCGTTCGAGAAGATCACCGGCAACGCGACGATCGTCGATGGCATCAGCCGCACGGACGACTTCCTGATGGTCACGTCGCCGGCGCGCGTGCAGATGCAGGGCATCGTCGATATGCCGAAGCAGACGCAAGACCTCCACGTCAAGGTGATTCCGACCGTCGGCGCCGGCGCGGTCGCACTGGGCGCGGCGGTCATCAATCCGCTGCTCGGCCTCGGCGCGCTCGCCGCCGATCTCGCGCTGTCGGCGTCGATTCAGAAAGCGTTCGCGCTCGACTATTCGATCACCGGCTCGTGGAGCAAACCCGTCGTTAAGCGGCTCACTGGCGATCAGGGTAAGATCGAAACACCCCCCACCGCCGTGGCTCCGGCCGCTGCCCGCTGAAACGGGCGTTCGGCGGCGCGGTTTTCGTCCCCTTTTTAGACAGCGCACCCAAGACATGAGCGAAAGATCGAGCGAAAGCGCGGCCCCGTTTCAGGTCGCCGCGCTGCAGATGGTCAGCGCGCCGGATCGCGACCGGAATCTCGCGGACGCCGGACGGCTTATCGCCCAGGCTGCGCGAAGCGGCGCGCAACTGGTGCTCCTGCCCGAATATTTCTGCTACATGGGTTTCAAGGACACCGATAAGCTCGCGATCCGCGAAACGCCGGGCGACGGGCCGATCCAGCGGTTCCTTTCCGACGCGGCGCGCGAACACGGCGTATGGATCATCGGCGGGACGTTGCCGTTGCAGTCGCCGGAACCGGATCGCGTGATGAACACGACGCTCGTCTTCGATCCGCGCGGACAGCAGGTCGCGCGCTACGACAAGATTCATCTGTTCAATTTCGAAAAGGGCGAGGAATCGTTCGACGAAGCGCGCACGATCTGTCCGGGGAACGAAGTGCGCTCATTCGACGCGCCGTTCGGACGCGTGGGATTGTCGGTGTGCTACGACCTGCGCTTTCCGGAGTTGTATCGAAAGCTCGGCGATTGCGCGCTGATGGTCGTGCCATCCGCGTTCACTTACACGACCGGCCGCGCGCACTGGCAGACGCTGCTCACGGCGCGCGCCGTCGAGAATCAGTGTTATGTGCTCGCGGCGGCGCAAGGCGGCAATCACGAGAACGGACGGCGCACGTGGGGTCACAGCATGCTGATCGATCCGTGGGGCGAAATCGTCGATGTGAAGGATGAAGGACCGGGCGTCGTGATCGGCGGCATCGATCTGCAGCGCATCGCCGCCGTGCGACAGAGTTTGCCGGCTTACCGGCATCGCGTGCTCCGTTGAAGCGCGCGCGAACTTGAAGACGCGGGTTTCTCCCCGCACATGATGTGAGCGAATCGGAACGTAGAATAGGCTGCAAATCGTCTGCAAATATCATCGAACTCGTCACAGAACACGCAATAGGCACCGCATGAATATCATCGAACCCGGCATTCGTAACCTGGTCACGGCGAAGGACGTTTTGCTCACGCCCTACGGCCTCGACGAAGGCCTGATCACCCGCACGCTGGCGGAAATCTTCACGCATCGCGTCGATTACGCGGATCTCTATTTCCAGTCCACGCGCAGCGAAGCGTGGAGTCTCGAAGAAGGCATCGTCAAATCGGGCAGTTTCAGCATCGATCAGGGCGTCGGCGTGCGCGCCGTGTCGGGCGAGCGCACCGCGTTCGCGTATTCCGATGACCTCTCGCCCGAATCCATCCGTCAGGCCGCGATCGCCACGCGCGCGATCGCCAAGGCGGGCGGCGGCAAGCACAAGATCAAGCCGGCGAGCACGCTTACGGGCGTGTCGGGCCGCGATCTTTATCTCGCCGCCGATCCGCTGCATTCGCTCGACGCCACTGCCAAGGTGAAATTGCTGGAACGCGTCGAGCAAATGGCGCGGGCGAAAGATCCGCGCATTACGCAAGTGATGGCCGGCATGGCCGGCGAATACGATGTCGTGCTAGTCGCGCGCAGCGACGGCGCGCTCGCGGCGGATGTGCGCCCGCTCGTGCGCGTCTCCGTGACGGTGATCGCCGAGCAGAACGGCCGGCGCGAAATCGGCACCGGCGGCGGCGGCGGGCGTTTCGACTACGGCTATTTCACCGACGCGATCCTCCAGAAGTACGTCGACGATGCCGTGCATGCCGCGCTCGTCAATCTCGAAGCGCGCCCTGCTCCGGCCGGCGCGATGACCGTCGTGCTCGGGCCGGGCTGGCCCGGCGTGTTGCTGCACGAGGCGGTCGGACACGGCCTGGAGGGCGATTTCAACCGCAAGGGCTCGTCGGCGTTCGCGGGACGCATCGGCGAGCAGGTCGCGGCGAAGGGCGTCACCGTCGTCGATGACGGCACGCTGCCGAATCGGCGCGGCTCGCTCAATATCGACGACGAAGGCAATCCGACGCAGTGCACGACGCTGATCGAAGACGGCATTCTCAAGGGCTACATTCAGGATTCGCTGAACGCGCGCCTGATGAAGATGCCGGTGACGGGCAACGCGCGCCGCGAATCGTACGCCGCGCTGCCGATGCCGCGCATGACCAACACGTACATGCTCAACGGCGACAAGGATCCGCAGGAGATTCTGGCGTCGGTGAAGAACGGCCTGTATGCGGTGAACTTCGGCGGCGGTCAGGTCGATATCACCAACGGCAAGTTCGTGTTCTCGGCGTCCGAGGCGTACATGATCGAGAACGGCAAGATCACGTATCCGGTGAAGGGCGCAACGCTGATCGGCAGCGGGCCTGAGTCGCTCAAGTACGTGACGATGATCGGCAACGACATGTCGCTGGATAGCGGCGTCGGCGTCTGCGGCAAGGAAGGACAGAGCGTGCCGGTGGGCGTCGGTCAGCCGACGTTGCGCATCGAGAAGATGACGGTCGGCGGCACGGTCTGATCGCCCACCGCGTGCATGCGGGATTTCCGCATCGATCGGGCGTGGACGTAGCGTCTTCGTTTCGTTCGATGCGGATTGTCCGCGTTTTTGCGTGTGCAGGGTTGTCAGCGCTGCACGTTTGAGGTTATAAAAGCAGTCACAACTTTTTTCGACCGACGTCCGGTTTCTTTTTCGATCCATCATGTCCGCCAAGTTTTATTTTTATTTCTTTTGGCATCTCAGACCGCTGGCGGATCGAGAGGGTGAGTCGTACACAGGTTGAACAAACCGAATTCCCGAAAAAACCGCCAGCGAGTCTGGCGGTTTTTTTTCGTCTCATAGTTTGATTCGCACGCTGCCGCTGGAGAACCGACATGCCCCCGCACAATACCGATGACGTTCGTATCCGTGAACTGAAAGAGCTGACCCCGCCCGCGCATCTGATCCGCGAATTCCCTTGCGCCGAGCCGGTTTCGGAGCTGATCTATAACGCGCGGCAGTCGATGCACCGCATTCTTCATGGGATGGATGACCGGCTGATCGTCATCATCGGGCCTTGCTCGATTCATGATCCCAAGGCCGCTATGGAATACGCGGGGAGGCTGATCGAGCAGCGTCGTCGCTTTGCGGGTGAGCTTGAGATCGTGATGCGCGTGTACTTCGAAAAGCCGCGTACCACCGTTGGATGGAAGGGGCTCATCAACGATCCGTATATGGATAACAGCTTCAAGATTAATGATGGATTGAGGGCTGCGCGGGAATTGCTCATGCATGTCAATGAGCTTGGGCTGCCGGCTGGGACTGAATACCTCGACATGATTAGCCCACAGTACATCGCCGATTTGATTTCGTGGGGGGCGATTGGGGCTAGGACGACGGAATCGCAGGTTCATCGGGAATTGGCTTCGGGGCTGTCCTGTCCTGTTGGGTTCAAGAATGGCACTGACGGAAATGTAAAGATCGCCGTCGATGCGATCAAAGCGGCTTCGCAGCCACATCATTTTCTTTCAGTGACCAAAGGCGGGCATTCGGCGATCGTTTCTACCGCGGGGAATGAGGATTGCCATATTATTTTGCGCGGAGGGAAAGCGCCTAATTATGATGCTGCGAGTGTGGATGCGGCTTGCTCGGATATCGGGAAGGCGGGGTTGGCGGCGCGTCTGATGATCGATGCGAGTCATGCTAATAGCTCGAAGAAGCATGAAAATCAGATTCCGGTCTGTGAGGATATTGGTAAGCAGCTTGCGGCTGGAGATGAGCGGATTGTCGGCGTGATGGTGGAATCGCATCTCGTTGCCGGGCGGCAGGATTTGAAGGAAGGGTGCGAGTTGACGTATGGGCAGAGTATTACCGATGCCTGTATCGGGTGGGATGAGAGTGTCGGCGTGCTTGAAGGACTGGCGGAAGCGGTGAAGCAGCGGCGGGTTGTGAGGGGTGGAGGAAACTAGTAACTCTAATTTTGCGGAGGTGCGGAAAAAAATAATTCGCACCTCGCCTAAAGATCCTTTTTCAAACCGGGATCTGATGCCTCAATCGCGCCTTAAAGTTAGTTAAATAAATCGCATGATCTTCGTACAGTTTGATTTTTATGCGCGACTCAACTGTCCGGAGAGTTGATTTTCGGCAATCTTGGCAGAGTGCAACATTAATATTTGCCTTCAACGATACAAGGCCGAAGAATTTTTCTTGACTGAACAAGACCCAGCCAATCTGAGAAAAACGCTCACTGCCCCGCGAAGCTAACATGCCAAGTATTTCCGCATAGGTGAAACGCAAATCAGCATTCAGTTGATTCGCCCGCTCCGCTTCAGGAATCGATAGATGAACTGGTAACGAGGTACGTACATGCTCAAGACCTAGCGCCGCCACAACGCATCCTCGCCACCGTCAGCACGGTTTAAGATCCTCGCCAGTACGAACATCAAATCCGACAACCGATTCACATACCTCCGCGGCGCCTCATTAACCCCAGCAGTTTCAATGCGCCCCAACGCGACAATAGCCCTCTCTGCCCGACGGCAGACAGTGCGCGCGACATGCGCCAGCGCCGCCGCCCTTGACCCACCCGGCAAAATAAATTCCTTGAGCGGCGGCAATGTCGCGTTGTACTCCTCCAGCCACGCGTCTAATTGAGCGAGATGCGATTCCTGAATCATCGAATGTCCCGGAATCGACAACTCCCCGCCCAAATCAAACAAATCGTTCTGGATCCGAGTTAAAGCATCGCGCACATCTGAAGGCATCGGCTCACACAGAAGGACGCCGATACACGAATTCAACTCATCCACATCCCCGATTGCAGCAATCCTCGCATCGTCCTTGGAAACGCGGCTTCCATCGCCCAGCCCGGTCGTTCCATCATCGCCGGTACGCGTGGCGATCTTGCTCAAGCGGTGACCCATCATCGACTCCTGAAAAGCGGACAAAAACCCCGACCCATTATAGGCACGCGCCTCCGCGCGAAGCCCGCGGCGCCGACCGGCTCCCCGACGGCGTAAAATGAGATAGAAAGCCACGCCCAGAACAGAAACCAAAGCCGCACCGCCCGGAGACACGCACGTGAATCACCCCACCGAACATCAGGCGCTTCAGAAACGCCCCTTCCCCGCCGCGCTTCTCGATGCCCTGAAGCAGCAATTCGCCGACCGCGTCTCCACTGCGCAAGCAGTGCGCGAACACCACGGCCGCGACGAATCGCCGTTCGATCCGCAACTTCCCGATGCCGTCGTCTTCGCGCGCAGCACCGACGAAGTGCAAGCCATCGTCAAGCTCTGCGCCGAACACGACGTCCCGATCATCCCCTACGGCAACGGCTCGTCGCTCGAAGGCCATCTCCTCGCGGTGCAAGGCGGCGTCTCCATCGATTTGTCGGAGATGAACCAGGTCGTCTCGATCAACGCCGAAGACCTAACCGTCACCGTGCAGCCCGGCATCTCGCGCAAGCAACTGAACGAAGCGCTCAAAGACACCGGCCTCTTCTTTCCGATCGATCCGGGCGCGGACGCGAGCATCGGCGGCATGTCCGCGACGCGCGCCTCCGGCACCAACGCCGTGCGCTACGGCTCGATGCGCGAGAACGTCCTCGCGCTCACCGTCGTCCTCGCCGATGGCCGCGTCATCAAAACCGGCACGCGCGCGCGCAAATCGTCGGCGGGCTATGACCTCACGCGTCTTTTCGTCGGCTCGGAAGGCACGCTCGGCGTCATCACCGAAATCACCGTGCGCCTCTATCCGCAACCCGAAGCGATTTCGGCGGCCGTGTGCGCGTTTCCGTCGATGGGCGACGCCGTGCGCGCCGTCATCGAAACCATTCAGATGGGCGTGCCGATCGCGCGCGTCGAATTCGTCGACAAGCTCGCCGTGCGCGCCATCAACAAGCATTCGAATCTGACGCTGCGCGAATCGCCGATGCTGTTCTTCGAATTCCACGGCACCGAATCCGGCGTCGCGGAACAGGCGCAAACGGTGCAGGACATCGTCGCGGAAAACAAAGGCGAGGACTTCGAGTGGGCGACGCGCCCCGAAGATCGCAGCCGTCTCTGGAACGCGCGCCATTCCGCCTACTTCGCGATGCTGCAACTGAAGCCCGGCTGCCGCGCCGTCACGACCGACGTCTGCGTGCCGATCTCGCGCCTCGCCGAATGCGTCGAGGAAACGGAGAAGGACCTACAAGGCTCGTACTTGCCGAGTCCGATCGTCGGGCATGTGGGCGACGGCAATTTCCACGTCGCGATGCTGCTCGATCCGGCCAAGCCCGAAGAGCTCGAAGAAGCCGAGCGCATCAATCGGCTCATCGTCGGACGCGCGCTGAGGATGGGCGGCACCTGCACCGGCGAACACGGCGTCGGGCTGCACAAGATGGGCTTTCTGATCGACGAACACGGCGAGGACGCCGTCGACACGATGCGGGCCATCAAGCAGGCGCTCGATCCGAAGAATCTGATGAATCCGGGGAAAATCTTCGCTTTCGAAGGCTGACGAAGTCGCGCAAGATGCACGCATGAAGACGCGGCGCCGACCGCGCGGTCATCGAACAAGGAGGAGACGTGAACGCACCCGACGAGCTCAAAGCCGAGCAGATGTCGCCGAATCTGCCGCACGAAGACGCGCCCGCGCTGACCGAAGATCAGCTCGCCGCGCGTCAGCGTGAAGTCGTGCAGGCGCTGATGGCCGTGCTGCCGACGCACTGTCTGCTCTTTCGCGAGGAAGACACGGCCGCGTACGAATGCGACGGCCTCGCCGCGTATCGGCGTTTGCCGCTCGCCGTCGCGCTGCCTGAAACTGAAGCGCAGGTGCAGCGCGTCGTGCAGATCTGCGCGCGTCTCGCCGTGCCGATCGTTCCGCGCGGCGCGGGCACCGGCCTCTCCGGCGGCGCGATGCCGATCCGCCACGGCATCGTGCTGTCGCTCGCGCGCTTCCGGAAGATCATCGAGGTCGATCCGTACGCGCGCACGGCGACCGTGCAACCGGGCGTCCGCAATCTCGCCATTTCGGAAGCCGCCGCGCCGTTCGGCCTCTACTACGCGCCCGATCCGTCGTCGCAGATTGCGTGCACGATCGGCGGCAACGTCTCCGAAAACTCGGGCGGCGTGCACTGCCTGAAATACGGGCTCACGGTTCACAACGTCCTGCGCGTGCGCGCGGTGACGATGGACGGCGATGTCATCGAATTCGGCTCGCTCGGCCCCGATGCGCCCGGCCTCGATCTGCTCGCGGTGATGATCGGCAGTGAAGGCATGTTCGCGATCGTCACGGAGATCACCGTCAAGCTGATTCCGAAGCCGCAGACCGCGCAAGTCATCATGGCGAGCTTCGACGATGTCGTGAAAGGCGGCAACGCGGTTGCCGCGATCATCGCGGCGGGCATCATCCCGGCCGGACTCGAAATGATGGACAAGCCCGCGACGCGCGCCGTCGAGGAATTCGTCAACGCGGGCTACGATCTCGACGCCGCCGCGATCCTGCTATGCGAATCCGACGGCACGCACGATGAAGTCGCCGAGGAAATCGTCCGCATGACGGCGGTGCTGCGCGAACACGGCGCATCGCGCATCCAGATCTCGCGTTCAGAAGCCGAGCGCCTCAAGTTCTGGTCGGGCCGCAAGAACGCGTTTCCGGCGGCCGGCCGCATCTCGCCGGACTATTACTGCATGGACGGCACCGTGCCGCGCCGCGCGATCGGGCCGCTGCTCGCGCGCATCGAAGAGATGGAGAAGAAGTACGCGCTGCGTTGCATCAATGTGTTCCATGCGGGCGACGGCAACATGCATCCGCTGATTCTCTTCAACGGCAACGATCTTGACGAGTGGCATCGCGCGGAAGCGTTCGGCTGCGACATCCTGGAGGCGTGCGTCGAACTCGGCGGCACGGTGACGGGCGAGCATGGCGTCGGCATCGAGAAGATCAATTCGATGTGCGTGCAATTCTCGCCCGAAGAGCGCGACGCGTTCTTCGCCGTGAAGCGCGCGTTCGATCCGCCGGGTCTGCTCAACCCCGACAAGGGCATTCCGACGCGCGCGCGCTGCGCCGAATACGGCAAGATGCACGTGCGCGGCGGCCTGTTGCCGCACCCCGAGTTGCCGCGCTTCTAGCCGGGAGAACGCGTTCCGCTATCCACGTTTCCCCGCGTGTGGCGCCGTTAAGCGGCCGGTACAATCGACCGGACTGCCATAGAAAACCAGAATTCGAGAGCGGAACACCCATGGAACAGGACGACGTCGTCGCCGGCTGGTCGGAGAGGATCGCCCGGGCCACAGAAACCGGCACGCTGCTGCGTATTCGCGGCGGCGGCACGAAGGACTGGTACGGTCAAACGCTCCAGGGAGAGATCCTCGACACGCGGGCGTATCGCGGCATCATCGCGTACGATCCGGCGGAGCTCGTCATCACCGCTCGAAGCGGCACGCCGCTCGCCGAAATCGAAGCCGCGCTGCGTGAGCACAATCAGATGCTGCCGTTCGAGCCGCCGCATTTCGGGCGCAACGCGACGCTCGGCGGCTGCATCGCCGCGGGGCTTGCGGGCCCGCGACGCGCATGGACCGGCGCGCCGCGCGACTTCGTGCTCGGCGCGGTCGTCATGAACGGCCACGGACAAGTGCTGCACTTCGGCGGGCAAGTCGTGAAGAATGTCGCGGGCTATGACGTGTCGCGCCTGCTCGCCGGATCGCTCGGCACGCTTGGCCTGATTCTCGAACTGTCGATCAAGGTGCTGCCGCGCCCCGTCGCCGAAGCCACGCTGAAATTCGACATGCACGCGACAGACGGCGTGCGCAAGCTCAACGAATGGGGCGGGCATCCGCTGCCGATCTGCGGCAGCGCGTGGCGCGACGGCACGCTCGCGCTGCGTCTCGCGGGCGCCGAAGCCGCCGTGAAAACCGCGCGCAACACGCTCGGCGGCGAGGTCGTCGATGCGGTCGAAGCCGACCGATTCTGGATCGGCATGCGCGAACAGACCGATCCGTTCTTCGCTGTCATCGAACCGCGTTCGGCGCTGTGGCGGCTCGCTTTGCCGTCGATCGCCGAGCCGCTGCATCTGCCGGGCGCGCAACTGATGGAATGGGGCGGCGCGCAACGCTGGTGGATCACCGACACCGATCCGCAAACCGTGCGCATCAGCGCGAAACAGGCGGGCGGCCACGCGACGATCTTCCGCGCCGGCTCCGCCTACGATCGCAATGCAGGCGTTTTCACGCCGCTGCCGGCGCCGCTCATGAAAATTCACCGTGGATTGAAAGTTGCGTTCGATCCGGCGCGCATCTTCAATCGCGCGCGTTTGTATCCAGACTTCTAGGCGCATCGATGCAAACCAATCTCGCCGATTTCATCCGCGGCACGGCCGATGGCGACGAAGCCGACGCCATTCTGCGCAAGTGCGTGCACTGCGGCTTCTGCACGGCGACCTGCCCGACGTATCAGTTGCTCGGCGACGAGCTCGACGGGCCGCGCGGGCGCATCTATCTGATGAAGCAGATGTTCGAAGGCGCGCCCGTCACGCGCAGCACGCAACTGCATCTGGACCGCTGCCTCACCTGCCGCAATTGCGAAAGCACGTGTCCGTCCGGCGTGCAATACGGCAAGCTCGTCGAGATCGGGCGCAAGGTCGTCGAAGAAAAGGTCGAGCGGCCGATGCGTCAGCGTCTGCAACGGCGTCTGCTCGCAAGCTTCCTGCCGAACAGCACGCTCTTCACGCCCGCGATGAAGCTCGGTCAGCAGTTCCGCGGCATTCTTCCGCGCAAGCTGCGCGCGAAGATTCCGCTGCCCGAGCGCCCGCTCGCCGCGCCGACCAACAAGCACGAACGCAAGATGCTGATGCTCGCCGGATGCGTCCAGCCGGCGATGATGCCCAACGTCAACACCGCGACGGCGCGCGTGTTCGACGCGCTCGGCATCGAGATCGTCACGGCGCCGGGCGCGGGCTGCTGCGGCGCGATCCGCCTGCATCTCGGCTACAACGACGACGCGCTCGACGACGTGCGCAACAACATCGACGCATGGTGGCCGTATGTCGAAAACGGCGTCGAGGCGATCGTGATGAACGCGTCGGGCTGCGGCGCGACCGTCAAGGAATACGCGCATCTGCTGCGCAACGATCCGGCGTACTCGGCGAAGGCGCAAAAGATCGTCGATCTCACGCGCGATCTCGCCGAAATCCTGCCGATGTACGAAGAAGAGCTGGTCGCGCTCGCGCGGCGGCGCGGCGTGCATACGGTCGCATTTCATCCGCCGTGCACGCTGCAGCACGGGCAGCAGATTCGCGGACGCGTCGAGCATCTGCTGACCGCGCTCGGCCTCGAAGTGCGCCTGCCTGCGGACAGCCATCTGTGCTGCGGATCGGCGGGCACGTATTCGGTCTTGCAGCCGAAGCTCTCGTACACGCTGCGCAATCAGAAGCTCGACCGGCTGGAAAAGCTGGAACCGCAGATGATCGTGTCGGCGAATGTCGGCTGCATCGCGCATCTGCAAAGCGGCACGTCGACGCCCGTCACGCACTGGATTCAACTGCTGGAACATCTGCTGTACGGTTGAGGCCGCTTCGTATAATGAGCGGCTCGACCGTCCCGAGCCTCAAGCATGTCCATCGCCCAACATCTCGAAGAAGTCCGGCAACGCATCGCGAAGGCGGCGCACGAAGCGTCGCGCGATGCGGATTCCGTCAAGCTGCTCGCCGTGTCCAAGACCTTTCCCGCCGACGACGTGCGCGCCGCCTTCGAAGCCGGCCAGCGCGCGTTCGGCGAGAACTACGTGCAGGAAGGCATCGCGAAGATCGCCGAGCTCGCGGATCTGCGCGGCGAAATCGAATGGCATTTCATCGGGCCGCTGCAATCGAACAAGACGAAGGTCGTCGCCGAGCAGTTCGACTGGGTGCATTCCATCGATCGCCTGAAGATCGCCGAACGTCTTTCCGCACAACGTCCGCCAAGCGCGCCCGCGCTCAACGTATGCGTGCAGGTGAACGTGAGCGGCGAGGCATCGAAGAGCGGCGTCGAACCGGATGAGGCCGCCGCGCTCGCGCATGCGGTCGCCGCCCTGCCGGGCTTGCGTCTGCGCGGCCTGATGGCGATTCCCGAACCCGCCGAAACACTCGACGCGCAACGCGAACCGCACGCGCGCCTGCGCGAACTGATGAACGCGCTGCGCGCCGACGGCCTCGATCTCGACACGCTCTCGATGGGCATGTCCGCCGATCTCGAAGCGGCCGTGCTCGAAGGCGCGACGATGGTCCGCATCGGCACCGCGATTTTCGGCGCGCGCAATTACACCAACTGACTTCGTCATCAACCATGAAAATTGCATTCATCGGCGGCGGCAACATGGCCGCGGCGCTCATCGGCGGTCTCATCAAGCGCGGCACGGCGCCCGCTGACATCTATGCCATCGACATCAACGACGAAGCGCGCGCGCGCACGGCGAAGCAGTTCGGCATCGCGACGGGCGCGGCTGTCGACGAAGCGCTCGCCGGCTACGACGCGATCGTGCTCGCGGTGAAGCCGCAAGTGCTCAAGAGCGTGGCCGAAGCGCTCGCGCCGCATCTGTCGAAGCAGACGATCATCAGCATCGCGGCCGGCATTCGCGCGACGGATCTTTCGCGCTGGCTGAACGGCTACGCGCAGATCGTGCGCACGATGCCGAACACGCCCGCGCTGATTGGCATGGGCGTGACGGGGCTCGCCGCGCTGCCTGGCGTCACCGATGCGGCGAAGGCGCTCGCGTCGCAAGTGCTGGAAGCGGTCGGCACGGCCGTCTGGTTCGACGACGAAGCGAAGCTCGACGCCGTCACCGCGATCTCCGGCAGCGGCCCGGCCTACGTGTTCTATTTCATCGAAGCGATGCAGGAAGCCGCGCGCCAGCTCGGTATGGATGAGGAGCAAGGGCGCGCGCTCGCGGTCGCGACCTTCACCGGCGCGGCGCAACTGGCCGCGCAATCGGGCGAGCCGGCGAGCGTGCTGCGCGAGCGCGTGACGTCGAAGGGCGGCACGACGGCGGCGGCGCTCGCATCGTTCGAGGCGCAAGGCGTGAAGGATGCGATCGTGCGCGGCGCGCTCGCGGCAGAAGCGCGGGCGAGAGAGATGGGGGATGAGTTGGGCGGGGCTTGAGGGCGCCGCGCTCTCAAAGTTTCTGCACGACGAATTCTATGCCGCATTCCGAGAATGCGGTGCGCGTCTGATCGTAGCGCTCCATGCCGTGCAGGAAACTGTGATCCAGAAGCTCGACCTTCTTGATGCTGACTTCGCGCTCGAAACTGCGCAGCAAATCCACAACGTTGATCGAAACGGGCGACCAGCTTTCCCGCTTGTATAGGGTGAACGTGTGCTTGTGGTCGCCGTTGAACGTCGACGGCCACATGCCCTGCTCGTAGAGATCCTCGTCCGGCACGGTGATGACGAGATGGCCGCCCGGCTTGAGCACGCGCAACCAGTGGCGCATCGCGACACGCGGGTCGATCATGTGTTCGAGGCAGTGCCCGGAATAGACGAAATCGAAGCTGTCGTCCTGAACGTTCTCGAGATATTGCGCGTCGCCCTGCTCCCACTCGTAGACCGTCACCCTGTCGATACGCGGAAACAACGATCGATACAGCGCGATGCTGTCATTGCCGCCGCCGATATCGAGTCCATTGCCCACGAGCCAGCGATTGCTGAAACGAGCGTCGAGCAAGCGGCGGTTGAGCGAGATGCAGGTCGTGCCGGGAACGCCTAGGGTGAGCGCGAACGGCTGCGTCTGGTCGCCGGGCAGCACCCATTTTTTCAGCGCGTATTCGCCCCAAGCGCGCGGCCACAGGACCGCGTAGCCCGTATCCTCGGAATGCCAGTGCAGCGTGTGCGAGGAGTCGAACGACGCAAGCAATTCGAGAAACGCCGCTTCCTGATCGAAGCCGTTTTCGGCCCAATCCGGAAGCGTCCCGGAGCTTGTCTGAAACTCGCGCCGGTAGATGCGTACATCGTCCAGCACGATAAGCGCGTCACTGGCCCGCCCGCGCATGAGTTCAAGTTCCGCGAGCAACGGCAGGCGCTCGGTCGGAGAGTGTTCCTGACTCATGTAACTCTTGCCGCCATGGTCCGCGCCCGGATAGTGTGCGTCGAGAAACACGAGGCAGCGCTGTTCGGCGAGCACGCCGGTCACCGAATCGGAGCGCAGGAAGGTGAGACTGTCCGCGTTCACCACATTGAGCCGCTCGCTTTGTTCCGCTTCGGCGAAGAGCGGTTCGAAGATTTCGCAGGACAGCGCTTTCGCGAAACCCGCGCCCAAGGCGGCACGGCACGAGTCGCCTCGTCCATAGCCGGTCTCGATGAGATGCGTGACTCCGTTTCGGGATGCGAGTCCGGCTAGATCGAAGCGAGCGAGAAAACCCATGACTGACACATTGGAAGTAAAGCAAACGAACGAATGCAGCCGCGCGGAAATACCCCGCGGCGTTCGGTTGGCTTGTCGAAGGAAGGCCGGCGCGTTCGCAATCGAATTGCCGGGCGGTGTATAACGCGTCTTTCAGACGCGCCCAAAGGATTAGCTAGTTGCCTAACTTGGCGAACTTATCAAAAGATAAGACCGCGAGACTTCAATGTGAACAAATTTGTCGTTCTCAGACCATTTCGCAGGCCGGAATAAAACAGCGGGCGGCGCGATGTCGCAACGTGCGTTGCACACGTTGCGGCACCCAATCCATGCGAACGGGATCAGTTCGACAGTGCATACTGCAACGCAATCCCCGCAAACAACATCCCGCCGAGCCAGTTGTTATGCCTGAACGCGGCGAAGCACGCCATGCGCTCACGATTGCGGATCAGCCCGTAGTGATAAACCGCGCAGCCCGCCGCTGCGAGCCAGCCGAGCCAGTAGAGCCAGCCGAAGCCCAGCGCGACGCCGATGCCCACGTAAATCGCGAGCGTTATCGCGTAGCAGAGCATGACGGCAAGCACGTCGTATCGCCCGAAGGTGAGCGCGGACGTGCGAATGCCGATCTTGATGTCGTCGTCGCGATCGACCATCGCGTATTCGGTGTCGTACGCGACCGACCAAAACACGTTCGCCGCGAGCATGATCCACGCGAGCATCGGCACCTGGTTCTGCACGGCGGCGAAGGCCATCGGAATGCCGAAGCCGAACGCGATGCCCAGATACGCCTGCGGGATCGCGAAGAAACGCTTGGTGAACGGATACGAACCCGCCACGAACAGCGCGAACACCGACAGTTCCTTCGTGAGCGTGTTGAGCGGCAGGATCAGCAGGAACGCGACGAGCGAGAGCGCCGCCGCGAGCGCCACGGCTTCCCACGCCTTGATCTTGCCCGATGTGATCGGCCGCTCCGCCGTGCGCTTCACGTAGCGGTCGAAATCGCGATCCGCGTAGTCGTTTATCGCGCAGCCCGCCGAGCGCATCAATATCGTGCCGACGATGAAAATGACGAGCAGCATCGGCGACGGATGGCCGCTCGACGCGATCCACAACGCATTGAGCGTCGGCCACAAGAGCAGCAGGCTGCCGATAGGCTTGTCGAGGCGCACGAGGCGCATGTAGAGCGGAAAACGGGCGAACATGGCGGACCTGGGAGCGAAATTCACGACGAGCTATTTTAGATCAGCCCGAAAAGCAAAAACCCCGCGTGAAAGCGGGGTTTCGTCATGTCGAGGCCGAGCGCTTCAGGCCAGCATCGCGCGCAGCATCCACGCGGTCTTCTCGTGCGTCTGCATGCGTTGCGTGAGCAGGTCGGCGGTCGGCTCGTCGTTCGCGGCTTCCGTCGCCGGGAAGATCTCGCGCGCGGTGCGGACGACGGCTTCCTGGCCTTCCACGAGTTGGCGGATCATGTCTTCGGCGGCCGGCACGCCGTCCGCTTCCGGAATCGACGACAGCTTCGCGAAGTCCTTGTAGCTGCCGGGCGCGTGCACGCCCAGTGCGCGAATGCGTTCGGCGATCGAATCGACGGCGAGCGCCAGTTCGTTGTACTGGGTCTCGAACATCAGATGCAGCGTGTTGAACATCGGACCCGTGACGTTCCAGTGAAAGTTGTGGGTCTTCAGATACAGCGTGTACGTGTCGGCCAGCAGGCGGGACAGCCCGTCGGCGATCTTCTTGCGGTCTTTGTCGCTGATGCCGATATTGACGGCGGGTGCAATGCCTTTCTTCGCCATGATGACTCCGAGAGAGAGTTGATTCGAAAGGTGCGAACGCCGCGCGCAAGAGCTTGCCGCGCGGCGTTTCGAGCGTTCGACAGTTTATCGTATAAACGGGGAACGATTCATTGACGGCGACGCTATCACGCGCCCGCGACACCGCCCGCGACGATCAGCCCGTATCCCGCCGCGACGATCCCGAACGCGATCGCGACGCGCACGCCGCGCGATGCCCGAACGCTCGTTGCGTCGATCTGCTCGACGGCCTGTGCGATGTGATGCAACGCCTGAGACATGATGTGTTCTCCCGTGTTTCCGAAAGCGCCGCCGTCAGACGGCTGCGGTGTCCTGCTCTTCGATCGTCTGCCCGAGCTTCGCGAGCGCATCGATCACGCCTTGCGCATACGCCGGATCGATACGGCGGAAATGCCCGATCTGCCGCGCGACGATCTCGTTCGGCACGCCATGAATGTGCCGCGCGATGTTGCCGAAGAAGCGTTCGCGCTGGGCTTCGTCGAAGAGTCTGAAGAGCGCTGCCGGCTGGCTGTAGTAATCGTCGTCCTCGCGATGGTCGTAGCGATGCACCATCCCGCCCGCTTGCGGCGGCTCGTTTGCGTTCACGTCCTGCGCGAATTCGCCGTAACGGTTCGGCTCGTAGTTCACGCGGCCGCCGAGGTTGCCGTCGGTCCGCA
Source organism: Caballeronia sp. AZ7_KS35 (assembly GCF_023631045.1). Classification (NCBI taxonomy): domain Bacteria; kingdom Pseudomonadati; phylum Pseudomonadota; class Betaproteobacteria; order Burkholderiales; family Burkholderiaceae; genus Caballeronia; species Caballeronia sp. AZ7_KS35. The sequence continues at coordinate 608,908 of NZ_JALQDV010000001.1, read as the reverse complement.
TCGCGCCATCGCGATGAAACGTGTTCGCGACCGACGTACGCGGCGCATTCACCGGAATCTGATGATGGTTGACGCCGAGCCGATAGCGCTGCGTGTCGCCATAGGAGAAAAGACGCCCCTGCAACAGCCGGTCCGGCGAGAAGCCAATGCCCGGCACCACGTTCGCCGGCGTGAAGGCGGCCTGCTCGACGTCCGCGAAGTAGTTCTGCGCATTGCGATTCAGCTCGATCACGCCGACGTCGATCAGCGGATAGTCCTTGTGCGACCACACTTTCGTGATGTCGAACGGATTCACCTTCGACTTCGCAGCCTCGTCTTCCGTCATCACCTGAATGCGGAAATTCCAGCGCGGGAAATTGCCTTTGTCGATGTTGTCGACGAGATCGCGCTGCGCGCTCTCGCGATCGGCGGCGATCACGGCGGCGGCTTCGGCGTCGGTATAGTTCTCGAGCGGCTGCTGCGACTTGAAATGGAACTTCACATAGAAGCGCTCACCGTCGGCATTGATGAACGATAACGTGTGCGATCCGAAGCCGTGCATTTGACGGTAGTTCTTCGGGATGCCGCGGTCGCTCATGAGAATCGTCACCTGATGCAGCGATTCCGGATGACGCGACCAGAAGTCCCACGCCGCGACATTGCTGCGCATATTCGTGTACGGATCGCGCTTTTGCGTGTGGATGAAGTCGGGAAACTTCAGCGGATCGCGGATGAAAAACACCGGCGTGTTGTTGCCGACGACGTCCCAGTTGCCCTCTTCCGTGTAGAACTTGATCGAGAAGCCGCGCACGTCGCGTTCGGCGTCCGCGGCGCCGCGCTCGCCCGCGACCGTGGAAAAGCGCATGAAGATCGGCGTTTCCTTACCGATGTCGGCGAACAGCTTCGCCTTCGTGTAGCGCGAGATATCGTGGGTGACGCGGAACGTGCCGAAAGCGCCCGAGCCCTTCGCGTGCACGCGGCGCTCGGGAATCACTTCGCGGTCGAAGTGCGCGAGCTTTTCGACGAGCCAGAAGTCTTGCAGCGTGACCGGGCCGCGCGGACCTGCGGTCTGCGAGTTCTGGTTGTCGCCGACGGGTGCGCCTGCTGCGGTCGTGAGTCGTTGAGTCGTCATCGTGATGCTCCTGTTTTTGAGGTTCGGCGTGAGATGAATGCGGATCGGCCGCGCGTCATGCGGCGCTTGCGAAATCGGCGAGGATCGAGACCGCCATCTGGCGAAGGTCACTCCAGCGGTCGAAGAAGGTCGCGGCGGTCATGAAATCCTCTCTGTGTCGTCGCCTGAGAAGGATCGTAACGCAAGCTATCGGTTTTTATAATTCGATTAAATTTATATATGCGATAGATCAAGCGAAGTGCCGGTTTCGCTTGCGCGCGCTACCGCAAAAAAGAAAACGCCGCGCTCCGTTGCCAGAGCGCGGCGTTTCGTGGGGACAGCCGAGTCAGTTCACGGCGACCGGCATATCGAGCTTTTTCACGCCCGGCAGATCGCAATTGGCGATTGCGTCGCAGATGGCGTCGATCGCGGGCATGCGCGTGAAACTCTTGCGCCACGCGAGCACGACGCGCCGGTCCGGCACGGGTTCGTCGAACGGTACGTAGCTGAGCAGACCCGAATCGATGCCCGCCGCGTGCGGCTTCACCTCGCTCACCGACATGCGCGGCAACACGGTAATGCCGACGCCGCTCGCGACCATATGGCGGATCGTTTCCAGCGACGAGCCTTCGAACGTCTTCTGGATGCCGTCCGCGTTCTGCGAGAAGCGCATCAGTTCCGGGCACACGCCGAGGACGTGATCGCGGAAGCAATGGCCGCTGCCGAGCAGCAGCATGGTTTCCTGCTTGAGATCGTCCGGATCGATCTTCGCACGGTTCTCCCACGCGTGCCCCGACGGCATCGCGACGACGAACGGCTCGTCGTAGAGCGCGCGCACCATCAGGCCGGTTTCAGGGAACGGCAGCGCCATGATCGCGACATCGATTTCGCCTTGCTTCAGAAGCTCGATCAGTTTGAGCGTGTAGTTCTCCTGGAGCATGAGCGGCATCTGCGGAACGGACTTGATCATCTGCTTGACGAGCGTCGGCAGAAGGTACGGTCCGATCGTATAGATCACGCCCAGACGCAGCGGTCCGACGAGCGGATCCTTGCCCTGCTTGGCGATTTCCTTGATGGCGAGCGTCTGTTCGAGCACGCGCTGCGCCTGCGTCACGATCTGCTCGCCGATCGGCGTTACGCTGACTTCGCTCGTGCCGCGCTCGAAGATCTGCACGTTCAGTTCGTCTTCGAGCTTCTTGATTGCCACCGACAAGGTCGGCTGGCTGACGAAGCACGCCTCGGCCGCGCGGCCGAAATGCCGTTCACGCGCGACCGCGACGATGTACTTCAATTCGGTGAGGGTCATTGGAGGCCAATGAAATACATTGATTCGATAGGTTTGAGTTATACACCCGCCGGCTGCCGTTCGACAACTTTTGCCGATTCGCCGGTCCGCGCAGGTTAAATAGGGACCGACATGGCCCGCGCGAGTTCAGTCAAGCCTTCAAATAGTGCTCCCGCGCGCCGAGCCAGCGCGCCAGATGGCGCGTGACGGCGTCGGGAAACTGCGCAAGCATCTGATCGGCGGCGGCGCGCGCCGGTTCGATCAGCCAGCCGTCGTTTTCAAGACTCGCGAATCGCAGCATCGCTTCGCCCGATTGCCGCGCGCCGAGAAACTCGCCGGGACCGCGAATTTCCAGGTCGCGCCGGGCGATCTCGAAGCCATCGGTCGTTTCGCGCATCGTTTGCAGCCGCGCACGCGCCGTCTGCGACAACGGATTCGAGTACATCAGCACGCAGATGGACGCCGCGCTGCCCCGCCCCACGCGTCCGCGCAACTGATGCAACTGCGCGAGGCCGAAGCGCTCGGCATGCTCGATCACCATCAGCGATGCGTTCGGCACGTCCACGCCGACTTCGATCACCGTCGTCGCGACGAGCAATTGCACTTCGTTGCGCGAGAACGCGTCCATCACGGCGGCTTTTTCGGCGGGTGCGAGCCGGCCATGAACCAGCCCGACGCGCAGTTCCGGCAGCGCGGCGACGAGCGTCTCGTAAGTTTCAACGGCCGTCTGAAGCTGAAGTGTCTCGCTTTCTTCGATCAGCGGACAGACCCAATACACTTGCCTTCCGGTCAGCGCCGCCTCGCGCACGCGGCCGATGATCTCGTCGCGCCGTCCGTCGGACACTACTTTGGTGAGAATCGGCGTGCGGCCGGGCGGCAGTTCGTCGATGGTCGAGACATCGAGATCGGCGTAGTACGTCATGGCGAGCGTGCGCGGGATCGGCGTCGCGGACATCATCAGTTGATGCGGCTGGAAATCGGCTTTTCCGTCAGCCGCGTTCAGCGCCTTCGCGCGCAACGCGAGCCGCTGCGCGACGCCGAAGCGATGCTGCTCGTCGACGATCACGAGCCCGAGGCGCGCGAATTCGACCGCGTCCTGAATGATCGCGTGCGTGCCGATGACGAGTTTCGCCGTGCCGAGCGCCGCTGCTTCGAGCGCGGAACGCTTGTCCTTCGCCTTGAGACTGCCCGCGAGCCACGCGACCGTGACCCCGAGCGGCTCTAGCCAGCCGCGCAGCTTGCGCGCGTGCTGCTCCGCGAGAATTTCGGTCGGCGCCATGAGCGCGGCCTGATAACCCGCGTCGACGGCCTGCGCCGCCGCGAGTGCCGCGACGATCGTCTTGCCGCTGCCGACATCGCCCTGAAGCAGACGCTGCATCGGATGCGCGAGCGTCAGTTCGCCCGCGATTTCCGCGACCACGCGCTGCTGCGCGCCAGTCAGCGCGAACGGCAGCGCGCGCAACAGACGCACGACGAGCGACGCGTCGTCGTCCGGCGCACGGCGCGGCATCGCGGGCGCGGCGCGCGTGCGGCGCTCTTCGTGCGCGCGCTTGAGCGACAACTGCTGCGCGAGCAGTTCCTCGAACTTGATGCGCGTCCACGCCGGATGCGTGCCGTCGATCAGCGCGGTTTCGTCGGAATCGGCGCGCGGATGATGGAGCGTCTTCACGGCGTCGAGCAGACCGGGCACGTTGAGCGGCTGCAAATGCGCCTTCGCGATCGGCGCCGGCAGCAGTTCGGGCAGATCGACCCGCGTGATCGCGTTGTCGATCGCCTTGCGCAAATACGCCTGCGAAATTCCAGCCGTCGACGGATAAACCGGCGTCAGCGCTTGCGGCAGCGGCGTGTCGTCATCGACGGGACGTACCGCCGGATGCACCATCTCCAGCCCGAAAAAGCCGCCGCGCACATCGCCGCGTACGCGCAGACGCACGCCGATCGCCATTTGCTTGACCTGCGAGCCGTAGAAGTTGAGAAAGCGCAGCGTGAGTTCGTCGCCGGAATCGTCGTGGATTTTCACGAGCAACTGACGGCGCGGCCGATACGCGATCTCGTTGTCGAAAACGACGCCTTCGGTCTGCGCGATGTCGCCCGGAATCAGCTCGCCGATGGGCGTGATCTGCGTTTCGTCCTCATAGCGCATTGGCAGATGAAGGACGAGATCGATGTCGGATTTCAGGCCGAGCTTGGCGAGCTTGTCCGCCGTCTTGACGACGGTTTTCGGCTTTTCGTCCGCTTTCGCCTTCTTTTTCGCCGGCGCGGCGGCACGCGGCGCGTCCCTTTCCTCCAGGGTCAGCGGATCGGTCGTGGCGGCGGCGCGGCGGTCGGACAAGGGCATTGACTCTCTTCGCAAGTACAATATGAGGTTTGTTCGGCGCGATTGCACTTCGTTCGCGCCCGTTCGCGCTACGTTCAAGCCATGTTCACGCTTTCCGATTTCGATTTTAATCTGCCGCCCGAGCTGATCGCGCAGAACGCGCTCGCCGAGCGCAGCGCGAGCCGTCTGCTCGAGGTGTCCGATGGCGCGCTCGTCGACCGCCGATTCTCCGAGCTGCCGAACCTGCTCGCACCCGGCGATCTGCTGGTGTTCAACGATACCAAAGTCCTGAAGGCGCGCTTTCCAGGCCAGAAGGCCAGCGGCGGGCGCGTCGAGGTGCTGGTCGAGCGGCTGACCGGCGCGACCACGGCGCTCGCGCAGATCCGCGCGAGCAAGAGCCCGGCCGAAGGCACGACGATCCGCCTCGCGGATGCGTTCGACGTGACCGTCGGCGAACGCGTCGAGCCGTTCTACACGCTGCACTTCCCTGCCGAATGCCTGACGCTCATCGAGCAATACGGGCGCTTGCCGCTGCCGCCGTACATCGAGCACGACGCCGACGCCTACGACGAAACGCGCTATCAGACCGTTTATGCGGCAAATCCGGGCGCGGTCGCCGCGCCGACCGCCGGCCTGCACTTCGACGACGCGCTGTTCGCCGAACTCGAAAAACGCGGCCTCGAGCGCGCGACGCTGACGCTGCACGTCGGCGCGGGCACGTTCCAGCCGGTGCGCGTCGAGAACATCGCGGAGCACAAGATGCATAGCGAGTGGTACGACCTGCCGCAATCGCTCGTCGATCGCATCGCGGCGGTGAAGGCGCGCGGCAACAAGGTGGTCGCGGTCGGCACGACGTCGATGCGCGCGCTCGAAGCCGCCGCGCGCGACGCGGCGCAAGCGAACCGCCCGCTCTCGGCGACGCAGGCCGAAACCGATATCTTCATCACGCCGGGCTACGCGTTTCGCGTCGTCGACCGGCTCGTGACGAATTTCCATCTGCCGAAGTCGACGCTGCTGATGCTCGTCTCCGCGTTCGCCGGCATGGATACGATTCGCGATGCATATCGTCACGCAATCGAGCAAAAGTATCGTTTCTTCAGCTACGGCGACGCAATGCTTCTGACTCGCCGCGACTAGTTTTCTCAACCGATGCGCTGGACTGTTTTCCAGTGGCAGGAACTCAAATGACCGCAACCCACACTCCGCCCGACAACGGGCTCAAGTTCGAACTGCTGACGACCGATGGCCAGGCGCGCCGTGGCCGTCTGACGCTCAATCACGGCGTCGTCGAAACGCCGATCTTCATGCCGGTCGGCACTTACGGCACCGTCAAGGCAATCCAGCCGCGCGAACTCGAAGAAATCCGCGCGCAGATCATCCTCGGCAACACATTCCATTTGTGGCTGCGTCCCGGTCTCGAAGTGATCGGCGCGCACGGCGGCCTGCACAAGTTCATGGGATGGAACCGGCCGATCTTGACTGACTCCGGCGGCTTCCAGGTATTTTCGCTCGGCGATCTGCGCAAGATCACCGAAGATGGCGTCACGTTCGCGTCGCCGATCAATGGCGACAAACTCTTCCTGTCGCCGGAAGTATCGATGCAGATTCAGAAGGTGCTGAACTCCGACATCGTCATGCAGTTCGACGAATGCACGCCCTACTCGACCAATGGCATTCCCACCTCGCACAAGGACGCCGCCGATTCCATGCGCATGTCGATGCGCTGGGCGAAGCGCTCCATCGACGAGTTCAACCGGCTAGGCAATCCGAACGCGCTCTTCGGCATCGTGCAGGGCGGCATGTTCGAAGACCTGCGCGACGAATCGCTCGCGGGCCTCTCGGACATCGGTTTCCACGGCCTCGCGATCGGCGGGCTGTCGGTCGGCGAGCCGAAGGAAGACATGATGCGCGTGCTGAATCACATCGGCCCGAAGCTGCCCGCCGACAAGCCGCATTACCTGATGGGCGTCGGCACGCCGGAGGATCTCGTCGCGGGCGTCGCGGCGGGCGTCGACATGTTCGACTGCGTGATGCCCACGCGCAACGCGCGCAACGGCTGGCTCTTCACGCGTTTCGGCGATCTGAAGATCAAGAACGCGACGCACAAGAACTCGATGAAGCCGCTCGACGAATCCTGCGGCTGCTACACGTGCCGGAACTTCACGCGCGGCTATCTGCATCATCTGCATCGCGTCGGCGAGATTCTCGGCGCGCAATTGAACACGATTCACAACCTGCACTATTACCTGCAACTCATTGGCGAAGTGCGCGAATCGATCGAAAATCATACGTTCGAGGCGTTTCGCAAGACGTTCGCGGAGAATCGCGCGCGCGGCGTGGATTGAAAACGCGCGGCTTCGTTGCGCCAAGCTTTACAATATGCTTTCTACTGCTTGCGATAAGGCCCGCGAAACGTCCGTAACGGCTTGATGGCAAAGCGCATTCGGGCATTTTCGGGCAGGTGCGGGTGGTAGAATGCCGGGCTGACTTCCAGTCAATTATTTCGATGTAACAACGGAGAGACCAACGTGTCGTTCATTTCCAATGCCTTTGCACAAGGCGCAACCGGTGGCGCGGAATCGAGCCTGATGAGCTTCCTGCCGCTGATCCTGATGTTCGCGGTGCTGTACTTCATCATGATCCGTCCGCAGATGAAGCGTCAGAAGGAGCATCGCAACATGCTCGCCGCCATGGCCAAGGGCGACGAAGTGGTGACGAATGGCGGCATCGTCGGCAAGATCACGAAGGTGACGGACGCCTACGTCGGCGTGGAAATCGCCGAAGGCACGGAAATCACCATCCAGAAGGCGGCAGTGACGACCATTCTCCCGAAGGGCACGATCAAGTCGCTGTAAGGCCACTCGTTCCACCGCGTCCGGCGCGGCCTCGCTCACCGAGCCATCCGGGTCTTCAGACCGGCTCGTCGCGCATATCGCCGGACGCCCTCTCCTCCGAAGCCAACGTTCCGGTCGGCCATTCCCATGAATCGTTATCCCCTCTGGAAGTATGTCGTGATGCTGGTGGCGCTCGTCATCGGCCTCGTGTACACGCTCCCCAACTTCTTCGGCGAAGCGCCCGCAGTTCAGGTATCGAGCGGCAAGGCGACGGTCAAGCTCGACTCGACCACGCTTTCGAACGTCGAAGCCGCGCTCGCCGCGAGCAACATCAAGGCCGACGAAGTCACCTTCGACAATTCGCAGCTGAACGCGAACATCCGCGTGCGTCTGAAAGACACGGACACGCAGCTGCATGTGAAGGATCTGCTTTCGAAGGCGCTGAACACCGATCCGAGCGATCCGCAGTACATCGTCGCGCTGAATCTGCAGAGCGCCTCGCCGCGCTGGCTGACGGCCCTGCACGCACTGCCGATGTACCTCGGTCTCGATCTGCGCGGCGGCGTGCACTTCCTGCTGCAGGTCGACATGGCCGGCGCGCTCAACAAGAAGCTCGACTCCGACGCCGCCGATGCGCGCACCTATCTGCGCGACCGCAATATCCGCGATGGCGGCGTGAACCGGGTCGGGCAATCGGTCGTCGTGAGTTTCTCGGATCAGGCGGGCGCGGACAACGCGCGCACGCTGCTCCAGACGGGCGTGTCCGAACTGCAATGGACGACGCGCCAGGGCGGTGATGGCTTTCAGGTCGTCGGCACGTTCTCGCCCGCCGCGCAGAAAGTCGTCGAGGACAGCGCGCTCAAGCAGAACATCACCACGCTGCATAACCGCGTGAACGAACTCGGCGTCGCGGAGCCGGTGATCCAGCAGCAAGGCTCCGACCGCATCGTGGTCGAGCTGCCGGGCGTGCAGGACACGGCGAAGGCGAAGGACATCATCGGCCGCACGGCGACGCTCGAAGCGCGTCTCGCGGATCCGGTCAACACCTATATCGGCCCGAACGACGCGGTGCCGCCCGGCGACGAAGCGTTCAAGCAGGGCGATCGCATCGTGCTGCTGCGCAAGCAGGTGATCTTCACCGGCGACCGCATCATCGACGCGTCCGCGGGCTTCGACGACCATCAACGACCTTCGGTCAATATCCGTCTGGATTCTGCGGGCGGACGCGCGGTGTCGTCCGTGTCGCGCGACAACATCGGCAAGCCGATGGCGATGGTGCTGTTCGAAAAGGGCAAGGGCGAAGTGCTGACGGTCGCGACCATTCAGTCCGAACTCGGCGACCGCTTCTCGATCACCGGCCAGCCGACGCCGCAAGCCGCAACCGATCTCGCGCTGCTCCTGCGCGCGGGTTCGCTCGCCGCGCCGATGGACATCATCGAGGAACGCACGGTCGGCCCGAGCCTCGGCGCGGACAACATCAAGAAGGGCTTCGATTCGGTCACGTACGGTTTCGCCGCGATCGCCGTCTTCATGATCGCGTACTACCTGCTCTTCGGCGTGTTCTCCATGCTGGCGCTGTCGGTGAACCTGCTGCTGCTCGTCGCCGTGCTGTCGTTGCTTCAGGCGACGCTGACCTTGCCGGGTATCGCGGCTATCGCGCTCGCGCTCGGTATGGCGATCGACGCGAACGTGCTGATCAACGAACGTATCCGCGAGGAACTGCGTAACGGCGCGCCGCCGCAGACCGCGATTCAGGAAGGCTTCAAGCACGCGTGGGCGACGATTCTCGACTCGAACGTCACGACGCTGATCGCCGGCCTCGCGCTGCTCGCGTTCGGTTCGGGTCCGGTGCGCGGCTTCGCGGTGGTGCACTGTATCGGCATTCTGACGTCGATGTTCTCGGCGGTGTTCTTCTCGCGCGGCCTCGTGAACCTGTGGTACGGCGGCAAGAAGAAGCTGAAGTCGCTCGCGATCGGTCAGGTGTGGCGTCCGGAAGGCACGAATGCCGAAGCGGCCGCGGCGGCTTATCTCGCGGCGCAACGCGGCGATGAATCGCCCGTCGACGAAATCGTGAAAACGGCCAAGGGCAGGACGAAGACCGCAGTGGCCGCGCCGCGCCAGACCGAACAAGCGCCGGCGCGCACGGGCAAGCCGACGGTGCGCCGTCGTTCGGGCCCCGGCATCGATCAACAGAAACCGGGCGAGTCCCGCTGAATCCGCTGAGTCCGGAGCAATAGACAATGGAATTCTTCCGCATTCGCCGCGATTTGCCGTTCATGGAGCGCGCGTTGATTTTCAACGTGATTTCGCTCGTGACGTTCCTCGTGGCCGTATTTTTCCTCGTGCATCGCGGGCTGCATCTGTCGGTGGAATTCACCGGCGGCACGGTCGTCGAGGTGCAGTATCCGCAAGCCGCGCAACTCGAACCGGTGCGCGCGTCGATGTCGAAGCTCGGCTATCCCGACGCGCAGGTGCAGAACTTCGGCACGTCGCAGGACGTGTTGATCCGTCTGCCGCTCAAGCAGGGTTTGACGTCCGCGCAGCAGAGCGATCAGGTGATGACCGCGCTCAAGGCCGACAACGCTGCCGTGAAGCTGCAGCGCGTCGAGTTCGTCGGTCCGCAAGTCGGCAAGGAACTCGTGACGAACGGCCTGCTCGCGCTCGCGTGCGTGGTTATCGGCATCGTGATTTACCTGTCGTTCCGCTTCGAGTGGAAGTACGCGGTCGCGGGCATCATCGCGAACCTGCACGACGTGGTCATCATTCTCGGCTTCTTCGCCTATTTCCAGTGGGAGTTCTCGCTGTCCGTTCTGGCGGCGATTCTCGCGGTGCTCGGCTATTCGGTGAACGAGTCGGTGGTTATCTTCGACCGGATCCGCGAAACGTTCCGCAAGCAACGCAAGATGAGCGTGAAGGAAGTGATCGACCACGCGATCACGAGCACGATGTCGCGAACCATCATCACCCACGGCTGTACGGAAATGATGGTGCTGTCGATGTTCTTCTTCGGCGGCCCGACGCTGCATTACTTCGCGCTGGCGCTGACCGTCGGTATTCTGTTCGGCATTTACTCGTCGGTGTTCGTCGCGGCGGCGCTCGCGATGTGGTTCGGCGTGAAGCGCGAGGATCTCGTGAAGGACAAGAAAGACAAGTACGATCCGAACGATCCGAATGCGGGTGCGCAGGTTTGAGCGTTGCGGCGCACTGAAAGCTGAAACCAAAACGGGCCAGTCATCGTGACTGGCCCGTTTGCTTTTCCGGCTCCTGAATTTCATCAAATTTCGACGCAAGAACAAAAGACAACCTCGACTTCGACTAGGCTCGAATCCGCACGCAATGCGCTGCCGAGCAAATCAGTCCGTTCCAACCGTACGTTATGTCGTCCTCACAGAAAAACAAAATCGGGATTTTCATCCCGACTTACAATCGCCCGGAATTGCTACGGAGTTGTGTCCTGCAACTGCTCGCCCAAACGCGACGCCCGGATATCATTTGCGTGCATCAGAACGGAGCCGGAGACAACTACGCATGGTGCGTCATGGATCTCGGCGCGCCCGTAGTATGGATGTACACGCCCCAGAGCATTCCCCAAAACGACTGGTATCGGATTCCGTTGAATCATCTCATCCAGGAGGACTGCACTCATTTTTTCTGGATGGATCACGACGACATCTATCTCACCAATCACATCGAAACCTGCGTCACCGAACTCGATAGCGGCTACGACTTCAGGATCTCAAAACATTGCGGCATCCTTATTTCCCGTTCGGAGAAATACGAGTACCTACCGCATGCTTTATTCAAGGACATTCACGCCACGGGCGGAATGAGCGCTTCGATGGCGTTCACCTTGCCGTTCGCGACGGCGCTGTCCGCCGACCTGAGCAATCCCGAGTTCAACCACGTCTTTTCGGACGAAGTTCTAGCGCGCCATACCATGCCGCGTTTCCGCTGCCTGCAGTCGACAGAGAGAACAACCATTTACTTTTCTCATGCGATGTCGCTGTCGTCCGCACATTGGGTTCGTGAGGAAACGTCTTTCCCCGAGTATCGAAGCGATGCGTGAAATACGTCGAGCCGATAAGAACGACCGGGCCTGTCTTCGCGGACAGGCCCGTTTTCATTTCAGGCGATGAAGCGCTCAGGAGCCTCCGCCCATCGCGCCGCCTCGCGCAATCGATCTTCGCAAAATGAAATGCACAGTTGCGACACCGCGGCGGAAAAGCCGCAGTCAGTCAACGTATCCCTGATATGTTCCGCGCTTACCGTCTCCCGCATGCGGGCATACAGGATCTGCGCCGTCGCGACGTTCTGGGTGCCAACATAGTTGCCATATAGCGCGATCATGGCCCGCCCCGAAATCGTGCTCGGATGCGCGATCTGAAGCAGTTCGATCAATTCCACCTCGCTGATATAGCGGTGCATATTGTGTGGCGAGTGAAAACCGAATGTCGGTCCGCTCGGCTGGGTGTTTTCGTATGAGAATCGATCGGCGACGTTGCCAAACCCAAAACTCGATCCACAAAAAAGGCTTCGCGCATGACACGCGAAGCCTTCTCTAAGCAGCAATGGAGCGCGAGTTACTGCTTCACGCCCTCAGCCTGAATATGCAGCACCGTCGTCAGGCTGAAACCATACGACTTGCCGTAATCCATCCCGAAGTCGCCGCGATCGAAGGTCGCCGTCGCTTCGACGCCGCACACTTCCTTCTTCATCATCGGGTTCATGAAGCACTTGAAGCTCTCGATCTTCAGGTTCATCGGCTTCGTCACGCCGTGCATCGTCAACGTGCCGATCACTTCGGAAGGCTTGTCGCCGTCGAATTTGATCGACGTGCCCTTGTACTCGGCTGTCGGATACTTCGCGACGTCGAAGAACTCGGCCTTTTGCAGATGCTCGTCCAGCTTCGCATTGCCGGTGTTGACCGAAGCGATGTCGATCGTCACGTTCACCGTGCCGGTCTTCGCCGCGCGGTCGAGCGTGACTTCACCGCTGCTCTTGTTGAACTTGCCGCGCCACGTCGACACGCCACCGAAGTGGTCCGCCTCGAAGCTCGGATAAGTGTGGTTCGGGTCGAGCTTGTACGTGTCGGCGGCGAATGCGCTCACCGAGGCGCCGAACGACAGTCCCAATGCGAGCGCGCTCGCGGCAATGATCGAAAGCTTTTTCAAGTTCTTCTCCTGACTAACCAGATACGCTGACTATGCGTCGTGTGTGACAAAAACGCCGCTCACTTCTTCGCGGCAACGATGTGAAACTTGATGACGACGTCGTCCGCGACGATCGACGTATCTTTCCATTCGCCCGTTCCGACATCGAACTGGGTGCGCTTGATCGGCAGCGCGCCGTCGAAGGTTTCCGTCGCGCCCTGCTGCGTGACCGTCACCGGCACCGTGACCGTCTGCGACTTGCCCTTGATCGTGATCTTGCCGGTCACGTTGTACTTGTTGCCGCCCGCCGGGGCGATCGCGCTGGAGACGAACGTCGCGCTCGGATACTTGCCCGCGTCGAACCATTCCGCGCCGCGCACCTGCTTGTTGTAATCGTCGTCGCCGAGGTCGTAGCTGCCGGTGTCGATCGTGATGTTCGCCGAGCCCGCCGTCGGCTTCGCCGGATCGAACGCAATCTGCGCGCTGAACTTGTTGAACTTGCCGTCGGTGGGCACGTTCATCTGCTTCGACGTGGCTGTCACCGTGCTCTTGCTCATGTCTACCTGCGCATGCGCGCCCGCGATCATCGCGAACGAAGCAGCGGCTGCCATCCAACGGTTGAGTTTCACTTTCATGTGTGCCCTATTCAAACGGTTCGAATGAACAAACCGGTATTGGAAATCATAAGTACGCGATCACAATCAGCCGCCGGGAAACGCCTTGCCAACGGCGAGGAAACAATGACACGCGTTCATCTGAGAAACGGCAGCATGCGGCCGAGCAGGCCGTCGCGATCGACGAAATGATGCTTCAGCGCAGCCAGAACGTGCATCACGACGAAGAACAGCAACGTGTAGTTCAACGCGATGTGCACGATGCGCAGCGTCGCCTTCAGCGCCTTGTCCGGTCCGATGATCGTCGGCAGCGGCAGCACGCCGAGATACACGACCTGAATGCCGGCCGCCGAGCTGTACAGATAACCCGACACGGGAATGACGAGCATCAGCGCGTAAAGCAGAATATGCGTGAGATGCGCCGCGCCCTGTTGCCAGCGCGGCATGCCATCGGGCATCGACGGCGCCTGGTGCGTGGCGCGCCAGACGACGCGCAGCAGCGCGAGCGCGAACACCGTTACGCCGATCCACTTGTGCCACGAGAAGTATTTGAGCTTCGTCGGCGTGAAGCCCGGAATGTCCGTCATGATCCAGCCGAGCCAGAAGCCGCCCACGATCAACAACGCGATCAGCCAGTGCAGGCCGATCGCCGTGGCGCTGTATCGTTGCGCCGGCGCGCTCGCCGTGATGCCAGCGGTGCTTTCCATATTGCTCTCACCCAAGTGTTCGATGTCGCACGGCCTGCCGCCGCCTGACGACAAGTGTTCAAGGCCGCCATGCTACCTCAACGATAACGAATTGCCAGCGCGCGCAAAAAGGCCCGCGCCGAACCGGCAAACCCAGTCCCGACGCGGCTTTGCGGGCTTTCGAGCCGGCTCGGCGAGCCTCGTGTGCCGCCCATGCAACGAACTATTCCATGCGTGCAACGGTCGATGAAGGCGCGAACCGCGACCGATTCCGGCATCGATGTATTAACGGGCGGCCAGGCAGTTTAATTCCGCTTGTAAAGAAGCGTTCTGTCCAAATTCGCCCGCCCCGCGCCATTTGATACCATGCTGCTACCAATCTCGCTGGCCCGCCGTTTGCTATGCCCGGTCGGAGCCGGTCTCGCGGCGCCCGACCAATACGCTCGACAAGCCTCGGGCCTCGACCATGAACGCGAATGAACGCGAACGAATCCGATGACCTGATCGCGTGTCACGAATGCGACGCGCTCTTCCATAAACGTGCATTGCCTCGACGCACCTCGGCGAAATGCCCTCGCTGCGGATCGCTGCTCTATCGAAGCATCTCGTCGAACCTCGACAAGATCTCGGCGATGACGCTCGCCGCGCTCTTCACGTTCCTGATCGCGCAAGGCTTTCCCATCGTCGAGCTGGAGGCGAACGGCCTCACGTCGGAGACGACGCTCATCGGCGCGATCGTCGCGTTGTGGAACGAGCAGATGGAAATCATGGCGGTGCTCGTCTTCTGCTCGACCATCCTGTTTCCGTTGTGCGAACTCGTTGCCCTGCTCTACGTGCTGCTTCCGCTGCGTTCCGGTTACATGCCGCCTGGCTTCAACGCAATCCTGCGGGGCATTCAGCTCGTGCGTCCGTGGGGCATGATCGAAGTCTTCATGCTCGGCGTGCTCGTCACGCTCGTGAAGATGGTGAGCATCGCGCGCGTGATTCCCGAAGCGGCGCTCTTCGCGTTCGGCGCGCTGACGCTCATGTTCGCCGTCGTCGTGAGCTTCGATCCGCGCGCGTTGTGGGACATCGCGGCAAGGCTCGGTCCGCGCGGATCGAAGCGCGTCACAACCACGGCGAGGCAAAAATCGTGAGCGATTCCATCGATCCGAAAACCGGCGAAGCGGCGCGCGAAACGCAGTTCATCACGGCGTCGCACGCGAATGTCGTGTCGTGTCATGCGTGCGGACTCGTGCAGCCGCTCGCGCACACCGTCGAGAAACAGCGCTGCACGCGCTGCGACGCCGTCGTGCACCGGCGTCATCCGGACAGCATCGCGCGTACGTGGGCACTGCTCATCAGCGCGGCGATTCTCTACATTCCGGCGAACCTCTTTCCGATCATGCATACGTCGTCGATTCTCGGTTCCGAGGACGACACCATCATGAGCGGTGTCGCGCTCTTCTGGAACGACGGCGACTATCCGCTCGCGGCGGTGATTTTCATCGCCAGCATTCTCGTGCCGATGCTCAAGCTCGTCACGCTCGCCTTTCTTACCATCAGCGTGCAGCGGCGCTCCACATGGCAGCCGCGTCAGCGCACGACGCTCTTTCGCATCGTCGAGGGCATCGGGCGCTGGTCGATGCTCGACGTCTTCGTCATCACGCTCACCATCGCGCTCGTGCGCTTCAAGTCGCTCGCCGTCATCACGCCGGGTCCGGGCGCGCTCGCGTTCGCGTCGGTGGTCGTGCTGACGATGATCGCGTCCATGCAATTCGACCCGCGCCTCATGTGGGACAACATCGAACCGTCAGGAAAGAAACATGACTAGTGCCCAAGGTCCGAACGACCCGAAGCAGCCCGCGCCGCCCGCCAGCAACGCCGGCAGCGGTAACGGGGACAAGGGCGGCCTCCCGCCGAACCTCCCCGAACCCGTGATCGAGCCGCGCAGCCGCTGGCTGCCCTCGCTCGTGTGGGTGATTCCGCTCGTCGCGGCGCTGATCGGCGTGATTCTCGTCGTGAAGACGGTGTCGAGCCGCGGACCGACCGTGACGATCAGCTTCGTTTCCGCGGAAGGCCTCGAGCCCGGCAAGACGAAAGTGAAGTTCAAGGACGTGGATATCGGCACGGTGAAGACGATCACGCTGTCGAAGGATCACGCGCGCGTGCTCGTCGACGTGCAGCTCACCAAGGAAGCCACCGATTTCGCCGTCAAGGACACGCGCTTCTGGATCGTGCGTCCGCGCGTTGCGGCAAGCGGCGTGACCGGCCTGTCGACGCTTTTGTCCGGCGCGTATATCGGCGTCGATGCGGGCAAGTCGACCGACGATGAGACTTATTTCGTCGGGCTCGAAACGCCACCCGCCGTCACCGGCGATCAGAAAGGCCATACCTTCACGCTGCACGGCGAATCGCTCGGCTCGCTCGATATCGGCTCGCCCGTCTATTACCGGCGCGTGCAGGTCGGCCAGGTCGTCGCGTTCTCGCTCGACAAGGACGGCACCGGCGTCACGCTGCAGGTATTCGTCACCGCGCCTTACGATCAGTACGTCGGCACCAACTCGCGCTGGTGGCATGCGAGCGGCGTCGATCTGCGGCTCGATTCGAGCGGCTTCACGCTCAACACGCAATCGCTCGCGACGGTCGTGCTCGGCGGCATCGCGTTCCAGACGCCGCCGAACCAGCAATCCGGCCCGCAGGCGCAAAACAACGCGACCTTCCGTCTGGCCGGCGATCAGTCCGACGCGATGCGCGATCCGGACGGCGAGGCCGTGCACGTCGTGATGAACTTCAATCAGTCGCTGCGCGGCCTGTCGGTCGGCGCGCCGGTCGATTTCCGCGGCATCGTGCTGGGGCAGGTCACGGGGATCGGCGTGCAATACGATCAGAAGTCTCATTCGTTCATGATGCCGGTCACGATCGACCTCTACCCGGATCGCCTCGGCAAGCGCGCGCGTCAGGCGCTGCCGGAGCAAGGTTCGGTGGCGAGCCAGGACATGCTGCAACTGCTCGTGAAGCGCGGGCTGCGCGGACAGTTGCGCACCGGCAACCTGCTGACGAGCCAGTTGTATGTCGCGCTCGACTTCTTCCCGAAAGCGCCGCCCGCGAAGGTCAGCGTTGGCAACGATCCGATCGAACTGCCGACCGTGCCGAACACGCTCGACGAGCTGCAGCTGCAGATCGCCGACATCGCGCGCAAGATCGACAAGATTCCGTTCGACGAGATCGGCACGAATCTGAACGGCTCGCTCAAGAACGCCAACGCGCTCTTCGACAGGATGGACAAGGAAGTCCTGCCGGAAATGCGCGACACGCTCACGCAGGCCAAGCAGACGTTCGGTCAGGCGCAATCGACGTTGCAGTCGGATTCGCCGCTTCAGTCGGACGTGCATCAGGCGCTGCAGGAACTCACGCGCACGCTGCAATCGCTCAACTCGCTCGCGGATTATCTGGAGCGCCATCCGGAATCGCTCTTGCGCGGAAAATCGGGAGATAAACCATGAAGTTCGGCTCGTTGATGTTGACTCTGAGCGCAGCGGCGATGCTCGCTGCCTGCGCCTCGCCGACGAGCCGTTTCTACACGCTCGGCGGCGGCGACGCGCGGCCCGTGCCGTCGACGCAGGCTTCGTTCTATTTCGAGCTTGCGCCCGTCGACATGCCGCAGCAGGTCGCGAAGAATCAGTTGGTGGTGCAGACGAGTCCCGCGCAGGTGCGCGTGCTCGAAGAGGAGCGCTGGGCATCGCTGCCGGGCGACGAAGTGCGGCGCGCACTCTCCGCCGATCTCACGCAGCAGCTCGGTGCGATCGACGTCTACGGCACGCCGCATCCGGAATCGGTGCCGGTATATCGCGTGAAGGTGAACGTGCAGCGCTTCGAATCGTGGCCGGGCGCGCAAGCGGTGATCGACGCCGTGTGGAGCGTGCGCGCCGCCGGATCCGATACGGTGCTGACATGCCGGACGCTCGCGCAGGAACGCGTCGGCTCCGGTTACGACGCGCTCGTCGACGGCCATCGCAAGGCGGTCGACGAACTGGCCGCCGCGATCTCCGCAGGTGTGCGCAGCCTCGGTTCCTTGCCGCACGCGACGGCGAGCGCGCCTTCGGCATCCGCGAAGGGCAAGAGCGGCGCCAGTTCCAAACCCGCCGCGGCGCCGGTGCTGCCGTGTCCGCCAATGGGCGCAGCAACCACTGCCAGCGCGCAGTGATCCATGACGCCCGGCGCGCGCCGGGTGCGCTTCATGTTGTCGGCAGGCGACATTGTCGGCCGCCGCTATCTCTAATTCGCCGATGGTTCGCGCGCGCCGGTTAAGATCGTCGACGCCCGCATTTCGAATCAACGTGAAAATTAGATGATGAAACTGATCGGTTCGCACCCCAGCCCATTCGTCCGCAAGGTGCGGATCGTCATGGCGGAAAAGAAGATCGACTGCGAACTGGTGCTCGAAGACGTCTGGGCATCCGATTCGAAGATCCACGACTACAACCCGCTCGGTAAAGTGCCGTGCCTCATTCTCGACGACGGCGAAGCGGTATTCGATTCGCGCGTCATCTGCGAGTTCGTGGACACGCTCACGCCGGTCGGCAAGCTGCTGCCGCAGGAGCGGCGCGAGCGCACCGAAGTGCGCTGCTGGGAAGCGCTCGCCGACGGCATGCTCGACGCCGCCGTGCTGATCCGTCTCGAAGGCGTGTTGCGCGAAGAGGAACATCGCAGCGACAAATGGATCGCGCGGCAACGTCACAAGATCGAAGACGGCTTGCGCGCGATGGCGCGCGGCATCGGCTCGAAGCAATGGTGCTCGGCGAATCGCTTCACGCTTTCGGATATCGCCTGCGGCTGCGCACTGGGCTATCTCGATTTCCGTATGCCCGATCTGAACTGGCGCGACGCACATCCGAATCTCGACAAGTATTACGCGCGTATTTCGCAGCGTCAGTCGTTCGTGGATACCGCGCCGGTCTGATTCCTTTCTTGGACCAAGCTCCCGCGCGCGGCGGGAGCTTCCGGCGCACTCGGAAGCGCAAAGTGGGATCGAAGATTATCTACTGCTAGATAGATCACCGGCGAAGGGCGCGATCGACCGATTCTCTCCCAAACCCCTTTTCTTCCAGAAACCATCGGTCCGCGTGCGGCGACATGGTTCGAACGACGAATCGGGTCAGAGAAATGCTCTATTCCGCCAAAATCTATCTACTCAACGGTAGATAATCAACGCCCAGTTCAGGGGTTTTTCACAAGGTTATCCACAGGCTTATCTACCGCCGAAATGCGTCTGCGACCTCTTCAAGCCGCGACCGCGTCTGAAACAGGCGGCATGCAAGCAAACTCCCCTGAAACGCCGCATACAAGGTGCGTGCCGCCGCTTCAGGCTTTCCGCCAGCGTCGAGCGTGTCTTGCGCTTCGCCTTCGGCCAGAACTTTCGCCAGCCAGGTTTCATTCGCCTTGTAGAACGATTGCACCGCGTGCCGTACTTTCTCCGGCAGCGACTCGATATCCGACGCAAGCATGCCGCACAGACAGATCTGATTGCCGTCGCCGATGATCCTTCCAAATAGCTTCGTATAGCGGTCGAGTTTCTTGTCGGCCGGGGCGGAGCTGTCGATCGCGTAGATCGTCGACATCACGTCGGCGCTATACGCATTCACCGCTTCGAGCGCGAGATCTTCCTTGGTCGGGAAATAATAGTGAATGCTCGACGTTTTCACGCCGACCAGTTCGGACAAATCGCGAAAACTGAAGCCGTTATAGCCGCGTGTCATCAACAGCGTCTGAGCGTGATCCAGTAAAGCGTCGCGTACCGTGTTCTTGTCCATTTCGCGTATCTCTGCAATTGTCCCTGCATTCGGTGTGCGTTAATTATCTACTACTAGATAGACGATCAAGCGACTGTTTCAAAAAAATTTTTATCGGATCGATAGAAAAAAGCCCCGACCGAAGTCGGAGCTGATCGCTCGTTTGCCGCCGGAGATGCTCAACGCGCCGCAGCGAGCGCCGCAACTTGCGGCGACTCGTGCCCAGCCGCCGCGTGTTCGATGATTCCGCCACCCAGACACACGTCTTCCTGATACAGCACGGCGGATTGTCCCGGCGTCACGGCCCACTGTGCGTCGTCGAAATGAAGCGCGAAACGGCCATCGTCCGCGTTGGCGAAGCGGCACGCCGCATCCTGCTGCCGATAGCGCGTCTTCGCGCCGCACGCCGCGCCCTCTTTCGGCGCGAAACCCGCGACCCAGCTCGTGTTTCCGGCCACGAGCGTCGGCGACAGCAGCCACGGATGATCGTGCCCCTGCACGACATAGAGCGTGTTCGACGCCATGTCCTTGCCCGCGACGAACCACGGTTCGCCGCTGCCGTCTTTCGCGCCGCCGATGCCGATGCCCTTTCTCTGCCCGAATGTGTAGAACGCAAGCCCGATATGCTCGCCGACGATCTTGCCTTCGGCCGTCTTCATGGGGCCGGGCTTTGTCGGCAGATAGCGGTTCAGGAATTCGCGGAACGGCCGCTCACCGATGAAGCAGATGCCGGTCGAATCCTTCTTTTTGGCGTTCGGCAGGCCGATTTGCGCGGCGATCTCGCGCACTTTCGTCTTCGGGATTTCGCCGAGCGGAAAGAGCGTCTTCGACAGTTGCGCCTGATTCAATCGATGCAGAAAGTACGACTGATCCTTCGTCGAATCCGTTGCCTTGAGCAACTGGAAAAGTCCATCGCGCTCGCGCACGCGCGCGTAATGTCCCGTCGCGATGGTTTCCGCGCCGAGCGACATCGCGTGATCGAGGAACGCCTTGAACTTGATTTCGGCGTTGCAAAGCACGTCCGGATTGGGCGTGCGGCCGGCCGAATATTCGCGCAGAAACTCGGCGAACACGCGGTCCTTGTATTCGGCGGCGAAGTTGACCGCTTCGACGTCGATGCCGATCAAATCCGCGACGGAAACGACGTCGATCCAGTCCTGACGGGTCGAACAGTATTCGCCGTCGTCGTCGTCTTCCCAGTTCTTCATGAAAAGGCCGACGACGTCGTAGCCCTGTTCCTTCAGAAGCCATGCCGTTACGGACGAATCCACGCCGCCCGACATGCCCACCACTACTCGTTTCTTGCTCATAGGGATATCACGCCCGCACCACCGGCGCGACCGAATGCGTATGGATGAAATCGAGCGGGACGCGCCGCCCGGATAAATAATCGTCGACACACTTCATCACGAGCGGCGTCCGATGCCGGTCGACCGATGCGCGCAATTCGTCCGCGCTGAGCCACATCGCGCGCACGATGCCTTCGTCGAGCGCGCGGCCTGCTTCTTCGCCGAGCGACTTGCCGCAAAACGTGAAACGCAAATACGTGACGTCGCGCCCCGGCCGCGCGAAGTGCGTCATATACGCGCCGACGATTGCCTCCGGCTCGAAGCGATGCGCCGTTTCTTCGAGCGCCTCGCGGACCACGGCATCGACGAGCGTTTCGCCCGCTTCGAGATGACCGGCCGGTTGGTTGATTCGCAGCCCTGCCGACGTGTGCTCCTCGATGACGAGGAAACGACCATCCTTTTCGATGATGGCAGCCACCGTAACGTGGGGGGCCCAAGTGTCTGATTTCATGGTGAGATATTTTACCGTCCTCGCACAGATCTCGCGCACGCGGACTAAGGGAAAGCGCTGACTGTGGCAAAACGGAACGGGTGCCGGATCGGATTCTTGCGCGTGCAATCTTCGGTTACAGTTGAGATAGCCGTCAGTTCCAGCATTTGAAATAAAACTCAGCCTTAAGCCTTCCTAAGCCTTGCCCGGGCGAAAAAGGCAACAAAGACAGGAGGATTACAAGATGCACATTGGAGTGCCTGCTGAAACGCGGGCGAACGAGGCGCGCGTCGCCGCCACGCCCGAAACGGTCAAAAAGCTCGTCACGCAAGGACATCGTGTTTCTGTCCAGAGCGGCGCGGGCTTGCCGGCAAGCTATATCGACGATGCGTTCGCGCAAGCAGGCGCGGATCTCGTCGATGCCGCCACGGCCTTTTCCGCCGAGATCGTCCTCAAGGTGCAATCGCCGAGCGAAAGCGAACTGGCGATGCTCAAGCCGGGCGCCGTGCTCATCGGCATGCTCGATCCTTTCAATACAGAGAACACCGCGCGGCTCGCGTCGGCGGGCGTCACTGCGTTCGCGCTCGAAGCCGCGCCACGCACGACGCGCGCGCAGAGTCTCGACGTGCTGTCTTCGCAGGCGAACATCGCCGGATACAAGGCCGTGCTGATGGCCTGCCAGTATTACCAGCGCTTCATGCCGATGCTGATGACCGCCGCCGGCACCGTGAAAGCGGCGCGCGTGCTCGTGCTCGGCGCAGGCGTCGCGGGCTTGCAGGCAATCGCGACGGCCAAGCGTCTGGGCGCGGTCGTCGAAGCATCCGATGTGCGTCCGGCGGTGAAGGAGCAGATCGAATCGCTCGGCGCGAAGTTCGTCGACGTGCCGTTTGAAACCGATGAGGAACGGGAAGCGGCGGAAGGCGTGGGCGGCTACGCGCGCCCGATGCCGCCGAGCTGGCTCGCGCGGCAATCGGCGCAGGTGCACGAACGTGCGAAGGCGGCGGACATTGTCATCTCGACGGCGCTGATTCCCGGCCGCCCCGCGCCGACGCTGATTTCTGTCGAAACGGTGAAGCACATGAAGCCGGGCTCCGTGATCGTCGATCTCGCCGCCGGACGCGGTCCCGAGTTCGAGGGCAGGAAAGGCGGCAACTGTCCGCTCACCGAAGTCGACACGGTGGTGATGAAGCACGGCGTGCATATCGTCGGCCACACGAATCTCGCTTCGATGGTCGGCGCCGATGCCTCCGCGCTCTACGCCCGCAATCTTCTCGACTTCCTGAAGCTGATCATCACGAAGGAAGGCACGCTCAACATCGATCTCGCGGACGATATCGTCGCGGCCACGCTCCAGTGCCGCGACGGACAACTCGCCCGCGCCACGGCCTGAACGGAGACGCACATGGATGTCATCAATCACACGGTGATCAACCTCATCATCTTCGTGCTGGCCATTTACGTCGGCTACCACGTCGTGTGGAACGTCACGCCAGCGCTGCATACGCCGCTCATGGCCGTGACCAACGCGATTTCGGCGATCGTCATCGTCGGCGCGATGCTGGCTGTCGGCCTGACGGTCGGCGCGGCGGGCAAGTTCTTCGGCACGCTCGCGGTGCTGCTCGCGGCCGTGAACGTGTTCGGCGGCTTTCTCGTCACACGGCGAATGCTCGAGATGTTCAAGAAGAAAGAGCCCAAGAAGATCACGAGCAAGGAGGGCGCGTAAATGAGCCTTAACGTCGTTACTCTCCTGTATCTCATCGCCTCGGTGTGCTTCATTCAGGCGTTGAAGGGCTTGTCGAATCCGAAGACCGCGCGCATCGGCAATACGTTCGGCATGGCGGGCATGGCGATCGCCATTCTCACCACGCTCGCGCTGATCGTGAAGCAGGCCGCGTTTCTCGAAGCGAATCTCGCGCTCGGGCTGTCGCTGCTGTTCGTCGCGCTGATCATCGGCGGCGGCGCGGGCGCGTACATCGCGGCAAAAGTCGAGATGACGAAGATGCCCGAGCTCGTCGCGGCGATGCATTCGCTGATCGGTCTCGCGGCTGTCTGCATCGCCTATGGTGTCGTGGCGGAGCCCGCCGCGTTCGGGCTCGCACCGCTCGGCGAGCCGATTCCGTATGGCAATCGGGTCGAGTTGTTCATCGGCACGTTTGTCGGCGCGATCACGTTCTCGGGCTCGGTCATCGCGTTCGGGAAGCTCTCGGGCAAGTACAAGTTCCGGCTCTTTCAGGGCGCGCCGGTCACGTACTCGGGACAGCATCTGATCAACCTGCTGCTCGCCATCGCGATGATCGGCTTCGGCGTGATCTTCATGCTCACCGAATCGTGGCTGCCGTTCATCATCATGACGATCATCGCGTTCGCGCTGGGCGTGCTCATCATCATTCCGATCGGCGGCGCGGACATGCCCGTGGTCGTGTCGATGCTGAACTCGTACTCGGGCTGGGCGGCGGCGGGCATCGGCTTCTCGCTGAACAATCCGATGCTGATCATCGCGGGTTCGCTCGTCGGCTCGTCGGGTGCGATTCTGTCGTACATCATGTGCAAGGCAATGAACCGCTCGTTCTTCAACGTGATTCTCGGCGGCTTCGGCGGCGAGGCGGGCGGTGCGGCGGCGGGCGGATCGACGGAGCAGCGCCCCGTCAAATCCGGTTCCGCCGATGACGCCGCGTTCATGCTCGGCAACGCGGAAAGCGTGGTGATCGTGCCGGGTTACGGCCTCGCGGTCGCGCGCGCGCAGCACGCGTTGAAGGAGCTGACCGACAAGCTGGTCGAGAAAGGCATCGATGTGCGGTACGCGATTCACCCCGTCGCGGGGCGGATGCCGGGGCACATGAACGTGCTGCTGGCGGAAGCCGAAGTGCCGTACGAGATGGTTCAGGAGATGGAGGACATCAATAGCGAGTTCGGTCAGACGGACGTGGTGCTCGTGCTCGGCGCGAACGACGTCGTCAACCCGGCCGCGAAGACCGATCCGAAATCGCCGATCGCGGGGATGCCGATTCTCGAAGCGTACAAGGCTCGGACGATCATCGTGAACAAACGGTCGATGGCGGCAGGTTACGCCGGCCTCGACAACGAACTGTTCTATATGGACAAGACGATGATGGTGTTCGGGGACGCGAAGAAGGTGGTCGAGGAGATGATGAAGGCGGTGGATTAGGCGCCAAGCCGGTTCGAATCCCCCGAACCGATCGCGCCAGCTTCCGCATTCGAGGAAGCTGGCGCTTTCTTTTTCCGGCAACGAAACCGCACCGCATGCCAGCTGTAACACCCCGCGTACAATACCGCCTTTACACGTCCGAAAAAGCACCACATGGCCTCCCCCCTCTTCGACTGGTTCGTCCCCTGCCCGCGCGGTCTCGAAGCACCGCTTGCCGCCGAGTTGGCGGAGATCGGGGAAAGGCACGTGGCCGACGCGCCCCTTTCCGGCGGCGGATCGCTGATCGTCGGCACGCAAGTGCCCGGCGGCGTGCACTTTCGGGGCGGCTGGGTCGCGGGCATGGCGGCGAATCTGCATTCGCGCATCGCGAGCCGCGTGCTTCTCAAAGTCGCGCAAGGCCCCTATCGCAACGAGCAAGACATCTACGAACTCACGCATCGTCAGCGCTGGGAGCAATGGTTCACGCCCAGCCAGACGATGCGCGTCGATCTCACCGCAATCAAATCGCCGGTGAAAAGCCTCGAATTCACGACGCTGCGCGTGAAGGACGCCGTCTGCGATCGCCTGCGCGACGTGGCCGGCGCGCGCCCGAGCATCGACACCGCCCAGCCCGACGTCCGCGTGTTCGCGTTCCTCACGCTGAACGAGTGCACGCTCTATCTCGATACCTCCGGCGAGCCGCTCTTCAAACGCGGCTGGCGCCTGGACAAGGGCGCCGCGCCGCTGCGCGAGAATCTCGCCGCGGGCATTCTGCGCCTGACCGGATGGACGCCCGGCACGCCGCTCTTCGACCCGATGTGCGGCAGCGGCACCTTCCTCGCCGAAGCCGCACAAACGGCGCTCAACATCGCGCCGGGCAACGATCGGCGCTTCGGCTTCGAAAAGCTGAAGCCGTTCCATCCCGGCATGTGGCAGAAGCTCAAGACGGCCGCGCTCGAACAACGCCGCGCCGCGCGTGCGTCGCAAGCCGAGTTGAGCATCTTCGGCAGCGACATTTCCGGCGATATGCTCGAAAAAGCGCGCGCGAACCTGACCCGCGCGGGCATCACCGACCTTTCGCTCAAGCAAGTCGATGCCCGCAATATGGTCCCGCCGACCGACGCGCCCGGCATTCTGATCGCGAATCCGCCGTACGGCGAGCGTATCGAAGTGCGCGGACGCGGCCCGCGCGGCGAAATTCGCGATACGGCGCGCTCCCGCCGCGAAGACGAGGACGCCTTCGCCCGCGCGCAACCCGATCCGGCCGACACCGAGTTCTTCGTCTCCTTCGGCAACGCGCTCAAACAGCGCTTTCCGGGATGGCGCGCCTACGTGCTCACGTCCGACCGCAAGTTGCCGGGCTTGCTGCGGCTGCGCGAATCGACGAAAACGCCGCTTTTCAACGGCGCGCTGGAATGCCGCCTGTTTCGCTTCGATCTGATCGCGGGCAGCGTGCGCAATCGTCCCGCTGGCGAATGAGTATGCGGCGCGGTCACTCGCCGCGCCACTAGGCCGAATGGCATAGGCAAATTCACGCGTCGCCGTCGTTTTGGCCTATGTCGAATGGCCGAGTGCGCGCATCGTGAAGCCGGCGCTACAATCGGCGCATGAACTCATCGACCGAACTCGCCAGCCCCATCGCCGTCGACATTTTCCGTGCGCGTCGCGAGCGCGTGCTCGCCGCGTTGCGTGCACGCGGCGGCGGCGTCGCCATCGTGCCGACCGCGCCGGAAGTCATGCGCAACCGCGACACGGACTACCCTTTCCGTCACGACAGCTACTTCTACTATCTGACGGGCTTCAACGAACCCGAAGCGACGCTCGTGCTGAACGCGAGCGCGCAGGATGGCGAGCCCGTGTCGATCCTTTTTTGTCGCGAGAAGAACGCGGAGCGCGAAACCTGGGAAGGCTTCCGCTTCGGCCCCGACGCCGCGCGCGACGCTTTCGGCTTCGACGCCGCGTTTGCCATCGATTCGATCGACCAAGAGATGCCGCGCATGATCGCCGACAAGCCCGCGCTTCACTACGCGCTCGGCACATCGGCGGAACTGGATGCCCGGGTGCGCGCCTGGCTCGCCGCCGTGCGCGCGCAAAGCCGCACCGGCGTGCGCGTTCCCGCCCGCGCGGAGAACCTGCTGCCGGTTCTCGACGAGATGCGGCTCGTGAAAGACGCGCACGAAATCTCGATCATGCGCCGCGCGGCATCGATCTCCGCCGAAGCGCACCGTCGCGCGATGCGCGCGTGCCGCCCGGGCATGCGCGAGTACGAAATCGAAGCCGAATTGCTGTACACGTTCCGCCGCCACGGCGCGCAGTCGCCGGCGTATGGATCGATCGTCGCGGCGGGCGCGAACGCCTGCGTGCTGCACTATCCGGCTGGCAACGCGATCGCGCGCGACGGCGACCTGATTCTCATCGACGCCGCGTGCGAACTGGACGGCTACGCATCCGACATCACGCGCACGTTCCCCGCTAGCGGCCGTTTCACTCCGGCGCAGCGCGAACTGTACGAAATCGTGCTCGCCGCGCAAGCCGCGGCCATCGATGTCACACGCGCCGGCGTCAGCTTCGACGCGCCGCATCAGGTTGCGTTGAAAGTGCTGTCGCAAGGCCTGCTCGATACCGGCATCCTCGACAAGGCGAAGTTCGGCAGCGTCGACGACGTCCTCGCGCAACGTGCCTACGCGCGCTTCTATATGCATCGCACGGGACACTGGATCGGCATGGACGTGCACGACGCGGGCGAATACCGCGAAGCCGACGGCCCGCTCGACGAGCAAGGCGCACGACCATGGCGCGCGCTCGCGCCCGGCATGGCGCTCACGATCGAGCCGGGTCTCTACGTGCGCGCTGCCGAAGACGTGCCGGAACAATATTGGAATATCGGCATTCGCATCGAGGACGACGCCATCGTCACCGAAAACGGCTGCGAGTTGCTCACGCGCGAAGTGCCCGTCGCCGCCGACGAAATCGAAGCGCTGATGCGCGAATCAAACGCAAATTGACCATGAGCGACGTTCAAGGCATCGAACCGCATTTCGATTACGACATCGCCATCGTCGGCGCGGGGCCGGTCGGGCTCGCGCTCGCCGGCTGGCTTGCCCGGCGCAGCGCGACGTCACGGCTGTCCATCGCGCTGATCGACGCGCGCACGCCCGCAGCCGCCGCCAACGATCCGCGCGCGCTCGCGCTTTCGCACGGAAGCCGCGTGATGCTGCAGCCGCTCGGCTTTCCGGGCGATGCCACGCCGATCCGCCGCATCCATGTCTCGCAGCGCGGGCATTTCGGCCGCACGTTGATCGAGCACGACGAGCACGAGTTGCCCGAACTGGGTTACGTGGTGCGCTACGGTTCGCTCGTCGGCGCGCTCGCCGATGCGGTGCGCGCAACGAAGGTCGACTGGCTCACCGACACGTCCGCGCTCGCGCCGCTGCAGGACAACGACGGCGTCACCTTGCCGCTGCAATCGGCGCAAGGCGAGCGCTCCGTCCGCGTGAAAGTGCTCGTGAACGCGGAAGGCGGTCTTTATCAGAAAGGCGAGTCATCCGATGAGCGCCGCGCGCGCGATTACGGGCAAACGGCCATCGTGGGCACGGTAAGCGTGTCCGATCCGCGCGCGAATGTCGCGTGGGAGCGCTTCACGCCGGAAGGGCCGATCGCGCTTTTGCCGTGCGGCGGCCAGCGTCACGCGGATTATTCGCTCGTTTGGTGCTGCTCGCCCGACGAAGCCGCGCGCCGCATGCAGCTCGACGACGACACTTTCCTCGCCGAACTCGGCGCTGCGTTCGGCACGCGCATGGGCCGTTTCACGCGCATCGCGTCACGCGCGGCGTTTCCGCTCGGGCTGACCGCGCTCGACGTGCTCGTCGACCGGCGCACCGTCGCGATCGGCAATGCCGCGCAGACGCTGCATCCGGTTGCCGGACAGGGCCTGAATCTCGGCCTGCGCGACGCGCTCGCGCTCACCGACGCGCTGTCCGCCGACGGTCCCCGGCCGCTCGCGCTCGCCCGTTTCGCGCAGCGCCGTGCGCTGGACCGGCGCCTGACGATCGGCGCCACCGATACGCTCGCGCGCATCTTCACGGTCGATTTCCCGCCGTTTGCGGCGATGCGCGGCCTCGCGCTGACCGCTCTCGAATTCCTTCCGCCGGTAAAAACGGCCCTCGCCCGTCAGATGATGTTCGGTCAAAGGCGCTGATCGAGCACGAAAAAAGGGCAATCGTCCAGGCGAAGTCCGGGAACTTATCCTCTATGGCCGGCCGTTCTTTCATAGAAGATTTAATGACTTGCACGCGATTGCTCTTAATTTCAGCACGCTCTTCGCGTTAAAATAGCTGTTTCCCCTTCAGCAACGTTGCATCCGCCTGACGCGGCTTCTCGCCGGCACCGACAGCGCGGATCGTTTAGCCTTCATGCCCACAATCGGTTCACACGTCCTGCGCAATAACCTGTTCGTCGCACCGATGGCAGGCGTCACCGACCGCCCGTTCCGGCAGCTCTGCAAGCGCATGGGCGCGGGCTACGCGGTGTCGGAGATGGTCGCGTCGAACGCGCAGTTGTGGAAGAGCGAGAAGACCATGCGCCGCGCCAACCATGCGGGCGAGGTCGAGCCGATTTCCGTGCAGATCGCGGGCGCGGATCCGCAGATGCTCGCCGAGGCCGCGCGCCACAACGTCGCGAACGGCGCGCAGATCATCGACATCAATATGGGCTGCCCGGCGAAGAAGGTCTGCAACGTGGCCGCGGGTTCCGCGCTGCTGCAGAACGAGCCGCTGGTCGCGCGCATCGTGGAGGCCGTCGTCCAGGCGGTCGGCGTGGGGCCGGACGCGGTGCCGGTCACGCTCAAGATTCGCACGGGCTGGAATCGCGAGAACAAGAACGCGCTGACCATCGCGCGGATCGCGCAGGAAGCCGGCATTTCGATGCTCACCGTCCACGGCCGCACGCGCGCCGATCTCTACAAGGGCGACGCGGAGTACGAAACCATCGCGGCAGTGAAGGCGTCGGTGAAGATTCCGGTGGTCGCGAACGGCGACATCACCACGCCCGAGAAAGCGCGCGACGTGCTCGCCGCCACGCACGCCGACGCCATCATGATCGGCCGCGCGGCGCAGGGCCGTCCGTGGCTCTTTCGCGAGATCGAACACTTTCTGAATACCGGCGAGCGCCTGCCGCCGCCGCGCATCGACGAGATCCAGCAGGTGATGAACGAGCACCTCGAAGATCACTACGCCTTTTATGGGGAATTCACGGGCGTTCGGACTGCGCGCAAGCATATCGGCTGGTACACTCGCGGCCTTTCCGGCGCCAACACCTTCCGGCACCGGATGAATACGCTGGACACGACCAAAGAACAATTGCTCGCTGTCAACGAATTCTTTGACGCGCAAAAGGCGTTGTCGGACCGTCTCGTCTATGTGGACGAGGCCGGTGACGCCGAGGACGCGGACGGGGAAGAATCGTGCGGCGGGCTCAACAACACGACAGACCGACTGATTGCCGCATGAGCAGACATAACATCGAACAATGCGTCCGCCAGAGCCTCGACAACTATTTTCAGGACCTGGACGGCTCCAACCCGCACGACGTGTACGACATGGTGATTTCGTGCGTGGAAAAACCGATGCTCGAAGTGGTGCTCGAGCAGGCGGGCGGAAACCAATCGCTCGCGGCCGAGTATCTCGGCATCAACCGCAACACCTTACGCAAGAAGCTTCAGCAGCACGGATTGATTTGATTCATCGGACTGAGGCGCGCGCCTTGGTCCGGCCTGGTTTCCCTTTTCGGTTTCAGTGTTCATCATGATCAAGCAAGCGCTCCTCTCCGTTTCCGACAAATCCGGCATCGTCGATTTCGCCAAATCGCTGTCGGCGCTTGGCGTCAAGCTCCTCTCGACCGGCGGCACGGCGAAACTGCTCGCCGACGCGGGCCTGCCCGTGACCGAAGTCGCCGATTACACCGGCTTTCCGGAAATGCTCGACGGGCGCGTGAAGACGCTGCATCCGAAGGTTCACGGCGGCATTCTCGCGCGCCGCGACCTGCCCGAGCACATGGCCGCGCTGGAAAAGCACGACATTCCGACCATCGATCTGCTGGTGGTGAATTTGTATCCGTTCGTGCAGACGGTCTCGAAGGAAGAGTGCTCGCTGGAAGACGCGATCGAGAACATCGACATCGGCGGTCCGACGATGCTGCGCTCGGCGGCGAAGAATCATCGCGACGTGACGGTCGTCGTCGATCCGGCCGATTACGCCGCCGTCCTCGACGAGATGCGCGCGAACGGCAACAACGTCGGCTACAAGACGAATTTCCGTCTCGCGACGAAAGTCTTCGCGCATACAGCGCAGTACGACGGCGCGATCACGAACTATCTGACGAGCCTGACCGAAGAGCTGCAGCATTCGAGCCGCAATACGTATCCGGCGACGTTCAATCTCGCGTTCGAGAAAGTGCAGGATTTGCGTTACGGTGAGAATCCCCATCAGAACGCGGCCTTTTATCGCGATCTGAGCGTGCCGGCCGGCGCGCTCGCGAACTACGAGCAGTTGCAGGGCAAGGAACTGTCGTACAACAACATCGCAGATTCGGACGCCGCGTGGGAGTGCGTGAAGACGTTCGACGCGCCGGCGTGCGTCATCATCAAGCACGCGAATCCGTGCGGCGTGGCGCTCGGCGCGAATGCGGCCGAAGCGTATTCGAAGGCGTTCCAGACGGACCCGACTTCGGCGTTCGGCGGCATCATCGCGTTCAATCGTGAAGTGGACGAAGCGGCGGCGCAGGCTGTCGCGAAGCAGTTCGTCGAAGTGCTGATCGCGCCGTCGTTCAGCGAGGCGGCGCGCGCCGTGTTCGCGGCGAAGCAGAACGTGCGTCTCTTGCAGATCGCGCTCGGCGACGGCCACAACGCGTTCGATCTGAAGCGCGTCGGCGGCGGTCTGCTCGTGCAATCGCTCGATGCGAAGAACGTGCAGCCGCACGAATTGCGCGTCGTGACGAAGCGTCATCCGACGCCGAAGGAAATGGACGATCTGATGTTCGCGTGGCGCGTCGCGAAGTTCGTGAAGTCGAACGCGATCGTGTTCTGCGCGAACGGCATGACGATGGGCGTCGGTGCAGGCCAGATGAGCCGCGTGGATTCGGCGCGCATCGCGGGCATCAAGGCGCAGAACGCCGGTCTGACGCTGAACGGTTCGGCGGTGGCATCGGATGCGTTCTTCCCGTTCCGCGACGGCCTCGATGTCGTCGTGAACGCGGGCGCTACCTGCGTGATCCAGCCAGGCGGATCGATGCGCGATGACGAAGTGATCGCCGCCGCCGACGAGCACAACATCACGATGATTTTCACGGGCACGCGTCATTTCCGCCATTGATCGCGGCCGCTTCATTTAAGATTGGCCTGTTTGCGCTTCGAACGGCGCAAACAGGCCTTTTTAGTTTCAACGAGCCGCGAAACGCGAACGAATGAGAATCCTTGGCATCGACCCCGGCCTGCGCGTGACGGGCTTCGGCATCATCGAGAAGACGGGGCACACGCTCAACTACGTGACGAGCGGCGTCATCAAGACGGCCGAGGCGGATCTGCCTTCGCGTCTCAACACCATTTTCAGCGGCATCTCGACGCTCATCGCGCAGCACAATCCGGATCAGGCGGCGATCGAGAAAGTCTTCGTCAACGTGAATCCGCAGTCGACGCTGCTCCTCGGGCAGGCGCGCGGCGCGGCCATCTGCGGGCTCGTCGCGAGCGGCGTGCCGGTTGCCGAATACACGGCGCTGCAACTGAAGCAGGCGGTCGTCGGCTACGGACGCGCGACCAAGGAACAGATGCAGCAGATGGTCGTGCGTCTGCTGTCGCTTTCCGGCGTGCCCGGCACCGACGCCGCCGATGCGCTCGGCATGGCGATCTGTCACGCGCACGGCGGCACCGGCCTCGCGGCCCTGGGCGGCATCGCGCCGGGGCTGGCCAAGAAGGGCTTGCGC
Organism: Caballeronia sp. AZ7_KS35; assembly: GCF_023631045.1. Taxonomy (NCBI): domain Bacteria; kingdom Pseudomonadati; phylum Pseudomonadota; class Betaproteobacteria; order Burkholderiales; family Burkholderiaceae; genus Caballeronia; species Caballeronia sp. AZ7_KS35. The sequence goes on along the minus strand of NZ_JALQDV010000001.1, from coordinate 576,263 downwards.
GTGCGGCGCGGTCGTCTCATCGGCTAATTTCCTCTACGAATACCAAACATGATCGGTCGCATCGCCGGCGTTCTGCTGGAACAAAATCCGCCGCATTTGCTCGTCGATTGCAACGGCGTCGGCTACGAAATCGACGTGCCGATGAGCACGTTCTACAACCTGCCGAATGCCGGCGAGAAGGTCGTGCTGCTCACGCAGTTGATCGTGCGCGAGGACGCGCATCTGCTGTACGGTTTTCTCACCGCGCAGGAGCGTTCGACGTTCCGCGAGTTGCTGAAGATCAGCGGGATCGGCGCGCGCATGGCGCTCGCGGTGCTTTCGGGCATGAGCGTGCACGAACTCTCGCAAACCGTGACGACGCAGGACGCCGCGCGCCTCACGCGCGTGCCGGGCATCGGCAAGAAGACGGCGGAGCGCCTGCTGCTCGAACTGAAAGGCAAGCTCGGCGCGGATCTCGGCGCGATCGCGGGCACGGTTTCGCAGTCCGATCACGCGTCCGACATTCTCAACGCACTGCTCGCGCTCGGCTATTCGGAGAAGGAAGCGCTCGCCGCGGTCAAGAACGTGCCGGCCGGAACGGGCGTGTCCGAGGGCATCAAGCTGGCGTTGAAGGCGCTTTCGAAGGGCTGATTGCCTAGGCCATTCGGCCAGCTTCGTCGCGCAAAAGCTCGCTGTACAATCGAAAAATGATCGAAACCGACAAACTCGCCGCCGAACGCGTCATCTCGGCCTCGCCCGTCTCGCCGAACGAGGAAGCGTTCGAGCGCGCACTGCGTCCGCACAAGCTCGATGAATACATCGGGCAGGAAAAGGCGCGCGGCCAGCTCGAAATCTTCATCGAGGCGGCGAAGCGCCGTTCCGAAGCGCTCGATCACGTGCTGCTGTTCGGGCCGCCGGGTCTCGGCAAGACGACGCTCGCGCACATCATCGCGCGGGAAATGGGCGTGAATCTGCGGCAGACGTCGGGACCGGTGCTCGAGCGCGCGGGCGATCTCGCCGCGCTGCTCACGAATCTCGAAGCGAACGACGTGCTGTTCATCGACGAAATTCATCGGCTTTCGCCGGTCGTCGAGGAAATCCTGTATCCGGCGCTCGAGGATTATCAGATCGACATCATGATCGGCGAAGGGCCGGCCGCGCGCAGCGTGAAACTGGATCTGCAGCCGTTCACGCTAGTCGGCGCGACCACGCGCGCGGGCATGCTGACGAACCCGCTGCGCGACCGCTTCGGCATCGTGTCGCGGCTGGAGTTCTATAACGCGAGCGAACTGGCGCGCATCGTGTCGCGATCCGCGTCGTTGTTGAAGGCGGAGATCGTGCCGGAAGGCGCGCTGGAAATCGCAAAGCGCTCGCGCGGCACGCCGCGTATCGCGAACCGGCTGCTGCGCCGCGTGCGCGATTACGCCGAAGTAAAGGCGAACGGCATGATCACCGCCGACGTCGCCGACAAAGCGCTGAAAATGCTCGACGTCGATCCCGTCGGCTTCGATCTGATGGACCGCAAGCTGCTCGAAGCCATCCTGCACAAGTTCGATGGCGGGCCGGTCGGCGTGGATAACCTCGCTGCGGCTATCGGCGAGGAGCGCGACACGATCGAGGACGTGCTGGAGCCGTATCTGATTCAGCAGGGCTTTTTGCAGCGCACGCCACGCGGACGGGTCGCGACGATGCTCACGTATCGGCACTTCGGTCTTGCTGCGCCGGATGCGGGGCCGATTCGGGATCTTTGGGATACGAACAACGGCTAGGCCCGCTTGCGCAGATTGTCGTCGTCCGTGTCCGTCGACAGATGCGCGATATCGCCCCACGACGCGACCTTCGCGCCGCCATCGGCATAGTCCACCACGTTCACGCTGCAATTGAGCAGCGGCCAGTTGCGCGGCTCCTGCAACGGCAGGTTCATCGCGAACCTGTACACACAATCGAGCACGCCGCCATGCGCGACGACCGCGATGCGCCCGCCCGCGTGCGCCGCGACGATCGGTTCCATCGCATGCAGGATGCGGTGATAAAACACGCGCTGCGATTCACCGTCGCCGGGGGGCGAGAAGCCGGGGTCGCGCGTCTGCCATTCGATATATTCGGCGGGAAACTTGTCGTTGATCTCGTCGCTATCGTGGCCTTGGAACGCGCCATAGAAACGCTCGCGCAAGTTCTCCGATAACCGCACGTCGAGCCCGAGCGCATCCGCGAAAGGACGCGCCGTCTGCTGCGCGCGTTGCAGATCGCTCGAATAGACCGCATCGATGCGCCCGTCGTGCGCCAGACGCCGGCCGAGCTGTTCCGCCTGCAGAAAGCCATGTTCGCACAACGGGATGTCGATATGCCCTTGAATGCGCTTGATGCGGTTCCAGTCGGTTTCGCCGTGTCGAATAAAGAGAACCTGAGTCGTCATGGTCGTACCTGAAGCCAGAAAGTGACTGGCCCGTCGTTCACGAGCGACACCTGCATTTCCGCGCCGAACTCGCCCGTTTCGACGACGAGATGCTTCGCGCGCGCTTGCGTCACGAAATAATCGAAGAGCCGCTTGCCTTCGTCGGGCGGCGCGGCGGGCGTGAAGCTCGGGCGCAAGCCGCTGTTCGTGTCGGCGGCAAGCGTGAACTGCGAGACGAGCAGCAAGCCGCCGGCAACGCCTTGCACCGAGAGATTCATCTTGCCCGCTGCATCGCTGAACACGCGGTAGCCGAGCATCTTCGCGAGCAGCTTGTCGGCGGCGGCTTCGTTGTCGCCGCGCTCGGCGCAGACCAGCGCGAGCAGGCCCGCGTCGATCGCGCCGGTCACGCGCTCGCCCACGCGCACATCGGCGCGCTTCACACGCTGAATGAGCGCGATCATCGGCTTACGCCGTCAGCGTGACGCGCGCGAAGCGGCGCTTGCCCACCTGCACGACGAACTCGCCCGCTTCGACCTTCAGCCCCTTGTCGGAGACCGTCGCGCCGTCGATCTTCACGCCGCCCTGCTCGATGTTGCGCAGCGCTTCGCTCGTCGACGGCACGAGTCCCGCCTGCTTGAGCAGCTGGCCGATCGCGACCGGCGCGCCTGCGAGCGTGACAGTCGGAATGTCGTCGGGCACGCCGCCCTTTGCGCGATGATTGAAGTCTTCGAGCGCCCGCTCGGCATCCGCCGGCGAGTGAAAGCGCGCGACGATTTCCTGCGCCAGCATCACCTTGAAGTCGCGCGGATTGCGGCCGCCTTCGGCTTCGCGCTTGTAGCCTTCGATTTCGCTCATCGGGCGGAACGACAGCAGTTCGAAGTAACGCCACATGAGCACGTCCGAAATGCTCATCAGCTTGCCGAACATCTCGGTCGGCTTCTCGCTGATGCCGACGTAGTTGTTCTTCGACTTCGACATCTTTTCGACGCCGTCGAGACCTTCGAGCAGCGGCATCGTCAGAATGCACTGCTGTTCTTGGCCGTACTGCTTCTGCAACTCGCGGCCGACGAGCAGATTGAACTTCTGGTCCGTGCCGCCGAGTTCGAGATCCGCGTTGAGCGCGACGGAATCGTAGCCCTGCATCAGCGGATAGAGGAATTCGTGGATCGAAATGGGCACGCCGCCCTGGAAGCGCTTCGTGAAGTCCTCGCGCTCAAGAATGCGCGCGACCGTGTAGCGCGATGCGAGCTTGATCATGCCGTCGGCGCCGAGCGGCATCGACCATTCGCTGTTGTAGCGGATTTCGGTCTTTTCGCGATCCAGCACGAGCGCCGCCTGCTCGAAGTACGTCTTCGCGTTCATCTCGATCTGCTCGCGCGTGAGCGGCGGGCGCGTCGCGTTGCGGCCAGACGGATCGCCGATCAGCGACGTGAAATCGCCGATCAGAAAAATGACCTGGTGGCCGAGATCCTGCAACTGGCGCATCTTGTTCAGCACGACCGTATGGCCGATGTGAATGTCGGGCGCGGTCGGATCGAGGCCGAGCTTGATACGCAGCGGCTTGCCCGTCGCGGCGCTTCGCGCGAGCTTCTGCGCGAACTCGTCTTCGATCAGCAGTTCGTCGCAGCCGCGCTTGGCGATGGCGAGCGCGCTTTTGACATCTTCGGTGATCGGGAAGCTGGGCGCGTTGGAATCAGTGGTCATGCTTGCGGCTTGTGAAGTCAAAAGGGTTCGATGACCGGCGATGCGGTGGCGTGGCCTGCGCAGATGCCGCGTCGAGAAGTGGGGCGCGGAAAATGACGAAATCGCGCGCAATTGCTTGTTCAGGCTCACGATTTTACGCGATGACGCGGGCATTCGCGCCCTTTCGTGTCTGATCGCGCGGTTTTGCGCGGCATTCGGCGCTCAGGAGTGTGGAATCGCGTCTTAACGATTCGCCCCGTAACGCGGATAATCGCCGCTGATTGGCAACATCGGCATCGACGAGGAGATCAGCGTGGGAAAGAAAACCGAAGCAATCGAAACCGGCAAGGCGGACGGCGTGTACTTCGGTTTGATGTCCGGAACCAGCATGGACGGCGTCGATGGTGTCGCGGTCCAGTTCGCGACGGGCAAGCCGCCCGTCGTGCTCGGCGAGGCGCATGTCTCCTTTTCCAAAGGCTTGCGCGATGCGCTGTTCGAATTGCAGTCGCCCGGCGACAACGAACTCGAACGCGAAGCGCTCGCCGCGAATGCGCTCGCGACACGCTATGCCGTCTGCTGCCACGAACTGCAGAGCATGAGCGGATGCTCGGCGACGAAGGTGCGCGCGATCGGCGTGCACGGACAGACGGTGCGGCATCGGCCTGACAAAGGCTACACACGGCAGATCAACAATCCGGCGTTGCTCGCTGAGATGACCAGCATCGACGTGGTCGCCGATTTCCGCAGCCGCGATGTCGCCGCGGGCGGCCAGGGCGCGCCGCTCGTGCCGGCGTTCCACACGACCGTGTTCGGCGAAAAGAACGAGACGCGCGTCGTGTGCAACCTCGGCGGCATCAGCAACATCACGATTCTCGCGGCGAACGGAGACGTGCGCGGCTTCGATTGCGGCCCGGCCAACGCGCTGATCGACGAATGGGCTTTGCGCCACACACAGCGCGCCTATGACGACGGCGGGCAGTTCGCAGCCAAAGGCCGAATCGATCAATCGCTTCTCGACGCGCTGCTCGACGAACCGTTTTTCGACCTCGCGCCGCCGAAGAGCACAGGGCGCGATCTGTTCAATCCGGCGTGGATGGACGCGAAGCTCGCAGCCTTCGCGAACCTCGCTCCCGCCGATGTCCAGGCGACGCTCACGGCCCTCACCGCGACGACCGTCGCGCGCGAGATCGCGCGACACGCGCCGGACACGCGCGCCGTGTACGTGTGCGGCGGCGGCGCACGCAATCCTGTGTTGATGAAGATGCTCCAGCAGGCGCTTGAAGACAGCAAAATCGCAGGCGTTCCCGTGATGACGACCGAGGCGCTCGGCGTGCCGCCGCAACAAGTGGAAGCGCTTGCTTTCGCGTGGCTCGCGATGCGCTGTGTCGCGCGCGAGCCGGGCAATCTGCCCGCGGTGACGGGCGCGGCGGGCGAGCGCGTGCTCGGCGCGATTTATCCGCGTTAACAAAAAACGGAGCCGCTGAGGCTCCGTTTTCTTCAGCGTCAGAAATGCACGCTTAGACCGAGAACGACGAACCGCAACCGCAAGTCGTCGTGGCGTTCGGATTCTTGATGACGAACTGGGCGCCGTTGATGTCGTCCTTATAGTCGATCTCCGCGCCGACGAGATACTGATAGCTCATCGAATCGACGAGTAACTGCACGCCAGCCTTGTCCATGACGGTGTCGTCTTCGTTCACTTCTTCGTCGAACGTGAAACCGTACTGGAAACCCGAGCAGCCGCCGCCTTGCACGAACACGCGCAGCTTCAGATCCGGATTGCCTTCTTCATCGATCAATGACTTGACCTTTTCCGCGGCCGCGTCGGTGAAGACGAACGGCATCGGCATTTCGGTCGTGGGGGTGTCGCTGACAGCGCTCATTCGAATTCTCCAATTAAGCTTCTAGCCGCTATTGTAGGGCTGATCTCAATATCGTGCCGAATGTCCATGGAATCAATGGGCTATATGAAAATTCGACATGGTCCAGCCCAAACGCGCCAAAACGAAAAAAGCCGCCTGCACAGGGCGTGCGGGCGGCTTTTGCAGCTTCGCCGGAACCCGTCCGGCAAGAAGCGCTTAACGCTTCGAGAACTGCTTGCGGCGGCGTGCCTTGTGGAAACCGACCTTCTTACGTTCCACTTCACGCGCGTCACGCGTGACGAAGCCTGCGTTCGACAGTTGCGACTTGAGCGTAGCGTCGTAGTCCATCAGCGCGCGGGTGATGCCGTGGCGAACCGCACCGGCTTGACCCGTCTCGCCGCCGCCGTTCACGTTGACCTTGATGTCGAACGTGGTGGCGTGGTTCGTGAGTTCGAGCGGCTGGCGCACGATCATCAGCGACGTTTCACGCGAGAAGTAGTCGGCGATGGGCTTGCCATTGACGATGATTTCGCCCTTGCCCGACTTGATGAAGACACGAGCGACGGCGCTCTTGCGGCGGCCCGTACCGTAGTTCCAGTTACCGATCATGTGGGCTCCCCTTAGATCTCGAGCGCTTTAGGCTGTTGAGCCGTATGCGGATGCGTTGCTTCGGCGTAGACCTTCAGCTTCTTGATCATCGCGTAGCCGAGCGGACCCTTCGGAAGCATGCCCTTGACAGCCTTCTCGAGCGCGCGGCCCGGGAAACGCTCTTGCATCTTGCCGAACGTCGTTTCGTAGATGCCGCCCGGGTAGCCCGAGTGACGATAGTACTTCTTGTCCGTGGTCTTGTTGCCGGTGACCTTCAACTTGCCGGCATTGACGACGATGATGAAATCACCGGTGTCGACGTGCGGAGTGAATTCAGGCTTGTGCTTGCCGCGAAGACGGCGTGCCACTTCGCTGGCGACACGGCCGAGAACCTTATCCGTCGCGTCAATCACGTACCATTCGCGCGTCACCTCTTCGGCTTTTGCGGAAAACGTCTTCATGATCGATCCAAAAAATTGATCTGCCCTTGAACTGTGTCTTGTTCGGCCCTGCTTATATGAGTGCCTCAGGTCGAAACCGGGCGCGTGCAGGCTCTCACAAGCCTCTCTCCGCGGGCGTGTGGCGAAGAGAACTTTGAATTATAAAGGGAATTTGGTCGCCGCGTCAAAAGAATGCTTCGACAGGCGCGAGGACGAAAAAAAGCCCGAGCAGCTTGGCTCGGGCTTAATCCACCAAAGGAGGAGGTGGAGGAGACAGAAACGAGTATAGGCACGGTCATGCTGCAAAGCAAGAAGATTTGCATGGTGGAAGACGATTTCATAATCTGGAATCTGAGCACAATGGACACTCCCCCCGAAAGCCCTTTAGTTTCAGATGTTTACGGCCCGCGACTGCCTGGACGCCGTCGCGATGAGCCTTTAGAGCCCGTCCTCGACTGGCGCGCTCACGGCCGGCATCAGAATCGCCGCGCCGATTTACGCTTCGTCAACCGGTAGATGCTCGTAAGCAGCGACCGGTGGAAAAATTCCGAACCGCTACAATGTAGCCTCTGTAACGACGCGCTGAGCAGCTGGAGCCTGAGCATGGAATGCAAAGTTAGCTGGATGGGACAAGACGGCATGGCCTTCGCCGCCGAGACGGGAAGCGGCCATCTCGTAAACATGGACGGCGCACCGGAAGGCGGCGGCCGCAATCTCGCACCGCGCCCGATGGAAATGGTGCTGCTCGGCACCGGCGGATGCACCGCCTACGACGTCGTGATGATCCTGAAAAAGAGCCGTCAGGAAATCCAGGGCTGCTCGGTCACGCTGAAGGCCGACCGCGCGAGCGAAGACCCGAAAGTCTTCACGAAGATCCACTTTCACTTCACCGTGACGGGCAAGAACCTGAACCCGGCGACCGTCGAGCGCGCGATCAACCTGTCGCACGACAAATATTGCTCGGCGTCGATCATGCTGGCGAAATCGGCGGAGCTGACGCATTCGTTCGAGATCGTCGAAGCGTAAGTTTCATCGGAAGCAAAAACGAAAAGAGCCGACGTCGCGAGACGCCGGCTCTTCTCTTTTGAATGACGACAAAGCGGGCCGATAAGCCGGATTCTGTGCACGCGCCGCCCGAAAGCGACGCGCGTGGCAATCATTCCTCTAGACGCGTCATTACTGACGCGCTCAAGCTTCCTACCCGCAGACGAACGGGGGCCCCGTCCTGCATCGCGAAGATGCGCGCCTGCCTATTTGGAATTGCTCCGGGTGGAGGTTACCGTGCCGGAACGTCTCGCGACGTCCGCGGTGCGCTCTTACCGCACCGTTTCACCCTTACCTGATCTCCGGACTTGCGCCCGGAGCCATCGGCGGTTTGCTTTCTGTTGCCCTGTTCCGCGTGTCGCCACGGATGGCCGTTAGCCATCACCCTGCCCTGTGGAGTCCGGACTTTCCTCGCCCTCTTCGGCTTTCACCTTGGAGGCCGCGATTGCCTGGCCCGCTTTGCAACTCGTCATTTTAGCATCCGCGCGATCGGCGGCCCGGTCGAAAGACGGAAACGTCGTCGTAGAAATCGGGCGATGCATTCGCGTCCCACCAGCCCGGCACGCCCAGCACCGGCAGCGGCGCGAACGCGCGGCTGTCGATCGGCGCGGCGTTCAGCCGTTCGGACACGCATCCGTCGATGAACGCGCGGCGCGCGGCATCGTCGAGCGAAAAATAGTCGGCGGGAACATCGACGATCCACGCGTGTCCCGTACACGCCTTGTACGGCGCGACGAGCTTTTCCAGCAACGCGTGCCCGAAAATGCGCGCCTCGCAGCGCGTGCCCCACGCCGCGCGCTCGCCGACGAAGAGCGTGCGCCAGCCGAAACCGCGCAGCGCGCGTCCAAGCGATGCATCGGCGCAGGCGAAGAAGACCGCGTTTTCATCGAAGAGCGTGAGCGCGTCGCGCACGCCGCCGCGCGTCGGTCCGATGCCGAGCGTATCGATCTGCTCGGCCTGCCGCGCGTTGAGCGCCGCCTTGATGCGCGGATACGCGAACCACATCGAGGCGTTGAAGAAATCGTGGAGATTGTGGCGCGTCGGCACGCAGCCGGTCTGCGCGATGTGACCTTCGTACGACGCACCCGAAGGCAGCGCTTCCTGCGCGATGAATGCAAGCGGCTTGCCGCGGCCCGTGACCTGCGCGGCGGCCGTGGCGTCGTCGTTCAATGTCGCGAGATAGTTGTCGTAACCCGCGAGCGCCGCCGTCTGCCAGCGCCTGCCGCGCGCTTCGATGGACGCGAGCCAAGCCCGCGCCCAGTCGATATCGGCGAAACCCGCGCTCACGTCGGCGTGCTTACTGCGCGTCCACGAAACGCCAGCCGATCGATTCGCCGCCACGCAGCGGCACGACGGTCGAATCGCCGGCGGTGAATTCGGCGGGCAACGTCCACGAACCGCGCTCGATCGTCACCGATTCCTTGCTGCGCGGCAGACCGTAGAAGTCCGCGCCGTGGAAGCTCGCGAAGCCTTCGAGCTTGTCGAGCGCGCCGGCTTTGTCGAAAGTTTCCGCATAGAGTTCGAGCGCGTGCAGCGCCGTGTAGCAACCCGCGCAACCGCACGCGTGCTCCTTCAAGCCCTTCGGATGCGGCGCGCTGTCCGTGCCGAGGAAAAAGCGCGGATTGCCCGACGTCGCCGCTTCGACGAGCGCCACGCGATGCGTCTCGCGCTTCAGCACCGGCAGGCAGTAGTAATGCGGACGCATGCCGCCGACCAGCATGATGTTGCGGTTGTACAGCAGGTGATGCGCGGTGATCGTCGCGCCGATCTCGCCGTCCGCGTCGCGCACGTAATCGGCGGCGTCCTTCGTCGTGATGTGCTCGAACACGACTTTCAGCGCGGGAAAATCGCGGCGCAGCGGCGTCATCACGCGGTCGATGAACACTTTCTCGCGATCGAAGACGTCGATGTCGCTATCGGTCACTTCGCCGTGAGTCAGCAAGGGCATGCCGACGTCCTGCATCGCTTCGAGCGTTTTCGCGCATTTGCCGAGCAGATCGGTCACGCCTGCGTCGGAATTGGTCGTCGCGCCCGCCGGATACAGCTTCACGCCATGCACGAAGCCGCTTTCCTTCGCGCGGCGGATTTCGTCGGGCGGCGTGTTGTCGGTGAGATAGAGCGTCATCAACGACTCGAAGCGCGCGCCCTTCGGAAGCGCCGCCAGAATGCGCTCGCGATAGGCCGCGGCCATTTCCGTCGTCGTCACGGGCGGCTTCAGATTCGGCATGATGATTGCGCGGCCGAACTGGCGCGCCGTGTGCGGCAGGACGGCCGCGAGCGTCGCGCCGTCGCGCACGTGCAGATGCCAGTCGTCGGGACGCGCGATCGTGAGCGAATTGGGCGAGGATGAAGTAGCGGACATGGCGAGATGACGGGGAACGTTGGAATGGCGCAAGTCCACGCAAGGACCGGAAAAAATCGCCGTGGAATTTCCACAACGCGCGCATCGACGAGCGTTTGCGCGTTTTTTTCGATTCGGTCTCGGTGATATGCTTGTCGGACGTATTGTAACAACAGGCCAAAAGCCGACCGCCTCAGCATCATGTGCCAACTTCTCGGAATGAACTGCGCCGAACCGACCGACGTGACGTTCTCGTTCACCGGCTTCGCGGCGCGCGGCGGCGTCACCGATCATCATGCCGACGGCTGGGGCATCGCGTTTTTCGAGGACAAGGCCTGCCGGCTTTTCATCGATCATCAGTCGTCCGCCAGTTCGCCGCTCGCGGACATGGTGAAGCGCTATCCGATCAAGTCGAAGAACACGATCGCGCATATCCGCAAGGCGACGCAGGGGCATATCCTGCTCGAGAACTGCCATCCGTTCATGCGCGAACTGTGGGGCCGGCACTGGATCTTCGCGCACAACGGCGACCTCAAAGGCCACGCACCCGAACTCACCGGCGTATATCAGCCGGTCGGCACGACGGACAGCGAGCTTGCCTTCTGCGCGCTCCTGCAAGGCTTGCGGCGCGCGTTTCCGTGCTCGCAGCCGCCGCTCGACGAACTGTTCGACGCGCTCGCCGAACTTACCCGCGACATCACGCAATACGGCGTCTTCAACTTTCTGATGTCGAACGGGCAGGCGCTCTTCTCGCACTGCTCGACGCATTTGTACTACCTTGTGCGTAGCTGGCCGTTCTCGACCGCGCATCTGATCGATGCCGACATGTCGATCGATTTCGCCAAGTACACGACGCCGGAAGACCGCGTCGCCGTGATCGCGACGTCGCCGCTCACCGACAACGAAATCTGGACGCGCTTCGCCCCCGGCGATCTCGCGATGTTCCAGTGCGGCGATCTCGCCCGCGCGACGAATATTCCGGTGCCGGAGGAAGTGGCGAGGAAAGCGGCCGAGCCGCTCGCGAAGGCGTGCATCGGATCCGCGCTGAAGATCGACGAGATACGGACGACAGCGGCGATGGAATCGGAACTCGGGATCGAATAAAAAACGGCGCTTCTTTTCGGAAGCGCCGTTTTGCTTTGCCGAGCCGAGACTCAGTGCAGGATCTTCGCGAGGAAATCCTTCGCACGATCCGACTTCGGATTCGCGAAGAACGCTTCCTTCTGATCGTCCTCGACGATGAGCCCGCGATCCATGAAGATCACGCGATTCGCCACCTTCTTCGCAAAGCCCATTTCGTGCGTCACGCACATCATGGTCATGCCTTCCTGCGCGAGTTCGACCATCACGTCGAGCACTTCGTTGATCATCTCCGGATCGAGCGCGGACGTCGGCTCGTCGAAGAGCATCGCGATCGGGTCCATCGACAGCGCGCGCGCAATCGCCACGCGCTGCTGCTGACCGCCGGACAACTGGCCCGGAAACTTGTCCGCATGCGCGCGCAGGCCGACGCGATCCAGCAGCTTCATGCCCTTCTGCGTGGCTTCGTCGCTCGAACGGCCGAGCACCTTGATCTGCGCGAGCGTCAGGTTCTGCGTGATCGTCAGATGCGGAAACAGCTCGAAGTGCTGGAACACCATGCCGACCTTCGAACGCAGCTTCGACAGATTCGTCTTCTTGTCCGTCAGCGACTGGCCGTTGATCGTGATTTCGCCCTTCTGGAACGGCTCCAGGCCGTTCACGGTCTTGATGAGCGTCGACTTGCCCGAACCCGACGGGCCGCACACCACGACGACCTCGCCCTTCTTCACTTCGGTCGTGCAGTCGGTGAGCACCTGGAACTGCCCGTACCACTTGGAAACATTCTTGATAGAGATCATCTTGCGACCTTTTTCTGAAGACTTTTGACGAGCGCCGACGCCACCACGCAAATCACGAAATAGCACGCGCCCGCGAACAGAACCATTTCGACGGACGTGCCGTCTCGATCCCCGATGTTCGTCGCCGTGCGGAAGAAGTCCGCGAGACTGATGACGTAGACGAGCGACGTATCCTGAAACAGGACGATCGCCTGCGTGAGCAAGAGCGGCACCATCGCGCGGAAGGCCTGCGGCAGCACGACGAGCTTCATCGCCTGGCCGTAGGTCATGCCGAGCGCGAACGCCGCGTTCACCTGACCGCGCGGCACCGCTTGAATGCCGGCGCGGATGATTTCCGAATAGTACGCGGCTTCGAAGAGCGAGAACGCGACCATCGCCGAGGCAAGACGGATGTCGATGTCGGCCGACAGTCCGAGCACGTTTTGCAACAGCTGCGGCACGATCAGGAAGAACCACAGCAGCACCATCACGAGCGGAATCGAGCGGAACAGCGTCACGTACGCGCTCGCGAACCATTGCAGCGGCTTCACGCCCGAAAGGCGGAACAGCGCGAGAATCGTGCCCCAGATGATGCCGACCACGATGGCGAGCACGGTGATCTGCAGCGTGATCTTCGCGCCCGTCATCAGCGTGGGCCACGACGCGAGCACACCGCTCCAGTTGAACTGATGCATTTATTTGCCTCCGATGTAGCCAGGCAACCGCGTCTTCGCCTCGACCCAGCGCATCAGTTGCATCACGACGAGGTTGATGAGCATGTAGGCGATCGTCACCGCGATGAACGATTCATACGTCTGCGCCGTGTAATCGACGAGCTGGCGCGCCTGAGCGGACAGATCCAGCAGACCGATGGTCGACGCGACCGCCGAGTTCTTGAACACGTTGAGGAACTCGGACGTGAGCGGCGGCACGATGATGCGGTACGCGACCGGCATCAGCACGTAGCGATACGTCTGCCATTGCGTGAAGCCCATCGCGAGACCCGCGTTGCGCTGTCCGCGCGGCAGCGCGTTGATGCCCGAGCGCACCTGCTCGCACACGCGTGCGCCGGTGAAAAGCCCGAGACAGATGATCGACGACGAAAAGAACTGCGCGGTGGGCGGCAGTTGCTTGAACCAGTTGCCGATGGAAGGCGGCAGCAATTCCGGTATCACGAGATACCAGACGAAGAACTGCACGATCAGCGGAATGTTGCGGAAGATCGCGACGTAGACGGTGCCGATGCCCGCCAGCGTGCGATTCGGGACCGTGCGCAAGATGCCGAACAACGAGCCGACCACGAGCGCGATCACCCAGGCCGCGAGCGACACGGTGATCGTCACCCAGAAGCCGGAAATCAGCCAGCCGAGATAGGTGGTGGGCTCGCCGGTCGAAACCGGACTCAGCAGGATGCCCCAGTTCCAGTGATAAGACATGGACTCACTCCAAAAAGAAACGGAAGAAGCAAGCTCCTTCCGTTTCGTCTGTTCGATTACCGAACCGGTTAGTCGATTGCCTTGTCATTCGGGCTCTTGTAGAGAGCCTTCATGTCTTCACTTTCGGGGAAGTTGAGGTTGAGACCCTTCGGCGGAATCGGGCTTTCAAACCACTTCTTGTAGATCTTGTCCGCTTCGCCCGAGGTTTCGACCTTGGCGATCGCGTCGTCGACGACCTTCTTGAACTCCGGATCGTTCTTGCGGATCATGCAGCCGTACGCTTCATGCGATTGCGGCGCACCGACGATCACGAAATCGTTCGGGTTGTTCGACTTCGCGCGCTCGCCCGCGAGCAGCGCATCGTCCATCATGAACGCGACGGCGCGGCCGGTCGACAGCGTCAGGAACGACTCGCCGTGATCCTTCGCGCTGATGATGTTCATGCCCATGTTCTTGTCCTGATTCATCTTGCGAAGCAGGCGCTCGGACGTGGTGCCGGCGGTCGTCACGACGGTCTTGCCCTTCAGGTCGGCCCAGTCCTTCACGCCCGAATCCTTCTTGGTCATGAGGCGCGTGCCGATCACGAAGATCGTGTTCGAGAAGGAAACTTGCTGCTGACGCTCGGCGTTGTTCGTCGTCGAGCCGCACTCGATATCGACGGTGCCGTTCTGCACGAGCGGAATGCGGTTCTGCGAAGTGATCGGCGTGAGCTTCACCTTCAGGTCGGACATGCCGAGCTTCTGCTTGACCGCGTCCACCACCTTCAGCGCGAACTCATGCGAGTAGCCGACGACTTGTTGCTTGTCGTCATAGTAGGAAAACGGAATGGACGATTCGCGATGCCCCAGCGAGATCACGCCCGTGTCCTTGATTTTCTTCAGCGTGCCGGCGTCTTGAGCGTATGCGCCGGTGGCGAGAAACCCGAGCGCGGCGACGAGCAGCGCAGCCTTTTTAACCTTCATGTGTTCGATCTCCTGTGGCGAAAAACCGGGGCAAGTTTAGCAGGGTAATTATTCTGAAAGAATGATTGTTAACCCACGACCGTCTTATTTCTGAGACGCCGTCGCCGTAAGGGTGCAACCCGGTGCGACCGCGCATATTACTGGCGTTTTTGTGACCATGCTTGACCGAATGCAGCGAGTCGGCCGACTTGTCGCTTTCATGCAAATGCGGGCGGCATTCCGAATGAAATGCCGCCCGCAATCAATTAAAGGGCACGACCGCCTGACACCGAATCAGGGATACAGCCCGCGCATCTCGCGCGCCTGCAGAATGCGCGTACACGCGACGATGAACGCCGCCGTGCGCACCGATACCTTGTGCTCGCTCGCGACCTGCCACACGCCCGCGAACGCTTCGCGCATCACGCGCTCGAGACGCTGATTGATCTCGTCCTCGGTCCAGAAGAAGCTCGAGAAGTCCTGCACCCATTCAAAGTACGACACGGTCACGCCGCCCGCATTCGCGATCACGTCCGGGATCACGAGGATACCCTTGTCGTTGAGGATGTCGTCGGCCGCGGTCGTGGTCGGGCCGTTCGCGCCTTCGACGACGATCTTCGTGCGGATCTTCGACGCGTTCTTCTCGGTGATCTGGTTTTCCAGCGCGGCCGGAATGAGGATGTCGCTTTCGATCATCCAGAATTCTTCCGCCTGTACCGGATCCGCGCCCGCGAAGCCGCCCACGCCGCCGTTCTTCGCGACGTGATCGAGCAGCGCGACGGTATCGATGCCCTTCGAGTTATGAATCGTTCCCGTGTGATCCTGCACGGCGATGACCTTCGCGCCCGCTTCCTGGAACAGCTTGGCCGCGATGCCGCCGACGTTGCCGAAGCCCTGCACCGCGATGCGCGCGCCTTCGATCTCCATGCCGATGCGCCGCGCCGCTTCCGTGCCGACGACGAACACGCCGCGCCCCGTCGCTTCCTTGCGGCCGAGCGAGCCGCCGAGCGAAATCGGCTTGCCGGTCACGACGCCGGTTGCCGTCTGGCCCTGGTTCATGGAGTAGGTGTCCATCATCCATGCCATGATCTGCTCGTTCGTGTTCACGTCCGGCGCGGGAATGTCCGTGTTCGGCCCGATGATGATGCCGATCTCGCTCGTATAGCGACGCGTCACGCGTTCCAGTTCGCCACGCGACAGCGTGCGCGGATCGACACGAATGCCGCCCTTCGCGCCGCCGTACGGCACGTTTACCGCCGCGTTCTTCACCGACATCCACGCGGACAGCGCCATCACTTCGGAGAGCGTCACGTCCTGGTGGTAACGCACGCCACCCTTGCCGGGACCGCGCGACGTGTTGTGCTGCACGCGATAACCCTCGAAATGCGCGACGGTGCCGTTATCCAGCTCGATCGGGCAATCGACGACGAGAATGCGCTTCGGGCGCTTGAGGGTTTCGAGCCAGCGGGAGAGAGAACCGAGATACGGGGCAACGCGATCGACCTGTTGCAGATAGTTTCCCCAGGGACCGAGATCATCGGCATGGAGATACGACGGGATAGCGTGTTTTGCGTCCGGCGCTTGCACAGGTTGCTTCGAGGCAGACATTGATGCTCCAGCGGTGAAGGAATTCGCTCATTGTCGAAAAACGTCGTTTCCAAATCCAATGCCGTTTCCTTATCCCGTCATGCAAAACTTGCATAACGTCGCGGAGCCTTATGCCGCGGGCTTCTCAGGCTGCGCCTTCAGCAATTCCTCACCGACCGCGTCCCATAGCGCGCGCATCAATGCCTGTCGCGGCTCTTCGCCCTGCGCTGCGAGCTTGTCGCGATAAAGGCGGATTTCCATCGTCAGCGTGAACTGGCCGGCGGGCGTGCCGCGCGTGCCGCGATCGAGGCGCACGAGCCGACCTTCTTCCACTGCATCCTCGACAGCGCTGTGCGGCAGGAACGCGACGCCATGACCGGCGAGCGCCATCGCTTTCAGACCTTCGGCCATGTCGGTTTCATAGACCTTGTCGAGATAGAGGCGCGTCGGCGCGGTCGCGATGATGACTTCCGTCATGCGCCCGAGGTACGCATTAGGCGTGTACGACAGATACGGCACCGGCGATTCGGCCGTCGCGGGCAGCGTGAAGCGCGCGCGTCCGCCTTTGGTCACGGCGGAAAACGGGCTGATCGGTTCGGCGCCGAGCGTGAGCATGTCGTAGCGCGCGGGATCGAGCGCAACCGGATGACTCGGATGGTGATAGCCCATCACGAGATCGACACCGCCTTCGACGAGCGACAGCACCGCATCGTGCACATTGAGCGCGCGCAGCCGCGTGCGGATGCGTCCGAGCCGCGCCTCGATGTGTTCGAGCCAGCGCGGAAAATACGTGAGCGAAAGCGTGTGCGGCACGGCGAATTCGATGGTCGCCGACGGCACGCCGCCTTGTCCGCGCAATAGCGTGCGCGCTTCGTGGAACTGCGAGAGCATCGCGAGCGCCTGCTCGTAGAACACGTTGCCGGCTTGCGTGAGGCGCGTCGGATACACCGACCGGTCGATGAGTTCCGTGCCGAGCCACGCTTCGAGCGCCTGAATGCGTCGCGAGAACGCGGGCTGCGTGATGTGCCGAAGCTCGGCGGATCGACTGAAGCTGCGCGTCTCCGCGAGCGACACGAAGTCTTCCAGCCATTTCAGTTCCATGCGTTTCTCGGGCGCGCGCGGCGCTTCCTTGGCAAAGAACGCATTCTAGCGGGCGCATGAGCCGTGCGAAGGCGCGGCGCACCATTCGCATGCGGTCACGCACGGACGCGGTGCTGTCGGTTTGCGGGACGCGGAACCTCACGCGTGCTCTGATCCCTCGCCGACCCTTGCGCTATCCGGCGCATCGGTAAATATGCATTCCATTGGCATGATGCTTGCAATTTTCGGGGCCGTCGCGTGCTCATTCGGCAGCACGCGCATATACGGAACCCGCAATGTCCAATCTGATCGCATCGCTCAAGAGCGGCAACTGGCGCTCGCTCCTCGCCTGTTTCCTCTACTTCGATACGGGCTTTACCGTCTGGGTACTGTATGGGCCGCTCGCGCCGTTCATCGGACGCGACGTGACGATGTCCGCCGCGCAGCAAGGCTTTCTCGTCGCGGTGCCGGTGCTGGCCGCCGCCATTCTGCGCGTGACGCTCGGCAACCTCTATCAATCGACCGATGGACGGCGCGTCGCGCTGATGGGCGTCCTGCTCTCGTCGATTCCGTCGATCGTGCTGCCGCTCATGCCCGGCGTGCCGTCGTATGCGGTGTTGCTTGTGCTCGGCGTGTTCCTCGGCATGGGCGGCGCGAGCTTCGCCGTCGCGTTGCCGATGGCTGGCAGCAACTATCCGCCGAAGGTGCAGGGCCTCGTGCTCGGACTCGCCGCGGCAGGCAACATCGGCGCGGTGCTCGACGGCTTCCTGTTCCCGCATCTCGCCGATGCCTTCGGCTGGCAGATGTCGACCGCCGCCGCGCTGCCGCTGCTCGCGATTACGGGCGTCGCGCTCTTCGCATGGGCGTCCGATGCCGGCGTGAAAACCGGCAGCACGATGCGCGCGCTGTCGAGCTTCGCGGTGACGCTCGTGAGCCTGATCGTGCTGGTGCTCGCGGTCAACGCGGGCGTGTTCGGCGGCGGCAAGGCGGGCGTACTGCTCTTGCCGGTGATCGGCGCGCTCATTGCGATCGCGGTGCTGCCGCGGCATTATCGGTCGGTGCTCGGCGAGCGCGACACGTGGGTCATCATGCTCATTTACAGCATCACGTTCGGCGGTTTCGTCGGCATGTCGTCGTATGTGACGCTGCTGCTTACCTCGCTTTATCAGATGCCGAAGCTCGAAGCCGGCCTCTTCATGTCGCTGCTCGCGTTTCTCGGCGCGATCGTGCGTCCGTTCGGCGGTTATGTCGCCGATCGCGTGACCGGCGTGCGTGCGCTGCTCGTGCTGCTCGCGGCCATCGCCATCGGCGACTTCGCGTTCGCGATCTGGATGCCGCCGGTCGCGGGCGGTCTCGCGATTCTCATCTGCCTGTATATCGCGTTCGGCCTGGGCAACGGCTCGACGTTCCAGCTCGTGCCGCATCGCTGGAAGGGCAAGACGGGATTGCTGTCGGGAATCGTCGGCGCAGCGGGCGGTATCGGCGGGTTCTATCTGCCGGTCATCATGGGCATCGCGAAGGAAAGCACGGGCAGCTATCAAATGGGCTTCGCCACGTTCGGCGTGCTCGCAACGTGCGCGTTCGGCGCGCTCTTCGTACTGCGCGGTCAGTGGCTGCGCTGGTCGTCGACGGCTTCGCAATCGCACGATGGCGTCGCCATCGGCGGCGCGCACGCGATGGAGTGAGGACAGCGCGTCATTCGCCCAGTGTCGCCAGCGCCGCCTCTCCTTCGCCGGAGCTGGCGGCGCGCTGTTGCTGAAGCGCCCACATCTGGGCGAACAGCCCGCCCGCACGCAGCAACTCCGCATGCGTGCCGCGCTCGACGATGCGCCCGTGATCCATCACGATGATCTGCTGCGCATGCACGACCGTCGATAGCCGATGCGCGATGATGAGGGTCGTCCGCTCGCGCGCGATCGAGTCGAGTTCGTGCTGAATCGCGCGCTCGGACTTCGAATCGAGCGCGGACGTGGCTTCGTCGAAGATCAAAATCGGCGGATTCTTGAGCAGCGTGCGCGCGATCGCGACGCGCTGCTTCTCGCCACCCGACAGCTTCAATCCACGCTCGCCGACGGCCGTGTCATAGCCCGCCGGCAACGCCTCGATGAAATCGTGGATATGCGCCGCGCGCGCCGCCGCGATCACTTCGTCGCGGCTCGCCGAAGGACGCCCGTACGCGATGTTGTAATAGATCGAATCGTTGAAGAGCACGGTGTCCTGCGGCACGATGCCGATCGCCGCGCGCAACGAATCCTGTGTGACGTCGCGAATGTCCTGCCCGTCGATGCGAATGCTGCCGCCCTGCGCGCGATCGAGATCGTAGAAGCGAAAGAGCAGCCGGCCGAGCGTCGATTTGCCCGAGCCGCTGTGTCCGACGACCGCCGTCGTCGTGCCCGCGGGAATCGTGAAATCGACGCCATGCAGGATCGGCCGCGCCTTCTCATACGCGAAGCTCACGTTCTCGAAGCGCACTTCGCCGCCGCGCACGGCAAGCGCGGGCGCGTTCGGCGCATCGGGCACTTCGCGGCCCGCGCCGAGCAGCGTGAACATGCGATCCATGTCGGTCAGCGCCTGCTTCAGTTCGCGATACACGACGCCGAGGAAATTCAGCGGAATGTACAACTGCAACATGAAGGTGTTGATGAGCACGAGATCGCCGAGCGTCAGACGCCCCGCCATCACGCCCTGCGTCGCGCGCCAGAGGATGAAAACGAGCCCCACGCCGATGATCGTCTGCTGCCCGAAGTTCAGCATCGACAGCGAGCGCTGCGACTTGATCGCGGCCGCGCGATAGCGCTGAAGATTTTCATCGTAACGGCGCGTTTCCCACTCTTCGTTGCCGAAGTATTTCACGGTCTCGTAGTTGAGCAGCGAATCGATCGCGCGCGAATTCGCTTTCGAATCGAGATCGTTCATCGTGCGGCGAAAGTGCGTGCGCCACTCCGTCACCTTCACCGTGAACACGATATACGTGACGAGCGCGATGAACGTGACGATCGCGTAATACGCCTCGTACTTCGTCACGAAGAACGCGAGCACGAGTCCGACCTCGACGAGCGTCGGCAGAATGCTGTAGAGCGAATACGAAACGAGCTGCTGGATGCCGCGCGTGCCGCGTTCGATATCGCGCGACATGCCGCCCGTCTGTCGCTCCAGATGAAAGCGCAGCGACAGCGAATGCAGATGCCGGAACACTTGCAGCGCGAGTTGCCGCACGGCGCTTTCCGTGACCTTGGCGAAGAGCAGTTCGCGCAACTCGGTGAAGAGCGACGTAGAAAGCCGCGCGGCCGCATACGCGACGACGAGCAGCCCGATTCCGCCGATCAGCACGATGCCCGGCGAATCGTTCGCGCGTCCGAGCGCGGTGAGATGCTGCACGGAAGCGAGGCCGTCGACGATGCGCTTCATCACGATCGGCACGCCGAGGTTCGCAACCTTCGCGCCGATGAGGCACGTCAGCGCGAACGCGACGCGCCATTTGTACGTCGTGAGATAAGGCAGCAGCGAGCGGATCGTCTGCCAGTCGTTGCGCGGGCCTTGCTGCGCGGGCCCGGGCTCTGCGTTCGGGAAGCGGCGCATGAGTTCGTATCGTTCGAGCGCGTCGCGCGAATGGAGTCGGGCGCGGCGTGGGGAAGGTTTTTATCGTCGAAACGGGCGCAACTTCGTCTGGATGCTTTCCCGTACAATTTGCTGCAAGCCCCTGGCGCGACGTCGCGCGCAATCGGGCTCATTCATAAATAGGCATTGTCGCAGAAGGTTCAAGAGGCCGCTCACGCGCGCCAGCCTTCGCGCCGCCTTGCAAACCGGAACGCCTCCCATGACCGACCATCCCAATCTTCCTGAGAAACACGTCGCGCTGCGCGTCGTGCCGCAGCCCGCCGACGCCAACGTCCACGGCGACGTGTTCGGCGGATGGATCATGGCGCAGGTCGATATCGCCGGCTCCATTCCGGCGAGCCGCCGCGCGAACGGCCGCGTCGCGACCGTCGCCGTGAATTCGTTCCTGTTCAAGCACCCGGTTTTCGTCGGCGATCTGCTGAGCTTTTACGCCGACATCGTCAAGACGGGCAACACGTCCATCACGGTGTCGGTCGAAGTCTGGGCGCAGCGCATGAGCCTCGCCGAAGAAGTCGTCAAGGTGACGGAAGCGACGCTCACCTACGTCGCGACTGACCGCGATCGCCGCCCGCGCGTGCTGCCGTCGCTGGACTGATAAAAATCGATCAGTGGGGCAGCACGCCCTGCTGCAAAAGGCCCGGAATCGCCTCGTGCGGCATCGGGCGCGAGAAAAGGTAGCCCTGCATTTCGTCGCAATCGCGCTCGCGCAGGAAATCGTGCTGCGCGTGCGTTTCGACGCCCTCCGCGATCACCTGCATCTCGAGCGAATGCGCGAGCGCGATGATCGCCGACGTGATGGTTTCATCGTCGCCCGACGAGCCGATATCCGCGACGAACGAGCGATCGATCTTCAGCCGATGCACCGGAAAGCGCTTGAGATACGACAGGCTCGAATAGCCGGTGCCGAAGTCGTCGATTGCAATACCGATGCCGAGCGCCGATAGCTCCGAGAGCATCGTGATCGCTTCCTCGGCGTTGCGCATGATCGCGCTTTCGGTGAGTTCGAGTTCGAGATAGCGCGGCGCAAGGCCCGTCTCTTCGAGCACCGAAGTCACGAGCCGGGCGATGTCACGCTGCTGGAAATGCCGCGCCGACAAGTTCACCGACACGCGCGCCGGCGGCAGCCCCGCATCCTGCCACGCCTTGTTCTGCCGGCACGCTTCGCGCAGCACCCATTCGGAAAGCGGTCCGATCAGCCCGCTCTCCTCCGCCACCGGAATGAACGACGCCGGCGACACGAGCCCTTGCTCGGGGTCGTGCCAGCGCACGAGCGCTTCGATGCCGACGATCTGACGCGTCGACATGTCGACCTGCGGCTGATAGTGCAGCAGGAATTCGCCGTCGCGCAGCGCGCGCCGCAAGCGCCGTTCGAGATTCATGCGCGCGCCGACGCTCGCGTTCATCTCCGGCTGATAAAACTGATAGTTGTTGCGGCCCATGTCCTTCGCGCGATACATCGCGAGGTCGGCCTTCTTCATCACGGTTTCGGCGTCGTCGCCGTCTTGCGGATAAAGACTCGCGCCCATGCTGCAGCCGACATACAGCTCGGTGTCGTCGATCCACACCGGTTCGGAGATCGCCGCGCGCGTGCGCTCCATCCACACGATGAGACCGGCTTCGTCGGTGATGTCCGGCAGCACGACGACGAACTCGTCGCCGCCGTGACGCGCGACCGTATCGCTCGTACGCGCCGAGCGCGCGAGCCGCTCCGCGATCACCGCAAGCAGACGGTCGCCGACGCTGTGGCCGAGACTGTCGTTGACGTTCTTGAAGCCGTCGAGATCCATGAACACGACCGCGATCTTCGCATCGCGCCGCCGCGCCGTTTCTATCGCGTGCTGCAGGCGATCTTTCAGCAGATTGCGATTCGGCAGGCGCGTGAGCGTGTCGTAATTCGCCTGATATTCGAGCTCTTCCTGATAGCGCATCAGATCGGTCACGTCGTTGATGATGCCGATGTGATGCGTGGTCATGCCCTGCGCGTTCGGCACCGGCGCGACGAAGAGCTGGTTCCAGAAGAGCGCGCCGTCCTTGCGATAGTTGCGCACGACGACGCTCGCTTCCATGTTCGCATCGAGGGCGCGGCGGATCGACGTGAGCCCTTCCTGATCTCCGTCCGGGCCGTGCAGGAAGCGGCAATCCTGGCCGATGACCTCGCTCGGGTCATAACCCGTGATGCGCTTGAACGCCGGATTCGCATACTCGATCACGTTCGCGCCATCGACGACGCCGGTGATCAGAATCGCGTTCACGCTCGCGTCCAGCGCGCGGCTTTGCAGACGCAGCGCGAGTTCGGCGCGCTTGTGATCGGTGACGTCGTGATACGAACCGAGCACGCCGATGGTCTGCCCTTCGCCGTCGAGCAACGGCAGCTTGCTCGAAACGACGGTGCGCAACTGGTCGCCCATCACGATGTCGCGCTCGTGATGCATCTTCGGCACGGTCGTGACGATGACCTCTTCGTCGTCCGCGCGCACCAGATCCGCGAGCGCGCTCCACGGCAAGTCGAAATCCGTCTTGCCGATGACCTGCTCGTTGTACGCGAGACCCGCATCGCGCGCGAACGCATTGTTGCAGCCGAGATAGCGCAGTTCGCGGTCCTTCCAGAACACGCGCTGCGGGATGTTGTCGATGACCGCTTCGAGCATCTCGTTCGAGCGGCGCGCTTCGGCTTCCGCGTTGATGCGGTCGGTCACGTCGTTCGCCAGCATGAAGATGCCCGGCCGGCTCGAGTAGATGAGCGAGTGATGCGACACGTCCGCGCCCACGATCGATCCGTCCTTGCAGCGATAGCGCCAGACGCCCGCCGAACCTCGTCCCGACTGAGCGCGCTCGCCCCGCTCGCCGCCTTCGCCGCCGCTGCGCGCAAGACGCGCGGCGAAGCTGTCGAAGTCGTCCGCATGATGCAGATCGCGCAGCGTCATGTTCATGAACTCCGGCTCGTTGAAGCCGAAGTGTTCGATCGCGGCCTGATTCACGGCAACGAAGCGCATCGTCTCGCTATCGACGATCCACATCGGCACCGGATGCGCCTCGAACATGCCGCGAAAGCGCTCGTTGCTGCGCTGTCGCGCGCGCGCCGCGCCGAGCTTCTCGCGCGATTGCCGCTCGCGGCTCGCGAAGAGCCAGATCAGCACGGCGCTGCCCGCGAGCATCGTGAAGACGAGCAGCAGCATGGCGCCGCTCGACGCCCGCGCGGACTGATCGAGCGCGCCGATCGTCGCGTTGTCGATGCGCGAGCGCACCGCCGCGAGCTCGTCGTCGACGCCTTGCTGATCCTCGCCGAGCGTAACGAACGCCGCATCGGCCCATGCACGGGACGCGTCGGGGCTCGCGTTCTTCGCGCGCTCGAAGGCGACGTCGGCGTCGTGCCGCATGACGGCGGCGCGGGCGGCGAGCGCATCGAATGCGCCCATCATGCCGGGCTCCATTTCGAACTGCGCGCGCAGGCCGCTTTCGAGCGCGTCGAGATGCGCCACGCGTTCCTGATGGCCCGCTGCGGTTTCCGCGATGCCGGTCGCTTCGAAGCGGCTCAGTTGCGTCAGCGATTCGCCGAGCGTGCTGCGATAGTTCGCGAGGTCGCGCAGCAGGCTCATCGAGCGCAAGGTGCGCGCGTCGCTTTCACGCAGACCGCCGATCCGCTCGCAGGCGACGAACGCGTTGGCGCCGAGCGCGGCCAGCACGACGGCAATGTTGACGAGCAAACCTCTGGAGAGGAATCGAGTCATGAAGAGCGGGCTAATCCCTTTGATGCGCGCACATCGAACGCAATGCGCGGCGTGGCGAACGGCTCCACGCCCGATTAATGGATAACGTCCATTAACGGCGCCTCTCGCCCGACATTTAGGGCTCACCCGCAAATAATCTGATTAAAGCGGCTGCTTAACGTTTGCGAGCCGCGTGCTCACTCCGTGAGACCGAACTCTTTCATCGCGGGCAGGAAATCGTGATTGACCTTGTCCGTGTTGCGCGAGAGTTTCGCGAGCGCGTAACGCTGGAAACGATCGAGTTGGCCCCAGCGATCGAGACTCGGCGCGCTGATCCCGGAGAGGCTGCTTTGACGGATCACGG
Organism: Caballeronia sp. AZ7_KS35; assembly: GCF_023631045.1. Lineage (NCBI taxonomy): Bacteria > Pseudomonadati > Pseudomonadota > Betaproteobacteria > Burkholderiales > Burkholderiaceae > Caballeronia > Caballeronia sp. AZ7_KS35. Next base: position 551,339 of record NZ_JALQDV010000001.1, on the reverse strand, counting down.
TTTCCGGCACGGCATCGGCGTGCATCCACACCGGATCGGGGTCGCGTTCGATCTTTTCGGGCGCGGCATTGGCGTGCGTCTTCAGCATCTCTTCAAGCGCGAGGTCGAAGTTCTTCTCGAGCTCGGCCTCTTCTTCGATCGGAAAGCGCGCCAGCAACGCGCGATCTTCGTAAGGAAGCTGCTGCCATTGGTCAAGCGAGATGCGCATGCCGAAGCGGTCGAGATTGAAGCGCACGGCAAGCGGAATGAAGCGCAGATTGTCAGAGGATTCGACTTCGAATCCGAAGAGACGCGCGGCGTCGTAAAGTCCCATAGCGAAGCCTCGTTGGATTGAAGCGGGCGGCGCGGCGCGCGATGCCCGCTTAAGGCGCGGCGCGCGATGCCCGCTTAAGTTATTGTAGGGCCTTGGATCTGGCTGGAACCATTGCAATCTAGCCGCTGTTCGCGTCGCGATGCGTGCGGACAGCAACTTTTGGCAGCAAGTCACATACCCGACTTTACTCGAAGTGAGCGGTCAGGAGCATTGAAGTGGAACAACTCGAAACCGACGACCAACCCGGCTTCGTCGAGCGCCAGGTGCGCAGGCATCGCAAGAACGAAGTTGCGATCGCCGCTGACAACGTCGGTCAGGAATGGCCCGTCGCGCTGGTTTTCAACGGCATTTCGCACGCGGTGATGATGTGCACGCCACGCGATCTCGAAGCGTTCGCAGTGGGCTTTTCGATGACGGAAGGCATAGTTGAGCGCGGCAGCGATATCCACGATATCGAGGTTTATTTGCGGGATGACGGCGTCGCGTTGCCGCATGCGGAAGTGCATCTGCAGGTCGTGCAGCAGGCTTTCGCGTCGCTGAAGGACAAGCGGCGCGCGCTCGCCGGGCGCACCGGATGCGGCGTGTGCGGCATCGAAAGCATCGACTTGCTCGATCTTCAGCCGGAACGCGTGCCGGAGACCGGCTTTCTGAATCGTCTCGCGCCCGATGCGATCGAACGCGCCGCGCGCGAATTGCCCGCGCATCAGCAATTGACGAAGCTGACGGGCGGTCTGCACGCCGCCGCGTGGTGCGACGAAAACGGCGCGGTGCGCTACGCCTTCGAGGACGTCGGGCGGCATAACGCGCTCGACAAGCTCATCGGCCAGTTGATCCTGCGCCGCGAGGACACGACGCAAGGTTTCGTGTACCTGTCGAGCCGCGCGAGCTATGAACTCGTGCGCAAATCGGCGCGCGTCGGCGTGCCGATGATCGCGACGATTTCCGCGCCCACCTCGCTCGCCATTTCGATCGCGAAGCAGGCGGGCCTGCGGCTCGTCAGCTTCGCGCGCGAGAACAGCTTCGTCGAATACGATGTCGAGTGAAGCGCGCTATTCGAACTATCCGAGCTATTCGAACTTACTGAAGTCCGGCTTGCGCTTCTCGAAGAACGCCTGAAACGCCTCGCGCGCTTCGGGCGCGACGAGCATCCGCGAGAAATGCGCGGCTTCGTCTTCCATGCGCGCGGTCACTTCGTGCGCGTGCGCGCCTTTCATCAGCGACTTGGTCACGCGCAGCGACGACGCCGGCAGGAGCGCGAGCCGCTTCGCCTTGTCGAACGCGTAGGCGTCGAGTTCGGCGGCATCGATCGCGCCGTTGAGGAAGCCCATGCCGATCGCTTCGTTCACGTCGAACGCTTCGCCCAGCAAGAGCTTTTCCGCCGCGCGCTGATAACCCGCCGTGCGCGGCAGCAGCAGGCTCGACGCCGCTTCAGGACACAGCCCCAGTTGCGAAAACGGCAGCGAGAACTTCGCGTTCGGGCTCGCGTAGACGATGTCGCAATGCAGGAGCATCGTGGTGCCGATGCCGACCGCCGTGCCCGCGACCGCCGCGACGATCGGCTTCGGAAAGCCGGCGATGCGCCGCAGGAACTGGAAGACGGGCGCGTCGAGTCCCTTCGGCGGATCGTTCAGGAAGTCATCGAGGTCGTTGCCGGCGGAGAACGTCGTGCCGTTCGCGCGGATCAGCACCGCGCGCACGGTCGGGTCCATCTCGGCTTCGTAGAGGCCGTCGGCCATTTCCTGATACATCGCCGCGGTGATCGCGTTCTTCTTTTCCGGACGATTGAGCACGATGCTCAGCACGCCGTCCGCGCGTTCGATCTGAATCTCCATCCGCTGTCTCCTTTGTCGGCCCGCGAGCTTTCGGCACTCGCGGACCGTTTGCGTCAAAGCCGCTCGATGACGCCCGCCGCGCCCATGCCGGTGCCGACGCACATCGTCACCATGCCGTACTTCAGGTTGCGGCGACGCAGGCCGTGCACGACCGTCGACGCGCGGATCGCGCCCGTCGCGCCGAGCGGATGGCCGAGCGCGATCGCGCCGCCGAGCGGATTGACCTTGGACGTATCGAGTCCGAGATCGCCGATCACCGCGAGCGCCTGCGCCGCGAACGCTTCGTTCAGCTCGATCCAGTCGAGATCGTCCTGCTTCAGGCCCGCCGCCTTCAACGCGGCCGGAATCGCTTCCTTCGGCCCGATGCCCATGATCTCGGGCGGCACGCCGCGCACCGCGAAGCTCACGAAGCGCGCGAGCGGCGTGAGGTTGAACTGCTTCAGGATCTTTTCCGACACGACGATCAGCGCGCCGGCGCCGTCCGACGTCTGCGAGCTGTTGCCCGCCGTCACCGAGCCTTTGTTCGCGAACACGGGACGCAGCTTCGCGAGACCTTCGACCGACGTATCCGCGCGCGGACCTTCGTCGAGCGCGATCTCGCGCGCGTTCACGCGAACTTCGCCCGATGCGAGATCGGGGAAGCGCTCGTTCAACGTGTATGCGGCGATTTCATCGGCGAATTCGCCCGCTTGCTGCGCGGCCAACGCCTTGCGATGCGACTCCGCGGCGAACGCGTCCTGCGCCTCGCGGCTCACCTTCCAGCGTTCCGCGACGCGCTCCGCCGTCAGCCCCATGCCGTACGCGATGCCGACATCTTCGTTGCGATCGAAGATATGCGGCGACAGCGAAGGCTTGTTGCCCATCATCGGCACCATGCTCATCGACTCGCAGCCGCCGGCGATCATCGCATCGGCTTCGCCGACGCGGATGCGGTCCGCCGCCATCGCGAGCGCCGTCAGGCCCGACGCGCAGAAGCGGTTCACCGTGACGCCGCCGACGGTATTCGGCAAGCCCGCGAGCAACGCGCCCATGCGCGCGACGTTCAGTCCTTGCTCGGCCTCGGGAATCGCGCAGCCGACGATCGCGTCCTCGATCACGTTCGTATCGAGCCCCGGCACCTGCGCGACGGCCGACCTGATCGCGTGGACGAGCAGCTCGTCCGGGCGCGTGTTCCTGAACACGCCGCGCGGCGCCTTGCCGATCGGCGTGCGGCTCGCGGCGACGATGTATGCGTCTTGAAGTTGTTTGCTCATCTTATGCAGCTCCGCTTAGTTACGCACCGGCTTGCCGGTCTGCAACATGCCCATGATTCGCTCTTGCGTCTTTTGCGTGCCGAGCAGCTCGACGAACGCGCGGCGCTCCAGCGCCAGCAGCCATTCTTCGTCGACGAGACTGCCCGCTTCGACATCGCCGCCGCACACGGCTTCGGCGATACGGCTCGCGATCAGATAGTCGTGATCGCTGATGAAGCGGCCGTCGCGCATGTTGACGAGCGACGCCTTGATCGTCGAGATCGCCGAGCGGCCCGCGACCGGCACCTGCTTCGCGCGCAACGGCGGACGATAGCCCGATGCGCTCAATGCGCGCGCTTCCTTCTTCGCGATGTCGAGCAGTTCGTGCACGTTGAAGACGATCGTGTCGGACGGCTTCAGATAGCCCATCGCGCGGGCATCGAATGCGGAGGACGACACTTTCGCCATCGCCGCGTTTTCGAAGGACTTCTGCAGGAACTTGAGCAGATCGCTGCTCGCGTTGACGGCGCTCGCCGCTTCCGCCGCGCGCAGTGCCGCTTCCTTGAGACCGCCGCCCGCCGGCACGAGACCGACGCCCACTTCGACGAGACCGATATAACTCTCGACATGCGCGACGCGCTTCGCCGAATGCAGCAGCAGCTCGCAACCGCCGCCGAGCGCAATGCCCGAAACCGCCGACACGACCGGCACGTTCGCGTATTTCACGCGCATCATGCCTTGCTGGAACTTTTTCACGAACGGCTCGATGCCCTTCGCGCCGCCCATCATGAACGCGGGCATCGCTTCTTCGAGATTCGCGCCCGCCGAGAACGGACCGCCCGGCGCGCCGAGTTGCAGCGAAGTCGGCTGCCAGATCACGACGCCACGGTATTCCTTCTCCGCGAGTTCGATGGCTTGCGTGAGGCCGTCGATCACGCCCGGACCGATGGTGTTCATCTTCGACTTGAACGACACGATCACGACATCGCTTTGATCGTCGTCGAGCCACGCGCGCACGTTTTCGGTTTCGAAGAGCGTCTTGCCGTAGGTCTTCGGATCGGCGCCCGTCTCACCGACGAGCGGCGCGCGGAACACCTGCTTCTCGTACACGGGCAGCGTCGAGCGCGGCTCGAAACGGCGCGCGGCGGGCGACCACGAACCTTCGTCCGTGTGCACGCCGCTCTTCTCGGCGACGGGACCATCGAGCACCCACGCGGGCAGCGGCGCGTTCGAGAGCGCCTTGCCTGCATCGATGTCTTCCTGGACCCACTTCGCGATCTGCTGCCAGCCCGCGGCTTGCCAGCTTTCGAACGGTCCCTGGTTCCAGCCGAAGCCCCAGCGGATCGCGAGATCGACGTCGCGCGCGTTGTCCGCGATCGATTCCAGATGGACCGCGATGTAATGGAACACGTCGCGGAAGATCGCCCAGAGGAACTGCGCCTGCTTGTTGTCCGTTTCGCGCAAGAGCTTGAAACGCTCGGCTGGCGGACGCTTCAGAATGCGGCCGATGAGTTCGTCGGCTTTCGCCCCGCCATCGACATAAGAAGCCGTCTTCGGATCGAGAACCTTGATCGCCTTGCCTTCCTTGCGATAGAAACCCGCGCCCGTCTTCTGGCCGAGCGCGCCGTTCTTGACGAGCGCGTCGAGCACGGGCGGCGTCTTGTAGACGGCGAAGAACGGATCGTCGGGCAGGTTGTCCTGCATCGTCTTGATGACGTGCGCCATCGTGTCGAGACCGACGACATCGGCTGTGCGGAACGTCGCGGACTTCGCGCGGCCGAGGCGCGAGCCGGTGAGATCGTCGACTTCGTCGAAGCGCAGGCCGAACTTTTCGGCTTCGGCGATGACCGCGAGAATCGAGAACACACCGACGCGATTCGCGATGAAGTTCGGCGTGTCTTTTGCGCGCACGACGCCCTTGCCGATCACGCTCGTCAGGAACGTTTCGAGTTGATCGAGGATCTCGGGCTTCGTGGATGCGGTCGGGATCAGCTCGACCAGATGCATGTAGCGCGGCGGATTGAAGAAGTGCACGCCGCAGAAGCGCGATTTGAGTTCATCGGAGAAGCCGTTCGACAGCTCCGTGATCGACAGGCCCGACGTGTTGCTCGCGAAGATCGCGTGCGGCGCGATGTGCGGTGCGACCTTCTTGTAGAGATCGTGCTTCCAGTCCATGCGCTCGGCGATGGCTTCGATCACGAGATCGCATTCTTTCAGTTTCTCGATGTCGTCGTCGTAGTTCGCGGGTTCGATGTACTGAGCGTCGTCTTTCACGCCGAACGGGGCGGGCGACAGCTTCTTGAGGTTCTCGATGGCCTTCAGCGCAATGGCGTTCTTCGGGCCTTCCTTGGCCGGAAGGTCGAAGAGCATGACCGGGACGCGGGCATTGATCAGATGGGCGGCGATCTGCGCGCCCATCACGCCCGCGCCGAGCACGGCGACTTTTTTGACGTTCACGGTGGGGTCACTCCGGGGTTCGTGAATGTTTGGGGTTTCGTCTTGCTGCGGCTTTCGCTTTTTTTGTTCGCTTTCGCTTTCGCTCGGGTTCGCTTCCGCCTTCGTGCAATCCTGTTTTCGCGTCGGTCCATTAGCACTGCCGCCCCGCACAGGGGCAGTGCTAATGGACCGACACGAAAACGGGATCACCCGAAAGCGAAAGCAGAAGCGAAAGCAAAAACATCAAAACAACGCTTCGTCGTAATCCATCATAGGCTTGGCACCGGCCCGAGCAGCGCGAATCGTAGAAGCGGTCTCAGGCAGCAGCTTGGCGAAATAGAACCGCGCGGTGGCCAGCTTGGCCTTATAGAAAGCATCACCGCCAGAGGCACGATCGAGCGCAACCCGCGCCATCCGCGCCCAGAAATAAGAAAACACGAGATGCCCGACAGTGCGCAGGTAGGGCACAGCAGCAGCCCCGACCTCATCGGGATTCTGCATGGCCTTCATGCCGATCTCCATCGTGAGCTTCTGCACCTTCTCGCCGATATCCGCGAGCGGATTGATGAACTCCTGCATCTCCGGCTTCACGCCTTCCTGCTCGACGAAGTCCGCAACCAGCTTGCCGAAGCGCTTCAGCTTCGCGCCCATGTCGCCGAGAATCTTGCGGCCCAGCAGGTCCAGCGCCTGAATGGAATTCGTGCCCTCGTAGATCATGTTGATGCGCGCATCGCGGACGTATTGCTCCATGCCCCATTCGGAGATGAAGCCATGTCCGCCGTAGATCTGCATCGCCATGTTCGTGCCTTCGAACGCGTTATCGGTCAGGAAAGCCTTGATGACCGGCGTCAGCAGCGCGACAAAATCGGCGGCTTCGGCGCGCACGGCTTCATCCGCATGCGACAGTTCCTTGTCGATATTCAACGCCGCCCAATACGTGAACGCGCGGCCTGCCTCGGCATAGGCCTTCTGCGTGAGCAGCATGCGACGCACATCCGGATGCACGATGATCGGATCGGCGGCCTTCTCCGGCGCCTTCGGGCCGGTCAGCGAGCGCATCTGCAGACGCTCTTTCGCGTACACGAGCGAGTTCTGATACGCGACTTCAGTCAGCCCGAGACCCTGCATGCCAACGCCCAGACGCGCTGCGTTCATCATCACGAACATCGCGTTCAAGCCCTTGTTCGACTCGCCGACGAGCCAGCCCTTCGCGCCGTCGAGGTTCATCACGCAGGTCGCGTTGCCGTGAATGCCCATCTTGTGCTCGATCGAGCCGCACTTGATGTCGTTGCGCGCACCGACCGCACCGTTCGCGTCCGGTACGAACTTCGGCACGATGAAAAGCGAGATGCCCTTGGTGCCCATCGGCGCGCCGGGCAGACGCGCGAGCACCAGATGAACGATGTTCTCGGCCATGTCGTGCTCGCCGCTCGAAATGAAGATTTTCGTGCCGGTGAGCGCGTACGAGCCGTCGGGATTCGGCTCGGCCTTCGTGCGCAGAATGCCGAGGTCCGTTCCGCAATGCGGTTCCGTGAGGCACATCGTGCCGGTCCACTCGCCCGAGACGAGCTTCGAGAGATACGTCGACTTCTGCTCCGGCGTGCCGTGCGCATGCAGGCATTCGTAGGCGCCGTGCGACAGGCCCGGATACATCGTCCAGGCCTGATTCGCCGAGTTGAGCATTTCGTAGAGCGCGTTGTTCACGAACGCGGGCAAGCCCTGGCCGCCGTACTCGGGATCGCATCCGAGCGCGGGCCAGCCTGCATCGATGTACTGCCGATAAGCTTCCTTGAAGCCGGCAGGCGTCTTCACGACGCCATCGCCCTCGTAAGTGCAGCCTTCGCGGTCGCCGCTCTGATTGAGCGGGAACACGACTTCGGAGCAGAACTTCCCGGCTTCCTCGAGCACCTGATTGATGGTGTCGGCGTCGAGGTCGGCATGCTTCGGCATGCTCTTCAATTCGGCTTCCACGTTCAGCACTTCGTGCAGCACGAACTGCATGTCGCGAAGGGGGGCGGCGTACTGTCCCATGAGTCTCTCCAGTTTCTTCAAGCGTCTGGTTGCGCGCCGCCGAACCCTTTGTCGATTCGAACGGCGCCGCTAACGGCTGTCGGTCTGTTGCGATGTCAGATTCGTGGCCGGGATCGGAGTCGGCTGCGCAACGCTTCCATTCGCGCCCGCACTCGACGTCTGATACGACTGAATCGTCTTTTCCAGCGCGTCCCGCGTCAGTTGCACGGCTTCCGGCAGATGCAGGAAGCGCGCGTCGTGATGCAGGCCGAGCGTAAAGCTGTACAGCTCGAACAACATCAGATGCGGATCGGTTTCCGCCTTCAGATGCCCTTCGTCCTTCGACTGGCGGATCGCGCGCAGCAGCGCCTCGCGCCACATGCTCACGCTATGCACGAGCTGCTCGCGCACGGCGCTCGCGGCGCGGTCGTCGTACTCCACCGCTCCGCTGATATAGATACAACCCGTGGTCACTTCCTGGATGCGTTTCTCCATCCAGCGATTCATCATCGCGCGCAATCGCGGCAGGCCTCGCACCTCACGCAGGCTCGGAAAGAACACCTCATCTTCGAAGCGCCTGTGGTACTCGCGCACCACTTCCACCTGCAAGTCCTCGCGCGACCCGAAATGCGCAAACACACCGCTCTTGCTCATTTGCATCCGTTCGGCCAACAGGCCGATCGTCAGCCCTTCCAGCCCGTCCCGACTTGCCAACTCCAGCGCTGCGTCGAGAATCGCGGCCCGCGTCTGTTCGCCTTTTCGCATGATGTCCCTACCGTTCTTATGTGACCCGTAAAATCGAACGGCCGTTCTATTATTATGGCCGAACGTTGGTGATACAAGCAGATTTTTAGACACGCATTTCTAAAACGCCAAGCCTTGTCTATAGGATAAATCTCAACAATGTCCGGGTTCATTGTCGCGTTTTATGTACGGACTGCCTGTAAGTGACTGCCCGAATTTCCCGATTCGTGGGAAGCCTTCTCCAGCGCTGCTTGTCGGTATGTATTTTTGCGCAATCGCTGCTAAAAGGCAGGTTAATCGTACTGCCCGATGGTGATCACCTTCATCATCAGCCGGTACGTGTTATAAGCCAGCCAATTAAGCGTGCGCTCCGTAACGGGCCGCGCCGCATAGTGTTTTTCATCGATGGGGCGGCCTTCGTCAAAAGCCTGAAGAATGGCGTCGTGCAACCCCGCGATCTCGGAATGATTGACGAGCACCATGTTGGCCTCGTTGTTGAGCACGAGCGAAAGCGCATCGAGATTGGATGAGCCGATGGTCGCCCAGTCCGCGTCCACTACCGCGACCTTGCCGTGAAGCATCGTCTTCTCATACTCGGCGATCCTCACGCCATGCTTGAGCAGATTGCCGTAGAGAAACGGCGTCGCGTAATCGAGCGCGACGAACTCCTTACGACCGATGACGAGGGACACGCGCACGCCGCGCTCCGCCGCGTTGACAAGCGCGCGCCGCAGTTTGCGACCCGGCATGAAGTAAGGATTCGCCAGCAGGACTTCGCTCTCGGCGTTCGCGATCGCCCGCAGATACGCCTTTTCGATCGCGCGCCGGTTGAGCAGATTGTCGCGCGCGACGAACGCGACGCACGGGCGATCGACCGCGTGAATCTCGCCGAGACGCGCGCGCCGGCGTGCCAGCATGGCGCGACGGGCGTTCCATCGGCCGGGCGCGCGATCGCTCTCTTGCGTTTCACAACCCGGCTGCGACGGCTGACGCGGCTTCACGCCGAGCCGGATGCGCTGCCATTGGAGATCGAACGCTTCGCGCACGTCCTTGACGACGGGGCCTTGCGCCTCCATCGCGAAATCCCAGCGCGGACGCTCCAGACGCGTGCCGTTCTGGTCGTAGTCGTCGACGATATTGATGCCGCCGCAAAACGCAAAGGTCTCGTCGATCAGCGCGAGCTTGCGATGCGTGCGCGACCAGCCTTGCGGACCGAACAGCAGATGCGGGTTATAGATGCGATGCTCGACGCCGCGCGCCTTCCAGAGCTCGAACATCGGCAGATTGCTTTCCGTGCCGATGCCATCCGTGATCACGCGTACCGTGACGCCACGCTCGGCGGCGCGCACGAGCGCATCGGAGACGGCGCGACCGATGTCGTCGTTGGCGAAGATGTAGGTTTCGAGCGACACCGATTTGCGCGCGTTGTCGATCCGCTCGATCAACGCCGGAAAGAACTGCACGCCACCTTTGAAGAGCCTGACGTGATTGCCCGTCGTGAAGCATAAGCGCGGCGGCCGGCGGCCGGAGAACAGCGCCTGGCGCAGCCGCTTGAAACTGCGCCGGGGACGCAGTCCGATCATCGGTTATGCGCCGCGAGGCGCTCGGGCAATTGCAGGATCGCTTCCCGGTTCGACCACGAGAAGCATCGGTCGGCGGCCTCGCGAAACGGCAGCCAGAGATGCGCGGTGTGTTCGCGCGGCGCGAGCGTCACTTCGAGACAATGTGGCACGAGCAGGCTGAACTGATGCTCAGTGTTGCGCATGATCCCTTCCGCGTAGCGATGCCGCCATTGCGGATAAATCTCGTACTGAATGCTGTGATGCCAGTCGAGCAGCGCGTTCTCGGGCACGAGCGCGCTGCCTATCACGATGCCCGTCTCTTCCTGCACCTCGCGCGCGGCGGTCCCGATGAGCGGCTCGTCGATGTGATCCTTCGAGCCCGTCACCGATTGCCAGAAGCCCTTGTGATCCGCGCGTTCGATGATGAGCACGTCGAGCTCGGGCGTATGAATGACGACGAGGACGGATTCGGGAATTTTGGGCGGCTTCTGCATGAGCTTTTGAACGCGCGTTTCTTTATCTGTTTATGCCCAAAGACTGTAACGCAAAAAACGAAAAAGGCGCACCCGGCGCCTTTTTCATCACATCGACAACGAAAGCTGCTTATTGCGCTTTCTGCTCCGGCTGACGCAGACGGATGTGCAACTCGCGCAACTGGCGCTCGTCCACTTCGCTCGGGGCCTGCGTGAGCAGATCCTGCGCGCGCTGCGTCTTCGGGAACGCGATCGTGTCGCGGATCGAATCGGCGCCGGACATCAGCGTGACGATGCGGTCCAGACCGAACGCGATGCCGCCATGCGGCGGCGCGCCGTACTGCAGCGCGTCGAGCAAAAAGCCAAACTTCAGGCGGGCTTCTTCAGCGCCGATCTTCAGCGCGCGGAACACCTTGCTCTGCACGTCTTCCTGGAAGATACGCACGGAACCGCCGCCGATTTCCCAGCCGTTCAGCACCATGTCGTACGCCTTCGCAAGGCAGCGGCCCGGGTCCGTTTCCAGATACTCGAGGTGCTCGTCCTTCGGGCTCGTGAACGGGTGATGCGCGGCCACGTAGCGGTTCTCTTCCTCGTCGTACTCGAACATCGGGAAGTCGATGACCCAGAGCGGCTTCCAGCCGGTTTCCAGCAGGCCGTTCGCCTTGCCGAATTCCGAATGACCGATCTTGAGACGCAGCGCGCCGAGGCTGTCGTTCACGACCTTCGCGCGATCCGCCGCGAAGAAGATGATGTCGCCGTCTTCCGCCGCCGTGCGCTCCATGATCGCCGCGAGCGCCGCGTCATGCAGATTCTTGACGATCGGGCTTTGCAGGCCGTCGCGGCCCTTGGTCTTGTCGTTGACCTTGATCCACGCGAGCCCCTTCGCACCGTAGATGCGCACGAATTCCGTGTAGCCGTCGATGTCGCCGCGCGACAACTCGCCGCCCTTCGGCACGCGCAGCGCCGCGACGCGGCCGTCCTTCGAGTTGGCCGGCATGCTGAACACCTTGAAGTCGACGTCCTTCACGGCATCCGTCAGGTCGGCGAATTCGAGCTTCACGCGCAGATCCGGCTTGTCGGAGCCGAAGCGGCGCATCGCTTCCGAGTACAGCATGACCGGGAATTTCTCGGGCAGCGCGACTTCCATCGTCTCCTTGAAGACGTGGCGGATCATGTTCTCGAACAGATCGCGGATTTCCTGCTCGGTGAGGAACGAGGTTTCGCAGTCGATCTGCGTGAATTCCGGCTGACGGTCGGCGCGCAGGTCTTCGTCGCGGAAGCACTTGGTGATCTGGTAGTAACGGTCGAAGTTCGCGACCATCAACAATTGCTTGAACAATTGCGGCGACTGCGGCAGCGCGAAGAACTGACCCGCGTTCACGCGCGACGGCACGAGGTAGTCGCGCGCGCCTTCCGGTGTGCTCTTGGTCAGCATCGGCGTTTCGATGTCGATGAAGCCCTGCGCGTCGAGATACTTGCGCACTTCCATCGCGACGCGATAGCGCAGGCGCAGATTCTTCTGCATCTGCGGACGGCGCAGGTCGAGCACGCGATGCGTGAGGCGCGTGGTCTCCGACAGGTTGTCGTCGTCGAGCTGGAACGGCGGCGTCACCGATGCGTTCAGCACCACGAGTTCGTGGCACAGCACTTCGATCTTGCCGCTCGTGAGGTTCGCATTGACGGTGCCTTCCGGACGGTTGCGCACGACGCCCTTCACCTGCACGCAGAACTCGTTGCGCACGCCTTCGGCCACCTTGAACATCTCGGCGCGGTCCGGGTCGCAGACGACTTGAACGAGGCCTTCGCGGTCGCGCAAGTCGATGAAGATAACGCCGCCGTGATCGCGCCGGCGATGCACCCAGCCGCACAGCGAGACGGTTTCGCCCAGTCGGGCCTCGGTCACCAGACCGCAGTATTCAGATCGCATCGACATGATGTTGTGTCTTTCGTTGTTCGTTAATCAACGGCTCGCGCGCTCGGGTCATGCTCTCTCGCGGCTGACTCTCGCTGCGCGCGCGCCGGCATTACATCGGCGGCTCGGTGGGGCGGCGGGCTGGCGCGACCGGCGTCGGTGCGCTCGGCGAAGGGGCCACCACGCCCATCGAGACGATGTACTTCAGTGCGGCGTCGACGGTCATGTCCAGTTCGACGACTTCGCTTTTCGGCATCATCAGGAAGAAGCCGGACGTCGGGTTCGGCGTCGTCGGCACATAGACGCTCACGTGCTCTTCATCGAGATGATTCAGCACGTCGCCGCCCGGAATGCCCGTGAGAAATCCGATGGTGTACGAGCCTTTGCGCGGATACTCGATCAGGAGCGCCTTGCGAAACGCGTTGCCGCTCGAAGACAGCAACGTGTCCGACACCTGTTTCACGCTCGTGTACAACGGGCCGACGACCGGAATGTGACGAAGGATGGCGTCCCACCATTTCACGAGCTTCTGGCCGACGAAGTTCTGCGTCAACAGCCCGACGATGAAAATGAACGCAAGCGTCAGCACCGCGCCCACGCCCGGCAGATGAAAACCGACGATCCGCTCGGGCTGCCACGATTGCGGCAGCAGAAGCAGCGTCTGGTCCATCGTTCCGATCACGAGCCCGAGCACCCACAAGGTGATGGCGAGCGGCACCAGCACGAGCAGGCCGGTGAGGAACACGGTTTTCAGCGTAGTCTTTTTCGTGGTCATTTACACGGGGCGAAGGCTGCGCCGGCTCTCGAGTGCGTCGGAGATTCGGCTTGGCAGGCGGGTCGCGCTCGGCTGAGCGCGGTCTACGAGGTCATCGGCGCGGCATGTGGCCCGCCGCGCCGGCCGTCTGGCGCTCAGGCGGCGCTCGACGATGCGGACGCGCCCGCGGCGGGTTTGGCGGCATCCGAGGATGATGGCGTGCTCGCCGGCGTCGCGCTATCGCTCGAATTCGAGTTGCCGGAACCGGCCGAAGCGGCATCGTCCGATTTCGCCGCCGATGCGTCAGACGCGGCCGCGTTGCTCTTGTTGCCGGCATTGCTGTTTCCGCCACGGAAGTCGGTGACATACCAGCCTGAACCCTTCAACTGGAATCCGGCGGCGGTCACCTGCTTCGAAAAAGTGTCCTTCCCACAGGCGGGACACTGCGTGAGCGGCGCATCGCTCAGTTTCTGAAGCACGTCTTTTTCGTGGCCGCAGTCGGCGCAACGGTACGCGTAAATCGGCATGGCACTCTTCCTACAATGATCTGTCGACGCTTGCAAAGCCTTGAATTATAGCCGCAAACCGATATTGGCCCGCGATTTTCGGGACCGCGGGCGCAAGATTAACCGCGCAATATTTCAGGGCGTCGGCGGCGAATTTCAAGCCGGCTGGCTCAGATTCGCCGCCACGTCATCCAGCGCTCGCGGCCGGCGAATACGGGTATCGAGTTGCTCACCTCGCGGTCTTCGATCAATTCGAAGTGCGGCGACAGTAGCGCATCCAGTTCGGCGCGCTCGATTCGGAAAGGCGGCCCTTTCGGCGTCGACCCGATGAAAAAGAAGCCCGCCAGCAGCGCGCCGGGCGCAAGCAACGCCGCCATCCGGCTGGCGTAATCCTGCCAGCGGGTCTTCGGCAGCGCGCAGAGAAACGCGCGCTCGTAGATCCAATCCGGCGAAAACGGCGGCACATACGCAAAAAAATCCGCCTCTTCGACGACGCCCGCATGGGCGCCGAGTTGCGCGCGCGCCGCCTCGACAGCGGCCGGCGAGAAGTCGATTGCGCGGACCGGCCAGCCGCGTTCGGCAAGATGGAGCGCTTCGTACGCGCTGCCACAGCCCGGAATCAGCACACTCTGCGCACTGCGCGACGCGACGAAACTCTTGAACATCTCCGGAACGCCGGCCTGATCCCACGGCGTGAAGTGCTGACCGAAACGTTCATCCCAGAAACCCGGAGAGTTCGGATCGCGGTTTTCGAAATCGGGAACATTTGAGTTCGTCGGATCGCTCATGCTGCGCGCCCTCAGGGATGGAGCCAGAACTGCGCGATTACGAAGCCCGCGCCCGCCATCGCGACGACACCGGCAACGAGCACCGCGACGAGCAGGCGGTTCGTGCGCTTCTGCTCCGCAAGGAGCATTCGCATCAGTTCGTCGCTGCCGCTTTTCGGCGCGTCGTGGCGCTCCGCCAGAATATGGTGAATCAACCGCGGCAGCTGCGGAATCGTCTTGCTCCACTGCGGCGCTTCCATTTGAAGGCGCTCGTACCAGCCGCGCCAGCCGATCTGCTCGTTCATCCAGCGCTCGAGATACGGCTTGGCCGTTTTCCACAGATCCAGCTCCGGATCGAGCGAGCGCCCGAGTCCTTCGACGTTGAGCATCGTCTTTTGCAGAAGCACGAGTTGAGGTTGAATCTCGACATTGAAGCGTCGCGACGTCGAGAAAAGGCGCATCAGCACCTGCCCGAGCGAAATGTCCTTCAGCGCGCGATCGAAATAGGGCTCGCAGACCGCGCGGATCGCGCTTTCCAGTTCCTCGACGCGCGTGCTCGGCGGCACCCAGCCGGATTCGAGGTGCAGCGTCGCGACGCGGTGATAGTCGCGCTTGAAGAAGGCGAGGAAGTTCTGCGCGAGGTAGTTCTTGTCGAAGTCCGAAAGCGCCCCGACGATGCCGAAATCCAGCGCGATATAGCGCCCGAACGTCGCCGGATCGAGGCTCACCTGAATGTTGCCGGGATGCATGTCGGCGTGAAAGAAGCCGTCGCGGAACACTTGTGTGAAGAAAATCTCGACGCCTTCGCGCGCCAGCTTGGGAATATCGACGCCCGCGGCGCGCAAGGTTTCCACCTGGCTGATCGGCACGCCGACCATGCGCTCCATGACGAGCACCGTCGGCGCGGACAAGTCCCAGTACATCTCCGGCACGAGCAGCAGATCGAGCCCCTGGAAATTGCGGCGCAACTGGCTGCCGTTGGCGGCCTCGCGCATCAGATCGAGCTCGTCGTGCAGATATTTGTCGAACTCCGCGACCACTTCGCGCGGTTTCAGACGCCGGCCGTCCGCCCAGAGGCGCTCGGCCCACGTCGCGATGTCGCGCAGCAGGGCGAGGTCGGAGTCGATCACGGGCAGCATGCCCGGGCGCAACACCTTCACCGCGACGGCCTTTCCCGCGTGCTCGCCGTTCCTGATCTTCGCGAAATGCACCTGCGCGATGGACGCGCTCGCCACCGGCACGCGCTCGAAATCGTCGAACAATTCGTCGATGGGCGCACCGAGCGATTTCTCGATGATCGACACGGCCACCGCCGAATCGAACGGCGGCACCTGATCCTGAAGCTTGGCGAGCTCGTCGGCGACATCGACGGGCAGAAGATCGCGCCGCGTCGACAGCACTTGCCCGAACTTCACGAAGATGGGCCCGAGGCTTTCCAGCGCGAGCCGCAAGCGGATGCCGCGCTCGACGTCGAACCTGCGGCCGAACGTCGTGATACGCATGAGGTAGCGCACGCGACGATCGTCGATGCCGCTCATCACCAGCTCATCGAGACCGAATCGGACGATCGTGAAAAAAATCTTGAGGAAACGCAGAAAACGCATGGTTCGAATTTGCTTCAGCTCGTTATTCGTGCGAGTCGCGCACAGACTCGCCGCCGGATCGCGCTGAGGCGCCGCTCGCCGGCCGGGATTGTTCGGTTTGCCGTTCGATTCTTTCGATGCGCTTTTCGACGCGCGCCAGTGCATCGCGCGCTTTCGAAAGCTCGGCATTGAATGCGTCGAGCGCGCTCTTGCGCACGAGTTGCGGGCGCTCGTCGAGGAAATACTCGGTGAAGGTGTCAAGAAGATTGCGCCCGGTGCGCTGCGCCTGCTCCTGCACCGCCCGCGCGATGATGCCAACGCGATGCGCGGGCGCGTCGCCGATTACGCGCGCCAGATCCTCTTCCGGATCCCAGCGCAGATGTTCGGCCAGCTTGGCGAGCGTCGTCGCGAATTCGGCGTCGCCCTCGATGCGAACGTGTTTCATCACCGCCGCCTGGCCGCCTTGCACGAACGCGGGCAGCGCGTCGAGCGGCACGGCGATCGTCACGTCGAATGCGCCCGCTTCCGCTTCCGTGGTTGCCGCGAAGAGACCGTCCGGCTGCACGACGAGCGCGATCGAAACCGGCCCGCACGACAGCTTCACGCGCTTGCCTGCATAAGGCTTGAGCCGCTCGAGCGCCCAGGGCTCGCGCACGAGCAGATGGTTCACGGCGGCCGCGAATCCACTGGACGCGGTCTTCAAGGCGGGATTTGCTGCGGGACGGGCGGATTCGTCTGCGTTCGTCATCGGCTGTGAGATGAAAAAACCCGCGCGGGACACTTCTCGCGCGGGTTTCTATTCTACCTTCGCAACCGGCCATCACACCGACGGTTGCCGGCGCCCTGGCCATTCGGCCAAGGGCATGGTCAAGCTCAACTGACCTGCTGAATGCCCGCCAGCAGCCAGCCTTCGTTGCCCGACTTCTGCTTCGACAGGTTCCAGACCTCGACGAACGGTTCCGCCGCCGCCCCTTCCGACTCGCGGATCAGGCCGTGGAAGCGCACGCTCGCGAGATACTCGGACGCGCGGTCCTCGACACCGAGCACATCGGCGTTGAGTTGAACCACGTCGGTACGGTTCGGCGCGCTGCCGCGTGCGTCGACGTCGAGTTTCACCTCGGCGAACATCTCGGGCGTCGTGAACTCGCGGATGTCGTTGACGTTGCCGCGATCCCACGCGTCCTGCAAACGCACGAAGTAGACCTTCGCGTTACGCACGAATGCTTCGGTGTCGAAGCCCGCCGGCACGTTGGGATTCGCGACCGCTTGCGTCGCCGGCGATTCGATGTAGTTGGCACCGAAACCGGTCGGCTGCTGCGGCATTTGCGGCGGTTCCTGATTCAGGCTCTGGCGCGCGGCCGCGCCGTACGGCGAACCCGAAGCTGATCCGGCACCCGCGTATGCCGGCGTGTTGTTGCCCTGACGCTTGCGCATGATGAAGCGGAACAGCATGACGGCCGCCAGCACGATCAACGCGATCATGATCATGTTGGCCATCGCGCCGGCGAACGCCTCGCCCAGCCCGAAGTGCGACAGGAGCGCCGCGATGCCGAGACCCGCCGCGAGACCGGCGATCGGCCCGAGCCAGCGATTGCGCGCGGGTTGCGCCGCGGCGGGTGCGGCGGGTGCGGCCGGCGCGCGTTGTGCCTGCGCTGCGTTGTTCTGCTGCATCGATTGAGACTGCGAAGGCGGCGTCGCCTGATGCTGCTGCGTTGCCGTGGCCGACTGACGGCCCATGCTGCGGCCGCCGCCCATGCGCTTGGCTTCCGCCGTTTCCGCGAAGATTGCGCCGACCGCAATAACGCCAGCCAGCGCCAAGATTCCGGCCTTCCTGAAGAAGAGGTTCAGGAAACCCCGGGATTGGGGTTTGCGCGAATCGAACATATCGAATCCTTAAGAGAGTGGAACATCAAAATTTGGTCCCGACGTGTAACGCTACCACGCCACCTGACAAATTGTAATATTCGACTCGATCCAGGCCCGCTTGTTCCATCATTGTTTTGAGAGTTTCCTGGTCCGGGTGCATGCGGATGGACTCGGCCAAGTACCGATAGCTATCCGCATCTTTGGCCACTTTTTCGCCAAGCCACGGCAAAATCTTGAAACTGTAGACATCGTACGGCTTCTTTAGCGGCTCCCATACTTTCGAAAATTCCAGCACGAGCAGCTTTCCACCGGGTTTCAGCACGCGCGTCATTTCGGCCAACGCGCGATCCTTATGCGTCATGTTACGAAGACCGAAGGCAACTGTAACCACATTGAAATAATTGTCCGGGAACGGGATCTTTTCGGCGTCGCAGAGCAGCGCGGGCGTCAGCACGCCTTTGTCGATCAGCCGGTCGCGGCCTACGCGCAGCATCGATTCGTTGATGTCCGTGTGCCAGACTTCGCCGGTCTCGCCGGCCTGCTTGGCAAACGCCATCGCGAGATCGCCCGTGCCGCCGGCGATGTCCAGCACCTTGTAGCCCGGCCGCACCTTGGCCTGCCCGATCGTGAAGTGTTTCCAGATCCGATGCAGTCCGC
This sequence comes from Caballeronia sp. AZ7_KS35, assembly GCF_023631045.1. Classification (NCBI taxonomy): domain Bacteria; kingdom Pseudomonadati; phylum Pseudomonadota; class Betaproteobacteria; order Burkholderiales; family Burkholderiaceae; genus Caballeronia; species Caballeronia sp. AZ7_KS35. The sequence continues at coordinate 532,692 of NZ_JALQDV010000001.1, read as the reverse complement.
CGGACATCAGGTCGTTCATCAAGTCGTAGTTGCCCGCGACGGAATGAAACACGCCCGCCACTTTCTTCGCCTTGTCCTGCTCTTCGACCGTTTCGTATCCGAAGTGGGTCTTGCTCATCGCGCGTTTTCCTCGCCTGTTGTTCGTTCTATGTCTGCGCAAAACTCGCGCCGGCTATGCGGCGTTATGCCGCAGCCCTATTGCTCAGTGACAGTGTCCGCCGGATGGTTTTGCGGCCATCGGCGCGTCTCGGTCCACGCCGGCGGCTTCCAGCTTCGCCAGATACTCGCGCCACAGTTCGTCCTGACGCGTCGCCAGATGGTGCAGGATGTCCCAGGAATAGATGCCGGTATTGTGACCGTCCGAAAAATTGAGTTGCAGCGCATAGTGCCCGACCGGATCGACGCCGATGATCGTCACCTCGCGCTTGCCCGTCTGCAGCGTTTCCTGTCCGGGGCCGTGGCCCTGCACTTCGGCGGACGGCGAATAGACGCGCAGAAGCTCGAACGGCACGCGATACGACTCGTCGCCGTATTGCAGCTCCAGCACGCGCGATTTCGAATGCACGACGACGCCGGTGGGAATCGGCGTCGTGGAAGTGAGTCCGCTCATGATCTCGTCTTATTGATGGCCGAAGGCCTGGTTCAGCTCGTTGCGCACCTGTTCGCGCAAAAGCGTGGCCTGCGCGCGGCGCTTCGATAGCTGCGATTCGGACACCGTGCGCTGGCGCGGCGCCCAGATCGGCAGAGGAAAGCGGGAATCGTTGGAAAAGCGTGGAATGACGTGCCAGTGGACGTGCGGCACCTGATTGCCGAGACTTGCCAGATTGATCTTTTCCGGCACGAGCACGCGGCGCATCGCGCGCTCGACGCCGTTGACGGCGGTCATCACGCGCACGCGGTCGGCATCCGGCAAATCGGACATTTCGGCGACGTGCGCGCCCCAGATCACGCGACACAAGCCCGGCCAGTCGGGCTCATCGGCAAGGACGACGCGCAACGTGTCGTCCGACCACAGCACTTCGCCGCCGTCTTCACGGCAAAACACACAGTCCATCTCATACCTCTAGCGAATCAAACCTCGATTTCGCTATTACACCAGCACGCGCTCGATACCGCCATTGTTCGCGCGTTCGACGTACTGTTCCATCCAGTTTTCGCCGAGCACCTTGCGCGCCATTTCCACGACGATATAGTCCGCCTCGACGTTGGCGTCCTCGTTGTAGCGCGACAGACCTTGCAGGCACGACGGGCAGCTGGTCAGGATTTTCACGTCCGTGCCGTTGGTCTGCGCGCCATCGCCTGCGGAGAGCACCGAACCGGGCGCCGCGCCGGCCGAGCCCGCAGACGCGTTCATCGGATTGATCGCGTTCGAGCCCGCTTCCGCGACGAGCGGAATGCCGCGCAACTTGGCCGCGCCCTTGCGAATCTCTTCTTCCTTGCGGAAGCGCACTTGCGTCGAGATGTCCGGACGCGTGACCGCCAGCGTGCCCGATTCGCCGCAGCATCGATCGTTCTTCTCGATCTTGTAGCCGTCGTTCTGCGAACCCATCAGATCGTTGACGAGCTTGACCGGGTCCATCGTCTTGATCGGCGAGTGACACGGATCGTGATACATGTAGCGCGTGCCGGTCACGCCGTCGAGCTTCATGTTCTTCTCGAGCAGGAACTCGTGAATGTCGATGATCCGGCAGCCCGGGAAGATCTTCTCGAATTCATAGCCCGCGAGCTGGTCGTAGCACGTTCCGCACGACACGACCACGGTCTTGATATCGAGATAGTTCAGCGTATTCGCGACGCGATGGAACAGCACGCGATTGTCGGTGACGATCTTCTCGGCCTTGTCGTACTGGCCGGAACCGCGCTGCGGATAGCCGCAGCACAGATAGCCCGGCGGCAGCACGGTCTGCACGCCCGCTTCCCACAACATCGCTTGCGTCGCGAGCCCGACTTGCGAGAAGAGACGTTCCGAGCCGCAGCCGGGGAAATAGAACACGGCTTCCGAATCGACGGTGGTCGTCTGCGGATTGCGGATGATCGGAACGATCTTGTTGTCCTCGATATCCAGCAGCGCGCGCGCCGTCTTCTTCGGCAAATTGCCCGGCATCTTCTTGTTGACGAAGTGGATCACCTGCGTCACGACCGGCGGCTTGCCGACCGTCGCGGGCGGCTGCGCCGTCTGCTTCTTGACGATCTTCTTCAGCACATCGTTGCCGAAACGCTGCGCCTTGTAGCCGAAGTCCATCATCACGTTGCGCGCGAGATTGATGGTCTGCGGATTCGTCGCGTTCAGGAAGAACATGCCCGCCGCGTTGCCCGCGTTGAACTTCTTCTTGCCCATCTTGCGCAGCAGATTGCGCATGTTCATCGACACGTCGCCGAAATCGATCTTCACCGGACACGGCGTCACGCACTTGTGACAGACCGTGCAGTGATCGGCGACGTCGTTGAACTCGTCCCAGTGCTTGATCGACACGCCGCGGCGCGTCTGCTCTTCGTACAGGAACGCTTCGACGAGCAGCGACGTCGCGAGAATCTTGTTGCGCGGGCTGTAGAGCAGGTTCGCGCGCGGCACGTGCGTCGCGCAGACCGGCTTGCACTTGCCGCAGCGCAGGCAGTCCTTGATCGACTCGGAAATCGCGCCGATATCCGACTGCTGCATGATGATCGACTCGTAGCCCATCAGCCCGAACGACGGCGTGTAGGCGTTGCGCAGATCGGCGCCGTCGAACAGCTTGCCCTTGTTGAAGCGGCCATGCGGATCGACGCGCTGCTTGTACGCGCGGAAATCGCCGATTTCGTCTTCGGTCAGGAATTCCAGCTTCGTGATGCCGATGCCGTGCTCGCCCGAGATCACGCCGTCGAGCGAACGCGCGAGCTTCATGATGCGCGCGACCGCGTGATGCGCGTCCTGCAGCATCGCGTAGTTGTCGGAGTTGACGGGAATGTTCGTGTGCACGTTGCCATCGCCCGCATGCATGTGCAGCGCGACGAAGACGCGCCCGCGCAGCACTTGCTTGTGGATGGCCTGCGCTTCGTCGAGGATCGGCTTGAACTCGCCGCCGTTGAAGATCTGGCGCAGTTCCGCGCGGATTTCCTGCTTCCACGACACGCGCACCGTACGGTCCTGCGCGACATGGAACACGTTGGCGTCAGGCTGAATGTCGACGCGATCCGCGAACTTTTCCGCGAGCGCTTCGTAGCCGAGATTGACGAGATAGTGCTGCGCCTCGCGCAAGGACATGTCGAGCTTGTCGCCGACGAACGTCCAGCGCTCACGCACGCGCTTCAGCAGATCGAGCGCCTGCTGCACGCGGTCTTCGAGCAGTTCGGCGCTCGGAATTTCGTTCGCGTCGTCGGACTTGCCGAGCGGCAGCTTGCCGTTGCGGAAGAACGCTTCGAGCGCGTCGACGAGTTGCAGCTTGTTCTTCAGCGACAACTCGATGTTGATGCGCTCGATGCCGTCCGTGTACTCGCCCATGCGATTGAGCGGAATCACGACGTCTTCGTTGATCTTGAACGCGTTCGTGTGCTTCGCGATGGCGGCCGTGCGCGAGCGGTCGAGCCAGAAACGCTTGCGCGCCTCGGCGTTCACCGCGACGAAGCCTTCGCCGCTCTTGCCGTTCGCCATGCGCACGACTTCCGATGTGGCGGCGGCGACGGCATCGGCGTCATTGCCGACGATATCGCCGATCAGCACCATCTTCGGAAACGCATTGCGCTTGCTCTTGGTCGCGTAGCCGACCGCGCGCAGATAGCGTTCGTCGAGATGTTCGAGGCCGGCGAGGATCGCGCCGCCCTGCTTCGACGTCTCGAACAGATAGTCCTTGATTTCGACGATGCTCGGAATCGCATCGCGCGCCTGGCCGAAGAATTCGAGGCAGACGGTGCGCGTATGCGCGGGCATCTTGTGCAAAATCCAGCGCGCGGACGTAATGAGACCGTCGCAGCCTTCCTTCTGCACGCCGGGCAGCCCGGCGAGGAATTTATCGGTGACGTCCTTGCCGAGCCCTTCCTTGCGGAACGTGCGCCCGGCGATGTCGAGGCTTTCGGTGCGCAGCAGCTTCTCGCCCGGCGGACGATTGCCGTCGAACCAGTCGAGCCGGAAACGCGCCACTTCGACGTCGTGAATCTTGCCGCAGTTGTGATCGAGACGCGTGACTTCGAGCCAGTTGCCTTCCGGATCGACCATGCGCCACCACGCGAGGTTGTCGAGCGCCGTGCCCCACAACACCGCCTTCTTGCCGCCCGCGTTCATCGCGACATTGCCGCCGACGCACGACGCATCGAGCGAAGTCGGATCGACGGCGAACACGAAGCCCGCCTGCTCCGCCGCTTCGGTGACGCGCCGCGTGACCACGCCCGCGCCGGAGAAAATCGTCGCGACCTTGTGATCGACGCCCGGCAGATCCGTCATTTCGACGGGACCGAGCTGTTCCAGCTTTTCCGTGTTGATGACCGCCGAAAACGGCGTGAGCGGAATCGCGCCGCCCGTGTAGCCGGTGCCGCCGCCGCGCGGAATAACGGTAAGCCCGAGTTCGAAGCACGCCTTGATGAGTCCGGCGATTTCGGCTTCGGTGTCCGGCGTCAGCACGACGAACGGGTATTCGACGCGCCAGTCGGTTGCATCGGTGACGTGCGCGACGCGCGACAGGCCGTCGAACTTGATGTTGTCCTTCTGCGTTTCCTTGCCCAGAACACGCGACGCGCGGCGGCGCAAGTCGGCCATGCGGCCGAACTCGGCGGCGAAATCATCGACGGCGCGGCGCGCGGCGGCGACCAGCAACTGCACGCGCTCGGCGCGTTCGCGGCTGCCGGCTTCGTCGCTATGCGCGGTGAGATCGGCGCTGCGGCGCTTTTCGATTTCGGCGAGACGGTGATTCAGCGCTTCGACGAGCAGCGCCCGGCGTTTCGGATTGTCGAGCAGGTCGTCCTGCAGATACGGATTGCGCCGCACGACCCAGATGTCGCCGAGCACTTCGTACAGCATGCGCGCCGAACGGCCGGTGCGGCGCTCGTTGCGCAGTTCGTCGAGCACGGCCCAGGCTTCGTCGCCGAGGAGCCGCATGACGATTTCACGATCGGAAAACGACGTGTAGTTATAGGGAATTTCGCGGAGACGCGGCTCGATATCGAGCGCCAAGGCGGCATGGGCGCCGTTCGGATCGAAGGCTTGAGGTGCGTTCATGTTCGACGGTTCGGTGTGCCGGCGCTCGCGCTAGAAAAGCGGAAATGCCGGCGATGCGCGCGGGGGCGCAAATTTTCGAATGAAACTTCTCTTGGCGAAGGCCGCCGGGCTCGTCACAGCGCCTTCGGTGTGCCCTGGATCAACGCCACGATCGCGCGTGGCGCGCATGCCTTTCCGCCGCGGGATGCGACTCGCGGGAAACATGCGCCAGAAAATCGATCCGAAGCTGCCGGTGCATCTGCCGATCCTGATTGCTGATTCGTAAAAGGAAATTCTAACCCATCGGGCAAACGCGCGTTTGCGGGCGCTAGCAGCGAGAAGGGGCTTTTGCGTGCGGATTCGCGACGCGTTCATGTCATTTTCGACGCTTTTTTACACGACCGTCCGGACGGTCGAAGCACACGGCGCGCCCGGAACGCGCGCGGATGGCGCTATCATTGATGCTTTCGCTCTCAAAAACCTGCGCGCATCGCGGCCGCCTGACGATTTCTCGCATGACACATCCCGACTACCTGAAAAAAGTGCTGACCGCGCGCGTGTACGACGTCGCGCGTGAAAGCGAGCTCGAACCCGCGCGCAACCTGTCCGCGCGCCTGCGCAACTCCGTGTTCCTCAAGCGCGAGGACAATCAGCCGGTTTTCTCGTTCAAGATTCGGGGCGCCTATAACAAGATGGCGCAGCTCCCGGCAGACGTGCTCGCACGCGGCGTGATTACGGCGTCGGCGGGCAACCACGCGCAGGGCGTGGCGCTGTCGGCGGCGCGGCTCGGCTGCCGCGCGGTGATCGCCGTGCCGACGACCACGCCTCAAGTGAAGATCGACGCGATTCGCGCGCACGGCGGACCGACGGTCGAAATCGTGCTCGCGGGCGAGTCGTACAGCGACGCCTACGCGCGCGCCGTGCAGCTTCAGGAAGAGCGCGGCCTGACCTTCGTGCATCCGTTCGACGATCCGGACGTGATCGCCGGACAAGGCACGGTGGCGATGGAAATCCTGCGCCAGCATCAGGGTCCGATCCACGCGATCTTCTGCCCGATCGGCGGCGGCGGGCTGGCTGCGGGCGTCGCGGCGTACATCAAGGCGGTGCGCCCGGAGATCAAGGTGATCGGCGTGCAGACCGAGGATTCCTGCGCGATGGCGCAGTCGATCAAGGCGGGCGAGCGCGTGACGCTCTCCGAAGTCGGCCTGTTTTCGGACGGCACGGCGGTGAAGCTCGTCGGCGAGGAAACGTTCCGGCTGTGCAACGAGTTGCTCGATGAAGTCATCACCGTCGATACCGATGCCCTTTGCGCCGCGATCAAGGATGTCTTCCAGGACACGCGGAGCGTGCTCGAACCCGCCGGCTCGCTCGCGGTCGCGGGCGCGAAGCTATACGCGGAGCGCGAGGGCATCGAGGGCAAGACGCTCATCGCGGTGACGTCGGGCGCGAACATGAACTTCGACCGCATGCGCTTCGTCGCGGAGCGCGCGGAAGTCGGCGAGGCGCGCGAGGCCGTGTTCGCCGTGACGATTCCCGAAGAGCGCGGCAGCTTCCGGCGCTTCTGCGAGCTCGTCGGCACACGCAGCGTGACCGAGTTCAATTACCGCATCGCCGATGAAAGAGCCGCGCATATCTTCGTCGGCGTGCAGATCAAGTCGCGCAAGGAAACCGCGCAGATGATGTCGTCGTTCATCGAGCATGGTTTCGCGACCGTCGACCTTTCGCACGATGAGCTCTCGAAGCAGCACATTCGCTACATGGTCGGCGGACATTCGCCGCTCGCGCGCGACGAACGTCTGTTGCGCTTCGAGTTTCCGGAACGTCCGGGCGCGCTGATGAAGTTCCTTTCGTCGATGGCGCCCGACTGGAACATCAGCCTGTTCCATTACCGGAATCAGGGCGCGGATTACAGCTCGATTCTCGTCGGCATTCAGGTGCCGCAGTCGGACAACGCGGAGTTCGAGCGCTTCCTCGCGACGCTCGGCTATCCGTGGTGGGACGAAGGCGCGAATCCGGTCTACAAGCTGTTTCTAGCGTAAATCGAAATGCCGAAGTTCACGCTCGAAGACAAGCTCGTCGTCGCGATTTCGTCGCGCGCGCTGTTCGATTTCGAGGAAGAGAACCGCGTCTTCGAGACCGGCGATCTCGCGCAATACGAAGCGCTGCAACGCTCGCGGCTCGACACGCCCGCGAAACCCGGCGTCGCGTTCGGGCTGATCCGCAAGCTGCTCGCGCTGAACGCGGATGAACAGCGCGTCGAAGTGGTGATCCTGTCGCGCAGCGATCCGATCAGCGGGCTGCGCGCGTTTCATTCGTGCCGCGAACACGGACTTGCGATCGAGCGCGGCGTGTTCACGCGCGGCCGTTCGCCGTTTGCGTATCTGAAACCCTTGCGGGCGTCGCTGTTTCTATCGGCGAATCCGGACGATGTGCGCGACGCGCTCGCCGCCGGTTTTCCCGCCGCGCGCGTGCTGCCGGAAACGCCGCGCGCCGCGAGCCGTTACGCGGACGAAATCCGCATCGCGTTCGATGGCGACGCCGTGCTCTTTTCCGACGAAGCCGAGCGCGTGTTTCAAAGCGATGGTTTGCATGCGTTCGTCGGGCATGAATTGGACAAACGCGAGTCGCCGCTGCCGGACGGTCCGCTTAAGCCGCTGCTCGCCGCCCTCAACAAATTGCAGCGCATCGCCGACGATCACGACGATCAGCCGATGCACATCCGCACGGCGCTCGTCACCGCGCGGTCCGCGCCGGCGCACGAGCGCGCGATCCGCACGCTGATGGCGTGGAACATCGAAATCGACGAAGCGATGTTTCTCGGCGGACTCGACAAGGGCGAATTCCTGCGCGAATTCGAGCCCGACTTTTTCTTCGACGATCAAATTCGCCACTGCGAATCGGCTCGCGTCGTCACCGCGACGGGGCACGTTCTCAGCGGCATAGCGAACGCATCATGACACCCGATCAATCTCCGCTCGGCAAGCCCGTCCATTACACCGAACAGTACGATGCGTCGCTGCTGTTTCCGATCGACCGCAAGCGCGCGCGCGATGCGATCGCCGTGCCCGCGCGTCTGCCGTTCTTCGGCACGGATATCTGGAACGCGTATGAGCTGTCGTGGCTGAACAAGCGCGGCAAGCCGCAGATCGCGGTCGCGACGTTCTTCGTGCCGGCGGATTCGCCGAACATCGTGGAATCGAAGTCGTTCAAGCTGTATCTCGGCTCGTTCGCGCAGACGCAATTCGATTCGATCGACGACGTGCGCGCGGCAATCAAGCGCGATGTGTCCGCCGTCTGCGGCGCGACCGTTTCGGTGCAACTCGCCGCGCCGGCCGATTTCGGCAAGCTCACGATGGAAGAGTTCGATGGTTTGTCGCTCGACCGACTCGATCTCGATTGCGATGTTTTCTCGCCGGATCCTTCGTTATTGAAGGCCGCGCACGATGAAGCGCCCGTCGACGAGACGTTGTTTTCGAACCTGTTGAAATCGAATTGCCCGGTTACGGGACAGCCGGACTGGGGCAGCGTCCAGATCCGCTATTACGGCGGGCAGATCGATCACGCGGGATTGCTGCGGTATATCGTGTCTTACCGCGAACATACGGGGTTTCATGAGCAATGCGTCGAGCGCATCTTCATGGACATCATGCGGGAGTGCAAACCGGAACGGCTCGCGGTGTATGCGCGTTATACGAGGCGCGGCGGGCTGGATATCAATCCGTTCAGAACGAATTTCAACTTGCCGATGCCGGATAATGCGCGGCTGGCGCGGCAGTGAATAACGACGCGGCTCTGCTTCACAGGCATCAGAGCCGCGATCGCATGTTCGCCTTCTTACGCCTTCTTATAAGCCACGCAATCCACCTCGACCTTGCAGTCGATCACCATCGACGACACCACGCAAGCCCGCGCCGGCGGATTCGCGCCGAAGTACTCCTTGAACACCTTGTTGAACGACGCGAAATCGCGCGGATCGTCCAGCCACACGCCGCAGCGCACGACGTGCTCGGTGCCGTAACCCGCCTCCTTCAGAATCGCGATGACGTTCTGAATCGCCTTGTGCGATTGCTCGACGATGCCGCCGTTGATCACTTCGCCATCTTCCATCGGCGTCTGGCCCGACACGAACAGCCAGCCATCGGCCTCGACCGCGCGTGCGAACGGCATATGCGCGCCGCCTTGTCCCTTGCCACCTTCCACGCCATAACGCTTCATCTTTCAGACTCCTTTTCCTGACTCGAATCAGTGCTCAAAACGCGCCGGCCGCATCCAGCTTGGATGCCGAACCGCGCGCCACGAAACGTCCCGCTCGCGCGCCGGTCACGGCCTGCTCGCGATACGTCAAAACGCCATTCACCCACACCGCGTCGATGCCGTCCGCCGCCTGCTGCGGATTCGCGAACGTCGCCGAATCGATCACGCGCTCCGGATCGAACACGACCAGATCCGCGTGATAGCCGACCTTCACTTCGCCGCGCTCCGCGATGCTGAAACGCCGCGCCGACAGGCTCGTCATCTTGCGCACGGCTTCTTCGAGCGTCAGCACGCCTTCGTCGCGCGCATAGTGGCCGAGCACGCGCGGAAACGCGCCCCACAAACGCGGATGCGGCAGCGGATCGTTCGGCAAGCCGTCCGAACCGACCATCGTCGCGGGATGCGAAAGAATGCGCCGCACGTCGTCTTCCGACATGTTGTGATACACCGCGCCCGCCGGCTGCAAGCGCTTCGCCGCTTCCTGCTGCGTCACCTTCCATTCGTCGGCGACTTCGCGGATCAGCTTGCCGGCCATCTCCGGATGCGGCGTCGACCAGGTGATCGTGATGTCGATATCGCCCGTCACCTGCTTCAAGTCCAGCGTCGATGAACTGCGGTTATACGGATAACAATCGCATCCGACCGGCTGCCCGTCGCGCGTCGCTTCGATCGACTTGAGCACTTCCGCGCTGCGTCCCCAGTTCGACGGCCCCGCGCACTTCAGATGCGAAATCACCACCGGCACGCGTGCATGACGCCCGACGCGATACGCCTCGTCCATCGCGTCGAGAATGGCGTCGAACTCGGTTCGCATGTGCGTCGTGTAGAGCGCGCCCGCTTTCGCGAGCGGCTCGGCGAGCGCCTGCACTTCCTCGGGCGGCGCGCTGAACGCCGAGCCATACGCCAATCCGCTCGACAATCCGAGCGCGCCGTTACCCAGCGCTTCTTCGAGCTGCGCGCGCATCGCGGCGACTTCATCGGCGGACGCGCCGCGATCCAGCCGGTCCATATGATTGTTGCGCAGCGCCGTATGGCCGATGAGCGCGCCGACATTCACCGTCGGGCGCGCGGCATTCACGGCATCGACGTAAGACGCGAAAGTCGGGTACGCGAACGCGGCGGCGTCACCGAGCAGGTTCATCGGATCGGGCGGATCGCCCTTCAGCGTCACCGGCGACGCGCTGATCCCGCAATTGCCGACGATCACCGTCGTCACGCCCTGCGTGATCTTCGGCATCATCTGCGGCGAGCGGATCACGTGCGTGTCGTCGTGCGTGTGGACGTCGATGAAACCGGGCGCGAGCACTTTGCCTTGCGCGTCGAACACGTCGTCGGCGGTCCAGTCCGCGAGACCGCCCGGCGCCTCGATCGCAACGATGCGTCCGTCGCGCACGGCGACATCGCGTTCGACGGCGGGCGCGCCCGTGCCGTCGATCACGCGCGCGCCGACGATCAGCGTGTCGGCCTTCAACGATTCCATGATCAGTCTCCCAAGGGTTGACGCTCGCCGCCGCCGCGATGCGAATCGAGCGCGTGCTTCATGCGGCGCAACAGTTCGCGGCTGTGATCGGCCTGCTTGACGGCCAGTTCGGTGACGAGCAAATCGAGCGCCATCATCATCGCGTAACGCGACGACGAGGGCTTGTAGATGAAATCCGTTTCGATCGCGATGACCGGAACCAGCCAGTCCGCGAGCGCGCCGAGCGGCGATGCGGGCGCGGTCAGCGCGATCACGCGCGCCCCGTACTGCTTCGCCAGCGCGCAGCTTTCGACGATCTCGGGCGTCTGCCCCGTCACCGAAAGCGCGACGACCACATGTTCCTTCGATAACGTCGACGCCACCATGCGCTGCAACAGCCCGTCCTGATACGACGCGACCGGCCGCCCGAGCCGCACGAGGCGAAAGCGCATTTCGTCGGCGAGCGCCGTGGAGCCGCCGCCCATGCCGAACACGTAGATCATCGACGCGGCCGCGAGCGCATCCGCGGCTTCGGCGATCGGCGCGGCGGCGAGCGCGCCCTGATTCTGCGCGAGCGTCGCCTGCACTTCCTCGAAGATGCGCGCGGCGAGCGAATCGGGCACGGCGTCCGCGTCGCGCCGGAAGAAACGCTGTCCGACGCCCGCCGCCTGCGCGAGCCGCAGCTTCAGTTCGCGCACGTCCTCGCAACCGACGGCTTTCGCGAAACGCGTCACCGTCGCGACGCTGACCTCGGCCTTGTCCGCCAGCGCGCCGATGCTCGCGCGCGACGCGCTCACGATGTCGTCGAGAATCAGCGCGGCGACCTTGCGCTCGGCCCCGCGCAACTCGGGCGCCCGCTCCGCGATGCGTGCGACGATGTCGAAACTGAGCGTGTCGGCGTGGCCGTTCATGGTTTACGATGAGCCCGTGTTACTAAATAACATTTCCTTCCCGGATGCTACTTTGGTTAACATGGCACCGTCAACCTTGACGCACATCGCACTGCGCGCAGGGTTTATTTAAACGGACGATGGAGTGGCAGCACATGAAAGTTACAAACTATCAGAACGCGACGATCGACCCGTTCGGCAAGGGCCTCGGCATGGTGCCCGGCACGGGCATCCAATTGAACGACGCGTCGCGCCTGCAATGGAATCTGCTCGAAGAGGACGTGAGCCTGCCCGCCGCCGTCCTCTATTCGGATCGCATCGAACACAATCTGAAGTGGATGCAGGATTTTGTCGGCGAATACGGTGTGAAGCTCGCGCCGCACGGCAAGACGACGATGGCGCCGCAACTTTTCCGCCGTCAGCTCGACACCGGCGCGTGGGGCATTACGCTCGCGACCGCGCATCAGGTGCGCGCGGCGTATCGCGGCGGCGTGCATCGCGTCCTGATGGCGAATCAGCTCGTCGGCAAACGCAACATGGGCATGATCGCCGAATTGCTCACGGACGCGAGTTTCGAGTTCTTCTGCCTCGTCGATTCAGCCGATGGCGTCGATCAGCTCGGCGAATTTTTCAGCTCGGTGCGCAAGAAGCTGAACGTGCTGATCGAACTCGGGGTGCCGGGCGGACGCACCGGCGTGCGCGATGACGCGCAGCGCGATGCCGTGCTCGCCGCGATCGCGCGCTGGAACGGCACGATCGAACTCGCGGGCATCGAGTTGTATGAAGGCGTGCTGCAGGACGAAACCAAGGTGCGCGAGTTTCTGAAGAGCGCGGTCGATGTCACGCGCAAGCTGATCGGCGAAGGCAAGATCGCGCGCAAGCCGGCGATTCTGTCGGGCGCGGGATCGGCGTGGTACGACGTCGTCGCCGACGAGTTCGCGAAGGCCAACAGCGATGCGATCGAGGTCGTCCTGCGGCCGGGCTGCTATCTGACGCACGACGTCGGCATCTACAAGAAAGCGCAGAACGAGATTTTCGCGCGCAATCCTATCGCGAAGAAGATGGGCCAAGGTCTGAAGCCGGCGCTGCAACTATGGGCGTACGTGCAGTCGATTCCGGAACCGGACCGCGCGATCATCGGTCTGGGCAAGCGCGATTCCGCGTTCGATGCGGGCATGCCGGAGCCGGCGAAGCATTATCGTCCGGGCAACGAAGCGCCGCGTGACGTATCGCCCGACGAAGGCTGGGAGATTTTCGGCCTGATGGATCAGCACGCGTACTTGCGCATCAAGCCGGGCGACGACGTGAAAGTCGGCGACATGATCGCGTTCGATATCTCGCATCCGTGCCTGACGTTCGACAAGTGGCGTCAGATTCTGGTCGTCGACCCGAAGTATCGCGTCACCGAAGTGATCGAAACGTTCTTCTAAGCCTTTTCTTCTAGCGCGGCCACCGATGCGGCATTCGCGGCCGCCACTTCCTGAAGGCGTCCCTCGAACATGTGCAGCGCGCTCGACAAGGCCTCGATGGCCTCGTCGGGCAGCGAAGCCATCGTGTCGTGAAGGAACGCATTGCGTCGCGGCAAACCATCTTCCGCGATGGCGCGTCCTTGCGCCGTCAGCGCGACATTCGACACGCGATTGTCGCGTGCATCGACGCTGCGCACGATCCAGCCGAGTCCTTCCAGCGTCTTTAGCTGACGCGTCAGCGCGCCCGGGTCGACTTTCAGATGCTCGACGAGCCGCTTCTGCGACAGCACGCCCGCGTGCTCGTGCAACGCGAGCAGAATGCGCCAGCGTGGCATCGGCTGGCCGACGGCCGTCTCGAACGCCGACATGAACGCGCGATATGTGCGCCCGAATTGCTGCACCACGGCGATACGGTCCTGTTCATTCATGCTCTTTCTCTATCATTCGGCGAGGATGACCGGCTCTTGCGGCCCTTTCAGTCGCACCGGCGGAACGCGGCGCGACTGCCACAACGACACCACCGCGATCACCGCCGCGAGCGCGAGACCAATGTGGATCGCGGCGACGAGCGCTTCGCGCGCGGCTTCGAGCAGCATCGCGCCGTTATGCCCCGCCGCGCTCAGTTGCGCAAGCAGCGTCTCCTGACCTTCGCGATTGATGAGGATTTGCGGATCGGAGAGATCAGCGGCCCAATGCATCGCGTGATCTTTTTCCAGCGCGAGATTCACGCCGCTCGCATAGAGATGCGCGACGAGCGTGCCGGTGAGCGCGGTGCCGATCATCCCGCCGATCATGCGCAGCGACTGCAAAAGCGCCGTCGCGATGCCCAGATGCGCGCGGCCCGCGGTCTGTTGCGCGAACACGGTGAGATTCGGCATGACGAAGCCGAGGCCGAGTCCGCCGAGCAGCATGACGACGAGCAGCAGCGAACGCGGCATGTTGTGCGTCGCGACGACGGTGCCGAGACACGACACCGCGAGCAGCGCGAAACCGACGTACAGCATCAGATTGGCGTTCTTCAGGCGCGTGACGATGCGCCCGTTCACGATGCTGCCGATCGTGATGAACACGACGAGCGGCGTAATCATCATGCCCGCGTCCTTCGGCGACATGCCGAAGCCGCCCTGGAACAGCAGCGGCGCATAGAAGAGCAGCGAGAACATCGTGAAACCGCCGAGAATCGCGAGCGTGAAGAGCGCGGCGAGCGCCTTGTTGCGAAACATGTCGATGGGCAGGATCGCGTAATCGCAGCGCATTTCCCACTTCCACAGCGCGAAGCCGGCGGCGACGCTCATCGCGAGCAGCGCGACGGATTCCGCGCCGAAGCCGTGTTTCGGCAGCATTTCGACGAACAATTGCAGCGCGCCGAGCGCCACCGCGATCAGCGCGGCGCCCGGCCAGTCGAGGCGCATCTTGCCTTCATGCGCGACGTGCCGCAGATGCGGCAGGAAGCGCCACACGAAAAAGAGCGACACGATGCCCACCGGCAGATTGACGTAGAAGACCGAACGCCAGCCGTAATACTGCGTGAGGAAGCCGCCGAGCGACGGCCCGACCGCGTTCGCGATGCCGAACGCGGAACTCATCAGCACTTGCCAGCGCAGGCGCACGACGTTATCGGGGAAAAGATCGGCGATGCACGCGAACGCCGTGCCGACGAGCATCCCGCCGCCGATGCCTTGCAAGCCGCGCGCGAGCACGAGGAACATCATGCTGTTGGCGAGCCCGCACAGCACGGAGGCGACGGTGAACACGACGATCGACGCGATCACGAACGGCTTGCGGCCGTAGTAATCGCCGAGGCGTCCGAAAATTGGCACGGTGATGACGGAAGTCAGAAGATACGACGTGGCGACCCACGCGTAGAGATCGAAGCCTTTAAGCTCCGCGACGATCGTCGGCAGCGCGGTGCCGACCACAGTCTGATCGAGCGCGACGAGCATCGTGACGAACGAAACGCCCAGCATCGCCATGAGGGATTCGCGAAAAGGCAGCACCTGCCCGCTGGAATGATGCGCGGCTGTATGAACGGCCATCTTTGTAAGCGCAATGATTGACTAGTCAACGGAAATGGAATCATAGCACGGGCGCGCACTCTAATTCTGCGTGTCAACTTACCTTTTCCCGGATAGAACCCTCGCATGGAACCGACGCCGATCATCACCTCGCCGCTTACGACCGAAGATTTCGCGGCCCTTGCCCGCGCGAAGGAATTGCTGGAAAGCCCGTCGCTGACGATGAAGCTGGCGAGTGTCGTCGGCGCGCCCATCGAAAAGCTGATGGGCCGCTTGCCGGCCGCCGCGCAGGAAAAAGTCGACGACGCGACGCAGCTCGCGCTGAAGAAATGCCTTCAGGTCGCGCTGCGCACGCTCGGCAAGAGCGCGCCCTCCGATTCGCTACTCGCGCCGCCGCCCGACAAGCCGCACAACCTGATGCACAAACTCGCCGTCGCGACGACCGGCGCGGCGGGCGGCGCATTCGGACTGTTCGCGTTGCCTGTCGAGTTGCCCGTCACGACGACGCTGATGTTCCGCTCGATCTGCGATATCGCGCGCAGCGAAGGCGAGGACGTGCATCGAGTCGAGGCGCAATTGCAATGCATGATGGTGCTCGGAATGGGCGGCACCAAAACCGACGACGACAACGCCGATCTCGGCTATTTCATCGTGCGCGGCGCGCTTGCGCAGTCGGTCTCGCGCGCGACAAACGAGATCGCTGCCAAGGGTCTGAGCAGTCACGGATCGACGGCGCTGCTCAAGTTCCTGCAGACGGTCGCATCGCGGTTTTCGGTGCAGGTCAGCGAGCAGGTCGCGGCGAAGTCGATTCCGGCGATCGGCGCGGTGCTCGGCGCGATGGTCAACACCGTGTTCATCGACCATTTCCAGCAGATGGCGCATGGGCACTTCACCGTGCGCAGACTCGAGCGTCGATACGGCGCGTCGGCGGTCGAGCGCGCGTATCAGACGATCGAGGTCATGGGCGGGCGATGAGCATTCGTCGCCGCCGCCGTCGATTCGATGAATGCGGCGGCGTGCGCGAGCGCTTCGCGCGCCTCGGGCATGAACGGCGCCCAGATCTGGAAGATGTGCGGCACGCCGCGCCAGATTTCCATTTCGACGCGCACGCCCGCCGCGCGCGCTTTGGCTGCGACGCGGGTGGCGTCGTCGAGGAGCAATTCCGTATCGCCGGCCTGGACGAAGAGCGGCGGCAAGCCTTCGTAATCCCCGAAAACGGGCGACGCGTAAGGATTGCGCGCGTCCGCCGCGCCGAGATATTGCTCGGCCACTTTGGGAAACGCCGACGCGTGATACATCGGATCGCGGCCGTCGTTGGTTCGCATCGACTCGCCGCTGCACGTCAGATCCGTCCACGGTGAAAACAGCACGGCTGCGGCCGGAAGCGGATCGCCTGCGCCGCGCAGCGAGAGAAGCGTCGCGAGCGCGAGGCCGCCGCCCGCGGAATCGCCCGCGATGACGATCGATTGCGCCGGCACCCCGTTTTCGAGCAACCGACGATAGGCCGCGACGCTATCGTCGAGCGCCGCTGGAAAGCGATGTTCCGGCGCAAGACGATAATCAAGCGAGAAAACGCTGGCATTCGCGCGGGTCGCCAATCCGAACGTAATCGCTCGATGACTGCGGGGCGAGCAAAAGTAATAACCGCCGCCGTGCAGATAAAGAATCGTTGCGCGCGGCGTTGTCGGCGGGATGAGCCATTCGCCGCGCAGCGGTGCATCGCCGATTGTCTCGCGGATGTCGAGCCGCCATCCTTTCGGCACGCGCGGCGACCAGAGCCGGCGCGACGCGTAGTCGCGCGCGAGTTCGACGTCGAGCGTGGGATGCGCGCTGTGCGGACGCACGCGTTTCGCTACGACCCAGCACGCGAAGGCGCTTTGCCAACTCATCGTCGCCGAGCGTCAATCGACAGGCACCACCTGACCGCGTATCTCGCCGGTCGGGTTCTCCTGCGTGTGAATATTGAAATACCACTGACCCGCCATGAGATCGGTGACTTGCGGGTCCGTCAGCGTCGCTTGTCCTTTCATCGGGCTCGCGAGCGCTTTCTTGTCGACGGGCACTTGCACCTTCGCGTTCTGCCCGACCGGCGCGGGGCCGTGGAAATGCGCCATCGTCACCGGACCCGATAGCTCCGCATAAGTCGCGGTCCAAGTCAGCACTTTGGTGTCGGTGTCGAAAGTGGCGTCGAGGATGCCGTGGCCTTTGCTCACGCGCGGCGGAACTTCGCTCGAAGGCTGGAGGTTCGCTTTTAGCGCGACGGAGTCGGCGTGAGCGGGGCTCGCGGCGAGCGTCGCGAGCAGCAGAATGGGTATCCAGCGGACATGTGGTCGGCATGTCGAGATCATCATTGCTCTCCTGGTCGCGGTCAGTGCGCGTTTTGCTGGTAGGACCGCATCGCCATGGTAGATCAATTCAAATGCGTGACGCATTTCTCTTCGGTGAAAGCGGGCGCGCCAATGCGAAAAGGGCGCCTCGCGGCGCCCTTCTCTAGCTAGCTACAACAGCTTGGTACTGCTCAAACCGCTTTAGAAGCGGTGACGGATACCCGTCGTCAGGAGAACCTGACGGCTGCTCGAGGAAGCGTCGCCTGCGCCGCTGATAGCAGCGCGCGGGTACACGCCGTCTCCACCGCCGCTCGCGATCTGCACAACGCCTTCAGCATAGATGTCGGTGCGCTTGGACAATGCATAGTCCGTCTGCAAACCGAACTGGTGACGGCGAACGCGCCTGGACTCCTCCAGCGGAACTTCGGTCTTGGCGTACGTGAAGGTGTAAGCCGCACCAACCGACAGTGCCGGGCTAAGTGCGTAGCGGCCGTTGATCTCGTAGTTATTGGTAATCGACGAAGAATCAAGCGCGGCGTTGCTATTGTTGTCGAGGCGGATCTGCGTCCAAACCAGACCGAACGTCATAGCACCGGTCGTGAAACTACCGCCCGCACCGAACGTACGCACGCGTGCTGTGTCTTGATCGGCCGGAGTGAACAGCGTTACCGGAACCTCCGTGATCGCGCCGACGTTGTTCGAGTTGTAACCGTTCGCTTGCGTATATGCCGCGCCGAACTTGAACGGACCATTCGCATAGCCCGCACCGAGGCTGTATGCACGGTTCGCGGCGAAGCTGCCCGCGGTGTTCGAGAAGCCGTATGCGCCAGCGAACGACAGGCCGGAATAGTTCGCACTCACGAACTTGATGGAGTTGTTAATGCGGAAAGCGTTACCGTCCAGATTGTCCAGATCGCCCGGGTGCGCGAAGTACGTGCCGCCCCACGAGCCGGTCGCGCTCAACGGGCCGAGATAGTCAGCAACAGCGTCGTTCTGACGACCGAGCGTCAGAGTACCCGCTTGCGCCATCGACAGACCGACGTAAGCCTGACGGCCGAACTGGCGACCATCGCTGGTGCCGTTCGCGATGTTGAAACCGTTTTCCAACGTGAAGACGGCTTTCATGCCACCGCCGAGGTCTTCAGCGCCGCGCAAGCCCCAACGGCTGTTCTGCAGATTGCCGCTGGTCACGCCCCACGCGCTTGCCTTTTCGTAGCCTGCGCCGAACGGAGCTTGCACGTTGTTGACGTACGTCAGGCCCGCATCGACCAGACCATACAGCGTGACGCTGCTTTGCGCGCTTGCAGCAGTTGCGAACGAACCGGCCAGAGCGGCAACGGCCGTTACGATCAGAGTCTTTTTCATGTGTATTCCTTTGAGTCTTGAGACTCGATGGGTTGCTTCAGGCCAAACGCCTGTCGAGTTCGGACTCCCGTCTTCGCTCGTCTTGTTCAGCACCGATATTCGGCACGGCAAAGTTTATTGCCCGCTATTTTTGAGAAACCGCCAAAGGAATCACAAAAACCTTTTCGAATAATTCGAAAAGTTCAATTTCGGGATGGGTTAACGCTTAGGCCGCATGGACTTACGCGTCATCCGATTAGCGCCGTGCGAACGCGCCTATGGACACGAGTTGCGTTCATGCCACAGTGGTCGCATTGAGACATTCGTCTCCGATCAGAACACTCCGATTCCCCAGCATGTCATCGCGCTCTAACATCGCGCACGCGAGGCCGCGCTTTAGACGCCGGCATTTATCGGCATACTCGAAGCGTTCGAAATGCGCTTCTCACATCGATCGCTCAATGAATCAACTCCAGGCGATGCGCGTCTTCCTGAAAGTGGCGGAAACCGAATCGTTCGGCCGTGCCGCCAACGCGCTCGATCTATCCAACGCCGTGATAACGCGCTACGTCTCGTTGCTCGAGGCGCATCTCAACACGCGCTTGCTGAACCGCACGACGCGCAGCGTGTCGCTAACCGAGGCCGGTCGCGCCTATGCGGACGGCTGCCGTGCAGTGATCGAACAGATCGAGACGATCGAAGCGTCAGTGGGGAACAGTTCGGTCGACCCTTCGGGCACGCTCAAGCTCGTCGCGTCGGCATCATTCTCATTGCTCGGACTCACGCCAATGCTGCGCGGATTTCGCGAGCGATACCCGAACGTGAAGTTGCGCTTGACGCTGCTGCATCGTCCGGTCGATCTCGTCGCGGAGGGCTTCGACGTCGGCATCGTCGTGCCGCATCTCGTGAACAGCGGCATGCTGATCAACCGCCCGTTGGTGAGAGTCGCGGCGGTGCTCGTCGCCGCACCGGCTTATCTGGCGCAACGCCGCGCGCCCGTCGGGCCGGCATCGCTGGCGTCACATGAGTTTCTCGCGCCGTCTTCGGATATCCATGGATCGACGTGGTCCTTCATCGGACCGTCGGGAGAGACGGAAAGCGTCGAACTCGATCCGGCATACAGCGTGAACAGTTCGCACATGCTGCGGCAGGCGGCGCTTTCCGGAATGGGAATCGCGGTGCTCCCGGAGAGCTACGTGGCGCAGGATATCGAGGTGGGTTCGCTCGTGCGACTGCTGCCCGGCCATACGCTCAAGGACGCTGACAAGGAAGTGTCCATCGTCTACCCCGGACGCCGGCACGTTTCGGCCAAGACACGCGCGTTCGTCGATTTCGCGCTCGCCTATTTCCGCGATGGCGAACTCGCCGATGCGAGTCCCTGCACACCTACGGAATAAGAAAGCGCCCGGTTAGAGAATTGCGGCGCCTTGCGCGTGGATACGGTCCACGAGCTGCTCGCATCGCGCGATCAACGCAAGTCCCTCGCGACGGCGCACGTCGCGCGATTTCACATGCAGATCGCGACGAAACTCCTCCAGCGCGCCGAGCAGCGGCCGATACTGCAACACGCTCGCCGCCCCGACGACGCGATGATGCCAGTCCCGCAGATCATCGACCGTGCCGCGATCGAGCAATTGCCGAAGCGCCACGAGATCCTCGCGGAACGACGACACGAACGCATCGAGCAACGCCTTGACGGTCGCTTCGCTGCCCCATAGTTGCGCCATGGCGCTCAGATCGAGTTCGTCATCGTCGCGGGCCGGCACATCGGTTCCCTGAGCGGAATGTGTAACGGCTTCGGGCGCAGGATTATTCGTGATCCACCATCGGTTCAGATGCTCCCGCAAGGTAGCGAGCCGGGTCGGCTTCACGAGACAGTGGTCCATGCCCGCCTCACGGCACTTGCGCAATTCGTCGGGCGCCGTGCTCGCCGTGACGCCGAGGATCGGCAAGCGACGCGACGCGCCGGCTTCATCCGAACGGATGCGTCGAGCCAGTTCGTAGCCCGTCATGTTCGGCATGTGACAATCGGTAATCAGGAATCCGTATCGGGTGTCAGCGAGGGCAGCGTATGCCTCGGCGCCGTCGTGCACGACATCGCACGCGAAACCCAGCAGGGTAAGCTGATTTCGGATCAGCTCCTGATTCACCGGATGATCTTCGGCGACGAGCACGAGCCTGCCGCTGCGCAGCGCGTCTTCCCGGTCGGGCGCCACCATCTTCGCTTCGTGCGAATGCGTGACGCCCGATGCGACCTGCGGCATGCCTGTCAATGCGGCGACGCAGGCCGCGCCGAGGCCGTGCCATGAAATCGGATTGACGCTCACGCGGATGTCGTCTTCGAGAATGCGGTATCCCGTCGGCTTCGGCTTTTCGGTTACGTGGATCACACGCGAAGCGGATGGCGAAGCGTGCTTGTGCGTATCGCTCAGAAAGACGATCTCGATGTCTTCGAGCAACTCGTGTTCTGATCGCGCGAGTTCGTCGGGCGTGTAGCGCAGCAATTGCAGACCAAGCGCCTCGCCATAGTGCACGAGGGCCGCCGCGACGCGATCGTCGTCGATCGCCACGATGCCTCGCTTGCCGCGCAATCCGTCGATCTGATAATGCAAGGTCTCGACGGGCATCGTGAGACGAACGGTCATTGCCGTGCCGACGCCCAGCGCGCTTTCAAGGCTCATCGCGCCGCCCATCAGCGCGACGAGACGATTGCAGATCGTCAGGCCGAGCCCGGTGCCGCCGAAGCGCCGCGTCGTGGAGGTTTCAGCTTGCACGAACGGCTCGAAGAGGCTTCGCTGCGCGTCCGGAGCGATCCCGATGCCCGTGTCTTTCACGCACAGTTCGATCACCTGCGCCGACTCGGTGTGCTCGACCGCGCGAACGTGCAGCGCGACATCGCCCTTGATCGTGAACTTGATCGCGTTGCTCATAAGATTGAAGAGAACCTGCCTGAGCCGCACGCTGTCGCCCCTGACCGCCGCGGCCACTTCGGGCGCCACGTCGACGCGCACGCGCAGGCCCTTTTCGTGCGCTCTTGCGGCGAGCAGGCCCACCGCACTATCGACGAGTTCGCGCAAATCGATCGGCGTGGACTCGATCGTCAGCCTGCCGGCCTCGATCTTCGAATAGTCGAGGAGATCGTCGAGAATCTGCAGGAGCGCGCTCGCCGAATCCTGAATCATGCCGAGCATTTGCGACTGGTCGGGGTTCAGACGCGTATTTTCGAGCACTTCGACGAGCCCGAGCACGCCGTTCATCGGCGTACGGATTTCATGACTCATCATCGCGAGGAAGTCGTCCTTCGCGCGCGATGCGGCTTCGGCGGCGTCGCGCGCGCGGGCGAGTTCGTCGGCGCGGGCGTGCTCGACACTCGCGTCGGCCCAATAGCCGCTCCAGACCACGGCGCCGTCGTCTTCGCGGTGCGCGACGAGATCCGCGCGAATCCAGCGGTGCACGCCTTCCACCGTCGAACGAAACTCGGTGTGCAGCGGCTCGAGTGTCCGCGCCGAAGTTTCGATTTCCGCGAGAAGCCGGGCGCTGTCTTCGTCGTGGACGTGCGTCAGCGCGTGAATCGGATCGTCGGCCAGAGCGGCGACGTCCAGACCGAGCAACTGACGCGTATCGCCATCGATATAAGGAAGGCTGTACGTGCCGTCGCTCGCGCGGCGCAACTGGAACACGACCGCCGGCAGCGATCGCGTCACGTCGTGAAGACGCCGCTCGGTTTGCCGCGCGCGCGTTTCGGCGTCGCGAATATCGGTGATGTCGATCATCGTGCCGACGACGCCCGCTCGCTCCCCGTTCGACGCATTGAACGCGCCCGTCCAGAAAAGCCCGCAGCGCGAGTGATTGCTGTTGTCGGCAAATTCCGCTTCGACTTCCTGACGTTGACCCGTTTTGAGCGTCGTGCTGGTCAACTCGTGAAGCACGCGGCTGTGCGCGTCTCCCCACGCCGTGACTTCGACGCTCGTGCGTCCGAGAACGTCTCCGCGTCGAACGCCGAGCGCTTCTTCGAAGGCACGATTCACCGCGATGTAGCGATTCTGCATGTCCTTCGCGACGAGGGGATACGGCACCACCTCCATCATGGTCTGCTGGAAACTGAGTTGCGTAGCCAGACGCTGCTCGGTCTCCATGCGCCGTCCCATTTCCTGCTGCAATCGGACGAAAGCGCGCAGCGTCACGAACAAGACGGCTGCGATGCCGATGAGCGCAGGCAGCAAGCGCAACGCGGAGATATGCGTGGTCGCGGATGCCGCCTGCCTGGCGACGGCTTGCGTCTCGGCTTGCCTGAACGCCCGCTTGATCAACAGGTCGAGCGGCTGCAACTCGGAATGCATCGCGTAGTTCAAGGTTCCGGGCGGGCTCGGTGCGACGATCATTTCGATTTCGCCGCGTTGAAACGCCGATGCGGCCGTGGGCCAGTCGTTGAATCGCTTCGGCTCGAACGTGACGCCGAGGGACTGCTCGATTTTGGCGAGCGCGACTTCCGGCGGCTGAAGCGGCTGATCCGGACGACCGCGTGACGCTTCTATCAAGCCGACGGCGATCGGATTCAGCGTGCGCAAATAACCGCGCTCGGGCTCATCGAGTTGGACGCTGGCCGTTGCGTCGTTTGTATTTTTTCGAAGTCCAGAAGTCGGCTGGGAAGCGTAGGCATGCGGGTCGGCCGCATTGCCGAACGATGGCGCGATCAGGCTGAAAAGGAGCAAACAACGCGCGAACAGAAATCTCAATTCGAATCCTTCGGATGCGGGCCGGCGCGGCAAGGACCGTTGCTGCGCCGTCTGAGCAAGATCTCGATGACGCCGATTCACGGCTTTTGACCGCTACGAGTCGCCGCGCTTCGTGCTTGCCTGTCGAGTGCAAATGTCTTGAGTCTGAGCCGCTGCGTATCAGGATCGAATCAGAACCGTCCCAATTTGCTCCTAAACCGGGCATCGGCGACGGCTACACCACTTCAGACCAGGCCGACTTGCTGAAAGTAGGCGACCAGCTCCTCCTCGCTATCGAGTCCCAGCTTGCGCATGCCGGCACGCTTCTGCGTCGCGATCGTCTTGCGGCTTCGTCCGAAGTGCTCAGCGATCTCATGGACCAGAAGACCGCGAGCGTAGAGCTGGAAAACCTCCCATTCGCGTCGGCTCAGTACGCCCACGCGCGCCGGCGATGTCGCAGGCAAATGGCGCACGGCCGCCTCCACGGTTGGGGAGAGGAAACAGCCGCCGGCTTCAGTGACGGGTATCGCGTCGTGCAGGCATTCGAGTCCGTCGCGCTTGTCGATCACGCCGTCTACGCCCAGCTGAACGAGCCCGGCCAGCATTCGCGTTTGGCAGATCATCGTGAGCACGATGATCCTCGGCCGCTTTTCCTGCCAGGTCAGACGCCTGAGAAAGGTGATCGAGCTGCTTTCCCCGTCGATACCGCGCATACCGATGTCGGAGAAGATGAAGTCACACGGCGTGGTATCGATTGCTTCGGCAAGTTCCAGCGTGTCGCACGCGGTGGCGACCACGCGCACCGCGCCATCTCGCTCGAGCAGGGTTTGAATACCCTTGATGACGACCGGATGGTCATCCGCAACGATGGCGCGTTTCGGCGTTCTTGTTCTCATTCTGTTATGCGTTCTTGCTGGCCTCAGGGCTTGCGCGGCGTGCGCGCTATGCGATGCGTCTAGATCAAGCCACTGTCCGCGATAAATCGATACAAATCCGCGTCTGTCGATAAATCGAGCTTTCGCATGGCCGCGCATTTTTGGGCGCTGATCGTCTTCACGCTGCGATCGAGTTCCTTCGCGATCTCGGTGACATTCGCGCCGCGTGCATAGCGCTCGATCACTTCCAGTTCGCGGCTCGTGAGCCGCTGACGAATGAAACGCGCGTGGCTTTCGGAATCCGCGAGCGCGAGCGTGCGGCGTATTGCGGGCCCAAGATAGGTTTCATTGGCGATGACCGAAACAATCGCGACGTAGATCAGTTCGAGCCGGTCTTCCTTGCTTAGAAACGCGTGGGCTCCCGCTTCCAGCGCCTGCTTGACGAGCGCGGCGTCGCCACTGCGCGACATGACGACGATCCTGACCTCCGGATACTGGTTCGCCACATGCTGAATCAGCTCGACGCCGTCGCCGTAACGTCCGCCCGGCATGAAATAGTCGATGACGACGACGTCGCACTCGCCGCGAGCAAGCGACTCTTCGAGTTGGGTCGAATTAGCGTGACGACTTACCACCTCTACATTGGGAAAATTCCCAGCGAGTCGCTCGACGGCGAGGATGACGAGAGGATGATCATCCGCTATTGCGAGCCTTATCCGTTTAGCGTGCGAGAACACCTGGTTCCCGTTCCAGAACTCCATTGCCTCAAACCCCTTCTAGTCCTGCGGACCAGAATTCACATCCAAAAAAAGAGAAGGTCGATCATCCGGCATCGAAAAATTTAGATACATAAGATGCATCCGAAACCATTTCAGTGCGCCAAAAACTCATCCTAATCCGCGTGCGCGCACAAACGCGAATAACCCGGGATCGTTTCTTACGCCTAGCTTATTCATCGCATCACGTTTCTGACGGCTGATCGTGCGAACATCGCGATCGAGTTCTTTTGCTATTTCGGTAATCGAATGGCCTTTGGCAAACAGGCGGACGACTTCGATCTCTCGCACGGACAGGCGCGGCTCCTCCGGCGAAAATTCGGTCTCCGTGCCCGCTTCCGCAAGCGCCGCGACAAACGAGGCGCTCACGAAACGGCGTCCGACGCTCGCATGCCGCACGGCCGTCACCACGAGTTCGATGGGTTCGGCCTTGTTAACGAGGCTCATCGCGCCGGCATTCAGGATGGAGCGCAAAATCGCGACGTTGCTCACGCTTGTGAGCACGACGATGCAGAGGTCGGGGAAATCCTGGCGTACCTTGCGAATGAGACGGAGACCGTCATTTGCATCCGCTCCCGGCTCGGGCATGGCGAAGTCCGTGACCAGCACATCGCACGGCTTGACCGCGAGTTCTGCCAACAAAGTGCTCGCATTATTTGCCTCGCCGACGACCTCTAATCCGTCTGCGGCGGCGAAGATGGCCTTCATCCCAAGGAGAACGAAAGGATGATCGTCAGCCAGTACTATTCGAAGCTTCAAGAGGCCCCCGGTTATTCTTGGTCTCGGTGAAAATGCTTGTGGGCTGCAACGGCGCGCAACGGATTAATCCACGCGGCACGATTAAGCACGGCTTTCCGATTCGCGTTTACCAGAAACACATAAACCGCAAACCTTCAAAAACCTCAATTAGATGACGACAAGCAAATAAAGACTGCGTTTATTTTCTCGGATAATCGCCTCAAAAATAGAATGTGACCAATTTGCAGGCCATAGGATAAATCCGATTAGACTGCGGAATAGTTGGCGTGCACTTGATGGCGTACGAGCGCGACTATCAGGCGCCGAGCGCTGAATAGGCTCCGGCGCGAGCAATCGATCACACCGCAATCAGGAAGCGCCTCGCCGACTCAAAAAAAATGGGCCTCGGCTGATTCAGCCAGAGGCCCATCTTCCGATGCGCGAATTGTCGGTGATTCTTTAGAACGGGATATCGTCGTCCATGTCGTCGAAGCCGCCGCCTGCCGGCGCGCTCGGGCGGCTGGAACCGCCGCCTGCTGAGCCGCCGCTCGCACGACCGCCCGCGGGCGCGCGTCCGCCGCCGCCGCCACCGCCGCCCGAACGATCCATCGGCGCGCTGCGGCTGTAGCCGCCATCATCGCCGGCACCGGCGCCGCCGCGACCGCCGAGCATCTGCATCTGATCCGCGACGATTTCGGTCGAATAGCGCTCCTGGCCCGATTGATCGGTCCATTTGCGCGTGCGAATACGCCCTTCGATGTAAACCGACGACCCCTTCTTCAGATATTCGTTGACGATTTCGGCGAGCCGGCCGAAGAACGCCACGCGATGCCACTCCGTGAGTTCCTTGAATTCGCCGGAGGCCTTGTCCTTGTAGCGGTCCGTCGTCGCGAGACGAATATTGGCCACGGCGTCGCCGCTCGGGAGGTAGCGGGTTTCCGGGTCGGCGCCCAGATTGCCCACGAGAATGACCTTGTTGACTGATGCCATGATTTCTCCGGTAGATTCCTTGCTAACTGTCAGCCGAAAGATGCGATTGGACCGATCTCGTCTTCAGACGTGGATTCGGTTGCACCCTGTCGGCTCGATTCGATGATTCCAATTTCTCTCAGGCCGCGCGCTCTGTTCTGCGCGGTGGCGGCTTCATCCATGCAGCGACGAGGAGCCACGCCAACACCAGCGCCGAACACGCGAAGAAAACCGCGCTCGGCCCGTCGAGCTTCAGCAGCCAGCCGCCGATCACCCCGCCGAGGGCAAGGCCGATCGACTGCGTCGTGTTGTACACGCCCGCCGCCGCGCCCTTTCTCGTGCCCGGCGCAAGCTTCGACACCAGAGACGGCTGCGACGCCTCCAGCACGTTGAAGCCGAGAAAGTACACGAACAGAATGGCTGCCACGGACCACAGCGTATGGGGAGCCGCGCCCAATAACAACTGGCCGATCAGGATAAGCCCGATCGCACTCAGCATCACGCTCTTCATTTTTCCACGTTTCTCGGCGGCGATGATGGCCGGCACCATGAGCACGAACGCGAGCGCCATCACGGGCAGGTAAATCTTCCAGTGCGATGCGACCGGCAACCCGCCGTCCACCAGAATGCGCGGCACGACGAGGAAAAGCGCGGTCTGCGTCGCGTGGAGCACGAGCACGCCGAAGTTCAAGCGCAACAACTCGACGTTGTGCAGCACTTCCGCGAACGGCGCCTTGACGTGAACCGGATGCGCGGGCGGATCGGGCACGATCCAGAACACCACGCCCACCGCGAGGATCGACAGGACGCCGATCACCGTGAAAAGCCCGCTCATGCCGACCCAGTGGAACACGATCGGCGCGCCGACGATCGCCACCGCGAACGACACGCCGATGCTGCCGCCGACCATCGCCATCGCCTTCGTGCGGTTTTCCTCGTGCGTGAGATCGGCAATGAACGCGATCACCGCAGACGAAACGGCGCCCATGCCCTGGATCACGCGCCCGGCGATGATCCACGTCATCGAATGCCCGGCGGCCGCGACGAAGCTGCCCACCGCGAAGACGAGCAAGCCGAACGCGATGACCGGCTTGCGCCCGAGCTTGTCGGAAATCCAGCCGTAGAAGATGTAGAGCATCGACTGCGTGACGCCGTAGGCGCCAAGCGCAATGCCGACGAGCAGCACGTTGTCGCCGCCGGGGATGGTTTTCGCGTACACCGAAAACACCGGCATGATCATGAAAAGACCGAGCATGCGCAGCGCGAAGATGGCAGCGAGCGACACGGTCGCGCGCAACTCCGGCGCAGACAGACGTGTGGACGTGGCAGACGGATTGGACATCAGAAACGGGAAAAGGATGAGGGTCGCGTCTGGCCTGGCCTGCGGCGCAGCCAGGCGCGGCCGCCTTGTTCTTGCTCGAAACGGCACTATATGGAATCGCACGGCTAAAAGCGCGCCGCTCGATGCGTCGGCGCTCTCCCGTACTTGGCCGGCAAGCCCCCGCGCCGGCCGATCGACGCGCATCCGGCCCTTGGGCTCGGGCGCTGCGCCCTTTAAAAGTCGTTATAGTAGCAGGTTTGGCCCCCTCTCTTTCCGCCCGGCAATGGCTTCGTGGCCCGTCCGGACAGATGAAAGCGCCGCTGAAAACATCCGAAAGCACCCGAAAAACGCCGGAACGAACTCGTGGAAGAAATTCGTATTCGTGGGGCTCGCACCCACAATCTGAAGAACGTCAATCTCGACTTGCCTCGCCATAAGTTGATCGTGATCACGGGGCTGTCGGGGTCGGGCAAGTCGTCGCTCGCGTTCGACACGCTCTATGCGGAAGGCCAGCGCCGTTACGTGGAAAGCCTCTCGGCGTATGCGCGGCAATTTTTGCAGCTGATGGAAAAGCCGGACGTCGATCTGATCGAAGGTTTGTCGCCGGCCATTTCGATCGAGCAGAAGGCCACGTCGCACAATCCACGCTCGACGGTCGGCACCGTCACTGAAATTCACGATTACCTGCGTCTTTTGTACGCGCGCGTCGGCACGCCGTATTGCCCGGATCATCTGATTCCGCTGGAGGCGCAAAGCGTCTCGCAAATGGTCGACGCCGCACTCGCGCTGCCTGAAGAAACCAAGCTGATGATCCTCGCGCCGGTCGTCGCGGATCGGAAGGGCGAGCACGTCGAGCTGTTCGAGGAAATGCAGGCGCAGGGTTTCATCCGCTTTCGCATCCGCTCTGGCGGCGGCACGGCGAACGAAGGCGTCGCGAAAATCTACGAAGTCGATTCGCTGCCGAAGCTCAAGAAGAACGACAAGCACACGATCGACGTCGTGATCGATCGTCTCAAAGTGCGGCCGGACATGAAGCAGCGCCTCGCGGAATCGTTCGAAACCGCGCTGCGTCTCGCCGACGGCCGCGCGATCGCGCTCGAAATGGACACCGAAAAGGAGAAGCTCTTCAGCTCGAAATTCGCGTGTCCGATCTGCTCGTATTCGCTGCCGGAACTGGAGCCGCGTCTTTTCTCGTTCAATAATCCGATGGGCGCGTGCCCGGAATGCGACGGTCTCGGACAGATCACGTTCTTCGATCCGAAGCGCGTGGTCGCGCATCCGTCGCTGTCGCTCGCGGCGGGCGCGGTAAAGGGCTGGGACCGGCGCAATCAGTTCTATTTCCAGATGCTGCAGAGCCTCGCGGCATTCTACGAATTCGAAATCGACGCGCCGTTCGAGGATCTGCCCGAGAAAGTGCGCAAGATTCTTCTGTACGGCTCGGGCAAGCAGGCGATTCCGTTTTCGTACATTAACGAGCGCGGGCGCGCGTCGGTCCGCGAGCATGCGTTCGAAGGCATCATCCCGAATCTGGAGCGGCGCTATCGCGAGACCGATTCGGCGGCGGTGCGCGAAGAACTCGCGAAATACCAGAACAATCAGCCGTGCCCGGCGTGCGAAGGCACGCGTCTGCGGCGCGAAGCGCGCTTCGTGAAAGTCGGCGCAGAAGAACAGGCGCGCGGCATCTATGAAATCAGCGGCTGGCCGCTACGCGATGCGCTCGGCTATTTCCAGACGCTGCGTCTGGAGGGCGCGAAGGGCGAAATCGCCGACAAGGTCATCAAGGAAATCGTCGCGCGGCTCTCGTTTCTGAACAACGTCGGGCTGGATTATCTGTCGCTGGAACGCAGCGCGGAGACGCTTTCCGGCGGCGAGGCGCAGCGCATCCGGCTCGCGTCGCAGATCGGCTCCGGCCTTACGGGCGTGATGTACGTGCTCGACGAGCCGTCGATCGGCCTGCATCAGCGCGACAACGACCGGCTGATCGACACGCTCAAGCATCTGCGCGATATCGGCAATTCGGTGATCGTCGTCGAGCACGATGAGGATATGATCCGCATGGCCGATTACGTCGTCGACATGGGACCGGGCGCGGGCGAGCACGGCGGCGTGATCGTCGCGCAAGGCACGCCGGTGCAGGTGCAAAAGGACGCGAATTCCATTACCGGGCAGTATCTGTCCGGCAAGCGCACGATCAGCTATCCCGCCGAGCGCACCGCGCCGGACGAGCGCATGCTGCGCATCGTCGAGGCGTACGGCAACAATCTGAAGCGCGTGACGCTCGATTTGCCGGTCGGACTTCTGACCTGCGTGACGGGAGTGTCCGGCTCGGGCAAGTCGACGCTCATCAACGACACGCTGCAGCACGCGGTCGCGCAGCATCTGTACGGCTCGGCGACGGAGCCCGCACCGTACGAGTCGATCGAAGGTCTCGAACACTTCGACAAAGTGATCGCCGTCGATCAGTCGCCGATCGGCCGCACGCCGCGCAGCAATCCGGCCACTTACACCGGACTGTTCACGCCCATTCGCGAACTGTTCGCAGGCGTGCCGGCGGCGAAGGAGCGCGGCTACGACCCCGGCCGCTTCTCGTTCAACGTGAAGGGCGGCCGTTGCGAAGCCTGTCAGGGCGACGGCGTTCTGAAGGTAGAAATGCACTTTTTGCCGGATGTCTACGTGCCCTGCGACGTGTGTCACGGCAAGCGCTACAACCGCGAGACGCTGGAAGTCCAGTACAAGGGCAAGAACATCAGCGAAGTGCTGGACCTGACGGTCGAGGCCGCGCACGAGTTCTTCAAGGCGGTGCCGGTGGTGGCGCGCAAGCTGAAAACGCTGCTCGACGTCGGTCTCGGCTATATCCGGCTCGGCCAGTCCGCGACGACGCTATCGGGCGGCGAGGCCCAGCGCGTCAAGCTTTCGCTGGAACTGAGCAAGCGCGATACCGGTCGGACGCTATATATCCTCGACGAGCCGACGACCGGTTTGCACTTCCACGACATCGCGCTTTTGCTCGAAGTGATTCATCGATTGCGCGATCAGGGTAATACTGTCGTAATCATCGAGCATAATCTCGACGTAATCAAAACCGCCGACTGGGTCATCGATCTCGGTCCGGAAGGCGGCGCCGGCGGCGGGCAGATCATCGCCCAGGGGACGCCGGAGCAGGTTGCGAAGTCGAAGGCGAGCTTTACCGGCAGATATCTGGCACCCTTGTTGCAACGAGCCAAATCGGCGGCCTGATTCACGGCGCCGGTCTGGCTGCCGAAGCGCTGTCAGCCGGACCGTCGAAATGCGCCGCGCGCGCCGCGGCACGAATAACCGTCGTACGCAGCAGGGGAAAAGGAACGCAGTCATGGCGAAGCGCAACGAAGCGGCCAACGAGGAAGCGCGTGTACGGGACCTGCCCACGCGCCACGTCAGGCTGACGAGCGACATGAGCTTGCCGAAGCTGTCGGCGGTGGAGATCGGCAGCTACGTCCTTGCGCTGCTGGCGCTGTATCTCACGCTCAGGCTGCAATTGCTCGGCGGCCTGCTCGCCGGCATGCTGGTTTTTCAGCTTACGCACATGATCGCGCCGCTGATCGAGCGGCATGTGGTCAGCCGGGGCGCGCGTCTCATCGCGGTCGGGCTGATTTCGGCGATCATCGTCGGCGGGCTGACGGGCGCGACCATCGCCACCATCGAACATTTCGAGCGCGACTTCCCGAGCGTCCAGAAATTGCTCGATCAGCTGATGAGCATCACGTCGAGCGCGCGGCTGTCCGTGCCCGACTGGTTCGCGAATTACCTGCCCGTGGACACCGTGCAGATGAAGGACAAAGCCACCGAGCTGATGCACAAGCACGCCGAGATGCTCCAGCAAGGCGGCAAGGAGATGGCGCGCGGCTTCGGTCATATCGTAATCGGCATGATCGTCGGCGCGATTATCGCGGTGAGCGCGCCGCGGGCGACGCACCATCGGCTGCCGCTGTCCACCGCGCTCGTCGCGCGCGTGTCGCGCTTCTCCGATGCCTTCCGCCGCATCGTGTTCGCGCAAATCAAGATTTCAGCGATCAACGCAGTCTTCACCGCGCTGTATCTTCTCGTCGCACTGCCGCTCTTTCACGAACGGCTGCCGCTTTCGAAAACGCTCGTGCTCGTCACGTTCATCGTCGGGCTGCTGCCGGTGATCGGCAATCTCATTTCGAACACGATCATCGTCGGCATTTCGCTGTCGGTGTCGTTCGGCACGGCGGTCGCGTCGCTCGCGTTCCTGATCCTGATCCACAAGCTCGAATACTTCCTGAACGCGCGCATCATCGGCGGGCAGATCGAGGCGCGCGCGTGGGAACTGCTACTCGCGATGCTCGCAATGGAAGCCGCGTTCGGCATTCCCGGCGTCATCGCCGCGCCGATTTTCTACGGATATATCAAGCGCGAGCTGATTTATCTGCGGCTCGTTTGAGCGTAAAAAAGCCCGCCTGAACCGGCGGGCTTTGTCTTTCCGAAAGCGCGATCTAGCGGAACACGACCGTCTTGTGTCCGTTGAGCAGAATGCGATGCTCGGCATGCCACTTCACCGCGCGCGCGAGCGTCACGCATTCGACGTCGCGGCCGATCGCCGTCAGTTGATCCGGCGTCATGTTGTGATCGACGCGCTCCACTTCCTGCTCGATGATCGGGCCTTCGTCGAGATCGGACGTGACGTAGTGCGCGGTCGCGCCGATCAGCTTCACGCCGCGATCGAACGCCTGATAGTACGGCTTCGCGCCCTTGAAGCTCGGCAGGAACGAGTGATGAATGTTGATCGCGCGTCCCGACAGCTTCGCGCACAAATCCGGCGACAGAATCTGCATGTAGCGCGCGAGCACGACGAGATCGGTGTCGTGCTGATCGACGATTTCCATCACGCGCGCTTCCTGCGCGGCCTTCGCTTCGGACGTCGCGTTGAGCAGCGGAAGATGATGGAACGGGATGTCATAGCTCGCCGCGAGCTGATAAAAATCCTTGTGATTCGAGATGATCGCCGGAATCTCGATCTGCAATTGCCCGGTGCGATAGCGGAACAGCAGATCGTTCAGGCAATGGCCAATCTTCGACACCATGATGACGACGCGCGGCTTGACCGATGCGTCGTGCAGTTCCCAGCGCATGCCGAATTCATCGGCGAGATCGCTGAACGACTTGCGCAGCGCGTCGAGGCCCGGATCGCCGCCGACTTGCTGGAAATGCACGCGCATGAAGAACTCGCCGGTGCGGCTGTCGCCGAACTGCGCGGAATCGAGGATATTGGCGCCGAGATTGAACAGGAAGCCCGACACGGCATGCACGATTCCCGGCCGGTCCGGGCACGACAACTTCAGATAAAAACTATGTTCGGTCGACATGACCTTTCCTCGTTCGGTTCTTTCAAATTTGCGGCGCTTCGAACAGCGCGTCGATGCCTTCGCACGCGTCTTCGTCGATCCACTGATGACGCAGCATGCAATCGAGCGTCGCGAGACTCGCATCGACGGTGAGCTTGCCCTCTTCGATCCAGCGCGCGACGTCCTCGATGCGCGCAAGGCGATGCTCGCCGACTTCGCCGTCCTGATTGTGCGGCGCGAAATCGGGCGGCAGGGAGACGTCGTACACGAAGATCTGCTCGGCCTGCGTGCCTTCCGGAAGCGACTGAAGCACATGAAACGTGCGGCCGGGCGTCGCCGTCGAAGCGAGTTCGGCGCTCATGCCCGCCTCTTCCCAGCATTCCTTCACGAGCGTCGGCATGAGTGCGAAACCCCAGCCGATGCCGCCCGCGACGACGTTGTCGAGCATGCCGGGATCGGTCGCCTTGGTGTCGCTGCGGCGCGCGATCCACAACTGCGGCGCCTTATCCCGGTATTTTACGATGCCGTTCAGATGCACCGCGTAGGTCATCGTGCCGAAGAAGCGCGACGCCGCACGCTCGATGAACGCGAGCGGCGCGGCGTCGAAGCCGTTGCGGATCGCGTAGGTTTCGTCGCGCCAACCGGGAATCTTGCCTTCGGCGAAAAGCGCGCCGATGACCGCGCCAAGCGCGGCGCTGCGCGCGTTCACATCGGCGAGCGCTGCGTGCAGGCGAACCGAAGCGGCGTCGATCACGAAGACGTCCGGCCAGCGGCGCAGCGCGTCGACGTCGGATCGGCGAATCCAGCCGACGCGTTCATCGCCGATAAAGAACGGTAGGTGCGCGGCGGCGTCGAAGCGGCGTGCGGCAACGATCGAAGCGAGCGGCATATCTCAGTCCTTGAGCGCGACGCGAATGCCGAGCGCGATGAACGTGACACCCGCGAGCCGGTCGAGCCACACGCCCACGCGCGGACGGCGCTTCAGCCACGCGCCGATCATTCCCGCGCCGATGCCGAAAAGCGAAAACACGACGACCGTCTGCAGCATGAAGAGCGCGCCGAGTTCGAACATCTGCAGCATCACGCTTTGCGCGCCGTGCGGATCGACGAACTGCGGCAGGAACACGATGAAGAACAGCGTCACTTTCGGATTCAACATGTTGCCGATCACGCTCTGGCGGAACACGGTCGTAAGCGGCTGGCTCGGGCGCGCGTGCGCGGTCGCGAGGCCGTGGCTGCGCAGCGCCTTGATGCCGATCCACACGAGATACGCCGCGCCCGCCAGTTTCACCGCCTGAAACGCCATCGGCGACGAACGCAGCAGTGCTGCAACTCCGAGCGCCGCGAGCGTCGTATGGAAGATCACGCCGAATGCGAACCCGCACGCCGCGACCACGCCCGCGAGCCGTCCTTGCGAAATGCCGCGCGCGAGCACCTGAAGATTGTCCGGCCCCGGCGCGACGGTGATCGCGACGGAAGCCGCGAGAAAGAGCAGAAAGTTGGGCATGTCAATGTCCGGCGAATTCGCACACGGTATAAAGCGGCACGCCATTTTCGCGCAGCAGTTTCGAGCCGCCGAGATCCGGCAGATCGATGATCGCCGCCGCCTCGACTACTTGCGCGCCGAGCCGCTCCAGCAGGATCTTGCCGGCCATCATGGTGCCGCCGGTCGCGACCAGATCGTCGACGATCACGACGCGGTCGCCCGGCTTGCACGCATCCTCGTGAATCTCGACGGTCGCGCGGCCGTATTCCAGCTCGTACGACTGTTCGAGCGTCTTGTACGGCAGCTTGCCCTTCTTGCGGATCGGCACGAAACCGAGGCTCAGCTCGTACGCGAGAATCGGCCCGATGATGAAGCCGCGCGCGTCCATGCCGGCGATCACGTTCACGTTTTCGTCGATATAGCGCTGCACGAACAGGTCGATCAGCATGCGCAGCGCCTTGCGGTCTTGCAGGATGGTCGTGATATCGCGGAACTGCACGCCGGGCTGCGGCCAGTTATCGACGGTGCGCACGCGCTCCTTGATGAAACGCGCGGCGTCGAGCTGGGCGTGCGAGGGGGTAATGGACATGACTTCTCCGGAGTCCGCGCCGTGAGGCCGCGCGTTCGCCTTGGTGACAAAAGAGGGAAGCTAGGCTGCCCGGCGATTGCGCGAGAGCCGTTCCTCGGCTTGCGCCAGCACTTCGGGCAGGCCGCGCAGCACGACGATATCGTTCGCGCGCAGCTTGGTTTCGGGGTCCGGTGCGACGCCCCGGATGCCGTGGCGCCGGATCGCGGTCACTTCGACACCGTTGCCGACGAGTCCGAGATCGTCGAGCGAATGCCCGACGGCTTCGGAATTTGCGTCGATGGGTACGGATTGTAGCCGGACCTGCTCGTGGCCATCGTCGTCGTCGACGTCGTCGGCGCCGTGGAAATAGCCGCGCAGCAGGCTGTAGCGCGCATCGCGCATTTCCTCGACGCGCCGCACGACGCGGCGCATCGGCACGCCCATCAGGACGAGCGTGTGCGATGCGAGCATCAGGCTGCCCTCGACGATCTCCGGAATCACTTCCGTCGCGCCCGCCGCGGTGAGCTTTTCGAGATCGGCGTCGTCGACGGTGCGCACGATCACCGGCAAAGTCGGCGCGAGTTCGTGGATGTTGTGCAGCACGCGCATCGCGGACGGCGTGTTCGCGTACGTGATCGCGACCGTCGCCGCGCGATGCAGGCCCGCCGCGAGCAGCGACTCGCGCCGCCCGGCATCGCCGAACACGACCGATTCGCCCGCCGCCGCTGCCGCCGCCACGCGATCCGGGTCGAGATCGAGCGCGACATACGAAATGCCCTCTTGCTCCAGCATGCGCGCAAGGTTCTGTCCGGCGCGGCCGTATCCGCAGATGATGACGTGGCCGCTCTGCTTCAGGCTCTGCGTCGCGATTTTCGTCATTTGCAGCGATTGCAGCATCCATTCCGTCGACGAGAGCCGCAGCACGATCCGGTCTGCGTTCTGGATGATGAACGGGGCGGCGAGCATCGAGAGCAGCATCGCGGAAAGAATGGCTTGCAGGATCGTGGAATCGACGAGATGCGAATCCAGAATCAGATTCAGCAGCACGAAGCCGAACTCGCCCGCCTGCGCGAGACCGAGGCCCGTACGCATCGCGACGCCCGGCGTCGCACCGAACGCGCGCGCGAGACCGGTGATCATCACCGCCTTGAGCAGGATCGGCACGACGAAAAAGCCGAGCACGAGAAACGGATGCTCCCAGATCACGCGCGGATTCAGCAGCATGCCGGTCGTCACGAAGAACAGACCGAGCAGCACGTCGCGGAAAGGCTTGATGTCCTCTTCCACCTGATGCCGATACGGCGTCTCCGCGATCAGCATGCCCGCGATGAACGCGCCGAGCGCAAGCGACAGACCGAACTTGTCGGTGATGAACGCCGCGCCCAGCGTCACGAGCAGCAGGTTCAGCATGAACAGCTCTTGCGAGCGGCGCCGCGCGACGAGGTCGAACCAGCGCGTCATGAACTTCTGGCCGATGAAAAGCAGCACCGTCAACGCGATGACGATTTTCACCGCGGCGATGCCGAGCCACATCGCGAGCTGCGACGACTGGCCGTTGCCGAACGCCGCGATGATGATGAGCAGCGGCACGACCGCCAGATCCTGAAACAGCAGCACGCCGAAGATGTTGCGGCCGTGCTCGGATTCGAGCTCGAGCCGCTCGGCGAGCAGCTTGCTGACGATGGCGGTCGAGGACATGGACATCGCGCCGCCGAGCGCGAAGCTCGCCTGCCACGACATGCCGATCCAGAAATTGGCGATCCAGCCGAAGATCATCGCGAGCGCGATGGTCGCGCCGACCTGGCTCGCGCCAAGTCCGAACACGATGCGCCGCATCGAGCGCAGCTTCGAGAGCGAAAACTCGAGCCCGATGGAGAACATCAGGAACACGACGCCAAATTCGGCGAGATGCTGCGCGCGGTCGGTGTCCGGCGCGATGCCCGCCGCGTGCGGCCCGACGATGATGCCGACCGTCAAATAGCCGAGCATCGGCGGCAGGTTGAAATAGCGAAATACGACGACGCCTGCCACGGAGCAGAGCAGCAGCAACAGCGTCATTTCGAGCGGAGAAATCGGCATCCGACTAGCGTCCTCGTTCGTCAGCGTTCCGAGGCGCGTGAATCGGGCGCTCCGGCATCTTAAAAAGGCCCCTGACGACAGGGCTTGCGGGGGCGGATAGACGGCGGCGCACCGGACTCCGTAGGGGGCGGCCCGGAATCGCCTTTGCTATACTCCGCGCATGATAGCGAAAATCAATGGCGACCGGGCGCTGGCGCTGGCTCGCAACGTAATTCAGATCGAAGCCGACGCCGTTCGCGGGCTCTCCGAACTCCTCGACGACAACTTCACGAACGCGGTCGAAACGCTGCTCGGCTGCCGCGGCCGCGTGGTCGTCTCGGGCATCGGCAAGTCGGGCCACGTCGCGCGCAAGTTCGCCGCGACGCTCGCCTCCACCGGCACGCCGGCGTTCTTCGTGCATCCGGCCGAAGCGAGCCACGGCGACCTCGGCATGGTCACCGCCGACGACATCTTCATCGCGCTGTCGAACTCGGGCGAAACCGAGGAGCTCGTCGCCATTCTGCCGCTCATCAAGCGGCTTGGGGCAAAGCTGATCGCGATCACCGGCCGTCCCGAATCGAGTCTCGCGCAACTGGCGGACATGCATCTGAATGCACGCGTCGAAAAGGAAGCGTGTCCGATGAATCTCGCGCCGACGGCCAGCACGACCGCCGCCATGGCGCTCGGCGATGCGCTCGCCGTAGCCGTGCTCGACGCGCGCGGCTTCGGTCCCGACGACTTCGCGCGCTCGCATCCGGGCGGCGCGCTCGGGCGGCGCCTGCTCACCTATGTGCGCGACGTGATGCGCGTAGGCGACGAAGTGCCGGTCGTTTCGCTCGACGCAACCGTTGCGGACGCGCTCTTCCAGATCACCGACAAGCGCATGGGCATGACCGCGGTCATCGACGAAAATCGTCACGTCCACGGCATTTTCACCGATGGCGACCTGCGCCGCATCCTGCAGCGCGACGGCGATTTCCGCGCGTTGAAACTCGCCGATGTCATGACCCGTAATCCGCGCACGATTGCGCCGGATCATCTCGCGGTCGAAGCCGTGGAACTGATGGAGCGCTTTCGCATCAATCAGATGCTGGTCGTGGACGCCGATGCGACGCTGATCGGCGCACTGAACATGCACGACCTCTTCTCCAAGAAGGTAATCTGATGGCGCAGAAGCCTCTCACCGCCGCCGAACGCGCGAGCCGTCTGAAGCTGATGGTGTTCGACGTCGACGGCGTTTTCACCGACGGCAGTCTCTATTTCACCGCCGAAGGCGACGCGATGAAGTCGTTCAATTCGCTCGACGGCCACGGCGTGAAGATGCTGCAGTCGGTCGGCGTGCAGACGGCGATCATCACGGGACGGCAATCGGGCATCGTCGCGGCGCGCGCGCGCGAGCTGGGCATCACGCATCTCTATCAGGGCGTCGGCGATAAAACCGTCGCGCTCGCCGAACTTCTCGAAGCCACCGGCATCCCGGCCGACGAATGCGGCTACATGGGCGACGACTGGCCGGATCTCGCGGTGATGCGCCGCTGCGGCTTTGCGGCCGCGCCCGCGAACGCGCATCCCGAAGTAACTCAGCGCGTGCACTGGGTCGCGGAAGCGCGCGGCGGCCACGGCGCCGTGCGCGAAGTCTGCGACGCGATCCTGCGCGCGCAACATCGCTACGACGAACTGCTCGCCGCAGCGCTCGGAGGCTGAGGCCATGCCGCGCCCCGGAAAGCTCGCCTCGCTCCTGCCGCTTCTCGCGGTGGCGGCGCTGGCCGGCATCACCTACTGGCTGCTGCAGGCCACGCTGCCTCCAGCACAGCAGGCGCCCGCGCCCGAGAAGCGCCACACGCCCGACTACTTCGCCAACAACTTTTCGGTTTCCGAACTCGACGCCACCGGCACGACGCAATATCGTCTGACGGCGAAGTCGATGGTGCATTACGAAGACGACGAGATCAGCGAGCTCACGCTGCCCGCGATGCGAATGTTCCAGCCGATGAAGCCGACCGTCACGGCGACGGCCCAGCGCGGCACGGTCAATGGCGACGTCTCGATCGTCGATCTCTACGACGACGCGCGCATCGTGCGCGCGGCCGGTTACGGAGATCCGCAGATGCAGGCGGATTCCCAGCATTTTCGCGTGCTGGTGAACGACGATGTCATCGAAACGGAAAAACCGGTTAGACTTCAGCGCGGCCCGTCGGTGATGACGGCCTCTGGCATGAACTACAACAACGTGACCCGGGTGATGAAGCTGTTCGGTAACGTGCGCGGCGCGATCGCAGCCACGGATATCAACGGCGGTTCGTCCAAGTAATCCCGGCACTCCCATCCGAATTGTGACTGCATGAACGAAAGGTTCCCTCGTCCCGATGGCGGCCCTGCGCGCGCAATGCTCGCGCGCCGTGCCACGCACGCCGTGCGGGCCGGGCTCGCTGCCGCCCTGACCATCGCGGTCGCGCTGGCCGCGCTGCCGGCGCACGCCGAAAAGGCCGACCGCGACAAGCCGCTCAACATCGAAGCGGACAACATGTCGTACGACGATCTCAATCAGAAGAACATCTTCACCGGTCACGTAGTCGCGACGAAAGGCACGATCGTGATCAAGGCCGACCGCGTCGAGGTGACGCAAGACCCGCAGGGTTATCAGTACGCGACCGGCACGTCTACCGGCAACAATCTCTCGTATTTCCGCCAGAAGCGTGACGGTCTGAACGAGTACATCGACGGCAACGCGGTGCGAATCGATTACGACGGCAAGAACGACTTCACGAAGCTCACGACGCGCGCCGTCGTGCGCCGCCTGCAAGGCCTGACGACCGTGCAGGACGAAGTGCACGGCAGCGTGATCACCTATGACGGCCAGAAGGACTTCTACACGGCGAGCGCGGGCAAGGACCAGGCCGGACCCGGCAATCCGAGCGGCCGCGTGCGCGCGATGCTCGCGCCGCGTTCAGGCGGCGCCGCGCCGCTGAACGGTTCGCCTGCCACGCTTTCTCCGTCGAATACCATTCAAGGAACGCCGCAGCAGTGAATTCGCCCGCCATGCCCCACCGTAAGCCGGAAGGCGAGTCGAGTTCGCTCGTCGTCCGCAATCTGAAGAAGCGTTACGGCTCGCGCACCGTGGTGAAGGACGTGTCGCTCGATGTGAAGAGCGGCGAAGTGGTCGGGTTGCTCGGCCCTAACGGCGCGGGCAAGACCACGTCGTTCTATATGATCGTCGGCCTCGTGCCGCTCGATGCCGGCGAAATCGATCTCGACGGCAACTCGATCAGCCTTCTGCCCATCCACCAGCGCGCGCACCTCGGCCTGTCGTATCTGCCGCAGGAAGCATCGGTGTTTCGCAAGCTCACTGTCGAGCAGAACATCCGCGCGGTGCTGGAACTGCAAACCGATGCGTCGGGCAAACGCCTGTCAAAAGACGCCATAACACAGCGCGCCGAAGCCTTGCTCGACGAGTTGCAGATCGCGCATCTTCGCGAGAATCCGGCGCTGTCGCTGTCGGGCGGAGAGCGCCGTCGCGTCGAGATCGCGCGGGCGCTCGCGACCAACCCGAGCTTCATCCTGCTCGACGAACCCTTCGCTGGCGTCGATCCGATCGCGGTGCTGGAAATCCAGAAAATCGTGAAGTTTCTGAAGCAGCGCAACATCGGCGTTTTGATTACCGACCATAACGTGCGCGAGACGCTCGGCATCTGCGATCACGCGTACATCATCAGCGACGGCACCGTGCTCGCGGCGGGCGCGCCGAGCGAAATCATCGAGAACGAAAGCGTGCGCCGCGTCTATCTCGGCGAGCATTTCCGCATGTGAGCGCACCGTCGCAAAGGCCGCATTGATAGTGCGCCGCATCATGCGAAAGTTGCAAAACTTACGTGCCGCCCCCGTGGGCGGCATGCGCTTTTTTGGAATCCCCGCGAGGTTTCGCGCGCGTGGCAAACTCTCTACAATGATTAAAACTTTGCCATGAAAGCCAGCCTCCAACTCCGCCTCTCGCAGCATCTTGCGCTGACCCCGCAACTTCAGCAGTCGATCCGGCTGCTGCAGTTGTCGACGCTCGAACTGCAGCAGGAAGTCGCGATGGCCATCGCTCAGAATCCGCTGCTCGAGAACGACGACGACTGGATTGCGAGCCCTTTGCGCGTCGCCGCGGACGGTTCGCTGATCGCGGCGCCGGCCACATCGAGCGCGCCGCCCGATTCGATGATGAGCAACGGCTCCACGTCGAGCAGTTCCAGTTCCGAGCGTTCGGAAAACAGCGAGCCGCAAGGCGTCGACGAGTACAACGGCCTGGGCTCGGACAGCGGTCAGGACTCGAGTTCATGGAATCTGGAAGACTACGGCCGTTCTAACAACGCTTCCGACGACGACGATCTGCCGCCGCTGCAAATCCACGAATCGACCACGACGCTGCGCGACCATCTGACGGCGCAGTTGCGCATGACCGCGGCGAATCAGCGCGATCGGGCGCTCGTCACGTTTCTGATCGAGTCGCTGGACGAGGACGGGTATCTCACGGCATCGCTCGACGAAGTCCAAACCGATCTTCCCGAAGAACTCGAAGTCGATCTCGACGAACTGAGCGCGGCACTCGCGTTGCTGCAGAGTTTCGATCCGCCCGGCGTGGGCGGACGCTCGGCATCGGAATGCTTGAAACTGCAGTTGCTGCGGCTCGATGGCTCGCCAACGCGCACGCTGGCGCTCGAGATCGTCACGAATCATCTGGAATTGCTCGCCGCGCGCGACTTCACGCGCCTGCGCAAACAGTTGAAGGCAAGCGACGACGCCCTCCGGGACGCACATTTGCTGATCAAGTCGCTGGAGCCGTTTCCGGGCGCGGCGTATGGCAAGAGCGAAGCAGACTACGTCGTTCCGGACATTCTCGTGCGCAAGACGTCGGGCGGCTGGACGGCTGAACTCAACCCGGAGATCGTGCCGAAGCTGCGCATCAACCATTTGTACGCGAACATCCTGCGGAACAACCGCGGCGATCCGGGCAGCGGTTCGTTGCGTCAGCAGCTTCAGGAAGCGCGCTGGCTCATCAAGAACATTCAGCAGAGGTTTGAGACGATCCTGCGTGTCGCGCAGGCAATTGTCGAGCGTCAGAAGAACTTTTTTGCACATGGCGAAATCGCCATGCGCCCCTTGGTTTTGCGGGAGATTGCTGATACGCTGGGTTTACACGAGTCGACGGTTTCTCGTGTGACCACGGGCAAGTACATGCTCACCCCATTCGGGACGCTTGAATTTAAGTACTTCTTTGGATCGCACGTTTCGACCGACACAGGAGGCGCGGCATCGTCAACGGCGATCCGGGCCCTCATCAAGCAACTGATAGGAGCGGAAGACCC
This sequence comes from Caballeronia sp. AZ7_KS35, assembly GCF_023631045.1. Classification (NCBI taxonomy): domain Bacteria; kingdom Pseudomonadati; phylum Pseudomonadota; class Betaproteobacteria; order Burkholderiales; family Burkholderiaceae; genus Caballeronia; species Caballeronia sp. AZ7_KS35. The sequence continues at coordinate 489,577 of NZ_JALQDV010000001.1, read as the reverse complement.
CAAAACTCCTCTTTCAGACAGCCGCATCGCCGAACTGCTGGCGGAACAAGGATTCGTGGTAGCGCGGCGCACCGTAGCCAAGTACCGCGAAGCCCTCAAGATCCCGGCAGTGAATCTGCGCAAGTCTCTATGACCCGTCTCTGTAGTCCATCGCGTGTTGCGATGGGCGTTTACCGGCCGCAACGCGAAAGCGCGGACGTGCCGGCCGATGCGCCCCGTTTGTCAAGCGCGCCAGGATGACGCGCCGGCGGGACACATTGCCGACCGGTATCGGACGAGCCGACGTGGCCTAGCGGCCATTAGCTTGGAGAGCAACTATGAATCTGAAGATCAGTGGACACCACCTCGAATTGACGCCTGCGTTGCGCGAGTATGTGATCACGAAACTGGACAGGGTGCTCCGTCATTTCGATCAAGTGATCGACGGCAACGTGGTCCTCTCGGTCGACAATCATAGGGAAAAGGAAAAGAGGCAGAAGGCGGAAATCAACCTGCACCTGAAGGGCAAGGACATTTTCATCGAGAGTTGTGACGCTGATATGTACGCGGCCATCGACCTGATGGTCGACAAGCTGGATCGGCAGGTCATCAAGCACAAGGACAAGATCCAGGGCCACGCCCATGAATCCGTGAAGTACCGCGGCGAGTCGCATGAGATGGAAGCGCCGTCGCCGTGAGCATGAAGCACGGCATGCACGAAGTCTGATCGCCGGATGACAGCAAAACCCGCCGCCACAGGACGGCGGGGCTGATTGGAGGGAGTCCTCGAATATCCGGAAACGATGGATCGGCGCATGCACCGAACCGAAGCCGCCCCGACTGGCGGCTTTTTTGTTGGATTTCTGCCGCTAGGTGATACAAGCCATTGATTTTCAGGGCTTTGTCCTGCACATTGAATTGAAAACCGTGCCATTGCGCGGCGCACCATCGGGCGGTGCCCTGTTCTATAATGGTCCGGTAATTTTCGGGGTCGCACGACAGGCACGCTGCAGGCAACGCCGCCAGCGCACTTTCCGTTTCACCATCGCCGTGAGCGCTTTCAGACAGCGGCCACGATGAGGAGCTATCAGGCCACGCTTTCGCCTGCCAACATGAATCGTTTAGCCAAATTTCTTCCCATCGAGAACGTGGTTCTCGGACTGTCCGTTACCAGCAAGAAACGCGTATTCGAGCAAGCGGGCCTGATTTTCGAGAACCAGAACGGCATCGCTCGCAGCACCGTCACCGACAATCTCTTCGCGCGTGAGCGCCTCGGCTCGACCGGCCTCGGCGAAGGCGTCGCCATTCCGCACGGCCGCATCAAGGGGCTGAAGCAACCGCTCGCCGCCTTCGTGCGTCTCGCCGAACCCGTCGCGTTCGAATCGCCCGACGGCCAGCCGGTCTCTCTGCTCATCTTCCTGCTTGTGCCCGAACAGGCGACGCAGCAGCATCTTGAAATTCTGTCGGAGATCGCCCAACTGCTCTCCGACACCGAGGCGCGCGAGCGTCTGCACAAGGAAGAAGATCGTGACGCGCTCTATCAGGTGCTCACGCAATGGCAACCGTAATAGCCACCCGAACATAGCGTTGCGCGTCCGTGCCGCCTCCGCGCCGGGCGCGCCTCGCTTACGCAAGGCTTCTGGGGCACAATCGGTCAAACGCAGCGCCATGCAGCGTATCGAAGCGACCCGCTTCGTCGTGACGCAAAGGCTGCTCCCGGCTTCCAACGGAGTTCCGGTCTCATGGATACGTCCAGCATCAACGCCCAAAGCATTTTCGACGACAACGCCGCCGCTCTTAAGCTCAGCTGGCTCACCGGGCATGAAGGCTGGGAACGCGGCTTTTCGAGCGAGACGGTCGCCAACGCGACGTCGAGCGCCGACCTCGTCGGTCACCTGAACCTGATTCACCCGAACCGTATCCAGGTGCTCGGCGACGCCGAGATCAACTACTACCAGCGCCAGTCCGACGAAGACCGCTCGCGCCACATGGCCGAGCTGATCGCGCTCGAGCCGCCGTTTCTAGTCGTCGCGGGCGAAGTGGGCGCGCCGCCGGAGCTCGTTCTGCGCTGCACGCGCTCGTCGACGCCGCTCTTCACGACGCGCATGTCGGCGGCGGCCGTTATCGACAGCCTGCGCGCGTACATGTCGCGCATTCTCGCGCCGCGCGCGACGCTGCACGGCGTGTTCATCGACATCCTCGGGATGGGCGTGCTGCTCACCGGCGACTCCGGTCTCGGCAAGAGCGAGCTCGGTCTGGAGCTCATCAGCCGCGGCCACGGACTCGTCGCCGACGACGCCGTCGATTTCGTGCGCCTCGGCCCCGATTTCGTCGAAGGCCGCTGTCCGCCGCTGCTGCAAAATCTGCTCGAAGTGCGAGGCCTCGGACTGCTCGACATCAAGACGATCTTCGGTGAAACCGCCGTGCGCCGGAAGATGAAGCTCAAGCTGATCGTGCAACTCGTGCGCCGGCCGGACGGCGAATTCCAGCGCCTGCCGCTGGAAAGCCAGACCGTCGACGTGCTCGGCCTGCCGATCAGCAAGGTGACGATTCAGGTCGCCGCGGGCCGCAACCTCGCCGTGCTGGTCGAGGCCGCGGTGCGCAACACGATTCTGCAACTGCGCGGCATCGATACCTTGCGCGACTTCATGGATCGCCAACGCCTTGCGATGCAGGATCCCGACAGCCAGTTTCCCGGCAAGCTGATCTGAGCGCGCGCCGAAACGAATCGGGCGCAGGTGCTAAGCTTAGGAAAAGCGAATTTCCCGAGACCCATGCGTATCATCCTGATCACCGGCATCTCCGGTTCCGGCAAGTCCGTTGCGCTGAACGCGCTTGAAGACGGCGGCTACTATTGCGTCGACAACCTGCCGCCGCGCTTTCTGCCCGAACTCGCCGACTATCTCGCGAAAGAAGGCCAGACGCGCCTCGCCGTCGCGATCGACGCGCGTTCGAGTCTCTCGCTCGATGAAGTGCCGTCCATCATCGACAAGCTCTCGAAGGACTTCGATCTGCGCGTGCTGTTCCTCAACGCGAGCACGCAGTCGCTGATCCAGCGTTTCTCCGAGACGCGCCGGCGTCATCCGCTGTCGGGCCCGCCGATGCGCGAAGCCGATGTCGGCGTGCTGAACTCGCTCGCCGAAGCGATCGAACGCGAGCGCGAACTGGTCGCGGGCCTCGCGGAATACGGCCATCAGATCGACACGAGCAATTTGCGCGCGAACGTTCTGCGCGCGTGGGTCAAGCGCTTCGTCGAAACCGACGCCGCCGACCTCACGCTGATGTTCGAATCGTTCGGCTTCAAGCGCGGCGTGCCGCTCGACGCCGATCTCGTCTTCGACGTCCGGACGCTGCCCAATCCGTACTACGACCGCGAATTGCGCCCGTTCACGGGCCTCGACAAACCGATCATCGATTTCCTCACCGCGCAGCCGCTGGTCGGCGAGATGATCGACGATATCGGCGCGTTCGTCGGCAAATGGCTGCCGCGTTTTCGCGACGACAACCGCAGCTATCTCACTGTCGCGATCGGCTGCACGGGCGGCCAGCATCGCTCGGTGTTCATCGCGGAGGCGCTCGCCGCGCGCTTTTGCGAGACGGCAAATGTGATCGTGCGGCATCGTGACGCGCCCATCCCCGCCGGGTAGCGCGATCCACACGCGAACCTGATCGCCGCGCCGGCGGTCCATCCTGGAGGGACGCGATGTCCGCGAATCCTGTTCTGGCCGACTTGCCGCTGTTTCCGCTTCACACCGTGCTTTTTCCCGGCGGCCTGCTGCCGCTCAAGATATTCGAGGCACGCTATCTGGACATGGCGCGCGAGTGTCTGCGCGAGCAGACGCCGTTCGGCGTGTGCCTGCTCAAGAGCGGGCACGAAGTCGCCTCGCCGGGCGATCCGTCGGTGCCGGAAAGCATCGGCTGCCTGGCTGAAATCGCGGAATGCGATGTCGATACCTTCGGTCTCCTGCTCGTGCAGGCACGCGGAACCGATCGTTTCCGGCTCACCGATCATCGTGTCGAGCCGAGCAATCTGATCGTCGGCACGGCCGAGTTGCTGGGTGAAGATCAGCCGCTGCAGGGCGCCGAGGCGCTCGCGAAATTCGGCGCGTGCGCAGAAGTGCTGGAGCGCATCATCGACACGATCAAGGAACGCGAGCCGCAGAATCTGCCCTTCGTCGAGCCCTTTCTATACGACGATCCCACCTGGGTCTCCAACCGCCTCGCCGAAATCCTGCCGATCCCGATGCGCGCACGCCAGAAGCTCATGGAGTTGATGGACGCCGGCGCGCGCATCGACGTCGTGCATCACTACATGCAGCATCATCAACTGCTTTAAAGGAGCGTGCCTGTCAGCGCGTCGAGCAGCTTGCGCACTGGCGCGGGCACGCCATAGGCGTCGATCTTCGCGAGCGACGCCCAGACGGTTTCGAGGTCCATCAAGTCGCGCGGCGCCTGGCGCGCCTCGCCGAGCCGCGGCTCGATATCCAGCTTGAAGTGCGTGAATGCGTGCGACATCGGCGCGAGTCGCTGCAGATGTTCATCGGCGCCGAGACGCTGCGCGACTTGCGCTAGCGCGGCTTCGTCCGCCGCTTCGGGCAGGCTCCACAATCCGCCCCATATTCCGATCGACGGACGCTTCTGCAGCAGGATCGAATCGCCGTCCCTCAGGACCAGCATCCATGTCTTGCGCGTCGGCACGGCTTTCTTCGGGCGCGCGGCGGGCAACTCGCGCTGACGCCCTTCGACCTTCGCCACGCAATCCGATGCGAACGGACAGCGCGCGCAGTCCGGCTTGCCGCGCACGCACAGCGTCGCGCCGAGGTCCATCAGGCCTTGCGTGTAAGCGGTCACATCGTTGTTGTTCGCGGCTTCCGGCAAGAGCGATTCCGCGAGCGTCCACATCGCCTTCTCGACTTTCTTCTCGCCCGGAAAACCTTCGACGCCGAATACGCGCGCGAGCACGCGCTTCACATTGCCGTCGAGGATCGTCGCGCGTGCGCCGAACGCGAACGACGCGATCGCCGCTGCCGTCGATCGTCCGATGCCCGGCAGCAGCGCGAGTTCGTCGACGGTCTGCGGAAACGCGCCACCGTGCTCGTGCGCGACGGCCTGCGCGCAGCGGTGCAGATTGCGCGCGCGCGAGTAGTAACCGAGCCCGGCCCAGAGCGCCATGACGTCGTCGATGGGCGCCTCGGCGAGCGCCGATACCGTCGGAAAGCGTTCGAGAAATCGCGCGTAGTACGGAATGACGGTGGAAACCTGCGTCTGCTGCAGCATGATCTCCGACAGCCAGATGCGGTAAGCATCGCGCGTGTTCTGCCACGGCAGGTCGTGACGGCCGTGAATGCGTTGCCACGCGATGAGGCGCGACGAAAAATCGGTGAGAGCGAGCATCGGATATTAGCGTTGGCAGCGCGGGCAGAAGTACGTCGAGCGCTGTCCCTGGACGATTTGCCTGATCGCCGTGCCGCAGACGTGGCACGGCAGGCCCGCGCGATCATAGACGAAATAGTCGAGCTGGAAGTAGCCCGACTCGCCGTTGCTGCCGACGAAATCGCGCAGCGTGCTGCCGCCCTTGTCGATGGCGGCGGCGAGCGTCACGCGCACGGCGTCCGCGAGCAGGTCATAGCGCACGAGAGAGATGCGCCCGGCGGCGGTCGTCGGCCGGATGCCCGCGCGAAAGAGGCTCTCCGACGCATAGATATTGCCGACGCCCACCACGATCCCGCCCGCGAGCAGCGCCTGTTTCACCGACACCTTGCGCCCGCGCGTCTCGCGGAACAGCAGCGCGCCCGAAAACTCCGGCGAAAACGGCTCGACGCCGAGGCTCGCGAGCAGCGGATGATCGAGCACGTCGCCGTCCGAGCGCGGATGCCAGAGAATCGCACCGAATCGGCGCGGATCGCGAAAACGGAGAATGAAATCGTCGAACACGATATCGACGTGATCGTGCTTCGCCGCCTCGGGCGGCTGCGGCACATGCCGCAGCACACGCAGCGTGCCGGTCATGCCGAGATGGACGATCAGCCAGCCTTCGACGGTTTCGAACAGCAGATACTTCCCGCGCCGCTCTACTTTGTCGATTTTCAGATGGCCGAGCGTCTTCGGAAGATGCTTCGGGATGGGCCAGCGCAGCGCGGGCGTACGCACGTCGACGTGCTCGACGCGCCGTCCGGCGACATAGGGTTCGATTCCGCGGCGAGTGACTTCGACTTCCGGCAGTTCGGGCATTTTTCTGGAGAGAGACTTGCTCTGGCGTTTGTGCCGGTATTTTAGCGACCGCGTTACAATCGACTGAAACATCGTCTGGATTTCCATGAACTCGTTCGTCATGAAGCTGTTTGCGAAGCGTCAGTCCAGTTCGACGCATTCGTTCGCCATGCCAATGTCGCGAATCGCCGGCGCCGTTGCGCTCGCGATGGCCGCGCTCGCGTTCGCGCCCGCGCACGCCCAGGCGCAGAACGCCACGCCCGTTCCGAGCGCCGACGATCAGGCCGACGCGCAAAACGCCGCCGATCTGCTGACCGCGCCCGTCAGCGGCGCGGAGACACAGGATCTGCCGAATGTGACAATGTCGAGCCAGATCGTGTTCCAGGTTCTGGCGGCCGAAGTCGCATTGCAGCGCGGCCAGCCCGCGCCCGCATTCCAGACCTATCTCGCGCTGGCCCGCGACACGCACGATCCGCGTTTCGCGCAGCGCGCGACTGAAATCGCGATCGCCGCGCAAAGCCCGAACGACGCGCTCACGTCGGCGCAGCTCTGGCAGCAGTTCGCGCCGCATTCCGATCGCGCGGCGCAGTTGAGCGCATCGCTGCTAATCGTCGGCGGCAAGCCCGAAGACGCGAAGCCGACGCTCGAACGCGAACTCGCGAAGGTGGCGCCGGACCAGCGCGGCGACGCCATACTTTCTCTTCAGACCTTACTCGCGCGCGGGCCGAATCGTGTCGGTGGCCTGAACGTGCTCAAGGACCTGACGCAAAACGATCAGAACCGGCCCGAAGCGCAACTCGCGCTCGCACGTCAGCAGCTCGTCGCGGATGATCCGCCGGGCGCGAAGGCATCGCTCGAAAAGGCGTTGCAACTCAAGCCGGACTACCTGCCTGCCGCGCTGACGCTTGCGCGCATGGGCCCGGAAGAGCGCAAGGAAGGCATCGCGTCGTTCGAGAAATACGTCGACAAGAATCCGAAATCGCATGACGCGCGGCTCGCGCTCGCGCAGTTGTATCTGTCCGCCGACAGGCTCGACGACGCGCAGAAGCAGTTCGAGATCATGCGCAAGAACGACCCGAAGGACCTGACGCCGTTGATGGCGCTCGCGCTCATCAACATCCAGAAAAAGCAGTTCGACAAGGCGCAGGATTTCTTGAACCAATACGCGAAGGCGGCGGAAAACACGCCGGGCGCGGATCCTGGTCAGGCCTATATCTATCTCGCGCAACTGGCGCTGGAACAAAAGAACGACGACGCCGCGAGCCAGTGGCTCGACAAGATTCCGCGCACGAGCCAGCAGTATTTGCCTGCGCAGATCACGCGCGCGCAACTGCTCGCGAAGCAAGGCAAGGTCGACGATGCACGCGCGCTGATCGGCAATCTGCAAAGCTCGGATCCGCGCGATCTGGCGCTGCTCGCACGCACTGATTCGGCGATTCTTTTCGAGGCGCATCGCTACAAGGAAGCGGAGGCGAATCTCGCGAAGGCGGTCGCCGCGTTCCCCGACGATCCCGATCTGACGTACGACTACGCAATGGCCGCCGAGAAGAACGGTCACTACGACGTCATGGAAACGCAGCTTCGCACTTTGATGCGGACGCAGCCGAACAACCCGCAAGCGTACAACGCGCTCGGCTATTCGCTCGTCGATCGCAATCAGCGGCTCGACGAAGCGGTGAAGCTGATCGAACGAGCGGTTTCGCTCGCCCCGAACGACGCGTTCATCATGGATAGTCTCGGCTGGGCGCGCTTCCGTCAGGGCAATGCGGCCGAGGCGGAGAAGATCCTCAAGAACGCCTACAACCTTCAGCCGAATGCCGAAATCGGCGCGCATCTGGGCGAGGTGCAGTGGAAGTCAGGGCAGCAGGATCAGGCGCGCGCCACATGGCGGCAAGCGCAGAAGCTCGAACCTGACAACGACACGCTCGTCAAAACGCTGAAACGACTTCAGGTGAACGACCTTTGATCGCATTCGATTCATTCGCCGGCGCATCGCTTCGACGCGGCGCGCTCGGCATCGCGGCGGCCGCCGCGCTGGTAATGTCCGGTTGCGCGCTGGAACCGCGCGTTCCCACGACGACGAACGCATCCACGTCGCTCGCGACGCAGACGAGCCGCATGTATCACGGACGCTTCGCCGTGCAGTACAACGACCAGAACGGCACGCCGCGCAACGCCTACGGCAATTTCGACTGGCAGGAGACGGGCGACACCGTCACGCTGCAGTTGCGCAATCCGCTCGGCCAGACGATGGCGATCGTGACTTCATCGCCGTCGCTCGCGACGCTCGAATTGCCGAACCGGCAACCCGTCAGCGCCGACAACGTATCTCAACTCATGCAGAACACGCTCGGCTTCGCGCTGCCGGTCGAAGGGTTGCGCTACTGGCTCCAGCCGTCGGCCGCGCCTAGCTCGCGTGCACAGACCACGCTCGATCCGGGCGCGGACAACGGCCGTCCGAAAGAAATCAAGCAGGACGGATGGACGATCGACTATCTCGCCTATGCCGACGCGCCGGGAACCGGCGTGAAGCGCGTGAATCTCACGCGCAGCGAACCGCCGCTCGACATCAAGCTCGTGCTCGATCAATAACTCAGCCGCTTTCGGTTCAAAGCATCACGCATGTCCTCATCGAACGAAACGCTTCGTGACTGCCTCGCGCCCGCGAAGCTGAATCTTTTTCTTCACATCACGGGCCGCCGTCCGGATGGCTACCATTCGCTGCAGACCGTTTTCCAGTTGCTCGACTGGGGCGACCATCTGCACTTCAGGCGTCGCGACGACGGCGTCATCATGCGCAAGACCGACGTGCCGGGCGTGCCCGAAGAACACGATCTCGTCGTGCGGGCCGCACGTTTGCTCCAGCAGCACACGCGGACGAAGTTCGGCGCGGAGATCGAGATCGACAAGCGTTTGCCAATGGGCGCGGGCCTCGGCGGAGGCAGTTCCGACGCGGCGACAACTCTTTTAGCGTTAAATCGTCTCTGGGGTGTTGATCTTTCGCGTGAGATTCTGCAGAATCTCGGCCTGCAACTCGGCGCGGACGTGCCGTTTTTTGTCTTCGGGCAAAATGCTTTCGCAGAAGGTGTAGGTGAGGCGCTCCAGGCAGTCGATCTGCCGAAACGTTTCTTCCTCGTAGTAACGCCTGATGCTCACGTCCCCACCGCGGCGATTTTCTCCGAAAAAAGCTTGACACGGGATACGAAAGTCGTCACAATGATGGACTTTCTTGCACAGCAAAGGTCAGACACAAACTGGCCAGACAGCTTCGGTCGAAACGACATGCAGGCTGTGGTTGCAGGAAAGTACGCGGAAGTTGCAAAGGTGCTCGAGTGGTTTTCCAATCTCGCACCGGCGCGAATGACCGGATCTGGAGCAAGCGTGTTTGCCGCTTTCGCCAGCCGAGCCGAAGCAGAAATGGCGCAAGCCAAATTGCCGGCAAGCTGGAAGAGTGTGGTAACGGCAAGTCTGGATTCTCATCCTCTCTTCGCTTTCGCGTCATAGGTTTCGTTTTGCCGGGTATGTCCTACACTTCCCGGCGAGACTCAGAGTTGTGTAGGGGAGTCGCCAAGTTGGTCAAGGCACCGGATTTTGATTCCGGCATGCGAGGGTTCGAGTCCTTCCTCCCCTGCCATTCCTTTTCTCGCGTTTTTCCTCTCGCCTCCAGCCGCAGACAGGTGCACGATGAGCAGTGACGGCCTGATGGTTTTTACTGGCAACGCTAATCCCGCGCTTGCACAGGAAGTCGTCAAAATCCTTGGTATTCCTCTCGGCAAAGCGATGGTCAGCCGCTTCTCAGACGGCGAGATCATGGTCGAGATTCAGGAAAACGTTCGGGGCAAAGACGTATTCGTTCTGCAGTCCACCTGCGCTCCCACGAACGACAACCTGATGGAACTGATGATCATGGTCGATGCGCTCAAGCGCGCATCCGCAGGCCGGATCACCGCAGCCATCCCCTACTTCGGCTATGCGCGCCAGGACCGCCGTCCGCGTTCCGCGCGAGTGGCCATCTCGGCGAAGGTCGTCGCGAACATGCTGGAAATTGCCGGCGTCGATCGCGTGATCACCATGGACCTTCACGCCGACCAGATTCAAGGCTTCTTCGACATCCCCGTCGACAACATCTACGCAACACCCGTTCTTCTCGGCGATCTGCGCAAGCAGAACCATGACCATCTGCTGGTCGTGTCGCCGGACGTCGGCGGCGTGGTGCGCGCGCGTGCGCTCGCCAAGCAGTTGAACACGGACCTCGCGATCATCGACAAGCGCCGTCCGAAGGCGAATGTCGCTGAAGTGATGAACATCATCGGTGAAGTGGAAGGCCGCACCTGCGTCATCATGGACGACATGGTCGACACCGCCGGCACGCTGTGCAAGGCCGCGCAAGTATTGAAGGATCGTGGCGCGAAACAGGTTTTCGCATACGCGACGCACCCCGTTCTGTCGGGCGGCGCGGCGGCGCGCATCACGGCGTCGGAGCTCGACGAACTCGTCGTCACGGACACGATTCCCCTTTCGGCCGAATCGCTCGCGTGCGCGAAGATCCGTCCGCTGTCGAGCGCGGGTTTGCTCGCGGAGACGTTCTCCCGAATCCGGCGCGGCGACTCGGTGATGTCGCTCTTCGCCGAAGGTTAATCAGAATCGAGCAAGGAACGCGAAGCAGAGGCTTCGCGTTTTTGCATGATCGGCGCGAACGGACGAAGGTTCGCGTCGCTTGTTGTGGGATCACACGTTTTCGATGATCCCGGTTTCCCTGCCTGGTCGCGGGCAGATATAGGAGTCGAATATGAAAGTCGTCGCTTTCGAGCGTAGCAAGCAAGGTACGGGTGCGAGCCGCCGCCTGCGTAACTCGGGCAAGACCCCGGGTATCGTGTACGGCGGTGAAACGGACGTTCAACTGGTCGAACTCGACCACAACGCCCTGTGGCACGCCCTGAAGAAAGAAGTTTTCCACTCGTCGATTCTCGACCTGGAAGTGGCCGGCAAGTCGCAACAAGTTCTGCTGCGCGACGTGCAATACCACCCGTTCAAGCAGCTCGTGCTGCACGTGGACTTCCAGCGCGTCGACGCGAAGAAGAAGCTGCACACCAAGGTGCCGCTGCATTTCATGAACCAGGAAACCAACCCGGCCGTGAAGCTGTCGGGCGCGGTGATCTCGCACGTCGTGACAGAACTGGAAGTGGAATGCCTGCCGGCAGACCTGCCTGAGTTCCTGGAAATCGATCTGGCGAAGATCGAAGCCGGCCAGACGATGCACGCGAAGGACATCCCGCTGCCGAAGGGCGTGAGCCTGACGATCTCCGTCGAGGCGGAAAATCCGGTGGTGGCTTCGGCGACCATTCCGGCTGCCGTCGTGTCGGAAGGGACTGGCGAAGCTGAAGGCGACAAGCCGGCAGCCGAGTAAGCACGCGGAATATCGCTATCCTCTCGATCCGTTCGCAAGAACGGTCGACGTGACCCGCCGGCGCGCAAGCCCCGGCGGGTTTTTTTTCGTTCTACAAGACTCGACATGATCAAGCTGATCGTCGGCCTGGGCAATCCGGGCGCCGAATACACGGCGACGCGGCATAACGCGGGCTTCTGGTTCGTCGACCAGTTCGCACGCGACGCCGGCGCCACGTTGCGCGAAGAGCGCCGTTTCCACGGTTTCTACGGCAAGGGACGTCTGCACGGCCACGAAGTGCATCTGCTCGAACCGCAGACGTTCATGAATCGCTCAGGGCAATCGGTCGTTGCGCTCGCGCAGTTCTTCAAGATTCTCCCCGACGAAATTCTAGTCGCGCACGACGAACTCGATCTTCCGCCCGGCACCGTCAAGATGAAGCTCGGCGGCGGCAGCGGCGGCCACAACGGCCTGAAGGACATCTCCGCGCATCTTTCGTCGCAGCAGTACTGGCGGCTGCGCATCGGGATCGGGCATCCGCGTGATCTGATTCCCGAAGGCGCGCGCGCGGGCGCGAAACCCGATGTCGCGAACTTCGTCCTCAAGCCGCCGCGCCGCGAGGAACAGGACGTGATCGATCAGTCGATCGAGCGCGCGCTCGCCGTGATGCCGTTCGTCGTCGCAGGCGAAACCGAGCGTGCGATGATGAACCTGCACCGCAATTCTTGATTTGGAGCCGACAGTGAGCCGTTTCTGGAGCGATATCGTCCATCGTCTGACGCCGTATGTGCCGGGCGAGCAGCCCGCGCTGGCGCATCCCGTCAAGCTGAACACCAACGAGAATCCGTATCCGCCGTCGCCGCGCGTCGTCGATGCAATCCGCCACGAGCTCGGCGCGGACGGCGCGTCGCTGCGCAAATATCCGGATCCGACCGCGCGTGCATTGCGCGAGGCCGTCGCGAACCATCACGGATTGCGCATCGAGCAGGTTTTCGCGGGCAACGGTTCGGACGAAGTGCTCGCGCACGCGTTCCAGGCGCTGCTCAAGCACGACAAGCCGATCCGCTTTCCCGACATAACCTACAGCTTTTATCCCGTGTACGCGCAGCTTTACGGCGTCGAATACGAGACCGTGCCGCTGAACGCCGATTTCGCCATCGATGTCGACGATTACCGCGCGCCATGCGGCGGCGTGCTGCTGCCGAATCCGAATGCGCCGACGGGCCGCGCCCTGCCGCTGTCGGAAATCGAAGTGCTGCTGAAGGCGAATCCGGATGCACCCGTCATCATCGATGAAGCGTATGTGGACTTCGGCGCGGAATCGGCCGTGAATCTGATCGACGCCTATCCGAACCTGCTCGTCGTGCAGACGACGTCGAAAGCGCGTTCGCTGGCGGGTATGCGCGTCGGCTTTGCGTTCGGCGATCCGGCGCTCATCGAGGCGCTCACGCGCGTGAAGGACAGCTTCAATTCGTATCCGCTCGACCGCCTCGCGCAAGTCGCGGCAATGGCGTCGTACGAAGATCAGGCGTGGTTCGAGGAAGGTTGCACGAAGGTGATCGCGAGCCGCGAGAAGTTGAGCGCGCAGCTACAGACGCTTGGATTCGATGTCGTTCCGTCCGCAGCCAACTTCGTCTTCGCGAAACATCCCGCGCACGATGCCGCGACGCTCGCCGCGGCGCTAAAGTCGAAGGAAATTTTCGTGCGCCACTTCAAACTGCCGCGCATCGATCAGCATCTGCGCATTTCCATCGGCACGCCGGCCGAATGCGATGCGCTCGTCGCTGCATTGACGGAGATCGTCGCTTAGGAATTGCCCTTCGCGGCCATCAGCGCGTGGTACTTGGCCATCAACTGTTCGGGCGATTCGGCGTGCGCCGGATCGCGCGGAATGCATTCCACCGGGCACACTTGCTGGCACTGCGGCTCGTCGAAATGGCCGACGCATTCCGTGCATTTGTTCGGGTCGATGACGTAAATCTCGGGACCCATCGAAATTGCGTCGTTCGGGCACTCGGGCTCGCAAACGTCGCAGTTGATGCACTCGTCGGTAATGATCAGGGACATGCTTCACTCTCTTCTTGCCGGATGGCTTCCGACATAAACCCGCGCACCTTCGCAGATAAGTGCGCGGGCCCGGCGTCTCAAGGCGCCGCCGGATCTTTCTGCGTCTGCTCGCCGACCTTGTCCATCAACCGCTTTTCCACCGACGGGAACACGAACTTGCTCACGTCGCCGCCAAGCTGCGCGATCTCGCGCACGATGGTGCCGGAGATGAACTGATATTGATCGGAGGGCGTCATGAACATCGTCTCGACATCGGGCAGCAGATAGCGGTTCATCCCGGCCATCTGGAATTCATACTCGAAATCGGAGACGGCGCGCAATCCGCGCACGATCACGCGCGCGTTGTTCTTACGCACGAAATCCTTCAATAGCCCGGTGAAACTGCTCACCTGCACGTTCGGATAATGCCCGAGGACCTCGTGCGCGATATCGAGCCGTTCCTGCAGCGAGAAAAACGGCTTCTTCGCGCGGCTGTCCGCGACGCCCACGACGAGCTGATCGAAAATGCTCGATGCGCGCCGCACGATGTCTTCATGCCCGCGGGTGAGCGGGTCGAACGTACCCGGATACACGGCGACAACCATGAGCTTCTCCTCTTCTATTTACACTGGGCCGCGTGGCTGCGACGACCAGCTCTGCCTCGTTTCCCGCGAAATCGGCTGCGTCGAAATCGGAAACGCGCATTATTCCTCATTTTCGCGGCGCAGCAAATGATAGCGGACGGCGCCCGCCTTGCCCTCGCGCACGACGCTCCAGCCGGCGAGCGCATCGATGCCGGACATGTCCAGCGCATCGCCGCATTCGACGTAAATCGCGCCATCGGGCGAAGCGAGCGGCGCCGTCAGTTCGAGCGCGCGCAATAGCAACGCGTGATCGCCGAAAGGCGGATCGAGAAAGATCACGTCGAACGAACCGGGCGCGAGGCTCGCGACGAGCCGCAGCGCATCGGCCTCCGCGATCTCGATGTTGCGCGCGCCGAGCTTGGCCTGATTCGCGCGGATCTGAGCGGCCGCCTTCGCGCTTCGTTCGATCATCAGCACGCGCGCCGCGCCGCGCGACGCGGCTTCGAAACCGAGCGCGCCGCTACCGGCGAACATGTCGAGACAACGTTGTCCGGAGAGATCCTGGCCGAGCCAGTTGAAGAGGGTCTCACGCACGCGATCCGGCGTGGGCCGAAGGCCATCGAGATCGAGCACGGGCAGCGGCGTGCGCTTCCAGTCTCCGCCGATGATGCGGATCGTGTGCGGTTTGCCGCCGCGCGATGGCGTGTGGCTGGTCAGAGCGGAGCGGGTAGCGGACGAGCGAGGCATAAAAGGAAGGTGGGAATCGGGCGCGCCGGGCGTGTTTTTGCTTGAGATCGGATGGCGCGAGCAATGAAAGCCAACGTTACCACACGCACGCCATGACGGGAGCCGCACGGGCGCGCACGGCAGCGCCTGATAAAATATGCCGCTTCCATCCCATCGCGCGGGCCTCGCGCAAAAACGACTCGAAAGCGCGCACAGGGCCATCGGATCACGCGCGCATCATCGTCACACATCCATGTTCAGCTTCTTCAAGAAATTCAAAAAGCCGGCTGATGCGCCGCTCGACGCGCCTCAGGACGAATCCGTCGAGGCGGCCGAAGACGAAGAAATCTCCGACGCCGAGCTGGAACGTCAGGCGCTTTCCGCCGAAACGCCGTCGGAGGAAGTGCAGCCGGAGGAACCGGCGCCCGCGGAACCCGTCGCTCCCGCTGCGCCCACGCCGCCCGCCGCACCGCCCTCGGAGGAATCGAAGGAATACTGGCAAGGGCGCACGCAATCGCAATGGGCGCGCGGCCCAGAGACGGATCAGGCGAGCGAGGAAGTCGTGCCGCCGCCGACGCTCGATGCGGCCGCGAAAAAATCGTGGATCTCGCGTCTGCGGCACGGTCTTTCGAAGACGAGCTCCAATCTGACGGGGATTTTCGTCAGCGCGAAGATCGACGAGGATCTCTACGAAGAGCTCGAAACCGCGCTGCTCATGTCCGACGCCGGCGTCGATGCAACGGAATTCCTGCTCGAATCACTGCGCGAGAAGGTGCGCGCGGAACGCCTGACGGACGCCTCGCAGGTCAAGAAGGCGCTGCGCGAACTGCTCGTCGATCTGCTGCGCCCGCTCGAGAAATCGCTGATGCTCGGACGCGCGCAACCGCTCGTCATCATGATCGCGGGCGTGAACGGCGTCGGCAAGACGACGAGCATCGGCAAGCTGGCGAAGCATTTGCAGCGCTTCAATCAGTCGGTGATGCTCGCCGCCGGCGACACGTTCCGCGCCGCCGCGCGCGAACAGCTGACGGTCTGGGGCGAGCGCAACAACGTGACGGTGATCGCGCAGGAAAGCGGCGACGCCGCCGCCGTGATCTACGACGCGGTCGGCGCGGCGCGCGCACGCAAGATCGACGTGATGATGGCCGACACCGCCGGACGTCTGCCGACGCAATTGCATCTGATGGAAGAGCTGCGCAAGGTGCGCCGCGTGATCGCGAAGGCAATGCCCGATGCGCCGCACGAAGTGCTGCTCGTCATCGACGCGAACACGGGTCAGAACGCGCTCACGCAGGTCAAGGCGTTCGACGACGCGCTCGGTCTCACCGGCCTCGTCGTCACGAAACTCGACGGCACCGCGAAGGGCGGCATTCTCGCGGCCATCGCGCGTCAGCGGCCGGTGCCGGTGTATTTCATCGGCGTGGGAGAGAAAGTCGAGGACTTGCAGCCGTTCAGCGCCGAAGAATTCGCCGACGCGTTGCTCGGCTGAACGTGAAACGAGCGCCCGCGTGGCGCTCTTTTTTATCGCGCGAAGAGCAAGGAAGCCGCGATCCACCACATCACGCAGCCGACGATCACATCGAGCACGCGCCACGACACGTCTTTCTCGAACCACGGTTCCAGAAGACGCGCGCCGTAGCCGAGCGCCGTGAACCAGACGATCGACGAAGACATCGCGCCGGCCGCGAACCACGCGTCGCCCGGCCAGCCGCGTTGCGCGCCGATGCCGCCGAGCAGCACGACGGTATCGAGATAAACGTGCGGATTGAGCAGCGACAAGGCGAGCACCGTGGATGCCGCGCCCACCGCCGTCTGCGAATCGCCATCCGATGCGTCCAGATGCCCCGGCCCGCGCCACGCCGCGATGAACGCGCGCAAGCCGTACAGGAACACGAAGATCGCGCCGGCCCAGCGGATCACGTCGAGCAGGACGGGCGCACGCGAAATGAGCGCCCCCATGCCGCCGACGCCGAGCCCGATCAACATCACGTCGATGAACGCGCAGATCGACACGACGATTCCTACGTGACGTCGCTTCAAACCCTGCCGCAACACGAAGGCGTTCTGCGCGCCGATCGCGACGATCAGGCTCGCGCCCAGTCCCGCCCCCGACAGAAAGCTCGGGAAATCGGCCGTCATTCGGCGTCCGGTTGCTGCGCGGGAGCGGCCCGCGCGAAGGCGTCGATCGTGCTGGCGTGATCGGCGATGCGCGAAATCGTCGGATAAGCGCTCACGTCGATGCCGAAGCGCCGCGCGTTGAACACCTGCGGCACGATGCACAGATCGGCAACGGTCGGCGTGTCGCCGAACGTGAGCGCGCCGACGCGCCTGTCGGCGGCCAGCCGCGTTTCGAGCGACGTGAAACCCATCTCGACCCAATGCCGATACCACGCGTCCTTCACGTCATCCGGCACCTTCACCTGATGCTTCAGGTACTTGAGCACGCGCAAATTGTCGAGCGGATGAATCTCGCACGCGACCTGCATCGCGACCGAACGCACGAACGCGCGATCGGACGGATTCTTCGGCAGGAGCGCCGGCTCGGGATGCGTCTCCTCGAGATACTCGATGATCGCGAGCGACTGCGTGAGAACGTCGTCGCCATCGACGAGCGCCGGCACAATGCCGTCCGGATTCACCGCGCGATATTCGGGCTTCAACTGCTGGCCGCCGTCGCGCAGCAAATGCACGCCCTCGTACTCGTAATCGAGCCCCTTCAGATTCAGCGCGATACGCACGCGATACGCCGCCGAGCTGCGGAAATAGCTGTAGAGCTTCATGGTCGCGGACTCAGACGACGCGCACGGAGAATTCGCCGATGCCGTCGACGCCGCCCTTCAGCACGTCCCCCTTCACGACCGCGCCGACGCCTTCGGGCGTGCCGGTGAAGATGAGATCGCCGGGGAAGAGTTCGAAGAGCGTCGACAGATACGCGACCGTCTCGCCGACCGACCAGATCAGTTGCGAAATGTCCGAGCGCTGCTTTTCCTCGCCGTTGACCGTCAGCCAGATCGCGCTCTTTTCCAGATGCCCGACCTTCGATACGGGATGAATCGGGCCGATCGGCGCGGAGCGGTCGAAACCCTTCGCCGTGTCCCACGGACGGCCGAGCTTCTTCGCTTCGGCTTGCAGGTCACGGCGCGTCATGTCGAGCCCGAGCGCGTAGCCGTAGACGTAGTCCAGCGCCTTATCGGCGGGAATGTCCTTGCCCTGCTTGCCGATCGCGGCGACGAGTTCCATCTCGAAGTGCAGATTCTTCGTCTGCGACGGATACGGGAATTGCGCCGTCGAGCCCGGCGCAACGTTCAGCACGGCATCGGCGGGCTTGCTGAAGAAGAACGGCGGCTCGCGATCCGGATCGTGGCCCATTTCGCGCGCATGGGCTTCGTAGTTTCGCCCGACGCAGTAGATGCGGCGCACGGGAAACTGCTCGTTCGAACCATCGACGGGCACGGCTGCTGCCGGCGCCGGAGGAAACACATAACTCATCCCGCTCTCCTGATGCTGTTTTGATTTGCAGATTTCCGGACGAATGCGTCGGCGTTCACGGCCGGCGAGAACAAGGAGTGTAACGTGCGCGCACAAATCGTGGCGAAGCTTGTCGGGCTTGGCTCTGCGAGCTTTCGACCGGCCTTCGGAGCTGCGGCTGGCGCGGTGGTTTTAGTAAGCATCGGCGGAAAAGCGCGCGAAACGTTCGATGGGCAAACCTTGCCAGCGCTCCTCAAATGCGGTACTCAATAGCATTCCTGCACCTTAAAAAGCGCAACGGCATCGCTCAGATTACGGAATTGAGCGCCCGATCGCGCACCTCTCCGATGACCGACTCCGCTTCCCCCACTTTCGCCTGCGCACGCTACATCAAGGAAATCGGCCGCGGGCCGAATGGCGCGCGCGCACTTTCGCACGAGGATACTTACGCGCTCTACGAAGCGATGCTCGACGATCGCGTGCCCGAACTCGAACTGGGCGCGGTGCTGCTGGCCTATCGCGTCAAGGGCGAAACCGCCGCCGAGCTTGCCGCGATGCTTTCCGCCGCGCATCGCTCGTTCGAGCCGCTGCATGTCCAGGATGGCCGCGAGCACGCACGGCCCGTCTCGATCCCGAGCTACAACGGCGCACGCAAGACGCCCAATCTCGTGCCGCTCCTGTCGCTGCTGCTCGCGCGCGAAGGCGTACCGGTCCTGGTGCACGGTGTCACCGGCGATCCCGGCCGCGTGACGAGCGCCGAAATCTTCGCCGAACTGGGCATCGCGCACGCGACTTCGCACGATGAAATCGAAGACAGCCTCGCCTCGCGCCGCCTCTCCTTCGCGCCGATCACCGTGCTCGCGCCGAAGCTCGCGCGATTGCTCGCGCTCAGACGCCGCATGGGCGTGCGCAATTCGACACATACGCTCGTGAAGATCCTTCAACCGTTCGCGGACCCGGGCCTGCGGCTCGTCAACTACACGCATCCCGAATATCGCGAGAGTCTCACCGGGCTTTTCACCGCGCATCCGGACGCGGCGGCGGGCGGCGCACTGCTCGCGCGCGGCACGGAAGGCGAAGCCGTCGCGGACACGCGCCGCCAGGTGCAGGTCGACTGGTTTCACGACGGCCACGCCGAAACGCTGATCGCGCCCGAGCATTCGCAGCCGGACGCCCCGCGTGTCGAGCTGCCCGAGACGCTCGACGCCGCGACCACCGCGCGCTGGATCGAATCCGTGCTGCGCGGCGATGTGCCGGTGCCGCCCGCGGTCGCGCGCCAGGTTGAAGTCATCGCCAATGTGGTGCGCAAGCCGGTCGCCGGTCAGGAAAATCCCGTTTGACACACTATTCAACGCTGGTTTAAAGTCGAACGCATGCGCTTGACCCAGTTCTCCTCCCTCCGAATTATTTCGGGCCGCCTAGCGCGGCCCCTATCGCTACGTCTAGCGTAAGTCGCCAGACGTAGCGCCGTGCGTTCGCAAGTCGCGCGGTCCTCCAGAAGTTTCCCGCAGTACCTTTTCTTACCAACCTGTAGTCGTCAGCTTTTCGTTCGCGCATCCCGCGAAACGGAAACGCGAGGGTCACATGCACGCTGCTTCGCGCACGTTCACGTTGGTCGCAGGCGTCACCATCGCCGGTGATTCGTGTGAACGCGCGCGCCGCCCGGTCTTACGTGCATGCCGCCACGCCCGGCCAGCCGCCGGACACGGCCTCTCTCGCAGACGCTACGCAAACCGTCCGAAGAGAGATCGACGATCATGATGCCGAACCCCGCCGAGAAATACCGTCCGTTTCCGCAAGTCCGTCTGAATGGCCGCCGCTGGCCGAACCGCACGATCGAAAAAGCGCCCGTCTGGATGAGCACCGATCTGCGCGACGGCAACCAGTCGCTCATCGAGCCGATGAGCATCGCAGCGAAGCTCGAGTTCTTCGAGATGCTGGTGAAAATCGGGTTCAAGGAAATCGAGGTGGGCTTCCCGTCGGCATCGCAGACGGATTTCGACTTCGTGCGCAAGCTGATCGACGAAAAGCGCATTCCGGACGACGTGACCATCGAAGTGCTCGTGCAGTCGCGCCGCGAACTGATCGAGCGCACGTTCGAAGCGGTGGAAGGTGCGAGCAAGGTGATCGTGCATCTCTATAACGCGATCGCGCCGTCGTTCCGCAAGATCGTGTTCAACCAGTCGAAGGACGAAGTGAAGGCGCTGGCGGTCGAAGGCACGCGCATCATCAAGGAATGCGCGGCGGCGCGGCCGGACACGCACTGGATCTATCAGTACTCGCCCGAAACCTTCAGCATGACGGAGCTGTCGTTCGCGCGCGAAGTTTGCGATGCCGTCGCGCAAATGTGGCGTCCGACGCCCGATCACAAAATGATCGTGAATCTGCCCGCGACCGTCGAAGCGGCAACGCCCAACGTCTTCGCCGATCAGATCGAGTGGATGGACCGCAACATGGGCTTTCGCGACAGCATCGTGCTGTCGGTGCATCCGCATAACGATCGCGGCACGGCCGTCGCGGCGGCGGAAATGGCGTTGCTCGCTGGCGCGGATCGCATCGAAGGCTGCCTCTTCGGCAACGGCGAGCGCACCGGCAATGTCGATCTCGTGACGCTCGCGATGAATCTCTACACGCAAGGCGTCGATCCGGGCCTCGATTTTTCCGATATCGACGCCGTGCGCCGCGTCGTCGAGCGCTGCAATCAGATTCCGGTGCATCCACGCCATCCGTACGCGGGCGATCTCGTGTTCACCGCGTTTTCGGGTTCGCATCAGGACGCGATCCGCAAGGGCTTCGCGCAGCGCGTGCCGGGCACGGTGTGGGAAGTGCCCTATCTGCCGATCGATCCGGCCGATCTCGGCCGCAGCTACGACGCCGTGATCCGCGTGAACAGCCAGTCCGGAAAGGGCGGTTCGACGTATCTGCTCGAACGCGGTCTCGGCTTCACGCCGCCGCGCCGCGTGCAGATCGAATTCAGCCACGCCGTCCAGAAAGTCACCGATGCATCCGGCGCGGAAATCAGCGGCGAAGCGATCTGCGAGCTCTTCAAGCGCGAGTATTTCGATGCGGGCGGGCCGGTATCGCGCATCGACGTTTCGACGCTTACGGTATTCGAAAGGCGCGTCGCATTACCGGCCGTAGTGGCTGCGACGAGCGGCGACGCTCACGCGCAGGCGGTCGCCGCCGCGCTCGGCGTGGACGCGAGCGTGAACTGGTTCGAGACGTCCGTGACGGCGAACGGCGACACGGCGGCGTTCGTCGGCTGTCGTGTCGGAGACGGGCCGACGCGCTTCGGCGTCGCGGTGCATGCGAATCCGGCGCTCGCGGTCGCCGATGCCGTCGTGAGCGCGGTCAACCGCTCCGGGCGCGTCGTGGACAACCTGCGGCAAGACGAAGCCGTGGAAGCGTGATGGGCGGCGCGCGTGGCTATTCGAGCGCCACGCGCGTCGCCTGCAGGGCGAGCAGCTGCCATTGGCCTTCGGTCTGCACATGGACGGCGGTGTAGGCGATCGGAAACAGCAGCGCGCCGTTCTTCGATTCCATCTCGATCAGCGCACGGCCCGACACGAGGCACGTATCGCGGCCGGCGGGCAGCACATCCTGCGACTGAATTTCGATCTGCCGATAGCGGCGGCGGCCCGCGGTGATCGCGTCGATGAACTGGCGCTTCGTCTCCCGCTTGCCGTTCGTGTGGACGTAGCTGACGTTCTCGGCCAGCAGCGCGTCCAGCGCCGGGCCGTCGCCCTCGACCATGGCACGGAAGCGATCGCGCTCGAGGCCGCGGATGGCCTCAATGGTTTTTGCCGGCATCTGTCGATTCCCCTTGTGTCGAGGAACCGATGCGCCGGCGCCTCGTCAGAAGTTGTATTGCAGATATAGCTGGCTGAAATTTATACCAGGATTCGGCTCTTTGATACCGCCGTTCGACAGATGCTGAAAGCGAAATCCCGCTTGATAGCTCTGCTTCGACCCGAAGATCATGCCGACGCCCACCATGTCCGCGAACTGGAACGCCGACCCGACGCTGAAATCCTCGGTGATGCGCGTGTGCGAGAGCAGCCGCACGCCGACGCCCGCCTCGATGAACGGCCGGAAGTAGCCCGAGCTCTTCACGAAGCGCAGCACTGGCGTAATGCCGAATTCCCATATGTTCGGATGCACGGCGTTGTCCTCGGTCGTGTGCCAGTAGGACACGTGACCTTCGCCGATGAGCGTGAAGTGAAAACCGCCGATCTCCCACCAGGTGAGGCCCGGATCCCAGGACAGGCCGAGATCGGCCTTCTTGATGTCGTGGTCGGCGACGCCGCCGGCGATCTGGACACCGAATCGGTCGGCATGAGCCGCCGCCGACGCGAGACCCAATGCAGTACAAACCGCCACGCGCACTAGCGGGCGGGGCCACGAACTCTTGTTTTTATGCATTTGCACCCCAATTTGCTCGGATAGCGGGTGTGTTTCGTAAATTGCTGTCGCTTGGCGATTCTAGTGACGTTTTAAAACATTTGCAGAAATCGCATCAGCGCGTCCCAGTTTGTAGAATTTTTGATCGCGACAGTGGGCAAGTAAGGTAAATCATGCGAAAACGTTTCAGCCTCCGGTAGTTTCTTCCGCTACTCGCGCAACAGTCCGTCCTATTGAACCCGCAAATTCGATAGTTTTTGTGGGAACTCCCACATTCCCCTCTGCTCTAACACTTAGCACTCGATGGACTGGAGTGCTAATATCGTGTCTGACTTGCCGCGGTCGTTAAGCGGCACGTGAATTGTTGATAAGGAGCTTATGAGCGTGACCAATGCGATGACCCTTCCGAATGTTGTGAGCTCGGCACCTGCCAAGGCATCTTCGGCAGGCGCGCTGACGTACGCACAGTCGTCGATGCTGACCGGCCAGATCGGCAACATCGATTCATACATACAAGCAGTGAACCGTATTCCGATGCTTTCGCAGGCGGAGGAACGACAGTACGCCACCGAATTCCGCGAGCAGGGCAACCTGAACGCCGCGCGCCAGCTGGTGCTTTCGCACCTGCGCCTCGTCGTGTCGATCGCCCGTAACTATCTCGGTTACGGCTTGCCGCACGCCGACCTGATCCAGGAAGGCAACATCGGTCTGATGAAAGCGGTGAAGCGCTTCGACCCAGAGCAAAACGTGCGCCTGGTGTCGTATGCGATGCACTGGATCAAGGCCGAGATTCACGAGTACATCCTGCGCAACTGGCGCATGGTGAAGGTCGCGACGACCAAGGCGCAGCGCAAGCTGTTCTTCAATCTGCGCAGTCACAAGACCAGCCATTCGGCGTTCACGCCGGACGAGATCGAAGGTCTCGCGAGCGAGCTGAACGTAAAGCGCGAGGAAGTCGCGGAGATGGAAACGCGCTTGTCGGGCGGCGATATCGCGCTCGAAGGCCAGGTCGAGGATGGCGAGGAAGCGTACGCGCCCATCGCCTATCTGGCCGACTCGCACAACGAGCCGACTAACGTCATCGCCGCGCGGCAGCACGACAGGCTGCAAAGCGACGGCCTCGCCGATGCACTCGAATCGCTCGACGAACGCAGCCGCCGCATCATCAAGGCGCGCTGGCTCGACGTGCAGGACGACGGCTCGGGCGGCAAGACGCTGCATGAACTGGCCGACGAGTTCGGCGTCTCGGCGGAGCGCATTCGCCAGATCGAGGCGAGCGCGATGAAGAAGATGCGCTCGGCGTTGCATGACTACGCGTAACAATTGACTGTGCCATTGCAGAAATTGCAAAGCCCGCCGTCGACGAGACGGCGGGCTTTTTCTTTGGCACTTCGCTGAAAACACAAACGGCGCCCGCGGGCGCCGTTTGTTATCGAGCTTCGATTACCGCTTCAGGCAGGCATCGGTGCAGCGCCGCCGCCGTTGCCGGACAAGCGCGTGGACAGTTGCGCCGCATAGCGCTGCGCCGCCGCGCCCACGACGATGTGGAACGTATCCGCCGACACCCACGCCACATCCAGCGACGACAAACGCTGACGATCCACCGACGACGGATCGCGCACGACCACGCGCAGGCGCGTCTGCGCAACCGCGTCGAGCGATACCACGTTGGTCGCGCCGCCGAACACCGCGAGCCAGCGGAACGGGTCCGGATCGAGCGGGCCGGGCGTCTGGTCGCCGCTCACCGCTGCCGCGACCGGTTGCGCCGGCGTCGACGATGCGGGCGTTGCGCCGCGCGTCGACGAATGCTCGAGTTCGCTGCGGATTTCATCGGCGATCAGATCGGCTTCCGGCCCGATGATCACCTGGACGTTGGTCGCGCCGCGCTTCAACACGCCGCGCGCGCCGATGCTCTTCAACTGCGGCTCCGACACCTTCTCCGAATCGACGACCGACAGACGCAGACGCGTCGTGCAGGCATCGACGAGCGTCAGATTGGATGCGCCGCCGAGCGCCGCGACGTACTTCGCAGCGCGCGTGTTCGACACGGCTGCTGCCGCGCCGGGCACGGGCGGAATCAGGCCTCCATCGACGGTTTGGGCCACGTCGGTTTCGGCGTCGGTCGTGGCCGGCTCGCGGCCCGGCGTCGCCATGTTGAACTTGCGGATAAAGAAGCGGAACAGGCCGTAATAGATGACGAAGTACACCGCACCGACCACGAGCGCCAGCCAGCCGCGCTGCGACAGACCGTAGTTCAGCACGTAGTCGATCGCGCCCGCCGAGAACGTGAAGCCCAGGTGGATGCCGAGCGCCGAGCAGATGGCGAGCGACAGGCCCGTCAGCACTGCGTGGATGCCGTAGAGCACCGGAGCCAGGAACATGAACGAGTATTCGATCGGCTCGGTCACGCCCGTCAGGAATGCGGTCAGGGCCATGGAGAACAGCAGGCCGCCGACGATCGCGCGGCGCTCCTTCGGCGCTTCATGGAACATCGCGAGGCACGCGGCCGGGAGACCGAACATCATCACCGGGAAAAAGCCCGTCATGAAGCCGCCCGCCGTCTTGTCGCCCGCGAAGAAGCGATGCAGGTCGCCGTGCACGATCGCGCCGCCGTCGGGCGGCGTGAACGAGCCGAACACGAACCACGCGAGCGAGTTGATGATGTGATGCAGACCCGTAACCAGCAGGATGCGGTTCAGCACGCCGAACACGAAGGTGCCGAGCGCGCCGGCGGTCGTCAGCCAGTTGCCCGCGCCGTCGATGGCCGCCTGCACCGGCTGCCAGATGTAGCCGAAGACGATGCCGAGCACCAGACACGCGACGCCTGTCACGATCGGCACGAAGCGCTTGCCGCCGAAGAATGCCAGATACTCGGGCAGCTTGATGTCCTTGTATCGGTTATACAGATAGCCGGCCACCATACCGGCGATGATCCCCGACAGCACGCCCATGTTGAGCTTGTCGTTGATGTCCTTCATCACGGCCACTTCGATGAGGTAGCCGATCGCGCCGGCGAGACCCGCCGTGCCGTTGTTGTCCTTCGCGAAGCCCACCGCCACGCCGATCGCGAACAAGAGCGGCAGATTGGTGAAGATCGCGTCGCCGGCGTCGGCGATCATCTTGATGTTGAAGACATCGGGCTGGCCGAGACGCAAAAGCAGGCCGGCCACCGGTAGTACGGCGATCGGCAGCATCAGCGCGCGGCCTAGTCGCTGCATCTTTGCAAACGGGTTGGCGTCCATCGGGTTCTCCAAAAAATATAGGTCTTGTCTTTGCTGCTTCGGGGATTGCTGAAAAGGCATCCGTGAAGCTGGCTGCAGGGAAGACGTTCAGTCCTGCGGCCAGATTTCGCGGCTTGCCGCTCTTACTGCCTGAGCCGATTCGAGCGCGAGGCAATCCTCGGCGCGCTGACGGCACAGTTGGTAATCGAGATTGCGCACGCGCGCCTTGATGCCGGGCACCGACACCGGATCGACCGACAATTCCGTCACGCCGAGTCCGATGAGCAAGGGCGCCGCGACGGGATCGCCGCCGAGCGCGCCGCACACGCCGACCCACTTGCCGTGCTTCTCCGCGCCCTGCACCGCCGCCTTGATGAGACGCAGCACGGCCGGATGCAGGCCGTCGGATTGCGCGGCGAGATCGGGCTGGCAACGGTCCATCGCGAGCGTGTACTGCGTGAGATCGTTGGTGCCGATCGAGAGGAAATCGGCGTATTTCGCCAGTTGGTCGGCAAGCAGCGCCGCCGACGGCACTTCGATCATCACGCCCACTTCGACCGGATCGGTGCGGCCCGCTTCGCGCGCCAGTTCGTCGATGCGCGCACGCAAGCGCTGCAGTTCGCCGGAATCGGTGACCATCGGCAACAGGATTCGCAGCGCGCCCGCCGGCTTCACGGCGAGCAGGCCGCGCAACTGGTCATCGAGCAGATCGGGGCGCACTTGCGCGAGCCGGATGCCGCGCAGCCCGAGCGCCGGATTTTCCTCGGGCGGCAGCGTCAGATAATCGACTTCCTTGTCCGCGCCGACATCGAGCGTGCGGATGATCGCGGTGCGGCCCTGCAAGGCATCGACGATGCCCTGATAGCTTTGCGCGTGCTCCGCGACCGTCGGCGCCGACTGGCGATGAATGAACAGCAGTTCGGTGCGCAACAGGCCGACCGCATCGGCGCCGTTTTCGACGGCGGCTTTGGCGTCGTCGAGCGTCGCGATGTTCGCGGCGACTTCGATCGCGCGGCCATCCTTCGTCGATGCCGCTTCGCGCGACAGCTTGCGGTTCGCTTCACGCACGCCCGCGAGCCGCTCGCGCTCGTTGCGTGCGCGCTCGACGTCGAGCGCGGTCGGCGCATGCTCGATGCGTCCCGCCGATGCATCGACGACGACTTGCGTGCCTTCGGGAATCGCGTGCAGCGCATCGCCGATCGCGACGAGCGCCGGAATGCCCATCTGCCGCGCGATGATCGCCGCGTGCGAGGTCGCGCCGCCGCGCGCCATCACGAGCGCGGTGACGCGGGTGCGGTCGAGCGACGACAGATCGGACGGCGTGAATTCCGTGGCGGCGAGCACGGCTTCCTGAGGCAACTCGAGCGCCGCCGTGTTGTTGAGGCCGAGCGCGCGCAACACGCGCTTTTCGATGTCGCGAAGATCGGCCGCGCGCTCGGCGAGCAGTTCGTCCTGCACGTTCGAGAGCAGCGCGATCTGCGCGCGGATCGCCTCGCGCCATGCGAAGCCCGCGCTCTTGCCGAGGCTGATGAGATCGCGCGCGGCGTCGAGAAGCGTCGGATCTTCGAGCAGCACGCGATGCACCGCGAAAATGCCCGCTTCGCCGACCGCGCCGCGCTGCGACGCGGTACGCACGGTTTCGCCGAGTTCGGCATCAACCTGGGCGATGGCTTTATCGAGCGCGCGGCTTTCCGCCGCCGACGCGCCGCTCGCCTGTTCCGGCGGCACGATTTCCTGATCGTCCCAGCGCACCAGCTTGCCGATCGCGATGCCCGGCGCCGCGCACACGCCCGCGAGCGTGTTCGGCGGCAACGGCTCGCCCGTTCGCGTGGCTTGCACGACCGGCGCGGGCGACTTCTCGCGCGCGGGCGATTCTTCGACTTCGCCTTGCGCCGCGCGCAGCAATTCCACCGCGACCGCTTCGACCGCCTGTTGCGCCTGCACGCCGATGCCGACGAGCTCGATGGTCGCGCCCTCGCCCGCACCGAGGCGGAGCAGGCCGACGACGCTTTCCACCGGCGCCTTCTTGCCTTCGTAGCGCACTTCGACCTTCGCGTCGAAACCGCGGGAAGCTTCGCGTGCCCGCGCCGCCGGACGCGCATGGAGGCCGCCCGCATGGGAGAGCGTCAGGCTGCGGCGCGCTTCGTCGAGAACGACCGCGCCCGCGCGCGCCGTCTCGGCTTTCTCGCCGTCCTTGGCGCGCAGAACCAGCAGGCGCGAGCCCGCTTTCAGCACGCCGCGGCCGGCGCGATCGATGACATCGAAGGCATCGCCGTTGGCGATCGCGATTACCGAAACGAGGCTCGGCGCGTGCTGCGCGACGAAATCCGCATCGAACTCGATCAGCGGCTCGCCCGCGCGCACCGTCGCGCCTTGCTGGATCTTCGGCGTGAAGCCCTTGCCGCCCAGCTCGACCGTGTCGATGCCGATATGCACGAGAATCTCGGCGCCTTCCTTCGTGCGCAGCGTCACGGCGTGATGCGTGCGCGCCAGATGCGTGATGGTGCCGTCGCAGGGCGAGACGAGCACGTTATCGAGCGGATCGATGCCGATGCCGTCGCCGAACATGCCCTCGGCGAACACGGGATCCGGCACGTCGGCGAGCGGCACGACGGGACCGGTGAACGGCGCGAGCAGCACGACGTCGTTCGGGTTATCGATGGAATGGTTCAACAGTGACTCCTCGGCACGGCGCATCGGCTATCTCACTCAATGGGTTTCGGTGACCTTGTTCAGGTGGCGCGGCGCGTCGGGATTGCGCCCGCGCGCGGCGGCCAGACCCGCGGCCATCACGTAGAACGAAAGAATCGCGGCGATCGGATCGAGCGCGGGATGGTCCGTGGCGACGAGCGGCAGTTCCGCTTCGGCGACGTCGGCTGGGGCTGCGAGCAGCACGCGCGCGCCGCGGGCACGCATATCGGCGGCAAGCTGGATGAGACCCGCCTGCTCCGGCCCGCGCGGCGCGAACACGAGCAGCGGATAGTCGCGGTCGATGATCTCCATCGGACCGTGACGCACTTCTGCGCTGGAAAACGCTTCGGCCTGAATGCCCGACGTTTCCTTCAGCTTGAGCGCGGCTTCCTGCGCGATGGCGAGGCCGAGGCCGCGCCCGATCACGATCATGCGATCGACGCTCTTCAGTTCGTCGACGGCGCGCGTCCAGTCGAGCTTGCCGGCGGCGCGCAGCTTCTCGGGCAGCGAATCGAGCGCCTTCAGCAATTCGACGTCGCGCTGAACGTGCGCGATCACGATCGCGGAAAGCGACAGCATCGCGATATAGCTCTTGGTCGCGGCAACCGACAGTTCGGGACCGGCGAGCAGCGGCAGGAAGTATTCGCACGCGCTTTCGAGCGGCGAACCGGAGACGTTGACGGCCGCGACGGTGAACGCCCCCGCGTCGCGCAGCGCCTGCATGGTGCCGACGAGATCGGGGCTCTTGCCCGACTGCGAGAACGCGACGGCCAGTTGGCCCGAGACACGCAGCGGCGCCTGCTGCAACGTCGCGACGGACATCGGCAGCGATGCGACCGGCACGCCGATGCGGCTCATCGTCAGGCTTGCGAAATAACTGGCGGCGTGGTCGGAACTGCCGCGCGCGACCGTGAGCGCGACATTGCGCGGCTGTTCCTTGAGCTTTTCCGCGAGTTCTTCGATGCGCGAGGTATCGGCGAGCTGGGCCGCGACGACGTCGGCGGACTCGAGCGCCTCATTAAGCATATTCGACAATTGATTCTCCTTCGACGTACGTGGCGGTCAGCGCGTGTTCCCGGTCGAGCACGACGAGATCGGCCCAAGCGCCGCGCGCGATGCGGCCGCGGTCTTCGAGTCCGAGATAGTCGGCGGGGAAACGCGACAGGCGATTCGAGACGTCCGCGAGCGGAATGCCCAGCGAGACGAGATTGCGCAGCGCCTGATCCATCGTCAGGGTGCTGCCGGCGAGCGTGCCGTCCGCGAGGCGCACACCGCCCATGCATTTGGTGACGTGCTGGCTGCCGAGGCGATATTCGCCGTCGGGCATACCGGCCGCCGAGGTGCTGTCGGTCACGACGTAGAGACGCGGAATCGCGCGCATCGCGGCCCGAATCGCGCCCGGATGAACGTGCAGCAGATCAGGAATCAGTTCCGCGTATTCGGCATGCGCGAGCGCCGCGCCAACCATGCCCGGGTCGCGGTGATGCAGCGGCGACATTGCGTTGAACAGATGCGTGAAGCCGCGCGCGCCGTGCTTGAGCGCGTTCACGGCGTCGTCGTATGTGCCGAGCGAATGGCCGAGCTGCACACGCACGCCGCGCGCCGCGAGGTCCGAAATAATGTCGAGATGACCGGAGATTTCCGGCGCGATCGTGACGACGCGGATCGGCGCGAGATCGAGATACTTCAGCACTTCGTCGCGCACCGCGACGGCGGCCGCGTCCGGCTGCGCGCCGAGCTTGCCGGGATTGATGTACGGACCTTCCAGGTGCACGCCGAGCATGCGCGCGCCGCCCGCCGCGCGGTGTTTGGCCTGTTCGCCGAGACCCGCGACGACGCTCATGAGTTCGTCGCGCGGCGCGGTCATCGTGGTGGCGAGCAGGCTCGTCGTGCCGTGCTGCGCGTGCTGGCGGGCAACGGTGTCCGCCGCGTCGCCGCCTTCCATGATGTCGCGCCCGCCGCCGCCGTGAACGTGCAGATCGATAAAGCCCGGCAGGATGTAGGGCGCGTCGTTGGCGAGCGGATCGGCGATATGTCCTTCGAGCGCCGTCACGCGGCCGTTCTCGAAGCGGACCGTGCCGTGGATCCAGCCATCGGTCGTGAGTATGTTTCCTTTCAGCATGAATTTCTCTGGAAGTACGCGATGCATGGATGAGGTTCAGTGCCGTCCGCGCCGTGCTGCGAGCAGGCTTTCGTCGCGAAAGAAGCGAACGGCGTCCTTGGGTCCTCTCGTTCTCTGTTTGCTCTCTTGATGCGTCCGGATTAAGCGCGTCTGTGCCGACGCTTATCGATGCAGTTCCGCGACGAAGTCGTAGTAGTCGTCGCGACAGTAGGTGTCCGTCAATTCGATCGCGCGTTGATCCGCCGAATAGCCGATGCGCGTGATCACGAGCAGCGCTGCACGCGGCGCGACGCCCATGAGCCGCGCGATCTCCGCGCCGGCGTTCACCGCGCGAAAGTGCTGCAACGCGCGCACCACCGACAGCCCGCGCGCCTCCAGATACCGGTAGAGCGAAGCGCCGATCGCGAGTGGATCGGGCACCGCGGCGACCGGCAACGTTGAATGCTCGACCGCCATCACGATGCCGTCCGCGCGCCGCAACCGCTTCAGGCTTGCAACAGCCGCGCCCGGCGCCAGACCGAGGCGCACGGTTTCATCGCGATTCGCTGCGCGCAGTCCGCGTTCTAGCCAGATCGAATCGGGCGTGAAGCCGCGCTGCTCCATCTTTCGCGTGAAACCGGTGAGACGGGAAAGCGGATCTTCGACGCGCGGCGTGATGAAACTGCCCGCGCCTCGTACGCGCCGGATCAGGCCTTGCTCGACCAGCAGCGCGATGGCCTTTCTCGCGGTGATCCGCGACACGCCCACACCTTCCGACAACGTGCGCTCGGACGGCAGCGCCTCGCCAGCCGACCAGTTGCCCGCGTGGATCGCCGTGGCGAGGCGCGACGCCAACTGAAGATAGAGCGGCGTGTCGCTCCGCGCGTCGGGTGTCAGGTCCTGCCAGCGATGCTCCATCGAAAGCTCTCACCTCAGAAGTGGAGCCCATTATATAACCAACATAATACCAGTCAACGCTAAAGCGGCGTCTCAGAACGAACGTCAAATTTCTCGTTAAATCAACGAGTTAAAAAATGTTTAGCGGCTCGATTCGGAACATGTCTGCTATTGGGACTTACCCGTACACGTAGTCCACTTGCCGAATTGGTTCCTTAATTGCCTGATAACCCATTTTTCGGGCATTTTCGTATTCGCACGGTCGTTCTTCTTTGGCACAATGCATGTATTAATTCGGATTCACAATTAATTTCAACAAAACGAGAGACTAGAGCGATGGGCAGTTCCGATCCGAGCCGGGCCGTCGAAGCGGTGCGCCGTTTCAACCGTTTTTATGCACGCCATACCGGCGCACTCCACGAGCGGCTCCATAAAAGCTGCTTTTCGTTAACTGAAGTTCGCATCCTGCATGAGTTGGCGCAGGACCGGGCTGCCACGGCGGCCGATTTATCGCGCAACCTTGGACTTGATACGGGCTATCTCAGTCGCCTGATCAACAATTTCCAGAAGAACGGCCTCGTGGTACGGCGAAAGAACGAATCGGACGGCAGAGCGCATCTGCTTCATATCACGCCCGAAGCGAAAGCCCAGGTCGATGAGATCGATCTGCACGTATCGGCCGAGGCCGCCGCGCTGCTCAAGCGGCTGACCGCTGCCGAAATCGATCAGCTCTGCACGGCAATGGCGGACGTCGAGCGTCTGCTCTCGCCGCCGAACGCCGAAGGAGAAACGCGACTGCGCGGCCCGCGCGCCGGAGACTTCGGCTGGATGATCGAGCGCCAGGCGCATCTATATAGCGGCGAGCGGCCGAAGCTGGTCAGCGAGGCATGGGCGGCGAACATGGTCGCGAACTTTCTCGCGGAGATGCAGGCGAACACCCCGCGCATCGCGTGTTGGGTGGCGGAGCAGAACAACGCGACGCGCGTCGGTGCCGCGATACTTACTGCGGACTCCGAAAGCCGCGCACGCATCGACATGTTGTTCGTCGAACCGGGCGCGCGGCGTCGCGGACTCGGCGAGCGGCTCGTCGCGGCGTGCACGAACTTCGCGCACGGCGCTCGCTACGAACAGGTGATCTGCCGGCTGGACGAGCCCTACGAAGATTTCTGCGGACTCTTCATGCGAACCGGTTTCACGCCGGTGCAGGAGGGGAGCACGGGCATTCTTTGGCAGCGGCAGTTGCAGCAGATTTGCGTCGACTGATTGCTCCAAGGAAAACGGCGTCCCGCAGGACGCCGTTTCGAAACTCAAGCGATGACATTCAGAACGAAGGCACGACCGAGCCTTTGAACTCGCTCTTCAGGAACTGGCGGACATCTTCCGACTGGTAAGCCGCAACCAGCTTCTTCACCCACGGCTGATCCTTGTCCTTCGCGCGCACCGCGATCAGGTTCGCGTACGGGCTATGCACGTCTTCGAGCGCGATTGCGTCCTTCGTCGGCTGCAGGCCCGCGGCAAGCGCGAAGTTCGTGTTGATCGCGGCGGCATCGACGTCGGCGAGCGTGCGCGGCAATTGCGCGGCGTCGAGTTCGACGAGCTTGATCTTCTTCGGATTCTCCGCCACGTCGAGCGCCGTCGCGTTGTTGCCGTTCGCGCCCGCGCCCGCCTTCAGCTTGATGACGCCTTGCGCTTGCAGCAGCAACAGCGCGCGATTCTCGTTCGACGGATCGTTCGGCACCGCGACCTTCGCGCCTTGCGGGAGATCCTTGAGCGACTTCAGTTTCTTCGAATAGACCCCGAGCGGCGAGATATACGTCAGCCCCGCGTTGACGATCTTGTAGCCGCGCTGCTTGATCTGACTGTCGAGATACGGCTGATGCTGGAAACTGTTTGCATCGAGATCGCCGGCGTCGAGCGCTGCGTTCGGCTGCACGTAGTCGTTGAACTCGATCACTTTCACGTTGAGCCCTTCGCGCTTCGCGACCTTCTGCACGACTTGCCAGATTTGCGCGTCCGGGCCGCTGATGGTGCCGACCTTGATCACCTTGTCGTCGGCGTGAGCGGCGAGGCTCGTGAACAACGCGGCGGAGGCCGCGACTGCGGTAATGGCTTTAAGCAAATTTCTGCGCTGCATGGTGTTCCTGTTTCGATGATGCGTGCTTGCTGGATTGCCTGATTCGTCTCCGATAGATGATCAGACCGGGTGACGGATGTTCGCACAGCATTGGTGCGACGTGAAATACAGATTGCTCATGTGAATATCCGCTGCCACGGGGTACGGCTAGAATCGACAACAGAACATCACAAATCTCGCGAGCCGGAGGCGCATCTCACCATGTACGTCATCAATCTTCGCTACACAGGCGCGCTTGCCGAGATCGACGACGCGCTCGACGCGCATCGCGCCTATCTCGAGCGCTATTTCGCGGCGGGCGTCTTCGTGATGGCGGGACCGAAGGTGCCGCGGGATGGCGGCGTCATCGTGGCGTCAGGCATCGAGCGCGATCGGCTAGATGCGATCGTCGCGGAAGATCCGTTCGCGCAGCAAGGGCTCGCGCACTACGACATCATCGAATTCAAGGCGACGCGGCTCGCGCCGGGTCTGAATCTGCCTGAGCCGTCGCTGGACGGCTGATAAAAGAAGTGGCCCGTTCGGGCCACTTTCGCGATCAGTCGATCAAGATCTTCAGGTCGTGAACCCACGGCTCGACGCCCTGCCCGTCGCGCGCGAAGAGACGCAGCTTGCCGTCCTTGTCGAACACGTAGCTCGCGGCGGTGTGATCCATCGTGTAGTCGTCGGGCGTCTTGCCCTGCGACTTCGCATAGTAGACGCGGAAGTCCTTGGCGAGCTTCGCGAGTTGCGCATCGTCGGCGGGCCGCAGACCGACATACGACGAGTTGAACGCCGCCACGTACTGACCGAGCAGATCGGGCGTGTCGCGCGCCGGGTCGACGGTGACCATCAGCACCTGCACGTCTTTCGCTTTGTCGCCGAGTTGCTGCATCGCTTGGGAGAGCTCGGCGAGCGTCGTCGGGCACACGTCGGGGCAATGCGTATAGCCGAAGAACAGCACCACGGCCTTGCCCTTGAAGTCCGCGAGCGTGCGCGTCTTGCCGTGCGTATCGGGCAAGGCGAAATCGCTGCCGAATTGCTTGTTCCCGGTGATGTCGAGATTCTTGAAATCCGGGGCTTTCTCGCACGCCGAAAGCAGCGCCGCGAAAAACAGCAGCGCGAAGATGCGACGAAGAATGGCCGTCATGCGCCGATCACCGTACGCACGTAGTGATCGACGAGCAGCGCGCCGAACAGCAGCGACAGGTACACGATCGAATAGCGGAAGGTCTTGCGCGCGAGCGCATCGGAATAGTCGCGATACATCTTCCACGCGTAGCCGATGAAACCCGCGCCGAGGGCGATCGCGCTCGCCAGATACACGACGCCGCTCATGCCGGAGATATACGGCATCAGCGTCACGGCGAACAGCACGAGGGTGTAGAGGAAGATGTTGAGCAGCGTGTACTTCTCGCCGTGGGTGATCGGCAACATCGGCAGGCCGGCGTTCTCGTAATCCTTGCGGCGATACAGCGCGAGCGCCCAGAAATGCGGCGGCGTCCACACGAAGATGATCAGCACGAGAATCCATGCGTCGCCGGGCACGTGTCCCGTGACCGCGGCCCATCCGAGCGCCGGCGGCATTGCGCCCGACGCACCGCCGATCACGATGTTCTGCGGCGTGTAAGGCTTGAGCAGCAGCGTGTAGATGACCGCGTAGCCGACGAACGTGGCAATGGTGAGCCACATCGTGAGCGGATTGGTGAACGTGTAGAGCGTCCACATGCCGATGCCGCCGAGCAATGCTGAGAACGTCAAAATCTGCGTGGACGTGATCTGGCCGCGCGCGGACGGTCGCCACGCGGTGCGGCGCATTTTTGCATCGACTTTTTGCTCGACGAGACAATTGATTGCAAATGCCGCGCCGGCCAGCAACCAGATGCCGACGGCGCCGCCGATCAGCTTGTCCCACGGCACCATGCCGGGCGTGGACAGAAACATGCCGATGACGGCACAGAAAACGGCGAGCTGCGTGACGCGCGGCTTGGTCAGCGCGAGATACTGCGATGCGCGGCTGCCGAGTGGGGAGTTGAGTGTCGTGCTATCCATGATGTGGAGTCACGCTGAAACGACGTCGCGCGCGGGAACTGCGGCGCGGCCGGGACGGCTGGAAGAGATTCGAAAGTTTAGCATAACGAGTAGCAGCAACAGGATCGCGGCTCCGCCGTTGTGCGCCACCGCGACCGGCAACGGCCACTGCAGCACGATGTTCGACATGCCCGTCAGGAACTGAAGGACGATCATCAACAATACGCCGTTTGCGGGCTTTCGCAGCGATTCGAAACGTCGCAGTCTCAGCGCGAGCCACAGCAGATAAATCACGACGACGACCGCGAACGTGCGATGCGTCCAGTGAATCGCCACCAACGCGTCCTGCGAGATCACGTCACCGTCGCCGGTCATGCCGAGCGCGCGCCAGAGATGAAAGCCGTGCTCAAAATTCATTGGCGGAACCCACTGGCCGTTGCACAGCGGAAAGTCCGTGCACGCGAGCACCGCGTAATTCGTGCTGACCCAGCCGCCGAGCGCGATCTGCACGACGAGCACCAGCAAGCCGAATGCCGCGGCCGGCATCCAGCGCGCGGCGGCGGCATTCGAAACCGAGTCGAGCGATGGAATCGGCGTCATGCGCGCCGCCAGCCAGCCGAGCACGCCGAGCAGCGCGAGTCCGAGCAGCAGGTGCGTCGTGACGATCACCGGTTGCAGCTTCAGTGTGACGGTCCACGCGCCGAACGCGCCTTGCAGCAGGATAAGCAGCAGAATGCCTGTCGGCCACCACGGCGACACGTGCAGCGGACGCTTCTTGATGCGCGCCGTCCACGCGATGATCACCTGCGCGATGATGAGCACGCCGATCGCCATTGCGAAATAGCGATGCAGCATCTCGATCCACGCCTTCACCATGCTGACGGGACCGGTCGGCATCGCCTGATACGCGGCTGAAATCTGCGCATGGGCGATGAACGGCGACGACGTGCCGTAGCAGCCGGGCCAGTCCGGGCAGCCGAGGCCGGAATCGGTCAGACGCGTGAAGCCGCCGAACATGATGAGATCGAGCGTCAGGAAAGTGGTCAGCCAGACGAGTTTCCTGAACTTGTCGTCATCGGCCTTCACCCATACGTACGAGAGCGGCAGCAGCGCGATGCAGATGCCGATCAGGCCCAGTTGCAATACATAACTCATGTTTAACCTTCAAACCGCGTATTAGCCGCGTTTTAGCCGCGCTTTAGCCGATGCGCGACCACTTCAGGAGCTTTGCCACATCCCCGTTGATCTTCTTCGGATCGGGATTTTTCGGGAAGCGCATCATCAGATTGCCGTTCGGATCAACGAGAAAGATGTGATCCGTGAGCTTTGTGCCGTCATTCACCGGCAGCCACGCCGCGATCGCCTTCTCGTCGGCGACGAGCATGCGCGTGTCCGGCTGCGGATACGCGGACTTGATGACGTCGGCGACCGGCTTGTCATCGGTGCGCAGCCACACGTTCACGACGCGCTCGCGCTCGGCGTTCTGCAACACGCGCACTTGCCGCATGAAATAGAGGCGCGTCGCGCATTGCTCGTCGCAGTCGCTGCCGTTGACGGTGATCATCAGCCATTTGCCTTCGAGCGACTTGAACGGCAGGGTCTGCCCTTTTTCATCGGTGACGACGAGCTGCGCCGGAATCGGGCGCTGCGGATCGATCAGCGTGCCGTAGCTCGATGTGCCGCCCGCGGGCTTGAACACGTAATACATCAGATACGACGCGATCACCGGCGCCGCGCACACGAGCGCGAGCAGCAAAAGCATCCAGCGGCCGCTGATCCAGGAGCCTTTCTTCGCGTTTCCTTGCTGCGTGCGTGTCTTGTCGGTGGCAGCGGAGCGTTGTGATTGCATCGGTGAAAATGTGTCTCTGTTCGTCAGTGTTCAGGCGTGATGCTCGGCTTCATCGTCGGATTCGCCGCCTATGTCGGTTGCATCGCGCTTCTTCCCGGCGCGGCGCGCGGCGTACAGGCCAAACCCGATGGCCGCCGCCGCCATGCCCCACCACTGGAACATGTAGCCGTAATTGCGCTCGACGCCGAGCGTCGGCGCGGGCCAGTCGCGCACGAGCCTGTCGCCGGTATCGTTCGTCTGCTGGATCACGAACGGCTGAAACGCCAGCCCGGTTTCGGCCGCGTACGATCTGATATCCAGGTTCTGGCGGATCTCCTTGTGCGCAGCCGATCCGCCGCTGCCCAGTTCGAACGCCTGCGACGCATTCGCGCGCGCGATCCCCTTCACCTCGACGACGCCTTTCGGCGTCTCATACGGCTCGATGCCCGTGCGGTCCGCCATGTTGCGCGGCAGCCATCCGCGATTGACGAGCACATAGCCGCCGCCCTCGAGTTTAAGCGGCATCACGACATAAAAGCCTGGCTGGTCGTTATAGGGACGATTGTCCAGATACACGACGCGCTCCGGCATGAACTCGCCGCGCGCCTCCACGCGATGGAATTCGATCGACTTGAGCGGCATCGGCTCGACGCCGACTTCGCGCGCGGGCGCATTCTCGAACGCGACGATCTGCGCGTTGAGCGCTTCCTTCTGATGCGCGCGGTCGCGCTGCCAGAAGCCGAGGCGCACCGTGATCGCGACGACGATAAGAATCAGGAGCGCGGGCCAGAACCGGATCTTCATGCCGAACGCCTAACCGTCGGCATCCGGCCGGCCGCTACACGCCGGGTTCCGTCGAGTGAGATAATGAGATAGTCCAAATTCATACTGCTCACCGTCGTTCCTGAGCAAAATCGCTGGCTGGTTTCATGCACATCTTCGTTGCTATCGCATTCATCCTTATCATCGGCAGCCTGGGCTCGGCGCTCTATTTCATGATGACCGACCGGGGCAGGACGAAGCGGATGGTGTGGTCGCTCGCCGCGCGCGTCGGGCTGTCCATCTCGCTCTTCCTTTTCATCCTGTTCGCTCACTGGATGGGCTGGATTCAAACGTCGGGCGTTCCCATCGGACGCTGATCGCGACGATACGCGCAACGCGCGCCTCGCCCCGCGAGGCGAATTGTCGCGCGCGGCGCTAAAACGCACCGCCTCTTCAAACGACAACGCCGCCCCTTGAGACATCGAGGGCGGCGTGTTGATCACTGCTTCTATGCTCTCGGACCGGCGTCGCCGCCGGCCTTGCATCGCGGACGGCGCATCGCGCGCGCCCGCGTCGATATTCCTTACAGCCAGTAGACGACGACGTACAGACCCAGCCACACGACGTCGACGAAGTGCCAGTACCACGCGGCGCCCTCGAACGCGAAGTGGTGCTCCGCCGTGAAGTGACCGCGAATCAGCCGGAACATCACCACTGCCAGCATCGTGCCGCCGAGGAACACGTGGAAACCGTGGAAGCCCGTCAGCAGGAAGAACGTCGAGCCGTACACGCCGGAGTTGAGCGTCAGGTTGAGTTCGTTGTACGCGTGGAAATACTCGTAGCCCTGGCAGAACAGGAAGATGATACCGAGCAGAACAGTCGCGCCCAGCCAGATGATCGCCTTCTTGCGATGATCTTCGCGCAGCGCGTGGTGCGCCACCGTCAGCGTCGCGCCGGAAGACAGCAGAAGCGCCGTGTTGATGGTCGGCAGGGGCCACGGCACCATCGCGCGGAAATGCGGCACGAGCGCGGCGGGGCCGTTGTTCGGCCACACGGCGGTGAAGTCCGGCCAGATCAGCTTGTAGTCGAGGCTGCCGAGTTCGTGCATCGCGATGGCGCGCGCGTAGAACAGCGCGCCGAAGAACGCCGCGAAGAACATCACTTCGGAGAAGATGAACCAGCTCATGCTCCAGCGGTACGACACATCGACACGCTTGCCGTACATGCCGCCTTCGGATTCGGAGATGGCGTCGCCGAACCAGTGCCACAGCACGAACAGCACGAACAGCAAGCCGATAAACGTGCCGGCGGGCCCGAAGCTATGGCCGTTCACCCACGACGCCAGCGAGGCGAGCATGATCAGCAAGCCAGTTGCAGCCATCACCGGATGCCGCGACGGATGCGGCACGAAATAGTACGGGCTCTCGTTTTGACCGCTCATTGTTGATTCTCCACTTCGATCCAGTTGCTTGAATTTTCTTTTGCCGCCGGCTGCAGCGCTTCGCGCGACGCCCGGCGTTTTCCGTCTATCCCACTACCGCGCGCACGATCAGCAACAACACGACGATGAACAGCACCGCCCCGATGATGCCCGCCGCGATCAGATGCAGCGGATTCAACTGCGCGGCGTCGCTCTCCAGGTCGGCCCGGCGGCGCACGCCGAAAAACGACCAGCACACCGCCTTGATGAGCTTGAAGAAACCGCCCTTTTTCGGCGTATCCGCGCTCATGACCGTCACGAGCCCTTCGCCACCGACTTCGGCGTGTTCAGCTCGAAGAACGTGTACGACAGCGTGATCGTCTTCACATCCTTCGGCAGCTTCGGATCGACGACGAACACGACCGGCATGCGCTTGGTCTCGTTCGGCGCGAGCGTCTGCTGCGTGAAACAGAAGCATTCGATCTTCTTGAAATACTCGGTGGCCTGCTTCGGCGCATAGCTCGGAATCGCCTGCGCGTTCACCGTGCGATTCTGCTCGTTGGTCACGTCGTACATGACCGTCATCACTTCGCCGGGATGGATGTCCAGCGAGTTCGGCTCCGGCTTGAACTTCAGCGGGCCGCGCGCGTTCGCATCGAATTCGATCGAGATCGAGCGGCTCATGTCCACTTGCGTGTTCTTCGCCTCGCGCGCGCCGACGTCCTTCTGCACGAGGTTGTTGATGCCGGTGATCTGGCAGATCGCGCGGTACATCGGCACGAGTGCAAAGCCGAAGCCGAACATCAGCGCGGCGACGACGAAGAGCTTGACCAGCATCGACCGGTTGAACGACCGGTCGACATGCGAATTTTCCTGCTGAGTGGACACGTTGCTTTCCTACCCTCGCGACAACAGGTATTGCCTGACGACGATACCCAGAAAGAAGACGGCGGCAACCAACACCATGATGATTCCGAGCCGCTTGTTACCCGCGCGTATTTCCTCGGGCGTGCGTCTTTTTTGTGGATTCGGGGCCATGCTTTCTCTGCTTGCCGGCTGCAAGACTTCCGTGGCGGAAGCCTTGCAAACCTCGATGCTATTTATTCGACCGTCGGCGGATTTTCAAACGTATGGAACGGC
Organism: Caballeronia sp. AZ7_KS35; assembly: GCF_023631045.1. Classification (NCBI taxonomy): domain Bacteria; kingdom Pseudomonadati; phylum Pseudomonadota; class Betaproteobacteria; order Burkholderiales; family Burkholderiaceae; genus Caballeronia; species Caballeronia sp. AZ7_KS35. Next base: position 448,576 of record NZ_JALQDV010000001.1, on the reverse strand, counting down.
GCCGGGCTCGGCACGGTCCATTCGAGGCCTTCCGCGCCATCCCACGGCTTGTCGGATGCCTTCTCCAGCTCGCCGCCGCCACGATACGTCGGCAGCGCGACCGCGAACAGGAAGTACACCTGTGCGAGGCCGAAGCCGAATGCGCCGATCGTCGCGACCTGGTTGAAGTCCGTGAACTGCGCCGGGTAGTCCGCATAACGGCGCGGCATGCCGGCGAGACCCAGGAAGTGCATCGGGAAGAACGTGATGTTGAAGAAGATCATCGACGCCCAGAAGTGGATCTTCCCGCGCATCTCGTTGTACATCCAGCCGGTCCACTTCGGCGCCCAGTAGTACCAGCCTGCGAACAACGCGAAGAGCGAACCCGCCACCAGCACGTAGTGGAAGTGCGCCACGACGTAATAGGTGCCGTGCATCTGGATGTCGAGCGGCGCCATCGACAGGATCAGGCCCGTGAAGCCGCCCATCGTGAACACGAACAGGAAGCCGATCGCGAACAGCATCGGGGTTTCGAACGACAGCGCGCCGCGCCACATCGTCGCCACCCAGTTGAACACCTTCACGCCCGTCGGGACCGCGATCAGCATCGTCGCGTACATGAAGAAGAGCTGGCCCGTCACCGGCATGCCGGTCGCGAACATGTGGTGCGCCCACACCATGAACGACAGGATCGCGATCGATGCCGTCGCGTACACCATCGAGCTATAGCCGAACAGCGGCTTGCGCGAGAACGCCGGAATCACCTGCGACACGATCCCGAACGCCGGCAAGATCATGATGTACACCTCGGGGTGACCGAAGAACCAGAAGATGTGCTGGTACATCACCGGATCGCCGCCGCCCGCCGCGTTGAAGAACGACGTGCCGAAGTGACGGTCGAACAGCACCATCGTGATCGCGCCCGCCAGGACCGGCATCACGGCGATCAGCAGGTACGCGGTGATGAGCCACGTCCACGCGAACATCGGCATCTTCATGAGCGTCATGCCCGGCGCGCGCATGTTCAAAATCGTCACGACGATGTTGATGCCGCCCATGATCGACGACGCGCCCATGATGTGGACCGCGAAAATTGCGAAGTCCATGCCGGGGCCCATCTGCGTGGAGAGCGGCGCGTACAGCGTCCAGCCCGCGGCGGTTGCGCCGCCCGGCACGAAGAACGAGCCGACGAGCAGCACCGCGGCAGCCGGCAGCAGCCAGAAGCTGAAGTTATTCATCCGCGCGAACGCCATGTCCGATGCGCCGATCTGCAGCGGCACCATCCAGTTCGCGAAACCGACGAACGCCGGCATGATCGCGCCGAACACCATGATGAGGCCGTGCATGGTGGTCAGCTGATTGAAGAACTCGGGACGCATGATCTGCAGGCCCGGCTCGAACAGCTCGGCACGGATGCCGAGCGCCATCACGCCTCCGGAGAGGAACATGATGAAGGAGAACAACAGGTACAGCGTACCGATGTCCTTGTGGTTGGTAGCGAAGAGCCACCGGCGCCAGCCATGCGGCGTCTCGTGCGCATGGTCGTGCGCGTGGTCGTGACCTGCGCCTACATCGTGTCCGATGCTAGACATGACAATCATCTCCTAAAGCGAATACTCGGGGCACTTGGCAATGACGCGTGGGACTTTCCGTTGCCGTCCGGCGAAGGAAAGCGCCACGCTCGGCACGTCAAGCAGCCGGACTGATTTCCACGCGACGGGCTTCCTTGTTATCGGCGCCGCCCGTGATGGTTTCCGGTTTCTTCAACACGATGCGGTCTTCCGACACGCCCGCTGCCTTCAGCGCGTCGCGCACGGCTTGCGCGCGGCGCTTGGCGAGATCGGCGTTCTGGTCGGCGTTGCCGGTCGCATCGGTGAATCCCGACAACGCGATCTTCGCGTCCGGATGCGCCTTTGCGTAGGCCGCCGCGGCGTCCACCGCACTCTTCGCGTCGGCGGGCAGCGAATCCTTGCCCGTCTCGAAATAGATGCTGGCGGGCAGCCCGGCGGCTTGCGACGCCTGCGCACCCGATGCAGCCGGCGCGCTCGCTTCGGCCGCCGCGGGCGCGGCACTCGCCGCTTCCGGCGCCGATGCCGCCGCCGCATTGCCGCCGCCTTCGGGCATCTTGCCCGCCTTGGCGTCGATGACCTGCTTCGGTTGCAGCAGATCGCCGGTGTGGTTGCTCCAGCTATTACGCTCGAACGTGACGACCGACGCGATCTCGACGTCGTTCAACACACCTTGCCACGGCGGCATCGCGGCCTTGCCGTGCAGCACGATATTCAGATGCTCGGCGATGGAACCGTTCGCGATCTTCGAGCCGTCGAGCGCCGGGAACTGGCCCGCGCCCTTGCCGGTCGGCTGGTGGCAAACCGCGCAGTTCGACGTGTAAACCTGCTGGCCGCGCGCCATCAGTTCGTCCTTCGTGTACGTCTTGAGCGGATCGTCCTGGCCGGCGGCCATCTTCTTCTTTTGCCCGTCGACCCACTTTGCGTAGTCATCGGCCGACAGCACTTCGACGACCACCGGCATGTACGCGTGCTCCTTGCCGCACAGTTCCGTACAGAATCCGCGATACGTGCCCACCTTCTCGGCCTTGAACCACGTGTCGCGCACGAAGCCCGGAATCGCATCCTGCTTCACGCCGAATGCCGGGACGTACCACGAGTGAACGACATCGTTCGCCGTCGTGATGATGCGGATCTTCTTGTCGACCGGCACGACGAGCGGGTTGTCGACTTCCTGCAGATACAGCGTCGAGATCGGCTTCTGACCGTTCACTTCGCTGCGCGGCGTGGAGAGCGTCGAGAGGAAGCTGATGCCTTCGCCCGGACCCTTCACGTAGTCGTAGCCCCACTTCCACTGATAGCCCGTGACCTTGACGGTGAGATCGGCGTTGGACGTGTCCTTCATCGCGACGACGGCCTTGGTTGCCGGCAGCGCCATCAGAATGACGATGATGAACGGCACGATCGTCCAGATGATTTCGACCGTGGTGCTTTCGTGGAAGTTGGCCGGCTTGAAGCCTTTCGACTTGCGATGCTTGAAGAGCGAATAGAACATCACCCCGAACACGCCAATGAAGATGACGGTGCAGATGATGAGCATGAAGATATGGAGGCCGTAGAGCTCCTCGGCGATCTTCGTCACAGGCTGCTGGAAGTTGATCTCGTTGACAGCGGGACCGCCTGGACTGTTTTCGACCGCCAGGGCTGCACCGGCGGAAAGCAGTGCGCCTGCCGCCAGCACGCCCGAGAGGGCTCGCTTGATTGTTTTCATAGCATCCTTACCCAAATTTTCCATTCAAACCCTCGACCCCCGTGGCATCGCACCCGCCGGCTCCTCTCATAGACGTCTCAGCGACGCCTGTAACTCGGCAGCAAATTGTTTGCGACGATGCTGTGCAAGGTGTTGTCCGATTTTCACCGATTGACCGCGCGATACGATCGTGAGCGGCTCTCTCGGCGTCGCGCCCGCTTCGACCCGCACCCAACGCGGATTGAACTCGAACTGCGTCAGCTCTTCGGCGTTCATCTGTTCGATCAACAACCGGTTTTGATACAGCCGGATCCGTTCGTAGTCGACCGCATGGCGCGCGTAGATCAGAAACGCGATGCCCACGACCGCCAACTCGATTCCGGTGAACGGCAGCACCAGCCAGGCGCCGTTCAGAAACAGCGGCGTTGCGATTGCCAGCGAAAACAGCGCAAGCGACACATAGAAGCCCACGAACTGACGCGGCGAGACCGAGCAGTTTCGCTTCATCAGCCAGTCCTTGATGACCGGCTCGGACTCCGTCAGCGTCTGGCTGGCTTGCATCGCTGCCTCCATCAATCCGCACGCAATCACACACATTTGCTCGGATTTCGCCCAAATTTGTGTCGGTCCGGGCGACAAACTGACGCATTATAGGCGTCTTGGGTGGCATCCACAAGCAAGGGTCGTAACCTCGCAAAGCCAAGCGCCACAAGCTTCTGCGCCTTTTTGACGCACCTTTTTGCGCGCTTTTCTTGCGCAAATTTCAGACATAACAACTGTGCTCTTTACCGATTCAGCGTTTCGGTCTCGAGCCTCGTCCAATGTCTTCAAGACGGACGATGCCGTGCCCGTCCGCTGTCGTGCGCGGCACCGCCTTCCACGCATGCCCGTAGATCACTTCGAAGGTCAGCGGGATCGTGCCGTCGTCGCGGCGCAGCGCTTCGAGCGCCTGATGCACCGCGCCGCGCACGGCCTTGGCGTCCGCATGGCCTTCGTCGAACGCGCGCTCGAACGGATACGCGCCCCAGCGCGTCACGTCCGCGAACAGCGATTCAGGCGATTTGTACGTGATCGTCAGCACTTCCTGATCCATCACCGGAATTTCGAAGCCGCTTTCGACGAGCATGTCGCCGAGATCGTGCATGTCGACGAAATCGATCGTATGCGCTTGCGGCGCGAGCCCGAGCGTCCGCTCCGCTTCGCGATACGCGGCGCGAAGCTCGCGCAGCGTATCGGGGCCGAACGTGCTGAACATCAGCAAGCCGTTCACCTTGAGCACGCGCTGCCATTCGGGAAAAACGAGGTCGGGCCGCGCATGCCAGTGCAGCGCGAGATTCGACCACAATAGTTCGAACGCGCCCGATGCGAACGGCAGCGCGGAAAAATCCGCCTGCGCGAGTTGCGGGCCGCGTGCGCCGAACGCCTTGGCGAGCGTCGAAGGAAGAAAGCGGCGCCATCCCGCGCCGTTGTCCGCGTCCGTGGCTTCGGCGGCGCGCGCGCGCGCGAGCATCGCGGACGAGATGTCGATGCCGGTCACCGACGCCTCTGCAAAGCGTTCCCGCAAACCGGCCAGGTCCGCCCCGCCGCCGCACGCCGCATCGAGGACGCGCATCGGCGCAACCTTGATGTATTCGAGCCGCTCGCGCATGCGCTCCGCGATCTCGCGTGTCAGGAACGCGACCTCGTCGAAGGCGGCGGCGCGACCGTCGAAGATCGCGCGCAAACGGCGCGGATCATAGGCCGGACGGCTAGTTTTAGGGGATGTCGGGGACATGTCGATCTTTTTGCGGAGAGTGCGAAGTATACTCGGTCGTCTCGAAAACGACCCATGCGAAGTGCTGATACGAGGCATAAACGCTTCGTGAGGCGCAATGAATGCGCGTGTTTAGCGCATCGAGCCGCGATTTTTCCGATTCAGCAGTCATGAAAGCCGACAGCATTCGCCTTCCCTTCCGGACGCCCGTCACGGCACGCGCTCGCGGATTCGCGTCGGCGGCAAAACGGCTCGTCGCGTGCGCGCTGCCGAGCCAGTGCGCGTTATGCGGCAATTTGTCGCAAGCACTGCTGTGCGATGGTTGCGACGCGCAGTACTGGAATGAGCCGCGCTTGCGCTGTGCGACGTGCGCGCTGCCGTTGGCGGCATCCGCGATGCGACGCGAGCGCGAAGACCTGCGCGTGCACTGCGCCGCGTGCCTCGAAGCGCCGCCCGCGTTCAACGACACGCTCGCGCTCGCCGACTATCGCGCGCCCCTCGACACGCTCGCCGTCGAGTTGAAGTTTCGTGCGCGGCTCGCCGCGGGCGAGGCATTCGCGCGGCATCTGCATGCGCGTTTCGAGGACAGCGATCTGCCCGCGCCGGATGTGATCGTGCCGATGCCTCTCTCGCGCGAACGGCTCATCGCGCGTGGCTACAACCAGGCGTGGGCCATCGCGCGTCCGCTCGCACGCATGATGCGCGTGCCCGCCCACGCATCGATGATCGCGCGGGTCCGGCATACGTCGGCGCAATCGCGGCTCGATCGCGAAACGCGCCGCCGCAATGTTGCGAGCGCGTTCGCCGTCTCGGGCGATGTGCGCGGCACGCATGTCGGCGTCGTCGACGATGTGATGACATCGGGCGCGACGCTCGACGCGCTTGCTCGCACGCTGAAGCTCGCCGGCGCGCGGCGTGTCAGCAATTTCGTGGCGCTGCGCACGCCTAAAGATTAATCACCTTTATTAGAAGCAATCCATGTTCAACGTCGTACTCGTCGAACCCGAAATCCCGCCGAACACCGGCAACGTGATCCGCCTGTGCGCGAACACGGGCGCGCGTCTGCATCTGATCGAGCCGCTCGGCTTTCCGCTCGACGACGCGAAGATGCGCCGCGCCGGCCTCGACTATCACGAGTACGCCGAAATGAACGTGCATGCGGACTGGGATGCCTTCATCGCGAAGGAAACACCCGACGCCACGCGCATGTTCGCGTTCACGACGCGCGGCTCGACGCCGTTCTTCGATCACGCGTTCAGGCCGGGCGACTGGTTCGTGTTCGGCGCGGAGACGCGCGGCCTCGCGCCCGAATTGCTGGCGCACTTTGCGACGGAACAGCGCGTGCGCCTGCCGATGCGGCCGGGTAATCGCAGCCTGAATTTGTCGAATACGGTGGCGATCGTGACGTTCGAGGCGTGGCGTCAGGCGGGATTCGAAGGCGGCGCTTGAGCCTTTGCCGCTTCGAGTTCGGCTCGATAGAGCGCGAGCATGTTGTCCTGAAAGCATGCAAAGACGACACGCTGAACGGCGGGCGTGGAAGGCAAGGTGTCGATGACCGTGCGCACCGCGATCTTCACGGCTTCATCATGGGGAAAGTGATAGATGCCGCAACTGATGGCCGGGAACGCAATCGACTCGCAGCCCGCTTCCCGAGCGAGTTCGAGCGAGCGCTGGTAACAGCTCGCGAGCAATTCGGGCTCGTTCTTCTTGCCGCCGCTCCAGCGCGGCCCGACCGCATGAATGACGTGCTTCGCGGGAAGCTCGTAGCCGCGCGTGATTTTCGCGTCGCCGGTTTCGCAGCCGCCGAGCGTCTCGCACTCGCGCAGCAGGCCTTTGCCGGCCTTGCGATGAATCGCCCCGTCTACTCCGCCGCCGCCGAGCAGCGATTTGTTCGCCGCGTTGACGATGGCATCGACTTCGAGCGTGGTGATATCGACTTTCAGCGCTTCGAGCCTGGGCCTACGCACACACGCCTCCGATTACTCTGCTTTTGCGTCCCGACTGAGAAGCGCCTGCACGGCATCGCGCGGCGTCACGTTATCGAAGAGCACCCGGCATACCGCCTGCGTGATCGGCATCTCGATTCCGCGCGAATGCGCGAGCCCGAGCACGGCGCGCGCGCATCGCACGCCTTCCGCGACATGGCCGAGCGCCGCGAGAATCTCCTCGAGCGTGCGTCCGCTGGCGAGTTGCATGCCGACAGTGCGATTGCGCGACAGATCGCCCGTCGCGGTGAGGATGAGATCGCCGAGGCCGGTTAGCCCGGTGAAAGTCTCCGCGCGGCCGCCGAGCGCGACGCCTAAGCGCGACATCTCCGCGAGCCCGCGCGTGATGAGCGCGGCGCGGGCGTTCAGGCCGAGACCGAGGCCGTCGGAAATGCCCGTCGCGATTGCGAGCACGTTTTTCACCGCGCCGCCGACTTCGACGCCGATGACATCGTCGCCGGTATAGATACGCATCGCGCCATGATGGAACGCCGCGACCGTGCGCGCGCCCAGTTCCGCCGATGCGCTCGCGACCGTCAGCGCGACCGGCAAGCCTTGTCCCACTTCGCGCGCGAAGCTCGGTCCGGACAGCGTTCCGTTGCTGCGATGCTCGGGCAATTCGGCCGCGACGACCTCGTTGGGCAGACACTGCGTATCCGCCTCGAAGCCTTTGCACAGCCAGACGATATGCGCCGGTACGACGCCGGCGTCGCGCATCGAACGGCACAGCGCGCGCAGGCCCGCGACCGGCGTCGCGACGACGCACAGCGCGTCATTCGCCGATGCATGCGCGAGCGCCGCGGCGAAATCGGTCTCGAATGCGAGCGCGTGCGGCAGCGTCACGCCTTCGAGATAGCGCGTGTTTTCGTGCGTGCGGGAAAGTGATTCGATGAGCGCGGGGTCGCGCGCCCAGAGCTTCGTGTCGTGCCGGGTCGCGAGGTGGCCCGCGAGCGCGGTGCCCCATGCGCCGGCGCCGAGAACGGCTACTTTCATGCTCGGCTCCGGTCCGGCAGAGTCAGGTCAGTGCGTCGCGCCGTTCGCCGCGCCTTCCTGGGCGCTCGCGAGTTGGGCGATACGCTGCTCGTACAGCGCCTGGAAGTTGATCTCCGCGAGGTGGATCGGCGGGAAACCGGCGCGCGTGATCGCGTCGGCGATGTTCGAGCGCAGGTACGGGAACAGAATGGTCGGGCACGCGATGCCGACGAGCGGATCGATCTGCTCCGCCGGAATGTTGCGGATGTCGAAGATGCCTGCCTGCTTGGCTTCGATCAGGAATGCGACCTTGTCGGTGACTTTCGCCGTGACCGTGCCCGTGACCAGCACTTCGAAGACGCTTTCCGCGAGGCGGTCGGCCTTCACGTCGACTTCGACTTCGACCGACGGCATTTCCTGCTCGAGGAAGATAGCCGGCGAATTCGGCTGCTCCAGCGACATGTCCTTCAAATAGATGCGCTGGATGTTGAAAAACGGCTGGTTGTTCTCGTCAGACATTTTGATTTCCTAGGTAATCCGGTATGCGGCGCGCGTTCGTGTCGAATCGCGCGCCGCGAGTATGCATGTGTCAGGCCGATTCGAGCAGCGGCACGAGGCCGCCCTTTCGATCGAGCGCGGACAGATCGTCGTAGCCGCCGACGTGCGTCTCGCCGATGTACACCTGCGGCACGGTCCGCCGTCCGGTGCGCGTCATCATTTCCTCGCGCCGGCCCGGCTCGCGATCGATCAGGATCTTCTCGATCGTTTCGACGCCGCGGGACTTTAAAAGACGTTCGGCCATCTGGCAATACGGGCACACGACCGTGCTGTACATCACCACTTTTTTCACTTGACTGCTCCTTGTTTCACCACCGGCATGCCGGCTTTTTGCCAGGCGTCCACTCCGCCTTGCAAAACGTGGACCTCGGCGTAACCCGCCTCGGACACGGTGCGGCTCGCACGCTGCGATTCTTGACCGGTTTGGCAAACGAGCACGACCGGATTGCTCTTATTCTTCGCGATCTGGCCGATTTTTGCTTGAAGCTCCGTGGCTTCGATATTTCGTGCAGACGGCAGATGTCCCTTCGCGAATTCCGCGGCGGGCCGCAAATCGACAACCACGGCGTTGCGCCGGTTGATGAGCGTCGTGGCTTCGGCGGCCGAAATGCCGCCGCGCCCGCGCCGCGTGACGGCGGGCCAAAGGAGCAGCGCGCCGGAAACCAGCGCGATGACGATAAGTGCAATATTCGTGTAATCAGTGAAAAACTTCACGTCGAGGGCCGCCGAAATTTAGTAGGAAAGGAAGAAAGGGAAATGGGCGCAATCGGGGCATTATAAAATAACCGTTTCCCGCGATGGCCTCTGCCGTCCGGCCGATGGCGACACCCCGCCCGTTCGGGCAGCATGACGGGGTGCGATCGGCGCACCGCTTTTCCAACTGACCGACCGAAATCATGTACAAGCTAGTGCTCATCCGCCACGGCGAATCGACGTGGAACAAGGAAAACCGCTTCACCGGCTGGGTCGACGTCGACCTGACCGAGCAGGGCAACCGTGAGGCGCGCCAGGCAGGCGTGCTGCTGAAGGAGGCGGGCTACCAGTTCGACATCGCGTATACGTCGGTGTTGAAGCGCGCCATCCGCACGCTGTGGCACGTCCAGGACGAGATGGATCAGATGTATATCCCGGTTGTGCATTCGTGGCGCCTGAACGAACGCCACTACGGCGCGCTCGCGGGCCTGAACAAAGCAGAAACCGCGAAGAAGTACGGCGACGATCAGGTGCTCGTCTGGCGCCGCAGCTACGACACGCCGCCGCCCGCGCTCGAACCGGGCGACGAGCGTGCGTCGTACAACGATCCGCGTTACGCGAAGGTGCCGCGCGAACAGTTGCCGCTCACCGAATGCCTGAAAGACACGGTCGCCCGCGTCCTGCCGATCTGGAACGAATCGATCGCACCCGCCATCAAGTCCGGCAAACAGGTCGTGATTTCGGCGCACGGCAACTCGATCCGCGCGCTGGTCAAGTATCTGGACAACATCTCCGATCAGGACATCGTCGGGCTGAACATCCCGAACGGCGTGCCGCTCGTGTACGAACTCGATGAAAACCTGAAGCCCATCCAGCACTACTATCTGGGCGATCCGGAAGCCATCGCGGCCGCGCAGGCCGCTGTCGCCAAGCAAGGCAAGGCAGGCTGATTCCGGCTGTCCCGCAGGTGTTTGGCCTGACGAGGGCGCCATAACGGGCGCCCTCGCCGCGTTCATGGCGCCCGGCTGACGAACCGCGAGCGGCATCGACAGGATCGCGTCGAAACGTGCGCGAGCCATCGCTTCAACGGATGAAAGCCTCAGGCATTTAAGTTGCGTTTAAGTCGCCAATCAAGGCGAGCGGGTATACTGGCCCGTCACCAACGATGCAGCCCATCCGATTCCGACCGCACTCTCTATGCGAAAGAACCTGAAAAACTTCGGCCTGGTAGCCGTTGGCGTTGCTGCCGGCGCACTCGCCACCCTGCAGATCTCCGCATCCGCACAGCAAGCTGCTTCCTCGCCTCTGCCGCTCGAACAATTGCGGCTTTTCGCCGAAGTTTTCGGTCAGATCAAGCACGAATACGTCGAACCGGTCGACGACAAAAAGCTCCTCACCGCCGCCATCAAGGGCATGGTGTCGAGCCTCGACCCGCACTCGTCCTATCTCGACAAGACCGATTACGAAGAACTGCAGGAACAGACCAAGGGCCGATTCGCGGGCCTCGGCATCGAGATTTCTTCGGAAGACGGCCTCATCAAGGTCATTTCGCCGATCGAAGACACGCCAGCGTTCCGCGCCGGCATTCGTCCGGGCGACCTCATCACGCGCATCAACGACAAGCCGGTGCGCGGCATGACGCTGGATAAAGCCGTGAAGCAGATGCGCGGCGAGCCGGGCACGAAGGTCACGCTCACGATCTTCCGCAAGAGCGACGACCGCACGTTCCCGCTCACCGTGACGCGCGCCGTGATCCGCGTGCAGTCGGTGAAGATGAAGGTGCCGGAGCCGGGCTACGGCTACATCCGCATCACGAGCTTCCAGGAGCGCACGGTGCCGGATCTCGCGTCGAAGTTGCAGGATCTCGCGCGCCAGCAACCGAATCTGAAGGGCCTCGTGCTCGATCTGCGCAACAACGGCGGCGGCTTGCTGCAAAGCGCGGTCGGCGTCGCGGGCGCGTTCCTGCCGGATAACGCGGTCGTCGTGTCGACCAACGGCCAGATTGCGGACGCGAAGCAGACGTTCCGCGACACCTACGACAACTATCGCCTGCCGTCCTTCGATTCCGATCCGCTGAAGAGCGTGCCGGAAATCTTCAAGAAGGTGCCGATGGTCGTGCTGACCAACGCGTACTCGGCGTCGGCCTCCGAGATCGTCGCGGGTGCGCTGCAGGATCATCATCGCGCGCTGATCGTCGGCAAGACCACGTTCGGCAAGGGCTCGGTGCAGACCGTGCGTCCGATGACCGCCGACAGCGCCCTGCGCCTGACGACGGCCTATTACTACACGCCGAGCGGCAAGTCGATCCAGAATCAGGGCGTGCGCCCCGACGTGCCGGTCGATCAATACGCGGACGGCGATCCGGACGACGCGCTCGTCACGCGCGAAGTCGATTACTCGAACCACCTCGCGAACACGCAGGATCCGAACGAGAAGAAGGAACAGGAGCAGCGCGAGGCGGATCGTCTGGAGCAACTGCGCATTCTCGAAGAGCAGAACGACAAGAAGACGCCCGAGCAGCGCCGCAAGGACCGCGAGCGCAAGCCGGTCGAGTTCGGCAGCGCGGACGACTTCATGCTCCAGCAAGGTCTGAACAAGCTGGAAGGCAAGCAGGTCGTGGAGTCCAAGTCGTACAGCGAACGCAAGCTCGCGCAGAACAAGCCGGCACGTTCGGCGTCCGCTCCGGTGGTTGCACCGCCTGCGCTGCCGGCCACGCCGGGTTCCGCGCCGGCGTCGGGCGCGCAGCCGGCATCGGCGCCTACCGCGCAGCAGTCGAAGTAACTTTCCCGTAGTCCCCGCAAAGGCTTCGCAGCGTAACGTTGCGAAGCCTTTCTTCTTTTCGCGCTTAGAATGCTTCGTTCGAGCAAGCCGATTCTTTCCGCGATGAACGACGACCAACTCCTTCGCTATTCCCGCCACATCCTCGTCGATGAAATCGGCATCGAGGCGCAGCAGCGCTTTCTCGACGCGCACGCCGTCATCATCGGCGCGGGCGGACTCGGCGCGCCCGCGGCGATGTATCTCGCGGCGTCAGGTGTCGGAAAAATCACGCTCGTCGATGCCGATACTGTCGATCTCACGAATCTCCAGCGGCAGATCGTGCACATGACGCGATCGGTCGGAGCGCCCAAGGTGGAATCGGCACGCGAGACGTTGAGCGCGCTGAATCCGGACATCGACGTCATCGCGGTGAACGCGCGCGCCGACGCCGCGTGGCTCGACATTAACGTGCCCGGTAAAACCGTGGTGCTCGATTGCAGTGACAACTTCGCGACGCGTCACGCGATCAACGCGGCCTGCGTCGCGCATCGCGTGCCGCTCGTGTCGGGCGCGGCGCTGCGTTTCGACGGGCAGATCAGCACCTTCGACTTCCGCGCACCCGATTCGCCCTGCTACGCGTGCGTGTTCCCGCCGGATCAGCCGTTCGAGGAAGTCGCGTGTTCGACGATGGGCGTGTTCGCGCCGACGGTCGGCATCATCGGTGCGATGCAGGCGGCGGAGGCGCTGCGCGTGATCGGCGGTTTCGGCGAGACGCTCGCGGGCCGGCTGATGATGCTCGACTCGCTGCGCATGGAATGGAACACGATGCGAATCGCGCGGCAGCCGGATTGCGCTGTCTGCGGAAACACGGGAAGCCGCGAAGCAGCGCGCTAAATCGGTCGCGTCTTACGCCGTCGACCGGACGGTCCGCTTAAGCTCATCGATTCTTCAATCGCAGGGCGGATCGTTCTTTGAGCGCCATCACTTCGCCGGCGAGCGCGCAACGCGGGCTCACGCAAAGCGCGTTCGCGCGGCCGTCGCTTCCGCGAATCACCCGCACACGGAGTTCCGCACGCCGTATCGCGTGATCAATTTCCACGCATGCAACAGTTGCTTCAACGACACGACGTGCGACTTCGACAACCGCGATTTTCTGTGGTGTCCGCGCCGGCGCGGCAAGCCAAGCCGCTTTCAATGCACTTCGGCGATCTCACCCGAGCAGGTCATCGCTCGGGTGGATCGACTGATTGCGGATCACGGCTTGGCCTAGACCTTCTGCAACGCCGTGAGCGCGGCCTGCAATTCAGCGGGTTCGTAGGCCGCAAGCACATCCGCGACCGGCTTTTCCAGCGCCTTCAGGTTCGAGCGCAGAATTTCCTGCTTCACGATCAGCAACTGGCTCGGATGCATCGAAAACTCGGTGAGCCCGAGGCCGAGCAACAGGCGCGTGACGGCGGGATCGCCCGCCATTTCCCCGCACACCGACACCGGCACGCCCGCGCGCTTCGCCTCGCGCAACGTGAACGCGATCAGGTTCAGCACCGCCGGATGCAGCGGATCGTAAAGATGCGCGACGCTGTTATCGGCGCGATCGATCGCGAGCGTGTACTGGATCAGATCGTTCGTGCCGATCGACAGAAAATCGAGCCGGCTCAGGAACAGCCGCACGGCGATGGCCGCCGCCGGAATCTCGATCATCGCGCCGACCTGAACCTGACGGTCGTACGCCACGCCTTCGTCGTCGAGTTGACGCTTCGCCTCGCGGATCAGATCGAGCGTCTGGTCGATTTCCTGTGCGTGCGCGAGCATCGGAATGAGAATCTTGGTCGGCCCGAACGCCGACGCCCGCAGAATGGCGCGCAGTTGCGTGATGAACATCTGCGGCTCGGACAGGCTCCAGCGGATCGCGCGCAAGCCCAGCGCGGGATTTGGCGCGGTTTCGTAGCCATCGCTTCCGGTCATGGAATCGAGCGGCTTGTCCGCGCCGACATCGATCGTGCGGATCGTCACCGGCTTGCCGTTCATCAACTCGACGGCGCGCTTGTATGCCTCGAACTGCTCCTCTTCCTCCGGCAACTGGTCCTTGTGATTCATGAAGAGGAATTCGGTGCGGAACAGGCCGACGCCCATCGCGCCCGCTTCGACGGCGACTTGCGCGTCTTCCGGCAACTCGATGTTCGCGCACAGTTCGATCTTCGTACCGCAGAGCGTCTGCGTCGGCGAGAATTTCAGGCGCTGGAGCTTGCGCTGTTCCAGCAGTTTCTCGCTCTGACGATACGAATACTCTTCGAGAACGATCGGCGCCGGATCGACGATCACGATGCCATGATCGCCGTCGACGATGATGAGATCGTTCTGGCGGATCAGCACGCTCGCCTGCTGCACGCCGACGGACGCCGGAATGCCGAGACTGCGCGCGACGATCGCCGTATGCGAAGTGCGGCCGCCGAGGTCGGTGACGAAGCCCTTGAACGCCTGCGTCTTGAACTGAAGCATGTCCGCCGGCGCGATATCGTGGGCGACGACGATCATTTCGTTGTGCCCGTTGCTGGCGGCCGTATGCACGACGAGCGACGCGGCCGTCGGCGCGCCGGCCAACGCTTTCAAAAGACGCTCGACGACCTGCTCGACGTCCGCCTTGCGTTCGCGCAGATATTCGTCTTCGATCTCGTCGAAATAACCGCCGAGGATTTCCAGTTGCTCGGTGAGCGCCCACTCGACGTTGTAGCGGCGCGTGCGAATCAGGTCGATGGTTTCCTGCACGAGCATGGCGTCGTTCAGGATCATCGTATGGACGTTGATGAACGCGCCCATTTCGCTCGGCGCATCGGCGGAAAGGTCTTCGCGCAGCGCTTCGAGTTCGGCGAGGACGGCCGCCTGCGCCGCGTGGAATCGGGCGATTTCCGCGTCGATCTGATCCGGCTCGATCAGATAGTGGTCTACGTCGAGCGCCGCCGGCGCGATCAGATACGCGCGCCCAATGGCGATGCCGCGCGAGACGGGAATTCCATGCAGCGTGAAGGACACGCGCCCTCCTCTAGTTCTTTGAATGTCGCGGTCTGCCAGGCGCCCCCTCGACGGGCACAAACCGCGCGTCCATTATATGTTCGATCGTGCTCACAAGTCCCTGAACACCCGGTGACGACAGGGCCGGAACGGTTGCACGACGTTACGCGAAAGCGTGATGCGGATACGAAAAAGCCGCGTCGATGCGCGGCTTTTCACTGACGGACACTGCGGCGAAACGCTTACTGCCCTTCTCCGAATTTATCGGCGATGAGCGCGAGAATGGCTTGCATCGCTTCGGCTTCGTCCGCGCCTTCGGTTTCGATCGTCACCGTGCTGCCGATGCCCGCCGCCAGCATCATCACGCCCATGATGCTTTTCGCGTTGATCCGGCGCCCGTTGCGGCTCATCCAGATCTCGCATTGAAAATTGCCCGCCAGTTGTGTGAGCTTGGCCGAAGCGCGTGCGTGGAGCCCCAGCTTGTTCACGATTGTTGTTTCTTGTTGCAGCATGATGCTCCGAAGCGCTAGATGGATGAAATGAGCGGCGTCAGTGGCTGGCGGCCTTCGCGCTGATGAGATCGGCGCTCGCCGAGCATGCCGGATCGGGCGAGCCGGCGGCCTTCGTCGCGAGGGCGCAGGGGTTGAGCGGCGTGGACGAATCCAGTTCCTGGATGCCCTTCGAGCCGCCCTGAAGAATCTTTTCGGCGAGCGTGTCGAGCGGCGTCGCGCGGTAGCAGACGGCGCGCACGAGCATCGGCAGATTGCAGCCGGCGAGCACGCGCACATCGGTGTCGTGCAGGCTCGCCGCGATGTTCGCGGGCGTCGCGCCGAACACGTCGGTGAGCACGATCGCGCCGTTTTCTTCTTTCAGGCGATCGATTTCGGAGCGCGCGAACGCGCGAACTTCGACCGGATCGCAGTCGGGCATCACGTCGATGACGCCGATGCGCGCCGGCAAGCCACCGTAAATATGTGCGATGCACTCGCGTAGCGCGGTGGCGAAAGGTGCGTGCGCGATGATCAGAATGCCAGCCATGTCAGGAAATTGCCTCAGCGACAAATCAACGACGAAAAATCGGACAAATACGTCGGAGTTCGCTCGAAAGCGCGCGAGCGGCGCGGAACACAACTCTAAAGTGGATGCCGTTACAACGAAATCAACCGCCTTCCAGCTTCATTACCCCAAGCCTGCGCGTCGATGCTTAAGCGAACTTTAAGCGCACTTTTAGACGCGATCGCGCCCCAGAAACGCGGGCGCGGGAAAGTCAATTCTAACAGTCCCGCCGAGGTGAGTTTGGCGCGCTGTCCGCGCGCGTTTCGTTGGCCGGCAGACTCAGTGCGCCGCGCGCTCGAGCGCGTCGATAAACATGCCCGCAACGTCGAAGCCGGTCTGATCCATGATTTCGCGAAAGCACGTCGGACTCGTGACGTTGACTTCGGTGAGATAGTCGCCGATCGCATCCAGCCCGGCGAGCAGCAGGCCGCGCGCCTGCAGCACCGGCCCGAGCGTCTCGGCGATTTCGCGATCGCGCGCCGACAGCGGCTGCGCGCGCCCGAGCCCGCCCGCCGCGAGATTGCCGCGCACTTCGCTGCCCTGCGGAATGCGCGCCAGCGAATACGGCACCGGCTGACCGCCGATGACGAGAATGCGCTTGTCGCCATCCTTGATTTCGGGGATGAACTTCTGCGCCATCACCGTGCGCGCGCCGTCCTCGGACAACATCTCGACGATCGAGCCGAGATTCATCCCGTCCGCCTTCACGCGGAACACGCCCATGCCGCCCATGCCGTCGAGCGGCTTCAGGATCACGTCGCCGTGCTCGGCGTGGAAAGCGCGCAGGCGCGCGGCATCGCGCGTGACGAGCGTCGGCGTGACGAACTGCGGCCATTCCGCGATGGCGAGCTTCTCGGAATGATCGCGGATCGCCTGCGGCTTGTTGAAGATCCGCGCGCCGTTGCGCTCGGCGATCTCCAGCAGCCACGTCGCGTTCACGTATTCCAGATCGAACGGCGGATCCTTGCGCATCAGCACGGCGTCGAAATGCGTGAGCGGCAGATGCTCGGCCTGCTCGGCGGCATACCACGGCCAGCGGTCACTGTTGGCCTCGTCGCCGACGATCGCGATGCGCCGCGCGCTCGCCTCGACCTTCGTTCCGGTCCACGCGAGATGCTGCGGCTCGCACGCATAGAGCACGTGGCCGCGCCGCGCGGCTTCGGCCATCATCGCGTAGGTCGTGTCCTTGTAGATCTTGAAGCGATCGAGCGGGTCGGCGATAAAGAGGATGTTCATGACGATTTGCTAGTTCGGTGCGCGGCCTGCGAGCTTACCGCAAGCCGCGAACTCACACCTGAATGGCTTCAGGATCGGTCTTTTCGAGCTCGACCGATGCCGCCAGCAGCGCCAGCCGCGCCACCACGCCGTACATGTAGAAGCGGTTCGGCGGCGCGGCGCCGGGCTTCGCGTGCGTGTCGGGCAACGCCGTGTGCTCGAAGCCGAGCGGCACGAAATGCATGCCCGGCGCGTTGAGGTTCTGATCGCGCTCGCGCGAATCGTGCACGCGGTAAAACCCGCCGACGACATACCGGTCGATCATGTACACGACCGGCTCCGCGACCGCATTTTCCACGCGCTCGAACGTATGCACGCCTTCCTGCACGATCACGTCGTGAACTTGCAGGCCTTCCTTGGCGTCGTTCATCTTCGTGCGTTCGCGCTTGGTCAGCGCGGCGACTTCGCTCGCGTCGTGGACGGTCATCACGCCCTTTCCGTACGTGCCGGCATCCGCCTTGATGACGACATACGGACGCTCGCTGATGCCGTACTCGCGATACTTCTTCGCGATCTTCTTGAGCACGCCGTCGATGGCTTCCGCGAGCGCTTGTTCGCCCGTGCGCGCTTCGTAATCGACGCCTTCCACATGCGCGAAGTACGGATTCACCATCCACGGATCGATCTCGACGAGTTTCGAGAACTTCTTAGCGACGTCGTCATAGCAGGAGAAATGGGTCGACTTGCGGCGCACCGCCCAGCCGGCGTGCAGCGGCGGCAGCAGATACTGCTCGTGCAGATTTTCCAGCACGGGCGGAATGCCGGCCGAAAGATCGTTGTTGAGCAGGATCGAGCAGGGATCGAAGTTCTTCAGGCCGAGGCGCCGCGGCGTGCGTTCGAGCGGCTCCAGCACGATTTTCTGGCCATCGGCGAGCGCGATGGTCACAGGACCGTGGATATTCTCGTCCAGCGTGCCGAAGCGGATGTTGAGCCCCGCTTGCCGCATGATGAGCGCGA
Source organism: Caballeronia sp. AZ7_KS35 (assembly GCF_023631045.1). Lineage (NCBI taxonomy): Bacteria > Pseudomonadati > Pseudomonadota > Betaproteobacteria > Burkholderiales > Burkholderiaceae > Caballeronia > Caballeronia sp. AZ7_KS35. The sequence goes on along the minus strand of NZ_JALQDV010000001.1, from coordinate 430,324 downwards.
GGCGCGCGACGTTCTCGAGATAGAACGCGTTGCGCGTATGGCGCTCGGGAATGACGAGCAGATTCTTCGCGTCCGGGCAGATTTTTTCGATGGACGCCATCGCTGCCTGCACCGCGAGCGGCAACACTTCCTGCGGCAGATTGTTGAAACCGCCGGGAAAGAGATTGGTGTCGACGGGCGCGAGCTTGAACCCCGCGTTGCGCAGATCGACGGAACAGTAGAACGGCGGCGTGTGCTCCTGCCATTCGAGCCGGAACCAGCGCTCGATGGCGGGCATGGCCTCGAGGATTTTCCGCTCGAGATCGAGCAGCGGGCCACTTAACGCCGTAACAAGGTGCGGAACCATGTATTACTCGCGGAAGAAGACAAAAGATTGTAGAGCAATTGCTTTGCCTAAATGGGTATCAACCGCCAATTGACAAGGTTTTGCGGCCCGCGCCGCGCCGCTTCCACGCACTTTTCCGCCTGTCGCTTCAATAGGTTTGGCCGCCGCCTTCGACGAAACCCGGACGGAAACGGCGCACCAAAAAAAATGCCCGCCATAAGGCGGGCGAAGTCGCTGCGCTCGTTCCTTGCTCGCAGCCTACGCGCTCTCGCGGCGCGCCGGTTGCGGCGTAAGACTTACTCGACGTGCTCGCCGTGCAGCGTGACGTCGAGACCTTCGCGTTCCTGTTCTTCCGTGACGCGCAGGCCCATGGTCATGTCGATGATCTTCAGCAAAACGAAGCTGACGACGCCGCTGTAGACGAGCGTGACGAGCACGCCCTTCGCCTGCACGAGCACGCTGCCGTCGAAGCCGCCGATGTCCTTCACCGCGAACACGCCCGTCAGCAGCGCGCCGATGATCCCGCCCACGCCGTGCACGCCGAACGCGTCGAGCGAGTCGTCGTAGTTGAACTTGTGCTTGAGCCACGTCGCCGACCAGAAGCAGACCACGCCCGCGACAATGCCGATCACGATCGCGCCCGTCACGCCGACGAAACCCGACGCCGGCGTCACGGCCACCAGACCCGCAACCGCGCCCGAGATGATGCCGAGCACCGACGGCTTGCCCTTCGTGATCCACTCCGCGAACATCCAGCCGAATGCGGCGAACGCGGTGGCGATCTGCGTCGTGAGCATCGCGAAACCGGCACGGCCGTCAGCCGCCACTGCCGAACCCGCGTTGAAGCCGAACCAGCCCACCCACAGCATCGATGCGCCGATCAGCGAGAGCACGAGGTTGTGCGGCGCCATCACTTCGCGGCCATAGCCGACGCGCTTGCCGAGCACGAGACAGCACATCAGACCCGCGATACCGGCGTTGATGTGAACCACCGTGCCGCCCGCGAAGTCGAGCACGCCAGCCGATGCGAGCCAGCCGGTAGGTTCCCAGACCATGTGCGCGATCGGCGAGTAGACGATCAGCGACCACAGCGCCATGAACACGAGCATCGCCGAGAACTTCATGCGATCCGCGAACGCGCCGGTAATGAGCGCCGGCGTGATGATCGCGAACGTCAGCTGGAATGCGAAATAGACCGACTCGGGGATCGTCACGGCCAGATGGCTGACGGTAAGCGTCGTCGCCTTGTCGCCCTTGATGTAGGCCATGCCGTGCAGGAACACGCGCGAGAAGCCGCCGAGGAACGAGCCGCCCGGCGTGAACGCGATGCTGTAGCCGACGACCGTCCAGAGGATCGTCACGAGACAGCAGATCGCGAAGCTCTGCATGACCGTCGCGAGCACGTTCTTCTTGCGGACCATGCCCGCGTAGAAGAGCGCGAGGCCGGGAATCGTCATGAACAGCACGAGCGCCACGGAAGTCAGCATCCACGCGGTGTCGCCGGAGCTGATCTTCGACGAATCGACCATGACCGGCTCGGTCGGTGCGGCCGGCGCGGCATCGGACGCGGCGGATGCGCCGGACGCGGCGTCTGCCGCCGATGCCGCCTGAGCCGACGACGCCATCGCCGTGTTGGCGCTTTCGGGCGCGCTTGCAGCGGGTGCCGAGGCTGCGGCCGGAGCGGACGCATCCTGGGCGAGAGCGGTGCCGACATTCGCGCCGATCAGCGCGCCCGCCACCAACAGTGACATCAAAAAGTTACGCATTCTTCTGGTTCCTCTTATCGCCAATTTCTTGTTAGAGCGCGTCGGCGCCGGTCTCGCCGGTGCGGATGCGGATCACCTGTTCGATTGAGGTGACGAAGATCTTTCCGTCACCGATTTTTCCCGTGCGTGCGGCGCGTTCGACGGCTTCGATCGCCTGATCGACGATGTCGTCCGAGACGGCCGCCTCGATCTTCACTTTGGGCAGAAAGTCGACGACGTACTCCGCGCCCCGATACAGCTCGGTGTGCCCCTTCTGTCGGCCAAAGCCTTTCACCTCGGTCACGGTGATGCCCGAGACGCCGATGGCCGAGAGCGCTTCACGCGCTTCGTCCAGCTTGAACGGCTTGATGATTGCGGTAATGAGCTTCATGTATCCCTCGCTGTGGTGTGCTGATCCTTCGATGCCGTCCATTGAAGCGTGCAGAAAAGGTCGCGCCACTTATGCAACTCGTATGCCATGCGAGCATCCATGCGGCTTTGCGCGATTTCGCGAAACAATCGCACGAAGGGTCGGCCGAACGGCTAACGCGGGCCGCGCGTGCTGGCGTCGGGGTAGGTTCATTGCTAGAGTGGTCCAGAGGTCCCGCAAAAAGGGGCATGGGCGGACAACGCGAGCGCGCGGCGGCGCTAAAATCGCGGCGCCTCAAAGGTGCTTCGACGCGCGTTCGCGCATTCGGCGGCGCGCACCAATATCGAACATTCGATAATTCGGGGCACTGACCTAACAATGAATGCACTTTTTTTGTGCAAGAAGGGAGAAACGATGAAGCAGCCCAACGACGTTTTCAACGATTTGCAGCAGAAGATGAGCGATCTCTTCAAGAATTCGCCCGCGAAAGACGTCGAACGGAATATGAAGGCGATGCTCTCGCAAGGCTTTTCGAAGCTCGATCTCGTGACGCGCGAGGAATTCGACACGCAGACGCAAGTGCTCGTCCGCACGCGCGCTCGTCTCGAAGAACTCGAAAAGCGCGTCGCGCAGCTGGAGCAGCGTCTCGCGGGCGGAAATACGGCCGCGCAAGACTGAGGCGCCAGCACTGCCTATCGCGTACCTCGGCTAGCGAGCCGTGAGTTTCTAGTTTTATTGCCGGCGCGGTCCATGCGCCGTTTCAGGTGAAATCATGTCGCTTGCCGTGGTACGCAGCCGCGCGCCCGCTCCTGGGCGCGCGCCCGAAGTCGTCGTCGAAGTCCATCTCGCCAACGGGTTGCCGTCGTTTTCCATCGTCGGTCTGCCCGATCTCGAAGTCCGCGAAAGCCGCGAGCGCGTGCGCGCCGCGCTGCAGAACTGCGGCTTCGATTTCCCCGTCCGCAGAATCACCGTCAATCTCGCACCCGCCGATCTACCGAAGGAAAGCGGCCGCTTCGATCTGCCGATCGCGCTCGGCATTCTGGCCGCGAGCGGACAGATTCCGGCTGCAGCGCTCGAACATCGCGAGTTCGCGGGCGAGCTTTCGCTGACCGGCGCGCTGCGTCCGATGCGCGGTGCGTTCGCAATGGTCTGCGGCGCGGCGCGCCACTATGCATCGATGCGCGATGCAGCCCCGCCAATCCCCGAAATCTACGTGCCGCTCGCAAGCGCGGCGGAAGCGGCGCTCGTGCCGGGCATCGAGGTCTTCGGCGCGGCGGACTTGCCCACGCTCTGCGCGCATCTGAACGATGTCCCCGACGCCCGTCTGCGACCCGTGCAAGCCGCTCCGCTTCCCTCGACAGCCGCGCCGTCCGCGGATCTCGCCGATGTCATCGGCCATCCCGCCGCCCGCCGCGCGCTCGAAGTGGCGGCTGCGGGCGGTCATCATCTGCTGATGGTGTGTGTTTAGGACCCTGAACGCCAGTCGGTTGGGAGGCGAGAACGGCTGCGCTGGGCAGCTAAATTCATACGCTCCAGTATCAGTTCACGATGTTCCAAACTCGCGTCCCGCGCATCGCGCATGACCGCCAAGGCCCTTTGGGCCAACGCTGTATCGAAGCCTTCCCTGATCATTTCACGTATGCGTTCCGATTGCTGTCGAATCTGCTTATTTGCGGCCCTTATGTTCGTGTTGACCCTTTGAAGGGCTTCGTCTGCCTGTTCGAATTGCATGATTCGTTTTAGTTGAAAAGAATGCCCGCCTTGTATCGACGGGCTGAGGGTTCAGAGAATGCGCCACCGACTGGGTTACAACGAGATTTCACTGTAATGCACGGGTAGCGTCGGATGGATGTCCGTTTGGCAACCTTAACGCCCCTGACATCACTTAGACCGAATGAAAACCAAGTCGCCGCCGATTAGCCGGTTTCCATAAGACGTCGTGTCAACTAAAGTGTCCGTATGGCAAGCTCTACACCCCTTTCACTGGAAGTCATCGAGCTGCAAATAGCCCAGCGTGAGGCAGAGGTAGTCACGCTCCAGATATGGATCGCCCATACCCGTCTGTCCTTCGAGAGCTACCTAGCAGCCTCCAATGCCCTCGTGATGCTTGAGAGTGAGCTGGAGCGATGGAAGGCACTCAGGGAACGAGTCAGGCCCTCCCCCCCATGCCCACCTTCGGAAAACTGAGGCCCCCCTGAGCGGCTGAGGCCCCCCGGGGGTGGTAGGGGGTCTTTCCATCTGGACGATGAATTTCCGGGAGGCCCACTCCCACGCACGATTGCCAACAACAACGAGCAGCTTGGCCCAAATGTTCGGTTTTTGAAGGAGGGGTCCCGGGGGGCAGTTACCGGGGTACCTTCGGAATCAGCCTTCGAAATAAAACGAAGCTCCAGCTGCTCCCTTGCCAACGCGCCGCCAGTCCTTCCTTCCTCGGTCAGGCAACAAGGGTTGTTAGATGGTGGTGGATGTCTAAGGTATTGGCCCCTGTGCCTCAGCCCGGTAGCCCCTTATGGTGTGCGAAAACGCCCAATTGCGAACAGGTTGTTTAGAGGTGTGCGAAATATACCTTGCATGTGTTTCGAACAGACTCTAATATTCGTACATCCTTTTCGTTCACCCCTGAGGCCCTATGTCCCGCACCTTCGCTTATGCCCGTGTCAGCCGTACTGAACTAAACACCACCAACCAGCTGCAGGAGATCAAAGCGGCAGGCTTCACGGTCGATGCCAAGCGGATCGTTGAGGAAACCATCAGCGGCAGCACGGAAGCCTTCAAGAGGCCCCTGTTCGCCAAGCTGGTGGATCGTCTGGAGGCTGGGGATGTGCTGATCGTTACCAAGCTCGATAGGTTGGGTCGGTCTGCCTTGGATGTGCGGTCTACGGTCGAGAAGCTGGCAGGGATGGGCGTCCGTGTTCATTGCCTCCAGCTCGGTGGTGCGGACCTTACGAGCCCGGCAGGAAAGCTAATTATGGGTGTCCTTAGCTCGATGGCGGAATTCGAACGGGATTTGATCATTGAGCGTACACAGGCAGGATTGGCCCGTGCTAAGGCTGAGGGGGTCAAGCTGGGTCGGAAGTCCGCTTTGAGCCCTCGGGAACAACAGAAGGTCCGTGAGGCCCTTGCTGAAGGTGTGTCGGTGTCCCAGCTTGCCCGGGATTACAGCACCAGCCGTGCAACGATTCTCAGGGCTTCCAAGGTGGCGGAATAGATACTTGCCACAAGGTAGCCAGTACCTCTCTAACTCATTGATGTTATTGAAAAAAATTATATAGATGGTCTGGTGATAGCCCTTTTCGATAGGCAGAGGGGCTTCAAGGGGTTTCTGAGGGTGATCCATGGGCTTGGAGTTTGCGGGTCATCCCGTACTGATGAGTGAAACGGGGCTAGACAACACAACACTACTGTACAAAACAAGGTGGAACACAATGGCTCTGAATTGCTTTGGAACCCTTACGATAGGCTCTTCACGAAGCCCGTAGGAGCCTTTAAACTAGCCTTCGTTGTGGCAACATACAGGCATGGAATGAAAGACGCGGTCACGAAGAAGGCGGCACAGCAGCGCCCTATCTTCATTGATGGATTCATCGTTGCAAAGACCCCTGACGCTCGTGAGTTGGTGGAAGCCATAGCTAGGGATGTCATCAAGAAACTGAATCTGAACCCTCAACGGCCATCTTCGGCTGCACGGGTCAAGCGTCAGGTCGAGATCATCGTCTGTAATGCGGCCCTCAATGAGCAGACTTCCATCCCGTTATCGAAGCGGTTCTTGGGAAGGTTTGACCGGTACAAAGCTCCGAAGCTGACGGAATCCATGAGGCCCGTGCTAGATGCAATGGTTGACCTTGGCTATATCAGGTTGGACGTCGGAACTAAGGCATCATTCGAGCCGGTCGAGCTTAATGAGGGTGAGGAAGAGGATGCTTTCGTTGCTGAGGATGCCGGACATACCGGGCTATCACGTATCTCGTCCTTAAACATCCCTTCGATTCCACGGCATCACTTCAGCAGACACCCCCGTGAAGGCGAGCGGATCATTCTGAAGAAGCCGAATGTCAAGGGTCAGCATGGGTTCTATCTACACTACGAAGATACCCCTGAGACGGAACGTATGAGGTCTGAACTGCAGACCATCAGCGATGCCATCAGAGCCCGTGTGGACTACATCGGTGATGACAGCCGTATCGATGATTCTTCGGTCTTCCTGCAGCGGTCCTTCATCCGTATCGAAGGTAAGGAAGACTTCACACAAGGTGGGCGGATATTCGGTCATCCACACCCGTGGTGGCTGCCACTGTCATCCAAGGATCGATTCAACGATATCGCCATTGATGGGAGCGACCAACTGGTAGAGGTGGACTACGGGCAACACGCTGTCAGGACCCTCTACGGGCTTGCTGGGCTTCAGCCTACCTTCGAAGACGCCTATGCCATTCCGGGATACGAAGACAGCCGCGAAGCTGTGAAGAAGGTCCTCAATTCGATGATCTGGGCTGAAGCCCCCTTATCACGCTTCCCACGGTCAGAAGGCAGTGATGCTCCCCTGAAGACCCAGTTCCCCAAGGGAACTAAGGTGGAAGCTGTGGCTGAAGCCATACGGAGGTTCCATGAGCCGGTAGCGCACCTCTTTCACGAAGATCATGGTCTCGGAATCCAGTACCTTGAGAGCCAGACCATGGTGAAGGTGTTGCTCAGGCTCCTTGATGCTGGAATTACAGCTCTGCCCTACCACGATGCAATACTGGTAGCTCAAGAGCATCAGGCTTTGGCTGTTGAAGTGATGCTGACAGCCTTCAGGGAGGCTACCGGAGCAGAGGGAAAGATCAAGATCAGAAGTTCCAACGGTAGCTAATCCCAACAACCTACCCATAGCCTAAGCCCTTGGTAACACTGCCTATGAATGAACTATTGTGATATCTACCTATAGGTACCTTACCGTTCCCCTAAATAGGGGGTTTTTCTGGTCTGAAGCCTTACTCTCATACAGACCTCAGGAGCGGTCATCGTAGTCCGCCGCTCCCGTGGATCGTCCTGAGGCGCTCCAGCCCGCCAATGAGGCTCTGCAACCCGCCAGGTATCCAAGGAACCAAGGTATGCCATCAACTGAGAAAACGACGCTGAGGAAATGGTACGGCAGCACGAGCGGGACGGACCGGGTGATGATCCATGCGGTGATCCTCTCGCTACCGTGGCTCGTTACGTATGCGTCTCACGAACTGCTTTTGTGGCTGTCATTCGTGCCCTTCGTGTTCCTGTCCTATCTGCATCTGACGCACGATCACTGAGGACCAGCGGAGAAGCACGAGTTCAAGTTTCACCGCCCCAGTGCCACTCGTATGGAAGGACCACCGTAGCCCCAATATGCGCCGACAAAATGAGGTCACCGGTCGCATAGCGAACGACGACAGCGGAGAACAGTTCTCGAAGGGCTACGTTGACGCGGGAAACCGCGCCGCCATCCAACGCCCCACGAAGCCCTGTTAGCCGAGCCTGAATGCTCTTGGTGCCTAGTAGAGCGCTTTTCTCCTTGAGGATTTTGGATATGTTGGCGTGTTCAGCCTCAACCTCCCTGAGGCGCTTTGTTAGTGCGGGTGAGCGCCCTATTTCGGTGATTGTGTTGACCAATTCTTCAAGCTGGTCCTCTAAATGCCATTGAGCGCCTTGAAGACTATCAACTTCCTTTGCGAGTCCCTCGGACCCATAGCTGACAACAGCCTCTTCGATATCGGAGTAGCCGATCCCGATTGCATGTTCCACCGCATCCAGCCTGACAGCCCGATACATACAGCCTGCGCCGCCCTTGGCCTTAGAGCAGACTAGATATGGCTTCCCTGCCTTCGTTGTCGCCCCTTTGGTTACCCGAGTCATGCGAGAGCCACATTCCGGGCAGACGGCAAGCCCCGCCAGCACGTTTTGGACTACCGCCCTGCCCTTGGTCTTGGTGGAAGTGGCCTTCAGCGCCTGCACCCGTGAGAACGTTTCCTGATCGATTATGGGAGGGTAATAGTTCGGAATAGTGTCGAGAGGTTGTCGTTGCGCTTTCCCGTCTACATGCTCTAGCGTGCCGGTCGTCAAGGTGCCGATTACGGCCGGGTTGGTCAGAACCTTATGAATGTACGAGGCGTGCCAATGGGAGGCCCTTCCAAAGGGAGACACTCCTTGCTCATTGAGCGTGCGGGCAATTGCCTCCTTCCCTTGCCCATTAAGGGTCCATTGGAAGACCTGACGCACCACGGAGGCGCGGTCCTCTACGACTTCGAATTCACCGTTACCTAGCCTCAACCACCCGGGAGCTTTGGAGGTGAGAATATGGCCCCCTTCCTGTACCTTGGCCCTTTTACCAATCCATGCCTGTTTCAGCCGTGTGGATTTAGTCAGCGACTCTTCGTGAGCGCGGATCATGACCAGCAGCGACATGATGAGGTCCATTGGGTTACGGTCGATGGCCGCTTTGCTGTATTCCTTTCGGTCCGCCAACGTCACCAGAGTTACGCCCATGCTGATGATGCTCAGGAATAGCCCTTGAGCCTCGGTGACGACACTGCGAGAGATACGGTCCAACGACTCCACCAAAAGGAAACAATCGGAGTCGATATCGCCATCCTCCACAGCCCTGAGAAAGAGCCGTAACGCCCCCGTGGCGGCATTCTTCCCACGGAAGGCCGAAACCCCTTGGTCAGCGAAGCGGAGGCCGGTGTCAAGCTCCAGACCGTGTTCCACCGCGTAGGCTTCTGCCAATGCAGTCTGACGCCTGAAGGAGTCACCCTGAGCCTGCTCCGGGGTCGAGAAGCGAAGGTAAGAATAAGCTTTCATGTACGTAGTATAGCCGGGGTCCTATCGGAATACCATGCTGATGGTCGGTCCGCCCGGCGCGGGCAAGTCGATGCTCGCCGCGCGCCTGGCCGGCCTGCTCCCGCCGATGAACGACGACGAAGCGCTCACCTCCGCCGCGATCCTTTCGGCGAGTTCGCTCGGCTTTACGCCCGAGCAGTGGCGGCGACGGCCGTTCCGCGCGCCGCATCATTCGGCGAGCGCGGCGGCGCTCGTCGGCGGGCGCAATCCGCCGCAGCCGGGCGAGATCACGCTCATCTCGGCGTCCTGTTTCTCGACGAGCTGCCCGAATTCGACCGAAAAGTGCTGGAAACCCTGCGTGAGCCGCTCGAAGTCGGCCAGATCACGATTTCGCGCGCCGCACAGCAGGCGGAATTTCCGGCGGCCTGCCAGCTCGTCGCCGCGATGAATCCATGTCCGTGCGGCTGGCGCGGCGACCCGAGCGCGCGCTGCCGCTGCTCGCCCGATGTCGCCGCGCGTTATCTGCGCAAGCTGTCGGGTCCGCTGATGGATCGCATCGACATTCAGATCGAGTTGCCGGCGCTCTCGCCCGCGGAACTGTCGGCGCGCGGCACCGAGCGCGGCGAGTCGAGCGCCGTCGTCGCGGCGCGGGTCGCGGCGGCCCGCGACATACAGACGCAGCGTCAGGGCAAGATCAACCGCGATCTCGACGGCCGCGAAGCCGACGCCGTCTGCCGCCCCGATTCCGCCGGTGAAGCCTTGCTGCGCGCTGCGGGCGAGCGCTTCGGCTGGTCCGCGCGCGCGTACTACCGCGTGCTGAAGGTCGTGCGGACGATCGCGGATCTCGCCGGCGCCGATATGCCCGACGCGTCCCATGTCGCGGAAGCCGTTCAGTACCGCCGGGCGCTGTCGATCGCCTGAAGCCAGCGCGGACGCGGGGTGGTCCGCGCGATGCTAAGCGGAAAATTACTTGTCAAGACTTGACTTATGCACACTGAAGCGATCCGGGGCGGCCCTTCGTCTGATCAAACCCCGGTTTTCGTCACATTCCACAGACCATTGATTTTATTGAATTATTTAACTTGCCGCGAACGAAGGCAAACTAACGTAAACCGCATGAGTCGGGCTTTTGAGCGCTACCACACACTGTTTTCCACAAAGTTATCCACAGACATTGTGGATAGCGCAAAAAGTCCATACGAATCCGAGAATTAGCGCGTAAACTTCGGAAGGAACTTCGGCTATTTCCGACACACTAAGACACTTCTTAAGTTAGTGCCTGCAGAATTCGAGGCCTTCCTCTAAAACAGTTTGAAGGACGAAAAGAACTGCTCGGCCTGCTCGGTCGGCGTCGTCTTGTCTGACACGATCGCCAGTTGATAGACGTGCGCGCCGCGTGCCACGAAGCGCGCGTGAATCGTCCGCGACTCGCGCTTCTCCCCGCCTTCGCCCTTCACCTCGATCTCGCTGCCCAACACGCGTCCGCCCGCCGCGAGGTCGATCTGCGTCGCACGCGCCTCGGGCTTCGCATTCACGTTGCGGGCGAGACCTTGCTGGAGGAAATCGAGTGTCGCGCGCTGCAATTGCGGATCGGCGCTCGGCAGCACGACCGTGCCGACGGCGAACACGGCGTCGCCGGCTTCTGCGGTCTGCATGCGCATCGTCATCGACCGGCCTGCGATGTCGATCTTGCGCTCCTCGGAACGCGGCTTCGCGGGCAGCGTCACTTCGTAGCCGTCGTCGTTGTTCGTCACGGTGCGCCAGTCGTATGAGGGCGTGCACGCGAGCAATGCGCCGCATGTGACAGTTGCGCACATCAGCTTGTTGGCGGAAGCAATATTCGGAAGAAAGCGCGCGGCCGCGCGCCGCAAACGGACAGGAAACACGGGGAAAACTCGTTTCATGAGGAATCGCTGCGTGAAAACCATCATTATCGCGCTGCGATGCCGGGCTTATCGGCGCGTCACGAACGCATCCCGAAATTGGCGCTAAAATACGCAGCAGTCTCCGTTCCGTTCGCCGGAGCGCCATCCGAGGTTCCCATGTCCCAAGCCACGCAAGAAACATCCACGCGCGCGAAGAGTCCGCTGCGTTACATCGTGATGGCGCTCGTCGCGGGCGTGATCGCCTGCACCGGGTATTTCGCCTTCGGCGGCCAGCAGAAAGTGCCGGACGCGACCTTCACGCTGCTTTCGGGACAGAAGATTTCGACGTCGGGCGATCTGAAGGGCAAGGTCTATCTCGTAAATTTTTGGGCGACGAGCTGCGAGACATGCATGAAGGAAATGCCGCAGATGATCGACACGTACAACAAATTCAAGGGCCGCGGCCTGGAGTTCGTCGCGGTCGCGATGAACTACGACGCGCCGATGTACGTCAACAACTACGCGCAGACGCGCAAGTTGCCGTTCAAGGTCGCGATGGACGACGGCAGCGCCGCCAAGCAGTTCGGCAACGTGCAACTGACGCCGACGACCTTTGTCATCGACAAGAACGGGAAGATTTTGAAGCGCTATGTCGGCGAGCCGACGTTCGCGGAACTGGATCAACTGCTCGACAAGGCGCTCGGTTCGGCCTGAACGCCTTTACGCGAAACACGCAGCCCGCTGGCGACAACCAGCGGGCTTTTTTATCGCTCGGACGAATCGCCTTTCACGACGATTCCGTATCGCTTGATCTTCTCGTACAGCGTCGCCTTGCCGAGCTGCAGCCGATCCGCCGCCACCGCGACCGCGCCGCCGCACTGCTCCAGCGCCTGCCCGATCACCGCGCGCTCGAACTGCTCGGTGCGTTCCTTGAGCGATTGCGTCGATGTGTCGAGCGCCGCCGCCGCACGGCTGTCGTCGAGAATGCCGAGCACCATGCGATCCGCCGCGTTGCGCAACTCGCGCACGTTGCCCGGCCAGTCGCGCTGCATCAGTTCGGCACGCTGACGATCCGTGATGAGCGGCGCGGGCCGCTCGTAGCGCACGGCCGCATCGAGCAGAAAATGCTCGAAGAGCGGCACGATATCTTCGCGCCGCTCGTTGAGCGGCGGCAGCGTGATCGTCACCACGTTCAGCCGATACAGCAAGTCGCGTCGGAACGTGCCATCGGCGACGAGTTCGTTCATGTCGCCCTTCGCCGCCGCGACGACGCGCAGATTCGCGCGCACCGGCTGATTCGAGCCGAGCCGCTCCAGCACGCCGTCCTGCAATACGCGCAGCAGTTTCACTTGCAATGACAGCGGCATGCTCTCGATTTCATCGAGAAAGAGCGTGCCGCCCGACGCATGCTCCAGCTTGCCGATACGCCGCTTCTGCGCGCCCGTAAACGCGCCGGCCTCGTAGCCGAACATCTCCGATTCGAACATCTGCTCCGGCAGCGCGCCGCAATTCACCGCGATGAACGGCTTGTCGCGACGCGGCGACATGTCGTGCAGGCTGCGCGCGATGAGTTCCTTGCCCGCGCCCGTATCGCCGTTGATGAGCACGGAGGCATCCGTCGGCGCGATGTTCGCGATCAGCCGGCGCACCTGCTCGATCGCGAGACTGCGCCCGATGATGCGGCTCTGCCCCGCGCCCGCCAGCTCGCGCCGCAGCGCCTGGTTCTCGAGCACGAGCGTGCGGCGCTCCAGCGCGCGGCGCACCGCTTCGATCAGGCGCTCGGACGCGAACGGCTTTTCGATGAAGTCGTAGGCGCCGTCGCGCATCGCCTGCACGGCCATGGAGATGTCGCCGTGGCCGGTGACGAGAATGACCGGCACTTCGGGCGCACGCTCGCGGCATTGCGCGAGCAGATCGAGGCCGCTCGCGCCGGGCAAGCGGATATCGCTCACGATCACGCCGGGGAAACTCGCGTCGATCGCGCGCGCGGCGGATTCGACGCTGCCGTGCCCGATCACGTCGAAGCCCGCGAGTTGCAGGCTCTGCACGCTCGCGCGGCGCACGAGTTCGTCGTCCTCGATGAAGATCACCTGCAAACCGGTGGTCATGTGTTGCTCCAACTGTGTTTTCAAGCGCGCCGCAAAGTCAGCACGAACTCCGCGCCGTGCGAATGATCGGCGTCCGCCTGGGTGCCGCCTTCGGGACCGTCCGCGACGATCGGCGCCTCGCGATTGCGCGCGACGAGCGTGCCGCCGTAATCGCGCGCGATCGCCGATGAAATCGCAAGCCCGAGGCCCAGTCCCTGCCCCATTTCCTTCGTCGTGAAGAACGGCTCGAAGAGTTTCGGCAGCGCATCGACGGGAATGCCGGGACCATTGTCGCGCACGATGAGCTCGATCGTATCCGCGTGGCCATTCAGTTCGATGACGATGCGCGGCCTGTCGCACGACGCGACTGCATCGAGCGCGTTGCCGATCAGGTTGATGAGCACCTGCTCCAGCCGCAAGTCCTCGCAACGCACGAAGATCGGCGCGCTGCCTTCGGCGAGTTCCGGCGCGATATCGATGACGACGTTCTTCATGCGCGGACGCAGCATCGAGAACACTTGGCGCAGCGCCCGCGCGACGTCGGCGCGCGCATTCTTCGGCCGCGCCTTCGTGACGAACAACTTCAGCTGATTCGTGATGTTGCCCATGCGCTCGGTCAGCGACGCGATCGCTTCGAGATTCTCGCGCGCCGCCGCCTGATCGCCGCGATCGATCAGCACGCGAGTGTTGTCGGAAAAACTGCGCAACGCGGCGAGCGGCTGATTCAGTTCATGCGTGATGCCCGCCGCCATCTGGCCGAGCGCGGCGAGCTTGCTCGCCTGAATGAGCTCGTCGTGCGCGGCGCGCAGATCCTGTTCGGCGCGCGTGCGCTCGTTCACTTCCTTCGTGAGTTGCGCGTTCGCTTCCGATAAATCCGCCGTGCGCTCCGCGACGCGTTGATTCAATTCGGCATACGCGGTCTGCAACATCTCCCGGCTGCGGATCATCTCGCGCACGCGCGCGCGCCGCATGCGCCAGTAGAACGCGAGCAGGCACAGCGAGACGAATACGAGCGCGGTGACGATGACCGCGATCTGCGCGCCGCTCTCGACGGGATCGAGCGCGGCCATCGTGATCAGTTGCCAGTCGGGTTCGCCGATGGAGCGATGCGTCGCGAGAAACGCCGGCGCATGGTGTCCGTCTCGCCCGCCGCCGCCGACGCGCACGATCTGCGCGCCGCCCTCGAGCGTCTTTACGATAGTCATCGGCAGCGGCGTGATCGCCTGTTGCGCGTATTGGCGCGTCGCATAGACGGACGCCTCGACGTTCTGCGGCAGCGGCCGCACCGTGTGATATTTCCACGCGGGCACGGACGAGAGAAAGATGACGCCGTGATCGTCGGTGACGATGAGCGGCTCGGATGCGTCCGCGCCTTGCAGCCATTCGAGATTCAGCTTCACGACCGCGACGCCGATGATCTCTTTCGTGCCCTCGCGATAGACCGGTTGCGAGATGTAGTAGCCGGGCTCGGTCGAGATCGTCCCGATGCCGAAGAAACGGCCGGTGCTGCCCTTCATCGCGTCGATGAAATACGGCCGGAAGTTGTAGTCCACGCCGACGAAACTGTCCGTCGCGTTCCAGTTGCTCGCGGCAACCGCGATGCCGTTTGCGCGGATCAGATACGTGACGGTGGCGTGCGAGCGCGCGTTGAGGTCCTCGAGATAACGGTTCGCGCGCTCGACGTTCGCACGATCCGGATGATCGAGCGCGTCCTGCACGACCGGATGCCGCGACAGCAGATAAGGCAGATATTCGTAGCGGTCTAGCGTGCTCTTGAGCGTGTTCGTCGTGCGATCGACGCGCGCGGCGGCGTTGAGCCTCAACTCGTCGATGCCGCTTTGCCACGCGAGATGCCACGTGAGCGCGCAGCACGCCACGAGCGCGGCGAAAAGCGCGAAGAACACGACGATGCGGCGCGACACGTGAGCAGATTCCCGCGAAAGAGGATCTGCCATTGTGTCATAGGCTTGTGGCGAATCAGGCGCCGGAAACGACTGCGGCGAAGCACTCGCGGACTGAGGCTTCGCCGCTTGCATGATCGCTTCCGGCTTCAGTGCGGATTCAGACCGACTTCGCTTCTTCGGCGTCGGTCACGTCGACGTCGCGCGACAACGCCGCCTTCAGCTTGCTGCGATCCAGCTCCTTCTCCCATGCCGACACGACGACCGTCGCCACGCCGTTACCGACGATGTTCGTCAGCGCGCGGCATTCCGACATGAAGCGGTCGATGCCGAGAATCAGCACCATGCCCGCGAGCGGAATCGTCGGCACGACGGCGAGCGTCGCGGCCAGTGTGATGAAGCCTGCGCCGGTCACGCCGGAAGCGCCCTTCGACGTGAGCATCGTCACGGCGAGCAGCGTCAGTTGCTGGCCCCACGAGAGATCGGTGTTGGTCGCCTGCGCGATGAACAGCACGGCCATCGTCATGTAGATGTTGGTGCCGTCGAGGTTGAACGAGTAGCCTGTCGGCACGACGAGACCCACGACCGAACGCGAGCAGCCGAGCTTTTCGAGCTTGAGCATCAGTTGCGGCAGCGCGGCTTCCGACGACGACGTGCCGAGCACGATCAGCATTTCTTCCTTGATGTACGCGATGAACTTCAGGATGTTGAAGCCCACCATGCGCGCGATCGCACCGAGCACCACGACGACGAAGACGATCGACGTCAGATAGAACGTGCCGATGAGCTTGAGCATCGGCAGCAGCGAACCGATGCCGTACTTGCCGATGGTAAACGCCATCGCGCCGAACGCACCGATCGGCGCGAGCTTCGTGATGATGCCGACCATGCCGAACAGGATGCTCGACAGACCTTCGATGAACGTCGTCACGACCTTGCCGCGCTCGCCGATATGCGCGAGCACCGCGCCGAACAGGAGCGCGATCAGCAGGATCTGGAGGATTTCGCCCTGCGCGAACGCCGACACCAGCGTGTCCGGGATGATGTGCAGGAAGAAATCGACCGTGCTCTGGCCGTGCGCCTTCGTCGCGAAGGAATCGACGGCCTTGTGGTCGAGCGTCGAAGGATCGACGTTGAAGCCGACGCCCGGCCGCAGGAGGTGCGTCGCGGCGAGACCGAGGATCAGCGCGAACGTCGACACGACTTCGAAGTACAGCAGCGCCTTGCCGCCGACGCGGCCGACCTTCTTCATGTCTTCCATGCCGGCGATGCCGGTCACGACGGTACAGAAGATGATCGGGCCGATGACCATCTTGATGAGTTTGATGAACCCGTCGCCGAGCGGCTTCATGTCGGTGGCGAGCGAGGGATAGAAGTGCCCGAGCGCGATGCCGATGATGATCGCGACGATCACCTGCACGTACAGGACTTTATGGATGGGTTTTTTCACGATGTTTCCAGGCGATAACAAGCATTTGGCGGAAGTACGGCCAGCGGCGAGCGTTGACGCGGGGCGGGCGTGTGTGGGCACGTCTGAACGCGTCGATGGGCGATAGCCGCTTCGTCGACGGATCAGGGACGTTTGGATGCGAGAGGGGTCATCGGCTTGTCTCCTTGACTTTTATGGGCGGCTCATGGGCCGTGCCGTTTGTATCGCAAGGGCAATGCCAGGTTTAAGTTTCGCTTAAGCCGATGATTCTATGGGAGTTTTCTGAGCGGCTGGCGGCTTCGAATCCGGGATTCCGGAAATCCGGAATGCGGGCGTCCGGGGTTCTGGACGGTTAGCGCCTCGATTACGAGAAACAAAAAACCCACCGTCTCCGGTGGGTTTTCTCTCAGCGGAAGGGCGAAACCGGCGTCAAACCACGCCCGCCCCATGCGCCTGCACATCCGCGTGATAGCTCGAGCGCACCATCGCGCCGACCGCCGCGTGCGTGAAGCCCATCTTGTACGCCTCTTCCTCGTACATCTTGAAGGTATCCGGATGCACGTACGCCCGCACCGGCAGATGATGCTCCGAAGGCTGCAGATACTGCCCGATCGTCAGCATGTCGACGTCGTGGGCGCGCAGGTCGCGCATCACCTGAAGAATTTCCTCTTCCGTTTCGCCGAGACCCACCATCAGGCCCGATTTCGTCGCGACTTCCGGATGCAGCGCCTTGAAGTCCTTCAGCAACTTCAGCGAATGGTGATAATCCGAACCCGGACGCGCTTCCTTGTAGAGACGCGGCACCGTTTCGAGGTTGTGGTTCATCACATCGGGCGGCGCGGCGGTCAGAATGCCGATCGCGCGATCCAGACGCCCGCGGAAGTCCGGCGTCAGAATTTCGATGCGCGTTTCCGGCGAATGCTCGCGAACCTGCCTGATGCACTCGACGAAGTGCGCGGCGCCGCCATCGCGCAGATCGTCGCGATCGACGGACGTGATCACCACGTATTTCAGCTTCAGCGCGCCGATGGTGCGCGCGAGATTCAGCGGCTCGTCGGCGTCCAGCGGATCGGGGCGGCCGTGTCCGACATCGCAGAACGGGCAGCGGCGCGTGCACTTGTCGCCCATGATCATGAACGTCGCGGTGCCCTTGCCGAAGCATTCGCCGATGTTCGGGCAGCTCGCTTCCTCGCAAACCGTATGAAGACTGTGCTCGCGCAGGATCTTCTTGATCTCGTTGAAGCGCGAGTTGCCCGTCGCGGTGCGTACGCGAATCCACTCCGGCTTCTTCAGCTTCTCGATCGGAATGACCTTGATCGGAATGCGCGATGTCTTCGCCTGTGCCTTCTGCTTTGCAGTGGCGTCGTAAGCGGTGGGCGACGAAGCAGAAGCGGCGGTGTCGCCAGCCAGGTTTGCGGTTGCGTCAGTCATTCGGTCGATCCGGTTGTTGCAGCGGCAATTGCGGGGAGGCCGCCGATTTGAAGTGCCAGCCGTTCGGCCAGCACGAGAGCTACGTCGCGCCAGTCGGCCGCGACGCCGAGCGTCGCCATGTCGACCGTTTCGAGCCCCGCGTAGCCGCACGGGTTGATTGCGAGGAACGGCTGCAAGTCCATTCGCACATTGAGGCTCACACCGTGATAACTGCAGCCGTTGCGAATCTTGAGTCCGAGCGCGGCGATCTTCGCGCCTTCATGCGCCTGCGTACGATCGTTCGCGCCTTGAGGATGCCGCGCCACGTAAATGCCCGGCGCGCCGGCCTTGCGGTCGGTCGCGAGATTATACGTCGCGAGGGTTTCGATCACGGCCTCTTCGATGCGCCGCACCAGCTCGCGCACCATGAGCTTGCGGCGGCGCAGGTCGATCAGCAGATAAGCGACGATCTGCCCCGGCCCGTGATACGTGATCTGTCCGCCCCGATCCACCTTTACGAGCGGAATGCCGCTTTCGGCGAGCAGCAGATGCGCCGGATCGCCCGCGAGACCGAGCGTGAAGACGGGCGGATGCTCGACGAGCCAGATTTCGTCCTGTGTTTCGGGCGTGCGGGCGTCGGTGAAGGCGCGCATCGCGTCGAAGCTCTGGCTGTACAGTTCGAGACCGCGCCAGCGCAACGCGACCGGAAAGTCACCGGAACTGAGCACGGTGGCGGGCGCGTCGTGGATTGCTTGTGGGATGGCGAGCGGTGTGGCGGACATGGTGCCGGTAGTTTACCGAAATAGCCCCATGCCCGCCGATGGTGAATTCGCATGCCTTCGATGGCAAATGCGAATACTTGGGGTCAGACGGTTCTCCATCCGGAGCGCAACCGCTGCGCGAGACGCTCGATGCGCGTCGAAACCCAGTGCATCGCGCGTTCGTCGCAGCGCGGCAGGATCGTGAAGACGACATAGGCCGGACGGTCGCCCTCGACGGAAAGCCAGAGCCGCTCGCGCTCGCGCAGCTTGAGATTGTCGCCGGGCACGAGCCAGTAATCCTCGATGTCGTTGCTTCGCGTCGCCCAGACGGGACTGCCGTGGACCATGAGACGCGTGCCGCGCGCAATTCTCATCGGCACGGTTTCGCCGGGCTTGATTTCGAAGGTGACGCTTGTTGATATTTCTCGCATGATCCACTCCGCCAAGCGAACGTTTCGATGACTACAATCCTAGGCGTGACAAGGCATCAGGCAAAACGATCAATTTTCACTGCTATGTGAGCTGTATTGACAACGACACCGCCGACAATCCATATGGACCTCCGCCAGCTTCCCGCCCTGAACGCGCTGCGCGCCTTCGAAGCCGCCGCCCGTCACGAGAGCTTTTCCCGCGCCGCCGACGAGCTTTTCGTCACGCACGGCGCGGTCAGTCATCAGATTCGCGCGCTGGAGTCGGAGCTCGGCGTGTCGCTGTTCGCGCGCGACGGCAAACGCGTGCGTCTCACCGATCGCGGCCGGCAGTACGCGGCGGAAGTGCGCTCGGCGCTCGTCGCGCTGGCGGAATCGACGCGCCGCATCCGCTCCGGCGATCGCGACCGGCGGCTGATCGTATCGACGATTCCGTCGTTTTCCGCCCGCTGGCTGACGCCGCGCGTCGGCAGATTCATCGAGCAGCATCCGGATATCGATCTCGAACTGCTGACGACAGCCTCGCTCATCGATTTCAACCGCGACGACGCGGACGTGGCGCTGCGTTTCGGCTACGGCAAGTACGCGGGTCTGCACACCGAGGAATTGCTCGACGAGGTTTTTTTCCCGGCGTGCTCACCGAACTTTCGCGGCGGCGCGCTGCCCCGCGTGCCGCGCGATCTGGAAAAGCTGCCGCTTCTGCGCTCGGACGACGAGCTCTGGCGTCCGTGGTTCGACGCCGCGGGACTCACCGATCTGCCCGAACCGAAGCGCGGCGTCTTGTATGAGGATTCGTCGAATTTGCTGCAGGCGGCGATCGACGGTCAGGGCATCGCGCTCGTGCGCCGTTCGCTCGCGATGCAGGAAATCATCGCGGGACGGCTCGTGCGGCTTTTCAATGTCGAAGGGCCGAGTCCGTGGAAGTATTACTTCGTGTGCCCGACCGCGCTGCTTCAGACGAAGCGCGTCCACGCGTTCAGGGAGTGGGTTTTCGAGGAAGCGGAGCAGTTCAGGCTGCTCTACGAGCGCACGCCGGCGGTGTGCGATGCGCCCGCGGGCAAGATCAAAGCACTACCTTGACCATCGGATGGCCGGTGAGCGCGCGATAGATATCGTCGAGATGCGCGCGATTCTGCGCGCGCACGGTGCAGGTGAGACCGGTGTAGTTGCCGCCCGAAGACGGGCGCGACTCCACACGCGACGCGTCGAAATCCTTGTCGAAAGCCTTGAGCACATCGACGATCGTGTCGTGGAATTCCGGATGCGTCTTGCCCATCACCTTGATCGGGAAATCGCAGGGAAAATCGAAAAGCTCGTCGGCGCTGTGCTTGGCGCTGTCGGTCGGATCGGTAGCTTGTGGCTTGTCGGTCATGTCTTTCTCCTTCACTTGCCGCGCTTCGCCTCGTCGGCGAATTCGCGCGCTTTGGCCCGCTGGTAGGCGTCGTACAGTGCAGCATAGACCGGACCGGGGCGGCCGTCGCCGACGCTCTTGCCGTCGAGCGTCGTGACCGGCATGACTTCCTTCGTCGCCGAGCTGATCATGATTTCGTCCGCCGAACGCAATTCTGCTTCGGTGATGTCGCGCTCCTCGAACGCGATACCCGCCTCGCGCGCCAGTTCCTCGATGAGCCCGTAGCGGATGCCTTCGAGAATGCGCGGTCCGCGCGGCGCGCCCAGCAGCGTGCCGCCCTTCACGATCCACACATTTGAGGACGAACCCTCGGTAAGCAAGCCGTCGCGCAACTGAATGGTTTCGAGCGCGTCGTTTTCGGCGGCGTGCTGCGCCATCAGCACGTTGCCGAGCAACGACACCGATTTGATGTCGCAATGCAGCCAGCGTTTGTCTTCGGCGGTGACGGCGACCGCGCCGCGCGCGCGATCCGCCGCGCTCGGGAACACGAGCTGGCCGAGCATGACGAACACGGTCGGCACGATGCCCGACGGGAACGCGTGCCCGCGCCGTTTGGCGACGCCGCGCGTCACCTGGATGTAGACGAGCGCATCGCCCGCGCCGGCGTTCTCCGCGACGACGCGATCGATCAGCGCGCGCCAGCCGGCGTCATCGAACGGATTGCCGATGCGAATCTTGCCGAGACTGCGATCGAGCCGCGCGAGATGCTGCTTCAGGCGGAACGGCAGACGCGCGCCGTCGGCTTGCGCGTAGAGCGGCACGACTTCGTACACGCCGTCGCCGAAGATGAAACCGCGATCGAGCACGGGAATGCGCGCTTCGGAAAGCGGTCCCCACTCGCCGTTCAGATAGACCGTCGGATCGAATGCTTCGGCTTGGCTCATCACAGGCTCCTTACTTACGCTTTTGCCACCAGAGCAGCGCCGAATCCCACAGGCGGCCGAAGATGCCCGCTTCCGGCACATCCTGCAACGCGACGAGCGGGAACTGCGCGACTTCCTTGCCATCGGCCATCATCTTGACGCTGCCGATCTGCTGGCCCTTCTTGATCGGCGCGACGATCAGATTGTCGTGCGTGACCGTCGGCTTGACCTTCTCGCCCAAGCCCTTCGGCACGGTGATGTACTGATCCGTCGTGACGCCCGCCTGCACGTTGTCGGCCGCGCCCTTGTACACGCGCGGCGAATCGATCACCTGATTCGCCTTGTACAGACGCAGCGCGTCGTACGCGGTGTAGCCGTAGTTCAGCATCTTCAGGCTGTCCTGCACGCGGTTGTGTTCTTTCGGCTCGCCCATCATCACGGCGACGAGGCGGCGGCTCGCGTCGGGCACGCCGACGAGCGAACGCTTCGCGGTCGCGATCAGGCAGTAGCCGGCGGCCTTCGTGTGGCCGGTCTTGAGGCCGTCGACGGTCGGATCGAGCCACAGCAGGCGATTGCGGTTCGGCTGCTTGATCTTGTTGTACGTGAAGTCCTTCACCGAGAAGATGCTGTAGTACTCGGGGAAGTCGCGGATCAGGCGCGTCGACAGCACGGCGAGATCGCCCGCGGTCGTGTAGTGCTGCGGATCGGGCATGCCGTTCACATCGGCGAAATTCGTGTGCGTCATGCCGATGCGCTTCGCCGCCGCGTTCATCAGCGTGACGAAGTTGCCTTCGCTGCCGCCGACGAGTTCCGCGAGCGCGATGGCCGCGTCGTTGCCCGACTGCACGATCATGCCGTACACGAGATCGTGCACGGTGACGGGCTTGTTCGCCTCGATGAACATGCGCGACTCGTCGGTGCGCACGCGGCGCACGGCCTCGCTCGGCATGACGGTCTGATCCATGTTGATCTTCTTCGACTTCAACGCATCGAAGACGAGATACGCGGTCATCAGCTTGGTGAGCGATGCCGGCTCGACGCGCTCATCGGGATTGCCCGAGGCGAGCACCTGATTGCTGGTGGCGTCGACGAGCACCCACGAACGGGCCGTCACGTCGGGCGGCGGAACCTGGGCGAAAGCGCTCGCCGCCGCCAGCACGGCGGGCAGAACGAAAACGGCTTTTGCGGAAACGGAAACGGAAGGAAAAGACAGGCCGGAAGGGACAAAGCGCATAGGATCGATCGGCGGAAAAAGCACGCTGCGACGATGACGATCGAGGATCGGATGATCGGCGAAGCACGGGTTGAACAGGCTGACCGTCGCTGTCGGTCGGGCATTTCGCCAGGACAGCGGCACGCGCGGCGCCGCGGCGAAAAGCGCTCGTTCGACAGACGGACGCAAAAACGGTTCTCAGAAGCCGGGGTTTCGACGGCCGCGATACGTCGAATGCAACGTCGCGCGGCCGGAATCCGTGAAAAAATTCTGCGCCATTATACGCGCGGGCCGCTTCCGTTTTCCTTGGAATCTGCGCGGTTGCCGCTCGTTTTAACGTTTTTCAGGCTGCGCTTAGCCGCTTTTGCCGATCGATGACGAGCGATGCGCTCAACGCCACGCGTCGACGATCACGCGCTTCAGGATATGCAGCTTGCGATGGAAGAAATGCTCGCCGCCCGGAATCACGACGACGGGCAGCTCCTGCGGCCGCGCCCAGTCGTAGACGGATTGAATCGGCACGGTGTCGTCGACTTCGCCGTGGATCACGAGCGTCGTGTCGGGCACGGCCGCGACTTCCCAGCGGCTCGCCGCCGTGCCGACGAACACCATGCGCTCGATGTCCTTGCCGGCATCACGCATGCGCTTCGCGACGTGCGACAGCACGAAGGTGCCGAACGAAAAGCCCGCGAGCACGATCGGCACGTCCGCCTGACCCGGCTGCGCGCGCATGTGATCGATCAGCGCGAGCAGATCGTCCTGTTCGCCGATGCCGTTGTCATGCTCGCCGCCCGTCTGCCCGACGCCGCGAAAGTTCGAGCGATACGTCGTGTAGCCGAGCTGGACGAACGTGCGCGCGAGCGTCTGCGCGACCTTGTTGTCCATCGTGCCGCCGAAAAGCGGATGCGGATGCGCGACGAGCGCGATGCCGCGCGGCGCGCTGTCGGTCTTGTCGAGCGCGCATTCGATCTTGCCGACCGGACCGTCGATGAGAAACTTTTCGGTTTGCGCGTTCATGCGGGTTGATCGATCAGAAGACGTTCGACGATTTTGCCGTTGGCGAGATGCGAATCGACGATCTCGTCGATGTCGGTTTCATCGACATACGTGTACCAGGTGCCTTCCGGATACACGACCACGACCGGCCCGAGTTCGCAGCGGTCGAGGCAGCCGGCCTTGTTGATCCGCACGTTGCCTTCGCCCGCGAGACCCAGTTTTTTCACGCGCTTTTTAGCGTATTCCTGCATGGCCTGCGCGTTGCAGTTCGCGCAGCTCGGACGCGCCGCATCGGCTTCGCGCTGGTTCAGGCAGAAGAACACGTGGTACTTGTAGAAGGAATCCATGAGCGGGTGCGATGAGAGTGTCGGTCGATTATAGCCAGCGATGTTCGTGCCCGCCGTATCAGGCCGAGCGCCCCGCCTTGCGCGCGCGCCGCCGCGCGAGCCACGCGCGCTCCGCCGCCGAAGCGAGCCAGCCGAGCGCCGCGTACGGCCACACCCACGCGAGCCAGTGCGCAAGCCCGTTGAAATGCAGATAGCGACCCTGCCGCCAGTCGGCGAGCACGATGTCGAAATACGGATTCACCGGCAGCAGATTGATGAGCGCGAGCGAGATCACGAGCGCCCCGCCCGCGAGCGCCGCGCGCAAGCCGCGCGGCAACGCGACCGACAGCACGCCCGCGATCGTCGCGATGGCGATGCCTTCCAGCGCGCCGTCCGTCGCCCAGTCGAAGGTCAGGCCCGCGCGCGACTGCAGAAAGCTTGCGCCCGCTTTCGCGAAGATCGTCATCGCGATCAGGCCGAGCATCAGCCGGATGCGTGGCGCGCGCTGCCGCGTGAGCAGCGTCGCGAGCACGAGCGCGGCGAACAGGCTCGTCGATGTGATCAGCGCTTCCCAGGCGTCGTCCGGCAGAAGCGCGCCGAGCCGGTCCGGCCAGCTTTCGATGTCCCACGCGGCGGGCGTCCACGCGAGAATCGCGTCCTGCATCGCCGGGTCGAGCTCGTCCCACAGCACGCGCGGAAGATCGCCGCCGCCGAAGAGATACGGCGCGGGGAACATCGCCGCGAACGGCCAGAGCGCCGTCAGCCCGAGCACATACGCCGCGTCGCGCTCGAACCACGTAAAGCGGATGCGCCGCAACAGGCCGCGATCGAGAAGCGCGCTCGTCGCGGGCGCGATCAGCATGCCGCCGACGAGCGCGCCGAACGCGTTCGCGGCGAGATCGAGGTTCGAGGCGACGCGCGTCGGCAGATACGTCTGGATCGCTTCCATCGCGCCGGAGAGCAGCGCGCCGCCGATGAGCGCCGCGCCGACCGCGAATGTGCCGCGCAGACGCGGATAGAGCGCGAGCACGATCAGCGCGCCGAGCGGCATGTAGCCGAGCACGTTGGTCACGACATCGAAAACGGTCAGATATTGCGGCAGCGGATCGGTGAGATACGCGAGCGGGCTCAATCCGAGCGAGCGCCAGCCGGAAAACGGATAAAGCGAACCGTAGACGACGAGCGCCGCATACGCGGCGAGCGCCTGCCGGGAGAACGCCGACGGGCGACGCTGCCATTGCTTGATCGTCATGAGCCGCCCGGACGCTTCGATGCTGGGCGGAAGATCATCGTGACGCGGAGAGCGGCTGCGCGGCGAGCCACGCGGAAAGTTGCGCGATCACATCGTCCGATGCAGCCGCGAGCGCCCGCGCGCCGCCGGGGGCATCGGCGCTCGGCGCGGGCGCGCTCGCGGCGAAGCTGCGCTGGCCGACGACGCGGCCTTGCTGCGTGAGCGTCGCGCGCACCGACACGAGGCCGCGGCTTTGCTCGGGCGCATCGAAGACCTGTTCGAAGCTCGTCAGCTCGACTTCGAGCAGCGGCACGGCGCGCACCGGATCGGCGCCCGACAGAACCGGGCCGCGCGCCGCGAGCGCGTCGCGCAGGCGTTGCGTCAGCAACTGCGCGGGCGGCATCGTCCAGTGGCTGTTCGAATAGTTGCCGGTGCGCTGTGCATCGACATAGCTCAGCCGATACGCGAACGAATCGGTTTCGAGACTGCGCGGCGCGCCCACCGCGAGCACTTTGACCGGCGGCATCGGCGCGGCGCTGGCGCTTGCGTTGGCAGCCGGTATCGCGCCGAGGTCGTAATGCGCGTTCGGCATCGCGGTCGACGTCGATCCGCAACCTGCGAGCAACGCGGCGCAGCCGAGCGTGAACGCCGCGACCGCTCCTTTCATGTCGATGTCCGTCATATCTTTTCCCCGATCAATGCGCCGCTTTCGCCGGCCACGCGAAGCCCGGCTCGCCCGGTCCCGGCTCCTTCTGCGGCGCGCCGAAGAGCACGCTGCGCGGATTGGTGCTGAACGCGTCGGCGGCGCGATCGACGGAACGCGCCGCCGCGCTCACGTCGTCGCTGAACGAATAGAAGCGCGGCAACGCCTCGAAACCGACGCGCGCCGTGATGAAACGCAGCGATTCGTTCATGTCCGCGAGCGCCGCGCCCGCGTCTTCGGCGGCCTTGCCCGCCTTGTTCAAGTTGGACACGAGCGGGCCGTCCGGACGATTCAGGTTCTGCACGAGCTGATGCGTCGAGGCGAGCGTCGTGTTGATCTGCCTGAGCGTCTGCGGCAACTGCGCCGTCGCGGGCTGCACCTGGCTCGCGAGCGTCGCGATGCCGTCGGCGGCGGTTTGCAGGCTCTTCGTCGTCGCCATGAGCTGATTGCGCACGTCGTCGGAGAGGAACTTGTCGGCGTCGTCGGAAAGGCGCTCGAACTTCTTCAGGATGATGTCGCCGCGCTGCTGCAACTGCTCGAAGAGACCGGGACGCATCGGCACTTCGGCGACGTGCTGCGGCGACGAAGCCAGCGCGGCCGTATCGGTGCCGGTGTCGTCGAGCTGCACGAACGCGATGCCCGTCACGCCCTGAAAGCCGAGCGTCGCGTACGTGGAATGCGTCATCGGCGCGTTCTTGTCGACGACAATGCGGATGCGGATCTGCCCCGGATGCGACTTGTCGAAGCTGATCGACTGCACCTTGCCGACGCCCAGGCCGCGATAGCGCACGGCCGCGTCCGTGAAGAGGCCGGTCACGTTGGTGCGCGCGATCAGATCGTACGGCACGCGCACGGTGCGATCGACGTTGAAGAAGAACACGGCGAACGCGATGGCCAGCACGAGCACGATCGTGAAAAGCCCGGTCCAGAACGCGTGTGATTTGTTTTCCATCGGCAGGTTCCTTTGGCGCTCGCTTCGCGCTTACTTGTTCACGGCGATCGGCGCATCTTCGAGCGCGGCCGGCGGCAGCTTCGCGCGGCGCTCGGACGGCAATGCCTGCAACGCGCGGCGGCCGCGTCGCCCCAGAAAGTACTCGCGGATGAACGGATGATCCACCGCGCACGCCTCTTCCACCGGCGCCGCGACGAGCACGCGATGATCCGCCAGCACCGCGACGCGCGTGGACAGCGCGACCATGGTGTCGAGATCGTGCGTGACCATCACGACCGTCAGACCGAGCGCGCGATGCAGCGTCGCGATCAGATCGACGAATTCGTCCGATGCCTTCGGATCGAGACCGGCCGTGGGTTCGTCGAGGAACAGCAGTTCGGGCTCGAGCGCGATCGCCCGCGCGATGCCGACGCGCTTCACCATTCCGCCCGACAACGCGGACGGCATCTTGCTCGCGTGCTTGCACGACAGGCCGACCATTTCGAGCTTCAGCATCACGAATTCGCGGATCAGGTCCTCGGGAATCTTGCCGAGTTCGCGAAACGGCTGCGCGATGTTGTCATATACCGTCAGCGACGAAAACAGCGCGCCTTGCTGAAACATCATGCCGGAGCGCGTGCGCAGCATCTTCGCGGTTTCGTCGTCCATTTGCGCCCATTCCTCGCCGAGCACGCGAATGGTGCCCGATGTCGGCGACTCGAGGCCGAGAATCTGCCGCACGAGCGTGGTCTTGCCCGAGCCCGAACCGCCGAGCAACGCGACGATCTCGCCGCGCCGCACATCCAGATTCAGATGCTCGTGAATCACCGTGCGCCCGTAGCGCTTGGTGAGATCGCGCACTTCGATCACCGGTTCCGCGATGACGGGCGGCGGCTGATGACGAACGGCGGTGGCGAGCGTGGTCGACATGGCGGTCAGAGTCCGACGTTCTGGAACAGGATCGCGAAGACGGCGTCCGCGAGAATCACGATGGTGATCGACGTCACCACGGACGTCGTCGTGCCTTCGCCGAGACTCTGCGAATTCGCCTTGATGCGAAAGCCGAAGTGACACGCGGCGAGCGCGATCAGCATGCCGAACACGACGCCCTTGCCGAGCCCGATCCACAGATTCGCGATCGGCACGACCGACGGCAGCGAGCGAATGAAGAAGTTCATGTCGATGGACAGCACGAGCTTCGCCGCGAGCGCGCCGCCCGTCAGCGCGATGATGTTGGTCCACATGACGAGCAGCGGCATTGCGATGCCGAGCGCGATCACGCGCGGCAGCACGAGGCGCAGGCTATGCGGAATGCCCATGACCTGCATCGCGTCGAGTTCTTCGGTGACGCGCATCACGCCGATCTGCGCGGTGATCGCCGAACCCGAGCGGCCCGCGACGAGAATCGCGGAAAGCACCGGCCCGAGCTCGCGGATCACGGAAAGCCCGAGAATATTGACGATGTACTGGTTCGCCCCGAACGCCTGCAACTGCTGCGCGGACAAGTAGCTCAACACGATGCCGATCAGGAACGCGACGAGCGCGGTGATCGCGAGCGCCTGCGCGCCGGCGCTGTAGATGTTCGCGGAGATTTCCGTCCACGGAATGCGCTGCGGGCGCCGCACCAGCCCGATGAGATCGAGCACGAAGGCGCCGAACATCGCGAGGCCGCCGTACAGGTGATCGAAGAAACCGAAGATGAGCTGGCCGAGCCGCGTGACCGGATCGACGCGATCGACGGCTTCGGGTTCCTCGCGTTCGGCGTCGAGCAGCGCGACGCGCTCGAAGATTTCGCGCTGCGTGTCGGACAGCGCGATGGTCGCGGGCATCTTGCGTCCCCACACGCGCCAGAGCGCCTGGCCGCCGACGTGATCGAGCCGCTCGACGGAAAGCAAATCCCACTGGCTGATCGCCTCGCGCCCGATGGCGCGCAGACGCCGCGTGACGCCGCTCTTCGCGCGATCTCGAGCGAGCGCGAGCGCGGTCCACTGGCCCGATAGCCGGACCACCTTGCCCTGCAGACCGGCTTCCACTCTTAGGCGCGGCGGCGTGTCGAAGTCCAAGGATCGATGGCGCGATGAGACGCGGTTAAAGGGGAGAGGACATTGTAGCGAAGAGTGTCGGGGGGACGCGGGGATGGTGGCAGGCGGGTTTCGGCTGGAAGGCGCAAGGATCGGAATTTCCGTGTTGCGGTGCACTTGAGTCGCTGACCTATCATGGTTTCGACAACTCTGGCGCAACCGCAATGGACAAACGACTCGACCCGCTTATCTCCGAATTCGATTCGCTCGAAGAGGCTGAACTGCACGACGCCTGGTTCCGCGCGGAGGTAGAAGCGTCACTTGCGGACCCGGAGCCGTCGATTCCCAACGATCAAGTATTCGCGGAAATGGATGCGCTCGTGGCGGCCAAGCGAAAGGCACGGAATGCTCGTTGATTGGCGGCCGCGCGCACGGAGACAACTCAGGGAAATCTACGAATACATTGAAGAGCGTGATCCGCAAGCGGCCGACAATCTACTTTCGATGAACAGGGAAGCAGTCCGGACGTTAGCGGATGTTCCATACATCTATCGTCACGGAAGGGTCTCGAATACCAGAGAGATGGTGGTTCATCCGAATTACTTGGTGGTTTACCGTGCGACGGACCGCGTCACCGTACTGGACTCGCTGCATGCACGGCGGCGGTATCCGAGCGACAAGACGCGCTGAAGCGGAGTTTCACGGGCTTCGAACACGCATCCCACGGCTACAATACCCGCCATGACCCCCTCTCCTTTCGCCCCCTTCGCCCCCGACGCGCCCTGGCGCATCGACCGCTCGCGGCTTGCGACGCTTGCCGAGCGGCCCGCTCGCGACTGGACCATCGACATCGTCGACGAAACGGGCTCCACCAACGCCGACGTTTTGGAGCAGTTGCGCGCCTCGCGACGCGACGGCACGCCTGCACCCGTCGTCCGCGTCGCGTACTCGCAATCCGCCGGTCGCGGGCGGCGCGGGCGTGCGTGGCTCGCCGAACCGGGCAATGCGCTGCTGATGTCGGTCGGCTGCGTGCTGCGGCGGCCGATCGAAGGGCTGTCGGGTCTGAGTCTCGCCATCGGCACCGCCGTCCTCGATGCGCTCGCGCGCCTGCCGCTCACGCCATCCGCGCGTCCTGCGCTGAAATGGCCGAACGACGTCCTGCTCGACGACGGCAAGCTCTCCGGGATTCTCATCGAAACCGCGTGGAACACGCCTGACGCGACCGCGGTCGTGATCGGCATCGGCATGAATCTGCACGGCGCGGAACAACTCGCCGCGCAGGTCGACGAAGCCAACCGGCTCGCCGCGCAATCCGCGCCCGGCGCCGCGCCGGCAGCGCTCGCGCGGGCATGGCCCGACGCCAATCTTACCGACACTCTCGCCGCGCTCCTCAACGCGCTCGACGCAGCGCTGCCGCGCTTCGAAGCCGAGGGCTTCAGGCCGTTCCGCCAGCGCTGGCTCGACGCGCACGCGTGGGCCGGACGTGAAGTCGCGCTGATCGACCAGGGCATGGAAGTGACGCGCGGCATCGCATCGGGCGTCGACGAGGGCGGCCAGTTGCTGATCGACGCGCCCGAAGGCCCGCGCGCCGTCACGACCGGCGAACTCACGCTGCGCCTTGCGAAGGAACGTCCGTGAACGCGTCGGGAACCGAGGCGCCGTATCTGCTCATCGATGCGGGTAACAGCCGCATCAAATGGTCGCTCGTCGATGAAGCCGGCGCGTCGCTCGCGAACGGCGCATTCGAGCACGCGCATCACTCGACCGTCGCCGACGACGCCGCGCTCGACGATTGGTCCGAACTTCCCGCGCCGGCGAGCGCGTGGATTTCGAACGTCGCGGGCATGCCGGTACAGAACCGCATCCAGCGCCTGCTCGACGCGCGCTGGCCGACGCTGCCGCGCACCGTGGTCCGCGCGCGCGCCGAGCAGTGCGGCGTCATCAACACCTATGCCGATCCGGCCCGACTCGGCAGCGACCGCTGGGCCGGCATGATCGCAGCGCACGCGGCGTATCCGGGCGAGCATCTGCTGGTCGCGACCTTCGGCACGGCGACGACGCTCGAAGCACTGCGCGCCGACGGCGTGTTCACCGGCGGCCTCATCGCGCCCGGCTGGTCGCTGATGATGGAATCGCTCGGCAGCCATACGGCACAATTGCCGACGCTCGACGCGGCATCGGCGCGTGAGGCGCTGAGTCAGACGCGCAGTCTTTTCGCCACCGACACCGCCGCCGCGCTATCCGCCGGATGCCTGCTCGCGCAGGCGAGCCTGATTGAGCGTGCGTGGCGCGACCTCAAGGCCGACTGGCGCGCCGACGTCCGGCTCGTGCTGGGCGGCGGCGCGGCAAATGAAATCGCGGGCGCGCTCGACGTGCCGCACACCCGACACGATTCCCTCGTGCTGTCCGGCCTCGCGCTCATCGCGCGCGACGCGACGGCGCGCCACTCATCCTGACTTTTCTGATTTGATTGACGGACGGAGCCCAAGAATGCTGCGCTGGCTGATCGCCCTTCTGATTCTCGCCAACTTGCTGATGTTCGCGGTCATGCGCGGCATGTTCGGCCCGCTTCCCGCGGCCGGCGTGCGCGAACCGCATCACTTATTGCAGCAGGTTCATCCCGAGGCGCTCGCGACGCGCCCGCTGAGTCCCGAAGAAGCGTTCGATCAGCCGCGCGTCGGCGGACCGGCGCCTGCCGCCAACGTGCAGACCGCGCCGCTCGGGCAGTGACCGCGCGCGTGCGAATCAGCTCTGCGCGCGGACTTTCTTGAGGAGCGCGGTCGTCGATCGATCGTGCTCGAACGCGATGGCGAGCGCCTTGCCGCCCCAGCCGCGCACGAGTGCCGATTCGGCCAGCTTGTCCATGTCGTAGTCGCCGCCCTTCACGAGCACGTCGGGGTGCACGGCTTCGATCAATTGCAGCGGCGTCGTTTCCTCGAACTTCACGACCCAGTCGACGCTCTCCAGCGCGGCGAGCAGCGCCATGCGGTCATCTTCCCGATTGATCGGGCGATCGTCGCCCTTGCCTAGCGTGCGTACCGACGCATCGCTGTTCACGCCGACGATGAGCGTCGCGCCGAGCGCTTTCGCATCGGCGAGATAGGTCACGTGGCCGCGATGAAGGATGTCGAAGACGCCGTTGGTGAAAACGACGGGACCGGCGAGCGTCGGACGGCGGGCGGCGAGCGCTTCGCGCGTGATGATCTTGCGTTCGAAAATAGCGGGCATGACGGCGCTCGTTGCGATGTTCTGAAAGCGCGCATTGTGCCACGGCGCTTCGCACGGGAAAAATGCAAAACGGCTCGCCGGTGCTGACCGGCGAGCCGTCCGTTCATCGAAGCCGAAACTCAGGCCGGCTGTTCAGCCCCGCCGCCCGGCGCGGCCTGCAGGCGCTGCGTCACTTCCTTGCGATAGCGATTCAGTTCCTGCGCGGTCACGAACGAACGCTCGAACAGAATCGACAGGTTGTGCAGAATGCGCTCGACGACCTTCTTCTCCCAACTGTCGTCGAAGCGGATCTGGTCATCCAGCCAGCGCTCGAGCCATTCGGGATCGGGCAAACGCGACTGCACGGTGTCGCGCGGGAAGAGCGCCTGATTCACATGCAGGTTGGTCGGATGCAGCGGCTTTTCCGTACGGCGCGCGGACGCCATGAGCACGCCGATCTTCGCGAACGCCGCACGCGCGGTGTCGCCGGCGTTGACGAGCGCCTTCTTCATGTAACGCAGATACGCGCCGCCGTGACGGGCTTCGTCGCGCGAAATGGTTTCATAAATGTGCTTGATGACGGGTTCCGTGTGCCACTCGGCCGCGCGGCGATACCAGTGATTCAGGCGGATTTCGCCGCAGAAATGCAGCATCAGCGTTTCGAGCGGCGGCGCCGGATCGAACTCGAAGCGCACCGCGTGCAGCTCTTCTTCGCTCGGCACCATGTCGGGCTTGAAGCGCCGCAGATACTCCATCAGCACCAGCGAATGCTTCTGCTCCTCGAAAAACCACACGCTCATGAACGCGGAGAAATCGCTGTCGTGGTGGTTGTCACGCAGGAACATTTCGGTTGCGGGAAGAGCGGACCATTCGGTGATCGCGTTCATCTTGATGGTTTTGGCCTGCTCGTCGGTGAGCAGGGAAGCATCGAATTTGTCCCAGGGAATGTCCTTCTCCATATCCCAGCGGACGGATTCCAGCGATTTATAAAGTTCCGGATAAAGCATGGTGTTCATAGTCCACCCCTGATGCCACTTATGCGACGTTATATCTGTATTGACTTTCGGCCGGAACGTGCAGACATGCCTTGCACGCGAGCAGCCAAGCTTTCAATTTTACGCGGGATTCGGTCGGCCGAAGACGAAATGCGACAACGAAGCGCGACATTTGGCGCTGCGGCAACGCGTCGCGTCCCGCGTAAACACTGCACTCCCCGTGCAAATGTTGCTGTTGTGCGTCTTGTTCTACCGTGGGTGAGGAGCGAAACCTGTGCCTGAGGTATGTTCAAGTGGCGCCGAACTGCCGCCGGAACCGCGCCGGCCGCGCAGTATGACGTGCGCGCATGACAACGATGCGATGCGCGCTTGATGCGGATTTCCGCGCCAATGCCCGACGTTTCGGGCGTCGTCGATCATAGCACGGTGGATTGACGCCAATCCGCGACGGTCTCATCGATCGGGGTCAACCCCGCGATGTGATGCACGCCGTCGTCGAACTTGCGGCGCAGCGCCGGGCTGCTGCCGCCAACCCAGATGCGGACGTGCGGCGGCAGCAGGTTGCGCAGGTCGGTCAGCCCGTTCGAAATGGACTGCGCCGGCAGCACCGCCGTGAACGACAGCGCGACGATATCGATCTTGTGCACCGACACGGCATCGACGATATCGTGCAGCGGCGTCTGCAATCCCAGTTGCACGCATTCGCACTCGGATAGCGTGAACATCGCCTCGGCCATCAGGATGCCGAGGCCGTGACCTTCGCCGGAAAGCGTCGTGAGCAGCACGCGCGGACGGCCGTTGCGCCCGCGCACGGCATCCGAGAGCGGACGTATCAGCGTGCGCAGCGTCGACTGGATCGCCTCGCTGAACAGATGTTCGTGATAGACCTGCAACGTGCCCGCCGCCCACGCATTGCCGATGCGCGCCGACAGCGGCGCCGCGACATCCAGCACGAAGCGTTCGAGGCCGTCGCGCGTTGCGCGCTTCAGCAGGCCGAAGCGGAAATCGTCATAAGCGCCCGCGCGCAGCAGCGAGATCAGATGGTCGAGCTCGGCGTCCGGCGCGTCCTGGCCGACGCCCGAGCTTTCGGCCAGTTGCTGCAGCGCGTCGATCGATTGCCCGAGCACTTTGCTCGGCCGATGTCCCGCGTCGAGCAATCGCTTCACGAGCCGCAGCTTCGTCACCTGTTCCTGCGGATACAGCCGCTCCCCGCCGGAAGTGCGCATCGGCTGCGGAAATCCATACCGGCGCTCCCAGACACGCAAAGTGTCCTTCGTCAGACCAATCTCCTGAGCGATGGCGCCGATGCCTATGCCGGTCGCGCCCGCCGTTGCGGCGCTTGGCGGCACGGGTTCCGGACGCTCGGGGCCATCGGAGATCGAATCCGAATCGAAATCTTGTTCTGATGAGTTTGTCATGGACAGATCGGTTCGAACGAAATATCGCATTCGATGCAGATTGCGTGCCCAACGCCGATGGATGGACAAAGATTCCGCACCGTCAAGCTTTCATCATAGACAAAATCGAAATGTGCGTCGGTGCTGAGATGCGTTTCGGCTACGGAAATGTGCGCGTCGAGGGGAATTGGCGAGCGCGGCGGCGCTATGCGCGCCGCCGGTCGTAGTGAGGGAAGTGAGCGCGCCGGAACGCGCGTAGTCAGCCGGGTTTCTTGCGCGGCGCCGTCTTGCGCACGGCCGCCTTCTTCGCGGCCGCCGCGTCGGGCCTTTCATCGGCGTCGTTGGCGGGCTGCTCCGCGGCGTTCTCACCAGCGGCGGCCGGCTGCGCGCCCGCGGCGCCCATCGGGTTGAGCGGGCCGCTCATGCCGGGCTGAATCATCGCGAGATGCGCAAGCTGATTGAACTGCGATTGCAGCACGTTCCACCAGCCGGTCGGATCGA
Organism: Caballeronia sp. AZ7_KS35; assembly: GCF_023631045.1. Classification (NCBI taxonomy): domain Bacteria; kingdom Pseudomonadati; phylum Pseudomonadota; class Betaproteobacteria; order Burkholderiales; family Burkholderiaceae; genus Caballeronia; species Caballeronia sp. AZ7_KS35. Next base: position 395,419 of record NZ_JALQDV010000001.1, on the reverse strand, counting down.
AGCCGGGCGGCGGCGCTGAAGTCTGCCCCGAAGCGTCTTCGCCTTCAGCCGATGCCTCGCTCGCGGGCGCGGCGCCCGACGCTTCCTGCTTCGGGGCATCGGTCTTCGCCGCGCCGCCCATCGGCCATCCGGCTGACGCGGCCTTCGCATTCTCCGCCGCCGCGGTGTGCGCGCTCTCGACGGACGTCTGAGCGAACGCGCCGAACGCGCGCAGCGTCGCGAGCGTCGCGCGCTGCACTTCGAGCGCCTGAATCGCCGATTGCAGCATGTTGAGATTGAGCTTCAGCCAGTGCTCGACGGCGCGCATGTCGGTCACGCGCTTGTCGAGTTCTTCGATGTTGGTGAGCGGAGCGAGCATGTCGGACATCATCGAGAGCGAGGGGCCCATGCCCTGCCCGCCGCCGGGCATCGCGGCGGCGAACGGATTCAGGCGCATCAGTTCCCACATCTTGCCCATCATGTCGGCCTGGCCGAATCCGGGAAAACCGGGAATCGTGTAGGGCGGCGTGCCGCCGGCGTTATCGGTCATTCGACTCTCCTTGTTTTCGTGTGAGGTTCGCGCGGTTCAGAACGGCGCGCCGCCCGGGAAATCCGGCGCGCGCCGTTCGCGCAGCGAGCGCATGCCTTCGTGCACGTCCGGCCCCGCGAAGCCCATGAATTCGAGCGCGAGCGACGTATCGAAAGTCGGCCCCGCCGAGCGCAGCCAGTTGTTGAGCGCGTACTTGGTCCAGCGAATCGCGGTCTGCGAACCTTGCGCCAGACGGTTCGCCACTTCGATTGCCTTCGGCATGAGTTCGTTCTCGTCGACGGCGAGCGACACCAGCCCGATGCGTTCCGCCTCCTCGCCGCTCACCGGCTCGCACAGCAGCAGATAGTACTTGGCCTTCGCCATGCCGCACAGCAGCGGCCAGACGATCGCCGCGTGATCGCCCGCCGCGACGCCGAGCCGCGTATGCCCATCGATGATGCGCGCCGACTTCGACGCGATCGAAATATCGGCGAGCAAGCCCGCGACCAGCCCCGCGCCGACCGCCGGACCGTGCATCGCGGAGACGATCGGCTTGCCGCAGTTGATCACGTTATAGACGAGATCGCGCGCCTCGCGCCACACCCGCGCGCGCACGTCGAAATCGTTCGCCATCTCTTCGACGAGCCCGAGATCGCCGCCCGCCGAAAAGCCCTTGCCTTCGCCGCGAATGAGCGCGACGCGCGTGTCCGGATCGCGATCGATGTCGCGCCAGATATCCGCGAGCTCGCGATGCATGTTGGCGTCGGCGGTGGACAGGCCGCTCTTGTTCGCGCCCGCGCCGTGCATGACGACTTCGAGCACGCCATGCGGATGGCGGCGCAGTTCGAGCGACTTATAGCCCGAATACATGGATAGATCGCTCATGGTCTCGTCGATTGAAGGTTAGCGCGGCTGATAGACCCACTTGCCGTCGCGGATCTCGACCATCACGCGCGCGCGCTGATCGAGGCCGATGTGATCGTTGGGCGACATGTTGACCTGCCCGTTGGTGTCGGAAAAATTCTTCGTGCCTTCGAGCGCATCGCGCAGCGCGGCGCGAAACGCCGGCGTGCCGGGCGCGCCCGCTTTCATCGCGATAGGCACCGCGCGATTGAGCAGCATGCCCGCGTCCCACGCATACGAGCCGAACGCCGAGACCGTGCCCGCGCCCTGCTTCGCCTCGTACAGTTTGATGTATTCGAGTGCGAGCCGCTTGGCCGGATGGTCGTCGGGCAACTGCGCGGCGACGAGCACCGGGCTCGCGGGCAGGAACGTGCCGTTGCAATCCGCGCCGCACACGCGCAGGAAGTCGCGGTTGCCGACGCCGTGATTGTGATAGACCTTGCCTTTGAAGCCGCGCTGCGCGAGCGTTTTCGGCGGCAGCGCGGCGGGCGTGCCGGCCGCGCCGACGACCACCGCATCGGGCTTGGCCGCGAGAATCTTCAGGATCTGCCCGGTCACGCTCGGATCGGTGCGATTGAAGCGTTCATTCGCGACCACTTCGATCTTGTGCAGCTGCGCGAACTTCGCGACTTCGGCGTAGAAGGTCTCGCCGAGCGCGTCCGCCTGGCCGATGTACGCAAGCGTCTTCACGCCATGATTGCTCGCATGCGCGATGATCGCGGAGGCCATCATCGCGTCGGTTTGCGGCGTCTTGAAGACCCAGCGGCGCTTGTCGTCGACAGGCTCGATGATCTTCGCCGACGACGCCAGCGAGATCATCGGCGTTTGGCCTTGCGCGACGACATCGATCATCGCGAGCGAGTTCGGCGTGATCGACGAGCCGATGATCGCATCGACCTGATCCTCGCTGATGAGCTTCTTCGTGCTTTGCACGGCCTGCGTGGTGTCGGAGGCGTCGTCGAGCACGATGTAGTCGACGGGCTTGCCACCCATTTCCTTCGGCAAGAGCGCGACGGTATCGCGCGCGGGAATGCCGAGCGACGCGGCCGGCCCCGTAAGCGACAGCACGAGACCGATCTTCACGTGCTGCGCCGTCTGCGCGAATGCCGCCGTTGCCACCGTCGCGGCGGCGAGCGCGAATGCCGCGCCCGCCAGAAATTTCCACTTGCCTGCCGCCATCGAAGTCTCCTTTTTTTGATCGTTCTTGTGCTGCCCGAAGAGCAGCCCGGCAAAGTGTAAGGCGAGGCTTGGGCGCGCCGCATCGGGCGAAACCCGTTCAATGCTCCGGTTGCACGACCGCCTGATCGATTGCGCCGAAGATCGACTTGCCTTCTTCGTCGAACATTTCGATCTTCACGCTGTCGCCGAATTTCATGAACTCTGTCTGCGGCGCGCCGTGCTCGATCGTCTCCAGACAGCGCTTCTCGGCGATGCAGCAGTAGCCGCGCTTCGTGTCCTTGTTCGAGATCGTGCCCGAGCCGACGATCGAGCCCGCGCGCAGATTGCGCGTCTTCGCCGCGTGCGCGATGAGCTGGCCGAAGTGGAAGACCATGTCGGTGCCGCAGTCTGGCTGACCGACTTTCCTGCCGTTCCAGTGCACGATCATCGGGCGATGCACGCGCCCTTCGCGCCACGCGTCGCCGAGTTCGTCGGGCGTCACGGCAACCGGCGAGAACGCGGTCGCGGGCTTGCTCTGGAAAAAGCCGAAGCCCTTCGCAAGTTCGGCGGGAATGAGATTGCGCAGCGAGACGTCGTTGACGAGCATCAGCAGGCGCACGCTGCGAAGCGCTTCGTCGGGCATCGCGGCCATGTGTACGTCGGACGTGATGACGGCGACTTCCGCTTCGAAGTCGATGCCATACGATTCCGTCGCGCACACGATGTCGTCCGTCGGGCCGATGAAGTCGTCGCTGCCGCCTTGATACATCAGCGGATCGGTCCAGAATTCGGGCGGCATTTCCGCTTTGCGCGCCTTTCGCACGAGCTCGACGTGATTCACGTACGAGGAGCCGTCCGCCCACTGGAACGCGCGCGGCAACGGCGCCATGCAGGCTTTCGGATCGAACGAAAAGCTGTTGCGCGCGCGGCCGGCGTTCAGCGCTTCGTAGACTTCCATGAGTTGCGGCGCGTAAAAGGTCCAGTCGTCGAGCGCGCGTTGCAGCGTCGAGACGATTCCATCGGCGATTGCGGCCGTGCGCAGGTCGCGCGAGACGACGATCAGCTGGCCGTCGCGCGTGCCGTCCTTCAAGGTTGCAAGTTTCATGGAGCAGTGCCGGGTGAGCGTGGTGACGCGGGTGACGTTAAAGGAAATGTATTTTACGATGGTGAATCCGCCGCCGGCACTCGGCCGAACGGCATAGGCCTTTTCGCACATGCAATCCACCTCTCTCACCGACGACGAAGACACCAGCGACGCCGCCGAAGAAAAAACGCGCTCCGGCATTCAGTCGATCGAAGTCGGCTTCCGGCTGCTCGACGTCCTCACCAACGAGCCGCGCGCGATGATGCTGCGCGATCTCGCCCAACGCGCGGGCATGAGCCCGGCAAAGGCGCATCGCTATCTGGTGAGTTTTTTGCGGCTCGGCGTCGCATCGCAGGATCCGGTTTCCGGGCGCTACGAACTCGGCGGTTTCGCGTTGCAAATGGGCCTCGCGCGGCTTGCGCGCGTCGATGGCGTGCGGCTGGCGCGCATCGCGCTCGCGGAACTGCGCGACCGGCTGGATCAGACGGTCGGCATCGCGGTGTGGGGCAATCAGGGGCCGACCGTCGTGCACTGGATGGAATCGAGCCATCCGGCGAAGGCATCGCTCAAGCTGGGCGACGTGATGCCGCTGCTTTCATCCGCGACGGGTCTGCTTTTCGCCGCGTATCTGCCGCGCAGCAAGACGCAGCCGATCCTTGATCGCGAGCTCGCCGCAATGAAGCAGACGATGGCCGATGTCGAGCCGCTTCTCGCCGAGGTGCGCGAGCACGGCGCGGCGCGCGTCGAAGGCATGCTGCTGCCGACGATCCACGCGTTCTGCACGCCGGTCTTCGATTCGACGGGCGAACTCGCGCTCGGTCTCATCGCGCTCGGGCACGAAGGCACGTTCGACACGCGCTGGGGCGGCGAAATCGACTCTACCTTGCGCGAGTGCGCGCGCGGCCTGTCGTACGAATTGGGGCACAAGGCGAGCGAGCGCTGAAAATGTCCGTCGAAGGGGCCAGGAACATCGTTTCCCTCGCGCATGTCTTATGCCTTTCGCCCGATCGTCCGTAACACGCGCTTTTCACGCTTTCCACGATGTCACTGTTTCAATTCCGCCGTCCTCGCCCCGCGTCCGGCGAGCCGCCCGATGCCGCTATCGAATCCGCCGCGCCCCGCCGCTGGGGACGCTGGGTGCTGGCAGTGCTCGTCGTTGCGGGCCTGCATCTGAGCGCGATGCGGTGGATCGAGCACAACCGTCAGCCGGCGAACGCGCCGCCCGAAACGCCGCCCGTGCAGGTGGAATTGCTGACGCCCAAGCCGATCGCGCCGCCCGCGCCGACGCCGCCCGCGCCGCCGAAACCGGCCGCGTCTCCGGGACCCGTCGCGTCTCCGAAGCCCGCCGCGCCTGCGCCGAAGCCTTCGCCCGCTCCGGTGCTGAGCGCTGCGACGCCAGAGCCCGACGCGCCCGCAGCCGCTTCCGCTCCCGCGCAAATGCCGCAGGCTCAAGCGCCGTCGCCCGCTTCGCAGACCGCGCCGCAACCCAGTGCCGCATCGGGCGACAAGTTCAGCGTCCCGCCCACGGGCGATTTACGTTACGACACGCTCGTGAACGGCATGATGAATCAGACCGGCACGATCCACTGGAGCAACGACGGCCAGCATTACGAAATGATCGTCTCGATCCCGCTGCCTTTCGTCGGTCCGTATGTGTATTCGAGCAAAGGCCATATCGACGGCTTCGGCATCGCGCCGGAACAGTATTCGGAACAGCGCGGCCGCCGTGCCGCCGATATCGCCATCTTCAATCGCGAAACGAAGCAGATCGTCTACACGAAAACGCCGCAAAGCCAGCCGCTCGCGGACGGCGCGCAGGACCGCTTCAGCGTCGTCATGCAGTTGGCGAGCCTCGTGCGCGGCGCGCCGGACAAGTACAAGCCGGGCGTCACGCGGCAATTCAGCGTCGCGGATAACGACAGCAACGAAATCTGGCCGATAGAAACCGTCGGCGACGAAACCGTGGAGGCGCGCGGCGGCTTTACGACGGCGCGCCACTTCACGCGCCTGCCGCGCAAGGAAGGCGACCGCCGCAAGCTCGATATCTGGCTCGCGCCGTCGATCGGCTGGCTGCCCGTGCGGATTCTGCAAACCGAGCCGAACGGAATGCAAATCGAACTGCTCTGGGCAGGCAAGCTCGCCGCGCCGCCGGCGGCGGCACAGGATGTCACCTCGGGCACGCAAGCTGCGTCTGATGAATCCGCGCCCGCCATGCCGAGCACGCCCGCCGCGGACAAACCGTAACGGGGCCGTCACACTCCGTCATGTCAGGCACGAGCGCATTCTTTACGGAGCCGATATGCAGTTGACGATCAATCGCATCGATACACGCTATGTTCTCGACAACGAAGGCGGCGGTCCCTGGCTCGTCTTCATCCATCAGCTCGCCGGCGATCTTTCGATCTGGGATCAGATGGCCGGCTACTTCCGCGACGACTTCACCGTGTTGCGCTACGACCTGCGCGGACACGGCGAAACGACCGTGTCGCCGGATTCGTTCACGATCGACGATCTCGCCGACGATCTCGCGCAACTGCTCGACAAACTCGGCGCGCCTTCGGCACATGTGGTCGGGCTGTCGATAGGCGGCATGGTCGCGCAGAAATTCGCGATCAACCATGCCGACAAAGTGGATTCGCTGACGGTCGTGGGCGCGCCCGCCTTTATTCCCGAGGACGCGCGTCCGACATTCGCGCAACGTGCAGCATCCGTGCGCGAACACGGGACAGCGAGTATCGTGGAAGCCACGCTCGAACGCTGGCTCACGCCGGAGTTCCGCAAGGCGCACCCTGAAGTGACCGAGCCGATCGCGGACACGATCGCGCGCACGCCCGTCGAGGGTTTCGCGCGCGCGGCGGAGGCGATCAGCCGTTTCGATGCGCGAGACAAACTGGCTTCCGTGAAGCAGCGCACGCTCGTCGTCGCGGGTGAAAAGGATGTTGGCACGCCGCATGCTGCTTCAAAGGTTGTCGCAGACACGGTGCCGGGCGCACGCTTCGAATTACTTAACGCCGCGCACCTTACACCGGTGGAGGAATCGCAGCGCTTCTCCGCTTTATTGGGGAACTTCTTGCGCGGTTCGAGTTGATTCTTCCTGTTTTTGTTGCAAAAGAAAGCCTCGATACAACCGGCATCACGTCGAGGCCACCCCTTGAATTCCAACCCAATCGCTCCAACTACGATTCAGGATTGCCACGGAGCAAACAAGGAATAAGGAGTGTCGCCATGCAAATGATCTACAACAGCCCCAACTATTGCGTCGTCGAATTTCCGCCGCAAGACAACCACCTCGCCATGAAGGCGGGCGGCTACGAGATCGTCGACAAGAACACGCAGCGGGAGATCTTCATCGACGGCGCGCTCGCGGCGAAGTTTCGCGAGCACGTGCAACAGTTGATCGCCGAAGAGCCGTCGCTCGAGGATGTCGATGAATTCCTCGGCCAGTTCGATATCTTGATGAATCAACCCGTCGTGCTTCACTGATGCATGCACGCGCGCGTGCGGCGCCATGCCGCTCGCGCCCGCCGCCGCCCGGACCAGCGGCACAGGCGACACTCGCCACTTCCCAAAGACCCCGCCCGCGCCAGGCGGGGTTCTTTTTTTGCCCGCCCGGAATCGCGCACGCGCCCGCCCATCGGGAGCGACCGTTGCGCGCTGCGGCTACAATGTCAGGCTATTTCACATTTGGTGCAGGCCCCGTCCGTCATGACCCAGAACGCCATTCCGAAAGCCCCCGCGCGCGCCTATACGCGCGGCGCCGCGCTGCCCGCGCTGCTGCAAAAGCGCATCCTGATTCTCGACGGCGCGATGGGCACGATGATCCAGCGCTACAAGCTCGACGAAGCCGCGTATCGCGGCGAGCGCTTCAAGGACTACGGCCGCGACATCAAGGGCAATAACGAACTGCTGTCGATCACGCAGCCGCAGGTGATCCGCGAGATTCACGAGCAGTATCTGGCTGCGGGCGCGGACATCCTCGAAACGAACACGTTCGGCGCGACGCGTGTCGCGCAGGCCGATTACGGCATGGAAGACCTCGCCGCCGAGATGAACATCGAGTCGGCGAAGCTTGCGCGCGAAGCCTGCGACAAATACTCGACGCCCGACAAGCCGCGTTTCGTCGCGGGCGCGATCGGACCGACGCCGAAGACCGCGAGCATTTCGCCCGACGTGAACGATCCGGGCGCGCGCAACGTGACCTTCGACGAACTGCGCGACGCGTACTACGAGCAGGCGAAGGCGCTGCTCGATGCGGGCTGCGATCTGTTCCTCGTCGAAACGATCTTCGACACGCTCAATGCAAAGGCCGCGCTGTTCGCGCTCGATCAACTGTTCGAGGACACCGGCGAACTCGTGCCGATCATGATCTCCGGCACCGTCACCGATGCATCGGGCCGCATTCTCTCCGGGCAAACGGTCGAGGCGTTCTGGAACTCGCTGCGTCACGCGAAGCCGCTCACGTTCGGCCTGAACTGCGCGCTCGGCGCGGCGCTGATGCGTCCGTACATCGCCGAGCTGGCGAAGCTGTGCGATACCTACGTGTCCTGCTACCCGAACGCGGGCCTGCCGAATCCGATGAGCGACACCGGCTTCGACGAGACGCCGGACGTAACGTCCGGATTGCTGAAGGAATTCGCGTCCGCCGGGCTCGTCAACGTCGCGGGCGGCTGCTGCGGCACGACGCCGGAGCACATCGCGGAAATCGCGAAGGCGCTCGCCGAAGTGAAGCCGCGCGCTTTCCCCTCGCAATACCGCGACGCCGCCTGAATCAGAGAAGAGAACAAGACATGACCGATCACACGATGCGTCTTTCCGGCCTCGAGCCGTTCAACGTCACCGACGGCTCGCTTTTCATCAACGTCGGCGAGCGCACGAACGTGACCGGCTCGAAGGCGTTCGCGCGCATGATCCTGAACGGCCAGTTCGACGAAGCGCTCGCCGTCGCGCGCCAGCAGGTCGAGAACGGCGCGCAGGTCATCGACATCAACATGGACGAAGCGATGCTCGATTCGAAAGCCGCGATGGTGCGCTTCCTGAATCTGATCGCGTCGGAGCCGGATATCGCGCGCGTGCCGATCATGATCGACTCGTCGAAGTGGGACGTGATCGAAGCGGGCCTGAAATGCGTGCAAGGCAAGGCGATCGTCAATTCGATCTCGCTGAAGGAAGGCAAGGAGCAGTTCGTTCATCACGCGAAGCTGATTCGCCGCTACGGCGCGGCATCGGTGGTGATGGCCTTCGACGAGCAAGGCCAGGCCGACACGTTTCAGCGCAAGACGGAAATCTGCAAACGCTCTTACGACATTCTCGTGAACGAAGTCGGCTTCGAGCCCGAAGACATCATCTTCGATCCGAACATCTTCGCAATCGCGACGGGCATCGAAGAGCACAACAACTACGCGGTCGATTTCATCGAAGCGACGCGCTGGATCAAGCAGAACCTGCCGCACGCGAAAGTGAGCGGCGGCGTGTCGAACGTGTCGTTCTCGTTTCGCGGCAACGATCCGGTGCGCGAGGCGATTCATACGGTGTTTCTGTATCACGCGATTCAGGCTGGCATGGACATGGGCATCGTCAACGCGGGCCAGCTCGGCGTGTATGCCGATCTCGACGCCGAGTTGCGCGAGCGCGTGGAAGACGTCGTGCTGAATCGTCGTGAGGACGGCACCGACCGTCTGCTCGAAATCGCGGACAAGTTCAAGACCGGCGCCGCGAAGAAGGAAGAAAACCTCGAATGGCGCAATCAGCCGGTCGAGGCGCGTCTGTCGCATGCGCTCGTGCACGGCATCACGAACTTCATCGTCGAAGATTCGGAAGAAGTGCGGCAGAAGATCGACAAGGCCGGCGGTCGTCCGATCAACGTGATCGAAGGCCCGCTGATGGACGGCATGAACATCGTCGGCGACCTGTTCGGCGCGGGCAAGATGTTCCTGCCGCAAGTCGTGAAGTCGGCGCGCGTGATGAAGCAGGCGGTCGCGCATCTGATCCCGTTCATCGAAGAAGAGAAGAAGCGTCTCGCCGATGCCGGCGCGGACGTGCGGCCGAAGGGCAAGATCGTCATCGCGACCGTGAAGGGCGATGTGCACGACATCGGCAAGAACATCGTGTCGGTCGTGCTCCAGTGCAACAACTTCGAAGTGGTCAACATGGGCGTGATGGTGCCCTGCGCGACCATCCTGCAGAAGGCGAAGGAAGAAGGCGCGGACATCATCGGGCTGTCGGGACTGATCACGCCGAGCCTCGAAGAGATGGCTTATGTCGCGTCCGAAATGCAGCGCGACGAATACTTCCGCGGCAAGCAGACGCCGCTGCTCATCGGCGGCGCGACGACTTCGCGCGTGCATACCGCCGTGAAGATCGCGCCGCATTACGAAGGGCCGGTCGTGTACGTGCCGGATGCGTCGCGTTCGGTGTCGGTGGCGTCGAGCCTGTTGTCGGACGAAGGCGCGGCGAAGTATCTCGACGAACTCAAGAGCGACTACGAGCGCATCCGCACGCAGCACGCGAACCGCAAAGCGCAGCCGATGGTCACGTACGACGAAGCGCGCGCCAACAAGACGAAGATCGACTGGAGCGCCTACGCGCCGAAGAAGCCGAGCTTCATCGGGCGGCGCGTGTTCAAGAACTACGACCTCGCGGAACTGGCGAATTACATCGACTGGGGTCCGTTCTTTCAGACGTGGGATCTCGCCGGTCCCTATCCCGCGATTCTCAATGACGAGATCGTCGGCGAGTCGGCGCGGCGCGTGTTCTCCGACGGCAAGTCGATGCTCTCGCGCCTCATTCAGGGCCGCTGGCTGACGGCGAACGGCGTCATCACGCTTTTACCCGCCAACACCGTGAACGACGACGACATCGAGATCTACACGGACGAATCGCGCTCGCAAGTGGCGATGACGTGGCGCAATCTGCGTCAACAAAGCGTGCGTCCGGTCGTCGATGGCGTGATGCGCCCGAACCGCTCGCTCGCCGATTTCATCGCGCCGAAGGATTCGGGCGTGAAGGACTACATCGGCATGTTCGCGGTGACGGCGGGCATCGGCGTCGATAAAAAGGAACAACAGTTCGAAGCCGATCACGACGACTACAGCGCGATCATGCTGAAGGCGCTCGCCGACCGTTTCGCGGAAGCCTTCGCCGAAGCGCTCCATGCGCGCGTGCGCCGCGAATTGTGGGGCTACGCCGCGAACGAGACGCTCGACAACGATGCGCTGATCGCGGAGAAGTACGTCGGCATTCGTCCGGCGCCGGGTTATCCGGCGTGCCCGGATCACCTCGTCAAGCGCGACATGTTCGAAGTGCTTCAGGCGAACGAGATCGGCATGAGCGTGACCGAATCGCTCGCGATGCTGCCGGCCGCGAGCGTCTCGGGCTTCTATATCGCGCATCCGGACAGCACGTACTTTTCGGTGGGCAAGATCGGCGACGATCAGCTCGCGAGCTACGCCGAACGCATGGCGATCTCGACCTCCGACGCCGAACGCGCGCTCGCGCCGTTGCGCTAAGGCATCGTGAAAACGACATATCGCGCAAGTGATAGCCGGAATATGCACGGAACGGGCGGGAAATTTTTGAATTCCGTAGACTTGTCAGCGCGATAAGCCGTCGACATGACGGCCAACGCATTCTTTTCGTCAACGGAGAAAGTCGCATGAAGAAGATGACGTCCGCCGTAACCGTAGCGATCACCGCGGCTTTGCTCGCCGCGTCGAGTACCGCCGCTTTCGCGCAGGCGAGCAGCACCGAGGCTTCGTCGTACTCGCCGCCGCAAACCGAGCACAAGAAGAAACCGAAGAAGCCGAAGAAGCAACATCCGCCCGCGAAGCCCGCCGGGCCGGAAGGCGGCCAGTCGCAGTAACACGCCGCAGCGCGACTGAAGCCGTCAGACGTTTCGTCGGAAGAAAAAAACCCGCATCGGAAACGATGCGGGTTTTTCTTTGTGTCGCTGCGAATCGCGCGCCTCAGACGCCCCAGAGAATGTCCTTGTCGTGCTTTTGCGCGAGGCGAAGCATGTCGAGGAAAGGAAACGCGCGCTGCGCGAGCCCAATGGGAAGCTCGTGCGGCTCATGTCCTTCTTCGCCTTCATGAAAACGGCCGTCGTGCTCGGCGCGCTCTCTCTTGTCGGTGACGACCGCCGCTTCGAGCTTCTGAATGGCGGCGGGAATTTCATCGTGCGTGATGACGCCCCGCGCCGTGAGCTGCTTGCCGATGATGCCGAGCAAGTACTCCGCGAGGTTCTCGAGCATGATGACATCCGGTGCGGCCGGGGATTTGAATGTGATCAGCATGGCATGGTCCTTTTGTTTATGTTGGGTCATAGGCGGTTTGCAAACGAAACGCGCAGACGAGCCGGTCTCCCTGACAACATGACGACACCCTGATTCGACATATTAGCACCTGCTAAAATCCCCACTTTATGTGGTGGCCGGTTCCGTTCGCCTGCCAACACCACATGCGGGGCCAACGCGTCGCGAAGACGTCCTTCCGAGCCGGCATGCACGCCGGAACGCGCCCCGTCAGCCCTCGCTCCACTGGATCACATTCAGCATGCTGCCCGCACATAAACACACTCTCGAAACGCTCATCACCGACGCGGTCAAGCAGGTCGCGCAAGCCACCCAAGGCGCCAGCGAAGCGGCCTTCGTCACGCCCACGATCGTCCTCGAACGACCGAAGGTCGCGGCGCACGGCGACGTGGCGTCGAATGTCGCGATGCAGCTCGCCAAGCCGCTGCGCGCGAATCCGCGTCAGCTCGCGCAGCAGATCGTCGATGCGGTGCTCGGCCTGCCGGCCGCGAAGGGTCTCGTCGAGAGCGCCGAAGTGGCGGGTCCGGGCTTCATCAATCTGCGTCTTTCGGCGACGGCCAAGCAAGACGTGATCCCGGCCGTGCTCGGCGAAGCCGCCGCGTTCGGCCGTTCGACGCGCGACGCCGGCAGGCACGTGCTCGTCGAATTCGTATCGGCGAACCCGACGGGCCCGCTGCATGTCGGCCACGGCCGTCAGGCGGCGCTCGGCGATGCGCTCTCGAACCTGCTCGAAACGCAGGGCTACGACGTGCATCGCGAGTTCTACTACAACGACGCGGGCGTGCAGATCGGCAATCTCGCCACGTCCACGCAACTGCGCGCGCGCGGCCTCAAGCCGGGCGACGAGCAGTGGCCGGAAGCGGCGTACAACGGCGAGTACATCGCCGATATCGCGCGCGACTACATGGCGGGCGAAACCGTCGCGGCGAAGGACGGCGAACCGGTGAAGGGCAAAGGCGACGTCGAGGACCTCGAAGCCATCCGCCATTTCGCGGTCGCGTATCTGCGTCACGAGCAGGACATGGATCTCACCGCGTTCGGCGTGAAGTTCGACCAGTTCTATCTGGAGTCGTCGCTGTACAAGGAAGGCCGTGTCGAGAAGACGGTCGCGGCGCTCGTCGATGCCGGCAAGACGTACGAGCAGGACGGCGCGCTGTGGCTGCGCACCACCGACGACGGCGACGACAAGGACCGCGTCATGAAGAAGTCCGACGGCACGTACACGTACTTCGTGCCGGACGTGGCGTATCACGTGACCAAGTGGGAACGCGGCTACACGAAGGTCATCAACATCCAGGGCTCGGACCATCACGGCACGATCGCGCGCGTGCGCGCCGGCTTGCAGGGACTCGGCATCGGCATTCCGAAGGGCTATCCCGACTACGTGCTGCACAAGATGGTCACCGTCATGCGCGACGGCCAGGAAGTGAAAATCTCCAAACGCGCGGGCAGCTACGTGACGGTGCGCGATCTGATCGAATGGTCGGGCGGACTCACGCCGGGCCACGAAACCGCGCCCGATCAGATCGACGAGGACACCATCCGCCGCGGCCGCGATGCCGTGCGCTTCTTCCTCATTTCGCGCAAGGCCGACACCGAATTCGTGTTCGACATCGACCTCGCGCTCAAGCAGAACGACGAGAATCCGGTCTATTACGTGCAATACGCGCACGCGCGCATTTGCACGATCCTGAACGACTGGAAGGAGAAGTTCGGCGGCGACATTTCGAAGGCAGCGCAGGCCGATCTCTCGCCGCTGTCGAGCGACCGCGCAATGGCGCTGCTCAACAAGCTCGCCGAATTCCCCGAAATGCTGGCGCACGCCGCCGACGAACTCGCGCCGCACGCCGTCGCGTTCTATCTGCGCGATCTCGCTGGCGAATTTCACTCGTTCTACAATGCGGAGCGCGTGCTCGTGGACGACGAAAAGGAACGCACCGCGCGCATCGCGCTGCTCGCGGCGACGCGTCAGGTTCTCGAAAACGGTCTCGCGACCATCGGCGTTTCCGCTCCTCAAAAGATGTGACCCTTCTGCCGCGCACGCACGAATTCAGAATTTTCGGCGTGCGCAAGCAGATGCCTGGCGCGGGCTTGTCTTGAGCCGCCGCTATAATCGTCGCCCAACCAGAAGACTTTCTCGCAGGTGATTCATACGATGGCAAAACCACGCCGCACATCGAAGCAGTCGAAGCAAACGGGGGGAACGTTTATCGGTATCGTGCTGGGCCTGATCGTCGGCCTCGCGATTGCCGTAATCGTCGCGCTGTACATCACGCGTGCGCCCACGCCATTCGTGGCGAAGGTCGCGCCGCCGCCGTCCGAGGCCAACTCCGCGCCTGCCGCCGCGCAACCGTACGATCCGAATCGTCCGCTGCAAGGCAAGACGCCGGGCCAGGCGGTGCCGCAAGCCGCGCAGCCCACGCCGCCCAACACCGCGCCGGGCCAGACCAACAATCAGACGCAGTCGTCGGGCATGCTCGACGAGCCGCAGATCGTCGAAGTACCGCCGTCGGGCGCAACGGCATCGGCGCCGAAGACCGCGAGCACAGCGCCCGCGAAGAAGCCCGAAGCCGCACCGGGCGCGCCCGCCGCGACGAGCAACGCGAACGCCACGCCGCCGAAGGGCGGCTCGGCGCCCACGACGGCGAAGACCACGCCGCCCGCGCCCGGCGAGCCGAACACGGGCTACTTCCTGCAAGTCGGCGCGTACAAGACGCAGGCGGATGCCGAACAGCAGCGCGCGCGTCTCGGCTTCCAGGGCTTCGAATCGAAGGTCACGCAGCGCGATGCAGGCGGCGTCACGTACTATCGCGTGCGGATCGGGCCGTTCGCGAAGTTCGAGGACATGAACACCGCGCGCCAGCGTCTGTCCGATGCGGGCGTCGATACCGCCGTCATCCGTTTCTCGAAGCAATAACGAAGCAATAACGCAGCAAACGAAGTCGAAGCGCCGCGACGCTTAAGCGTGGCTTAAGCGTCGTATGTCCCACTTATGGGCCTGCTTTTGTTCCGTCGCGTTTCCATTGCGTATCTCTTCAATCATGAAAAAAATCTTTAGCGCGTTGGCTCTCTCCCTCGGCATCGCAGCCGCATCCCTGAGCGTCGCGAATTCCGCGATGGCCGCGCCCACCGCCGGCAAGGATTACACCGTGCTGCAGGCGGCTCAGCCGATCGCCGCGCCTGCGGGCAAGGTCGAGGTCATCGAGTTCTTCTGGTACGGCTGCCCGCATTGCAACGAGTTCGAGCCGTACATCGAGGCATGGGCGAAGAAGCAAGGTCCGGACGTCGTGTTCAAGCGCGTGCCGGTGGCATTCCGCGACGACTTCATTCCGCACTCGAAGATGTATCACGCGCTCGACGCGCTCGGCGTCGCGGAAAAGGTCACGCCGGCCGTGTTCAACGAAATCCACGTGAAGAAGAACTATCTGCTGACGCCGCAGGCGCAGGCGGACTTCCTCAAGACGCAGGGCGTCGATCCGAAGAAGTACATGGACGCGTATAACTCGTTCTCGACGCAAAGCGCCGTGCAGCGCGACGCCAAGCTCCTGCAGGACTACAAGATCGACGGCGTGCCGACGGTCGTCGTGCAGGGCAAGTACGAAACCGGCCCGGCGATGACCAACAGCCTGCCGGGGACGACGCAGGTCATGGACTTCCTCGTCCAGCAAGTCCGCGACAAGAAGCTGTAAGCACCGACGCTCCGCATGACCGCAGTTCGTTTGAAGGTCTTTATCACCGGGGCGTCGAGCGGCATCGGCCTTGCAATGGCCGAAGAGTATGTGAAGCGCGGGGCCATCCTCGGCCTCGTCGCCCGCCGCGCCGATTCCCTCGCCGCATTCGCGGCCCGTCATCCGCAAAGCTCCATCTCGATCTATCCCGCCGATGTGCGCGACCCCGACGCGCTCGCCGATGCCGCGCGCCGCTTCATCGCGCAGCACGGCACGGCGGATGTCGTCATCGCGAACGCGGGCATGAGCCGCGGCGCGCTGACGGGCCACGGCGATCTCGACACCTTCCGTGCCGTGATGGACGTGAACTATTTCGGCATGGTCGCGACGTTCGAGCCGTTCGTCGCGTCGATGACGGCCGCGCAGCGCGGCACGCTCGTCGGCATTGCAAGCGTCGCGGGCGTGCGCGGGCTGCCCGGCGGCGGCGCGTACAGCGCGTCGAAATCGGCGGTGGCGAAATATCTGGAATCGTTGCGCGTGGAGATGCGCCCGCTCGGCGTGGCCGTCGTCACGATCGCGCCGGGCTACGTGCGCTCGGAGATGACCGCGCACAATCCGTATCGCATGCCGTTCCTGATGGACGCCGACCGCTTCGCCGCGAAAGCCGCCGACGCGATCGATCGCAAAGTGCGCTACGCGACGTTTCCATGGCAGATGCGCGTCGCGGGCATGCTGATGCACGTCCTGCCGCGCTGGCTCTACGACGCGCTCGCCGAACGCGCGCCACGCAAACCACGCGCGGACGAATGACGTAAAAAAAACCGGCTGCGCGCAAACGCAGCCGGTTTTTTATCGGGCGAACGTCCGAACGGTCAGAACGCCACGTAGGCCGAGCTGTTCGGCAACTGGTATCCGACGTAGACATGCCGGCCGAAGAAGAACGGCAAGCCGAAGTCGAAGAAGTTCGACATGCCCAACTGACCGCCGAGACTGTTGAAGGCGAACTTGTTCTTGCCTTGTGTCAGCGTGCTCGCGTTGGCGAGCAGGAACGGCACGGTGGCGCTGTTGCCTTCGCTGCCTTTGATCGTGGTCGACAGCGACTGCGTCGCGCTCGGGCAATAGAACGCCGACGATCCGTTGCACAGCGGAAAACTATCCTGGAAGAAGTTGCCGTTCGACCCGGTGTCGAAGAACGTCTTGTACGTCTTGCCCTTGTACGTGCCGGTCAGGTCGCCATAGGGATCGGTGCCGTACTTCGTCACGTTGCTGATCCCGTTGTTGCTCTGCGTGCCGATGCCGAATATCAGCACGCCGGTCGCGGTGGCCGCGCCGTTATCGGCAACGGGCGGCAATTGCACGATCACGCCGTTGTTGTTGACCGCGAACTTGGTGACCGGATTCGTCACTTGCTGCGCCAGCGGCACCGCGACACCCGAGCAATTCGCGCCGTTGGTGCACGAGAAGTACATCGCGTTGAGCGCCGTGCTCGCGCAGCCGTCGCCGCAGTCGTAGGCCTGCGGGCCGATGCCGAGAATGCCGTTCGCGCCGATGTCGGCGGTCGAATTTTCGTCGCTGCCGGACGGACAGCCGTTGTCGCCGGTCGGCGCCGCGGATGCACTCAGATCGCCGATGATCTGAATCGGCACGCCCGACGCCACTTCCGTGCCCATCTTCACGTCGGCCGTGCGGACGGTGCCCCACGTGTAGCCGTCGGCGAAACCGGCGCATTCGGCGAGCTGCCCGCCGTTCGACGCGCGCGAGGTCGGCAGGCTGCCGAGCACGTTCTGCGCCGCCGATCCGAGAATGCGCAGGCCGAAGGACGCCGTGTCGACCTGAATGTTGTCGATCGTCTGACACACCGACGAGCCCGGCGCGCACACCGTCACCGATACGTTCGGAATGTTGACGAAGCCCGCGGCGCCGGAGTTGACGTTGATCGCCACCGCGTTCGTGCCGTTGGGCGCGATCGGCTGCGCGTTCGCGGTGCTGGTGGTCGAGCCGCCGCCGCTGGAACCGCCCGAGCCGCCGGAGCCGCCCGACGAACCGCCGCCGCTGCTGGAACTGGAGTCGTCGCCGCCGCCACCGCCGCAGGCCGCGAGCGTGACGGAAAGGCAGAGCACGCCGAGCCAGCGGGCAAGGCCGCCGCGCCGGGACGAAGAGAGAGCGGGATGGCCGAGTGTCGTTCTATGCATACTGAGTCTCCCGTCGCTTACTGGATGTCGCTGGCGGACACGCCGGCAGGCAACGATTGCGGCAAATACGCGCTGCCCGCGAACGAGCCCATGTGACCGCCCGAATCCACGACGAGTCCGGAATCCTGCACGCTGACCGGCCCGCGGCCGCCGCGCGCGGCGCGTTGCGCCTTCAGGCCCTGCTGATACTGCGGGAAATAGCTGCCGAGCAGGCTGGCGAGATCCGGCATGCGGGGACCGTGCCACGCGATCCCGAACACGACGCCTTCCGTCGACAAATATTCGTTGATGACCGTTCCGCTCGCGAGCGTGGTCGTGCGAACGGTGTAGTTCGACGCCGATGTCGTCGATGCGCTCGATGCGCCGCTTGCGACGGCCGCACGCGCGACCGCGGCCGTGGATGATTCCGCCGTGGCGCCTTGCGGCGCTGCCATCGGCTGGCCGCCGAGCACGGCGTAGGCGGGCGCTGCCGCGCTCACGCCGAGCGCGCCGGCAACGATTGCCAACGCGCTCATGAGATGCCCATGACGGGATTGCTTCGGTGCCTTCACTGGGCCTCCTATCGGTTATCCGCCGGCCCCGCCACTTGACTCAGAGACCGGTGCTTGACGATTGAGTGACAGATGCGCCACCGCCTTTCGCCCCAAAATCGTGCGGGCGCGAACATCGTCAGTATGCCAGCCAGGTGGAACCGTCCTAACGTTCGCAAGCGCACGAAACAAAAAACGCGAAGCGCAATGGTATGCGCTTCGCGTCATCTCGCAACTTCGAGGCCGGCCTAAGTTACGAAGGCTTACAAAATCACCCTCAAAATCCCAGGCTGGCGAGCAGATCGTCCACTTGTGACTGATCCTGCACGACGTCGCTGCGTCCTTCGGGATTGATTTGCGGACCGTTCAGCAGGCTTTCCGGACTGCCGGTCGACACTGCCGACATCAGCGCCGCCGCCGATGCAGCGAACTGCTCGCGGCGTTCCGGCGCGATGTTCTCGAGCAAAACGCCCAGCAATTGCTGCTCGATCAGATACACGACGTCCGTAATCTTTTTGATGACCTGGCCGGTCAGATCCTGGAAATCCTGCGCGAGCATGATTTCGAGCAATTGGGCATTGGTCGCCTGCGTGCGCTCCGGCACGCTCTGCAGGAACGAGCGCGTCTGCGCGAGCAGTTTCCCCGCCTCGCCCTGCGCGAGCGGCGCGCCGTACCACTTCGCCCAGCGCGCGTCGAGCGCCTGCGCTTCGGTTTGCAGCGATTCCTGCATCGGCTTGGCAAGCTCGATCGCGTTGAGCGCGCGCTCGGCGGCCTGCTCGGTCATCGTCGCGACATATTTCAGGCGGTCGCGCGCGTCGGGCACGGCTTGCGCGGCGGCTTCGACCTGCTTGTCGAGGCCGAGCTCGCGCATCGAATCGCGCAGCGTGCGCGTCAGTTGGCCGATGCGCGCGAGAATGCGGTCGCTCGACGGATCGCCTTCGCTTTCGGCAACCGCGGCGACCGCGGCTGCGAGTTCAGTGGTCAGATCGTTCAAGATCAGCTCCCCGCTTTGGCCATCTTCTCGAGAATCTTGGTGAGCTTCTCGTCGAGCGTGGCGGCCGTGAAAGGCTTCACCACGTAACCGTTCGCGCCCGCTTGCGCCGCCGCGATGATGTTTTCCTTCTTCGACTCGGCCGTCACCATCAGCACCGGCAGATGCGAGAGCGTCGCGTCCGCGCGGATCTGCTGAAGCATCGACAGGCCGTCGAGGTTCGGCATGTTCCAGTCGGTGATCACGAAGTCGAATCCGCCGCCGCGCAGACGCGCGAGGCCCGCCGCGCCGTCTTCGGCTTCGTCGACGTTGCCGTAGCCCAGCTCCTTGAGCAGGTTACGCACGATACGGCGCATCGTCGGAAAATCGTCGACGACGAGGATCTTCATGTTCTTGTCCATCATGACTCCAGTGTGTTCTCAATGCGGCGGCGCCGCTTAAATCCAAAGTTCAGACGCGCTGTACGCGTTCGCCCATCGAGGCAAGCCGCGCCATCACGCGCCGGCTCATTTCAGAGAGCGGCGCGATTTCGCTCGCACCGCCCATTGCAATCGCTTCGCGCGGCATGCCGAACACCACGCAACTCGCTTCGTCCTGCGCGAGCGTGTAAGCGCCCGCCTGCTGCATGTCCAGAAGACCGGCGGCGCCGTCGCGGCCCATGCCGGTCAGGATCACGCCGATCGCGTTCTTGCCCGCGTGCTGCGCCGCCGAACGGAACAGCACGTCGACCGAAGGCCGATGCCGGTTCACGGGCGGCGCATCCGACAGATGCGCGACATAGTTCGCACCGCTCCTCGCGAGCACCAGATGCGCGTGGCCGGGCGCGATGTACGCGTGGCCCGGCAACACGCGCTCGCCGTGCTCCGCTTCCTTCACGGTGATGCGGCACAGCCCGTTCAGGCGCTGCGCGAACGACTTCGTGAAGCCCGGCGGCATGTGCTGCGCGATGAGCACCGCGGGCGCATCGGGCGGCAGCGGCACGAGCACTTCGCGGATCGCTTCCGTTCCGCCCGTCGAAGCGCCGACGATCACGAGCTTTTCCGTCGACACGAGCGGATTGTTGAAATGCGGCGCGGGCTTGTGCGTCGCCGCGTTCGCCGGCGCGCTCGCCGCGTGCGTCGTCTGCTTCACGCGTGCCCGCGATGCGGCGCGCACCTTGTCGGCGAGCTTTTCCGCGTAATCGAGCATGCCGTCGCGGATGCCGACTTTCGGCTTCGTGACGAAATCGACCGCGCCGAGTTCCAGCGCGCGCAGCGTGATTTCGTTGCCGCGCTCGGTCAGCGACGACACCATCACGACCGGCATCGGTCGCAGGCGCATCAGCTTTTCCAGGAAGTCGAGTCCGTCCATGCGCGGCATTTCGACGTCGAGCGTGAGCACGTCCGGGTTATGCAGCTTGATGAGCTCGCGCGCGACGAGCGGATCGGGCGCGGTCGCGCAGACGTGCATGTCGGGCTGCGCGTTGATGATCTCGGTCATCAGGCTGCGCACGAGCGCCGAATCGTCGACGCACAGCACTTTGATCTTTGGCGCTGTGTTCATGCTTCCTCCACGGTCTTGAGACGCGACGTGAACAACTCGACGCGCGGGCGCTTCGCCGCCGATGCATTCGTCGTGAACGACTCCGCACGCGGTTTCGCGTTCGACTGAAACAGCTCGACGCGCGCACGCGCTTTCGCGAGCCGCTCCGCGCGCTCTTCCGGCGTGCGCTGCACGAGCGCCTGCTCGCGCTCGACGACCACCGGGTCATGCGCCGTCTTCAGCTTCTTGACCATCACCTGACCCGAGCGCGGCATGAACGCGACCTTGCGCGGATGCGCGCCCTGCAAGTCCTCGGCGACGATGCGAATCTTTTCCAGCGCGAGATAACGCCGCACGAACTCCGAATTGCGATCGCCGATGTTGATGGTCGTCATGCCCGCGAGCACCGCGCCGCCGCCGAACACCTTCGCTTCGAAGCGCTCGCGCCGTCCGCCGCGCTTGATGAGCTCGTTGATGAGCACTTCCATCGCGTACGCGCCGTAGCGCATCGAATCCGACGATGCGTGCGACGCGTCGGAACCGTCATCGGGCAGCATGAAGTGATTCATGCCGCCGATGCCCGCCGTGCGATCGTGGATGCACGCCGCCACGCATGAACCCAGCACCGTGACGAGCACCATGTCTTCGCTCGTCATGTAGAACTCGTTCGGCAGGAGCTTCACGCCCTGCTTCTTGAAGTGATTGTCGAAATAGAGATTCGACGCCATTGGCAGACCGCTCATGCCGGCTCTCCCGCGAGCGCGCGCTTCGATCCGCTCGCAACCTTCGTATCGCGCGTGAGTTCGTACACGGTCTGGCCGCGCAGCCTGAACGCCTGCGACACATACGTGAAGTTCTCCGAATGCCCCGCGAAGAGCAGCGCGCCCGGCTTCATCAGCGGCTCGAAGCGCGTGAGCACCTGGCCCTGCGTCGGCTTGTCGAAGTAGATCATCACGTTGCGGCAGAAGATCGCGTCGAACGGGCCTTTCACGTCGTAGCGCGCTTCGGTCAGATTCACGCGGCCGAAGTTCACCATCGCGCGCAACTCGGGGCGCACTTTGACGAGACCCGCGTGCGCGCCCGTGCCCTTCAGGAAGAAGCGCTTGAGACGCTCGACGGGCAATGCCTTCACCTGATCGAGCGAATACACGCCCGCTTCGGCTTTCGCGAGCACTTGACTGTCGATGTCGCTCGCGAACACCGTGCACTGGCGCGCGGCGTGTTCGCCCAACGCTTCGACGAGCGTCATCGCGATGGAATACGGCTCCTCGCCGGTCGACGCCGCCGAGCACCACACCGAGAACGGCTGCTGCCGGCGCTTCACGAAGTCCGCGAGAATCGGAAAGTGATGCGACTCGCGGAAAAACGCCGTCAGGTTCGTGGTCAGCGCGTTGACGAACGCTTCCCATTCGGCGTTGTCGTCGTTGGTTTCGAGACGGTCGAGATACTGCTTGAACGTATCGATGCCGCAGGCGCGCAGCCGGCGCGCGAGGCGGCTGTACGCCATGTCGCGTTTGTGGTCCGACAGCGAGATGCCTGCGCGGCGATGAATCAGCTCGCGAATGCGGGCGAAATCCGCCGATGTGAATTCGAAATCGCGCTCGACTTCCGAGCCGCGCACATTGGCGGGCAAGTCGACACGCGCGTTGCGCGTTGCCATCATGATGTTTCGTGCTTCCTTGACGTCGTCCCCGACGTCCGATGTGGCGTGTTCGTCGCGCTCGACCATGCGGACTCGCGCTTTTCCTGCGTGTCGATCGTGGTGCGCGATGCCTGCATGGCCGTTTTCGTTCCGGTCCGGTTAAAAGGTTTCCCAGTCGCCGTCGTCGGCGGTCGTCGCTTTCGCACGCGGTGCCGCAGCGGGCTTGGCAACGCTCGCCGGCTTGATCGCCGGCTTGACTGTTTCCTTGACTGCTTCCTTATTAACGGCCGCTTCCGGCGCAACTTTTGGCGTCTCGACAGCTTTCGCTTTCGATGCAACCGAAGACGTCGACGGTTCGACGCGCGCCGCCGGCGCAAGACGCGCCACGGCCGTCGATGCGCTCGTGCGCGCCGGCGCTGCCGCCGCGCCTTGCACGCGCCATTGCGCGACCACGTCCTTCAGCTGACGCGTCTGCTCTTCGAGCGATGCCGCAGCGGCGGCCGCCTGCTCGACGAGCGCGGCGTTCTGCTGCGTCACGCTGTCCATCTGCGTGACGGCGCGATTGACCTGCTCGATGCCATCGGACTGTTCCTCCGACGCCGCGCTGATCTCGCCCATGATGTCGGTCACGCGGCGCACCGCTTGCACGATCTCGCTCATCGTCTGACCGGCGCGCGCGACGAGTTCCGTGCCGCTGTCGACCTTCGCGGCCGAATCGCCGATGAGCGCCTTGATTTCCTTCGCCGCCGCCGCGCTGCGTTGCGCGAGCGAGCGCACTTCGCCCGCCACGACCGCGAATCCCCGCCCTTCCTCGCCCGCGCGCGCCGCTTCCACGGCCGCGTTCAACGCGAGAATGTTGGTCTGGAACGCGATGCCTTCGATCACGCCGATGATGTCCACGACCTTGTTCGAGCTCGATGCAATGGCGTGCATCGTCTCGACGACCTGCTCGACGACTTCACCGCCGCGCGAAGCGATATCTGACGCGTTCACCGCGAGCTGGCTCGCCTGGCGCGCGTTGTCGGCGTTCTGCTTCACCGTGCTCGTGAGCTCTTCCATGCTCGACGCCGTTTCCTGCAGCGACGCCGCCTGCTCTTCCGTGCGCTGCGACAGATCCGTGTTGCCGCTCGCGATTTCATGCGCGCCGACATCGATCGATTCCGCGCCGCGATGTACCGCGCCGACCATCGTCGTCAGATTGCCGCGCATGCGCTCGATACCCGCGAACAGGCGGCCGATTTCGTTGCCGCTTTCGCTCTGCGCGGACTGCGTGAGATCGCCGCGCGAGATGCGGTCGAAGTGATCGACGGCCTCGTTGATCGGCTTCACGATCAGGCTGGAGAGCGCCATGCGCGTGCCGATCAGCATCAGCACCGCGAGCACGAGCACCGCGCCGATCGTCATGTTGAGCGCCGCGATATTCGACGACGTGCTGGCGCGCGAGCTTTCCGCGTGCGCCTGATGCGACGCGACCGCAGCCGTCACGGCCTGATCGAACGCGACGAACATCGGGCTGATCTTCGTGTCCGCGATCGCGTGATACGCGGCCAGGTCGTTCGCCCGGATCGCGGTGAACTCCGGCTCCACGCCGGTCTTCACGAGCGTCTCGTGCTGGGCGACGAGCGCATCGAGCGTGTCCTTCGGGAGCATCGGCTTCGGCGTATCGAGATAGAGCTTCCAGTTCTCGTTGCTCTTGTCGAGCAGATACTGGCCGCGATCGATCGCCTTCTTCGCTTCTTCCGTATTGCCCGCTTCGGCGAGCGAACGCACGCGGTCGAGCGTCACGCGCGAGCGCAGCAGATACGACGACGTTTCTGAAAGCGCGCGCATCGCGACCATGTCTTCCTGCGCGAGCGACGCGAGCGACGCATTGGCCGAGTTCAGTCCGACGAGCGCGAGTGCGCCGATGAGCGCCGCGCAACCGACGAACAACAAGCCGACGAGCGTGAGCGTCGTGCGGATCGACAACTTCTTCAGCATGGCTTCTTCCTGCTTCCTGAATACGTTTTTATGCGCCGACGGAGTCGATCAACTCCATCTCGCGGCTCGTCATGAGCTTCTCGATGTCCATCAGGATCAGCATGCGGCCGTCGACCGTGCCGAGGCCCGTCAGATATTCGGTCGCGAGCGTGCCGCCGAATTCCGGCGCGGGCATCACCTGTTCCTGCGTGAGCGTGAGCACGTCCGACACGCCGTCGACGACCATGCCGACCACGCGATGCGCGACGTTCAGGATGATGACGACCGTCTGGTTGTCGTACTCGACGCGGCCCAGATTGAACTTGATGCGCATGTCGACGATCGGCACGATGATGCCGCGCAGATTGATCACGCCCTTGATGAACCCGGGCGCATTCGCGATGCGTGTAACGTTGTCGTAGCCGCGGATCTCCTGCACTTTCAGGATGTCGATGCCGTATTCCTCGGCGCCGAGCGTGAACACGAGGAATTCCTGTCCGGCTGCTTCCGTGTTTTGCGTGTCACGACGCGAAGGCGCAGCGGTTTGAATCGATTGAACGTCTGCCATGAAAGACTCCTTCGGTATTAGTGAGCGTGCGCGCCGTGCTGTGCGCGCGATTCGCGGTTGAGCGCGGCCACGTCGACGATCAGCGCGACGCTTCCGTCGCCCAGGATGGTCGCGGCGGAAATGCCGTGCACCTTGCGGTAATTCGTTTCGAGGTTCTTGACGACGACTTGCTGCTGGCCGACGAGCTCGTCGATCAGCATTGCGAAGCGGCGTCCTTCCGTCTGCATGATCGTGACGATGCCCTGCGTCGGCTCCGTGCGCGCGCCTTCGACATCGAACACGCGATGCAGCGCGACGAGCGGCAGATATTCGCCGCGCACGCGCACGACGCGCTCGCCGTTCGCGACCGTGTAGATGTCCTCGGCGACCGGTTGCAGCGACTCCATCACGAAGTTGAGCGGCAGAATGAAGATCTCCTTGCCGACCTTCACCGACATGCCGTCGAGAATCGCGAGCGTGAGCGGCAGCACGATCTTCGTCGTCGTGCCCGCGCCCTGGCGCGACATGATTTCGACGTGGCCGCCCATCGACTGGATGTTGCGCTTCACCACGTCCATGCCGACGCCGCGGCCGGAAATGTCCGTCACTTGTTCGGCGGTCGAGAAGCCCGGCATGAAGATGAGTTGCCAGACTTCTTCGTCGCTCATCGATTCGGAAACCTGCATGCCCTGCTTCTGCGCCTTCGCGAGAATCTTGTCGCGGCGCAGGCCCGCGCCGTCGTCGCTCACTTCGATCACGATGTTGCCGCCGTGATGCGCCGCCGAGAGCACGAGCTGGCCGGTCGTCGACTTGCCCGCCGCGCGGCGCGCTTCCACGGTCTCGATGCCGTGATCGAGCGAGTTGCGCACGAGGTGCGTGAGCGGATCGATGATGCGCTCGATCAGGCTCTTGTCGAGTTCGGTGGCCTGACCGAACGTGACGAGTTCCACTTCCTTGCCGAGCTTGCCGGCGATGTCGCGCACGAGGCGCGGGAAGCGGCTGAAAACGTAATCCATCGGCATCATGCGGATGGACATGACGGCCTCTTGCAGATCGCGCGCGTTGCGCTCGAGCTGCGCCATGCCGTTGAACAGGCGGTCGTGCAACGCGGGATCGAACGTGCTCGTGGTTTCCGCGAGCATCGCCTGCGTGATGACGAGTTCGCCCACCAGGTTGATGAGCTGATCGACCTTCTCCACGCCGACGCGAATCGAGCTGCCTTCCGCCGATGCCGCAGCCTGCGGGCGCGCTTTCTTGTCGGCGTCGCTTGCTGCGGACTTTGCCGGCTGAGCGGCGGACGGGTCTTTCGAGCCCGCCGCCGTCGCCGCTTCTTCCTTCACTGTTTCCTTGCCAGCGGCGGATGCGGGCGCCGCGTGCGCCTGCGATTGCTTCGGCTCTTCGTGTATCGTGGGTTGCGCAATCTGCGTGGCCGTCGCTTCCAGGCGCGCCGGCTGGGCTTCTGCGGATTGCGCCGCTGCATCGCCGCGGCCGATCGTGATCTGCTTTTCATCGATCACGAAGCAGCACACAGCGACGATATCGTCGGCGGGGACGTCCGAGTCGAGCCATACCACGTACTCGGCGTCCGCTTTCTTTTCTCCGACGATGCTTCCCAGGTTCCCCAGCTCCTCGATCAGAGTCGCCAGGTCCTTCTCGCCCACCCCCCGTAGCGTAATTTTCAGGTGGGGTCCAACTTCCGCGTGCGGCGCGCCGGTGTGTCCCGGCGTCGCGGCAGCGGTTCCTGCATTCGTTCCATCGGCGAGCTCGAACGCGCCGTCCCAGTTGCCGTCGTCCTCGATCGCGTCCATCGCCTGCGAAAGCACGTGGGCGGGCGGCGCATTCGGCCCGTCGTAGGCCGGCGCGGCGTTCCCGCTCGCGGCGGACGCGACGTTCGCGTCGGTGCCCGTCAGCGCGGGCGGCTCGATCCGGCCGGACGGTGCGCCTTCGGCCTGTTCGTTCTTCAGACGCTCGAGCTTCGCGCAGATCGCGGCGGCCGCGGCCGCATCCGGCTCCGCGCTCGCGCGATACGCGGCGAGCTGATCCGACAGCACGTCCTTCGTCGCGAGGAACGTGTCGATCATGTCGCGGCGCAGGACGAGTTCGTTGTTGCGCGCGCGGTCCAGCAGCGATTCGAGGATGTGCGTCGTTTCGGTGAGCGCGGTGAAACCAAACGTCGCCGCGCCGCCCTTGATCGAGTGCGCCGCGCGGAAGATCGCCGCGAGGTCTTCCGGATCGGGATTCGCGATGTCCAGAACGAGCAGCAGTTGCTCCATCTGCGCGAGCAGTTCGTCTGCTTCGTCGAAGAAGGTCTGGTAGAACTGGGTAATGTCGAGTGTCATGCTTGAGTCACCATCGGCGCGTGCGTGCGCGAGTTGTCTTGTGCGTTCGCTTTAGTGCTGCGTTTCTTCGGAGAGCGCGGCGACCAGTTCCGTCAGCAGGTCCGGATCGAGCGGCTTCTCGATCCAGCCTGTCGCGCCCGCCGAGCGCGCCGCGTCCTTGAACGGCTCGCCGCCTTCGGTCGTCAGCACGAGAATCGGCGTCGCCTTGTATGCGGGATTTCCGCGCAGCGCCACGATCAGATCGAGCCCGCTTCTGCCCGGCATGTGCTGATCGGTCAGAACGAGATCGAAGCGCTCCGCGAGCGCCCACTCCAGCCCCTCGTCGCCGTCCGACGCAACGGTCACTTGGTAACCCGCCGCCGCCAGCGTCGCCGAGAGGATTTGCCGCATCGCGGCTGAATCGTCGATTGCCAGAATGTGTTTGATCATGTTTGTCTCTTGCCGGGATGACGGTCGAAACGTGTCGACACTTGAGCGTCTTTTTCGAGGTTTTTGCTCACTTCGCCACGGGTCTCACCGCGACGCCGGGAATGAGCTGGCCGAGCGCCGACGACGGATTGCCGTTCGCGTCCGTGCCGTTGTCGAGCGTCGCGCCGCGTGAGCCGTCGTCGCGCAGCATCGACAGCTCCGTCTTGCGATTGAGCACGATCACGCTGATGCGCCGGTTCTCCGGATCGAGCGGATCTTTCTTGTTCAGGTTTTGCGTCGATGCGAGTCCGAGCACGCGCATCACCTTTCCTTCGTCCATGCCGCCCGCGACCAGCTCGCGCCGCGACGCGTTCGCGCGGTCCGCGGACAGCTCCCAGTTGCTGTAGCCCTTGTCGCCGCCCGCGTACTTCACGGCGTCGGTATGTCCCTGCACGACGATGTGATTCGGCACGTCGTTGAGCGAGCGGCCGATCTCGCGCAGGATGTCGCGCATGTACGGCTGCACGGCGTCGCTGGAGAGCGCGAACATCGGGCGCTTCTGGGTATCGACGATTTCGATGCGCAAGCCCTGTTGCGTCGATTCGATGCGGATCTGCTGCTTGAACTGGCGCAGCGTCGGATTGGCCTCGATCGCGGCCATGAGCTTCACCTGAAGATCGTGCAGGCGCACCTGCTCGCGCCGTTCGAGCTCGCCCTGCGCGGACTTGAGCAGTTCTTCGTCGGTGTCGGACGAGGCACGCTGCGCGAGCTGCGTGGCGCCATCGGTCTTGCGCGCGGCGCCTGCGTCGGTGCTGGAAATGTCGCGGCCGCCGCCCATGATGATGCTGTTGTCCATGCCGACGGTCTTGCCGCCGACCATCGCGGCCTTGAGCGGCATCTGAAAATATTCGGCGATGCCGCGCCGCTGCACCGGCGACGTCGAGGAAAGCAGCCACATCAGCAGGAAGAACGCCATCATCGCGGTCATGAAGTCCGCGTAGGCGAGTTTCCACGCGCCGCCGTGATGGCCTTTCTTGCCCGCGACGACGCGCTTGATGAATATCGGGCGATCGGTATCGTTGCTCATCGTTGTGTCTCGACTATGGCGGAAGTCACTTCGACTTGACCTTGCGCACGTGTTCTTCCAGCTCGGAGAACGACGGGCGCTCCGTCGAGAACAGCACCTTGCGGCCGAATTCCACCGCGATCGCGGGGGCGTAGCCATTCAGGCTCGCGAGGATCGTCACCTTGATGCACTGGAACATCTTGGTCTGCTCCGCGACGCGCTGTTCCGCGACGTTCGCGAGCGGTCCGATGAAGCCGTACGAAAGCAGAATGCCGAGGAAGGTGCCGACGAGCGCCTGCGCGATCATCTCGCCGAGAATCGCGGGCGGCTGATCGGCGGAGGCCATCGTGTGCACGACGCCCATCACCGCCGCGACGATGCCGAACGCGGGCATCGCGTCGCCGACCTTGGTGAGCGCGTGCGCCGGCGCTTCGCCTTCGACGTGATGCGTCTCGATTTCCTCGTCCATGAGGCTTTCGATCTCGAACGCGTTCATGTTGCCGCTCACCATGAGGCGCAGGTAATCCGTCAGGAATTCGACGATGTGATGGTCCGCGAGAATCTTCGGGTACTGGCTGAACACCGGGCTCTTCGCCGGATCTTCGATATCCGCTTCGAGCGCGAGCGTGCCTTCCTTGCGCGCTTTCGCGAGCAGCACGTAGAGCAGGCCCATCAGCTCCATGTACATGCTCTTGTCGTACTTCGCGCCCTTGAAGAGCGTCGGCAGCACCTGAATCGTCGCCTTGATGGTCTTGACGTTGTTGCCGAGGATGAACGCGCCGACGCCCGCGCCCGCGATCATCAGAATTTCGACCGGCTGCATGAGCGCGCCAAGGTGGCCGCCTTCGATGGCATAGCCGCCGAAGACGGACAGCAATGTCACGAGCGATCCAATGAAAATCAGCACAGTCGAGTCCTCACGTTTGATGCGGTAAGACCGCCGTTAAGTGGTTTACGGCACTCGACTGGAAAACTTTGGGGCACGGTCAAACCGCTGTACGTTCCGTGCGGTTTGCCGCGCGACCTTCTCGCTGTTTCGCAAAATCTGCGTCTCAATCGCTGATTCACGGCAACCAAATATCGAACTTTTGCTAGCGGCGAAACAAAATTTTCCCGTTCGACACGAAACGTCACATTTTCTGCCGATAATACGAACGCGCGTTCAGTTTTGTTGGAGACGCGAAGTCGTGAAATCGGAGAGAACGATGACAGGAGCAATGAAACAGGCCAGCGCGCTCGCGCTGACAGTGACCGCGAGTTCATTCGCGCATGCGGGTTTCGACTGCAGCGGTTCGCGCGGCGCCTGGCGTATGCAGACATCGGATAGCTGGACCGGCTCCGACAAACTTGCCCACGTGGCCGCGTCCGCGCCGTTCCGCGCGCTCGGCGCCTATTTGACGCGCGGCTCGGACCATCCGGTCGTCTACGGCACGTTGATCGGCACTGCGCCGGGCTTGGCGAAGGAAATCGTCGACGGAACCTGCCGCACGGACGGCTTCTCCTACAAGGATCTGGCCGCCGACGCGCTCGGTGCGTGGATCGGCGCATCGGTGACGCATTGGGCGATCATGTATCAGCGCACGCCGCACGGGATGACCGTCGGGCTTTCGTACCACGATCGCTTTTAGACGGACGCGGGCGCGCGGATCAGGCGGCGATCCGCCCCGCTTCGCGGTCCGCGCCCGCCTTGCGCGTCTTGCCCGCGCGCGATGGCGGCTGGCAGAGGCCGCACACGTAACCGGCGCGCAGTTCGTACGCATGTGCGACGAAACGTCCGCGGCAGCGCGTGCAGACGTTGGTCTGGAGCATGCCGGATTCGAAGTAGCGCACGAGCGTCCACGCGCGCGTGAGCGACAGCACGGGTTCGTCGCCGTACAGCGCCGCGTGTTCGAGATAGAGGCGGTAGCTTTTCACGATCGCGTGAATCGTCGGCTGGCTCTTGTCGTTGGCCGCCATGAAGCGATAAATGCCGTGAAACAGCGACGAATGGATGTTCGGCTGCCACGTCATGAACCAGTCCGTCGAGAACGGCAGCATGCCCTTGGGCGGCGACACGCCTTTCAGTTCCTTATAGAGCTTGATGAGACGGTCGCGCGACAGGCTCGTTTCCGCTTCGAGCAGTTGCAGGCGCGCGCCGAGCTCGATCAGCTCGATCGCCAAAGTGATTTCGCGGACCTCCGCGACCACGCTTTTCGTCGCCATCGGGCTTCGCGCGCGGCGTCAGCCGATCTGCTCGAGGGGACTGTCCGCCAGCACAATCGCCGCGTGGGCGTGCGCGAGCGCCGCGCTGCGGTCCTTGTCAGCGAGCGACGAAAGGATCGCGTGGTCATCGAAACGAAAGCGGCACAGCAAATGGCTCGACGACGCCACTTTCACTGCCTGCGCGAGCGTCAGCGAAGCCAGAACTTGCGCAACCTGCTCCGAAAGGCCCAGGCGATACATCGCCGAGATGCGGTCTTCCTGAAGAAGCCGCTGAGCGAGGAGCAAGTACGACAGGTTCACCTCGCGGATTTCCGCGAGCGTACTCGTAGTGCTGGTCGTCATCTTTTCCCCGAATCGAAACGTGGCTGGTCAGGCCCGGCGGGAACGTTTGCTCGAATTCGCAAAGAAACGCGAATGCGGCCCCGCGCGTGTTGTCTGTTGTCGATTCGATTGTCGCCGATGCCCGCGGCCGCGCCTGTCGGACAAAGCATCCGACGCTACGACGGAGTTTCGCGAAGAATCGTGTAGGAAAATTTCTTACAAGCCGGCCGCTTCGATGCCGCTCGGCAGACATGCGTTATCGGCACGTATTCGTCTGACTTAATAGCCGCGCCCCGTTTTTTTTGGCGCGCGCTGTCGCGCCTTTCAGGCCGCAGGACCGTGAATTGCTCATTCATGCCGCCCGGCGCGTCCGACGCTTCAAATCCGCCCTCATCGCCGCCATCGATGCAATTTCTGACTTCGTAACAGCACATGTATCGCGCTGTAACAACGATAAGCGATTGAAAAATGAAGTGAAATGCCGGTCTCGATCCCGATAATGATCGGTAAGGGATAACCCGGTCGCGATGTTTTTTCATCTCCGGGCCTGTCTCGGGCGGCGTCCAACCACACGCGGCCCGCCCGAATGGCATGCGTTGAGCGCTCGACCGGAGCGTGACTGCAATGCCTTACCTACATGGAGAGTCACGTTATGCGAATCGCACAAATTGCACCGTTGCACGAAGCAGTTCCCCCGAAGTTTTACGGCGGCACTGAGCGCGTCGTGTCTTATCTGACGGATGCGCTCGTCGAGCTCGGCCATGATGTAACGTTGTTTGCCAGCGGCGATTCGCAAACCAAGGCGACGCTCGAACCCGTGTGGCCGCGTGCGTTGCGTCTCGATCCGACCGTGCGCGACGCGCTCGCGCCGCACATGCTGCTGCTCGAAACCGTCCGCCAGCGCGCGCACGAGTTCGACGTGCTGCACTTCCACCTCGATTACATGCCGTTCCCGCTGTTCACGCAGATGGACACGCCTTTCGTGACGACGCTGCACGGCCGGCTCGATCTGCCGGAACTGCAACCGATCTTCAACACGTTCACGAAGGCGAACGTCATTTCGATCTCGGACAATCAGCGCGGGCCGCTGCCGCAGGCGAACTGGCTGAACACCGTTTATCACGGTCTGCCGAGCCAGTTGCTGACGCCGCAGCCCCACAAGAAGCCGGAATATCTCGCCTTCCTGGGCCGCATCTGCCCGGAAAAGCGCGCCGATCTCGCAATCAAGATCGCGGCCCAGAGCGGTCTGCCGCTGAAGATCGCCGCCAAGGTGGACAAGGTCGACCAGGAATACTTCAAGTCGACGATCGAACCGCTGCTTTCGCAGGCGCACGTCGAGTTCATCGGCGAGATCAATGAAGCGCAGAAGCCGGAATTTCTGTCGGGCGCGAAGGCGCTGCTCTTCCCGATCGATTGGAACGAGCCGTTCGGCCTCGTGATGATCGAGGCGATGGCCTGCGGCACGCCGGTGATCGCGTTCAATCGCGGTTCGGTGCCGGAAGTGATCGACCACGGCGTGACGGGCTTCATCTGCGAGGACGTGCATGGCGCGGTCGGCGCGCTGCAACGTCTCGACGAGCTGTCGCGCACGGAAATCCGCGCGCAGTTCGAGCGCCGCTTCAGCGCGCAGACGATGGCGCAGAACTACGTCGAAAGCTACACGGCGATGCTTCAGGCCGCGAAGCGCCCGGTGTTGCGTCAGGTCGCGGTGGGCTGATTGCCTTCCTGACCAGATTTGCTGGAACTGCCGCCCGCTTGCCGGGCGGCATTTTTTTGCGCGCTTGTTAAGACATTCGCTAAGGAATGATCCGAAGTTTCGGTGCAATGCCCGTGAATTGAGAGCCGATCGACCATTTTTGACAGTTCGCAAAGACACCGCGCTTAAACTGCGCTGCGCAAAAGCGCGTCACGCGTTCTTGTTTGAAATCAACGGCTTTTCATCTTTTTCACGAAGGCAGAATCATGCTTTTGTCAATGCGTCTCGGCGCTGAAATTTTCGGTACTTTCTGGCTCGTGCTGGGCGGCTGCGGAAGCGCCGTGCTCGCCGCGGCCTTTCCTGAACTCGGCATCGGATTCGCCGGCGTTTCGCTGGCATTCGGTCTCACCGTCCTGACGATGGCCTACGCCATCGGCCACGTCTCGGGCTGCCACCTGAACCCGGCCGTGAGCATCGGGCTCGCGACGGCGGGCCGCTTTCCGGTGCGCGATCTCGTGCCGTACATCGCGGCGCAAGTGATCGGCGCGACGCTCGGCGCGTGGGTAATCTATCTGATCGCCACGGGCAATCCGAGCTTCGACTTCGCGTCGAGCGCATTCGCCGCGAACGGTTTCGGCGAGCACTCGCCGGGGCATTTCTCGATGGCCGCCGCGCTCATCGCCGAAATCGTGATGACGTTCTTCTTCCTCTTCGTGATCCTCGGCGCCACCGACGAGCGCGCGCCGAAATGCTTCGCGCCGCTTGCCATCGGCCTGTGCCTGACGCTCATCCATCTGATCTCGATTCCGGTCACGAACACGTCGGTGAATCCGGCGCGCTCGTCGAGCCAGGCGTTCTTCGTCGGCGGCTGGGCACTCGATCAGCTGTGGCTGTTCTGGATTGCGCCGATCGTCGGCGCGATTCTCGCGGGCGTGCTTTATCCGTTGCTGACGCGTCAGAAGTAAGTCACGGCGGCAGCAAACGGCGGCAAGCAAAACGGGCGCGAAATGCGCCCGTTTTTGTTTTTGCGCCACAGCGCACATACGAAAGATTAAACGCGCGCGACAAATGTAATGCCGAATTACGCAGCCTGCTTATGAATTTCCGTCACGCGATGCCAAGGATCATTTCGCGCGCCGCCGAAGGCTTGAAGGATAAGGCTTCCAGCGATGTCGACGGCGCCGCCGCGCTTGCGAACTCCCTTACGCCGTCCTTGCACACGGTAACAAGTCCTCGAAGCATGTAAGACGGCGGGCGCTTAAATTGGACTCATGCGACACACGTCGCCTTAAAGGAGAAACACAATGAAGCGCATCGTCACCCACATGCTTGTCGCGACTGGTCTTGCTATCGGTGCTGTCGGCGCGGCTCAGGCTCACAGCGATCTGCACATCGGCGTCTCGCTCGGCGCGCCGGCTTATGTGGCGCCGGCTCCGGTGTACGTGCGTCCCGCGGTCCCGGCGTATCGCGCGCCGTACTATCGCCACGAAGCGCCGCGCTGGTATGGCCGCGATCATCGCGACTATGGCCGATACGACCGCGCGGGCTGGAACCACGGCGGCTACGGCAACAACTGGGGCCATCGCGGATAAGCGGGACCGGCCGCGGATCGAGGTCCGCGGCCCGCCGTGACGGATATCAGTCGGGCGTCTGTCCCGGCGACGCGAGTTCGTCGCGAATGTCGAACAGCTTGCGCAGCTGATGCGCGACGCCCGCCTCGAAGTTGTACCCAATACGCGGCACGTTCGGCAGGCGCTTGATCAGATCGGGGTTCGCGTTGTTCATCATGAACGGATGCCCGGCGGTTTCGAGCAGATCGATATCGTTCATGTTGTCGCCGAACGCGACGCATTGCGCGGTATCGACATCGAGCCGCTCCAGCACGAAACGCAGCGCGCGCCCTTTCGATACGTCCGACGTCATCACTTCCAGACAGTCCGGCAGCGAATACGTGACGTAGAGCGAATCGCCGAACTCCCGTTCGAGGTTCGCGGCGGTCACCTTCAGATCGGCCGGATCGCCGATATACAGCACTTTCGCGATGTTCTCGCCATCATGCTCGCGCAGATCCATCACTTCGTACTTGAAGCCGGAATCCTGGTGGAAGACCAGCAACTCGGGCGCGTGACGGTCGATGAGCCAGGCGTCGTCGGCAAAAAGATTGACGATGACGCGCTCGCTGCCCGCGATCTCGGGCTGCACGAGACGGCGCACGGCGGCGGGCTCGAGGTCGCGCGAATAAATGCGCTCGTCGGCCGGCGTATGCACGCGCGCGCCGTTGGACGTGATGAGATACGCGTCGACGCCGAGCACATCGCGAATGCCGGCGACGTCGCGATAATGCCGGCCCGTCGCGATGACGATAGGCACGCCGCGCGCCGCGAGCGCGCGCACGGTTTCGGCGGTGAAGGGATCGAGCTGGTGGTCGCTGTTGAGAAGCGTACCGTCGAGATCAGTAGCGATAACCGAATACATGACTGCCTTTGTGGTGCCGCGAAGGTCGGTATTTTATCGCGCCGCACCGTCCGCAGCCGCGAAAGCGGACGCCGCGCGTCGCGCCAGTTCGAGCGCGCCCGCTGCGGAATCGGCGCGTGGCGCACGCATGCGTTCGCGCAACATGGCCGGCACGAATGGCTCGTAAGGCGCGGCCAGCCCGCCGCACAGCGCGACGGGCAGCACGCCGGCGGGATCGAGCGCCGCGACGAGTTTCGCGATTTCCTGCCCCGCCTGATCCAGCAGACGCGCGGCCTCGGGATGGTCGCGGAACTCGAACACGGTGGGTGCAAGCGTCGCATAAGCGGTTTGATTCGCGGCGCACACCCAGACGACGAGACTGTTGCGATCCGTCGCGCCAGTGTGGGCGAGCATCGCGCGCGACCAGCCATCTTCCGGCGCGCGGCCGTCGAGCACGCGCTGCAGATGCACCACCGCGCGCAGGCCGAGCCACGCGCCGCTGGCTTCATCGCCGCTCGGAAAGCCGTAGCCGCCCGCGATTCGGCAAACGCCCGATTCGTCCAGCGACGCCGCGATGCTGCCCGTGCCGAGCGCGACGATCACGCCGGATTCCCCGCCGTGCGCGCCGAGCACGGTCGTATAGGCGTCGCTTTCCACGCTCAACGCGCGCACGTCCGGCGCCGCGCCGAGAAACGCGGTGAGCCAGTCCGCGTTGTTGACGCCCGCCAGGCCGCAGCCGAGTGCGCAGTTGCGCCAGTCGAAC
Organism: Caballeronia sp. AZ7_KS35; assembly: GCF_023631045.1. NCBI lineage: Bacteria > Pseudomonadati > Pseudomonadota > Betaproteobacteria > Burkholderiales > Burkholderiaceae > Caballeronia > Caballeronia sp. AZ7_KS35. The sequence goes on along the minus strand of NZ_JALQDV010000001.1, from coordinate 359,161 downwards.
GGCAGCGCGGCGGCCTCGAATGCGCGCGCGCACGCGTCGCCGATCGATTGCCACGCGCGCGCCACCCCGAGCCCGAGCCCCGAAGGTCCGCCGCTCGCGCGCGCCAGTTCGTTTCCGTGCGCGTCGGCGAGAATAACGCGCGTGCCGCTCCCGCCGCCGTCGATGCCGAGCAGGAAGCCGTCAAATGCCGAAGTCGAAGATGTAGTCATGGGCGCAAGCTTACCGGCGGCCGCGACGCGCGCCAATTGGCCGAATGGCATAGATGGCGCGATACGGGCGATCCGCTATGCTGACGCGATTCAAAATAATGATGAGGACTCGCAATGGCAGACGCCGAACACACCCGCTGCGCCTGGGCCACGACCGACGCGATGATCGAATATCACGACGGCGAATGGGGCGTGCCGTCGCACGACGACCGGCATCTGTTCGAAATGCTGGTGCTGGAAGGCGCGCAGGCGGGCCTTTCCTGGTCGACGATCCTCAACAAGCGCGAGGGCTATCGCGCGCTCTTCGCGGGCTTCGACATCGACAAGGTGGCGCGCTTCACCGAGAAGGACGTCGAGCGGATCGTGCAGGACGCGCGCATCGTGCGTAACCGGGCGAAGATCGAATCGGCGGTGCTCAATGCACGCGCCGTGAAGCAGATCCAGCAGGAGCACGGCTCGTTCGCGCATTTCGTCTGGTCGTTCGTCGACGGCAAAACGATCGACACGCCGCGCGATGCGAAAAATCCCACGCCCGCGTCCACGCCGGAATCGGACACGCTCAGCAAGGCGCTCAAGAAATACGGCTGCAAGTTCGTCGGCACGACGATTTGCTACGCGTTCATGCAGGCCACCGGCATGGTCAACGATCACGCCGTGGGTTGCATGTCGCGAGAAAAACCTAAGACAAAACGGAAGACCGTTGCAAAAACCCCGCTTTGATCGATTCCTATGCGGAAAAACTTTGCCTTTTGACAACATCGTATAGAGTAATCTACGCGATCTAGGGTAAATCCTTATAGATGACGTTTTTTTGCAGTGAAGCACGCGCAATTGCCCGAGCTGCAAGGCTTTTGGCCGGGTTTTCCGCACTGCACGAACGTACGAGCCGTGTAAAAATGGCTTCCTCGCGTGCGCTGGCGCACCTTTTTACCGTTCCGAACCTTTATAACTGACGGTGTACGGATCGTCACTGAGTGTAGAAATCCGACGCGAGCACACAGGGCGCAGTCAAACCACACGCCCAGGCCGGGAAAACCGCCGTGCTCGGAGCAGAGGCCGGGCGGCGAGCGTCGACTCTGTTGCGCCATATTTGCAACGACGCTGCCGCTTTCGGTAAGCAGGTGCAGGTTCTCGAATACTTAAACGTATGGCCGCTGCGCAGGGGCGCAGGGGAGAAGATCATGAAAAGCTTGAACTTCCTGACGCATCAGGAGATTTTCAACAGCGCAGTCCAGCATCTTTTCGGACAAGGGCAAGCGGCTTTGCTGCCGCGGGGCGGCGGCGCCTATCGCGGATACTGCGGCGGCTGCCCTGTCGGGAGCTTCATCAAGCCGCGCGACTATGTCACCGCGATGGAAGGCGTGCCCATTCGCTTCATCGCGAAGCCGCCCGAGCAGGTGCCGGCGTACATGGATGTCGGCGTCGTGGCGCTGAAGCGCGCGCTGCTCCGTTCGCGCATCAACGTGTTCGATCCCAACACCGTCGAGCTGCTGTCGTGCCTGCAGAACGTGCATGACGTCTTCGGCAAATGGGAATGGCGCGAGCGTTTGACGTCGATCGCGCGTCAGTTCGGGTTGTCAGCCGAACTTCTTAAAACGGCCGCGTGATATTGCAGGTGCTGTGATGTTGAGCCCTATTACGATGTTGAGCCCGAAGGACATTTACGAGCGCGTCAGCGAGCACTTGCTGACGCAGCGCGCGGTCTCGGAAGACGACAACGGTTCGTGCAGGCTTCGCAGTCCGGAAGGCCGCAAGTGCGCGATCGGGTCGCTCGTGCGCGACGATGTGTACGAGCCGGAGCTGGAAGGCGTCGGCATTTGCTACTATCGGCATGCACGGGACGGCGGTCTGCTGCGGGCGCTCTACGCATCGAACGTGAATGCCTACGATCCGAACATCATCGATCTGCTGATCGAGCTGGAGGAAGTTCACGACTACGCCGAAATCGAAGAGTGGCCGGCGTTGCTCGCGGCGCTTGGCAGGCGTCACGCGTTCGTCTGAACGCCCTCGCTAAAAAAGGCAATAGAAACGAAAACGGCGGTGCGCCCTTACGGGTCGCACCGCCGTTTTGCCGTTCGGCGCGAGGATCCGAAAACCCTCGCCCGAACAAGACGCTTAGTGCATCTTCTTCGGCAGCATCTGGCTGCGCAGGCGCTTGCGCAGGCGCGCGACAGCGGCGGCCTTCTTGCGCTTGCGCTCGGTGGTCGGCTTTTCGTACGACTGGCGCTCGCGCAGTTCGGCGATCAGGCCATTGCGCTCGATGGTGCGGCGGAAACGCCGAATCGCGACATCGAACGGCTCGTTTTCTTTGAGGACGATAGTGGTCATGTAAATCCTGGTTTGCTAAACGTATTTTCAAGCGCGCGACGACTGCGAGTTGCCGCGCCCCGGCACTCCGATCGTCCGCCGGACGTGAGAACGGCGCGACGGACACGAGCAAAGCGGCCACGGAGGCCGGAAAAGAGAGCGTTGAGATTCAGCCGCGGAAGCGGCAGGCGCTTTCGAAAGAACCACACGAAGGCGCGTTTCAGAGCCGTTCGCCGCTGTTGGTTGACATTGTCATTTTCAGCGGCGAAGGCAGGAAATCGGGCACATTTCTCGATTCGGGCGCGATGTTACCAGAACACCGCGCCATTGCCAACTCCCGCGCGCCTGCCAACTCATTGATGCAACAGAACTATTTCTGCCACGCGCTGGCTTCGTCGAGCAGATGGATATCGTCGGCTGCGAGTTGCAGGCGCGTCGCGGCGGCCAAGCTCTCCAGTTGCGCGACCGACGTGGCGCTGGCGATCGGCGCCGTCACGCTCGGGCGCGCGATCATCCACGCGAGCGCGACCGTCGCGGGCGTCGTGTCGTTGCGTTTCGCGACTTCGTCGAGCGCGTCGAGAATCTCGAGGCCGCGCGGCGTCAGATACTTTTCGACGCGCGAGCCGCGCGCCTTGCGCTGCGTGTCCGCCTTCGACCGATATTTGCCCGACAGAAAGCCGCTCGCGAGCGCGTAATACGGCACGACGGCGATCTTGTGCTGTTCTGCCACCGGTTCGAGACCGGTCTCGTAGCCCTCGCGGTCGTAGAGGTTGTATTCGGGTTGCAGAATCTGATACGCCGGCAAGCCCGAATCCTTCGCGACTTTCAACGCCTCTTCTAGCCGCTCGCCCGTGTAGTTCGACGCGCCGATCACCCGCACCTTCCCCGCCTTGATGAGCGTCTGATACGCGTCGAGGGTTTCGTCGAGCGACGTGGTTTCGTCGTCGTAATGGGAGAAATAGACGTCGATGTAATCGGTCTTGAGACGCCGCAGCGAATCGTCGACGGCCGCCGCGATGTTCGCCGCCGAGAGCCCGGCGCGCGTGGACAGCTTGCCGACTTTCGTCGCGAGCACGACCTGGTGGCGCTTGCCGCTTTCCCTGAACCACTTGCCGATGATCGTCTCCGATTCGCCGCCCTGATGCCCGTCGACCCAGGCGGAATAGACGTCGGCCGTATCGATGAAATTCAGCCCGTGATCGACGAACGCGTCGAGGATCGAGAACGACGTGCGCTCGTTGGCAGTCCAGCCGAACACGTTGCCGCCGAAGACGAGCGGCGCAACTTTCAGTTCCGATGTGCCGATATTGCGTGTCTGCATGTGCGCTCCGGATGCGTCGTGAGGGACTAAAAAGCATACGCGCGAAATCGGCGCCTTGCCGGGCAAGGCTTCGCGGCCTCGCAACAGAATTCGTTACACAAATCGTTTGCGCGGGCCTTAAGTTTTTTTCGAGGGGCCCGATAACCACAAGTAGGCGGCCGGCTATCACCGAGCGCAGGACCGCCAGGCAACTTACTCGGTGCTTTAGCCGAAGCCAGATACAGTCTCCCAGGAGAGAACAAAATGATCGGTATCAACAGCAACATCAACTCGCTGGTTGCACAGCAGAACCTGAACAACACGCAAAGCGCGCTGTCTTCGGCCATCACCCGTCTGTCGTCGGGCAAGCGCATTAACAGCGCTGCCGACGATGCCGCCGGCCAGGCAATCGCTTCGCGCATGACTGCACAGATCAACGGCCTGAACCAGGGCGTTTCCAACGCGAACGACGGCGTGTCGATGACCCAAACGGCATCGAGCGGCCTGTCGCAGATCACGGACAACCTGCAGCGTATCCGTCAGCTGGCAGTCCAGGCATCGACGGGCTCGCTCTCGTCGACTGACCAGGCAGCGCTCCAGCAGGAAGTGACGCAACGTATCGCTGAAGTGAACCGTATCGCTTCGCAAACCACGTACAACGGCACCAACGTGCTCGACGGCTCCGCTGGCGTCAAGACCTTCCAGATCGGCGCTAACGTCGGTCAGTCGATCAGCGTCGACCTGAGCCAGGGCGTGTCCGCCGCGCAGCTCGGCACCGGTGTCGTCTCGAAGGGCTCGACTCTCGGCACGCTGACGAACCTGGCGCTCGACAGCTCGGGCAACGCCGTCTCGGGCAATGCAAAGGCCTCGATCACGTCGATCAACGTTCTGGCTGACGGCCAGGGCGGCTTCACGTTCACGGACCAGAACAACCAGGCGCTGTCCGGCACGGCCGTCTCCAACCTGTTCGGCTCGGCCACGACGGGTAGCGGCACCGCGCTGACGCTTTCGCCCCAAGGCGCACTGACCACGGCCGACAAGACCGCCGGCGACACCAAAATTTCGAGCATCAGCTCGACGAACGTCGCGTTGACCTCTGGCTATCCGGCTGCGCCGACTACCGCCACGTATGCCACTGCTTCGCTCGGCACGATTGCCAACGTCAGCCTGAACGCCGATGGCACCGCGTACACCGGCTCGGGCACCGCGGCGATCACGTCGATCGAAGTCTATGGCGACGGAAGCGGCGGATACACGTTCGGCATCAACGGTGCGGATCCGACCACGGCAGCCGGTACGCTGTCCGCGAGCACGGCATCGTCGCTTTTCACCGTCGGCACGGAAACCTCGACCGGCAAGAGCCTGTCGTTCAACAGCACGGGTGCACTCTCGACGGCTGCTGGTTTCGCCGACACGACCGCCAACACGACGGCAGCAGCAACGGGTCTGTCGCAAGCCGTGGCGAACAACAAGCCGACGACGGTTTCGAACATCGACATCAGCACGACGGGCGGCGCGAACCTCGCGATCGAATCCATCGACAACGCGCTGAACGCCGTGAATGGCATCCAGGCGGCACTCGGCGCGGCGCAAAACCGCTTCTCGTCGATCTCGTCGACGCAGACGGCCCAGTCGACCAACCTGTCGTCCGCTCAGTCGCAGATCACCGACGCGAACTTCGCGCAGGAAACCGCGAACCTGTCGAAGGCTCAGGTTCTGCAACAAGCTGGTATCTCGGTGCTGGCCCAAGCGAACTCGCTGCCGCAGCAGGTTCTGAAGCTCCTCGGCTAAGGAACATCGCCGACGCTGTAACCGGCGCGCGTTCTCAGTACCATGCGCGCCGTCAGCAATAAGATTTTGCAGTAGAAGCACAGCAGTCAGCGCCCGGGAGCTTGTCTCCCTGCGCGCATTTTCGGGAGATGACGACTCCCGCCCAATCTCGAACGATCGCGACACATAACGACCGGAGCACACATGACCACCGTAGCCACGACAACGGGTTCCGCTGTCGATCCGACGAGCGCCGTACAGCAGGCCGCACAGTCGATCATCAGCGGTTCCACGAACTCGACGATGGACGTGAACTCGCTCGTAAACGCGCTCGTCAGCTCGAAGGTCGCGGGACAGACCGACGCGCTCAACAACAAGCAGACGGCCGACAACACGCAGTTGACGGCCATCGGCACGCTCAAGTCCGTGCTGTCGCTGCTGCAAAGCTCGCTCACGAACCTATCGAACGGCACGGCGCTCGGCGCATTCACCGCCGCCGCGGACGGCAAAGGCATCACGGCCACGGCCGACACGACGGCCGTGGCAGGCAGCTACTCGGTTAGCGTCGCAAACATCGCGAAATCGCAGTCCCTCACGTCCGGCGTGATCGCCGCAGGCGCCCTCGGCACCGGCTCGCTCACGCTCAACGTGAACGGCAAGTCGAGTACGGTCAAAATCGACAGCAGCAACAACACGCTCTCGGGCATCGCATCCGCGATCAACTCGGCGTCCGACAATCCGGGCGTCACAGCGACCGTCATCAATGGCGCGGATGGTCAGCACCTCGTGCTGCGCTCCTCGTCGACAGGAGTTTCTAGCGCGATCAACATGACAGTGCAATCGAGCGACTCCGGGCTTAATTCGCTGGGGGTCACGTCGGGAACGACGACGGTCGATCCGAGCGATTCGTCCAAGACCGTCACTCCCTATACCACGCTCACGAGCGGCAGCAGCAACTGGACCCAGACATCCTCTGGCCAGGACGCGCATCTGACGATCGCGGGCACGGCAGTCACGAGCGGGAGCAACACGGTCAAGGACGCGATCTCTGGCGTTAGCATGACGCTGACTTCTGACTCTGTGGCGTCGTCGCCGCAAGAGCTGACCGTGACCCAGGACACCGACAACCTGAAGACCGCGATCAATTCTTTCGTCACCGCGTACAACAACTTCATCACCACGGCCTCGAGCCTGACCTCGTACGATTCGACCTCCAGCTCCCAAGGCGCGCTGCTCGGCGACTCGATGATGAACACGATCAAGAACACGATCTCGAGTACGATCAGCAAGGCGATCGGCTCGGGCTCGAGTGCGGTCAATCTGGCTTCGATCGGCATTGCATTGCAGCCGGACGGCTCGCTCAAGACAGACGACGACGCGCTCACCGCCGCGTTATCGAGCAACTCCGGCACCGTCGCCAAGCTGTTCAACACGACCAATGGCGTAGCGGCCACGCTGAACAATAGCCTGACATCGTTCTTGCAGACAGGCGGCATCATCGACACGCGCACGACTGCGTTGAACGCGGATCTGTCGAGCATCGCCGACCAGCAGACGCAACTCACCGCGTACACAGCGCAACTGACGACCGACTACAACGCCCAGTTCACCGCGCTCAACGCGCTGATGTCGAGCATGTCGACGCAATCGAGTTATCTGACCGCCCTTTTCGGCGGCACGAACAGCGCGGGCGCGCTGGCGACCAACAAGTCGTAAGGACGGGACATGAACCGGCAAGAAGCGATTGAAAACGCCCGGACGCTGACCGAGGCGATCGAAGAAGCAGTAGGCCAGAACGACTGGGCGCGCGCCGCCGAACTCGATGCAGCGCGTGCGCCACTCGTGATGTCGCTGCAGGCGGACCAGCCGGCCGAGGCACTCGCGGTGATCGAGCAGATTCAGGCGAGCATGGACGCAGTCGCCGCGCGTGCAAAAGATGCGCAGGCGGCGCTCTCGACGACGTATCGCCGTTCGATGGACGGCGCGAAGGCCGTCAGCAGATATCATCAGGCCGCGCGGTTCTGAAGTTTCCTGCGCACGCGCCGATAACCCCTATAAGAACAACAAGAACGACGTGCCGGTTTTCTCGGCGCGCTGCTTCGCTCTTCGATGCCCGCCTCGCGCGGGCATTCTTCTTTGTGCCGCAGCTTTGTCAGCGCCCGAGCGTCAACGCGAGATAGGCCGCGTACAGCACGCCGTTGCCGAGCAGCGCCCACAGCACGACGCCGTTCTCCTTCGCATTGAAGCGCAGCCACGCCGCCGCCGCGAGCGTGATGAGCACGCCCGTCAGCACTTCGATACGCGGCTCCCACGGCGTCAGCATGATGCCGATGGCCGGCAGCAACGTCCCTTGAAACACCATCGCGCCGGTGATGTTGCCGAACGCGAGCGTGTCCTTTCCTCGGCGCGCCCACAGAATGCTGTTCACTTTCTCGGGCAGTTCCGTCGCGATCGGAATGATGATGAGCGACAGCAGCAGCGCCGAAATTCCCAGCGCATGCGACACGCCCTCGACGCCGTGAATGAAGCCCTTCGCGCCGCCGACGAGCAGCACGATGCCGAAGAAAAACTGCAGCATGATCGTGCCGAGCGACGTTTTCAAACCGAGACGCGAAGCGAACAAGGCCTCGGGCGCTTCCGTTCCGTGTCCGCCCTCGACGAGCTTCGCCGAAGCCTTGAACGTCGAAATCACATAAACGATATAGAGCGCGACGAGCCCGACCGCGAACAACGCGCGCACTTGCCACGCGTGATGCGGCACGAACATCGCGGCGCACGCGATGAGAAACGCGACCAGAAAGAAGTTCAGATCGCGCACGAAGCCGCTGCGCTCCGGCACGATGCGCCCGCTCATGCCGCGCGACTTGAGGATCGCGAACGTCATCAGACACGTCGAAAGCGTCGCGAGCATAAGCGGCGCGCCGAGAATCGCGCCGACGCCGATCTCTTCGTTGACCGCACGGCTCGTCGTGCCGCCGAGCAGCGCGATGATCGGCACCGTCGTCTCGGGCAATGCCGTGCCGACCGCCGCGAACAGCGATCCGGTCACGCCTTCGGAAATGCCGAGCCGTTCGCCGAGATGTTCGAGCGCATTCGTGAATAGCTCCGCCGCGACCAGGATGATCGCGAGCATCAGCGCGAGTTCGAGAAAGAGCATCGTCATGCGGCACCTCGCATCGAAACATGCGACGGGTGCGCGAGCGTGCGCGGAAAACGGGGATGTTGTAGTTGTGGGGACACGATGATTCCACGGCCGGACGTCGAGCGAACCACGATGCGCCACGCGCCGTCCGGCCAGGAACGACATAGCGCATCGATGGTCTCGCCAAACCGTTCCGGTCGAACGCGCCACGGCAGCAGGGCCGAGGATGTTGACGCGTTCTCCTTCGCTCGCGAAGGAAGGCTACTCCCCAAAGAAGGCGCAAGTTTAGCCCGATGCGCCCCGTTTCGGCAACCCGCGGAATAAGCGTATGCCGATCGGATCGTTGTCGTCGACGGATGCATCCGCTAATCTGGCCGCGCCGGGCGCGTCGCTTGCTGCGCGTGCTCAAGCTCATCCACGAACAAAAATGAAGATCACGGGAGATCTCATGCGTCTGAAACTCTTCGCCGCGGCCGCCGCGATGGCCATGCTCGCCGCGCCGATGCTCGCGATGTCCAAGCCGCTCACCGTCTGCACCGAATCGAGCCCGGACGGCTTCGATGTCGTGCAATTCAATTCGCTCGTAACGACCAACGCATCGGCGGATGTCATCTTCAATACGCTCGTCTCCTACGACGAAGCCGCGAAGAAGGTCGTGCCCTCGCTCGCGGAAAAGTGGGACGTGACGAGCGACGGGCTCACGTACACATTCCATCTGCGTCCGAACGTTCAGTTTCAGACGACCGATTACTTCAAGCCGACGCGCCCGCTCAGTGCCGACGACGTCGTGTTCACGTTCTCGCGCATGCTCTCGGACGACAATCCGTGGCACAAGATCGCTGGCGCGAGCGGCTTTCCGCACGCGCAGTCGATGGGCCTCGTGAAGCTCATCAAGGCCGTATCGAAAGTCGATGACCATACCGTGAAGTTCGAGCTCAACGAGCCGAACGCGACCTTCGTGCCGATCCTCACGATGGGCTTCGCATCGATCTATTCGGCCGAATATGCGGACAAGCTGCTGAAGGCGAACCAGCAGGTCGATCTGAACAGCAAGCCGATCGGCACCGGCCCGTTCGTGCTGAAGAGCTACACGAAGGATTCGGTCATCCGCTACGACGTGAATCCGTCGTACTGGGGCGCGAAACCGAAGATCGACCGGCTGATCTACGCGATCACGCCCGACGCCGCCGTGCGCGCGCAGAAGATCAAGGCGGGCGAATGCCAGATCGCGCTGTCGCCGAAGCCGCAGGACGTCATCGACGCGAAGAAGGACAAGTCGCTGAAGGTGAGCGAAGCGCCCGCATTCATGACGGCGTTCGTCGCGCTCAACACGCAGAAGAAGCCGCTCGACAATCCGAAGGTGCGTCAGGCGATCAACATGGCCTTCGATCGCACGACCTACATGAAGACCGTGTTCGACAACACGGCGACGCAAGCGGTGAACCCGTATCCGCCGAATACGTGGAGTTACGACAAGAGCATCGAGGCGTACAAATATTCATCCGCCGATGCGAAGAAGCTGCTCGCCGATGCGGGCTTTCCGAACGGTTTCGACACGACGATCTGGGTACGCCCGAACGGCAGCGTGCTCAATCCGAATCCGAAGGCGGGCGCGGAATTGCTGCAAGCCGATCTCGCGAAAATCGGCGTGAAGGCGCAGGTGAAAGTGATCGAATGGGGCGAACTCATCAAGCAGGCGAAGCAGGGTCAGCACGACATGCTGTTCATGGGCTGGGCCGGCGACAACGGCGACCCGGACAACTACATGTCGCCGCTTTTCAGTTGCAACGCGGTGAAGTCAGGCATCAACTTCGCGCGCTATTGCGATCCGCAACTGGACAAGCTCATCGCCGATGGCAAGTCGACCGCCGATGTCGCCAAACGCACGAAGGCGTATGTCGACGCGCAGAAGATCATCCACGATCAGGCGCTGTGGATTCCGCTCGTCTATCCGACGGCGGCGGCGCTCACGCGCGCGAACGTCAGCGGCTATAACGTGAGTCCGTTCGGGCGCGTGAATTTCGGCGCTGTTTCCGTGCAGTAAGCGAAGTCAGGCCGGCGTGAAGCGGATCACGCCGTCAGCGCCGGTCTGACGTTTCAGCTTGCCATCGAGCCAAAGCAGGTTCAGATGCGCGAGCGCTTCGCCGAGCGCGAACGTCATCTGATGGATATCGAGCTTGCGCTTGAACATGAGCGGGACGATGTCTGCGGCGCTGCATGGCTTTTGAGCGCACGCGTCGCGCACTTCCGCCAGCCGCGCGCGATGATGCTCGCGCAATTGCCCGATGCGCGTTTGCACGCCGCGAAACGGCTTGCCGTGTGAGGGCAGCGCGAGCGTATCGGCGGGCATGGTTTCGTAGCGGCCGAGCGATTCCAGATACAGCGCAAGCGGATTGCCTTCCGGCTCGACCGCGAACACCGACACGTTTGTCGAAATGCGCGGCAACACCATGTCGCCGGAAATGAGCAACTTGTCGGCGGCGCAGAAAAGCGCGCTGTGCTCCGGCGAATGGCCGTAGCCCGACACCACTTCCCAATTGCGCGCGCCGATACGCATGACATCGCCATCGCGGATACGCCGATATTCCGCCGGAATCGACGGCACGAGCCTCGGGTAATAGCTATCGCGCATGCGCAGCGCATCGAGCGACGCTTCGTCGGACAGGCCGTGCGCCGCGAAATGCGCCGCCGCTCGCTCGCCGCCCGCGTTCGAGCCGTCGCCGGCGGCCATCACGCGGCCCATCGCGTATTCGCCGAGCGACATCCACAGGCGCACGTTCCATCGATTCTTGTCGCCGCCCGTGCAGATCCAGTCGGCAAGTCCCAGATGATCCGGATGACAATGCGTGACGATCACACGCAGCACCGGCTTTCCATCGAGCACGGAATCGAACACGCGCTCCCAGTTCGCGCGGATCGTATCGCTCGAAATGCCGCAATCGACGACGGTCCAGCCTTTCACACCGTCGATTTCATCGGCGAGCAGCCACAGATTGATGTGATCGAGCGCGAACGGCAGCGGCATGCGCAGCCAGAACACGCCCGGCGCCACTTCCATGACGCCGCCCGATTCGGGCAGCCGGTCCGCGAAAACATAGTCGAGCTGGTGTTCGAGTGCGTTCATTCGGTGGCTGTCTCCGGGTTTGCGCCGCGTTGCAATTTGGCCAAGTTGACGATAACGTAAACGTCCATTCTAACGTTGCGCGCGCATTTGCGCTGCCGGCCGGCAATGACCCAACCGACGCATTACACGATCACCGAACTGGCGCGCGAGTTCGACATTACGCCGCGCGCCATTCGCTTTTACGAAGATCAGGGGCTGCTCGCGCCGAAGCGCGAAGGCTCGAACGGCCTGCGGCGTGTGTATTCGGCGCGCGATCGCACGCGCCTCAAGCTCACGCTGCGCGGCAAGCGGCTCGGTTTCACGCTGTCGGAAATCCGCACGCTGCTCGATCTGTATGACTCGCCTACCGGCACCGCGACGCAGCTACAGGCTTTCGTCGATACGATCGCGGCGCATCGCGAAGTGCTGCAGCGTCAGCTCGAAGACTTGAACACGACGCTCGCCGAACTTTCCGCGTATGAGGAACAGGGCCGCGCGCTGCTCGCGGCGGGCGCGGAAAAGCGTGCGCGCAAACCCAAAGCGGCATAACGCGTGACGCTCGCGTGACACCCGCACACGAAGCGCAGGGTCGATATGAATCATTTCCCCAAGCTGCTCTCGTCGCAAATCGGCTTCGATGTCGCCAAGACGATACTCGAAGGCTTCGAGCATCATTACCGCGTGTTCCGCGAAGCCGCGATCAAGGCGAAGGAGCTATTCGAGCGCGGCAACTGGCTCGCGTTGCAACAACTGGCGCGCGATCGCATCGCGTCGTATGACGATCGCGTCACGGAATGCGTGACGGCGCTCGAAGACGAATACGACGCGGAGAATATCGAGGACGACGTGTGGCAGCAGATCAAGCTGCATTACATCGGCTTGCTGACGACGCATCGTCAGCCGGAATGCGCGGAAACGTTCTTCAATTCCGTGTGCTGCAAGATCCTGCATCGCTCGTACTTCAACAATGACTTCATCTTTGTGCGGCCGGCCATTTCGACGGAATACATCGAGAACGACGAGCCCGCCGCAAAGCCGACGTATCGCGCGTATTACCCGGAAAAGGACGGCCTCGCCGCGACGCTCGAACGCATCGTCACGAACTTTCAGTTGGAACCGCCGTTCGAGGATTTGCCGCGCGACGTGCAATGCGTGATGCAGGCGCTGCGCGAAGCCTTCGGCGATATCACGCCTGCGCCGAACTTTCAGATTCATGTGCTTTCGTCGCTGTTCTTTCGCAACAAGGCGGCGTATGTCGTCGGGCGGATCATCAACGGCGATGCGCTGCTGCCCTTCGCCATCGCGATCCGGCATACGAAGCCCGGCTTGCTCGCGCTCGATACCGTGCTGCTCTCGCGCGAGCAGGTGCTCATCATCTTCAGCTTCTCGCATTCGTACTTTCTCGTCGATATGGAAGTGCCGTCGGCGTTCGTGCAATTTCTGAGCACGATCATGCCGCGCAAGCCGAAGGCCGAAATCTATACGTCGGTCGGTTTGCAGAAGCAGGGCAAGAACGATTTCTATCGCGACTTGCTGCATCATCTGTCGCATTCGAGCGATAAGTTCATCGTCGCGCCGGGCATCAAGGGACTCGTGATGATCGTCTTCACGCTGCCGTCGTTTCCTTACGTGTTCAAGCTCATCAAGGACGCGTTTCCGCCGCCGAAGGAAACCACGCGGCAGAAGATTCAGGACAAGTATCAGCTCGTGAAGCGGCACGATCGCGTTGGCCGAATGGCCGATACGCTCGAATATTCGAGCGTCGCGCTGCCGGTCGCGCGCCTCGACGACGCGCTCATCCGCGAACTCGAAAAGGAAGCGCCTTCGATGATCGAATACGAAGGCGACAAGCTCGTCATCCGGCATGTGTATATCGAGCGCCGCATGGTGCCGCTCAATCTCTTCCTGCAGAACGGCAACGCCGACGACGTCGATCACGGCATCAAGGAATATGGCGACGCGATCAAACAGCTGATTCAGGCGAACATCTTCCCCGGCGACATGCTGTACAAGAACTTCGGCGTGACGCGGCACGGTCGCGTGGTGTTCTACGACTACGATGAAATCGAGTATCTGACCGATTGCAACGTGCGCCGCGTCCCTGCGCCGCGCACGGAAGAGGACGAGCTGTCCGGCGAACCGTGGTATACCGTCGGGCCGCACGATATCTTTCCCGAAACGTACGGCACATTTTTGCTCGGCGATCCGCGCGTGCGCGAAGCGTTCATGCGTCATCACGCGGATTTTTTCGATCCCGCGTTCTGGCAGCATCACAAGGAACAACTGCTGCGCGGCGAGCTCGCCGATTTCTTTCCCTATGACCGGGACGTCCGATTCTGCATCCGTTATCCGGAGCGTTTCGACGAGCCCGGCCGATCGGACGCGCGCGCCGCGTGAAGCGCGCGGTCCGGCTTTTGACTTTCGAACATGAACCACATTGACGATAAAACGCCGCTTGCTCACCTGTTCGCAAACAATCAGGAATGGGTCGAACGTAAGCTCGCCGAAGACGCCGCTTTCTTCGAGCGCCTCGCGCATCAGCAGACGCCCGAATATCTGTGGATCGGCTGCGCGGACTCGCGCGTGCCGGCCAACGAGATCATCGGCTTGCCGCCGGGCGAAGTCTTCGTGCACAGAAACATCGCGAACGTCGTCGTGCACTCCGATCTCAATTGTCTGTCGGTGATCCAGTTCGCCGTCGATCTGCTGAAGGTGAAGCACATCATGGTCGTCGGCCATTACGGCTGCTCGGGCGTGGGCGCGGCGCTCGTCGGGCGGCGCGTCGGTCTCGCCGATAACTGGCTGCGCCATGTCGAAGACGTGCGCGAAAAGCACGGCGCGCTGCTCGACGAATGGCCGATGGGCGACGCGCGCCATCGCCGTCTCGTGGAGCTGAACACGATCGAGCAGACCATCAACGTGTGCCGCACGACCGTCGTTCAGGACGCATGGGCGCGCGGACAGGAGCTCACCGTGCACGGCTGGACCTACGGCGTGCACGACGGCCGCCTGCGCAACATGGGCATGATGATCGGCGCACCGGCCGAGATCGATCCGGTTTATCAGTCGTGCGTTGCCGCGATGACTCGCAGCGGCGCGCATTCCGCGGAAAACGATGTCCTCGCGTCAGATGCGGCACTTGCCGAACGCTTGGGCGACGTTCCCGAAGTGATCAAGGGCGTCATCAAGGAGCTGAAACATGAGTGAGACAAGGAACGATCCGATCGTCATCGTGTCGGCGGCGCGCACGCCGATGGCCGCGTTTCAGGGCGATTTCGCGTCGCTGACCGCGCCGCAGCTTGGCGCTGCTGCGGTGAAGGCGGCGGTCGAACGCGCGGGATTAAAACCCGAGCAGATCGACGAAGCCATCATGGGCTGCGTGCTGCCCGCCGGTCAGGGTCAGGCGCCCGCGCGTCAGGCGGCGCTCGGCGCGGGCTTGCCGCTATCCACCGGCTGCACGACGATCAACAAGATGTGCGGCTCGGGCATGCGCGCGGCGATGTTCGCGCACGACATGCTGCTGGCCGGATCGGTCGACGTGATCGTCGCGGGCGGCATGGAAAGCATGACGAACGCGCCGTATCTGCTGCCGAAAGCGCGCGGCGGCATGCGCATGGGTCACGGTCAGGTTCTCGATCACATGTTCCTCGACGGCCTCGAAGACGCTTACGAAAAAGGCCGTCTGATGGGCGCGTTCGCGGAGCAATGCGTTTCGTCGTATGCGTTCTCGCGCGAGTCGCAGGATGCGTTCGCGGTCGAATCGCTGCGGCGCGCGCAGCGAGCGAACGACGATGGCTCGTTCGACTGGGAAATCGCGCCCGTGACGGTACAGGGCAGGAAGGGCGATACGGTGATCGGGCGCGACGAGCAGCCGTTCAAGGCGAACATCGAGAAGATTCCGTCGCTCAAGCCCGCGTTCGCGAAGGACGGCACGGTGACGGCCGCGAATTCGTCGTCGATTTCCGATGGCGCGGCGGCGCTCGTGATGATGCGCGAATCGACCGCGATGCGGCTCGGCGTCACGCCGATCGCGCGTATCGCCGGACACAGCACGTTCGCGCAACAACCGGCCTTGTTCACGACGGCGCCCGTCGGCGCGATCAGCAAGCTCTTCGAGAAAAACGGCTGGCGCGCGGGCGATGTCGATCTGTATGAAATCAACGAAGCGTTCGCCGTCGTGACGATGGCCGCGATGCGTGAGCACGATCTGCCGCATGACAAGGTCAATGTGAACGGCGGCGCGTGCGCGCTCGGGCATCCGATCGGTGCGTCGGGCGCGCGGATTCTTGTGACGCTGCTCGGTGCGTTGAAGGCGCGTGGGCTGAAGCGCGGGGTGGCGAGCTTGTGTATCGGCGGTGGGGAGGCGACGGCGATGGGGGTGGAGTTGGTTTGAGTGTTCCGGGCCGGTCCGGCGCGAGCCGGGCCGCATTCATTCCTATTCGAAGGGATTCAGCATCTCGACGCCCATTCGCTCGAAGTCTCTGACGTTGCGCGTGACCACCGTCAATCCGTGGAAAATGGCCGTTGCACCTATGAGCTTGTCCAAAGCGGGTTCAGGGTGCGGCGCGCGCAGGTTTCCCCATAGCCTGCCGATCTCCTTGCCCGCCGGCAGGATTCTCGTGTCGTATTCTCGCAGGACGTTGTTCACCCACGATTGGAGCTTTTCGGCCTGCCGTTTATCACCTCTTCGGCGCACCCGCTCGACGCCCTGTCCAAGTTCCGCGACAGTCATGACGGAGAGATGAACGCATCTCTTATCGAGCTTGGCTTGCCGGAAGAACACGCGAACGCCTTCATTGGCGCGTTCTTCGAGTCTCGTTTCACTGATCACGTTCGTATCAGCCAGATACATCGGAGGCTCCTCGTTTCGGATGACGATCGAAGAAGTCGTCCTCCACGTCGAGTTTCGGAAAGTTCAGCAGATGATCGATGAAACGGCTGTTGTACTCGGGACTGTCGATGTATTCCTCGGCCGTCCCTTTGCGGCTTTCGATCTCGAGCTTGCGACGGATGGCAGCCTGTTCCGCGTATTCGCGAATCTCCTCGGCGGTTATATTCCAAGGTAACTCGGCCTTGATGATCTTGAACATGCTCGGCTCCTTATCGATGTTGCGACAGTCGTCACTCTATCGAATTCAATAAGCACGACTAGTCATCCAAACGAAATAAGCGAAATCTCACTCACCCCGCCAGCGACATCGCCACGGCCCGCTTGAACGGCGTCAGCTTCTCTCCGATCCGCAGCATCGCATCGCGCGCGATCCGCGCCGGCAGCGAGTCGCGCGTATAAACCTCCGTGATGAATCGCGTGATCAGATAAAGCGGACGCGTTTCCTGCCGATGCTTCGCTTCATATCGCGCGAGCAGCCCATCGCCGGCGATGTCGAGCCCCGCCGCCTGCGCGTCGCGAATCGCGCGCGTGAGCGTCTCGATGCCGGCCAGCCCGAAGTTGAACCCGTGCGCCGTGACCGGATGCATGCCGACCGCCGCATCGCCGACCGTCGCAAAACGCTTCGCCACGAAGCGCTTCGGATAAACCGACACCAGCGGATAAACATGCCGCGTCGTGCGCAGCGCCATCGTCCCGAGTCTGCGCTCGAAGCGGCGTTCGATCTCGCGGTTGAACGCATCCTCGTCGAGCTTGCTCAGGCGCTCGATGTCGCGCGCCTCGAGCGTCACCACGACCGACGACCGATGCGCGCCCGTCTCCGGATCGGGATTCATCGGCAAGAGCGCGAGCGTCTGCCGGTGGCCGAACCATTCCCACGCCGCGTGATCGTGGGGCACGTCGTGCGTCATGCAGCAGACCAACATCGACTTGCCGAAATCGTGCATGTCGGCGGCGATGCCCATCATGCGGCGCGTCGCGGAGAACCGGCTGTCCGCCGCGACGACGAGCCGCGCCGCGATCGTCTCGCCGCTTTCGAGCCGCACGCGCGCGCCACATGCGTCGGTATCGAGGTCGGTCACGCGTTCGGACGTCATGATGCGGACGTCCGCGCTCACTGCTTCGAACGCGGCGCGCCGGATCAGATGATTCGACACGAGCCAACCGAGCTCGTCGTGACCGGAAAGCGCATGACCGATTTTCATCGCGAACGGCGACGATCCGTTGAAAACGCGCGCATCGGCCAACTGCGATTTCGCGTGCGCGTCGATGCGCTCCCACACGCCCAGCGTCTTGAGAAACGCGACGGATTTCTGCGTCAACGCGATCTCGCGGCCGTCGAAGGCGGGCTCGCGCAGCGCGTCGTGGCTTTGCTGCTCGACGAACACGATCGACAAACCCGCGCCGCTCAGCGCGTTCGCGAGACACAAGCCCGCCGGCCCCGCGCCGACGATCACGACATCGGTTTGCATCATCTTTCCGGTCCTGCTGTTTGAAAGCGCACAACGATAGCCGAAAGGCCGAACGGCGATCCGCGACAGCGGGTCGCGCGTTATATTCACGAAGTCTGTTCACACAAGGAACATGTCGCTCATGAAAACGGTTCTGATCGTCGGCGCGTCGCGCGGCCTCGGCCACGAATTCGCACGCGAATATTGTCGCGACGGCTGGCGCGTGCTCGCCACGGCCCGCGATAAAACCTCGCTCTCGGCGCTCGACGCGATGGGTGCGCAAACCTTCCCGCTCGACGTCACGCAGCCCGAGCAGATCGCCGCGCTCGCCTGGCAACTGGACGAGGAAAAGCTGAATGTCGCGATCGTCGTGTCGGGCGTGTATGGACCGCGCACCGAAGGCGTCGAGACGATCGGCGCGGAGGACTTCGATCAGGTCATGCACACCAACGTGCGTGGTCCGATGCAACTGATTCCCGTGCTCCTGCCGCTGACCGACGCCGCGAACGGCGTGCTCGCGGTCGTGTCGAGCAAGATGGGCAGCATCGCCGAGACGAGCGGCACGACCGGCTGGCTGTATCGCGCGAGCAAGGCGGCGCTCAATTCTGCGCTGAAGGTGGCGTCGCTGGAATCGCGGCATTCGGCGTGCATCGCGCTGCATCCGGGCTGGGTTCGCACGGAAATGGGCGGGCCATCGGCGGCGATCGACGTCGCGCGCAGCGTCGCCGGCATGCGCGCGGTGATCGCCGAAGCGGGCGCGCTGCGCGAGGAATTCAACGGGACTTTCGTGCAGTACGACGGCACGAAGATCGAATGGTGAACAAGGAGTGAATGTGACCTATCAGGTACACGGCGTTTCGGCATCGGGCAACTGTCACAAGGTTCGCCTCGTCCTCGAACAGCTCGGCCAGCCTTATGTCTGGCACGAAGTCGACATGATGAACGGCGCAACGCGCACCGACGAATTCAAAAAGCTGAATCCGAACGGCAAGGTGCCGGTGCTCGTCATCGACGAGAACACGACGCTCTCCGAATCCGACGCGATTCTCTGCTATCTCGCCGACGGCACGCCGCTCATGCCCGACGACCGGCTCGAACGCGCGCAAGTGCTGCAGTGGATGTTCTTCGAGCAGTACAGCCACGAGCCGTATGTCGCGGTGGCGCGCTTCATCCTGCAGTTTCAGAAGAATCCCGGCGACGCGCGTCTGCCGGAGAAGATCGCCGGTTCGTATCGCGCGCTCGACGTGATGGAACGGCATTTGTCGACGCGCACGTTCTTAGTCGGCGAGCGCTACACCGTCGCCGATATCGCGCTGTATGCGTACACGCATGTCGCGGATCAGGCGAATCTCGATCTGTCGCGCTATCCGGCGATCCGCGCGTGGCTCGAACGCGTGCGCAGCCAGCCGCGTCATGTCGTCATGCCGGGTGTCGATCAATGAAACTCGTGGAATGTCCGTGCGGCGGCGCCGCGCCCGGCCAGCGGCCTGACGCGCGCGCGCCGCGTTACGACGCGTGTTGCGGACGATTCATCGAAGGCGGCGAAAAGCCCGCGAACGCAATGGAACTGATGCGCTCGCGCTACACCGCCTACGTGCTCGGCGACACCGCGTATCTGCGCGCGACCTGGGCCGAAGCGACCTGCCCGCCCGATCTCGACGCCTCCGACGCCGGCACGCGCTGGCTCGGCTTGCAGATCAAACGCCACACGCCGACCGACGCGAATCACGAGGAAGTCGAGTTCGTCGCGCGCTACAAGGTCGGCGGGCGCGCGCATCGTTTGCACGAAGCCAGCCGCTTCACGCGAGACAGCGCCGGAAACTGGATCTATGTCGATGGTCAGATTAAAGAAAACTAAATATTCCTTTAAGAAATATGCTGTGGCACGCGGTATTAATTTCCTAAGAATTTCCTTACAGATTAAACAGTTACGGGGTTTCTCTTATTGTGCAGTGCAATTTTGAACGGTTAATCTGTGTTCACGTCAGGGCGCTGTCATTCCCGTGCCCGGACACTCGCAGCGAAGCCCCGTTTTGAAGCCAATTGTCATGCCTTTTCAGGGCATGACTCCCGGAACCCGCAGCCGATACTGCTCTCATCGAGCAGCGCGATAGGTTTGTGACTTCAAAAAGACGTTCGGGGCTCGCCGTATCAACGTCCTTTGGAAGCGCAGTCGGAGTTCACGGATGGCGATCAGAACCTGGTTGGTCGGATGCAGCATGGTGTGCGCGCTCGCGGCATCGCTCGTCACGTCCGCCGTGCGTGCCGAACCGGTCGGCGGCGTGCGTCAATCCGAAGGTCTGCAGGCGCCCGCATTCGGCCAGACACTCTCGCAGATTCCCGATTCGCTCGATGCCGGCCTGCCCGTCGTCGCGATCGGACTGAACGAAAGCGTCATCGAGATTCCCGAAGCCGACATCTCGCTCGAAACCACCGTGTTCAAGCCGGACGGCGCCGGCCCGTTCCCGATGATCGTCTTCAATCACGGCAAGCTCCCCGGCGATTCGCACGCGCAACCGCGCAATCGCCCGGTCGCGCTCGCGCGTGAATTCGTGCGCCACGGGTATGTCGTCGTCGTGCCGAACCGGCGCGGCTTCGCGGGCTCGGGCGGCGATTACACCGGCCACGGCTGCGACGTCGAGGCGAACGGGTTCGCGCAAGCGCAGGACGTCGCCGCGACCATCGCCTATATGAGCCAGCAAGCGTATGTCGACAAGACGCATATCGTCGTCGCGGGCACGTCGCACGGCGGTTTGACGACCATCGCCTACGGCGCGCGCGATGCCGTCGCGGCGCCCGGCGTGCGCGGTCTCATCAATTTCTCGGGCGGGCTGCGTCAGGACGAATGCGGCGACTGGCGGAAGAATCTCGTCAACGCGTTCGGCGATTACGGGCAGAACGTGCGCCTGCCGTCGCTGTGGCTCTACGGCGACAACGATTCGGTCTGGGACGGCGACTTGTCCGCGCAGATGTACACCGCGTTCACCGCGCACGGCGCGCGCGCCAACATGGTCGATTTCGGCAGCTACAAGAACGACGCGCATCGGCTCGTCGGCGACCGCGACGGCGTGCAGATCTGGTGGCCGCGCGTGAAGGCCTTCCTCGCGCAGATCGGCATGCCGACCGCCGTGCAATATCAGGTGGCCGAGCCGCGCATGCCGAACGCGACGCACTTCGCGGACCTCGATTCCGTGCAGGCCGTGCCGTTCGTCGATGAAAACGGCCGCGCCGGTTATCGCAACTTCCTTTCGCAGTATTCGAGCCGCGCGTTCGCCGTGTCCGATTCGGGCGCGTGGTCGTGGGCCGAAGGCGGCGACGATCCGATGGCCGTCGCCATCGCGAGCTGCCAGAAGCAGAGCGCCGATCCGTGCCGACTGTACGCGGTGAATAATCGCGTCGTCTGGAACGATCAGGCCGCCGAGACGCAGACGGCGTCACGCTAGAACACCTTTTCCGCCTGTCGGGAACGCCGGCCTTCGCGCCGGCGTTTTTGCGTCGATCGCACGTTAAGCGACCCATTTGGCCGACGTTGCACGCGATAGCGCGTTTTCGCATTTCCATTGCGCGCGCACGCATGTCCAAAAAACCTTCCGAATACGGAAGGTCGGCCATGTTTTAGGGATAATTGACTCGCGCAGTTTTCACGCAGTTTCCCCGTAACGCAGGCGCCTGGCGCTTGCCCGATGTATCCGGCCCGCATCGCGCGCGCGGGCCTGGGAGCCGTTTTTGAACAGAGAAGCCAATCAGGACTGGGTTGCCCGCTCGCTTGCGGCCGTGTGGCATCCGTGCACCCAGATGAAACATCACGAGCGCGTGCAGCTCGTGCCGATCGCGCGCGGCAAGGGCGCGTGGCTCTACGACCACGAAGGCCACCGCTATCTCGATGCGATCAGTTCGTGGTGGGTCAATCTCTTCGGCCACGCGAACGACGACATCAACCGCGCGCTCAAGGATCAACTCGACACGCTCGAACACGCGATGCTCGCGGGCTGCACGCACGCGCCGGCCGTCGAACTGGCCGAGCGTCTTTGCGCGCTCACCGATCGCACGCTCGGCCATGCGTTTTTCGCGTCCGATGGCGCGTCGGCGGTCGAGATCGCGCTGAAGATGAGCTTTCACTTCTGGCGCAATCGCGGCGCAAGCGAGAAGCGCGAATTCGCGTGTCTCGCGAACAGCTATCACGGCGAAACGATCGGCGCGCTCGGCGTGACGGACGTCGCCATTTTCAAGGACGCTTACGATCCGCTGATCCGTCACGCGCATGTGGTCGCGTCGCCGGCGGCGGTCGGCGTCGACGAAGCCATCGCCGCGATGCGCGCGCTCTTCGGGCAGCGCGCGTCGCAGCTTGCGGCCGTGATCGTCGAGCCGCTCGTGCAGTGCGCGGCCGGCATGTCGATGTACGACGCGTCGTATCTCACGCGTTTGCGCGCGCTGTGCGACGAATTCGGCGTGCATCTGATCGCCGATGAAATCGCGGTCGGCTGCGGGCGCACCGGCACTTTTTTCGCGTGCGAGCAGGCGGGCATCTGGCCTGATTTCATCTGCTTGTCGAAGGGCATCAGCGGCGGATACTTGCCGCTTTCGATCGTGCTCACGCGTGACGACATCTACGCCGCGTTCTACGACGACGACGTCACGCGCGGCTTTCTGCATTCGCATTCGTACACGGGCAATCCGCTCGCGTGCCGCGCCGCGCTGGCGACGCTCGATCTCTTCGACAGCGCGAAGGTGCTCGCGGAAAACAAACGCAAATCGGCGTTGCTGGGCGCGGCGTTGCGCGCGCGCGTCGGCGAGCACGAACGCGTGAAGAATCTGCGCAATTGCGGCACGATCTTCGCGTTCGATGTCGATATCGACGACAAGACGTTCTCGCGCCGCTTCTTCGCAAACGCGTTGCAGCGCGAACTGCTGATGCGCCCCATCGGCACGACGGTCTACATGATGCCGCCGTACATCCTCTCCGACGACGAACTGCTGCTCCTCGCGCAACGCACGCGCGAAACGCTCGACGCCACGCTCGCGGGGGTCGCAGCATGAGCACGACAGCGAGAGCGCTGTACGAAACGCTCGAACAGGGCTTGAACGATATCGATGCGCGCGGCCTGCGGCGTCGCCGCAAGACGATCGACGGCGCCTGTTCCGCGCACATGACCGTCGATGGCCGCGCGATCGTCGGCTTCGCGAGCAACGATTATCTCGGCCTCGCCGCGCACGATGCGATTCGCGCGGCGCTCGCCGAAGGCGCGTCGCTTTTCGGCGCGGGCAGCGGCGGCTCGCATCTGCTGGGCGGCCATTCACGCGCGCACGCGCAACTCGAAGACGATCTCGCCGCGTTCTCGGGCGGTTTCGTCGATAACCCGCGCGCGCTTTACTTCAGCACCGGCTACATGGCGAACCTCGCGGTCGTCACGGCGCTCGCCGGACGCGGCACGCTCGTGTTTTCGGACGCGCTCAATCACGCATCGCTGATCGACGGCGTGCGCCTGTCGCGCGCGCAAACGCAGATTTATCCGCACGCCGACATCGACGCGCTCGACGCGATGCTCGACGCCTCCCGCGACGAAACAGCGACGAAGCTCATCGTCACCGACACGGTGTTCAGCATGGACGGCGATATCGCGCCGCTCGCGCGTCTCGTCGAGCTTGCGGAGAAGTACGGCGCGTGGCTCGTCGTCGACGACGCGCACGGCTTCGGCGTGCTCGGCCCGCAAGGACGCGGCGCGCTGGCGCATTACGCACTGCGCTCGTCGCATCTCGTCTATGTCGGCACGCTCGGCAAGGCGGCGGGCGTGTCGGGCGCGTTCGTCGCGGCGGATGAAACCGTCATCGAATGGCTCATTCAGCGCGCGCGTCCGTATATCTTCACGACGGCGTCCGCGCCGGCGGTCGCGCATGCGGTGTCGAAGAGCATCGAAATCATCGCGGGCGATGAAGGCGACGCGCGCCGCGCGCACCTCGCGTTGCTCATCGAAATTACGCGCGCGATGCTGAAACGCACGCGCTGGATGCCGGTCGATTCGCATACCGCCGTTCAGCCGCTCGTGATCGGCGGCAACGACGAAACGCTGGAAATCGCCGCCGCGCTCGACAAGCAAGGCCTCTGGGTTCCGGCGATTCGTCCGCCGACGGTTCCGGCGGGCACGTCGCGCCTGCGCATTTCCCTTTCCGCCGCGCACAGCGAGGACGATCTCGCGCGGCTCGATCACGCGTTAAACGCTTTGAATACGCTATGACCGCTTTATCCCTGTTCGTCGCCGGAACCGATACGGAAATCGGCAAGACGCTCGTCTCTTGCGCGCTGCTGCACGGCTTCGCGCGCGCGGGCCTTTCCGCCGCCGCGATGAAGCCGATCGCGTCGGGCGCGGTCGAGCGCGACGGCGTGCTGCACAACGAAGACGCCGATCAGCTCGACGCCGCCGCGAACGTCGCGCTGCCGAACGACATCCGCACGCCGTTCATGATGCGCGAGCCGATCGCGCCG
Organism: Caballeronia sp. AZ7_KS35; assembly: GCF_023631045.1. Lineage (NCBI taxonomy): Bacteria > Pseudomonadati > Pseudomonadota > Betaproteobacteria > Burkholderiales > Burkholderiaceae > Caballeronia > Caballeronia sp. AZ7_KS35. The sequence goes on along the minus strand of NZ_JALQDV010000001.1, from coordinate 334,510 downwards.
CATATCGCTGGGGCACGCGAAGGCGTGGCGCTCGACATCGGGCGCATTGTGCGAGCGCATCAGTTCGCGATGACGAAAGCGGATATCGTCGTGGTGGAAGGCGTCGGTGGTTTTCGCGTGCCGCTCACCGACACGCACGACACCGCCGATCTCGCCGTCGCGCTGAATCTGCCGGTCGTGCTCGTCGTCGGCATGCGGCTCGGCTGCATCAGCCATGCGTTGCTGACGGTCGAAGCCATCGCGTCGCGCGACCTGAAGCTCGCCGGCTGGGTGGCGAATCGCGTCGATCCGAATATGCTGTATCCCGACGAAAACATCGCAACACTGAAACAACGCATCAAGGCGCCGCTCATCGGCGTGATTCCGCATCTCGCGGCACCCGATGCAACGCGCGCCGCCGATTCGCTCGATATCGGCGCTCTGACTGACTCGCTTCATCAAAAGGATTGAATTCATGACACAGCAAATCGCCACTGAGACCACCTCGAAAACCACGCCGCAACCGATGCAGCGCTGGCGCGTCGCCGATGTCGTCGCGCTGTACGAACTGCCGTTCAACGATCTGCTCTTCCGCGCGCAGACCGTGCATCGCGAACACTTCGATCCGAACGCGGTGCAGTTGTCCACGCTGCTGTCGATCAAGACGGGCGGCTGCGAGGAAGATTGCGCGTACTGTCCGCAGTCGGTGCATCACGACACCGGCCTCAAGGCCGAAAAACTGATGGACGTCGATGAAGTCCTGAAGGCAGCCGAAGTCGCGAAGTCGAACGGTGCGACGCGCTTTTGCATGGGCGCGGCGTGGCGCAATCCGAAGGATCGCCATCTCGAGCCGATCAAGGACATGATTCGCGGCGTGAAGGCGATGGGCCTCGAAACCTGCGTGACGCTCGGCATGCTCGAAGCGCATCAGGCGCAAGGCTTGCGCGACGCCGGCCTCGATTACTACAACCACAATCTCGACACGTCGCCGGAGTTCTACGGCCAGATCATTTCGACGCGCACGTATCAGGATCGCCTCGATACGCTCGAACACGTTCGCGACGCGGGCATCAACGTGTGCTGTGGCGGGATCGTCGGCATGGGCGAATCGCGACGCGAACGCGCGGGACTGATCTCGCAGCTCGCGAACATGGAGCCGTATCCGGAATCGGTGCCGATCAACAATCTCGTGCAGGTCGCGGGCACGCCGCTCACCGGCGTCGACGCGCTCGATCCGTTCGAGTTCGTGAGGACGATCGCGGTCGCGCGCATCACGATGCCGAAGGCGATGGTGCGTCTGTCCGCCGGACGCGAGCAGATGGATGAAGCGTTGCAGGCGCTCTGCTTCGCGGCGGGCGCAAACTCGATCTTCTACGGCGATCAGCTTCTGACGACGAGCAACCCGCAAGCCGAAGCCGACCGCAAGCTGATCGAGCGCCTCGGCATGCGCGCGGAAGCCGCGCAGAACGCCGGCGCGCAGGAAGCCGAACGCGGTTGCGGACACAAGCACGCGAACTAAACGGAAAACGGACGCGGCCATGAAAATCATCTTCTACGAGAAGGGCGCCGATATCGACGCGTGGCTCGGCGGCCTGAAACGCGAGTTGCCCGATGCGGACCTGCGCGTATGGGAGCCGGGCGACACCGCGAGCGCCGACTACGCGATCGTGTGGCGCGCGCCGCGCGAGCTCTTTGCGAATCGTCCCGATCTTCAGGCCGTGTTCAATCTCGGCGCGGGCGTCGATGCGATTCTCGATGTCGAGCGCCGCGAACCCGGCACGCTGCCGCCGAACGCGAAGCTCGTGCGTCTCGAAGACACCGGCATGGCGCAGCAGATGGTCGAATACGCGACGTACTGCGTGCTGCGCTACCTGCGCCGCTTCGACGAATACGACGCGCTGCAACGCGAAGGCCGCTGGGAAAAACTGCCGCAGCACGCGCGCGAATCGTTCACTGTTGGCGTGCTCGGGCTCGGCGTGCTCGGCGCGGAAGTCGCGAAGGGTTTGCTGAAACTCGGCGTGCCCGTGCGCGGACACAGCCGCACGCCGAAGACGATCGAAGGCGTCCACGTTCACGCGGGCGCGGACGAATTCGACGCGTTTCTCGACGGCGTAAAAGTGCTCATCAATCTGTTGCCGCACACGCCGGACACCGAAGGCATTCTGAACGCGCGCACGTTCGGCAAGCTCGCGCGCGGCGCGTATCTGGTGAACGTGGCGCGCGGCCCGCATCTCGTCGATGCCGATCTCATCGCCGCGCTCGACAGCGGCCAGATCGCCGCCGCGACGCTCGATGTCTTCCACACCGAGCCGCTGCCGCAGGAACATCCGTTCTGGACGCATCCGCGCGTGTCGGTGACGCCGCATATTTCGGCGGAAACGCTGCGCGAGGAAAGCATCGTGCAGATCGCCGGCAAGATCAAAGCGCTCGCGCGCGGCGAGCCGATCAGCGGCATCGTCGATTTCAAGCGCGGGTACTGAGACCACATCGAAAGGAGACAGAGACATGATTCCGTCAAAAGTGAAAATCGTCGAAGTCGGGCCGCGCGACGGCCTGCAGAACGAAAAGGAATTCGTGCCCACCGAAACCAAGATCGAGCTCGTGAACCGGCTCGCGCGGGCGGGCATCGTGAACGTGGAATCGACATCGTTCGTGTCGCCGAAATGGGTGCCGCAAATGTCCGACGCCGCCGCACTCATGGCCGGCATCGAGCGCCGTCCGGGCACGATCTACTCCGTGCTCACGCCGAACATGCGCGGCTTCGAAGGCGCGCTCGAAGCCAAAGCCGATGAAATCGTGATCTTCGGCGCGGCGAGCGAGGCGTTCTCGCAGAAGAACATCAATTGCAGCATCGCGGAGAGCATCGCGCGCTTCGAGCCGGTCGCGAAAGCCGCGAAGGACGCCGGCATGCGGCTGCGCGGATCCATCTCGTGCGCGCTCGGCTGTCCGTATCAGGGCGAAGTGAGCATCGAATCGGTCGTGGATGTCGTCGAACGCATGAAAGCGCTCGGCTGCGACGAGATCGATATCGCCGATACCATCGGCGTCGGCACGCCCAAACGCACGCGCGAAGTGCTCGCGGCAGCGCAGAAAGCGTTTCCGCGCGAGCGCCTTTCCGGACATTTCCACGACACGTACGGGCAAGCCATCGGCAACATTTATGCGGCGCTGCTCGAAGGCATCGAGATCTTCCACGCGTCGGTGGCGGGGCTCGGCGGCTGTCCATATGCGAAGGGCGCGACCGGGAATGTCGCGACCGAAGACGTCGTGTATCTGATGAACGGGCTCGGCATCGAGACCGGCGTCGATCTGGATCAGCTCGTCGATATCGGCGATTTCATTTCGCGCGCGATCGGCAAGCCGAGTTCGTCGCGTGCAGGAAAGGCGATCTTCACGAAGAAACGCGACGGCGCCGCCGCCTGCGTCTGAACAACAAAGGACAAAGATGATCGATCAATTGCCCGATTCCGCGCGCCGCGTCGCGCTTTTGTTGAAGGAACGCGGCCATCCGCATGACGTCGTGATGCTGCCCGAAACCGGCAAGACATCGGCGGAAGCGGCGGCCGGCCTCGGCTGCGAGGTCGCGCAGATCGCCAAGTCGATTCTGTTTCGCCGCAAGGAAGACGACGCGCCCGTGCTCGTTATCGCGAGCGGCGCGAATCGCGTCGATGAAGCGAAGGTCGCGGCGCGCGTCGGCGCTCTGGCGCGCGCGGACGCGAAGTTCGTGCGCGAGAAGACCGGCTACGCGATCGGCGGCGTGTGCCCGATCGGACATGCGGTCACGCCGGTCACGCTCATCGACGAAGACCTGCTCGCGCTCGACAGCCTGTGGGCGGCGGCCGGGCATCCGCACGCGGTGTTCAATCTGTCGCCGCAGGAATTGATCGAGCTGACGGGCGCGCCGGTCGCGGACGTTGCGTTGCGCGAGACGGCGGAATCGTGACGAACGTGACGGACGTTGCGTCGCCGTGCGTCGATGTATGCCGCATGAATCCGGAGACCGGTTTCTGCGACGGCTGCTTTCGCAACATCGACGAAATCGCCGCGTGGTCGTCCCATGACGATGACGCGAAACGCGCGGTGCTCGCGCGCGTCGAGAGCCGCCGTCAGGGCGCGCGCGTGGTGACGCTCGGCGAATCGTTCGACGCGACGCTCGCGCTGCCGCCCGATTCGATCAAGCACTTCGCGACGCTCGTCAACGATCTCAACCCGCTGCATCACGACGACGCCTACGCGCGCGCAAGCCGTTTCGGTGCGCTGATCGCATCGGGCACGCAGCCGACCGCGCATCTGATGGCGATGCTCGCCACGCACTTCTCGCAATACGCGCAGCCGCTCGGACTCGATTTCGGCATCAGGCTGACGCGCGCGGTGAAAGCGAACGACGTGCTCACGATGTCCTGGCGCGTGACCGAAGCGAAGTGGAAAGCGAGTCTGAACGGGGATCTCGTGAAGCTGGAGGGCGACGCGCGCAATCAGCTCGGCGAAACGGTGATGAAGGCGACGGCGACCATCGTCGTGATGCCGCTGGAGACACGCGCGTGAGAACGCTGCCGGAGTCGATGACGGTCTTCGAGCGCGGCTGGCTCTCGTCGAACAACGTGCTGTTCAGAAGCGCCGAAGGCACCGCGATCGTCGATACGGGCTACGTATCCCACGCGCCGCAAACGCTCGCGCTGGTCAAACAAAAGCTCGGCGCGCGCAAGCTCGATCTGATCGTCAACACGCATCTGCATTCGGATCATTGCGGCGGCAACGCGCTGCTCCAGCGCACGTACGCCTGCGACACGCTGATTCCCGCAAGCGAAGCGCACGCCGTGCGCGCATGGGACGAAGACGCGCTCACGTTTCGCGCGACCGGCCAGCGCTGCGATCGCTTCGATTTCACGGGCACGATCGCGCACGGCGGGACGCTCGCGCTCGGCGGCTTCGACTGGAACGTGCTCGGCGCGCCGGGCCACGATCCGCATTCGCTGATGCTCCATTGCCCCGAGACGCGCGTGCTCATCAGCGCGGACGCGTTGTGGGAAAACGGCTTCGGCGTGATCTTTCCCGAACTCGAAGGCGACAGCGGTTTCGCGGAAGAACGCGCGGTGCTCGAACTCATATCGACGCTCGACGTCGATATCGTGATTCCCGGCCACGGCGCGCCGTTCACGGACGTTGCGCGCGCGCTCGAGGTCGCTTCGTCGCGACTCGATTACTTGCAGGCCGATCCCGCGCGCAACGCGAAGAACGCGCTCAAGGTGCTGATCGTCTTCAAGTTGATGGAAGTGCGCGCGATGACGCTCGATGCGCTCGTCACGATGACGCAAGACGCCCGCGCGATGCGCGCCGCCGCCGATGCGCTCGCGCCATCGGGCGAATGTCATACGCTCGTCGAGAAAATCGTCGGGGAACTGGCGCGCGGCGGCTCGGTGAACGTGAGCGGCGAAACCGTGTCGGTGGCCTGAACCGCCCGAGTGCACAAAAAGAAAGCCGCTTGTCAGCTACGGCAAGCGGCAGAATCATATGGACGTGATCAACGTCCCAAGTATCGTATCGCGACACTATTTCACGTGCATCGGTGCTTTCCCTACAAAATTGTAACGACACCTGAATTCACGTAAAGCCCAATGCCGGCGCGGGTTTCAGGGCGCATCTGCCTCGAAGAACGCGAGCATTTCCGCGAGCAGCATGTCGGGCTGTTCCTCGGGAATGTAGTGCCCGCACGGCAGCGCGCGGCCGCTCACGTCGCGTGCGACGCGCCGCCATTCGTCGAGCGCGTCGAAGCGCCGTCCGATGACGCCTTGCTCGCCCCACAGCACGCGCAGCGGACAGGCGATCTTCATGCCGCGTTCGAGATCGGCGCGTTCGTGTTCGAGGTCGATGCCCGCCGACGCGCGATAGTCCTCGCACGTCGCGAAGATCGCACCCGGCGCGGCAAACGCGTCGCGATACGCCTGCAACGCATGCGGCGCGAAGGGCGCAAATCCCGCTTGGCCACTGCCCAATAGCCGATCGATATATGCGTCCGGGTTGCCGCCGATCAGCAATTCCGGCAGCGGCGACGGCTGGATCAGCATGAACCAGTGGAAGTTTGCAGTCGCGAATTCGCGGTCGGTAGCGTCGTACATCGCGAGCGTCGGCGCGATGTCGAGCAGCATCAGACGATCGACGGCGTCGGGGAAATCCATCGCCATGCGATGCGCGACCCGCGCGCCGCGATCGTGCGCGCAGACGAGAAACTGTTCGAAGCCGAAGTGACGCATGACCGCGACCTGATCGCCGGCCATCGCACGTTTCGAATAAGGCGTGTGATGCGTGTCGCTTTCCGGCTTTCCCGACGCGCCGTAGCCGCGCAGATCGGTGGCGATCACCGTGAAGTGCTTCGCAAGCTCGCCGGCGCACTTGTGCCAGATCTCGTGCGTTTGCGGATGTCCGTGCAGGAGCAAGAGCGGCGGCCCGTCGCCGCCTTTCATCCCGGCGATCTCGACGCCGCCCCTATCGACGCGAAACGGCTCGTAGTCTTTGAACGACATTGTGTTTTCTTGTTCGTGGCGTTGCGGATCATTGTAGGCGCGCTCGCGCAGTCGCCGAAGCCGTGGCGGGCGTGGAAACGCCGAAACCGAATACTTCCTCGGGAAATGGCGGATGTTTCGGCGGCGATGTCGTGCATATAATCGAACGATCGTTCGCTGGTCACGCGTGCCTTCCGGAAAATGATCGTGCGTGCCGGATCGCGCGCCAGTTCTCTAGAATGGTTTAACGCTGCTCGGACACACTCAGGAGATTCGTGCCATGGCTCTGCCCGCCATCTTGCAGCACCTCAGCTTGCCCGTCGTCGGCTCGCCGATGTTCATCGTCAGTTATCCCGAGCTCGTGCTTGCGCAATGCAAGGCGGGCATCGTCGGCTCTTTTCCGGCGTTGAACGCGCGTCCCGCCGAACTGCTCGACGAATGGCTCACGCAGATTCAGAGCGAGCTCGCCGCGCACAAGGCCGCGAATCCCGATGCCGTGATCGGGCCGATCGCGGTCAATCAGATCGTTCATCAGTCGAATGCGCGGCTCGAACAGGACGTGCGCGTGTGCGTCGAGCATGAGGTGCCGATCTTCATCACGAGCCTGCGCGCGCCGGTCAAGGAGATGATCGACGCCGTGCATTCGTACGGCGGCATCGTGCTGCACGACGTCATCAACTTGCGGCACGCGCAGAAAGCGCTCGAAGCGGGCGTCGACGGCCTCATTCTCGTCGCGGCGGGCGCGGGCGGTCACGCGGGGACGACGTCGCCGTTCGCGCTCGTCGGCGAAGTGCGGCGCATGTTCGACGGCCCGATCGTGCTGTCGGGCGCGATCGCCAATGGCGGCTCGATCCTCGCGGCGCAAGCGATGGGCGCGGACCTCGCCTACATGGGCACGCGCTTCATCGCGACGAAGGAAGCGCACGCGCTCGAGGAATACAAGCGCGCGATCGTCGATGCAACCGCCGCCGACATCATCTACACGAATCTCTTCACGGGCGTGCATGGCAACTACATCCGCGAGAGCATCGTCAATGCGGGACTCGATCCCGATGCGCTGCCCGTCTCCGACAAGAACGCGATGAACTTCGCCGAAGGCACGAGCAAGGCGAAGGCGTGGAAGGAAATCTGGGGCGCGGGCCAGGGCGTCGGGCTGATGGAGGACGTGCCGAGCGTCGCGGAACTGGTCGAGCGTCTGAAGCGCGAATACGACGACGCGAAGGCGCGCCTCGCGATCGGCTGATTTTTTGTGCCGTAGAAAGCAAAACACCGCGCCCTTGAGCGCGGTGTTTTCGTTCGATGCGAAACGCTTTAGAACTTCGCGCGGAGACCGACGCCGAAGGTATCGCCTGTCGACATGCCCGTGTACTTGTCGTTCAGGTACGCGGCGTAGACGTCGGTGCGCTTCGACAGCGGATAGTCGTAGCCGAGCGCCCAGCTCTTGTGCGTCTGATCGAGACCGCCGTTGCTGCGCGAGTACGCATACGACGCCATCACCGTGCCCGGGCCGAGCGGAACCGTCACACCGCCTTGTCCGGTGTTGACGTGGAACGTGCCGGGGCCTTCGTAGTCGTTCTTCGTGTACATGTACTGCGCGAAGAACTTGACGTACTTCATGTCGTACGACGCGCCCAACTGGCCGACGCTCTGGCTCTTGTAGCCCGGCGAAGCGAAGCCGTCCACCGACGTCAGATCGCCCGGGGTGTTGTTGAAGTTCACGTACTGATAGACGCCCGTCGCCGCGAACGGACCGTGGAAGTACAGGAACTGCGCGCTGTACTTCTTCGAGCGGCCGTCGCCGGCGGTGTTGCCGAAGCTGTACATCACGCTGCCCGACAGACCGTTGAAGTCAGGCGACGTGTACTGGACCGAGTTGTTCCAGCCCGAATCGCCGATCACGCCCTGATCCGTGCGGTACGTCGGGAATGTGCCCGCGCCGAGGAACACGTGATAGACCATCGGCGAGAAGACGTACGAATCGACGAACGGGTTGAACAGGATCGTCGAGACGAAGAGTTGCGTCGTCAGGCGGCCCGCGGTGAACGTGCCGATCGGACCTTGAATGCCGACGTATGAGTTGCGCGCGAAGAAGGTGTCGCCCTGGAAGCGTCCGTACTGACCGTTCTGCGCGCGGAAGAAGCTTTCCAACGTGAAGATGGCCTTGTAGCCGCCGCCGAGATCCTCGGCGCCCTTCAAGCCCCAGTACGACGTCGACATGCCGCCGCCGCTCACGTTCCAGGCACGATCGCCGCCGGGAAATTTCTGCGCGCCGACCCATTCGTCGACCTGTCCATACAGCGAAACGCTCGATTGCGCGTGCGCCGTGCCCGCGGCGAAGAGGCCGAACATCGCTGCGGCGACCGCGGTGGCCTTGACCGTTGTTTTCACCGTAGTCATTGCACGGTTGACGGTTGACTTCATGAACTCTCCTGTTCTTTGTCGAAAATTGAAATCTTTGCGGGCGAGTTGCGTTGCGCTCGCCTCGTCTGACCGGCATAACGGTTTAGTGGGCGAAGAGGCATCGCGTGTGGAGCGGCACCATCTTTACGGACCATTTTTCCGGTCAAAAATGTTTTTGGTTATTGCGGGTATAGCGGTTCGAATACTTCCCGCCCCGCCCGCGCGCAGGAAGGGACGCTTTGCCTCAGGCTCGCGATGGCCGGATCGACAACCGGCGAGATGCGCAGCGAGTACCGGCGCGCCTCTCCAAGCGTCGAAAGGCGTTTGAAATTAAGAATTTCGGACATTTTCCCGCGCAGGCCGCATTGTCCTTGCGCGGAAAAAAGAGCGGAACGTCTGGGGGAAATTCGATGCGCAACTGTGGCGAGATTACGTCATCGTGACAGCGAAGCTAGACGCGCAAACAGTTTTGCGCTCCGCGCGGTGAACGCGGCGAAACGGAGGTCAGCTTAGGAAGACTGCGGAGCGTTCAGTTGCGGTAGTTCGCGTTCGTCGGCGCGCGACCGTCGTCGGCCGGACGGCCGGGGGGGCGCGGCAGGCTGCGCTCTTCGTTGTAGCGCGTGATGTCGGCGCGAATCGAGCCCGCGCCACGCAGCGGCACCGTCTGATCGCCCCGCGGGCCCGGACGCACTTCGGCGCTAACGGGCGTCAAGCCGTCTTTGGCGGCGACCGGCGTGTAATGCAGCGATTGCCTGCTGGCGCCGGAATCGGTGAGGACTGTCGACGGCAGCCACTCGACGCGCGGCCCGGCAAGCGCGAGCGAACCCGCCACCGCGAGCGCGCCAAGCGCTGCGGATGCGAAAAGCCGGGTAGTGTTGCGAATGCCTGTGAGCGCCATGTCGAAACAGCCTGCGTCCGACCGATATTTCCGTCCGTGAATGGAAAGCGGAGACTTTCGCTTCAGGCGGACAACCGGCGGCAGTCGGAACATTCGGGGCCTTGCATCGAGCGATGCATAAACCCGCCAACCGGTGCATTCAACAATTTATTTCGCGCCGCGAAAGCAGTCGAGCCAAAAAGTGTTAGGCCCGCTCGATGGTTGTAACACCATGTTACGTCAGAGTTTTTCGCTGCCGCCGAGCATTTCGGACGACCAAACATATGAAGAACAAATGTGCTGGGCAGAAGAATCTAAAAGCTGCGAGATTGGCTCGCGCGCGGCCCGAGTTTTGCTGTAGCGCTCATTCGGCCTTCCTCGTGCACAGGTCGTTTCATGTGAACGTGTCATCAATCGATCCAGTAAATGAATTTGCCAATTTAATCGGGTGCGAGCGAAAATCATGGTTTTTCCTGACTTGACGCAAAAAACGCCCCGCCCAGCGGCCGGCGTGTCCAAGTACGAGACTCTTTGATGGCACGGCCCAAACTTCTTCCCGACAACTTCACGCTGGCGCTCGTCGGCACCGTCATCGTCGCGAGCTTTCTGCCCTGCCGCGGCGGCGCGGCGGTCGCATTCAACTGGATCACCGATATCGCCATCGGCCTCTTGTTCTTCCTGCATGGCGCGAAGCTTTCCCGCGAGGCGATCATCGCCGGCGCGACGCACTGGCGGCTGCATCTCGTCGTGCTGCTCAGCACCTTCGCGCTCTTTCCACTGCTCGGGCTCGCGCTCAAACCGGTGCTGACGCCGCTCGTGACGCCGGCGCTCTACACCGGCATCCTGTTTCTGTGCACGCTTCCGTCCACGGTGCAGTCGTCGATTGCGTTCACGTCGATGGCAAAGGGCAACGTGCCGGCCGCCGTGTGCAGCGCGTCCGCGTCGAGCCTGCTCGGCATTTTCATCACGCCGGCGCTCGTCGGGATCGTCGTGAGCAATCACGGCGCGACGACCGGCTCGCCGTGGCACACCGTCGGCAACATCACGCTGCAACTGCTCGTGCCGTTCATTGCCGGGCAATTGCTGCGGCCGGCCATCGGCAAGTGGATCGACAGGCATCGCGCGATGCTCAAGTTCGTCGATCAGGGCTCGATTCTGCTCGTCGTGTACGTCGCGTTCAGCGAAGCCGTGAACGAAGGCATCTGGCATTCGATTTCGCTCGGGACGCTCGCGGGGCTGCTCGCGGTCAATATCCTGTTGCTGGCGGCGGCGCTGTTCATCACGGCGTTCACGGCCAAGCGCCTCGGCTTCTCGCGCGCCGACCAGATCACGATCATCTTCTGCGGTTCGAAGAAGAGTCTCGCGTCCGGCATTCCGATGGCGAAGGTGATTTTCGCGTCGCACGCGGTCGGTGCGGTCGTGCTTCCGCTCATGCTTTTCCACCAGATTCAATTGATGGTGTGCGCGGTGCTCGCGCAGCGCTGGGGCGCACGCAAAACTGCGCCCGAAGCCGCGCGCGAGAACAAGGCCGTCGGAGCGCCCGCCCGCCGCTGATTCACGCCCGTCCGCGAACGGCGCCCGCTGGTTCGCCATATTCGATCCCCTTCCAGAAGGCCGCCGCGTGCGGCCTTTTGCGTCATTTGAACCCGGCCACGCTCAAGCGACCATTCAGCCAAGCGGCATAAGCCAGAAAGCCTGACTTTTCACATCGATTCGTCGGAACGCGTTGCCGCGCGTCCGGCACTTTGGCCTAAGTCTTTCGGCTGAATGGTGCTCGGGCATGTCCCTTGCCACACTCTTGTTCAAAACCGGGCAAAAGCGGACACGGCGCGCCATGTGGACACAACGCATCAAACTTAAACAGCGGATGGACCGATGAACTGCGTCGAACAGCATGCGACGGCCTCCGCCTTGCGCGACTTTCTCGGCAAGTTGCCGTTTCAACGCGGCAACGCCGAAGAAACAGGCCGCGCGCTTCATGCGCTGATCGGCCCGGGTCTCGATCGCCTTCCCTTGCCGGGCCGGGGAAACACGGCTGAGCGCTGGCGCGCGTTGGGCGCGGTCGCAGCCTTCGACCTCTCTTTGGTCAAGCTCTACGAAGGCCACACGGACGCGCTCGCCATCCTCGCCGAACTGGGCGGCCCGCCACCCGACGACGGCAGCGCGTGGGCCGTCTGGGCAGCAGAACCGCCGAGCGCGCGCTTGTTGGCGCTGGGTGACGCCGGCTCACAGATCGTCGCGCTGGACGGCACGAAGGCATGGTGCTCCGGAGCGGCATCGGTCACGCATGCGCTCGTAACCGCGTGGAACGAGCGCGACGAACCGGTTCTCGCCGCCGTCGATCTGCGGCAGAACGGCGTGAAAGTCACCGGTTCCGGCTGGCAAGCGGTCGGCATGGAGGCGAGCGCGAGCGTCGACGTGCGCTTCGAGCGAGTACGCGCGCAGTTGGTCGGTCCGCCGCGTGGTTATCTCGAGCGCCCTGGTTTCTGGCAGGGCGGCGCGGGCATTGCCGCGTGCTGGTTCGGCGCGGCATCGGGCATTGCAGCGTTCGTCGCGCGCGATACAAAGCATCGCGCGGGGCCGCACAAGCTCGCGCATCTCGGTGCGATCGATACGGCGCTATCCGCGACGGCCGCGTTGCTGCGCGAGACGGCGGCGTTCATCGACCGCGAGCCGCAGGCCGACGCCATGGTGCCGACGATGCGTGCGCGCCTCGCGGCCGAACATGTGGCAACGCTGGTCGTGGAGCGCGCGGGCCGCGCGCTGGGCGCCGGCCCGCTCTGCCGCGACGCGCACTTCGCGCAGTTGATGGCCGATCTGCCGGTTTTCATTCGACAAAGCCACGCCGAGCGTGACGAAGCATCGCTCGCCGAGCACGTCATAGAGGAGGAAAGGATTTCATGGCAAGTGTGACCACGCAAGCGCCTACCGACGAAACGGCCACTGACCGCGCCATACGCGGCGAAGGCACGCCCGAAGCCGCATGGCAGGGATGGGCGCGTCTGAATGCGCTGCCCGAAGTCGATCCGGCGGAACTGGTGCCGCTCGGCAGCCGGGCCGTCGTCGTTGCGCCACACCCCGACGATGAAATCCTCGGCACCGGCGGCCTGCTCGCTCGACTGTCGGAGATCAGCCGGCACATTCTCATCATCGCCGCAACGGACGGCACGGCAAGTCACCCGAAGTCATCCGAATGGCCGCCGGAACGTCTTGCACGCGTACGTCCGCAGGAAACGAGGGCTGCGCTGCAACGGCTGCATCTGCGTCAGGTCCAGGTAGTCCGGCTCGGGCTCCAGGACGGCGATCCTGACCAGATCGAATCGAGTTTGTCAGGATGCCTGTCGGAGTACCTTCAACCGGGCGACATAGTTTTCACGACATGGCGCTATGATGGTCACCCCGACCACGAGGCGGCCGGGCGCGCCGTTCAGTCCGCGGCACAAGCGCTCGATCTGCCTTGTGTGGAGGTGCCGCTCTGGACCTGGCACTGGGCGTCGCCGGACGATACGCGCGTGCCATGGAGCCGTGCTCGCCGCATCGTGCTCGACGGCGCCACGCATGCCCGGAAGCTCCGGGCCGTGCAGGCTTTTCGGAGCCAGCTCGACCCCGACGCCACCACCGGACAAGCGCCAGTGCTGCCCGAGCATGTGCTGGCAAGGCTTACACGGCCTTTCGAAGTCGTACTCATATGAACAACACCAACAACAATACTAAGCAGTACTTCGATACTCTTTATCGAGATAACGACGATCCCTGGAAAATCAGGCATCGATGGTATGAACGGCGCAAACGCGCGCTCCTGCTCGCCTCGCTTCCGCACGAACGCTATGCGCGCGCATTCGAGCCAGGCTGCGGCAACGGCGAACTGACGGCGCTGCTCGCGCCACGCTGCGACGAACTGATCGCAACCGACATCGCCGAGGACGCCGTCGCGCTCACGCGGCAACGCGTCGCGGAATATCGGAACGTCGATGTCCGGCAGATGCTGCTGCCCGACTGCTGGCCCACCGGCAAGTTCGATCTCGTCGTGATCAGCGAGATCGGCTATTACCTCGACGAGCCGCAGCTATGGCACATCGTCGAGCATATACACCAAAGCTTGTCGCATGACGGCGCGGTCGTCGCGTGTCACTGGCGTCGGCCGATCGAAGGCTGGCTTCAGAACGGCGACGAAGTCCACGCAAAGCTGCGCGGCCGCATGAGTCTGCCGCTGCTAAGCCACTATTGGGACGACGATCTGATCCTCGACGTATGGACGCCCGACAAGCGCTCGGTTCACGATCGCGAAGCCGCGGCGTAATGTTTCCGTATTTTTACTAAACAAATAACTCGCAAGGAATCGCATATATAACAACGGCCTACTGGTTTTTCTCCAATCTTCGCGGACGCTAGGTTCGAGACTTTTTACTATACAATCGCCTCGAACAAGTGAACCGGCCGAGCGCGCGCAACATCGCGCCTGAGCGGAAAACAGCCGAGAAAAGCGGAGACAGAGAACACCACGATGGCCACCACCATTCGCGATGTCGCGCGCGCGGCAAGCGTCTCGATCGGGACGGTTTCGCGCGCGCTCAAGAATCAACCAGGCTTGTCCGAGGCGACGCGCGTGCGCGTCGTCGAAGTGGCGCAGCAACTCGGCTACGATTCGGCTCAGTTGCGCACGCGCATTCGTCGCGTGACCTTTCTGCTGCATCGGCAGCACAACAATTTCGCCGTCAGCCCTTTCTTTTCCCATGTGCTGAACGGTTTCGAGGAAGCGTGCCGCGAGCGGCGGCTCGTGCCATCCGTGCTCACGGCCGGTCCGACGCACGATCTCGCGCAGCAGATGCGCCTGCACGCGCCGGACGCTATCGCGGTCGCGGGTTTCGTCGAGCCGGAACTGCTCGCGCATCTGCATTCGCTCGCGCGGCCCACCGTGCTGATCGACCTGCGCGCGCCGGGATTCCGCTCCGTCAACATCGACAATGTGAGCGGCGCGTCGCTCGCGATGCAGCATCTGTTCGCGCAAGGGCGGCGGCGCATCGCGTTCATCGGCGGATCGCTCGCGCATTACAGCATCGCGCAACGCGCGCTCGGCTATCGGAAAGCATATTTCGATGCCGGCCAGCTTTTCGATCCGACGCTCGAGGTCATGACGCAGCCGGGTCTGACCGCCGATCAGGCCGCCGCCGACGCGATGGAACGCCTCATCGCGGAAGCCCGCGCGCAATCCGGTCCCCTGCCCGACGCCGTTTTCGCCTATAACGATGCAGCGGCCCTCGCCGCGATGCGCGTCTGTCTCGCGCACGGCTTGCGCGTGCCGGACGACATCGCGTTCGTCGGTTTCGACGACATTCCGGCCGCCGCCCAAAGCACGCCGCCGCTCTCGACCGTGACCGTCGACAAGGAAGCGCTCGGGCGCCGCGGTGTCGAATTGCTGTTGGAAGATCAATCGAGCCCGCCGAGCCAGGCCGACACGCTCGTCGCCGTCAATTTCGTTCCTCGCGCGAGCTCGGGCACGAAACAGGACATCAGCACGCCATGAACATGACCGCCTCACCTGCCCTCGCGGAACCGGCGCCAGCAGAACGCGCGATCGATTTCCGCAGCCGCGACTTCCTGCTCTCCCACGTACGCGACACGCTCGCGTTCTACGCGCCGAACGCGCGCGATCCGTCCGGCGGTTTCTTTCATTTCTTCAAGGACGACGGCAGCGTCTATAACCGCACGACGCGCCATCTCGTCAGCAGCACGCGCTTCGTCTTCAACTACGCGATGGCCTTCCGCCACTTCGGCGACGCGCGCTATCGGGACGACGCGCATCACGCGTTCAGATTCCTGCGCGACGCCCACTGGGACGCCGCGAACGAAGGTTACGACTGGGAAATCGAGTGGCACGACGGCCAGAAGCGCACGCTCGACGGCACGCGCCACTGCTACGGCACGGCGTTCGTGCTGCTCGCATGCGCGCACGCGGCGATGGCGGGCATCGACGAAGCCAGGCCGATGATCGACGAAACCTTCGCGCTGATGGAAAAGCGTTTCTGGGACGCCGACGCCGGCCTCTACGCCGACGAAGCCACGCCCGACTGGCGGCTTTCGGACTATCGCGGGCAGAACGCGAACATGCACGCGACCGAGGCGCTGCTCGCGGCTTACGAGGCGACGGGTCACGTCATCTATCTGGATCGCGCGGAAAAGATCGCGGGCAACATCACGCTGCGGCAGGCGAAGCTGTCGCACGGCATGGTGTGGGAGCATTTTCATCGCGACTGGTCGGTCGACTGGCACTACAACGAATCGGACAGTTCGAACATCTTCCGTCCGTGGGGTTTTCAGCCGGGTCATCAGATCGAATGGGCGAAGCTGCTGCTGATTCTGGAGCGGCATCGCGCGCTGCCGTGGCTCTCGGCGCGCGCCGTCGAACTGTTCGACGCCGGCTTCAACCGCGCGTGGGACAGCCGTCACGGCGGCCTCTACTACGGCTTCGGCCCGGACGACACCATCTGCGACCACGACAAGTATTTCTGGGTGCAGGCCGAAGGCTTCGCGGCGGCGGCGCTGCTCGGCGCGCGCACGGGACGCGAGCGTTTCTGGGATTGCTATGACGAACTCTGGCGCTATAGCTGGGAGCGCTTCGTCGATCACGAATACGGCGCGTGGTATCGCATTCTGACGTGCGACAACCGCAAGTACGGCGACGAGAAAAGTCCCGCCGGCAAGACCGACTACCACACGATGGGCGCGTGCTACGAAGTGCTGAACGCGCTGGCCCCGACTTCGACTCAACGGTGACAAGCATGGCAAGCGAGCAAACCACTTTTCCGCAATTCGTTTCCGCGGGCGACATCCTCACCGACATGATCCGCACGGACGTGTCAAGCTGGCTTTCGCGTCCGGGCGGCGCGGGCTGGAACGTCGCGCGCGCGGTCGCGCGGCTCGGCCTGCCGACGGCCTGCGCCGGCTCGCTCGGCACGGACAATTTCTCCGACGATCTGTGGGACGCGAGCGTCGCTTCGGGCCTCGACATGCGCTTCATGCAGCGCGTCGAGCGTCCGCCCTTGCTCGCGATCGTCCACAAGACGCAGCCGCCCACGTACTACTTCATGGGCGAGAACGGCGCCGATCTCGCGTTCGATCCGTCGCGGCTGCCGCAAGGCTGGATGGAGCGCGTGAAGTGGGCGCATTTCGGCTGCATCAGCCTCGTGCGTCAGCCGCTCGGCGCGACGCTTGCCGCGCTCGCCCGTCAGTTGCGCGAACACGGCGTGAAGATCAGCTTCGATCCGAACTATCGCAATCTGATGGAGCACGGCTACGAGCCGATCCTGCGCAACATGGCGGGCCTCGCCGATCTGATCAAGGTGTCCGACGAAGATCTGCACATGCTGTTCAAAGGCATGCCCGAAGCCGACGCGCTCGCGAAAATCCGCGCGATGAACCGCCAAGCCACCGTGCTCGTCACGCGCGGCTCGTCGGAAGCCACGCTCTATGCCGGCGACGAGCAGTACAGCGCGCGTCCGCCGAGCGTCGAAGTGGCCGATACGGTCGGCGCGGGCGATGCGTCCATCGGCGGATTGCTCTATAGCTTGATGGCGCGTCACGGCGAATGGCCCGAACATCTGAAGTTCGCGCTCGCGGCGGGCGCGGCGGCGTGCCGTCATTCGGGCGCGCATTCGCCGTCGCTGGATGAGGTCGAGGCGTTGCTGAAATAAGCGTCGCACGCGTTACATATCAGCGTGCTAGCATGGATTCGTCCTTGCCTGGAGGCGAATCCATCATGGAAGACACCACCTACACGAAAGGCATCTACACCGCGACGATCGGCGTGCGCGCCATCGACGGCGGTCAGTACCAGGGCCTCGTCTCGCTCGCACGCGACGACGGCGAAGATACCGAAGCGACGCTCTACGAAGTGGAAGCCGCGTCGGGCAACGAAGAAGAAGCGCTCAACGAAGCGCGCGCGCTCGCGCACCGCATCCTCGGGGAAATCGAGTTGTAGCCACGCTGCATGGCCGCATCGGAGGACAACATGCCGGAGCAGATCTTCCTTTATGGCGTCTACGCCATCCACGTGAGGCCGGTCGAGCTGCAGGGCTCGCGCTGGGACGCGGAGTACGAGATCCGTCATCACGACAAGGCGGTGCAGACGTGGACGACCGTCGGCGGCGACGACGGTCTCGCCGATCGCGCCGAAGCCGTCGAGCTGGCGCATCGGCGCGCGGTGTCGGATATCGAAGCCGGCGCGGGCATTCCCAAGCCGCGCGCGTTTCCCTAACTCTCGCTCGACGAATGCACGACGCCCGCGTGGCTGTTCAGCGCCAGCCGCTCGGCCTCGCGATGATCGATCGCTGACGCGCGCTCGTAGCCCTCGCGCCCGAGCGCGCGTTCGACGTAATCGAAAAGCACGCCCTGCGGCTCGATCAGCTTCGCCCTGAACGCGATCTGCAGCGTGCTCGCCGCGAGAATGTCCGCGGCGGTGAATTGCTCGCCGAGCAGCCACGGCCCCTCTTCCAGCGCGTTTTCGATCGCGTGCTCGACGCGCGCGAGATCGCCCCATCCGAAACTCACCGTGTTGCCTTGCGCGCCGGTCACGCGTTCGGCCATCGCGGGTTCGAGGCACGAACCGGTGAAAAACATCCACTGCAGAAAGCGCCCGCGCGACGGATCGTGCAGCGGCACGCCGAGCGTCGTTTCCGGATAGCGATCCGCCAGATACAGCAGCACCGCGCCCGATTCGGCCACGCGCACGCTGCCGTCTTCCAGCGCGGGCAGCTTCGACATCGGATTGACGCGGCAGAAGTTCGGATCGTTCTGCGCGCCGGCTCGGATGTTCACGAACTCCAGTTGATACGGCACGCGCATTTCTTCGAGCATCCACAGCGCGCGAAAGGCGCGCGTCTTCGGCCAGTAAAAGAGCTTCATCGGCTGCAATCGGGTTGGCTGTCGAGGCATTCAGGTTAGCCCTTTCGCGCGCCGACGCCCGACCCGGGTTTACGCGAAGCCCGGACAGATCGAGGAAATTTCTCTCGCGTATCTCGAAAATCAGCCCGATGTTTCTCGGCGCGACGGTATTCGCTGCGAGTAAGCAAAAACATTCCGCTTTTGTCGGCAAAGAATGTCGCATTGCCTCGCATACCTACAAGACACGGAGATCTCATGAACGCGCGCGTCCCCGCCGATGCCTTTTTTCCTCCCGCGCTGTCGGACTATCAACTCGGCGACAACCTCTCCGCCACGAAAGGCCGGATCTTCCTCACCGGCACGCAGGCGCTCGTGCGTCTCGTTTTGATGCAGCGCGAACTCGACCGCGCCGCCGGCCTGAACACCGCTGGCTTCATCAGCGGATATCGCGGCTCGCCGCTCGGCATGGTCGATCAGCAATTGTGGAAAGCGAAGAAACTGCTCGCGTCGCACGATGTGCGCTTCTTGCCCGCGATCAACGAGGAACTCGGCGGCACGGCCGTGCTCGGCACGCAGCGCGTGGAATCGGACGCGGAACGCACCGTCGATGGCGTGTTCGCGATGTGGTACGGCAAAGGCCCGGGCGTCGATCGAGCAGGCGATGCGCTCAAGCACGGCAACGCGTACGGCTCGTCTCCGCACGGCGGCGTGCTCGTCGTCGCGGGCGATGACCACGGCTGCGTGTCGTCGTCGATGCCGCATCAGAGCGATCAGACGATGATCTCCTGGCACATGCCGGTGGTGAATCCGTCGAACGTCGCTGACATGCTGGAGTTCGGCATCTACGGCTGGGCGCTGTCGCGCTTTTCGGGCGCGTGGATCGGCTTCAAGGCGATTTCGGAGACGGTCGAATCCGGCTCGACCGTCGATCTCGATGCGCTCAGGCTCGACTGGCAAGCGCCGCAAGATTTCACGCCGCCGGCGGGCGGCCTGCACAACCGCTGGCCCGATCTGCCGAGCCTCACGATCGAAGCGCGTCTCGCGGCGAAGATCGAGGCCGTGCGCCACTTCGCGCGCACGAACAGCATCGACAAGTGGATCGCGCCGAGCCCGCGTGCGAACGTCGGCATCGTGACGTGCGGCAAGGCGCATCTCGATCTGATGGAAGCGCTGCGCCGCCTCGATCTCACCGTCGACGATCTCGACCGCGCGGGCGTGCGGATCTACAAGGTCGGGCTGTCGTATCCGCTCGAAACGACGCGGCTCGAGACCTTCGTCGAAGGTCTGAGCGAAGTGCTCGTCATCGAGGACAAAGGCCCGGTCATCGAGCAGCAGATCAAGGACCATCTGTATAACCGCGTCGACGGCGCGCGGCCGATCGTCATCGGCAAGAACGCTCGCGACGGCGCGCAACTGCTTTCCGCGCTCGGCGAATTGCGTCCGTCGCGCGTGTTGCCGGTGTTCGCGGACTGGCTCGCGCGTCACAAGCCGGCGCTCGATCGCCGCGACAAAGTGGTCGATCTGGTCGCGCCGCAAATCCTGTCGAATGTCGCCGATGCCGTGAAGCGCACGCCCTATTTCTGCTCGGGCTGCCCGCACAACACCTCGACGAAAGTGCCGGAAGGCTCGGTCGCGCAGGCGGGCATCGGCTGTCACTTCATGGCGTCGTGGATGGAGCGCGACACGACCGGTCTCATCCAGATGGGCGGCGAAGGCGTCGACTGGGCGTCGCACTCGATGTTCACGAAAACGCCGCACGTCTTTCAGAATCTCGGCGACGGCACGTACTTTCATTCCGGCATTCTCGCGATTCGCCAGGCCGTGGCCGCGAAGGCGAACATCACGTACAAGATTCTGTATAACGACGCCGTCGCGATGACGGGCGGCCAGCCCGTCGACGGCAGCATTTCCGTGCCGCAGATCGCGCGTCAGGTCGAAGCCGAAGGCATCGCGCTGCTCGTCGTCGTGAGCGACGAGCCGGAGAAATACATCGGTCACGAAGATCAGTTTCCGCGCGGCACGACGTTTCATCATCGCGGCGAGCTGGACGACGTGCAGCGCCGTCTGCGCGACACGCCGGGCGTCACCGTCCTCATCTACGATCAGACGTGCGCCGCCGAAAAGCGCCGCCGCCGCAAGAAAGGCGAGTTTCCCGATCCGGACAAGCGGCTTTTCATCAACGAAGCCGTCTGCGAAGGCTGCGGCGATTGCGGCGTGCAATCGAATTGCCTGTCGGTCGAGCCTGTGGAAACGGAACTGGGACGCAAGCGCCGCATCGATCAGTCGTCGTGCAACAAGGATTATTCGTGCGTGAACGGCTTCTGCCCGAGCTTTGTCACGGTCGAAGGCGCGAAGCTCAAGAAGGCCGAAGGCCACGCGTTCGATCCCGCCGAACTCGCGCGCCGCGTCGATGCCTTGCCGCTGCCGCAAGGCCAGCTCGATAACGCGCCGTACGACATCCTCGTGACGGGCGTCGGCGGCACGGGCGTCGTGACGGTCGGCGCGCTCATCAGCATGGCAGCGCATCTGGAAGGCAAGAGCGCGTCGGTGCTCGATTTCATGGGCTTCGCGCAGAAAGGCGGCTCGGTGCTGTCGTTCGTGCGCTTCGCCGCGACCGATGCGCTGCTCAATCAGGTACGCATCGACACACAACAGGCGGACTTGCTGCTCGCGTGCGACATGGTCGTCGGCGCGAGCCCGGAAGCGCTGCAGACGGTGCGGCACGATCGCACGAAGATCGTCGTGAACACACACGCGATTCCGAACGCGAGCTTCGTGCAGAACCCCGAAGCGAATCTTCACGCGGATGCGCTGCTCGACAAGATGCGTCACGCCGCCGGCCCCGCCGCGCACGACGCGATGCGCAGTTGCGACGCGCAAGCGCTCGCCCAGCGTTTTCTCGGCGACACCATCGGCGCGAACATTCTGATGCTCGGCTTCGCGTGGCAGCTCGGCCTCGTGCCGCTGTCGCTCGCAGCGTTGATGCGCGCGCTCGAACTGAACAACGTCGCGGTCGCGGCGAACAAGCTGGCGTTTTCGATCGGCCGTCTCGCCGCGCACGACATGAAAGCGCTCGAATCGCTGACCGCATCGACCCAGCAGAAGCGCATCGTCATGGCGGATATGCCGCTCGCGGAACTCATCGGCGATCGCGAAGCGCGCTTGCTCGCGTATGGCGGCAAGAAGTTCGTCGGGCGCTATCGGTCGCTGCTCGCGAAGGCATCGGCGAATGAGGACGTGAAGCGCGCCATCGCGATCTCGTTCTACAAGCTGCTCGCCGTGAAGGACGAATACGAAGTCGCGCGCCTGCACGCGGACCCGGCGTTCCGCGCCGCGCTCGGCGCGCAGTTCGAAGGCACGGCAGGCTCGGATTACGCGGTGAAGTTCAACTTCGCGCCGCCGGTTCTGTCACACGGCGCGCCGAAGAAGAAAGTGTTCGGCCAGTGGATGTGGCCGGTGCTCGACGGCCTCGCGAAGTTTCGCGCGCTGCGCGGCACCGCGCTCGACGTCTTCGGACGGACGCTCGAACGCCGCATGGAGCATCAGCTCGCCGACGACTTCGAGATCACCATGACGCGCGCCTTGTCCCGCCTGAACGCCGACAACGCGAAGGACGTGCAAGCCCTCGCCGCGCTGTTCGAGAAAGTGCGCGGCTACGGACACGTCAAGCTCGCGAACGTCGCGATGGTCAAGCGCAGCGAACGCGACATCGCGGCGCGCATCGGCATCGAAGCGGCGACGAGCGACGCGGTGCGCGCCTCCATCGATTCGGTGAAGGGCGCGGCATCGCTGAAGGGGATTCCGGTCGTCGTGGCGAAGTAATCAGTCGATATCGTCGGGCAGCCAGTCGATATCGCCGCACAGCACGCAGCGCTTGCCCTGCGCGCGCGTCTCCACGGAGAGCGTGACGCAGGGCATCGCTTCGTTGATCGACAGATACGGCTTCGTCACGTGCACGCGCTCGGGATCGCCGAGCGCCGCGCGGAAGTACGGACGGCGCAGCCAGTTCGCGCCCTGCGCATCGATGAGCGGCAGAAAGCGCGCTTCGTGCGCGGCGCGGTCGGCGCGCAGCACGACGTTGCGGCCGGCCTGCTTGCCGTTCTGATCGAGCAGAAAACAGCGAGCGGCGTTATCGAGCGCGAGGAAATTCCAGCACACTTCTTCGAGCGGCTCCCCCGCCGCGAGCCGCTCGGCCGCGCGCTCGAACGCGCGGATATACGGCTGAAGCCTCGTCGCGACGCGCCGTTCGCGCGCTTCGGTCTGCAGTCGGTAACGCTCGGTCAGCTCGCCGATCACGTTTTGCGCGTGCGCGCTGTCCGCGAGACCCGGATGCGGCCGCGCGAAGAAAAAGCCCTGCACGAAATCCGCGCCGCTCGCGAGCGCGAGTTGCGCCTCGTGCTCGGTCTCGACGCCTTCGATCAGCACGAGCTTGCCCGCCTGATGCAGCAACGACACGATGCCCGACAGCACCGCCTCCATGTTCTGCCGCTGCTTGAGCGAGCGAGCGGACAGCGGCGCGTGAACGTTGTGGCCGGCGTGCGAAAGCATGACGCGATCGAGTTTGACGATGTCCGGATCGAGCTGCCAGATCCGTTCGATGTTCGTGTGCCCCGCGCCGAAATCGTCGAGCGCGATGAGAAAGCCGTGGTCGCGGAACTGCTGCACCGCGAGCGCGAGCCGCTCGATATCCTCGGCGCTTTGCTCGAGCACTTCCAGCACGACGCGGCGCGGCTCCAGATTCAGGCGCTTCAGATTCGCGAGCAGCGCGGCGGCGTGATACGGCTCGGTCAGCGCGCCGGGATGCACGTTGAGAAAGAGCCATTCGTCCTTCGCGCCGAGCATCCTGAAGTTTTCCAGATGCAGCGCCTGCGCGAGCCGGTCGATCTGCAACGCCTCGCCGACGCGCGATGCCTGCCCGAACACATCGAGCGGCGACACCGGGCGATCGAGCGCATCGTGCGCGCGCAGCAAGCCCTCGTATCCGACGGCGCGCATGTGCGACAGACTGAACACCGGCTGAAAGACGCTCGATAACGTCAACTCGCCGTGTTCGACCGAATAGCGATCGAAGCCCGATGTCACGCCTAGCTCGAAGCTGCGCGCGGAAACCGTCGTCTTCTCGGGATTTGCGATCATCATGCCGATGCCCTCGCCTGAACGCCGTGGCGAAACGCACTCGGCTGCGTGATGCCCCATACCATTGTCATAAGAACTGCCCTCGGTGATCTCGCCGGGAGTCTCTCTGTCCCGTGGCTTTCGGTAAAGCAAGCTCCATGCGCAGAGCGCGCTGCGCGCGGCCGGTGTTTTGCGTCCCGCGTGCACCGTCAGCAGGCGATTTCAGGTGCACGCGCACCGTCGCGGTGCGAAAGCCGGCGGCGCGTCCGCTGCCCGCATCGCGAGCAAACGCTAAACTTTGCGCTCATCGAAACAATGCTAGACGCCGCGCGCACAGCCGTTCGTGCGTCTGGTGCAGTAGCGCACACATGGAAATCGTTTTTACCGTTCTCATTCTTCTGCTGGCTGTCGCGCTTTCGGGATTCGGACTGAGCCTGCTTCCGATCAAGCTGCCGCTGCCGCTCATCCAGATCGCGATCGGCGCGTGCCTCGCGTGGCCGGGATTCGCGCTGCACGTCACGTTCGATCCTGAACTTTTCATGCTGCTCTTCATTCCGCCGCTGCTGTTCGCGGACGGCTGGCGCATACCGAAGCGCGAGCTGTACATGCAGCGCCGCGCGATCCTGATGCTTGCGCTCGGGCTCGTGTTCATCACCGTCGGCGTGCTCGGCTATTTCCTGCACGCGATGATTCCGTCGATGCCGCTGCCCATCGCGTTCGCGCTCGCCGCCGTGCTTTCGCCGACCGATGCCGTCGCGCTGACGGGCATCGCCGGGCGCAACCGGATTCCCGCGAACCTGATGCACGTTCTCGAAGGCGAGGCGCTGATGAACGATGCGTCGGGCCTCGTCGCGCTCAAGTTCGCGATCGCGGCCGCGCTGACGGGCGTGTTCTCGCTGCGCGACGCGACGGTCAGCTTTTTCATCATCGCGGCGGGCGGGTTGGCGATCGGCGCGGCGATCAGTTGGGCCGTCACCGAGATTCCGTCGCGCCTGCTGAAATTCTCCGACGACGACGATCCCGCCGCGGGCGTCATCCTCACGATCCTGATTCCGTTCGCGTCGTACGTGATGGCCGAGCACGTTGGCTGCTCGGGCATTCTGGCGGCGGTGTCGGCGGGCATGATGATGAACATCCAGAGCTTGCGCGAAGGCATTCCGAGCGCGGTGCGCGTGCGCATGACGAGCACCTGGACGATGATCGAATTCGTCTTCAACGGCATGGTGTTCATCCTGCTCGGACTGCAGTTTCCGCACATCATCGGGCAGGCGCTGATCGAGGCGCATCACGACGGCAACGCGCAGGTCGGGCTGCTCATCGGCTATGTGTTCGCGACGCTGATCGCGCTTTATGCGTTGCGTTTCGTGTGGGTGTATTCGCTGCGCTGGGTCGCCGCGCGCCGTACGGCGAAGCAGGGCCTCGACAGCGCCGCGCCCGGTTTTCGCACGCTGGCGCTGACGACGATCGGCGGCGTGCGCGGTGCCGTGACGCTGGCGGGCGTGCTGTCGCTGCCCGTGACGCTCGCCGGGCGCGATCTGGCGATTTTCATCGCGTCGGCGGTGATTCTGGCGTCGCTCCTGATCGCCGTCGTCGGCTTGCCGCTGATGCTGCGCGGCATCGAGCGCGAGAAGAATCCGCATGCGGTGGAGGAGCGCATGGCGCGTCGTCGCGCGGCGCAGGCCGCGATTCGCGCGATCGACGATACGCATGATGAGCTCATCGAACAGATGGACGAAGCCGCGTCCGCGCGTTGCGCCGATTCGACCGCGCGCGTGATGAGCATGTATCGCAGACGGCTGGAATCGCTCGGCGACGAAGAAGCGTCGCGCAAGGCCGCGAAGAAGAGCGAAATGGTGGAGACGCGGTTGAAGATGGCGGCGTTGCGGGCCGAGCGAGCGGAATTGCTGAAGCTGCGCTCGTTGCAGCATATCAACGATGAAACGCTCAATAAGCTGATGCGGGAGGTGGATCTTTCGGAGACTGCTATTGTGAATCGGAAGCGGGGGGCGGGGGCGTAGGGGTTTGGGGCTTCTTGTCGCGATCTTGATTTTTATTGGCCTCGTTTCTGTGCGGCGCAAAGCAGGAATTTTTCTATCTTCCTTACATGGGCCATGCGAATTCCCGAATAGATACGACTAACGCTGAGTAAAAATGTTCGCAACGCGCGAGACGCTAAAGCGAGTTACGCTTTCCCTTGCGACTGTCTCGCCTCGCCTGAGCGCGCAAGAACAATCTGATTCTCTCGTCCGGCGCGGGCGATTGATCTTCGCAAGGGCGGTGCGTCAAGAATTGACACACATATCAAGCGGCTTGCGTTACCCTTCGTAGGGCTAACGAGTCTGATCGGAAACAATGGCAACTTCGGACTAGGAAAGCGCGGCTTCTCGCGTACGTCATCGTCTGGATCAACGACGCTCCGAAGTTAAGCACTGCTTCTGACTCGCCAACGGCGGTTTTTTTTATGCCGGTTACGTGCGTTCAGCCGCGAAGGAGGAATACTTGAATCGAAGCGACGAATACTTTGAAAGGCGTGACCAGGCCTTTCGAGGACAGCATCAACCTTATTTTCTGGAGATGCGCAGTGTACCGAGTTCGGCCATTGCCGACGTTTTCAGTATCGAGGGCGAAGAAGCGATCGGACGCGAGAGCCGCTACACAATCCAGTTCACGCATACCTCGCACGATTTGTCTCAGCGTGAATATCTTGGCAAGCGCGGCTCGTTGCTTATTCAGCCGCCGCGACGACTCAGACCCGAACCGCCACGTCACAAATACGGCGTCGTGACGGGCTTCTCCAAACTTTCGACCTCGAAGAACCAAAGCGTCTACGAAGTCGTATTGGAATCGCGGCTCGCGCTTCTGCGAAACACGCCGAAGGTTCGCTTCTTCTTCGACAAGAGCGAGCCCGAGATCATGCAACAACTCTTGCAGGAGCACGGCTTCAACAAGATTTGGGCGCGCGTGGACATGAAGCTGTATCGGACGTATCGAAAGCGGCGCATCGTCACGCAGTGGCAAGAGTCCGATCTGGCATTCCTCAAGCGGATGTGCGAACGCACCGGCATCTGGTTCGTCTGCGAGGAAGGCGAAGACTGCGAAGTCGTGCGCTTCGGCGATGACTTCACGCATTATCGCCGTGATGCAGCGCGTGATAATCGCGCGTTTGAATTGCCGTTCCGTCCTGAAGCCGGCATGGACACGCACGGTGCGGAATCGGTGAAGTCGTTGGAAATGCACGCCGTGAGCATTCCGGCTGCCTATCACGTGCGCAGCTATAACTACCGGCAGGCGCCTTATCCGATCGAGGCGACCGAACAGATTCGCGCCAAGACGGACGACACCAGCACTTACGGCGAGGCGTCGACGGCCAGTCTGGCTATTGAAACCAAAGAGGATGCGCAACGCGAAGCACTATTGCGTCGCGAAGCCGCGGAGGCCGCGCAGATCGAATATCGCGGCACGGGCGATTCGCTGGATGCCACGCCCGGCACCGTCATCGCGTTCACCAATCACACGCTCGCGGATGCGAAGTATGGCTTGCTGATCGTGAGCATGAAGTGCAGCGCTTCACGCAAGCAAGGGTACAAGGTCGAGTTCACCGCGATTCCTTCCGATCGCTTGTATCGGATGCCGCTGCGCGAGTCGGAATGGCCGCGCATCGAGGGCACGATAACCGGAACGATTGCGTCGACGGAAGGTTATAGCGGTCCTTACATCGATCCGCACGGCGAATATATCGTTCAGTTCCACGATGACCGGGAGAAACGCGTCGCGGGTCTGAATAGCTGTCTGTTGCGACTCGGCAAGCCTTTCGCGGGGAAATGGCAGAGCGGCTTTCACATGCCGTATATACCGGGCACGGAGGTGGCCGTCGCGTTTTTCGCGGGTAATCCGGATCTGCCATACATCCTGCATGCCCTGCATAACTCGCAAGATACCGACCCGGTTCATCAGCAACACAAGTGGCGCACGCGTAACGTCGTCATCCACACGATTCGCAATAACACGATTCAGGTCGAGGATCGGGAGAATCAGGAACACATCAAGATTGCGACAGAGCCGGGTAAATCGCAACTGAATCTCGGTCATGCGGTCAATAACGGAGATCAGCTTCGCGGACTCGGTTTTGAGCTGCGCAGCGATGCGAAAGGCGCGCTCAGGGCCGGTCAAGGTCTGTTGATTTCCGCCGAGGCGCAAAGCAAAGCGCAAGGACAGGTCACGGATACGGCCGGTGCAACGGCATTGTTCGAACGCACACAAGCGCAAGCCGATGCGTTGGCGCAAGGTGCGGTTGCATCGAAGGCGGAAGTCGCGGATCTGAAGGCCGAGAATCAATGGCTCAGAGACGAACTGGCCGATATCAGGAAGCAGGTCATTGCGCTGTCCGCGCCTCACGGGATCGGGCTCGCTACCCCGGATCGCGTGATGATCGGCGCGGGCAAAGACGTGGGTGTGGCGACGTCTCGCGGATTCAATGTCAGCGCGTTCAAGAACGTGACGATTGCAGCGCGCGAGGTTTTGTCGCTGTTCGCGAACACGATGGGGATTCGCATATTCGCTGGCAAGGGGCCGATCGAGATTCAGGCTCAGTCGGACGTGTTGGCGCTTGCCGCGCAGAAGGACGTGATCGTGACGAGCGCGAACGGCGCGGTGCATGTGCGCGCCGATAAGGAACTCGTGCTCGAATGCGGCGGTGCGTATGTCGAGTTGAAGGATGGCGCGATTACGCTTGGTAGTGCAAAGCCGTTGCAACTCAAGCTGCCGGGGATGAAGAAGGGGGCGCCGGAAGTACTGTACCTGAGTGGCCCGGCGTTCTCGCCGACCGTCGTGCCGTTCAGGACGAGCTGCAACGCATGGCTGAGCGGAAATCCGCGCCCGGAGCAAGTATCGCCTTCCGCTGAAGAGGTGGGCTTGGAGGGGTTTGCAAATGCGCCAGTAGCTACGCCAAAGCCGATCAGCAAGGTCAGTAGCAGGAGATCCACGCCGATCGAGCAGATAGAGCAGCCGCCGATAAGTGGCAACTCTCCCAACCATCCGAATGCGGATCATGACTCCGCTCATGAACCGAAGTCGCCAATCCAAAATGATCCGCTACCGCTGAAACTAGATAGTCCCGTCTTCTGCGACGGACAGTTCGAGGATATGACGGGTCAGTTTGATGGAACATTCGACTCCGCACCCTATGAAAAACTCGACGCATCCAAACAACCAATACTCGATGACTTAGGCAGCCCGACGATTACCGGATATCCCAAGGCAACGAGTTTTTCACTGCATTTTGACGCTGCGAAAAGAACGCTCTACGCAAGCGTTCATATAAAAGTGACTCCGGTTGAACTTATCAAGGTCGATGCCACGGGGAAGCCGGTTATCTCAACAAGCGGACAGAAGGAAGTTGTTCACTATGATTGCATGCTCCATTACTACGGGGTGCGCGCGGGAGCAGGAAAGATTTTCAACAATAACCTAGTCATGCAGCACCGTAGTGCCGTGCCCCCCGCCTTTCTTGCAGCGAAGAAGCAGGAGATCGAGGCCACACTCAATCGGCACCGAAGCATATTGATTTTGAACGGATGCTCGAAACATGCAGCTTGCGGTTGCCGAGTAGCCGTCGAATTCAAGGTTGATCTAATGGTTAACCTCTTCGACAACAATGCTGGAAACGATGCAAACACGGTTAGATTATTCACCACGGCGACACGTGCGGACTCGACTTCGTGGGGCGAAAAGAATATGAAACCCGATTCATCCGTGCCAGGGACATTCGTGGAAGCGGCAAGAGATAGTGTCATCGCGCACGAATGCGGTCACAATTTCAACTTCGTTGATGAGTATTGGGCTGAGGGCGGAATCGTGCATAAACGGTACATCAAGAACGGCCAGATCGATTTCGCGACCGGTGCGAGTTTCGCTGGACAGCAAGTCTGGCAACTCGAAAGCTCGGCCACGCTCATGGGTGGAGGAGCTTGGACTAGCAACCCAACGATACCGCCGTATCACCTCGAATACGTCGCAAAGAAATTCTCGGAACTGTCGCAAAAAGATTGGAGGATAGGGTATGTCTAATCATAACTTTTCCTTACCGCTCAATTTCAAACTTAGGTTGAGAATCCTTACCACTACCGTTTTTCTTATTTTAATCATGCAAAATCTTCATGCACAACCAGCCCCGTACCCTAGGGGACCAGGCTTCGGTGTTACCACGCTCAGTGGTACGCAGAATGGTTCCAATGGCGTGGGAGTGTGGATGGACGGTACGGTTCAAATTGGGCTCTCCGACACCATCATCTCTGATGTGGTCGGAATTGGAGTCACAAGAACGCAGATCTCTCGCGACGATTTGCTTGAGGTTAGAAACCTACATACAGAGCTTTGCCTTGGCGCGAAGAAAAATCTCAATCCGAATGCCATTCTCACTGAGCCGGGAACTCAATTTACAGTGCGGTGCGTTGAGGACGGAAAAGAGATTGCCTATACCGGTCGAACTGAACAACTTACGGATGAATTGTCTCAGCGACTGCATTCGTTCAGCGCGCGCATGCGACAGAATTTCGACCGGGACAGTCGTGCGCTGGTTAAGCTCGATGCAAGAGTTGAAGGAATAGAAAAGAAAGATAATGGCCTTCTAGTCTCCGTCACATTCATCAACAGCGGACAGTTTCCGCTCAAAATTAAAACCCCCGATCAGTGGGATCCGTCTGGAGGGTGGTCTACTCAACTTACAGTGGGAGGATCAGACATTGAGAAAAACCACGGGTGGAGCGTAGATTTAGTTGGGGTACCGATAATCAATAAGGCCGAATATCCAGAGGAGTTCGTTACCATAGCTGCGCCAGGACGAGCTTCCTTTAAGTTCCTGGTGGTGCCGACTCAGAAAATTAATCGCGGGATCTATCTCATGAACCTGATGGTGGGCACAAGCATTACCGCTGACGAAGCTATCGCTCGCAGAGGCAAGGTCTTATTCCATTCCGACTATAAGAATCCGTACCGCATCACCTTCGACCGCGACTACCCCTCGACGCCTGAAGAATGGAAAGCGTTCGAAGCCCGCAAGGCCAAGCAGGTGTCAGCGCTTCCATCCGGCGCGATGGTTGCCGACTCCGGCTATTACCGCATGGTCTCGGTCTTCGGCCCTCGCAGCCAGTTCGTGACGAAGCTCGAAGCGGGCAAGGCAGCGCCAAAGCTCGACGTGAACACGTGGGACAAATGGGAATGGGAAGCGGACCTCGCACGCGCAACGATCTGCAAGCCCGCCGACGCCTGCACGCGTGACGGGACGTGGGTGCTTCGCAGAATGGAGTACGTGCCGAAGCTCACCGACGAAACGATTGCGAGCTATACGCGCCGCGTGCGCATGGGCGAGGCATTTCCCACGCTCAACGTGGCGGAGACATCGAAACTCTACTGGGAATGGCTCGGCGCGTGACTTGCCGCTGACCTGACCAACGCCGGGGCATGCCGCTCCGGCATCCTCATTTCTGTCCAAATTCCAACATGAAACAACCCGTACGCAAGGGCGATTCCACTTCGCACGGTGGCGTCGTCAAAACGGCTTCGTCCTCATTCGACATCGACGGGCGCATGGTCGCGCTACTGCACGACATCGTGACGTGCCCCGAGCACGGCGACAACCCGATCATCGAATGCGGTGACGGCTACGAAGAGCACGGCCGCAATATCGTCGCGGACGGTTGCCGCACACAATGCGGCAGTATCGTCAAAGCGACGACGCAAGGAATGGACATCGCATGAGCATGGATTGGCGCATTCCTTCCATACCCGAGTTCAAGCACTGGAAATACCCTTCGCCGTGGATTCCGGCCGTTGCACTAATCGTTGTCGTCATCGCGGGCTTCATTCTCACGATCCTGAACTGGAAACAGGGCGAAGCGATCTTATCGGGCACGTTTCTTCTCTTCGCGTTGGTGGTGCCTTTGCTGCTGTGGGGCGCGTTGTGCGCCTTGCTGTATCAGTCCTACGAGGATTGGAACACGCGTGTCGACTGGTGGAACTACCTGTGCAAGGACCATTTCGCCGACTGGCGTGATTGGGCGCGCTGGGATCTGGCCTTGCTCGATACCGTGACGGTGACGCCTGAAGTGCAACTCGCTGAGCGCATGGCCGCGCTGGAGGGTACGCCGCCGGTGAACGGCGGCAAATCGCCGAAGCTGGCGCAGCGCGACTTCGCCGCGTTGCTTACGCAGCTTGTCGAACCGTTGATGCCGCATCTCGCGCGCTTCGCAGGGAAAAGCACCATCCACATTGCGCTTCAGACGTCACATGAGACGCACGTCGCGCAACTTCGCGGCGTGCTGCAAGCGCTCGAAGTGCCGAACCTCGAGCACATCGCTGTGACGCGCGTCGAAGCGAAAGAGTGTTCGGCGTTGCTCGATATATGGATGACGAACCAGACCGCCCGCTATGACTACGCCTCTGACCGGCGCAAGAGAACGCCGGACCTGTGCCTTCTGCTCGCGTGTCAGCTTCAGGAGGAAGGCGCGGCACCTTGCACGGAAGCGGCCGTCGCGCTGCTGTTCGCTTCATGGAATCTGCTTCGCGAGAAGAAGCTCAAGCCCAAGGCGCGGCTCTTTCGCTCGATGCCCACGACAACAGACGACATACCTGACGCCATCAAGACGCTTGTCACTGCCGAGCCGACACCGGTCAAGCGCCTGAAGCACATGTGGATGAGCGGTCTGTCCAAACCCGACGGCCACGTGATGCGCGCAGCGGTGAAGGACAGCGAGCCGGAATTGACCTTGCTCGACCTCGATCATGCAATCGGCCTTCCGGGACCGGCCAGCCCGCTGCTGATGCAAGCACTCGCGGCTGAATTGATGCAGTACGGGCAAGGTCCGCAGGTCGTAGTCGCGCCTGCCGCCGAGGGTGTCCGGCTGAATTTGATCGGCAAGGACTATGCACCGATCGCGCGCGCCGTCGAGCCGAACCTGAGCCTGATTCAAATTTCGACTTCATACGGCTTCGTTTGCCTGACCGTGTTGCTGCTGATCTTGGGCGAAGCGGGCGAGTTCGGCCCTGGCTGGTTTTGGAGTATCGCGGCCGCGGGGCTAGTCTTTCTGTTGATAGTTCAGCCCGCTGCGCAGATCTTCAAGCGGCGCACAGTGACTCAGGAGTTCTACGAGCGAGCGCGTTCGGGGGGATGAAATCGATCAGTAAGAGCGGATGGATCGGCTGAGGTGGCGACGCGCGCTGTGGCGCGTCGATCGCTGAGCCAGCGCGTCTGCGACGGACGCGCTTGCGCGGTTTGAGGGACGTCATCCACCGATGCCGCCCCGTACGAGCGCAATGTTCTCAAACCCAAGAAATTGAAACCGAGCGGCAAAAGCCCTCAAACCACCCCCGCCCCCCGCCGCCGCAACAGCGCATAAAAGATGATAGCGCCGAACGTAGCCGTCCCGATGCCACCGAGCGCGAAACCCCCGAGCTTCAGCGTGAAATCCCCGGTCCCGAGCACGAGCGTCACCGCCGCAACGATCAGATTCCGGTTATCCGAAAAATTCACCTTGTTGACGACCCAAATGCGCGCGCCCGTCACCGCGATAAGCCCGAACACGACGATCGACACACCGCCGAGCACCGGCCCCGGAATCGTCTGAATCAGCGCGCCGAACTTCGGCGAAAACCCGAGCACGATCGCGAACAGCGCCGCGATCACGAACACGAGCGTCGAATAGATCTTCGTGACGGCCATCACGCCGATGTTCTCGGCATACGTCGTCACACCGGTGCCGCCGGCAAAGCCCGATGCAATCGTCGCCAGCCCGTCGCCGATGAACGCGCGTCCGATGTACTTGTCGAGACTCTTGCCGGTCATCGCGCCGACAGCCTTGATGTGCCCGAGATTCTCCGCGACGAGAATGATCGCGACCGGCGCGATCAACGTCATGGCCGGGGCTTCGAAGACAGGCGCGGTGAAGTGCGGCATGCCGAACCACGCAGCGTTCGCGACGATCGAAAAGTCGATCGGCTTGCCCATGCCCATGCCGTTGGTCAGCACCGCGTAAATAAGGTACGCGATCGCGAGGCCGATCAGGATCAGCAGCCGCTGCGCCATCCCGCGCGCGAACACCGCGACGCCGCCCACGCACAGCACGGTGACGAGCGCCATCCACGATTCGAAGCTGCTGCCCATCACGCCTTTCACCGCGATCGGCGCGAGATTCAGCCCGATCACGCAGACGATCGCGCCCGTCACGACCGGCGGCATCAGCGCTTCGATCCACTTCGTGCCGACCGCCGCAACGATCAATCCGATGATCGTGTAAGCCACGCCGCACGCAATGATCCCGCCGAGCGCCACCGGTATGTTCAGGTTCGGGCCATGACCGCTGTATCCCGTCACCGCGATCACGAGGCCGATGAACGCGAAGCTCGAACCGAGATAACTCGGCACGCGCCCGCCGACCAGCACGAAAAACAGCAACGTGCCGATGCCCGACATGAAGATGCACAGATTGGGATCGAAGCCCATCAAGAGCGGCGCGAGCACGGTCGAGCCGAACATCGCGACGACGTGCTGAATGCCCATCGCGATCATCTGCGGCCAGGCGAGGCGCTGGTCGGGCCCGACGACGCGACCCTCCTGGGCGTCCGGCTGGACCGGCCAGCGCGGGAAATAGGAATCGGACATCGGCGGGGCTCCTTGGCGGCGGTGAGGCGCCGCTCCGTGCGGCGCGCTCGATCTGAAAAAATCAGGCGCGAGTGTACGGAGCGGGCTCTCGGGTGGCAAGCGAGCCGATATTACGACCGTTTGGCCGTCGCATGCCCGCGACGCGTCACACTTTTCCCGCGCCGGAGACGTCGCGCTCCAGCTCGAAAACCGCGACCGCGCTCTTCAATTGCTCGGCCTGATCGGCCATCGCGCCCGCCGCGGCGGCGGCCTGTTCGACGAGCGCCGCGTTCTGCTGCGTCACCTCGTCCATCTGCGCGACCGCGCGATTCACCTGCTCGATGCCCGCGCTCTGCTCATGCGATGCCGACGAAATCTGCGCCATGATGTCCGTCACGCGCTGCACGGCCTGCGTGACTTCGGCCATCGTCGCGCCGGCACGCTCGGCGAGCGCCGCGCCGCTGTCCACGCGCGCCGTCGACGCTTCGATCAGCTCCTTGATTTCCTTCGCCGACGTCGCGCTCCGCTGCGCGAGCGAGCGCACTTCGCCCGCGACCACCGCGAAGCCGCGCCCTTCCTCGCCGGCGCGCGCCGCTTCCACGGCCGCGTTCAGCGCGAGTATGTTCGTCTGGAACGCGATGCCTTCGATCACCGCGATGATGTCCGTCATGCGCTTCGAGCCCGACGCCAGTTCGCGCATGTTGTCGACGACCTCGCCCACGAGCTCGCTGCCGCGCGCCGATACATCCGACGCGCCGCGCGCGAGTCCGCTCGCCTCGTCCGCATTGCTCGCATTCTGTTTCACGGTCTGCGTGAGCTGCTCCATGCTCGACGCCGTCTCTTCCAGCGATGCCGCCTGCTCTTCCGTGCGCTGCGACAGATCGGTGTTGCCCTGCGCGATTTCGCGCGATGCGTACAGGATCGAATCGCTCGAATGCCGAATCCCGCCGACGATGTCCGCGAGCTTCGCGCTCATGTTGCCGAGGCTCGCGAGCATGCTGCTGTCGTCGCCGGGACGCGTGGCGACGCGCGTCGCCAGATCGCCGCGCGCGATGCGGTCGGCGATATCCGCCGCGTACGCCGGCTCGCCGCCGAGTTGCGCCGACAGACGCCGCCCGATCAGCACCGCGAGCAACGCGCCCGCGACCATCGCGCCGAACACGAGCGCGAGCATCACGACGCGCATCGTTTCATACTCCGATGCCGCGCTGCTGCGCGCCTCGGTCGCGCGCTTGCGCTTGAAGTCGGCGAGACGCTCAAGCGATTCGCGCGCCTTCTCGCTCGCGGCGATCGCGCGCGCGATGAGGCCCATCTGATCGACGTCGACGGGCATCGCTTTCTTACCCATCTGCATCAGCACGATGTCTTCCCACGCGGCGACGGACTTGCTGGCCGCATCGTAGAGCGCGAGGCTTTCTGCCGAGCGCATCGTCGGGCGCATGCGCTCGAACGCGCGGTGCATGCTGTCGAGCGATCCGGCCATGCCTTCCTTCAGCTTTTCCTTGCCGGCATCGTCGGCGAAAGTGAGGTTGGCGGCGGCGAGATCCGTGTTGAGCTTGTGCTTGTTGATTTCCTCGACCCAATAGAGGCCGTCCATGTGACGGTCGCCGATTTCCTCGATCAGGAAGTTCATCTTCGAGAGCGAAACCACGCCGGTGGCGCCCACGCACGCAGTGAACAGAATCACGACCGCGAAAGACAGCAAAAGCTTGCTGAGCACGGACAGGCGGTCAAACCATTTCATCGAAGTCTCCTCTTTCACGCCCCGCGGACGACGCCCGCGGACGGCGCGGCGCAAACTTCGGTTCGCGCACAGAGTGGCTTTACGGCGCTCGCTGCAAAATTCTTGAGCGCGTATGAAGGAGATAACGCCGGCGAAATGGACGCTGAAACGAGGACGAAAGAACCGCGAAAGCTCGTCCGAAAGAAATCCGCAAATTGCTGCTAAGTAGCAGACAACCTAAGCAAATTCCTAATTGGGAATTTTCTGATTTGGGCGCCCAACGCTGCAACGTATGCTTTGTCCATGCGTGTTCCATGTACGCGCATGTCGTTGCAACTCTCCGATTTCCGCCCTTGGCACCCGGCTTGGGCGGTTCTTTTTTTTGGGCGCCCGTTTTCGTCGATGCGATTTTCGAACGCATCGATATCGAACCGACGCCCGAGCTTCCTCGGGCGTCATCCGCCTTACTGCCGCACCGGTTTCTTCGCCAATTTGCGCTGCAGCGTGCGCCGATGCATGTTGAGCGCGCGCGCCGTCGCGGAAATATTGCCGTTGTTCTCCGCCAGCGCGCGCTGGATGTGCTCCCATTCGAGCCGCGCAACCGAAAGCAACGTCGGGTTCTCGATCGCCTCTTCGGCCGTCTGCTCGCTCGCCTGCTCGTGCAGCGCGGAAAGAATCGATTCGACGTTCGCCGGTTTCGCAAGATAGTTGTCCGCGCCGTCCTTCACCGCCTGCACGGCCGTCGCGATGCTCGCGTAGCCGGTCAGCACGAGAATGCGCGCGTCCGGTTGCAGGTCGCGCAGCGGCGCGACGAGGCGCAGGCCGGAATCGTTGCCCAAGTGAAGATCGACGGTGATCATGCCGAATTTGTGCTGGTTGGCGAGTTTCAGCGCTTCGTCCGCATTGTGTGCCTGATGCGGCGTGAAACCGCGCCGTGTCAGGCCGCGGGCGAGAATGCCGGCAAAGACTTCATCGTCGTCGATGATCAGGAAGTTGGTATCGCTCATGTGTTTCTTCTCCAAAATGCCGCTCGCGTGCGCCTGAGTTCGAGTTCAGGCCGCGCCGCTTCGTTCAGTTCTTGCCGCCTGCGCGGGCGCCGCCACCGCGCCGCGATTCGGCAGGCGCAACACGGCGCACGTGCCGCGCGGCTTGCCGTCGATCAGTTCGATCGAACCTGCGAGCCGCGCCGCCGCCGCAAACGCCAGATATAACCCGACGCCGTGTCCGCCCTGCGTGCTGTCCACCGGTCCGGCGCCCAGCGTGCCGCGCAGCGCGGCAGGAATGCCCGGACCGCGGTCGCACACGTCGAAGCGCACGTAATCCAGTTCGTCGACGGTTTCCGCCGACGCCTGCAGCGTCACCGATTCGCTGCTCGCGCGCGCGGCGTTGTCGAGCAGGATCGTCAGAATCTGTCCGACGGCGACGGCATCGTCGATCGATGCATCCGCGGGCGTCCGGTCGATTTGCGCGAATTTCACCTGCGGATGCCGCAGACGCCATTGCTCGATGAAACTCGACAGCCACTCGTCGAGCGCCTGGCGGCTCGACGGCCCGGTCGCGCGGCTGCGCAGGCGCGCGAGCGCGGACGTGCACAAAGCCATCTGCTGTTCGAGCAATTCGAAATCGGCCGCGTAGGGTGCGAGGTTCTTGTCGTGCGCGGCGGAATCGCGCAATTCCTCCGACAGCATCGCGATGGTCGAAAGCGGCGTGCCCATTTCGTGCGCGACGGTCGCCGCCTGCACGCCGAGCGCGACGGCCCGCTCATCGCGAAGATGACGCTGCTGCGCGTCGGCAAGCGCGGCGTCGCGCACGCGCAGCGCCCGCGACATGCGCGCGACGAACCAGCCGATCAGCACAACGCTCACCATGAAGTTGACCCACAGGCCCGTGCGGAAATAATCGAACAGATTGGCCGGATTCTCGATGTTGAGCGGCACGTAGTTGTAACTAAGCAGCGCGTAACAGGTGACGGCGAAGAGCGCGAGGCAGGTCATCATCGTCCACGGCAGGACGGCGGCGGCGATCGCGAGCGACGGCAGATAAAGCGTGACGAACGGATTGGTCGCGCCGCCGGACAGGAACAGCAGCGCCGACAGCGCGCCGAGGTCGACGAGCATCTGCCCGAACAGTTCGAGATTGGTTTCCGGACGCGCCCGCGCGACGCGCATCCACGTGAGGCCGTTGAAGACCATTTCGAGCGCGATGACGAGCAGCATCGCGGGCAGCGGAAGCTTCGCGCCGAAGAATATCTGGACGACGGCGATGGTCGTCAGCTGGCCGATGATCGCGAGCGAGCGAAGCCAGAAAAGATGGCCGAGATTGACCCGTCCGGTGTTGGTTATGCGATGCATCTGATTGAGTGCGTGTTAGCGCGTGCGCGCTCAGTGCGACATTATCCCGTTTGCATCCCGCATGCTGCGACATCTGGCGCGATTTGTCGCACCTCGGCACGCGGTCTGCTAACTGGAAGTCGTGCCGCGCCCGCCTTCCGTTGTGAGACACGCGGGACACAGACAACGAATGCCGGGCCGCAATCGATCCAGCGGCAACGCGGGCAGCGACGCGCACCAGCACGACGCATCGCCCGCGAGCGCGCCGCAGCGAAACGTCGCGCCGCAGCGTTCGCAAACCTGCGCGCCCGGCGCTTCGCGTTCGTTCGTTTCCGTGGATGGGTTCATCATCTTGTCATCAATCTGCCGAAACGATGATCGCACGCCGGAACGCCCGCCGGAAAACGTGGCGCGACCGCGGCAATTCGTCCTGCCGCGGAGCGTCGGTCCTGTACAATTCGGCGTGTTTAAACGCTCCTCGCCTCATTTGCCGCCATGTCCGAGCTACCCGACCTCACGCAAATCGCGCCGACCCTGAAGGCTGAAATCCTGGCCGAGGCGCTGCCCTACATCCGTCAGTATCACGGCAAGACGGTCGTGATCAAATACGGCGGCAATGCCATGACCGAAGAGCGCCTGAAGCAGGGCTTCGCGCGCGACGTCATTCTGCTGAAGCTCGTCGGCATCAATCCGGTGATCGTGCATGGCGGCGGCCCTCAGATCGATCAGGCGCTGAAGAAGATCGGCAAGCAGGGCACCTTCATTCAAGGCATGCGCGTCACCGACGAAGAGACGATGGAAGTCGTCGAGTGGGTGCTCGGCGGCGAAGTGCAGCAGGATATCGTCACGCTGATCAATCACTTCGGCGGCCACGCGGTCGGTCTGACCGGCAAGGACGGCGGCCTGATCCACGCGCGCAAGCTGATGATGCCGGACCGCGACAATCCGGGCCAGTTCATCGACATCGGTCAGGTCGGCGAGGTCGAGGCGATCAATCCGGCGGTCGTCAAGGCGCTGCAGGACGACGCGTTCATCCCGGTCATTTCACCGATCGGCTTCGGCGAAGACGGCCTCTCGTACAACATCAACGCGGACCTCGTCGCGGGCAAGCTCGCCGTCGTCCTGAACGCGGAGAAGCTCGTCATGATGACGAACATCCCCGGCGTGATGGACAAGGAAGGCAATCTGCTCACCGATCTCTCCGCGCGCGAGATCGACGCCCTCTTCGCCGACGGCACCATCTCCGGCGGCATGCTGCCGAAGATTTCGTCCGCGCTGGATGCCGCGAAGAGCGGCGTGCGCTCGGTGCACATCATCGATGGCCGCATCGAACATTCGGTGCTGCTCGAAATCCTGACCGAGCAGCCGTTCGGCACGATGATCCGCTCGCATTGAGCTTGTTCCCTTGCTAAAGACGCCCGCCTTCGCGCGGGCGTTCTTACGATAACGGCGCACGATGACCGCGCAACGCATTTCCCGCCGACGCCGCGTCAAGACGCGCGGCCCCGTCTGGCTCTTCGATCTCGACAACACGCTGCATCACGCGTCGCACGCGGTGTTTCCGGCGATCAATCGCGGCATGACGCAGTACATCATGGATCGCCTGAACGTCGACGTCGACGAGGCGAACCGGCTGCGCGTCGGCTATACCGTGCGTTACGGCGCGACGCTGCTCGGGCTCGTGCGGCATCACGGCGTCGATGCCGCCGACTTCCTGCACGAGGTGCACACGTTTCCCGATCTTGCGTCGATGCTGTGCGCCGAACGCGGCCTCACGCGCATGCTGCGCGCGCTGCCCGGACGCAAGATCGTGCTCACCAACGCGCCGACGCTCTACGCGCGCACGGTGCTCGCGGAACTGGGCATCGCGAAGCTGTTCGAGCGCGTGATTGCCATCGAAGACATGCGCAGCGGCCACCATTGGCGCGCCAAGCCGGATGCGCCGATGCTCCGCCACGCGATGCGCCGCGCGCACGTGCGTCTCGAGGACGCGATTCTCGTCGAGGACACGCGCGGGCATCTGAAGTCGTATCGGCGGCTCGGGATTCGCACCGTGTGGATCGTCGGACATCTGCCGGTCGCGAAAACGTCGAACGGCGGGCTGTCGATTCGCAAGCCCGGTTCCGGGCGGCCGCACTATGTGGATCGCACGGTGCGCTCGCTGCGCGCGCTGACGCAATCGCGCCGATTGCCGCTACATCCGAAATAAGCGGCGCGCGAGTATGTCTTCGAGGTCCGAGCGTGCATCGACGACGAGATGCACGTAAATCGTGTCGCCATCGACCTTGTAGATGATGCGGTTCGTGCCGCTCGGCACTTCGTAATAGCCCGACATGCGAAAGTCGACGAGCTCGGGCGGCGTCGAGCCGTTGCGCGGCGCGGCTTCGATCTCGGCAATGGTTTCCGCGAACTTGTTGCGCGTAGCGGCCCACGCCGTGCCGCCGAACTTGTTGATGACATAGCGCCGGAAATCCTGCAGATCCCGGCGCACCGGATCCAGGAAAACGGTCTTCATTTGAAGCCTTCCTCGCGGTCCATGCGCTCGATCTCGGCGAAGACATCGCCGGCGCTCACGCAGTGGCCGGCTTCGATGGTCTTCTGTCCCATCGCGAGAATCTTCAGCAAGGCAAGCGTCTGATGCAGGTCTTCATAGGACTGCACATCCTGCACGACGACCCTGCCTTCACCGTTCTGCGTGATGAGCATCGGCTCGCGGCTCTCGACGATATTGCGGATCATCTCGGCCGCGCGGCTCTTCAGGTGACTGAGCGGTCTGACCCGGCTCGGTTTCATGTCCTTTCCTCGGGACGACGAGGCGATTAGACAATATAGACGCTAAAGCGGGCCGCATCCAAGGCGCGGCAGATGGCGGCATTATTGACGGCGTTATGACGTTTTCCGCTATACTTCCCCGCTAACGAGATTTTCTCGAACATGAACAGTGCGCCGATTTG
This sequence comes from Caballeronia sp. AZ7_KS35, assembly GCF_023631045.1. Lineage (NCBI taxonomy): Bacteria > Pseudomonadati > Pseudomonadota > Betaproteobacteria > Burkholderiales > Burkholderiaceae > Caballeronia > Caballeronia sp. AZ7_KS35. The sequence continues at coordinate 293,119 of NZ_JALQDV010000001.1, read as the reverse complement.
CTGACTCGATTGCGGGCGCGCGAACCTCAGTGATCTTTCGCGGGGTTCACTATAAATGCGGCTAAAGAGGTCGTCAGCCGCGCTCGATTTCTCAGGCAGCGCATCGCCGACACCGTTTAGCCGCCAGGTCAAAGGCGGAATGAATGGAATCGATCGGCATCGTCACTCCCCAAACAATGCGCTTCACCGAGCCGCTGCGGATGCAGAACGGCTCGTCGCTCGGCGACTACGAACTCGTCGTCGAAACCTATGGCGAACTGAACGCCGCGCGCTCGAACGCCGTGCTCGTGTGCCATGCGCTGAACGCGTCGCATCACGTCGCCGGCATTCACGCCGATAACCCGAAGAACGTCGGCTGGTGGGACAACATGGTCGGCCCCGGCAAGCCGCTCGACACGAACCGCTTCTTCGTCATCGGCGTGAACAATCTCGGCTCGTGTTTCGGCTCGACCGGACCGATGAGCATCGACGGCGCAACCGGAAAACCGTATGGCGCGAGCTTTCCGGTCGTCACCGTCGAGGACTGGGTGAACGCGCAGGCGCGTCTCGCGGACCGCTTCGGTATCGAGCGCTTCGCGGCCGTGATGGGCGGCAGCTTGGGCGGCATGCAGGCGCTCGCGTGGAGCATGATGTATCCGGAGCGGCTCGCGCATTGCATCGTGGTGGCGTCGACGCCGAAGCTGTCCGCACAGAACATCGCGTTCAACGAGACGGCGCGCTCCGCGATCCTCTCGGACCCCGACTTCCACGGCGGCGATTACTACGCGCACGGCGTGAAGCCGCGCCGCGGCTTGCGCGTCGCGCGGATGATCGGCCACATCACGTATCTGTCGGACGACGACATGGCCGTGAAATTCGGCCGCGCGCTGCGCCGTGCCGAAGGCGCGCTCGACGCGTACAACTTCAATTTCGATGTCGAATTCGAAGTGGAGTCGTATCTGCGCTATCAGGCCGACAAGTTCGCCGAATACTTCGATGCGAACACGTATCTGCTCATCACGCGCGCGCTCGATTATTTCGATCCCGCGAAAGCCTTCGACGGCGATCTAACGAAAGCGCTCGCCAATACATCGGCGAAATATCTCATCACCAGCTTTACGACCGACTGGCGTTTCGCGCCGGCGCGCTCGCGCGAGATCGTGAAGGCGCTGCTCGACAACAAGCGCACGGTGAGCTACGCGGAAATCGACGCGCCGCACGGCCACGACGCCTTCCTGCTCGACGACGCGCGCTATCACAATCTGATGCGCGCCTACTACGAACGCATTGCCACGGAGATCGGCGCATGAACCAGCACACTCTCGATTCCCTCGCGCTGCGCTCGGACTTTCGCGCGATCGCCCGCTGGGTCGAACCGCGCTCGACGGTGCTCGATCTCGGCTGCGGCGACGGTTCGCTGCTGTCGCTGCTCGGTGAAGAACTGGAAGTGAAGGGCTACGGCATCGAAATCAACGATGCCGGCGTGCTCGCGTGCGCGCAAAAAGGCGTGAACGTGATCCAGCAGAATCTCGAAGACGGCTTGCGTCTCTTCGAAGACGACAGCTTCGACTTCGCGATCCTCTCGCAGACGCTGCAGACGATCCATCAGACCGCCGCGATCCTGCGCGAAACGGTGCGCGTCGGACGCGAATGCATTGTGTCGTTTCCGAATTTCGGTTACTGGCAGCATCGGCTTTCGGTGATTCAGGGACGCATGCCGGTGTCGAAATCGCTGCCTTATCAATGGCACAACACGCCGAACGTGCGCGTGCTCACGATCAAGGACTTCGAGGCGCTCGCGCCGGAAGTGGGCATCGAGATTCTGGATCGCGTGGTGCTGCACGGCGGGCAGTCGGTCCGTTGGGGCGCGAACTGGCGTGGTAGTCTTGCGGTCTATCGCGTGAAGCGCCGGTAACATCGACCGGCGGGTTCCCGCATCGACAACTGCCCGTTATCTGACATGCCCGATACGCCACACGAGGCGCCCGCTCTAACTGCTCACGAAGATCATCCCGGATGGCGCGCGTTCCTCAACAAGCGCATCCTCATTTGCGTCTTTCTCGGCTTTACGTCCGGATTGCCGCTCTTCACGCTTTATAGCCTGTTGCAGGCGTGGCTCACGACCGCGCACATCAACGTCAAGGAGATCGGTCTCTTCGCGCTGATCGGACTTCCGTACACGTGGAAATTCGTCTGGTCGCCGCTGATGGACCGTTTCATTCCGCGCTTTCCCGGCTGGAGTCCGGGCAGGCGGCGCGGCTGGATGTTCGTCACGCAAGTGCTCGTGATGATCGCGATCGGCTCGTTCGGCTTCTTCTCGCCCGAGCAGAATCTCTGGGCCGTCGCCGCGATCGCCGCGCTCGTCGCGTTCTTCAGCGCGAGTCAGGATATCGTCATCGATGCCTATCGCCGCGAGCTCCTCGCCGACACCGAACAAGGGCTCGGCAACGCGGTGCACGTCAACGCATATAAGGTCGCGGGACTCGTGCCCGGTTCGCTGTCGCTGATTCTCGCGACCGTCCTGCCGTGGAAAAGCGTCTTTCTGATCACCGCCGCGTTCATGCTGCCGGGACTCATCATGACGCTCGTCGTGAAGGAGCCGCAGATTCATGGCGCGCCGCCGAAAAATCTGCGCGAGGCGATCGTCGAGCCCTTTCACGAGTTCGTCACGCGTGACGGCTGGCGCGCGGCGCTGCTCGTGCTCAGTTTCATCTTCCTGTACAAGCTCGGCGATACGATGGCCACCGCGCTCGCGACGAAGTTCTTCATCGACGTCGGATTCTCGCTCGCGCAGATCGGCGTGATCGCGAAAGCGGTCGCGTTCTGGGCGAGCATCGCGGGCGGCTTGCTCGGCGGCATCGCGCTCGTGAAGATCGGCATTGCGCGCGGCTTGTGGATCTTCGGCATTCTGCAGATCGTCGCGACGCTCGGCTTCGCATGGCTCGCGAAGATCGGGCCGTCGCCGTTCGCGCTCGGCGTGCTGTACGGCTTCGAAACCTTCGCGACGGGTCTCACGCTCGCGACCTTCACGGCGTATATCGCGAGCACGACCGACCCGCGCTACACCGCGACGCAATTCGCGCTCTTCACGAGCCTCGCGGCCGTGCCGCGCACCTTCGCGGCGGCGGGCAGCGGCTACATCGTGAATGAAACCGGCTGGTTTCCGTACTTCATGATCTGCGTCGCGCTGTCCATTCCGGGCATGTTACTGTTGCCCAAGATCGCGCCCTGGAGAATTCGACGATGACGGTTTCTTTCAAGCTTCGCGCCTTGGTTTGCGCATGGACATGGGCGTCGCTCGCGCCTTCGTCCGCGCATGCCCAGGACGAACAAAAGACGCCGCCGCCGTACTCCGCACCGAACAACCAGATCCGTTTCGGCAATACGGCGCTGTTTCGCAACCTGATTGCGCCCGCGACGCTCGAAGCGCAGGCCGCCGACGAATACGCGCAGGTCATCCACGATGCCGAGCGCAACAAGACGCTGCTCCCCGATACCAACCCGCTCGTCAAACGCGTGCGCGATATCGCGAATCACGAGATTCCGTTCGCGCTCAAGTGGAACGATCGCGCGAAGAGCTGGAAGTGGGAGATCAACGTCATCAAGTCGGCCGACGAGCGCATGGTCTGCCTGCCGGGCGGGAAGATCGTCGTGTACAGCGGGCTGATCGACAAGCTGCATCTGAACGACAACGAGATCGGCATGATGATCGGCCATGAAATCGCGCACGCGTTGCGCGAACATGCGCGCGAGCGGCTCGGGCGGCAGCAGGCGGCGCAGCTCTCGTCGAACGGCATGCCGCAGCTTTTCGGCTTTTCGAATTACGCGTCGCAGCAGCCCGATATCGGCGATGAACTGCTGACGATGCGCTATTCCCCCGCCGACGAAACCGAAGCCGACGTGATCGGCAGCGAGATCGCGTCGCGCGCGGGCTACGATCCGCGCGCGGCCGTCACGTTGTGGAACAAGATCGATTCGGGCACGCGCCGCGCGGACGATGGCTTCATCTGGCTGCATCCGTACGGGCCGGATCGCCGGCAGGATCTGCTCAAACGCATGCCGGACATGATGCCGCTCTATGCGAAGGCGGTCGGCAAGACCATCGATCAGTTGCCGAATTACGCCGGGATGGGGCGGTTCAAGAAGAGCGGGCGCTAGCTCACTTCTTCTTCGCGATCTTCCAGTCGTAATCGATCGTCAGCGGCGCGTGGTCGCTGAACTTGATATCCCGGAAAATCGACGTCTTCTTCGCGGTCGCGGCGACTTCCTTCGTCGCGATCTGATAATCGATACGCCACCCGACGTTCTTCGCATACGCCTGGCCGCGATTGCTCCACCACGTATATTGCTCGGGACGCTGATCGAGCGTGCGGAATACATCGACATAACCGACGTCGTCGAAAAGCTTCGTGAGCCACGCGCGTTCTTCGGGCAAACAACCGGAATTCTTCTGGTTGCTCTTCCAGTTCTTGATGTCGATTTCCTTGTGCACGATATTCACATCGCCGCACAGGATGACTTCGCGCTCCTTCGAAAGCGCGTCCAGATGCGGCATGAACTCGTCCATGAAGCGATACTTCGCCTGCTGACGCTCGTCGCCGCTCGAACCCGACGGCACATACACCGAAACGACCGACAACTTGCCGAAACGCGCTTCGACATAGCGCCCTTCCGGATCGAACTCTTCCGAACCGAAGCCGATGATCACGTCATCCGGTTCGTGGCGCGTGTACAGACCGGCGCCGCTGTAGCCCTTCTTCACCGCGTGCTGGAAATAGCCCTGGAAACCGTGCGGCGCGAGAAATTCCGGCGTCAGATCGTCCTGCGAGCATTTGATTTCCTGGACGCACACGACGTCGGATTTCCGCTCTCCGAACCAGTCGAAGAAACCTTTCTTGGCGGCCGAACGGATGCCGTTGAGATTGGCGGTTATCACGCGAAACATGTTCTTCCTTTTTGATCTTGATTATTCGACCTTCACGCCCTTCAGCGATTCTTTCGCCGGCGGGAATTCGAGCTTCATGTCCTGCATCGTGCGCAACAGCAGCTCTGCGACCATCACGTTGCGATGCGTCTTCGAATTGCCCGGAATGATGTACCAAGGCGCGTAATCCGTCGATGTCGCCGCGAGCGCGTCGGCGTATGCGGCCTGATAGTCGTCCCATTGCTTGCGCGCTTCGAGATCGGAGACGTCGAACTTCCAGTGTTTCGTCGGATCGTCGATGCGCGCCTGCAGTCGCTCGCGCTGCTCGTCCTTCGAAATGTGCAGGAAGCATTTGACGATGGTCGTGCCGCTGTCAGCGAGCAGCGCCTCGAATTCGCGAATATGCCGATAACGCCGTTCGCATTCGTCGGCATCGATCGACTTCAGCACGCGCGGCACGAGCACGTCTTCGTAGTGACTGCGGTTGAAGATCGCGAATTCGCCGGCCATCGGCGCCTGCGCGTGCACGCGCCACAGAAAATCGTGCGCGGCCTCGCGCTCGGACGGCGCGCGAAACGGCACGATGCGCAAGCCGAGCGGATCGACATCGTGAAACACCGCGCGCACCGTGCCGTCCTTGCCGCTCGTGTCCATGCCCTGCAGCACGAGCAGCACGCGCCGGCGGCGCTGCGCGTGCAGTTTCTCCTGAAGATCGTCGAGCTGCACGCCGATCGCCGTGAGACGCTCGCGGTCGATGTCCTTCGTGCCGCTGGAAAACGGCTTCGCGGACGGATCGATCGCGCTCAGGTCGAATGGCTTGCGCTTCTTGCCGGCGTCGAAGAAAGGCACACGGAAGTCGTCGAGTTCGGGTTTTTTTGCCATATTTTTGTGATCACCAAAAAGAAAGGCAGTCGCCTAGCTTAACCGGCAACGGCCCTGTCTTTCACGCACCGAAACAATCAGCCGAGCTTCTTCTTCAAAAGCTCGTTCACCTGCTGCGGATTCGCCTTGCCCTTGGTCGCCTTCATCGCCTGGCCGATCAGCGCGTTGAACGCCTTCTCCTTGCCCGCGCGGAATTCCTCGACCGACTTCTGGTTTGCCGCAAGCACCTCGTCGATGATCGCTTCGAGCGCGCCGGTGTCGGAAATCTGCTTCAAACCCTTCGCGTCGATGATGCGATCCGCGGCGGCCTCGTCGGTCGCCTTCTCTTCCCAGATCGTCTGGAAAATGTCCTTCGCGATCTTGTTGGAGATGGTGCCATCGGCGATACGCTGAATGATGAGCGCGAGCTGCGCGGCCGATACCGGCGATTCGCTGATATCGAGCGATTCGCGATTCAGTTGCGCGGAGACGTCGCCCATCATCCAGTTCGCGGCGATCTTCGCCTGGGCCGCGCCCGCTTTCTGCACGAGCGCTTCGAAGTAGGACGCCATCGCCTTCGACGAAGTCAGCACGCCCGCGTCATACGGCGTCAAACCGTACGTGTCGACGAAACGCTTCTGCATGTCCGCCGGCAGCTCGGGCATCTCGCCCTTCACGCGATCGATCCACGATGCATCGATCACGAGCGGCATCAGATCGGGATCGGGGAAATAGCGGTAATCGTGCGCGTCTTCCTTGCTACGCATCGAACGCGTTTCGCGCTTGTCCGGGTCATAAAGACGCGTTTCCTGAACCACCGTGCCGCCGTCTTCGATCAGCTCGATCTGACGGCGCACTTCGTACTGGATCGCTTCTTCGAGAAAGCGGAACGAGTTCAAGTTCTTGATCTCGGCGCGCGTGCCGAATTCCTTCTGACCGACCGGGCGCACCGAGACGTTCGCGTCGCAACGGAACGAGCCTTCCTGCATGTTGCCGTCGCAGATGCCGAGCCACACGACGAGACCGTGCAGTGCCTTCGCATACGCGACCGCTTCCGCGGCGCTGCGCATTTCCGGCTCAGTGACGATTTCGAGCAGCGGCGTGCCCGCGCGGTTCAGGTCGATGCCCGTCATGCCCGCGAAGTCTTCGTGCAGCGACTTGCCTGCGTCCTCTTCGAGGTGCGCACGCGTCAGGTTGATGGTCTTCTCGTACGCTTCCTTGCCCGCCTTCTCGTTGGCCGGCACCTGAATCGTGATCTGCCCGCCCTGCACGACCGGAATCTCGTACTGGCTGATCTGATAGCCCTTCGGAAGATCCGGATAGAAGTAGTTCTTGCGCGCGAAGATGCTGCGCGGCGCGATGTGCGAACCGATCGCGAGACCGAAGCGGATCGCGCGCTCGACGGCGCCGCGGTTCATCACAGGCAACACGCCGGGCAACGCGAGATCGACGGGACTCGCCTGCGAATTCGGGCTCGCGCCGAACTGCGTGGGCGCGCCGGAAAAAATCTTGGAGACGGTGGAAAGCTGCGCGTGCGTTTCCAGACCGATGACGACTTCCCACTGCATGTTCACACTCCCGATGCCAATGCCGATGCAGGTGCCTTGCGGTGCCAGTCGGTCGCGCGCTGATAAGCGTCGGCGACCTGGAGCATCCGGGCTTCGTTGAAATAGTTGCCGATGATCTGCAGACCGACCGGCCGATTCGCATTCGCGCCCGCGCCGAAACCGCACGGCACGCTCATGCCGGGCAGGCCCGCGAGGCTCACGGAAAGCGTGTAGATATCGGCGAGATACATCTGCACGGGATCGTCGGCCTTCTCGCCGAGATTCCACGCGACCGACGGCGCGACCGGTCCCATGATGACGTCGCACTGCTTGAACGCTTCCTGGAAATCGCGCGCGATGATGCGGCGAATCTTCTGCGCCTGCAGGTAGTACGCGTCGTAATAACCGTGCGACAACACGTACGTGCCGACGAGAATCCGCCGCTTCACTTCCGGCCCGAAGCCTTCCGCGCGCGACTTCTTGTACATGTCGAGCAGATCGCGGTACTCGGCCGCGCGATGCCCGTAGCGCACGCCATCGAAGCGCGACAGATTCGACGATGCCTCCGCCGGCGCGATGATGTAGTACACGGGAATCGAAAGCTCGGTCTTCGGCAGCGACACTTCGACGAGCGTCGCGCCGAGCGCTTCGTATTGCTTCAATGCGGCGTCGATGGACGCGCGCACGTCGTCGGCGAGACCCGCGCCGAAATACTCCTTCGGCATGCCGATGCGCAAGCCCTTCAGCGGCTTGCCGGCATCATCGCTGCCGTTCCACGTCTTGCCGAGGTAGCGCGTGTAGTCTTCGTTCTCGCGTTGAAGGCTCGTGGAATCGCGCTCGTCGAAGCCGCCCATCGCGTTCAGCAGCAGCGCGCAGTCGTGCGCCGTTTGCGCCATCGGGCCGCCCTGATCCAGCGACGACGCGAACGCGATCATTCCATAACGCGAAACGCGGCCATACGTCGGTTTGATGCCGGTGATGCCGGTGAACGAAGCGGGCTGGCGGATGGAGCCGCCGGTGTCCGTGCCGGTCGCGGCGGGCGCGAGACGCGCGGCCACGGCAGCAGCCGAACCGCCCGACGAACCGCCCGGCACGGCCTTCATATCCCACGGATTCTTCACCGCGCCGAAGTACGAATTCTCGTTGGACGAGCCCATCGCGAACTCGTCCATGTTGGTCTTGCCGAGCGTGACCATACCGGCTTTCGCGAGGCGATCGACGACGGTCGCATCGAACGGACTCGAATAGTTTTCGAGCATGTGCGAGCCGGCGGTCGATGTCCAGCCGCGCGTGACGAAGACGTCCTTGTGCGCGATCGGCAAGCCGGTGAGCGCGCCCGCGCGGCCTCCGCCGATGAGCGCGTCGGCGGCTTTCGCCTGTTCGAGCGTGAGCGCGGCGTCGACGCCGATGAACGCGTTCAGTTCCTTCGCGCCCTCGATGCGCCGCAGATACGACTGCGCCAGTTCGACCGCGGATACTTCCTTCGAGTCGAGCGCGGCGCGCAGTTCGGTCAAGCTTTTCTGATGCATTGCAGTTTCCTGATGAGCGCGGTGTGAATCACGCGCTGACGCTGAATGTTTGATGCTTATTCGATGACTTTGGGCACGAGATAGAGTCCGTCTTGCACGGCGGGCGCGCAACGCTGGAACTCTTCGCGTTCGACACGCTCTGAGACAGCGTCGTCACGCAGACGCAGCGCCACTTCCTCGATCTGCTCGATCGGGTGCGCGAGCGGCTCGATGCCGGTCGTGTCGACGGCCTGCATCTGCTCGACGAGACCGAAAAAATCGTTGAGCCGCGTGAGCGTGGGCTCGGCTTCGTGGTCGGGCAATTCGAGCCGCGCGAGGTGCGCGATGCGTTTTACGTCGGTCAGGGTCAAAGACATGGATTCACCGGAGAAAGCGTGGACAGCCTCAATCTCGAAAACTTTCGCTGCAGCAGCCAGTTGCGATCTTGAAAGGAGCCCTCGGAAACAGGTCTGGCGATGGCAAAAACTGCCATCCTTTTCCTATAGATACCCACAAATTATAAGGTATCATTACACGTTCGACTCACCTCTGGAACGGCTTGTCGGCGGCTTTCTCCCGCATTTGATGGATTCCGAGAAACGTTTGCGTCCAGCGTTCCGTTCTGCAGTAGATTTCTTCCCGGATTTGCCCTTCCCGGCGAGCGTTCGCCGCCCCGGCAAACCGTTATTTTTTCCGCTGCCGTCCCCGGCGCTCCTCGCGACGAACGGCCACCCAGCGAGACAGGATTTTTGAATGTTCGGTTTTTTGCGCAGCTATTTCTCCAACGACCTGGCGATTGACCTCGGCACCGCCAACACGCTGATCTACATGCGCGGCAAGGGCATCGTCCTCGACGAACCCTCGGTCGTTTCGATTCGCCAGGAAGGCGGCCCCAACGGCAAGAAGACCATTCAGGCGGTCGGCAAGGAAGCCAAGCAGATGCTCGGTAAAGTGCCGGGCAACATCGAGGCCATTCGCCCGATGAAGGACGGCGTGATCGCCGACTTCACCGTCACCGAGCAGATGATCAAGCAGTTCATCAAGACCGCTCACGAATCCCGCATGTTCTCGCCGTCGCCGCGCATCATCATCTGCGTGCCGTGCGGCTCCACTCAAGTCGAGCGCCGCGCGATCAAGGAAGCGGCACACGGCGCGGGCGCCTCGCAGGTCTATCTGATCGAAGAGCCGATGGCCGCGGCAATCGGCGCGGGCCTGCCGGTTTCGGAAGCAACGGGCTCGATGGTCGTGGACATCGGCGGCGGCACGACGGAAGTCGGCGTCATCTCGCTGGGCGGCATCGTGTACAAGGGCTCGGTGCGCGTCGGCGGCGACAAGTTCGACGAGGCCATCGTCAACTACATCCGCCGCAACTACGGCATGCTGATCGGCGAGCAAACAGCCGAAGCCATCAAGAAGGAAATCGGCTCGGCGTTCCCCGGCTCCGAAGTGAAGGAAATGGAAGTCAAGGGCCGCAATCTGTCGGAAGGCATTCCGCGCAGCTTCACCATTTCGAGCAATGAAATTCTCGAAGCGCTGACCGACCCGCTGAACCAGATCGTGTCGTCGGTGAAGATCGCGCTCGAACAGACGCCGCCGGAACTCGGCGCGGACATCGCGGAGCGCGGCATGATGCTGACGGGCGGCGGCGCGCTCCTGCGCGATCTCGACCGCCTGCTCGCGGAAGAAACCGGCCTGCCGGTGCTCGTCGCCGAAGATCCGCTGACTTGCGTGGTGCGTGGCTCGGGCATGGCGCTCGAGCGCATGGACAAGCTCGGCAGCATCTTCTCGTACGAGTGATCTGCTGCTTCGGGCGTCCGGATATCGACGCAACGCCGAAGCACGCTTGCAAGCACCCGCGTAACGCGACGCGCGCACGGCCCGGCCTCTGTCCGGGCCGTTGTCGGAACAGCGTAGGGCAGGTTTCGCCGCCGGCGAAGTGACCTGCAGCATCGATCCATCCGTTCACGCCCTCGGCGCCGACCATGGAATACAGTCCGCCGCCCCTTTTCAAGCAAGGCCCTTCCGCGCTCGCGCGCCTGATTTTCTTCTTGGTGCTCGCCATCGCGCTGCTCATCTCGGACGCTCGCTTCAGCACGCTGGAAATCGTTCGCGGGATGCTCGGCGCCGGGCTGTATCCGTTGCAGCGCGCGGCGCTGGTGCCGCGCGACATCTTCATGGGCGCCGCCGATCTCGCCGTGACCAGCGCGACGCTGCGCAGCGAAAACCGCAAGCTCAGCGACAAGAATCTGGAGCTTTCCGTCAAGGCGGGCGACGCGGCCCAGCTCGCCATCGAGAACGCGCATCTGCGCGCGCTGCTGAATCTGCAATCGCGCGCAACGACCGAAGAAACGCCCGCCGAAATTCAATACGACACGCGCGATCCGTTCACGCAGAAAGTCGTGATCGGCAAGGGTTCGCAGCAGAATATCCAGGACGGCGCGCCCGTCGTCACCGAAGACGGCGTGATCGGTCAGGTGACGCGCGTGTTTCCGCTGCAATCCGAAGTCACGCTGCTCACCGATAAAGACCAGGCCGTGCCCGTCCAGATCTCGCGCACCGGCTTGCGCAGCGTGATTTACGGCACGCCGAAGGGCGACACGCTCGATCTTCGCTTCGTGCCGATCAGCGCCGACGTCCAAGCCGGCGACGAACTCGTGACGAGCGGCCTCGACGGCATCTATCCGCCGGGACTGCCGGTCGCGAAGGTGCTGCGCGTCGACAAGCAGGCGGATACGGCGTTCGCGCGCGTCGTCTGCGTGCCGATCGCGGCCGTGCGCGGCGCGCGCCAGTTGCTCGTGCTGCACTACAACTTGAATCAGCCGCCGAATCCGGTCGAAGTCGAAGCAGCCGCGGCCGCCAAGGAAGCGAAGGAAAACAAGGGCAAGAAGAAGCCCGCGCCGAAGGCTGCCGCCGCAGCGGGCGCGAGCGGCGCTTCCGCTCCGGTGCCGGGTTCTGCGCCAGCGGCTGCAACACCGGCAGCGCCCGCGCCCGCGAAGCCGTCGGAGAAGGCGGCCGAGCCGAAAGCTGCATCGGGCGCGGCGGCGAAACCGTCGAAGAAGGCGCATGCGCCGAAACCCGCATCATCGGGAGCCGCGCGATGAACCGCCCGCAATACATCCTGCAGCCGGTCAATCCGTACTTCATCACGTTCAGCCTGGCCGCCGCGTTCCTGCTGAACCTCATGCCGTGGGGACGGCTCATCGGCGTGCCGGATTTCGTCGCGCTCGTGCTGCTGTTCTGGAACGTGCATCAACCGCGCAAGGTCGGCATGGGCATCGCGTTCATGCTCGGCATCCTGATGGACGTGCACAACGCGAATCTCCTTGGCGAACACGCGCTGGCCTACACGCTGCTTTCGTACGGCGCGATCACGATTCATCGCCGCGTGCTGTGGATGACACTGCCCGTGCAGATGTTCGTCGTCGCGCCGCTGCTGGTGGGCGCGCATCTCGTGCCTTTCATCATCCGCCTCATGACGGGCGCCGCGTTCCCCGGCTGGAGCTATCTCATCAACGGATTCGTCGAAGCGCTGCTCTGGCCGATCGCGAGCTTCCTCCTGCTGATGCCGCAACGCCGCGCCGCCGACCCGGACGATACGCGTCCAATCTGAGTCTTGCCGCGCGGCGCCGGGTCGGCGAAAAAACCGCCGCGCGCGAACTACACTTGAATCGCGAGCACACCGCGAAAGCTGCATGACCGAAATCAAGAACACCGAGCAACAGTTGTCGAAGTTCCGCCTGCGCGTCGCGGCGGCGGGACTGTTCGTGTTCATCTGCTTCGGGCTGATCGGGCTGCGCTTCCTCTATCTGCAGGTCTGGCATTTCAGCAAATACTCGTTGCAGGCAAACGAGAACCGCATTTCGGTCGCGCCGATCGTGCCGAATCGCGGCATCATCACCGACCGCAACGGGGTCGTGCTGGCGAAGAACTATTCGGCGTACACGCTCGAAATCACGCGCTCCAAGATCAACGGCACGCTCGACGAAACCATCGACGAGCTGTCGCAAGTCATTCCGATCGACGCGCGCGACCGCCGCCGTTTCAAGAAGCTTCTCGAAGACTCGAAGAATTTCGAAAGCCTGCCGATTCGCACGCGTCTCACCGACGAGGAGGTCGCCAAGTTCACGGCGCAGCGTTTCCGCTTTCCCGGCGTCGAAGTGCGCGCGCGCCTGTTCCGCCAATATCCGCTCGGCACGACCGCAGCGCATGTGATCGGCTATATCGGGCGCATTTCGCAGCGCGATCAGGAGCGCATCGACGACGCGAGCGACGCCAACGACGAAAGCTCGGATCACTACGATCCGCGCCTCGACGCCAACAATTACAAGGGCACGGATTACGTCGGCAAGATCGGCGTCGAGCAGAGCTACGAAACGGAGCTGCACGGCTTGACCGGTTTCGAGGAAGTGGAAGTGACCGCGGGCGGCCGTCCGGTACGCACGATGTCGCGCACGCAGGCGACGCCGGGCAACAATTTGCAGTTGTCGCTGGATATCGGCTTGCAGCAGGTCGCGGAGCAGGCATTCGCGGGCAAGCGCGGCGCGCTCGTCGCGATCGAGCCATCGACCGGCGACGTGCTCGCATTCGTCTCCGCGCCGAGTTTCGATCCGAATTCGTTCGTCGACGGCATCGATCAGCAAACCTGGGACGCGCTCAACAATTCGCCGGATCATCCGCTCTTGAATCGTCCGCTGCACGGCACGTATCCGCCGGGCTCGACTTACAAGCCGTTCATGGCGCTCGCCGCGTTGTCGCTGCACAAGCGCACGCCGGGCTGGGGCTTCCAGGATCCGGGCTACTTCACGTTCGGCGGCCACACGTTCCGCAACGACGTGCGCTCGGGTCAGGGCTGGGTGGACATGAACCGCGCGATCGTCGTGTCGAACGACACGTACTTCTACATGCTCGCGCGCGATCTCGGCGTCAATGCGATGGCCGGCTTCATGAAGCCGTGGGGCTTCGGCCAGATCACCGGCATCGATATCGCGGGCGAGGCGAAGGGCATTCTTCCGTCGACGGAATGGAAGCGCAAGGCGTACCGCAAGCCCGAGCAGCAGAAATGGTACGAAGGCGAAACGATCAGCCTCGGCATCGGGCAGGGCTACAACTCGTTCACGATCCTGCAACTCGCGCACGCGACGGCGACGCTCGCGAATAACGGCGTCGTGATGAAGCCGCACCTCGTGCGCAACATCGAGAATCCGATCAACAAGGACCTGCGCGCGGTCGTGCGCGATCCGAGCAACAAGATTCCGGTGCAGCAGAAGGACATCGACGTCATCAAGCACGCAATGGAAGGCGTCGTGACGAACGGCACGGCAGCGAAGGTTTTCGCGGGCGCGCCCTATCTCGCGGCGGGCAAGACGGGCACGGCACAGGTTTATTCGCTGCAGGGCGCGAACTATCGGGGCCACGGCGGAACGGCCGAGCATCTGCGGGACCATGCGTTGTTCATCGCGTTCGCGCCGGCGGAGCAGCCGAAGATCGCGATCGCGCTGATCGTCGAAAACGGCGGCTGGGGCGCGGAGTCCGCCGGTCCGATCGCGCGCAAGGTGCTCGACTATTACCTCGTCGACCGTCTCAAGCCGGGCGCGGAAGCGGCGGCGGTCGCAGCGGCGGCTTCGGCCACGACCGAAGCGACCGTGCCGGTCATCGGCGGCACGCAACCGCCCGCCGCCGTCGCGCTGCCCGCGTCGGTCGCGAATTCGTCGCCGGCGTTTTCGCCGCAAGCGGCGTCGAATCCGGATGTCGCGAAGGCGGCGTCGGCGCCTGCGGCATCCGCTCCGAAAGTCTCGAAACCGCGCGCTGCGTCGGCGCCGCCCGCTGCGCCTGCGGCTGCGGTGCCTGCATCGACGCCCGGCCGATCGCCCGCGCCGAAGAAGCGCCCGAGCGAGCCGACGCCCACCATGGTGCGCAGCAACGAAAACGACGGGGTGCGCGTTCTCGCGCCGTCCGGCGGCATCGACGAGTAAAGGAAACCGCCATGCAACTGCACGTCCAATTCGACAAGCGCGAGCTGCTGGACCGCGCCAAGCGCATGTTCGCGGGCTTCGACAAGCCGCTCGCGCTGATCGTGTTCCTGCTGCTCGGCGTCGGAATCGTGACGCTCTATAGCGCCAGCCTCGACATGCCGGGCCGCGTCGAAGACCAGTTGCGCAACATCATGCTGACCTTCGGCCTGATGTGGATACTCGCCAACATTCCGCCGCAAACGCTGATGCGCTTCGCCGTGCCGCTCTATACGGTCGGCGTCGCGTTGCTGATCGCGGTCGCCGCGTTCGGCCTGACGCGCAAGGGCGCGAAGCGCTGGCTCAATGTCGGCGTGGTGATCCAGCCATCGGAAATCATGAAGATCGCGATGCCGCTGATGCTCGCGTGGTACTACCAGAAGCGCGAAAGCAACATTCGCTGGTGGGATTACATCGTCGGCTTTCTCATTCTGATGCTGCCCGTCGGCCTGATCACGAAGCAGCCGGACCTCGGCACCGCCGTGCTCGTGTTCGCGGCGGGCATGTTCGTCATCTATTTCGCGGGGCTGAGTTTCAAGCTGATCCTGCCGGTGCTGATCGCGGGCGTCATCGCGGTGGCGGGCGTCGCGACCTTCCAGGAAAAGATTTGTCAGCCCGAAGTCGTCTGGCCGATGATGCACGACTACCAGAAGCATCGCATCTGCACGCTGCTCGATCCGACTTCCGATCCGCTCGGCAAAGGCTTCCACACGATTCAGGCGGTGATCGCGATCGGCTCCGGCGGCACGCTCGGCAAGGGCTGGCTGAAGGGCACGCAGGCGCACCTCGAATTCATCCCCGAGAAACACACCGACTTCATTTTCGCCGTGTTCTCCGAAGAGTTCGGGCTCGCGGGCGGGCTCGTGCTGCTCTTTCTTTATATGGCGCTCATCGCGCGCGGACTGTTCATCGCGGCGAACGGAGCGACCTTCTTCGGGCGATTATTGGCGGGATCGCTCACGCTCGCGTTCTTTACTTACGCGTTCGTCAACATCGGCATGGTGAGCGGGATTCTGCCGGTGGTCGGCGTGCCGCTGCCCTTCATGAGTTACGGCGGAACCGCGCTGACGACGCTCGGCGTCGCGGCCGGGCTCATCATGAGCGTCGCGCGGCAAAAGCGGTTGATGCAGAGTTAGCGGGCTATCTTCCGCCACATGAGCCGCGGCTTCGACCGCGGTTTTTTTATCGACGCGCGCCGTCACTGCGGCTTTTGCTGCTCGAGTTCGGTGCTGAGCTGCAGATACTTGAGCTTCGCCGCCGGATCGCCCTGCGCGGCCGCTGCCGCGTAATAAGCCCGCGCGACATTCAGATTGCGTTCGACGCCATCGCCGCCGCGCTCGTAGAACGATCCCGCGACGTATTGCGCCGTCATGTCGCCGCCTTCCGCAGCCTTCTTGTACCAGGTGAACGCCTGTGTGTTATCGCGCGCGGTGCCGCGTCCGTCGAGGAACTGGTTGGCGAGCGCGAGTTCGGCCTGTACGTGACCCTGATTCGCCGCGCGCAGGAACCAGCGATGCGCCTCCGCCGGATCTTTCTCGACGAACTGGCCGTCGTCGTACATCTTGCCGTACACGTATTGCGCGTGCGTCATGTTGGCGTCGGCGGCGCGGCGCAGCCATTTCTTGCCTTCGGGCACATCCGCCGGGCCGCCCTCGCCGTTGAGCAGCATCATCGCGTAGTTGAATTCGGCGAGGCGGCTGCCTCTTTGCGCCGCACGCCGAAACTCCGAGCGCGCCGCGACGAAATTGCCCGCGTTGTAATCGGCGACGGCGTTTTGCGTCGCGATGTCGGTCGGCTTCGGCGCGTTGTCGGCGCGGGCCGCACCGGCGAGCGCCAGCGCGATGATCGCAGCGGCGGCGGCTTTCATGATCTCGCCTCCTGCAACGCCTGACGCGTCGCCTTCAACAGCCACATTACATCCGCGCCGATCGCGACGAGCTTGATGCCCGCCTGCGCGTACTGCTTCGCGCTCGCGGCATCGAGTGCGAAGATGCCGCTCGCGATGCCCGCGCGATTCGCCGCGTCGACGATCTTCGTGATCGCCGCCTGCACATCCGGATGCTTGCCGTCGCCGAGATGACCGAGGCTCGCGGCCAGATCCGCCGGCCCGATGAACAGGCAATCGACGCCCGGCGTCGCGGCAATTTCGTCGACGGCTTCGAGCGCCGCGACCGATTCGATCTGCACGATCGTCGCAATCTGCGCATTCGCGCTCGCCATGTAATCGCGACGCATACCGTATGCCGCCGCGCGCACCGCGCCCGCCACGCCGCGCAGACCGTGCAGCGCCGCTTCGGTCGGATATTGCGTCAGCCTCACGATGCGCGCCGCCTCTTCCGCCGATTGCACGTTCGGGAACATCAGCGTGCGCGCGCCTGCGTCGAGCGCGCGCTTGACGAGCCAGCCTTCGTTCGCCGGCACGCGCACGATCGGCTCGCTCGGCAGATGCGCGGCGGCGATCGCGCGCAACTGGGCGACGACGTCGGCGCTATCGTTCGGCGAGTGCTCCATGTCGATGCAGAGCCAGTCGAAGCCCGCGTGCGCGAGCGCTTCGGCGGCATCGGCGCTGCCGAGCGACAGCCACAGGCCGAACAACGTGCCCGGTTCGGAGAAGCGCTGCTTGAGGGGATTGGTGAAGGTGCTCATCGCGCGTCTCCTTCGAGCGGTTGAAGGACGGCCACGCGCGGCCACTGGAAAAACGGATGAAGTGACGGCATGCGTGCGCTCCGTGTCTCGCCGCCTCGGAGGATGGGCGACTCATCGGACGATCATACCGTGACAAAAGCACGCGCGCCGGAGGTGCTTCCGGCCGCGCGCACGCCTGAAATCAGCCGCGCGCGACGTCGGCCCAGCAGTTCGGCGTTTCGTACAGACGCACGCGCTTCAGCTTGAGATTGACGCCGTAGTGCGCGTCATAGACTTCCGCGAGAATGTTGAACGCGACGGCCGCGAGGTTCTCGACGGTCGGAATGCGATCGAGCACGACGGTCTTGTGATCCGACAGCGTCTGCAGAAATTCGCGCACCTTGACATCGCCCTCGTAGACGATGAACGCGTGATCCCATTTGTTGACGAGATGCTCCATCGCGAGCGCTTTCACGTCGGCGAAGTCCATCACCATGCCGCGATCGGGCGCGCCTTCCACATCGACGAGATCGCCTTGCAGCGTGATTTCGAGCACGTAGCGATGCCCGTGCAGATTGCGGCACTGGCTGCGGTGATCGGGAATGCGGTGGCCCGCATCGAATTCGAGTTTTCGGGTAATCGTCTGCACGGCGTTCAGGGGATATTCAGGTATTTGTGCGTCTGCATCGACAGCCGCCACTTCGGATGCCGCTTGCACCAGTCGATCGCGAGCTTCGTGTTGATGTCGCGCGATGCGTTGTCCATCGGTTGCACGAGAAAGTATTCGAAGTCGAGCTTTTCGTACTCGGCAAGACGCTGGTTGTCCTGCGGCACCACGACTTTCAGCTCGTTGCCTTTCGTCACGACGAGCGGCGCGTCGGCTTTCGGACTCACGCAGATCCAGTCGATGCTCTCGAGCACCGGCAGCGAACCGTTGGTTTCGATCGCCATTTCGAAGCCGGCTTCGTGCAGCGCATCGACGAACGGCTGGTCGATCTGCAGCATCGGCTCGCCGCCCGTGCACACGACGAATTTGTGCGCCTCGCCTTCCGGCCACAGCGATGCGATCTTCGCGACGAGTTCCGTCGGCGTTTTGTACTTGCCACCGTTTTCGCCATCGGTGCCGACGAAATCGGTGTCGCAAAACTGGCAGACGGCGTCCGCGCGATCTTCCTCGCGTCCCGACCACAGATTGCAGCCCGCGAAACGGCAGAACACGGCCGGACGCCCGGCATTGGCGCCTTCGCCCTGCAACGTGTAGAAAATTTCCTTTACCGCGTACGTCATGACTGCTCTGTGAACCTCTAAAAAAATCAGACCGGCGCGGTATCGACCTGCTCGCCCGCGCGATACGCCTCATAACCACGTTTGCGCAGTTTGCATGCCGGGCATTGGCCGCAGCCGAAGCCCCAGTCGTGCAATTCCGCGCGCTCGCCGACATAGCAAGTGTGCGTCTCGACGCGCACCAGTTCGACGAGCGCCTCGCCGCCGAGCGTTTCCGCGAGCCGCCAGGTATCGGCCTTGTCGAGCCACATCAGCGGCGTTTCGAGCGCGTAGCGCGTTTCCATGCCGAGATTGAGCGCGACTTGCAGCGCTTTCATCGTGTCGTCGCGGCAATCCGGATAGCCGGAGAAGTCCGTCTCGCACATGCCGCCGACCAGCACTTTCAGCCCGCGCCGATACGCCACTGCTGCAGCAATCATCATGAACAGCAGATTGCGGCCCGGCACGAACGTGTTGGGCAGGCCGTTCGCGGTCGCCTGAATCTCGATCTCGCGCGTCATCGCGGTATCGCTGATCGCGCCGAGCACGGACAGATCGATCATGTGATCTTCGCCCAGCCGTTCGGCCCACTGCGGAAACTCGCGCACGATCGCGGCGCGAAAGCCTTCGCGGCACTCGAGTTCCACGCGATGGCGCTGTCCGTAATCGAAACCGAGCGTCTCTACCGTCTTGTAACGTTCGAGCGCCCAGGCGAGGCACGTGGCCGAGTCCTGGCCGCCGGAGAACAGCACGAGCGCGCTGTCTTTAGCGTCTATCCGAGTCACCGTGAAAACTCCGTACTCCGTGAATTTGATGGCGTCGCACGCCGCACAGGCAGTCGGAGTGACCGGACTTCGCGACGAGCGGCGCGGGCAAGACGCCCGCGAGTCCAGTATAGGCCGGCGGCCTTCGCCCGGAAGCGCACGCCTTTTATGCCGCCGATAGCGGAATGCGAGACGGATGACCAGCGCCGGACGAATGTTCCGGCGCGTCGCACGAGCAATTCGGAGCGCCGAAAAGAAAAGGACTTGCGGGGTCCGAGGACGAGGCAAGTCCTTAATTCGGCGCGAATTTTAACACGGAGGGCGGTTGTTCGCCGAGCTCGGCGCGCTGGCGCGCGGGGAAGCGGTAATTCGTGCCATCATCGGAAGAAATAAGTCGGCAATTCCGACGAATTCTCTAAACCCGCCAACACGCGCGCCGTTATACATGTAACAAAATGGCGCGGCCTCGTTACAGTTTCAGGTATTTTTTTCCTTTCGTTGCAGGACACTGGCGCGCCACCAAAGCCCCGTCGACTGACGGCCGCCGTTAATTCGCACTTCGAAATTACTCGGCTTGAAACCCTCCCGCAGGGTTAAGCGGGACCGCAGGTCCGTTTCCGATCCGC
Organism: Caballeronia sp. AZ7_KS35; assembly: GCF_023631045.1. Taxonomy (NCBI): domain Bacteria; kingdom Pseudomonadati; phylum Pseudomonadota; class Betaproteobacteria; order Burkholderiales; family Burkholderiaceae; genus Caballeronia; species Caballeronia sp. AZ7_KS35. Next base: position 273,014 of record NZ_JALQDV010000001.1, on the reverse strand, counting down.
CCTTTGGCTCGCGGCGCTCCTGAAGACGTACCTACTTCACCGATACACAACATCTCCATCAGTAGTACATACAATGAAAAAATACATTCAGACCAGCTTGCGCGTCATTGACGCATTACGGGCACCCAAGGCGAGCCTTATCACCGCTGCCGTGGCAACCAGCGTGGTGCTGGCAGCGTGCGGAGGCGGCGGCAACGACGCGCTCGACACCGCATCGACCACAGCCGCGGCGAGCCGCAAGGCGGCGGCCGCGACAACCACGAGCACGATCTTCTACGGCGCCAACGGTCACAACAACGAAGGCGGCGCGTACGACATCTCCAGCCCGGCAGTGCAGCTCTCGCAGTTGCAGGATCTCGGCGTGAAGCTGTATCGGAACGAGGTGTACAACCAGTCATCGGCGAACAAGCTGGCAGGCATCGCGAAGACGATGGCAGCGGGCGGCGTGACCGTGTATCCCGTCATGCTGATGAGCATCGACTTCAACACCGAGACCGACGCGTATAACGCCGGCTATCAGTTGGGCGTCTGGACGGCCACCGCCTACAAGTACCCGTACTACGAAGTGTCGAACGAACTCGACGCGATGACGATTTACAACAACGTCGACGGCGTCTATCCGCAGCAGTTCGACAACGCGAAATTTCAGATCGCGCGCGGCGTCATTCGCGGCATGATCGCCGGCGTGAAGTCGGTCGATACGAACGGCAAGATCATCATGGGCGGCGGTACGTGGATGCATTACGCCGTGGATCAGATGCTCGCGGCCGGCACGCAGCCGGACGGCACGACGGGGCACCCGGTCGTGAACTGGGACATCACCGCGTGGCACTGGTATTCGGATATGGGCGACATCACCAACGCGTGCGGCGGCACGGGTTGCCATGACGTACTCGGAACACTGCAGCAGTTCGGCAAGCCGATCTGGCTCAACGAATACGGCGTGCGTCCGTGGTATGGCTCGGATCAGCAGATCGCGTCGTATCTCGTCGGCAACAAGATGATGGCGCAGTTCGTCGCGCTGGCGTCGAAGTACAACATCCAGGCGATTCAGACGTACCAGTTGTATGACGATCCGGCTGGCGGCGAAGGCGCGTACGGCCTGCTGAAGAACGACGGCAAAACGCAGAAGGCGTCTTACACCGCGTTCAAGAATTTCGTCGCGGCCAATCCGAAGTAAGCGCCGGATCGCTGAAAAAAGAACGCGCAGTCGGCTTACACGGACTGCGCGTTTTTCACATGCGAAAAATGAAAAAGCCCGAGAGCGATAACACTCTCGGGCTTCTTGCATTCTGGTGGCCTGGGACGGAATCGAACCATCGACACGCGGATTTTCAATCCGCTGCTCTACCAACTGAGCTACCGGGCCAACGAAGAGGTGAAACTATAGCAGAGACTATCCCGCGCCTCAAGCCCCTTTGCGCATTTTTCTGAAAATGTCCGGGGCCGCGCTCACACCTCGTTCTTGTTCTTCCCAAGATCGACGCCGAGCTGCTTCAACTTGCGATACAGGTGCGTGCGCTCCAGCCCCGTCTTTTCGGCGACGCGCGTCATGCTGCCGTTCTCGCGCGCAAGGTGATATTCGAAGTACGCGCGTTCGAACGCATCGCGGGCGTCGCGCAACGGAATATCGAACGAGATCGACGCCGTCTGCCCGGACTGATTCTGCGCCGCGCCGCTCGCCGCCGCATCGTTCGATGCATTCAGCGCCGATGCCGTCGGCAGCGCAGCCGCGACCGGCACGCCCGATGCGTTCACGCTCGACGGAGGCTTCGCCGCCGTCGCCGCGGGCGCCGCCGCAGTGCCGTGCGCGAGTCCCTGCTCGACGGCCTTCAGCAGTTTCTGCAGCGCGATCGGCTTTTCGAGGAAGTTGAGCGCGCCGATCTTCGTCGCCTCGACGGCCGTGTCGATAGTCGCATGCCCCGACATCATGATGACCGGCATCGTGAGCTTGCCCTGCGCGGCCCATTCCTTGAGGAGCGTTACGCCGTCGGTATCGGGCATCCAGATGTCGAGCAAAACGAGATCGGGCGTTTGCTGTAGACGGTAGTCGCGCGCGTGCTGCGCGTTTTCCGCCACTTCCACAACATGGCCTTCGTCGCTCAGGATCTCGGAGAGCAGTTCCCGGATCCCCATTTCATCGTCTACCACCAGGATGGTTGCCATTTACGCTGCCCTTGTCTGCACTGTTGCTTTTGTCGTTCCATGATTCGCCGGCGCACCGGAGCCAGGCGTCGCGCCGGGCGCCGCGGTATCGTCCGCGAGTTGTAGAAACAGAATCGATATCTGCGCGCCTTCGATCACATCCGCGCTCTTCGAGCGGTTGCGTATGTCGATGCGCGCGCCGTGCTCGTCGACGATCTTCTTCACGGTCGCAAGTCCCAGGCCCGTGCCTTTCGCTTTCGTCGTCACGTAAGGCTCGAAAGCACGCGAAAGAATACGCGCCGGAAAGCCCGAGCCGTTGTCCGACACAGTCAGGCGAACCGCGACGCGCGCATGACCCGATGCATCGGGCTCGCCATATTCTACTGTCCTCGTTTCGAGCAGCACGCGCGGCTCCGCGACTTCGGCCACCGCATCCTGCGCGTTCTGCAACAAGTTGTGGATGACCTGGCGGATCTGCGTCGCATCGCCGCGTATCACCGGCAGCTTCGCGAGATCGACTTTGATCGGCGTCTTGCCGTCCTCGATGCCGTACAACGTCAGCACTTCCGCGACGAGATCGTTCAGTTGCAGATTGCCGAGCACCGCGGGCGGCGTGCGCGCGTATTCGCGGAAGTCGTCGACCATCTGCTTCATCGCCTGCACCTGATTGACGATGGTCGTCGATGCGCGCTTCAGCACGTCCGCATCCGGCGGCGCGAGCTTGTCGGCGAGCTTCATCTGCAGACGTTCGGCTGAAAGCTGAATAGGCGTGAGCGGATTCTTGATCTCGTGCGCGAGACGCCGCGCGACTTCGCCCCACGCGACGGAACGCTGCGCGGAGATGACGTCCGATATGTCATCGAACACGACGACGTAGCCCGTGGTTTCCGCGTCGTCGGTGTCGCTCTCGGTCACGCTCAACAACTGCGTGCCGCGCACGAGCAACGTGAGCGGATCGCTCTCGCCCGGCACCGTCACCGCGACCTGCTGCTGCCAGTGACCGCGATCGCCGACAGGATGATCGCTGCCGACCGCCGCCGCGTCGCGCTCGGCGAACGCCTTTTTGACCATCGCGCCGAACTCGGCGAGCACCTCGATCTGATCGAGCGGCTGATTGAGCAACGCGGCGAACGGTTGGCGGAAGATGCGCTCCGCGCCGCGATTCGCGGTGGAGAGACGGAACTGCCGGTCGAACACGAACACGCCCGCGGTGAGGTTCGCGAGAATGCTCTCCAGATACGCCTTCGAATGCTCCAGTGCGATGCGATTGTTCTCGACCGCCGCGCGCGCCTCGGAAAGCTGGCGCGTCATCGCGTTGAAGGACTGCGTGAGAAAGCCGAGTTCGTCGCGTGAATTGATCTCGCGTTTGGGCGTGTAGTCGCCTTCGGCCACTTCCTTCGTGCCCTGCGCCAGCAGGAACAACGGCCGCGCGAGCTGATTGCCGAGCGCGAGCGCGAGCATCATCGCGATGAAGGTCGCGAGAAAAAGCGCGAGCGTCAGCGTGCCGATATACATCTTGCGCAAGCCGGTGCGCCCGAGCCGCTTCTCCTGATATTCGCGATACGCGCGCTGCACGGCGTCGGCGTTGCGCGCGAGCTCCTGGCTCACGGGCTGCTCGATCTGCAGGAAACGGTCGACGTGCTGAAATTCGGTGGTCGTCGTCGGATCGGGAATCTTCGTGAGCACGCGCAATCGCAATGCGCCCTTCGGCCCGTTCGATTTCGGATCGCCGTCGATCTCGCCTTCGATCGCGCCGTACGGATGATCCTGCGCCTCCCGCAGCATCGTGCCGGTCGGCTCATTGGCCGGCAGGAGCGCGTAGTAATTGCCCGATGCCTGCGCGACCGTGCGCAATCCGGGCACGCGTTGCGAACTGTTGTTCGCCGCGAGATCCTCGCGGTTGTACTGATCGCGCGGCCGCTCGAACACGACGGCGTCCTGCACGCCGTACTGATCGCGCAGCCGCAAAAGCGATAGCGTGAGACTCGATGGATCGGCGCTCGCGAGCTGATCGCTCATCTGCCGGCCGCGGTTCTTGAAATCGGCGAGCGATGTCTGGAGCATGCCGCGCCCGAGCGTCAGACCGGAGGTGAGCGCGGTTTCGACATTCACGTCGAACCACGACTCGATGCTGCGCGACACGAACTGATACGAAACCACATAGATGATCGCGCCCGGCACCACGCCGACGAGCGCGAAGATGAACGCGAGCTTGGCGAGCAGGCGCGTGCCGAAGCGCCCTTGCCTCACCCTCGACACGATGATGATGAACAGGCTGATGACGATCAGCATGAAGACCATCGCCACCGCGACATTCGCCGCGTAGAGCCAGCCGTAGTAGCGGTCGAAGAACTCGGTGTTCGCGCTCGCGAGCGCGAGCATCACGAGCAGCAGGACTGCCGTGAGCGCCACCGTGGAGACCAGCAAGCGGACGACGAAACTCTTCATGTCCGTGCGGCCGCGTCGAAATCTATTTCGCACGTTCTGCCGCCGTAAAAGTAAAACGCTTCCAGTCCGAGGAAAGGTTCCAGTCGCGATTGTTCACCGCGTCGATCTGGAACGGCTTGGGCATCAATGCGATGTCGAGCTGCATACGCACCGATGCGGTATAGGTTTCGCCGCCATGCACCTGATTACGGTCGATGACATGCCACGAAGTCACATGCTTGATGACCGCGAGCGCTTCGTTCAACGATGCGAAGCGCAACTGCAGGCCGCCCGTCGACACGCGATATTCGTTCGTGAGCGGTTGAAATGACAGACGGATGCTCTGCGACACGTTGACCGGCTCTTCATCGAACCAGTACCAGCGCGGTCTCGACAGGTTGAAGTCGATCGTGAAATAGAGCGGCACGCTGCGGTTCACGGCATCTTCGAGGCTGTTGTTCAGGTCGAAGTCGAAATGCGCGTCCAAGCTCCAGCCGGCATTGTCCGCTTGCAGCGACGCGCGCTGCACGGCGATCGTCTCGGCGAACGCGGAATCGGCCGCGGCGAACGTCAGCCAGAGCGTCAGCGCAGTCCAGATGACGGCCGCGAGCCGAAGCGGAAAAAAGCGTTTGATCGTCACCGTTTCTGAAAGCGCGCGTAGAAGAATCCGTCGTGGTCCGCGAGAGTCTCCGCGTCCCGATGCGGGTTCGCGAGATTTGTACTGTCCGGTGAACCTTGCGCCGCGACCGCGCTTGCGCGCGCCGCTGTCGGCAACGATTGGCCCGGCGCGTCCAATCGTACCGCATCTTCATGTGCGGTTCCAAACCAGCGGGCCTGCTCTTCGCCCTCCTCGGGAAAGATGGAGCACGTCACGTAGAGCAACTCGCCGCCCTTCGCGACGAGCGGCCACAGCGCGCTCACGATGCGCCTTTGCTCGGCGACGAGCGCATCGATATCCGATGCGCGCCGCAGCCAGCGAATATCCGGATGACGCCGCACGATGCCCGACGCCGAGCACGGCACGTCCGCGAGAATGCGGTCGAAGGGCGCGCCGTCGAACCATTGCGCGGGATCGCCCGCGTCGCCGATCTTGATTTGCGCGTCGAGTTTCAGACGCTGCAAGTTTTGTCCGATGCGGCCAGAACGCTCGGCGTCGCTTTCGAGCGCGATCAGATCGACGTTCGCGAGTTCGAGAATGTGGCCCGTCTTGCCGCCCGGCGCGGCGCAGGCATCGAGCACGCGCATGCCGTCCTTCACGCCGAGCAGTTGCGCGGCGAGCTGCGCGCCGGCGTCCTGCACCGACACGACGCCTTCGTCGAACCCGGGAATGCGATCGACGGGCATCGGCGTTCTCAGGCGCACCGCGTGCAGGCCGGCGGCGTCGGCTTCGATACGCGCGTCGCGGAGGCGCGCGAGATAGTCGTCGACGCTCGCGTGCCGCGCGTTCACGCGAAGCGTGAGCGGACCTTGCGCGTTGCCCGCTTCGAGGATGCGCTCCCAGGCATCCGGCTGGCCGCGCTTCACCGCGTCGATCCACCATTGCGGATAATTCCAGCGCGCGACTTCGCTTGTGCGCGCTTCGTCGATCAGCATGTCGCGCTCACGCAGAAAATTGCGCAGCACCGCGTTCACCAGGCCCTTCGCAAACGCGAATTCGCGGCGCGCGGCGATCGCGCTCACCGCCTGATCGACCACGGTGAAGGGCGAGTAAGCGGCATGCGCTTCGTCGTCGGTCAGCAGCGCGAACGCGCAGACGAGCACGTTCGCCACATGCGGCGGCGGCGCCTTCTTCACGAGCCTGTGCAGCAGCGCATCGGCGAGCGCGAGACGGCGCATGGTCCGATACGCGATGTCCTGCACCGCCCCGCGCGCGCTCGCGTGCTTCGCCGACGCGACGACCGTCTGCAACGCCGCCGGCAGCGCCGAGCCCGCGCGCACCGCGCCGACGGCCTGCGCCGCGCTGTCGAGCGCTAACGCGAGCGAATCGGGCGCGAGACGCAACGCGCTCAGACGGAAATGCGCGGCGGCGGGCCGGCGGGAAGGCTTGTCGGTCATGGCGAAACGGGGACGGTCAACGGCGACGCGCAGAGTTCGCGCGAACGGGGAATTGTAACGTGCGGGAATTGCGCGCCCGGACGGCGGCGGCCGAACAGGAAAAAGGCCGCTCCGGCGTAACCGGAACGGCCTTGCTTTACGACGTTGCAGGTTTTAGAAGCGGCCGGTGCGCGCCATTTCCATCAGGCGGGCGACGCGCTCTTCGGTCGCCGGGTGCGTCGAGAACAGATTCGCGATGCCGCCGCCCGACAGCGGATTCATGATCATCATCTGCGCAGTCGCCGGATGCTGCTCGGCGGTCGGGAACGGCACGCCGGTCGCGTATGCGTGAATCTTCTCGAGCGCACTCGCGAGCGCTTGCGGATCGCCCGAAATTTCCGCGCCGCCGCGATCGGCTTCGAATTCGCGCGCGCGGGAAATCGCCATCTGGATCAGCGCACCCGCGATCGGGGCGAGAATCGCCACCAGAATGCTCGCGATGGGATTCGCCGGACGACCTTCGTCGTCGCGACCGCCGAAGAACATCGCAAAGTTCGCGAGCGCCGAGATCGCGCCGGCCATCGTCGCGGAGATGGTCGAGATGAGGATGTCGCGGTGCTTCACGTGCGCCAGTTCGTGCGCCATCACGCCGCGCATTTCACGCTCGGACAGCACGCGCAAAATGCCCGTGGTCGCCGCGACCGCCGCGTGCTCGGGATTACGGCCCGTGGCGAACGCGTTCGGCGCGTCTTCGTTGATCAGATAGACGCGCGGCATCGGCAATTGAGCGCGCGTCGCGAGCTCGCGCACCATGCGATAAAACTGCGGCGCGGTGGTTTCGTCGACTTCCTGCGCGTTGTACATGCGCAAGACCATCTTGTCCGAGAACCAGTACGAAAAGAAATTCATGCCGAGCGCGACGATCAGCGCGAGCATCATGCCCTTCGATCCGCCGATCATTCCGCCGATCACGACAAAGAGGGCCGTGATCGCAGCCATCAGCATCGCGGTTTTGACCCAGTTGAACATGTCCGGAGCTCCTCTCCCTGTATGCAGTGCGCGAAGTGCGCGGTTGCCCCGGCCAACATGACCGGGACGGCAATTGTAAGCAAAATGTTAGATAGTGGCAGCCGGCAATAATTCAATCGAGATTGCGCGATTTATCGATGCGTCGTCGCGAGTTTGATACCGAGTCCGACGAACGCGCTGCCGACCCCGCGATCCAGCCACTTCTTCACGCTCGATTTGCCCGCGAAGCGCTCGGTGACGCTGCCCGCGATCCACGCGACGAAGCTGTTCCAGACCGTGCTCATCGCGATGAACACGACCCCGAGCGCGAGAAACGCGAGCGTCTTGTGCTGGCTGTCGGCGGCGACGAACTGCGGAAAGAACGACACGAAGAACAACACGACCTTCGGATTCAGCACGTTCGTGACGAAGCCTTGCGCGAAAAGCTGGCCGAGCGATTTCGGCGTGGCTTTTTCGTTTTGCGTCTCGCGCGCGGTTTCGGTGTCGTCGTGCTTCGCGAAAATGAGGCGCACGCCGAGATAAATCAGATAAATCGCGCCGGCAATCTTGATGACCGTGAACGCCGTCGCCGATGCAGCGAGAATCGCCGTCAACCCGAAGGCGCACGCGAGCGTATGGACGATGCAGCCAGCGGAAATCCCGAGCGCCGAAACGATGCCCGCGCCGCGTCCTTGAGCGACGCTGCGTCCGACGATGTAAGCCGTATCGGGGCCGGGCGTGGCGTTTAGAAGAAAGACGGCGACGAGAAAGAAGGTGAAACCGGTAATGCCGAGCATCGAAAAACTCCAGACAGACAGGCGCGCGTTGACAACGATTTATTTTAGCGCTGCGTCTGTCCTGCCGTCCTTCACTGCAGCGTGAAACGCTGGCCCTTCGCGAGCGGCGCGCCCGCGAGAAATTCCCGCGCGGGCAAGCGCTTGCCGCCCGGTTTCTGAAGTTGCGTGAGTTTCAGCGCGCCGCTGCCGCACATAACGACGATACCGTCCGGGGAAACATCGGCGATGGCGCCCGGTTCGCCCGCACCGTCGACCGGTTGCGCCGCCCAGATCTTGATCGGCGCACCGTCGAGCGTGCCGAACGCGCCGGGAAACGGATCGAACGCGCGAATTTGGCGCTCGAGCTCTTCCGCCGGACGACGCCAGTCGAGCGCAGCTTCGTTCTTCGCGATCTTTTCCGCGTAGGTCGTGCCTTCGTCCGGCTGCGGCGTGGACGGCAATGCGCCATCGCGTTCGAGATCGCGCAGCGCGGCGACGATCAAATCCGCGCCCATCTGCGCGAGCCGGTCGTGCAGCGTGGCGGTCGTGTCGTCGGCGAGAATCGGCGTGCGCGCCTCACGGATCATCGCGCCGGTGTCGAGGCCGGCGTCCATCTGCATCAGCGTGATGCCGGTTTCTGCGTCGCCCGCTTCGATCGCGCGATGGATCGGCGCCGCGCCACGCCAGCGCGGCAACAGCGAAGCGTGAATGTTGATCGCGCCGCGCGGCAGAATATCGAGCACCTCCTGCGGCAGGATCAGCCCGTATGCGGCAACGACCATCACGTCGTGCGGCGTGGCCTTCAGCAAATCGATGGCTTCCGCCGCTTCCTGCGGATACTTGCCCGCGCGACGCAGCGACGTTGGCTGCGCGACCTTCAGACCATGCTCGACGGCGAAGCGCTTGACCGCGCTCGCGGTCAGCTTCATGCCGCGTCCGGCGGGCCGGTCGGGCTGCGTCAAAACCAGCGGCACGCAAAAACCGGCTGCGTGAATGGCCGCGAGCGCGGCGGCAGCGAATTCCGGCGTACCGGCGAAAACCACGCGCAGCGATTGAGTCATCGGTTACAGCGCCTTTTCCAGCTTTTTCATCTTGCCGCGAATGCGCGTCTGCTTAAGCGTCGACAGATATTCCACGAAAACGTGGCCAGCCAGATGATCCATCTCGTGCTGGATGCACACCGCGAGCAAGCCGTCGCAATCGAGCTCGAAGGTTTCGCCCTTCTCGTTCAGCGCCTTCACGCGCACCTTGTCAGGGCGCTCGACGAAGTCGTAAATGCCCGGCACCGAAAGACAGCCCTCTTCCCATTCCTTCTTCTGCTCGCTCGTCCAGACGAGCTCAGGGTTGATGAAGACCATCAGCTGGTCGTGCGCGTCCGAGACGTCGATCACGATCACGCGCTCGTGCACATCCACCTGCGTCGCGGCAAGGCCGACGCCGGGCGCGGCGTACATCGTCTCGGCCATGTCGGCGACGAGCTTGCGGATGCGGTCGTCGACCACGGCGACAGGTTTCGCCACCTTGTTCAGACGCTTGTCCGGGTAGTTGAGTATCTTGAGCAGAGCCATGATTCGGATTGTCTACGCGCGCCGCGACGCGTGTAAATCGGCCATTCGGCCAGGTTGCGGGTAATGGGGCGGCATGCCGAAGATATGCGGGTGAATCCAGTGGATTCAACGCCGCCGGCAAGCGGCCGATGGGCGTCGCTGCGGGCTTTCAAACGTGCCTGAGCGACCTTTCTTTATCTATTCCGGATCAAAAATCTTAACATGACGACCGCCGACCTGCCGACCGAGGAAGCCGCCTCCACACTCGATGCCGACGAACTGCGCGCCTGGCTGCGGCTCGCGCACGCCAAAGAGCTGCGCCCGCTCGCGCTGCGCACGTTGCTCGGTACTTTCGGCGGTCCGCGCGAGGTTTTGTCGGAGAGTTTTGCGACGCTCGCGGAAACCACCGACGCCCGCACAGCCGAAGCCGTGCTCGCGCCACCCGCGGACATCGAAGGCGTTTCGTTCGACCACTATATTGAAGCGGCTTCGGCGTGGGCATCCGAACCGGGCAACCACGTCCTGACGCTCGCCGACGCCGCCTATCCGCAAGCGCTGCTGACGATGCCCGATCCGCCGCCGTTGCTCTATGCGAAGGGCCGGCTCGATCTGCTGCAGGCGCGCGCGGTGGCCATCGTCGGCAGCCGGCATGCGACGCCGCAAGGTCTGGAGGACGCGCGCCGCTTCGCCCGCGTGCTGTCGGATGCGGGACTTGCGGTCGTGTCGGGGCTCGCGCTCGGCATCGATGCGTCCGCGCATCGCGGAGCGCTGGAGGGCGCGACCGGCACGGTGTCGGTCATCGGCACGGGCGCCGATCTCGTGTATCCCGCCGCGCATCACACGCTCGCGCACGAAATCGCCCGCGACGGCGCGATGCTCTCCGAATGGCCGCTCGGCACGCCCGCGCGCTCCGCCAACTTCCCACAGCGCAACCGGCTGATCGCGGGATTGTCGGGCGGCGTGCTGATCGTCGAAGCCGCGATGCGCTCCGGCTCGCTCATCACCGCGCGGCTCGCCAACGAAATGGGGCGCGATGTTTTTGCGATGCCTGGCTCCGTCCACGCGCCGCTTTCGCAGGGTTGTCATCGGCTGATAAAGGAGGGCGCGAAGCTCGTCGAAACGCCGGAAGAAGTGCTCGAAGAGTTCGGTTTCTCGTCGGCGCAGGCAAGCGCGGCGGGGTCGGCGGCAAAGCGCGGGAGGCTGCGGCCGGTGAGCGCATCGTGGGCATCGGCGGCGTTGCACGACACGCCGATGAACGCCGATGCCGCGCGCGTGCTCGGCGCGCTCGGCCATGCGCCCGCGACGCTTGAAATCCTCGCGACGCGCACCGATCTGGACGGGGCGGCGTTGCAAGGCGCGCTGCTGCAGCTCGAATTGTCGGGCCAGGTGGCCGCGCTCGCGGGCGGTCGCTACGCGGCGGTCCAGCGCTCGTGATTCCTCGTCGTGCTACATTCGCGGAAAAATGAGCCGTCCCCGCAGCCGATACCAATAAGGATCTCGCACCCGTCATGTCCGCGCTGAATCTCGATACCGACGCCGATCTCATCGCGGAACGCATCGCCGTGCCCGGCACGCTGTTCGTCGCCTGCCTGTGCGCGGAGTGGTGCGGAACGTGCCGCGAGTATCGCGAAGGGTTCGACAAGCTGGCGGACGCGCATCCGGACGTCTGCTTCGCGTGGATCGACATCGAGAATCACGCCGACCGTTTCGACGATCTCGACGTGGAAAATTTTCCTACCATCCTGATCGAGGACTCGGTCACGACGCGATTCTTCGGCACGGTTCTGCCGCAGGCTTCCATCGTCGAACGGATGCTCACCGATCTGACCGCGCTGCCGGGCATGGTCGGTGCGCCGAAACTGCGCCCGGCGCTTGCTACGGCCTGATTGCGACGCCCGCGAAACGCACCTTTCGCGTCTGTCGCAACGCGCTTCGCGGCCCGGATATCGAAACGCCCGGATTCGCGGTTCGGCGCCCGCCGCGCAAAGCGTGTGCTATAAAGCGGTCGTTAAAGCAGTCCAAACCGGGCCGCTGCCAGTTACCAACCCTTTTGAGTCATGTCCAAAGCCCTGATCATCGCTGAGAAGCCTTCCGTCGCGAACGACATCGCGCGTGCGCTGGGCGGCTTCACCAAGCATGACGAGTACTACGAGAGCGACGACTACGTGCTCTCGTCCGCGGTCGGCCATCTGCTCGAGATCGCGGCGCCCGAGGAGTACGACGTCAAGCGCGGCAAATGGAGCTTCGCCAATCTGCCGGTCATTCCGCCGCATTTCGACCTGAATCCCATCGCGAAAAGCGAGTCGCGCCTCAAGGTGCTGACGAAGCTGATGAAGCGAAAAGATATCGACCGCCTCATCAACGCATGCGACGCGGGGCGCGAGGGCGAGCTGATTTTCCGTCTGATCGCGCAGCATGCGAAGGCGAAGCAGCCGGTCCAGCGCCTGTGGCTGCAGTCGATGACGCCCGCCGCGATCCGCGAAGGCTTCGCGAACCTGCGCAGCGATGCCGACATGCAGCCGCTCGCCGACGCCGCACGCTGCCGCTCGGAAGCGGACTGGCTCGTCGGCATCAACGGCACGCGCGCGATGACCGCGTTCAACAGCAAGGGCGGCGGCTTCTTCCTGACGACCGTCGGCCGCGTTCAGACGCCAACGTTGTCGATCGTCGTCGAACGCGAAGAGAAGATTCGGCGATTCGTGCCGCGCGATTACTGGGAAGTGCGCGCCGAGTTCATCGCCGCGAAGGGCCTGTACGAAGGCCGCTGGTTCGATCCGAAGTTCAAGCGCGTCGAAAACGATCCGGAGCAGCGCGATTCGCGCCTGTGGAGCCTGCCGGCGGCGGAATCCATCGTCGCGGCCTGCCGCGGCAAGACCGGCACCGTGACCGAGGAATCGAAGCCGTCGACGCAAATGTCGCCGCTGCTGTTCGATCTCACCAGCTTGCAGCGCGAAGCCAACAGCCGCTTCGGCTTTTCGGCGAAGAACACGCTCGGCCTCGCGCAAGCGCTGTACGAAAAGCACAAGGTTCTCACCTATCCGCGTACCGACGCGCGCGCGCTGCCCGAGGACTACCTGAACACGGTCAAAGACACGATGACCATGCTCAAGGAGAGCAACAACTATCTGCCGTTCGCGAAGCAGGTGCTCGACAAGGGCTGGGTGAAGCCGAACAAGCGCATCTTCGACAATTCGAAGATCAGCGACCACTTCGCCATCATCCCGACGCTGCAGGCGCCCAAAGCGCTGTCCGAGCCCGAGCAGAAGCTGTATGACCTCGTCGTCAAGCGCTTCCTGTCGGTGTTTTTCCCGGCGGCCGAATATCTCGTGACGACGCGCATCACCGAAGTTTCCGGGCATCACTTCAAGACGGAAGGCAAGGTGCTGGTTGAGCCCGGCTGGCTGCAGGTCTACGGCCGCGAAGCCGCGGGCGAGGAAGGCAATCTCGTGCCGGTGCAGAAGGACGAAAAGGTCGATGTCGAAAAGGTCGAGGCGCACGGTCTCGTGACCAAGCCGCCCGCGCGCTACAACGAGGCGTCGCTGCTTTCGGCAATGGAAGGCGCGGGCAAGCTCGTCGAAGACGAGGAACTGCGCGACGCGATGGCCGCGAAAGGTCTCGGCACGCCGGCGACGCGCGCGGCGATCATCGAAGGTCTGCTCGGCGAGAAGTACATGGTGCGCGAAGGCCGCGAGCTGATCCCGACGGCCAAGGCATTCCAGTTGATGACCTTGCTGCGCGGTCTCGGCGTCGAGGAGCTCACCGCGCCCGAATTGACGGGCCAGTGGGAGCACAAGCTTTCGCAGATGGAGCGCGGCAACCTGCATCGCGATGCGTTCATGCAGGAAATCGCGCGCATGACGCAAACCATCGTCAAACGCGCGAAAGAGTACGACTCCGACACGATCCCCGGCGATTACGCGACGCTCGAAACGCCGTGTCCGAATTGCGGCGCGCAGGTGAAGGAGAACTATCGCCGGTTCGCGTGCACGAAGTGCGAGTTTTCGATTTCGAAGATTCCGGGCGGACGTCAGTTCGAGATTCCTGAAGTCGAGGAATTGCTGCGCGAGAAGACCATCGGGCCGCTGTCGGGCTTTCGCAGCAAGATGGGCCGTCCGTTCTCGGCGATCCTCAAGCTCGCGTTGGACGACGAAGTCAAGAACTACAAGCTCGAATTCGACTTCGGTCAGGATTCCGGCGGCGAAGACGGCGAACCGCCCGATTTCTCCGAGCAGACGCCGGTCGGCGCATGTCCGAAATGCCAGTCGCGCGTGTTCGAACACGGCATGAGCTATGTGTGCGAAAACTCGGTGTCGAATCCGAAGACTTGCGACTTCCGCTCCGGCAAGGTGATCCTTCAGCAGGAAATCACCCGCGAACAGATGGAAAAGCTGCTGGGCGCGGGCCGCACCGATCTGCTGACGAACTTCAAGTCGTCGCGCACCGGACGCAACTTCAAGGCATTCCTCGTGAAGCAGCCGGATGGCAAGATCGGCTTCGAATTCGAGAAGAAAGAGGCCAAACCGGGCGCGAAGACGGCGGCGAAGCGCGGCGCGACAGCGGAAGCTCAAGCCGACAGCGGCGACGACAACGGCGACAGCGATGTCGCAGTCGCCGCCAAGACCACGTCCGCGAAGACTGCAGCCAAGAAAGCGCCCGCGAAGAAGGCGGCAGCGAAGAAAGCTCCGGCGAAGAAGACGAGCTGATCGTTCTCGGAGTCCGTCAGAAAGAAAAACCCCCGCGAGAAACGTCGCGGGGGTTTTTTATTTGCGCCTGGCGCGAGCCTTTCAGAAAGGCGATGCCGCCGGCACACGCCCTCGCGTACGCGACGGTTTCGATAGCTTCGGCGCGAGTTCGCCGTCGATCGGGCGCGCGCGCGGCGCGGGCGTCGCCGGTTCGTCGGCGTGCTCGTAGTGCGAATGCGCCACCGGCCTGCCGCGGCCATCGCGAATCCACTGCTCGCCGAGTTGATGATTCGGCGTCTGGCTGAAATGCTCGACGAGGTGATCGATGAACGTCCGCACCTTCGCCGGCAAATGACGGCGGCTCGGATACGCGACGTTGATCTCGACCTGCGGCAATTGATAGTCGCCGAGCAGACGCACGAGCTGGCCGCGCGTCGTGTCGTTGCCGATCAAATAGCTCGGCAAAATCGCGATGCCCATGCCGAGCAGCGCGAACTGCCGCAGCATCTCCGTGTTGTTCGCGATGATCACGTTCTGCGGCCGCACACGCACTTCGCCTTCCGGACCGGTGAACACGCGCTCGTCGCCCCAGTATTCCGACGGCAAGCTCAGGCACGGATGCTCGAGCAGATGCTCGGGGCGCGTCGGCGTGCCGTGCGTTTCGAGATACGCGGGCGTCGCACAGACAGTCATGCAGCCCGTCGTCAGACGCCGGGTGACGACGCTTGCGCTTTTTACCTGCCGCGCGATCACGATGCCGACATCGAAGCCTTCCTCGACCAAATCGACCTGACGATCCACCAGCGTCACGTCCGGCACGACTTTCGGATAACGCTGCGCATACGTCTGTAACACGGGCGCGAGATTATGCAGACCGAACACGACGGGCGCGACGATCCTGAGCGAACCGAGCGGTTCGTGATTGCGCGCCACCACCATTTGTTCGACGTCTTCCAGTTCGTCGAGAATTTGCCGCGCCCGCTCCAGATAAACCTGGCCGGACTCGGTGAGCGAGAGGCTGCGCGTCGTGCGGTTGAGCAAGCGCGTGCCGAGGCGTCCTTCCAGGTCCGCGACGTGCCGCGTAGCCACCGCATTGGAGATGTCCATCGCGCTTGCGGCACGGGCGAAACTCCCGAGATCCGCGACGCGGACGAATACTCTCATCGACTGCAAATGATCCATAAGACAACTCCTGCCGCTAGACGGCTCGAATTCTGCTGCAAAGCAATTCAGGATTATCCTAGGACCGGCGTTTTTGTGCAGAAGTTGCCCGGAAGCATAAAAAAATCGAAAAAAATCTGGATGTTAGGCGCGTTACGCGGATGAAAGATCACCGATTGTTGCGATTCGCACAACACCAAGATCAGTGCAATCCGATTGATGGAATTTTGAAAGCACTTGCCGCGTCAATTTCGGCGGTGTACGCGAGGAGCAAATCGGGCCCGTCGCTGCGGGCCCGATAAAAAGGGATTGATTCAGTTTTCGATATAAATACGGCGCGCGAGCGCGCCGGATGCGACGCTTATGCGGCGAGGCGCTTCTCCATACCGGCCTTGGCGTCCGGCAGAGCTTCCGGCAAACCGTGCTTGAGCTTCGAAAAAAGCTCGTCGTGGAGCGCGAGTTCGTCGCGCCAGGCGGCATCGCTGACGGAGATGACCTGCTCGAACTGCTCGCGCGAGAAGCCGAGCGCGCCCCAGTCGATGTCCTCGTAGCGCGGCGAAATGCCGAACGCGTGCTCCTCGCCCTTCGCGGTGCCTTCGATACGGCCGATCATCCAGTTCAGCACGCGCATGTTTTCGCCGAAGCCCGGCCAAACGAACTTGCCGTCGTCGCCCTTGCGGAACCAGTTGACGCAGAAGAACTTCGGCGCTTTCGCGTTCGTCGCTTCGAGGCGCTCGCCCATTTTCAGCCAGTGGCCGAAATAATCGGCCATGTTGTAGCCGCAGAACGGCAGCATCGCGAACGGATCTCGGCGCACGACGCCTTGTTGCCCCGCGGCGGCGGCGGTGGTTTCGGAGCCCATCGTCGCGGCCATGTAGACGCCTTCCTTCCAGTCGCGCGCTTCAGTGACGAGCGGCACGGTGTTGGAGCGGCGTCCGCCGAAGATGAACGCATCGATCGGCACGCCAGCCGGATTTTCCCAATCGGCATCGATCGACGGACATTGCGACGCCGGCGCGGTGAAGCGCGCGTTCGGATGCGCGGCTTTCGCGCCGGTTTCCTTCGCGATTGCCGGCGTCCAGTCGCGGCCCTGCCAGTCGATCAGATGCGCGGGCGGCGTGTCGGTCATGCCTTCCCACCAGACATCGCCGTCGTCGGTCAGCGCGACGTTCGTGAAGATCACGTTTTCCTTCAACGTGGCCATCGCGTTGAAGTTGGTCTTTTCGCTCGTGCCGGGCGCGACGCCGAAATAGCCCGCTTCCGGATTGATTGCGTAGAGACGCCCGTCGCGGCCCGGCTTGATCCACGCGATGTCGTCGCCGATGGTCGTGACCTTCCAGCCGTTCAGGTCGCTCGGCGGAATCAGCATCGCGAAGTTGGTCTTGCCGCACGCCGACGGAAACGCCGCCGCGACGTGATACTTGCGCCCCTGCGGCGAGGTCACGCCGAGAATCAGCATGTGCTCGGCGAGCCAGCCTTCGTCGCGGCCCATCGTCGAGGCGATGCGCAGCGCGAAGCATTTCTTGCCGAGCAGCGCGTTGCCGCCGTATCCCGAGCCGAAACTCCAGATTTCGCGCTTTTCGGGAAAATGGACGATGTACTTCGTGTCGTTGCACGGCCAAGGCACGTCCTTGCGCCCATCGGCGAGCGGCGCACCGACGGAATGCACGCACGGCACGAACTCGCCGTTCTCGCCCAACACGTCGTACACGGCGCGTCCCATGCGCGTCATGATGCGCATGTTCGTCACGACATACGGGCTGTCCGACAATTCCACGCCGATATGCGCGATCGGCGAGCCGAGCGGGCCCATCGAGAACGGCACGACATACATCGTGCGGCCGCGCATGGACCCGTCGAACAGGCCGTCGAGCGTGACGCGCATTTCCTGCGGATCGATCCAGTTATTCGTGGGGCCGGCGTCTTCGCGCCGCTGCGAGCAGATGAACGTGCGATCTTCGACGCGCGCCACGTCCGAGGGATCCGAGCAGGCGAGGAAGGAATTCGGGCGCTTCTCGGGATTGAGCTTCTTCATCGTGCCGGCTTCGACCATCTGCTGGCAGAGCCGATCGTATTCTTCCTGCGACCCGTCGCACCATTCGATGCGATCCGGCTTGGTCAGGGCCGCGATTTGCTGGACCCATTCGATGAGTCTTCGGTGCCGGACATAGGCCGGCGCTTCGATTTCGACGGCGTTTTTATGGTTGTCTTCGACTACTGCGGGCTGGTTCATCGAGCTGTCTCCGTTCTTCTGCAATGAAAACCAATGGCCCCACTGACGCTGCATGCGAGAGGCGTGTGCGACTCGAACCGCCGGGCGCTTTCGTGCATTTTGCAGCGCTGCTTTACGCGCTTTCATCGCACGAAATGCGGTTCGCGAGCCAATGCGGCGTCACGGGCATGAATCCTTACGCAGCAAACCGTACCTTTTCGCGGCTTGCGTCGCAAAGGAACAAACTGTTAAAAAGAGATACTAAGTGGCCTGTCTCCTCGCGGATCATCGTGTTTTCCGCTACTTGTGCCGAATTTCTTTATTTTGGCGCGGCCTGACGAGGCTCCTGAAAAATGGGAGTCAAGCATAACACTGCATTGCATGAACTCGTTGATGCAGCGCAATAACGACGAATAGAGCGCAATTTATCGGTATTTACCCGAACTTAGCGCTACATTCTCGCCTTCGATTAAAAAGCAGCACGTTTGATGCCTAACAAAAGCCACCCAATGCCCATGAAAATCGCCATTCTCGACGACTACCAGGATGCCGTCCGGAAGCTCGATTGCTTCCATCTGCTCGATGACCATGAGGTGAAGGTCTTCAATAACACGGTGCGTGGTCTCGGACAGTTGGCCAGCAGACTTTCGGAAGTGGACGCGCTCGTGCTGATTCGCGAACGCACGCGCATCAGCTCGCAACTGCTCGACAAATGTCCGAAACTGCGCATGATCAGCCAGACGGGACGCGCGGGCGGCGGGCATATCGATATCGATGCGTGTACGGAACGCGGCATCGCAGTGCTCGAAGGCACAGGTTCGCCGATCGCACCCGCCGAACTGACGTGGGCGCTCATCATGTCGGCGCAGCGGCGCATTCCGCAGTACGTCGCAAACCTGAAGCAAGGCGCGTGGCAGCAGTCGGGGTTGAAGACATCGGCGCTGCCGCCGAATTTCGGCTTGGGCCAAGTGTTGCGCGGACAGACGCTCGGCATCTGGGGCTACGGCAAGATCGGCAAGCTCGTCGCGGGCTACGGCAAAGCGTTCGGCATGAACGTGCTCGTCTACGGACGGGAGCATTCGGCAAGCGCCGCGCGCGAAGATGGATTCGCGGTCGCCGAAAGCCGCGAGGCGCTTTTCGAACAGAGCGACGTGCTCACGCTGCATCTGCGTCTGACGGACGAGACGACTGGCATCGTCAAGCAGGACGATCTGATGCGTATGAAGCCGACCGCGCTGTTCGTCAACACGAGCCGCGCCGAACTGCTCGAAGAGAACGCGCTGCTCAACTCGCTGCACCACAACCGGCCGGGCATGGTCGCCGTCGATGTGTTCGAAAGCGAGCCGATTCTGCAAGGCTACGGCCTGCTGCGTCTGGAGAACGTGATCTGCACGCCGCACATCGGCTATGTGGAGCGCGAGAGTTACGAGCTGTATTTCGGCGCGGCGTTCAGGAACATCCTCGCGTTCGATGCGGGCGATACCTCGAGCGTTTTCAACAAGGAAGCGCTTCACCACGCGCGCCGCCGTTGAGTTTCGTCGCGGCGAAGATCAGAGCGTCGAGAGTTCGATCGACGGCTCGCAGCGCACCGGAAAATTCACCGAGTTCGCGATGAAGCAAAAGCGGTGCGCCTCTTCGTGCAGGCGCGCCGCGAGACCGGCGTCGCTGCCCGCGCCGATCGTCACCTTCGGACGCAGCAGCACATCGACGAAACGTCCGTCGCCCTTCGATTCCTCCTGCATCGTGCCGATGGCTTCATCGACATAACCGGTCACCGCGATCTTGTTCGTCGCGCACAAGTGCAGATACCAGAGCATGTGGCACGACGAGAGCGACGCCACGAACAACTCTTCGGGATTGTGACGCGCGGGATCGCCGCGAAACGCCGGATCGCTCGACGCCTCGATCGCCGTCTTCGTGCCGACGCGCACGAGGTGATCGCGCGAATACGCGTCGTAAGCCGATGTGCCGGAACCGAGATTGCCGGTCCAGTCGACGGTCAGTTCGTACGTGTGTTTCTTCGCCACGGTCTGCTCCTCAAGCGAGATGCGAAGCGGTTTCCATCAGGCGCGGAAGACGTTCCAGGAAGTCTTCGCCGTCCGCGCGGCCCAGATCATAAGCATGTTGCATTTGCGCCGGACTCGTATAGTCCCAGCTCGAAATCGGCACTTTGCGCGACGGCTGGATGTAAAGGCGCTTCTGCTCGCCGTGCGGCACGACGAACATGCGCTCGCGCGGATAGAGGCGCGTGACCATCACGAGGACGAGTCCCGGCGATGGATCGAGCGCGGAGACGGGCACGTTGTCGACCATGCCGCCATCGAGAACCGGGCGGCCGTTGCGCCGGAGGATCGGCGTGAACGGCGGCGTGCTCGACGATTGCAGGATCAGATCGGCGAGATCTTCGATCGTCGCGCATTCCTGCGCCTTCACGAATTCCGGATGAAAGCCGAGCGCCTGGCCGAGCGTCGGATGCAGCGTCTTGCGCACGTATTTTTCGATGTTGTACGCGATGAGGCCCGCCGCGACCGCGCTGCGCGCGCCGAGCCAGCGCGGCAGATGCGACACGCCGATGCGGATCTCGGGCGCCGACGCGAGTTCGTGGAAGCGGTCCGCGAAGATGTCGAGCAGCGCCTGGCGATAGATGCGGTAGTGCGGAAACACCGATCGGCCGCGCAGCAGGTTGCCCCAGTAGGCGTTGCGCGTGTTGTCGCGCAGGGCGTGGGCGTAGTAGTCCATCACCCAGCGCGACTGGTTCGTGTAGAGCATGCACGCCGTGGCCGCGCCCGCCGATATGCCCGCGATGATGCGCGGCCTGAGATCCAGTTCCGGCTGGATGACGTCCCAGAAGCCGGCTTGCCACCAGCAGCGGTTTCCGCCGCCGGCGAATACGACTTGGTCGAACATTTATTTGTCGTTCACTTGTTGATGAGCGCGTAGGTAGTCGTGGCGTGCGCGGCGAGTTCGCCTTGTTCGTCGTGCATCTCGATTTCGCCGAAGACGAGATTGCGGCCGCGGCGCTGGATGTGCGCGGTGATCAGCACGTCGCCGGTTTTGACCGGGCGCATGAATGTGGTGTTGAGGGAGACGGTGGTCATCGGCTGGAACCCGCCGAGAATGTGCGAGACGGCGATGACCATCGCGGTGTCGGCGGCGGCCATGAAAACTTGCCCACAGATGACGCCGCCCGCGTGACGCAGATGATCCGAATACGGCAAGCGCAGCGTGACGGCGTTTTCGGCGATGGATTCGGGCGCGAGGCGCAGTTCCTTGACCCACGGCGCGAGGATGTCGTCGAGCAAGGCGCGGATGGCGGTTTCGTCCATGGTTCTTCTTTCGCGATGCGGTGGCTGAAGATGCGTCATGATACCGGGGCGTCGCGCGCTCGCAGACGCCCTTCAGGGACGGTTTCGTCAGAAAGTTAAGAATTTTCGCTGCGAGGGCTTGCGCTTCTGCAAAAGCTCCCGCTATAATTTCGCTTCTGTTGGGGCGTTAGCTCAGTTGGTAGAGCAGCGGACTCTTAATCCGTAGGTCGAGTGTTCGAGTCACTCACGCCCCACCAAAGAATTCCGAAGCCCGGTTAGCGAAAGCTGACCGGGCTTTTGCTTTTCGTGCGCGTCGGATCAGCACGGCGTCTTTCTCATGCAACGACCGTCGCGCGCGCAGTGCATCGCAAACCCGGCCGAACGTAGCGACCTCCAACCGGGTTGATTTTGTTTGTCAGTTGTCGCATACACCTCGCCGACAACCTACGCGTCGACAATTCTCAAAGCACTTCGAACCAGGCCTTGATCTTGAGGGCCATCAACTTTCGACGCTCCTCCAGAAAGACGTCATATTCGTCGACATTTCCATACAGCATGGAGACCGGAACGCAGTTGGCTTCAAGATTTGCGATGAGATCCTCTCGCTTGTCGATGGCACCATACTTCCTGTCTCCACCTGCACATTGCATCAACAGCTCCTCGAAGTAGACTTTGGGGTCTTTCGCGCCAATCGCAATGTTGATTTCGCTTTGCGCCACGACATAATTCGCGATCTGGTTGTACATGGCCGCCTTGAATTGCTGAGTGGCCAGATGTTTCTTGGGATAGAGATGGTGCACGTCCGCCTGATTGAGTAACAGATCCATCACTGTTATATCCCGGGAGAGGAATCCCTTATCACCCAGCTTCGCTTGGGCAGCCATATAGCATAGAAAGTATGGGCTCTTAATCGAAGACGTCGTCATGAACTGCGGCAGCATCCCAGTCCAGAAACTGTCTGGCAACTCGTTCGCAATGACCGCATCGACGTATTGCTTGACGCCTTGCGATTCGACTTGTCGGATATCGAAGTCGAACTGAGACTCGGGTGATCCGCTATAGCGCCCCCGAAGCGTAGACATTGCGTACCAGCGTCGAACGATCCGCTCGAGTTCCGCCGCAGGAATGCCATTCTTGCGCCCTCGGAGATAAAGAACGTAGGCGAAATTCACTGCGTTCTGGCTGCTGATGAGCGACCTGGAGACAAATCCGGCCGAGCGCAGAATCATCGTGAATCGGTTGAAGTGCGTCTCGTTAATAAACGAAAGCACGCCGCTTTTCAACTGACCGAAGGATTGCTCCGCAATAGCCTCTTCGAACTGCTTCGTTTCGAAGTTCCGGCCCGATAGAAGCGCAACGAGATCCTGAAGCTTTCCGCGGCCGAATTCTGACGTGAACGCAACGCGCAACATGTCCGTGTAGGTGGGATCGTAAATGTCATCGTTGACATTGCAGATCCATTTCATCTTTTCGTAAAAGCCCGATGAAACGAATCTCTTGTCGGATGCTTCAATCTTTGCTTTGAAGTCCGGCGCGACGGCCAAATGGCAGAAATAGTCGATCGCCTTGCGCAACATGTTTCCGCCATGCGTCTCATTCACCGCGATCTTCGACATCGCGAAATCGGCTTGCGACAGCGATGCTCCAGCCGAGTTGACACGAATGAAGATCTCCGTGACGGTTTCGATGTCGAGATCCTCGGCCAGCTCGATGACGCCCACGTGATTGTGAACAATGCCGCGCAGTTTCTCGAGAACGTTAAAGATCCTGTCTTGCGTACATCCGTTGTTGGCGATGCAGTAGTCGCTGACCAACTGGAAAACGCTGGTCTGTGAGTCGAAGACTGCTGCTATGTCCGGCAACCAAGCACTGTTCTTGCGAATAGCCGGGTTCGATACTTCGAACGTCTCCTCTTGAGGATTGAACGCGATACGAATCTGAACTGTTTCGTAGTCGTCGTTGAGAACCTCCACACCGAGCAACGAAGCCATTAACGCTGTCACGCGCTGCTGACCGTCGATCAAAATCCGCTTGCCCATCGACGTCGAACCATCCTTGAGCTTTACGTTCGGATTCTTCCACGCAATGAGATAGCCGACCGGATACCCCTGATACAGCGAATCAAGCAGGTTCCGAACGCGAGTTGCCTCCCAAACGAATGGGCGCTGAATTTCTGGAATGGCGATTTCACCGGACTTCACCCATGTCAGCAAAGTTTCGATCGGATGAGGAGTAACGGAATAACGTTGAGTTGACATTTCTGAAACAATCTTAGCTTTTTACTCGGATGCACTACTAACTACTTGCCCCATCGCGACATCCGTTCGGGTTGAATTCAGACATCCGAATCAGATTGCCGACGCGCCCGCCCAGCCGCGGGCGCTCACTTGAAGCCGAATTATAGACTCCGGCTCTGGAGTTATCGGACTCTCAAACCACCTCCGCCCCGCGCGCCTGCAACAACTCCCGCAACACCGAGCGATGACACCGCGCCTCATCCTCGCAATAACACCCGACCGAAAAGTTCGCGGTATGCGACAACGCCGCCAGCAAATCGAGCGTCTTGCTCGCATCCGACTCAGCCATCTCCGCTTTGAACTTCTTCACGAACGCGCGCCAATCCTTGTCGTTCTCGGCATGAAGCGCCTGCGTCACCAGTTCCGGCGTCGGCGCTAGCACCGGATACCACACGTCATAAAAATCGCGCTTCGCGAACTCGGCCTTCGGCACGCCGCGCGGCGGCCGCCGCACCGTGCCGATCCGCAATCCCTCGTTCTCCGCGCGCGGCGTTCCCAGTCTCACGATCCGTATCGTCATCATCAGTCTCCTTCGATGAACCAAAGCCGTAAAAGCATAACCGCTGACATCGCTTTGAAAGCTCCCGGGCACCCATCCAGCGAAACCGCGAATCTTCCCGTATCGTTTCGGATTATTCTCCGTCCGCTTACATCCGGAATGCCCGTCGTGCCCACCGAAGAACGCTCGCAAGACCTGCCTCACGACCCCGACGCCCCGATGACCCCGCTCGAGCGCCGCGGCATGGCCGCGATCCTGCTCTCGGTCGCGCTGGCGACGCTTGACACCGCCATCGCCAATACCGCGCTGCCCGCGATCGCCGCCGATCTGCACACGACGCCCGCGGCCTCCGTCTGGATCATCAACGCCTATCAGCTCGCGATGGTCGCGACGCTGCTCCCGTTCGCCGCGCTCGGCGGCATTCTCGGGCATCGGCGCGTCTATCTCGGCGGGCTGATCGTGTTTCTGATCGCGTCGGCGGTATGCGCGTTTTCGTGGTCGCTGCCGACGCTCGTCGCCGCGCGCCTGCTGCAAGGCCTCGGCGCGAGCGCGATCATGAGCGTCAACGCGGCGCTCATCAGCGCGATTTTTCCGCCGCACCGGCTCGGACGCGGCGTCGGGCTGAATGCGCTCGTCGTCGGGATCGCGTTCGCGATCGGGCCGACGGTCGCGTCGATCGTCCTCTCGCTCGGCACCTGGCCGTGGCTCTTCGCGGTCAACTTGCCGGTCGGCGTGTTCGCGTTGATGATCGCGTGGCCGTCGCTGCCGCAGACGAAGCGCGCAGCGCACGGCTTCGATCGTTTCGCGGCGCTGCTCAACGTCGTCACGTTCGCGTCGCTGATCTTCGCGCTCGGCGAAGCGGCCCAGCGCGCGCCGGCGCACACCGTGCTCGCGTCCTTCGGCGTCGCGCTCGTCGCGGGCTTCCTGCTGCTGCGACGCGAACGCGGCCATCCCGCGCCGATGCTGCCCGTCGATCTCTTCCGCCGCCCGATGTTCGCCCTTTCGACGATGACCGCCATCTGCTCGTTCGCCGCGCAAGGGCTCGCGTTCGTGTCGCTGCCGTTCTTCTTCGAAAGCGTGCTCGGTCGCAGTCAGGTCGAAACAGGATTTCTGATGACGCCGTGGTCCGCGCTCGTCGCGCTCATGGCGCCGATCGCCGGACGTCTTTCCGATCGTCACGCGCCCGGTCTGCTCGGCGGCGTCGGGCTGGCGATTCTATGCGTGGGAATGGTTTCGCTCGCGATGCTGCCCGCAGAGCCGCATGCGCTGGAGATCTGCATTCGCATGGCGATTTGCGGCGCGGGCTTCGGTTTCTTTCAGTCGCCGAATCTGAAGGCGTTCATGTCGAGCGCGCCGCGCGAACGCAGCGGCGGCGCGAGCGGCATGATCGCGACGTCGCGTCTGATCGGACAGGCGACGGGCGCGGCGCTCGTCGCGTTGTGTTTCAGCATCGCCGGAAAGCATGGCCCGGCGCTCGCGTTGTCGCTGGGCGCGGCGTTCGCGGGCGCGGGAAGCATCGCGAGCGGATTGCGGCTCGTCACGCGCAAACAGTCGTCCGAACGCATCGTGGGAGACGCGTCGCGCGAGGCGTGAGCGCGCTCACATCCGGCGCACTTTCACTTTGCGGCCTTTGAGCTTGCCCGCGCTCAACTTGCGCACGGCGTCGTCCGCGACCTTTCGCTCGACGGCCACGTAGGTGACCATGTCCATCACGTTGATCTTGCCGATCTGCTTGCCGTCGAAGCCCGCTTCGCCGGTGAGCGCGCCGAGCACGTCGCCGGGGCGAATCTTGTCCTTGCGGCCGCCGAGAATTTGCAGCGTCGCCATCGGCGGCTTCAGATGACCCGGTTCCGCCGACGTCAGTTCGTCGAGCGGATGCCATTCCACTTCCGCGCGCTGCGCCTCTTCGATCGCGCCGACGCGCCCCATTTCGTCCATGCTCGCGAGCGACAGCGCCCAGCCTTCCTCATCGCCGCGACCGGTGCGGCCAATGCGATGCACATGCACTTCCGGGTCCGGCGTCACATCGACGTTGATCACCGCTTCCAGTTGCGCGATGTCGAGCCCGCGCGCGGCGACATCGGTGGCGACGAGCACCGAGCAACTGCGATTCGCGAACTGCACGAGCACCTGGTCGCGCTCGCGCTGCTCCAGTTCGCCGTGCAAGGTCAGCGCTTCGAAGCCTTGCGCGGACAGAACGTCGAGCAGATCGCGGCATTGCTGCTTCGTGTTGCAGAACGCGATCGTACTGACCGGGCGATAGTGATCGAGCAGCAAGCCGACGGCATGCAGGCGCTCGTGATCCTCGACCTGATAGAAGCGCTGCTTGATCTTCGCGTTGCTGTGCTGTTCCTTGAGCTTGATTTCGCGCGGATTGCGCAGGAACTGCTGGCTCAGTTTCGCGATGCCTTCCGGATACGTCGCCGAAAAGAGCAGCGTCTGACGATCTTTCGGGCATTGGCGCGCGACCGACGCGATATCGTCGAAGAAGCCCATGTCGAGCATGCGATCGGCTTCGTCGAGGACGAGCGTGCGGACCGCATCGAGCGAAAGCGTCTCGCGCTGCAGGTGATCCATGATGCGTCCCGGCGTGCCGACGATGATATGCGCGCCGTGCTCGAGACTCGCGATCTGCGGGCGCATCGGCGTGCCGCCGCACAGCGTCAGCACTTTCACGTTCTCTTCCGCGCGCGCCAGGCGGCGGATTTCCTGCGTGACCTGATCGGCGAGTTCGCGCGTCGGACAGAGAACGAGCGCTTGCACCGCGAAGCGGGTCGCATCGAGTTTGGCGAGCAGCGGCAGCGTGAAAGCAGCGGTCTTGCCGCTGCCCGTTTTCGCCTGCGCGATGAGATCGTGGCCCGCGAGCGCCGGCGGCAGGCTCGCGGCCTGGATCGGCGTCATCGACAGATAGCCGAGCTGCTGCAGATTCGACTGCATCGCCGGCGAGAGCGGCAGGCTGCTGAAAGAGGTGTCGGTGGTCATGTCGGTTATCGCTTGCCGTGCGGCGTGATGTCCTGGACTTGCTCGTAGGTCACGTCGCCGTCCTTGGTCTCGTGGCGCGTGATGTAGTTGCGCGCGCCGCACATCGGGCAGCGGAACAGCAGGCCTTGGCCCTCGTTGTGAATATCGACGTCCGACAGCGCCCAATCGGCGCCGCAGGACTGGTTTCGGCAGGTGAACATGTTCGTATTTCTCGGTTCGTGGCGCGTTCGTGCGCTCAAAGGCGAAAGTGTACGCGTGTCTCGTGGCGGCGCGGTCGGCGCAAGTCCGCAAGAAATGCTAAAGCGGGTCGTGCTACGTTTCCTGACATCGAGTTTTCTTTCCTTTCGGAGCTGGCGATGAGCGAAAAGTCTTATGAGACGCGGCTCGCGCGCGTGGTCGCGTATATCCACGATCATCTCGACGACGCGCTCGATCTCAATCGGCTCGCCGACGTGGCGTGTTTGTCGCCGTATCACTGGCATCGGGTTTATCACGCGTTTTATGGAGAGACGGCGGCGGCGACCGTCCGACGCTTGCGGCTGCATCGCGCGTCGAACGAGCTTTTGCAGGGCGCCCTGCCGATCGATTCGATCGCCGAACACGCGGGTTACAGCAGCGTGCAGGCGTTTTCGCGGGCGTTTCAGGCGAGTTATCGGATTCCGCCGGCGCAGTTTCGCAGTGAGGGCGGCGCTTCGAGATTCGTTCCTTTGGATGAAGTTCGATCAGGAGATACGGCGATGCATCAGGTCGATATTCGTAGTCAGCGTGGATTTACGGTCGCGGCGATGGAGCATCGCGGGTCGTACATGAATATCGGGCGGGGGTTCGAGATGCTGTTTCACTGGCTCGCGGTGCGCGGGCTGGTCGATCCGCGGGCGCGCTCGCTCGGGATTTATTTCGATGATCCTTCCGCCGTCGCCGAAGACGATTTGCGCTCGATGGCTTGTTGTGAGCTCTTCTCCCCCGACGATGTGAAGTTCGAAGCGCCGGTTTCGCGCGTGGAAGTCGCGGGTGGGGAGTTTGCGGTGCTCACGCATATCGGGCCGTATGCGCAGCTTTGTTTTGCGTATCAGTGGTTGTATGGGGAATGGTTGCCGCGCTCCGGGCGTGAAACCGGAGAGGCGCCGGTTTTCGAGGTTTATGTGAATGATCCGAGGGAGACCGCGCCGGGGGATCTGGTGACGGAGATTTGGTTGTCGTTGCGGCAAAGCGCGTGATGCGCGAAAAGAAAAACCCGTGCCGCTTGCGCGGACACGGGTTTGGATGATGCAGAGACAATCAGCAATCAAACATCAATATTCCCCGCGCGCAGCGCGTTATTCTCGATAAACGCCCGACGCGGCTCGACATCATCACCCATCAGCGTCGTAAAGATGCCATCCGCCGCGATCGCGTCCTCGATCTGCACGCGCAGCAAACGCCGCACGTTCGGATCCATCGTCGTTTCCCACAGCTGCTCGGGATTCATCTCGCCCAAGCCCTTATAGCGCTGCTTCGAAACGTTGCGCTCGGCATCCGCGATCAGCCACTTCATCGCGCTCTTGAAATCCGTCACCGCCATCGAGCGCTCGCCGCGCTTGATCAACGCGCCTTCGCCGATCAAGCCCTTGAAGGTATCCGCCGTCGAAACGAGCTGCTTGTAATCCGCGGTCAGCTGCAGGTCTTCGTCGAACACCGTGACCTTCACGTTGCCATGATGACGCCGCTTGACATGCAGCGAGCGCAGCTCACGCACCTGATCGTAAGCCGGTTCGACGCTCACTTCCGGCTTCAGCGGGTCGGCACGCAGACGCTCTTCCAGACGCTTCGCCGATGCCTCCGCCGCTTCTTGCGACGACAGATCGATCACCACGCCGTCCATCACGGCCTCCAGCGAAGCCGCGTCGTAAATGCGGCTGAGACGATCGACGACGGCCTGCGCCAGCAAATAAGCACGCGCGAGCTCGCCCAACGCATCGCCGGAAATCGGATCGGCGCCTTCGCTCGGGATGAGTTCGGACCCTTGCAACGCCAGCTTCAACATATGCTGATTGAGCTCGTGCGCGTCCTTCATATAGCGCTCGTCCTTGCCCGCCTTGATCTTGTAAAGCGGCGGCTGCGCGATATAGATGTACCCGCGCTCGACGATCTCCGGCATCTGCCGATAGAAGAACGTGAGCAGCAGCGTGCGGATATGCGCGCCGTCGACGTCCGCATCGGTCATGATGATGATGCGGTGATAGCGCAGCTTGTCGAGGTTGTAGTCGTCCTTGCCGATGCCGCAGCCGAGCGCCGTCACCAGCGTCACGATCTGCTCGGAAGACAGCAGTTTGTCGAAGCGCGCCTTCTCGACGTTCAGCACCTTGCCGCGCAGCGGCAGGATCGCCTGGAACTTGCGGTCGCGTCCCTGCTTCGCCGATCCACCCGCCGAGTCGCCCTCGACGATATAAATCTCGGACTTCGCCGGATCCTTCTCCTGACAATCCGCGAGCTTGCCCGGCAAACCGATGCCGTCGAGCACGCCCTTGCGACGCGTCATCTCACGCGCCTTGCGCGCGGCATCGCGAGCACGCGCGGCATCGACGATCTTGCCCGTGATGATCTTCGCGTCGTTCGGCGTTTCCTGCAGATAATCTTCCAGCGCCTTCGCGACGATTTCCTCGACCGGCGCGCGCACTTCCGACGACACGAGCTTGTCCTTCGTCTGCGAGCTGAACTTCGGCTCCGGCACCTTCACCGACAGCACGCACGACAAACCTTCGCGCATGTCGTCGCCGGTGGTCTCGACCTTCGCCTTCTTCGCGATGTCGTTATCGGTGATGTACTTGTTGATGACGCGCGTCATCGCCGCGCGTAGGCCCGTCAAGTGCGTGCCGCCGTCGCGCTGCGGAATGTTGTTAGTGAAGCACAGCACGCTTTCGTTGAAGCTGTCGTTCCACTGCATCGCCACTTCGACGGTTACGTTCTCGCGCTCGCCGACCGCGTGGAATACGGTCGGATGCAGCACCTGCTTTGCCTTGTTGATGTACTCGACGAAACCCTTCACGCCGCCCGCGAACGCGAAATCGTCTTCCTTGCCGGTGCGCTGATCCGTCAAGCGAATCCGCACGCCGTTGTTCAGGAACGAAAGCTCGCGCATGCGCTTGGCGAGAATGTCGTAGTGGAATTCGACATTGCCGAAGATAGTCGCGTCCGCCAGAAAGTGCACTTCGGTGCCGCGATTTTCCGTTTCGCCGACGACCGGCATCGGCGAATACTGCACGCCGTCTTCCTCGACGAGCTCGCGGTTCTGCACGACGCCGCGCGCGAACTCCATGAAGTGCTTCTTGCCGTCGCGGCGCACGGTCAAGCGCAGCCATTCCGACAGCGCGTTCACGCACGACACGCCCACGCCGTGCAGGCCGCCCGACACCTTGTAGCTGTTCTGGTCGAATTTGCCGCCCGCGTGCAACTCGGTCATCACGATTTCGGCGGCGCTACGCTTCGGATCGTGCTTGTCGTCGCGCTTCAGACCCGTGGGCACGCCGCGGCCGTTGTCGGTGACGGAAATCGAGTTGTCCGCGTGAATGACGACGTGAATGTCGTCGCAATATCCGGCGAGCGCTTCGTCGATGGAGTTGTCCAACACTTCGAAAACGAGGTGATGCAGACCGGTGCCATCCGACGTATCGCCGATATACATGCCCGGCCGCTTGCGCACGGCCTCCAGACCCTCGAGGATCTGGATCGACGATGCGCCGTAGCTGTTGTCAGGCTTGTTGTCGGGTTGCGAATTTGTGTTTTCAGTCATGGATTTTTTCCGGTTCTGCGTCACTGCTTCGACACTGCTTCGATAACGCTGCGATTACTGCTCGAACTTTTCAAAACACCTTAAAAACGCCAAAGGGGCGCGCCGCCCCTTGGAGTGTTCTCGGTATTGCGTGCGTCAGATACGCATCGGCATCACCACATACTTGAATTCCTCGTTCTCGGGAATCGTGATGAGCGCGCTGGAATTGGCGTCGCCAAGGCTCACCTTGAGCGTGTCGACCTTCAGATTCGCGAGCACGTCGAGCAGATACGTGACGTTGAATCCGATATCGACGGAATCGCCCTGATAAGCGATTTCCAGTTCTTCCTGCGCCTCTTCCTGGTCCGCGTTCGTGGACATGATCTTGAGCTGGCCCGGCTCGACGAGGCAGCGCACGCCCTTGAACTTGTCGGACGTGAGAATCGCCGCGCGCTGCAGCGAGCGCTGCAACTCTTCGCGGCCGATCTCGAACGTGTTCTTGTGCGACTTCGGAATCACGCGCTGGAAGTCGGGGAACTTGCCCTCGACGAGCTTCGACACCAGTTCCACCTGACCGAAGCTGAACTTCACCTGCGTCGCGGCGATGTCGATCTTCAACGAGTCGTCGATGTCTTCGAGCAGGCGCTGCAACTCGAGAATCGTCTTGCGCGGAATGATGACTTCCTGACGCGGGAACGAACCTTCGATCTTCATCGACGAGAACGCGAGACGGTGGCCGTCGGTCGCGACCGCCATCAGCTGGTCGCCATCCACCACGAGCAGCATGCCGTTCAGGTAGTAGCGGATGTCCTGCTGGGCCATCGCGAAATAAACCATGCCGAGCAACTGGCGGAACGTCTTCTGCGGAACCGAAAGGCTCGCGCCGAAGTCAGTAGCCTGGTTGACCGTGGGAAATTCGTCGGCGGCGAGCGTCTGGAGCGCGAAGCGGCTCTTGCCCGAACGCACCGTGAGACGCTTGTCGGAGAGGTCGAGCACGACTTCGCCCGAAGGCATCGCGCGCAGAATGTCGAGCAGCTTGCGCGCTGCGACCGTCGTGGCGACCTGATCGCTGCCGACGCCGAAATCGGCGCGCGTCGTGATCTGGAGTTCGAGGTCGGTCGAGAGGAACGACACATCGGCGCCGTTCTTGGTGATGAGCAAATTCGCGAGGATCGGCAACGTATGGCGGCGTTCTACGATGCCGCTCACGGTTTGCAGCGGCCTTAGAAGATTATCTCGTTCGGTCTTGACCAGTTGCATAGAGTTCCTTCGTTGATGTGACGGCCTGTCCGCCGGTTTCGCCACCAGATTTGCCCGACGGACAACCTCGTAACACGCGTTGCCGGCCCCCCGCCGGTCACTCGCGAAAACTGCGCTCGAATGCCGCCCAGGCCACGGACGGCTAAACCTATATTGTGCCTCAAAACGGAACCGCTCCCTAAAAATGGGGACGTTTTCGTTAAAAAACAGGCCGCCGGGCGCAATAAATGACGCGTGCGTTCCTGGCAAAGCGTCGATCGGTCGCTTAGCCCTTCAGCGTCTGTTCGAGCACGTGCAGTTCGTGGTTCAACTGCGCATCGGTGCCGCGCTCGGCCGCGATCTTGCGCACCGCGTGGAGCACGGTCGTGTGATCGCGTCCGCCGAACAGTTCGCCGATCTCGGGCAGGCTCTTCTGCGTCAGTTCCTTCGCCAGATACATCGCGATCTGGCGCGGGCGCGCAATGTTAGCCGGCCTCTTTTTCGAATACATGTCGGCGACCTTGATGTTGTAGAAATCGGCCACCGTCTTCTGGATGTTCTCCACCGAGATCTGCCGGTTCTGCACCGTCAGCAGGTCTTTGAGCGCTTCCTTGGTCAGTTCGATCGTGATGTCGCGGCCATGGAACTTCGAATACGCGAGGATCTTGCGCAGCGCGCCTTCGAGCTCGCGCACGTTCGAGCGCAGATGCTTCGCGACGAAGAACGCGACGTCCTCCGACAGGCTCACGCCTTCCGACAGCGCCTTCCTCATCAGAATCGCGACGCGCATTTCCAGTTCGGGCGGCTCGATCGCGACCGTGAGACCGGAGTCGAAGCGCGAGATCAGGCGATCGTCGATGCCGGAGATTTCCTTCGGATACGTGTCGCTCGTGATGATGACCTGCGCCTTGTTCGCGACGAGCGCCTCGAACGCGTAGAAGAACTCTTCCTGCGTGCGCGACTTGCCGGAGAAGAACTGAATATCGTCGATGAGCAGCAGATCGAGCGAGTGGTAATAGCGCTTGAAGTCGTCGAACGCCTTGCGCTGGTACGCCTTCACGACATCGGACACGTATTGTTCAGCGTGGATGTAGCGGATGCGCGCGCCCGCCTTGTCCATCAGCAACTGATTGCCGATGGCGTGAATCAGGTGCGTCTTGCCGAGACCCACGCCGCCATACAGAAAGAGCGGGTTGTACGAAATGCCGGGGTTGTCCGCGACCTGAATGGCCGCCGCGCGCGCGAGCTGGTTCGCCTTACCGGTGACGAAGTTGTCGAACGTCAGCACCGGATTCAGCTTCGAGCGCTCGTAGGCGGAATCGTTTTCACCCGCGGCCGAAGGCGCGCCGCCCGGACGCCACGTGCGTCGGCCGGCAGCGGCTTCGTTGGCGTCGAGGCTCGGCAGGTCGAGATCGGCCTGATCTTCCTGCGTGGCTTGCGCCTGCTGTGCCGCTTCTGCGGCGAGCGCGTTGATGTGCGCGGTGGCGTTCGCATGCGCAACAACCGTCGGCGCCTGAGGCGCGGCCGCAGCCGGCGCCGGGGCGCGCGGCGCGACGGGCGCGCTCGCGGTCGGACGTGGCGCGGCATTCGGTCCGCCGCCGATGGCGTTGCGCGCGGTCGCTTTTGGATCGAGGACGAATTGCACGTCGATGGGCGCGCTGAAGAAGTCGCGCGCCACATCGGCGATGCGGCCCGAGAACTGGCTCTTCACCCAGTCGAGCTTGAAGCGATTGGGAGCGGCGATGCGCAAGGTGTTCGCGCCGGCATCGAAGTCGACCGGGGTCAGCGGCTTGATCCACGTGACGTACTGCTGCGGCGTGAGTTCGCGCGCAAGCAGTGCGGAACAGTGTTCCCAGAAATCGTTCATCGAATGCGGTCGTTATGGTTTGCTCCGCACCTGCGGGCCGTGCTTGCCGAACGTTCGGACAAGTCCCGGCACGGCCGAGCAGGGATGCTCCGGAGGCTTACGCCGCAAGGGTTTGCGGGCGGACGGCGGGCCGAAGCAGCGGGCGGATATTTGGGAGTAAGGCGAGATTCTAACGCCAAACGAGGGTGGCGCGCGAGTTATCCACAGGGTCAAATCAGCACGTCGGACGCGGTGGAAATGCGCCGGAATACGCGTTCGGTGGCGCTAAACTATTGACGGTCAATAGGAAAACGGTTTAAATAGCGGGTTCCGCGAAAACAGAATTCCTGAACCTCCGGCCATCGCGCTTGCAGTGACCACACTGGAGCCTTAGCCCGCGCGGTCAATCAACTCAAGTGAGAGCACCATGAAACGTACTTACCAACCTTCCGTTACCCGTCGCAAGCGCACCCACGGCTTTCGCGTTCGCATGAAGACCGCTGGCGGCCGCAAGGTCATCAACGCTCGCCGCGCGAAGGGCCGCAAGCGCCTGGCCATCTAAGTCTGCCGAGTGTTCGCTCGCGGTTGGATGTCGCACTCGACGGCGAGCCGCTCACGCGCCGCATAGAAGTCTTGAGACAGGACATCGTTCAGTTGCCGGCGCAGGCCGCGTTCCCCAAGGCCGCAAGGCTGCTGAAAACGGATGAGTTCTCATCCGTTTTTCGTTTGCGCCCCTGGCGCCGTTCGCCGCATTTCGTTCTGTACGGCAAGCCGTCCGGAAAGGAAGCGCGGCTCGGGCTGGTGATCGGCAAGAAGCAGGCGCCGCGCGCCGTCACGCGCAATCTGATCAAACGGCTTGCGCGCGATGCGTTCCGGCTGCGTCGCACGCAGTTGGACGGATTCGACATTCTCGTGCGGCTGCACGCGAAGATCGACCGCAAGGCAATGCCGAGCGCGAGCTCCCCGCCGCTTCGGGCGCTCGTCGGCAGCGAGCTGGAAACTTTGTTCGACCGTGCCGTGCGCGAAGCCGCGCGCCGCAGGGCCGAAACCGTGGCGGCGCCGCCCGAGGCGCCCGCCGTCGACGAATCATCCGGCCCGTCAGGGTCATGAAGCGCGGATTGCGCAGACTCGCCTCCACGGCAAGTCCGGCGCGCGGCGCGAAGCTTATGCAAACGGCACTCATCGCGTTGTTGCGCTTCTACAAGGTTGCTGTGAGCCCTCTGCTCGGCAACCGGTGCCGCTTTTATCCTTCCTGTTCCGACTACGCGCGCGAGGCAATCCAGTATCATGGCGCCGCGCATGGCACGTATCTCGCCGTGAAGCGGCTTTGCCGCTGCCATCCTCTTTCGGCGGGCGGCGTCGATCTCGTGCCGCCTCCCAACGCACAAGAATCTGGCGCGGACGCCACAAGCCCCGGGCAAGACAAGCTTTCAACACCAAACGGCGCTAAAGCGCTTTCCGATCGACACTGAGACAACGCATGGATATCAAACGCACCGTCCTATGGGTCATCTTCTTCGTGTCAGTTGTCCTGCTGTTCGACAACTGGCAACGCGACCATGGGCGCCCGTCGATGTTCTTCCCGAGCGCGACGCAACCGGCGAAGACCGCCAGCAACCCGGCACCGGGCTCGGCCGCATCCGGCGCGCAGCCGTCCGAACTGCCGAACGCGCCCGCGGGCACGGCCGCTCCCGGATCGACGACGCCGCCCGCCACGGCGCAATCGCAGCTCGTCAAGTTCACGACGGACGTGTATTCCGGTGAAATCGACACGCGCGGCGGCACGCTCTCCAAGCTTTCGCTGGTCAAGGAAGGCGACGGCAAGCAGCCGGACCTTTACATCACGCTGTTCGATCACACCGCGAACCACACGTATCTCGCGCGCACGGGCCTGCTCGGCGGCGATTTCCCGAATCACAACGACATCTTCACGCCCGTTCCCGGCCAGACTTCGCTGACGGGCGACGAAAAGACGCTGAAGATCGCGTTCGAATCGCCCGCGAAGGGTGGCGTGAAGGTCATCAAGACCTACACGTTCACGCGCGGCAGCTATGTGATCAACGTCGATACGAAGATCGAGAACGTGGGCACCGCGCCGGTCACGCCGAAGCTCTACATGGAGCTCGTGCGCGACAACACGCCGGTCGAGACGCCGCGCTTCTCGCATACCTTCATCGGGCCGGCGGTCTACACGGATCAGAAGCACTTCCAGAAGATCGACTTCTCCGACATCGACAAGAACAAGGCAACGTTCGAGACCTCGTCGGATAACGGCTGGATCGCGATGGTGCAGCACTATTTCGCGTCCGCGTGGATTCCGCAGCAAGGCGTGAAGCGCGACATCTACGTGCAGAAGATCGACCCGGACCTGTACCGCGTCGGCGTGACGATGCCCGCGCAGACCATCGCGCCGGGACAGACCGTGAACGTCGATGCGCGTCTCTTCGCCGGTCCGGAAGAAGAGCGCATGCTCGAAGGCATCGCGCCGGGTCTGGAGCTGGTGAAGGATTACGGCATGGTGACGATCATCGCCAAGCCGCTCTTCTGGCTGCTCGAGAAAATTCACAGCTACGTCGGCAACTGGGGCTGGGCGATCGTGCTGCTCACGCTGCTCATCAAGGCCGTGTTCTTCCCGCTGTCGGCGGCGAGCTACAAGTCGATGGCGCGCATGAAGGAAATCACGCCGCGCATGCAGCAGATTCGCGAGCGCTTCAAGAGCGATCCGCAGAAGATGAACGCCGAACTGATGTCGCTGTACAAGACCGAGAAGGTCAATCCGTTCGGCGGCTGTCTGCCGGTCGTCGTGCAGATTCCGGTGTTCATCTCGCTGTACTGGGTGCTGCTGTCGTCGGTGGAAATGCGCGGCGCGCCGTGGATCGGCTGGATTCACGATCTGTCGCAGCAAGACCCGTATTTCATCCTGCCGGTGCTGATGGCCGTCTCGATGTTCCTGCAGACGAAGCTGAACCCCACGCCGCCGGACCCCGTTCAGGCCAAGATGATGATGTTCATGCCGATCGCGTTCTCGGTCATGTTCTTCTTCTTCCCGGCCGGTCTCGTGCTGTACTACGTGGTGAACAACGTGCTGTCGATCGCGCAGCAGTACTACATCACGCGCATGATGGGAAAGAGTAAGAAGGCGGCGTAAGCGCTGCGTCTGCTTCTGATGCGAAAACGCCCGGCTCTGGCCGGGCGTTTTGTTTTGGTGGAGTGGGAATTTACCGCTTCATCGATCCGTAGAACTGCTCGACGAGCTCCTCGAGCAAGTATCGATGATGCGGCGACAGCGCTTCGATCTTCGTCGCCAGTTCGAGCGTCTCCTCGGACGCGGGATATTGCTCGTCGCGCGCAAGCGGCTTCGGCGTGACCTGCGGATTGCCGCTCGGCGGCGGCCCGTAGTGCAGCCAGTGCTGGTCGACCTTGAACCAGTCGGCGAGCGTCTTCAGCTTGTCGGCGGTCGGGATCGAACGCGCGGTGAGCCACTTGTGCGCCGTCTGCGGCGAAACGGGCTCGCCTTGATAGCGCAGGTTGAAGTGCAATGCGAGATCAGTCGCTCCGCGCATCTTTTCGGGTGCGCGGGTCATCGAGAATTTGAGCCGCTCGGAGAAATCGGCCTTTTCTTGTGGTGTAGGCATGGGCTGGATTGTGCGAGGCAATCGCTGCTTACCAGTCAACCAATTGCGCTACTTTTGGCGCGAGGCTGCGCCTCTTTATCTTGATTAAGTGTTGTTGTTGATTGCCGTTTGGCAGCGAGCTTGCATCATATCGCCAATCGCTGCGCGGCTTGCGTTCTTCAATGCACGAAATTTCGCTTTCCGTTTCGTTGGGATCCTCTATCTCAAAAAAGATAATTCATACGGGACGCTTCCGACAGCGCTGGACAAAGGGAATCAGACGCCGCGATACAATGCCCGCACTTTGAAACCATCACATTGCGCATCGACATGCTGAGCAACGACACCGATCCAATCGTCGCAATCGCCACCGCACCGGGGCGTGGCGGGATCGGCGTCGTGCGGCTGTCGTTCGGTCGCGCAGGCGAGGCCGCCGCGCAAAAGGCGATGCACGCGTTGTGCGGCCAGGCGCTCGCGCCGCGTCATGCGAGCTACGTGCCGTTTAGCGACGGCAACGGCGAAGCGCTCGACCGCGGCATCGCGCTCTATTTCCCCGCGCCCAACTCCTACACCGGCGAGCATGTGCTGGAGTTGCAAGGACACGGCGGCCCGATCGTGCTGCAACTCGTCCTGCAACGGGCGATCGAAGCCGGCCGCGATTTCGGCCTGCGGCTCGCCGAGCCGGGTGAATTCACGCGACGCGCGTTTCTCAACGACAAGCTCGATCTGGCGCAGGCGGAGGCCGTCGCCGATCTGATCGAAGCGAGCACCGAAGCCGCCGCGCGCTCGGCCGGGCGTTCGCTGGAAGGCGCGTTCTCGCGCGAGATCCATGCGCTGGTCGAAGACGTGATTACGCTGCGCATGCTCGTCGAAGCGACGCTGGATTTTCCCGAGGAAGAGATCGACTTTCTCGAAGCCGCGGACGCGCGCGGGAAGCTCGCGCGCATCCGCGAGCGGCTCGACACGGTTCTCGCCGACGCGCGTCAGGGCGCGCTTTTGCGCGAGGGTTTGTCGGTCGTGCTCGCGGGCCAGCCGAACGTGGGCAAGTCGTCGCTGCTGAATGCGCTCGCGGGCGCGGAACTGGCGATCGTCACGCCGATTGCCGGAACGACGCGCGACAAGGTCGCGCAGACGATTCAGGTCGAAGGCATTCCGCTGCACATCATCGACACGGCGGGGCTGCGCGAGACGCAGGACGAGGTGGAGCGCATTGGCATCGAGCGCACGTGGGGCGAAATCGAGCGCGCTGATGTCGTGCTGCATCTGCTCGATGCGCGCGAAGGCGTGACGCCGGAAGATCAGGCCATCGCGGCGCGCTTTCCGGCTGGCGTGCCCGTCGTGCGAGTGATGAACAAGACAGACCTCGCGGGCGCGCCGTCATCTGTGCGCGATGCGGAAGGTCACGCGCGCGAAGTCAATCTGTCGGCGAAAACCGGCGATGGCATTTCGCTGCTGCGCGACGAGCTGCTGAAGATCGCGGGCTGGCAAGCGGGCGCAGAGAGCGTGTATCTCGCCCGCGAGCGTCATCTGATCGCGCTGCGCGAGGCGCGGGAACATCTCGCGCTCGCCGCCGGACATGCCGATCAACAGTCGCAAGTGCTCGATCTTTTCGCGGAAGAACTGCGGCTCGCGCAAGACGATCTCAACGCGATCACGGGCGAATTCACTTCCGATGACTTGCTCGGCGTGATTTTTAGCCGCTTCTGCATCGGAAAGTAGACGTCCAAATAACTACGCGCCCGCCGGTTTGCCGAGCTCGCGCAATTCCACGCTGAGCTTTTCGCTTTCTTCCGGCCGTCCGTGAAACGCGGCAGGCGTGTTCTGGAACATCTCGATCCGGTACACGCCATCGCAAAGCGACAGCACCATCGTCTGAACCGCGCTCAGACTCGGCTCGAGCGCCGTCGCGCCGCGCGGCCACATGCCCGCGACGGCACGCAGCAGCAACGTCTGCCCGTTCGCCATGCGCCTCACCTCGCGCACCTTCGCGACGAAACGCGGCGTCGGATGCTGGGCGAATATCGGCTGAAGATGCGCCTCGATGCAGGCGCGCCCGTCGATGGCGCTGCCGTCGAAACCGACAAGACTGCCGCGCTCCGTGAAGCGCGCCGCCATCGCGGCCGCGTCCTGCCTGTTCCAGTCGTCGAGCAGGCCGAAATACACGCGCCGCGCGCTTGCGGTCCAATCGTCCGGCTGACTCATGCTGCTTTTTTCCATGCCGCGGCGAAAATGCCCGCGCCCATCAGGAGCGCGCCGCCGGTGCGGTTCACCGCGCGCTGCACGGAAGCCTTGCGGATCGCCTTGCGCGCGCCGGACGCGAGCAGCGCGTAGGCGAACGCGTTGGCGGCCGCCAGTCCGACGAAGGTTGCTTCGAGAATCGCGATCTGCGACACGCTCGCCGCGTGCGGATCGACGAATTGCGGCACGAACGCGACAAAGAAAATGATGCTCTTCGGGTTCAACGTCGTAACGGCGTATGCGTGGGCCATGATTCGGCTCGTGCGCAGTTCGCCGGTAGGCTGGACCGCGTCCGTATCGACCACCGGCGCGCGCCAAAGCTTGATGCCGAGGTACACGAGATACGCCGCGCCGATCCACTTCACGACCATGAACAATTCAGCCGATGCCGCCAGCACCACGCCGAGGCCGAGCATTGATGCGGTCATCGCGGTAAGGTCGCCGAGCGCGACGCCGATGGTCGTCGCGAATGCGTACTTGCGGCCGTGGCCGAGCGCGTAGGACACGACGAGCAGCACGGTTGGGCCGGGAATTGCGACGAGGATCGCCGACGCGATCGCGAACGGCAGCCATTGGGCAAGGGTCATGCTTGATCTCCAGAGTTCGATGCGTCGATTTATCCATGAACGCCGAACGCTTGCAATAGGCCGATTGGCCATCTTGACGCGCGCAGAGCGCATCGGTCGTTATGTGTTGGATCAGTCTCACGTGCGTCTAATGCAACGCACCACGCGCGCGCGGGAGGCAAATTGTCGCAGTCCTTCCGGCATAAGAGCGAGCTTTCATTCCTTTTCGCGCTTCGTTTCGCGATTTTTATCTGGATTTCAATCACCGCTTCACATGAAAAGCGCCTGCGACATTCTGACGTGTTGCGGTCGCACATAACATATGCTTGCAAGTTTGCCTCGCTCAACTAGCATGAGTTTTGCGGTCAGCCGCTTTTAAATACATAGCTAATTTCGAAACGGTTTCGTTTGGGGGCTATACATGAAAAGACGCGTCGGTATTCTCTTCGCGATGATGGGTTTGTTTGCAACCGTTTCCGCAGCGCAAGCCCAGGACGGCGTTATTCAGCCTCAGCAGACGTTCACTTTCAGGCCAAACTCGTATGGCTGCTTATCCAAGGACAAGTTCGATTCGGCCGATCAACACGCGAAAGCCGGCGAGCATCAGAAGATGCAGCAGTTCTTCGAGG
The DNA here is from genome assembly GCF_023631045.1 of Caballeronia sp. AZ7_KS35. Lineage (NCBI taxonomy): Bacteria > Pseudomonadati > Pseudomonadota > Betaproteobacteria > Burkholderiales > Burkholderiaceae > Caballeronia > Caballeronia sp. AZ7_KS35. Next base: position 232,059 of record NZ_JALQDV010000001.1, on the reverse strand, counting down.
GTTTCGAATGCATTTCGACTCCGGTCGATTCGCATTTTCGCGTGATTCGCGTGGTGGGCCATGACATCGAATTCGTCAACGCCTCAAATAGCGACACGCAAGGTATGTGGACCGCGGATCGTTTCATCGATCAATAAGCGGTTCCTCGCAGAATATCCAGCCGACGATCCGGCGCGATTATTGAATTGCGCCGGAAGCGGGATTTATCCGTGAATTAATCGTCGGCAACAGGCCATCGATCCATTCCGCCGCGATCGAAGCACGATCGTGCGCGTCGGCGTCTTCCAAATTTCCTTCGATTCCCCGCACAATGTCGGTTTGGCGCGCAAACGCTCGCGCCATCTCGACAATTCTTTTCCGCTGGCCGAAAGACCGGCGTCCGATGCTGAATGGCACTCAAATCCACGATCTACAAGGCAGACCTGCAAATTGCCGACATGGATCGCCACTACTACGGCGATCATTCCCTGACCATTGCGCGCCATCCCTCGGAGACGGACGAACGGATGATGGTGCGCGTCGCCGCGTTCGGCATGTTCGCCGACGAGCGTCTCGAATTCTGCAAAGGCTTGTCCGACACGGATGAGCCCGATCTGTGGCAAAAGGATCTCACCGGACAGATCCAGACGTGGATCGAAGTCGGCCAGCCGGACGAACGGCGCATCTCGAAGGCGAGTGGCCGCTCGGAGCGCGTGATCGTGATCGCGTATGCGGGAAAGACCGCGGATATCTGGTGGAACGGCGTGAAGGGCAAGGTCGAACGGTTGCAGAACGTGACGGTACGGTCGCTCGCGGATGGCACCGCAGAAGCGCTCGGCAAGCTGGCCGAACGGACGATGCGTTTGCAGATGATGGTGCAGGACGGCGACGTCACGCTAGGCAGCGAGACTGCCGACGCCGTCGCGATCCGCTGGAACGTTCTGAAGGACGGCGCGGCCTGAACATCAGACGTCGGGCGGACCTTTGAACTCGATCATGTTGCCTTCCGGATCGAAGAAATAGAGCGACGGGCCGAAGCCTTCGGCGCCGTATCGTCGCGCCTCTTCACCGATGCGCGCGCCATGCTTTTCGAGATGCGCGCGTAACGTGTCGGCATCGAACGGTTCGACGCGCACGCACAGATGATCCATATTGCGACCCGCGCCGGGCTGACCGCTCTCCGGCCGATCGATTTTCGCGCCGACGGCCAGCAGATCGATCAGCGAACGGCCCGCGCGCATCTGCACGAGGCCGATATCGCGCTGCTCCTTCTCGACCGGACAACCTAATACGACGCGATAGAAGTCCACCATGCGGTCGAGATCGGCGCAGCGGATGACGACGTGGTCGATTTCGCGGATTTCGAAGTGCATGCGGGCCTCGCATGTTTTGTATGGCGATCAGTTTAGCCGGTTGGGGAAGTGCAGATGGGTGCAGAAATGGGAAAGGGCCTGGGGTTTGAGGCAGGCCCTTTGGATTCGTGGTGGGAGGAGGAGGATCGAACTCCCGACCTTCGCATTGCGAACGCGACGCTCTCCCAGCTGAGCTACCCCAAAAATCAATGGGTTAGCTGTTTTTTCCGTCCTCATTGAACCGGTTTGTCACCCTGCTGTCACCCTTGGAGTAGTGATGGCAACGATTCGACAACGCAACGACCGCTGGCAGGCAATCGTGAAGCGGCAGGGTTATCAAACCCAATCGAAGTCTTTCGCGCTTCGGAAAGATGCGGAGAAATGGGCGAGACAGCAAGAACGGCTGATCGATGCCGGGCAATGGATGGACACTTCGGACGACCGGAAGGTCCTGCTGTCGGAACTTCTTGATCGGTATGCGAAGGAGGTTAGTACCGGCAAGCGGGGCAGTCGCGCCGAATCTTACAGGATTGAAACCTTCAAAAAATTGGGCCTCGCCAAGCACTCGGTCTACACCATTACCCCACAGATGGTCGCATCGTGGCGGGATGCTCGGCTTGCGGAGGTGTCGTCAGGAACTGCATTGCGAGAACTACAGCTTCTTGGACACGTATTCAGCATCGCGATCCGCGAATGGGGAATTCGTCTACCAAGCAATCCTGTCAGCCTCATCCGAAAGCCGCGATCCGGCAGGGCGCGAGATCGGGTACTGACGGCGTCCGAGAGGACTGCGCTGATCGCCGCTTGCAACCAGTGCCAGAACCCTTGGATCAGACCGGTGGTCGTGTTCGCCCTCGAAACCGCTGCCAGACGCGGCGAAATTCTTGCGTTGACGTGGGACGATGTGGACCTGCAAAACAGAACGGCTGTTCTACGGGTCACGAAGACCGGGCAACCGCGAAGGATACCGCTGTCGTCCGCATGCGCCGCCATGCTCGATGCGCTTCCTCGTAGCCTTGATGGACGTGCTTTTCCGGTTTCAATGGAAGCCTTGAAACAGGCATATGAACGAGCAGTTACGAGGGCGGGCATCACCAACTTCACGTTCCACGATCTGAGACACGACGCACTGACGAAGTTGGCAAAGCAGGGCCTTTCGGTTCTCGAACTTCGCGCCATCTCGGGTCACACAACGGCGAATATGCTTCAACGATACGTGTCGATTGATGCGTGCGAACTGGCGATGAAGCTTGGATGAACGTTGCGGAGAACACGGAGGTAGCCTCCACCATGTAGTCGGCAGAACGGGAGTTCCCCGCACAACGGTTAAGTCTCCTCGTCGGGCGGGCGTGTGTTGAAATCGGTAGTGACGATTAAAGCGGACCGACGATACGGCACTGTGAACGCGACGAAGCACCATGCCAAGCGGCCTGACGCGGCGAGAGTTAGCAACTGGTGAAAGTGGCCCTCCGTCATGTCAACTACGCCCTGCAAGATTGGCTTGATCGATATGAATGCGCCAACGTTCGGCACGTCGGTATTGCCAATGTCCGGCTTCTCCGTTGGCGACACTTGGATCATGAACCGAGTCACATCATTTACCGCTTCTGTCAACTCACCCTCGAACTGAATCGATGCGTGACTCCCGCGACTCGGTTGGCGACCGCGAGGCCGGTCTGCACGCTCTGACACGCTCGCATCCCAACTGGTAATTCGCCCGTATCGACCTAACAGTTCGCGCCGCCCGCGCTGAGATTTCTGCATGACGTGGCTCCTTCATTGCGGCGAACCAAGGACTACTGCTCTACAGGCGGCAGTGCACCCACAATCCTGCCTCCATGAATACGGTAAGAACCGTGGCGAAGCCCGTCCGCAGTCTTCGCCCGCACCGAGTAACCGTGTCGATAGACCTTGTCCTTCACGACCGCGATGTCCGTGATCTCCTCGGCCAAACCGTGCGCGTCTCGGTTTCCCGGTGCTGCAACTCGGAAAGCCACGTTTCCCGTGAGCCGATTCTTGATCGTATAAGGGTAAAGCTCGGCCCCTGTCTCGTGAATTAAGCAGAACGTCTTATCGATTGTCATTGCGATTCCAGATTCAAGTTCACCGCAAGCATTACCTTCATTACCTTCCGCGCTTCCTGACCCATTTGATTTAACCGATGTGTAACCTCTTGGACGGCACCGGACAGCAAGATGCTGGTATCGGCGCATCGTTGATCCACCCTTCCTTGGTCAGGGGTGCGTGCCGATCAAGTGCGCCTTGTTCATCGCGTTGTCCAGCAACACGACGCCGTCGAACGTAGTGCTGAATCGATGCGAGAACACCGCTTCGTCTAGAGACCATGTCGCGGACCCGCTGAACCCCTGCAACACGATCAACAGCCAGACGTTCTCAACGCGTTTCCGGTACGCAGCAACCTTGCATTCCTTCTTGTCAATCGCGGTTTGCACATCGGCTGGCGACGCAACCGGTACCCACCACGCACTGACCGGCTGCCACCGAGAGCGAGGGCAGTTCGGATGATGGTGCAGCCAGACGGAAACAAACAAGTCCGATTCGAAATCCTTGACCTCTTCCAACCTAACCGACAGCACACCCGAGGGTATCGACACGATCCGGCAACCGACTATTGCAGCAAGCTTGGTTGCCGCCGAATCTTGATCCTTCTGACTGAGCGCGAGATGCTCCCGGAAGATTACTTTCACATCGAGGCAGTCGGCCTCAATGGCGCGCAGGAAACGGGTCCGGGCTTTCTCGCAGATCAGTCTGCGCGTTTCTTCGACCGCACGAACCTCCCCACGCAGCATCTCGGTCACTTCAACGCCATACCGTCCTCCTGGTCGGTCCACAACGATGTCAGGTTCCTCTCCGGTTGCATCGACAGTCCCGGTCGGCCAGAAAGTTACCAACCCTTGCGCGCGTTCGAAGAAGAAAGATTCCGCACGTTTTTTGCACTCCGCTTTCAACATGTTCCCGGGACTCGGATTCACTAAATGCGGTTCCCCTTCGTCAGGTTGCATCGCTCGCACAACAACTGGATGTTTCTAACGGTGTTGCTCCCGCCGCGCGAGAACGGCACGATATGGTCGAAGCACAACTTTTCGCGTGTACTGCATTCCACACAACGCCCACCATCTCGCTGCCAGACCTCTCGCTGGACGACGCGAGGAATTGCTTCTCGACGTGGTCGCGGCTCAGGCGTCTTCGGCATGTTCGAAGCGTCGATTTTGACCGGGCTTTCAAAATCTTCGACCTCACGCGTCACTTCGGGCAACGGCAGCGAGTCTCGAAGCGCCTTGGTAAACGCGATGAAGCCGTCCGCTTCGCTTTCAGTTCTAACGTGTAGTTTCAATGCCGGCTGCCCCCGTTTGAGACCGGGCGAAGCATATGTGTTGCTATGGCGTCCAGATTCTGCTGGATATTCCAAGGCGATCTCTGGAATCGTCTGTCCGTCATCTGGGTACGGAAGCCAAATATAAGCTCCTTGTCCACTCGCAGGCTGATCGATTTGCAAGACAGCGCCAAGGTCAGGGCGAACGTTCCATGCCATAACCTTAACCGTCTGTCGCACGCATTCGCCAAACTCGTCAGCCAGTCGGTCGGCCATCCTTTGAATCATCTTGTTATGGTGTTCCACGCTATCGCTGACCTCAGGCAGGAAGGTACGTCCGCTTCAACGGTACAAGGCGCTTCGTCTCGGCGTCGGTGTCTTCGTAATGGTCGATCAACGCACGCACAACGTGGTCTGATGTCCACAGCGTCAGGGGCACTGATGCACGGTCAGCCTCGTAGTACGCCTCCTTACTGAACCCGCCAGTGCTTACGAACAGGCCACGATCATCGGGGTGACGTCCGCCAAGGAAGCTTCGGATTTGGCTGGTACCCATCTGGCCTTTTCGATGCTTCACCTCCACAATGATTCGTGGGTGCTCGAATCCGAAGCCGTCAGGGGATGCGATGATGTCCTTTCCCCGGTCACTGCCAGCCGGAGAAACCTGCGTCTTGTATCCCATCGCCCGAAGGATTCCAGCGACTAGTTCCTGCATCTCGGCCCAATCCAGTTTGCTAATGATGTCCTTGATCTGTTCGAGCGCGAGTGCTTCCATACCTGACAGCGGATCGGCTTCTACCTGTTCTTCCAAAACCTCCGGCGCTGGCTGCATAGGCGCGCCCGTTGCCTCTCCAAGAAGCTCCTGCATCGCAAAATCGGCAACGACAAATACGGTCAGCGTCGAACCAAGGCTGTTCTTTGTGGCGTCGGTCAAGCTGTCGCGTTCGACTTCTTTCTCTTTCCAAGCAACGTTCCGTACTAACGCCATCCCGGCGTCCGCCAGATCAGCGCGATATTCGCAGTCACCCGTGACTTTGCCGATGAGGTACGTTCGGTTCGCAGGAGAATAAGTGACAACAAGATCGCCGGTCTTTATCTCGTTCATAAACCGCCAAACCTGCGAGGCACCGGAGATGGCTGTCTTTTCTTTAGTCGCAGGTTCCAGCGACTTGTAAAGATCGGTCAACTCCTTTCTAGTCGTGCCGACTTTGGCGTGAGCAGCAAGCTGCGTCCAGCCTATAGCCGCGACACCTCGTTCGCGAAACTCCTCGTAAAGGCTTCCTCCGTCCGCCCGGATCATCCACATCGTTCCCATCGAATACCCCGTCTAACTCGCTTGTCGTTTTTCTGGCCGCGTCGATCTCATCCGGTCCGCGCACCGACTGCTGCGGAGATCGGTCTTCTCCGGTTCGGTGATTAGGTAGCAGCCTTCGAATCACGCGCCGTCAAACACCGGAACTGTACTTCGGCGGACGCGTATGTCCCGAAGCCCGAATCTCTTCCAGTGCTGCCAACAGGCGACATAACACGCCCTTGATCTGCGCAATACTTCGATGCATCTTGGAACATGCGGGCCTTGACGGCGCTCGCCGAGAAATCGGTGAACTTCCCTAGACCACCAATCATGTACAAATCAGGGCCGATCTGTACTACCCCGTCCGTCCCGGTGGTAGCGCAGCCCGACAAAACGGCAAGCATCAGTCCGGCACCCATGAATCGACGCATCATTCCAGTCCCCTCGACTTTGCGCAAAGCCGGTATAACGGCCTCATCGCTCTAGTCTTTAACGCTGAACGATCATCAAGACATGCCGCCGCTTCGAAACGCCAACCGAGACTTGCGCAGAGGTGGAGCGTCTGTCGTCTGGACGAAACAACGCTTACTTCATGGGTGCCTCCGTGAGGGGCCTCGTTTGAAGATTTCGGGCGGGTAACCACTGACCGTACTACCTCGCGCGACGCCGACGCTCGCGTGCTTCACTCCAATCAATAAGCACACTCGGCATCCCATCTACGCCGCCCCCTCCCCATTCATCGTCCTCGAACGGTTCCGGGGTCGGCCTTTTTGCCAACATGTCGAGCAACGATTCGATCAGGTCGAAGCCGCGCAATTGGTCCAACCATCGCGTCGGAATACCATCAATCCCGAAGCTGAGACCTGCAAGCCCGCACGCAACAGCAGCGGTTGAATCTGTATCGTTCCCGAACTGGATCGCCGCCCGCGCGACACCTTGGAATGTTCCCTCTTCAAGCGCCGTTTTTGCGGTCAGTAGCGTATCAAGCACATAGCCAGTTCCGCGCGGCGTCTCTGTCTTCAAAAATTGCCGCAGTACATCTAGTTCCGCAAGGAATGTGCGGGCAGACGCTTCATCCGCCCATTGCTCATAGACCGCTTGCAGACGCGCGTCCGCCCATGTCCAAGGGTCATCGAGCTTCCATAGGTATGCGCGTGCCACAAGCGAATAAATCGCACATGCCACCTGCGACCGTGGATGTGCGTGTGTGGGAAGCGATTGAACGTGCGCTGCGCCGACGACGGCCCGGTCTGAACCTGGATGCCACAATGCCAACGGCAAAACGCGCATCAAACTGCCATTTCCGTTGTCCCTTTCGCCGCTACCGCCGGATTCACGCGGCGACTTGCCTTCTCGAAGTCGTTGCAATGCCCGCGATGTCTGAATGCCGATGTCGAACACGTCGCCATCCACGGCCATGTAACCTTCGTCCGCCCATTGCAGCAACCTCTGCGCAAAGTCCGAGAGCGAGAATCGCCCGCACTGCAACAGACTTGCTAGAAGGCAAATGGCCTGCGATCCGTCGTCACTCCACGTTCCCGGCGAGACACCGGAGTGTGCGGTTTGGAATCCGGGCGGCGGCGTCATTTCGATAAGTTCTCGCGCTGGAATGCTGGCGGCGTTGTGGAATTCGAAGCTCACGCCCAACGCGTCGCCTACGAGAAGTCCCACGATTCCGCCCACACGTTCGTCGTCGCAGCCTGCCAGTGAAAGAAAGCCATTGTCATTCCCCATAGACATCTCTCCCGTAGTTATTTGACAGTTTCGCGAACGCGCGAAAGGCATTGCCTGTGACCACTGGCGGCGACAATCACCTGCAATCGTTGAGGCAACAATCGCCCCTCGCCATTGGCGACGACTGTCACCGTCACGATTGACGACGACAATGACCCATCCCATTGGGGCGACAATCACCTGCAATCATTGGCGGCGACAATCATCGGATACGATTGGTCTACAGTCGGCGGCCCCGCTGGTCCATTGTGGGCGGTTCCTTCTGGTACACAGTCGGCAACATCATTGGCGGCTACAGTCGGCAAAACCGTTGCGGTCCGCAGTCAAACAGGTTTGATAACCGCCGCGACCACCGCTGTCACCGCTATACCATCTCGGTCACTGTTGACCTTACCATCGTGTCCCGCACACGCATGATGGTTTGTCGGCTGGTACCCATCTCCCTCGCGATTTGCGCGACCGAGATTCCCCCTCGAAGACGTTCGGTCACGACAGTACGTTGTGCATCCGACAAAGCCGACGGTCGTCCGAATACTTTGCCCTCTGCCTTTGCTCGCCGAAGTCCGGCTTGGGTTCGTTCGATGAGAAGGTCCCGCTCAAATTCGGCGACCGCGCTGATGACACCCATCGTCATCTTTCCTGCTGGACTAGTGAGGTCCACGCCACCAAGGGCGAGACAGTGAACCCGAACTCCGATGGACGCCAGTCGCTCGACTGTGGACCGTACATCTATGGCGTTGCGTCCCAGCCTATCAAGTTTCGTGACGATCAGCACGTCACCTTCCTCTAGCCGGTCCATCAGTTTGGCAAACCCTTTGCGCTCGAAAGCAGGAACCGACCCGCTGACGGTCTCGGCAATGACGCGCTGCTTCGTTACTGCAAACCCGGCTGCTGCGATTTCTTGTACTTGATTGTCCGTCGTCTGATCGGCAGTCGATACCCGGCAGTAAGCGAATATACGTGTCATAAGCACCTTGAAGTGTCCTAAATGGGGGTACGAATGTTACTCTATGTACGAAACGTATACAAGCTATTTTTTCGACATGTCCAAAATGGGGAGTCGTGATCTGCTGGATTTCGGACAGGGGTAGGACGTCCTTTCTCGTTCGCATCTTCTGTTTGGCATCCGAAGGCTATCGGCTACGCTATTCTGAGCGTTCCTTACGTACCTAAAGGGAACCACACATGAGCTCGGGTTCCAAGGAAGTCATCGACGCAGGCGAGGAAATGCCTGCCACTACCGTTCTGCAAGCCCAAACACAAGCGGAATCCATAAGCAACGTCGCTGCAATGCGCTACTATGTCATCGCGTACCGACCACGATTCCGCCACTCACACCGAGCGCGAAGAACCGCGAGGCGGCGACCGGCGTCGCGATCCGTTTCGCGCATCGTGGAGGTCAGTGCAGCACGGATGATGTCGCGAACGATGGAGGTCTGCGCCCTACACTCCAATAAAGCGTTTCCTAACCGATAGGGTTGATGCAGCAACGGCACGATGAAACTGTCCTTCGCTTGGTGGAATACTAGTCTTTCGCCCTTGGCACGACCGAACCGTGCAACGCCCGAAGAAAGAAAGCTGGCGTCAGAGTTGATCCAGTTGTTGGCGGAACAACTGCAAGTTGATGCGATTGCATTGGGAGAGGTTTCGCAGGAAGACATAGAGTACCTGAGTCCGGGTTTGCAATCCCTCGGCTACGAACTGAAAAGCGGAATCGCTAAAATCGGCCGAACCGCGTTCGATACATGCGTACTATACAGGCCCGAGAAGCTGGTCTTAATCGGCTATCAGGACCTTGTCTCGCGGAAGTCGGCCAGCACGCTAAAGGTCGCTCAACGGATTGATTTTCTGATCGGACAAGATGAACCGACACTCCATCTTTTCGTATCGCATTGGCCGAGTAGGCTCTGGTGTCACGAAAACGATGCCGATCGACATCTTCTTGGTGTCCGATTAAGAGACGAACTGGAACGGACTGGCTTCCAGGACGGCAATGCGCATGCCGTGATTCTCGGCGACTTTAACGACGAACCATTTGATCCAGCTATTTCAAAGCAGTTGCGGGCAACGCGCGACAGGCAACTTGCCTCCAAAAAACCTGACCTACTTTATAACCCCTTCTGGCGACGCATGGGCGCTACCAGACCCTACTCGGCTGGTAGTTTAGAAAAAGGGCTGAGCGGCAGTTACTTCTATCACTCTCACGCCTACGATAAATGGCGAACTTTCGATCAGATAATCTTTTCTTCGTCGTTCCTCGGCAGGACAAATTGGCACCTACGAGAAGACCTCATTGACATTGTCGATGTGGCGAGTTATACGGAGATCGTACAGAATGGGACGATGAACTTCGATCACCTTCCTGTTATCGGCGTAGTCGAAAAGGCAATATAAAATGGCAAATTTTCTCGAATCATTCAACAAAGGAATTGCTGCCGCGAGAGACGCGGAGAGAAACAAGGCCGAGATTCAAGAGGTTTTTGATGATCTAAACCAGCAGCTTGCGGTGGCAACGGCCGGTAAAGTCGCAATTCGCCGCAGACAGTTCAATGCGGCGATTGACATTCTGGGGCAGAAGAACGCGCTCTTGTCGCTACTGCGGCCCGAGAAATACTGGGGGCTCGCAGCGATCTTCTTACCGAGCGGCACCGTCGAAGCAACAGAGCTTGCCAAATGGGAAGAGGAGAACAGCGGCTATCCATGCACAGTAACTATCGGAAGTCAACGATACGTGTGTGAAGATAGAGCGGCCCTGGAAGGGGTGCTAGAAACGGTTCTCGCCGATCCTTCGGTCGGGGAGGTTTTGCACGCGCTGATGCAGATGCCAATCCCCGTCAGCAAGGCGTAGGTCACGGTGGATGCGCGCTATATTCTGGACAAGAAGTCGAACGTGTATCTTTTCACCGGGCAAAGTGGCTTCAACACCGAACAAATCGCATTCGGGTCAACCACTCCCGGATCGTTCGCACCAAGTGCAGACGGCACTGTGACGACCTGTGTCGCAATTGGCGAACTGGAACAAGCAGTGTTGCAGCAACTCCACTGAGCAACACGCGACGGTTTGGAACGAAGCCGGAACAGCGGTGAACTGTTCGGGCTTTTGTTTTCCTTGTCCCGAAACACGGAACCGAACAGGGTTTGAAGGTCAAGTCAGGTAACGCGTAACCGCACATTCCCGCGAAGTTCAGGACCGATGCAGCCATGATCCGGTGAAGGTCCGCGTGACGGTTCGTGCAGTGGCGATTCAACGTCAGTGCAAGGGCATAGGCCGGTTCCTGACTTGTTGGTGACGGAAAGGACCAGCGATGAACAAACCAATCGCTATGCGGCTGTAGCGAAGCGGAAGCCAGCATCTTGTGAGGAAGCGAAGCGCAGCGCAGCGGACGAGCAATTCACTTGTTGCCAGTGAAGTCAGATCGGTTCTGCTTTTGTCTTGTGAAGTAAAAAGGCCCCACCAGTCGTGGATTACGTGACCGATTGGGTTTTCCTGTTTGTGCGTCTCAGATAGGCAACTTCGTATTCAGTTCTGGCGAGGCCCGCACCAGGCGCTGATCTTGACCGATGAAGTTTCACTTGTACCTGTCGTTTCCTCAGTTTTCGATTTCTTAGCCGTCGCTTCGCGCCGTCTAGGTGTACCGCTTGGCCCCGCTGTTATTGAATTGACTGCACTAGTCCGAACCTCGCTTCGCTCGGTTGGTCGCTTCGCTCCTATCACTTGTTTTGTAGTTACTTGTGACTGACCGGTGACGAACTGATGCTTTAACTGTCTGGTAACAGTGAACAGCCCGCTTCGCGGGAAGGTTAAGAAAAACCCCTCAAAAACTAACATAGATGAAATCTATAGACGTGCCGAATCCTTCCTAGGGGATGGGGTTGAAACGGGATTCTGCCCCGCCGACAGATTTACACTGTCTCCATGTTTTTCTGCTCACCGCCGAAGCGGGTGGCTAATCGATCGTCACATGATCTTTCGCTTTAGACTCGACTGCTACTAGGTGGAAATCCTACGTACACGCATTCAGATACTGTCATGTTGCTTCTGAATCCGCCCGTGACCGGCCACCGTTTGGTCTTCGAGTTCACCGGGAGCGATAGGTATCCCGGATTTGATTTGTTTTCGCACCCTTGATGGGCTAACGCAGGAACTGTTTTCTGTCCCTGTCATCGACTGGTCTGTTTCCCACTCGGTCCTACTGTCCCACCTACTATTTATACAAACGAAGATTTTGAGATTCGGTCGCCCCGTGTCACAACACAACATCGTTGAAGGCAATGGAGAAAAACACGCTTACACACGACTGACGCACGGTCGAACGAAGTACATCGGGTCACTCACCGGAGCGACCCTGCACTTGGTTACTGCTAGAGGGAAGTCATATAGCGCCGGACAAGAACAGTCCAGGCGTTGCGACAGAAGTCGCTGCGAGCACCCACCACGGCTGGGCGAAGCTATAAAACAACGACCGTTATACCGGAATGCCGCTGCGCTGTCAACGAGACACTTGCAATTCGAGGCAAACTGTTGTAGCGCGGCGACTCTTGCTACCTAGCGATCGCCCTCCCGATCGGAGACATAGGACACGGGGCAACGGGATTCATTTTCTCTGCGTCATAGTTCCCGCTTCGCTACCAAACCCCAGCTAGAATCCGATTTCCGATCTATGCCGATCCGGGGACACGCTTATATGCTTTTTTCCATTGACAGCGAGAAGTACATCACCGACATCCCGTATGAAAAGGACTTTCGCCGCTGGAAAAGCCGGCTCTCTCAGTCAGAATACGACGCTATCGTGGCCGAACTGAACAACCGAATCGACGGCGGCGAAATTCACACGTCAAGCTGGATACCGGGCAACGACTGGTCCGATACAGTCTACGATCCGATCTACCGGAAGGCGTGCGAATACGATGAAGTCGAATCCGGCAAATGCTTTGGACTGTTCGTCTGGGTCGTCCTACAACAGCACCAAGATGTCTGGTCGTTTGGGCGCTATGAGAAAGACGGCGTGCCGATCCGTGGACTGACCTACTTCAAGCTCGACAATCCGCCGCCGCGTTAAACGCGGACGGAACCGGCATCGTCGCGATCTCAATGGTCGCAGATAAAGATCAAGCAACGCACAGCGTCACAACTGCGCGGTCCACGTCATGACGAAGCACAGCCCTTACGAAGACGCCAAAGACAACTACGACGATCCGGTCGATTACTACGACGACATCATCGAAGACGCGTCCGAACCGGAACCCGATGACGATGACGATGACTAATTGAAGGTCAGGTCGAGCCGTTACCCGAACCACTGCCGCATGAACAACCGCGTTTGCTTCCAGTTCATTGTCTTCCCCGCACCAGCCAATCACGCGGTCAGTCGGTTTGCCGCGCCGCCAGCATCGACTTCAATTCGTGAATATCGATAGCTGGTCGCTGCGTGTGAAGCATGGCGTGACAGTTCGGGCATACCGGTCGAAGGTCGGCGCGTGGATCAACTTCATACTTCGCGCCGATGCTGGCAATGTCGGTCAGGTGATGCACGTGGATAAATCCGAACCCCATCTCGCCGTAGGTTCTGTGAAAGTCAAAGCCGCAGACGTAGCAGGCAGTGCCCCAATGTCGGATGCATTCTATTCGGGCGCGCCGGTCCCGCTCGTATTGATTGACAAGGACTTGCCGTGTCGCCCCCTCAACGAAATTTCGATCATCGGATCGAGACGCGGACACCTCGTCGGGGTAGATTGGCTCGGCAGCAACCGATAACAAGGCGGAATATTGCTCATAAAGCCGTCGTTCTCGACGACAGGCGGACTTGCGGATCGGTTCTAGATATTCAATGTGTGCCAACAACGACGACAGTGCCAGTCTTAGCCCTTCTGGCCCGAGTTCGCGGAAGATTCGGTCCAGCATGAATGTGGCTGTTGGCCCTGTTAATGTTCGTCGATAGCGTTCACCGCGCCGCATGTGCTGGTAATTCCGAATGCAGGCGGCGGCTACTGCCCTCGACACCCCCGCAGCTTCCAGTCCGTCGATCGCGCGTGCTGCCCTTTGGTTGCCAGCGTAGACACGCTTGGCCGCTTCGTACATTGCTGAGATCTGACCTTCCGTCAATGCCATCTGCCTTCCCCCAGCTATCAATCATTACGCCAATGCGATCTCCGTGGACCATCACAACGCTGATCAATCGGTCAACGCAGGTGCATCAGTCGCTTCCATCAATTGTCCCATAGCCCGCCCGGCCGGCTGAGCATCCAGGCGCGACAATTGTGCCCGCGGTCCTTCGGCTCGGTGATACAGCACTGCAAGCAGCGTGCTTATTGGTTTTCGCGTCTTCCACCCCAGCAAGCCTGTACTTGGAGACATGAGCATGACCTAGCTTTTCGTAGCGTCAGCCCTCAAAATGACGGGTTATCGCTTTCGCAGCAAGGATCAAGGTCAACTCGATGAAAAAAAGTCAGGACGCTCAAAATACCGCGCCGGTGAGTGACGAGGAACTCGCGGCAAGCGAGAGCAATGCAGAAACAGCAGAGGTCATTGACGCCCCCGTTGGGCCCAAAGATGGATACATAGTTGACTTCATCAGCGGGCGACACGTCAAGGACTCCCCAGAGGCGCGCGAAGCCGTTCAGATATTCTCGCGCATGCTGGTGGAGGATTATGGTTATCCGGTCGCGAATATCCAAACGAGGCCTCAATATCGCGTCAAGGTCCGTCCGAGCGATACAAAAAAAGAATATCCGATTGATATAGCCGTTTTCGGAAATGACGACAAGGTAGAGGACAATCTCTATGTTGTCGTCGAATGCAAAAAGCGCAACCGCAAGGACGGCTTGACCCAGCTTCAAGATTACCTCCGATTTTGCAATGCAACTCTTGGAGTCTGGTTCAACGGCGCGGAAAGCCTCTTTCTAAAGAAAATCGAAAAGTCCGGAAAGGTTCTTTTCGAAGAGATTCCCAACATTCCCTTGTTCGGTCAACGTATTGAAGACGTCGGACTGTTCAAGCGTCAAGATCTTCGACCGGCAACCAATCTTAAAAGCATTTTCAAAGTCATTCGCAACTATCTCGCCGCAAACGCCGTCGGCATTACGCGGGACGAAATTTTTGCGCAGCAGCTAATTAACCTGATCTTCTGCAAGATCTATGACGAGAAGTTCACGAAGCCGGATCAAATCGTCGCATTCCGCGCTGGGGTGGGAGAGCATAACGACGATGTGAAAGCACGGATTGAAAATCTCTTCGAACATGTCAAAAAGCGCTATAAAGACGTCATCGAAGTGACGGATACCATCCAGTTGGATGCTGCGTCTTTGACCTATATCGTGGGCGCTTTGCAGCTTTATGCACTATCCGAATGCGAACGAGACGCAGTTGGCGAAGCCTTCGAGACTTTTATTGGGCCTTCATTGAAGGGGCCGCAAGGGCAGTTCTTCACACCTCGCAATGTCGTAAAGATGGTCATCGATATGGTCGACCCAGGCCCTGACGATAAAATCATTGACCCAGCTTGTGGATCGGGGGGGTTTCTGGTGGAGGCACTTCGACACGTCTGGCGAAAGGTCGAAGCGCAAGGGGACGAATATAAATGGCCCGAGTCCGCTATCGAAACCGAAAAACAAAAGGTTGCCATCGATAAATTTCGTGGTATCGACAAAGATGCTTTCCTCTCCAAAGTCGCCAAGGCCTACATGGCTATCCTCGGGGACGGTCGAGGTGGCGTTTTTTGCGAAAACAGTCTTGAACAGCCAAGGAACTGGCACAGAAAAACAAAAGATGGCGTTCAGCTTGGTTCATTTGATGTCGTCGTAACCAATCCTCCCTTCGGGAAAAAACTTGCTATCGAAGGCGAAGAATTGCTCACTACTTTTGATCTCGGTCATTCGTGGAAAGCCGATGATGACGGCATCTTTGCAAAAGGGGGGATTCAAGACAAACAAGCCCCGCAAATCCTGTTCATCGAGCGCTGCCTAGATCTCCTGAAAGACGGTGGCAAACTCGGTATTGTGCTTCTAGAAAGCATCTTCGGAATGCCGAAGTATCGCTACGTTGTCGATTTCATCACTCGACAGGCGAATTCCTTGCCATCGTCACTTTGCCGGAAGACCTATTTCAGCCTTACACACATGCGAAGACGTGTGTTGTAGTGATGCAAAAGACTTCCAAACCCGCGCCACATCCCATCTTCATGTGTGACGTCAAGTGGTGCGGACATGATAGTCGCGGAAATCCGACATGGACGCTAGACAGGGACGGACAGCGGGTCCTTCTCGACGAGGTGCCTCAGGTCGCTGACCTCTATAAGCGCGGCCCCGGAGGTCCGGCATGATTCATTATTGGCAGAACTCGTCCGCAATAAAGGACGCGGTTTATATTCCAAAATACTACGACCCAGAACTTGTTGCGTCCGTGCAGCGTTTGACCGTGACGCACGATTGCGTCACCGTTAAGCAACTTATGGAACATGGACAGTTGAGCGTTTCAACCGGCGATGAGATTGGTAAAGCCGCCTACGGGACCGGCGACATTCCATTCGTCCGCACGAGCGACATTGCCAATTGGGAGATCAAGAGTGCGCCCAAACAAGGGGTTTCACAGGAGATTTACGAAGATTACTGTGACGCTCAGGACATTCGGGTCGGCGATATCCTTTTCGTCCGGGATGGGACCTACCTAATTGGGAACAATTGCTTCATAACAGCAATTGATAAGGACATTCTATATCAGTCGCACGTGTTGAAGCTACGACTGGTTGATGACGGAAAGCTTCATCCGCATCTATTGTTTCTAGCGCTGAACAATCCGTTTGTGCAGAAGCAGGTACGCTCGTTTCAGTTCACCGCGGACACTATCGACACGATCGGTCGACGATTCTTCGATCTGGTGATTCCGATTCCGAAAGATCAGGCGACTCGCGATTCTCTAACGTTCGCCACGGAGACGGCTCTTGCGACCAGGATGGCCGGGAAAGCATTTGTGAAGCACTGTCCTAGAATGATTGAGACTGCGCTTCGCACCGGGAGTCCGTCATCGATCCGGGATTTCGAAGCGCTCAGTCCGGAACAAAAGGTCGGCGAGATTGCAAATGAAACGATCTCGGCGGAATTTGGTGCTTTCAGCGCATTTTGGCACCCGTCTTCTGAGATAAACAATCAGATTTACCTGCCAACTTACTATAACGTCGAAATACCTCGTGAATTGGAGGCGCTAAGAGGCACTTGCGACCTGCGTTCGATTTCCGAATTGCGAGCATCCGGGATACTCGAATTCTACACCGGCGATGAGATCGGAAAAATGGCCTACGGAACGGGGGAGATACCTTTCCTCCGAACGAGCGATTTTTCAAATTGGGAGATCAATCATAATCCGAAGCA
Organism: Caballeronia sp. AZ7_KS35; assembly: GCF_023631045.1. Taxonomy (NCBI): domain Bacteria; kingdom Pseudomonadati; phylum Pseudomonadota; class Betaproteobacteria; order Burkholderiales; family Burkholderiaceae; genus Caballeronia; species Caballeronia sp. AZ7_KS35. The sequence goes on along the minus strand of NZ_JALQDV010000001.1, from coordinate 215,003 downwards.
AGGCATTTCCGAGGAGATTTACGCGCAATATGCTAAGAAACAGGATACTCGCGAACATGACATCTTGCTCGTTCGCGACGGCACCTACTTGGTTGGGTCGTCCTGCATGATTACCTCAGAAGACGAGAAAAGCCTGTTCTGCGGTGGCTTGTTCAAATTTCGTATTCTAAAGGAACCGCTTGACCCGTTCTTGTTTCTGGGTCTTCTGAATTCCTATATCGTAAAACGACAGATTCGGACAAAGCAGTTCACACGCGACGTCATTGATACGGTGGGAAATAGAATCGAGGAGGTGGTTATACCGATTCCGAAGTCTGAAATTCTCAGAAGAACCATATCTGATGCGGTGCGCAAAGCGATTGAAAGTAGAATCTTTGCACGGCGCGACATAAGTAAGCTATCTCTCTCGATTGCCTAACGCGAAAAATTTCTTCTGTCAGTGGCAGGTGGTTCACCTGCCGCTTCATTTTACTCGCGGCCCAACGAGCGTGAATGATCATAGCTTCCGGCAGCGCAGACGAAGTGCGTCAACGCATTGACTGGAATGATTGACGACGTATGGATTGCCCTGAATCGTCCAAGTGGAACATCGATCTGTAATATCACCGAACGTTGCACGTAGTTTTTCAAAAAGCTATTGAACTCCCGGCTCAGCATCGCCGTCACTTTGGAGTAGTTCACAGATTAAACGTGAGCTCGCCGCTGGACGTTCGATAAGGTGCATTACTGGCGCTCGCTACATCCGTTGATGGTCAGTCGAAATTCGAGTCAAGATTCCGCGAAGCTGTTCTGATAAAGGGAAAGAGATCATCGAACGCAAGATCGCATTAGACGCTCGTTGAATCGATCCAAGTCCGGCGTGTGTCGTCCGCGCGAGCGCTGTAGCGCTCTGCGGGACCCAGATTCGTTGCCCCCCGATTGGCGCTAGCACCGACGTTGATAGGCCTCGCTGCACGCTTGCCCGCGTCAGTTCAGTGTTCCGCGAAAGTCAGCCACAAACGGTGCGGCGCAAGGCCGAACCGACGAACGGATTGGAAGGCTAACGCTCGTCCGACGCCCATATGGAGTTTGGCAGGGTTGACCCTGCGACAGGCCCTATGTCATTCTTGGCACTGGACAAACAAACTGTCTGTCACCCTGATGTCACCCGGCGGGGTGCCAAACCGAACGATGACGAACGCAGCGCCAATAAAAAAACCGGCCTAAGTGGCCGGTTTTAAAGGAAATTCGTGGTGGAGAGGAGGAGGATCGAACTCCCGACCTTCGCATTGCGAACGCGACGCTCTCCCAGCTGAGCTACCCCCCCAACGAATCAAAATTGTACCACAGCAAAATCGCCGTCAGGCAAGCCTTCAGACGACTTCAATCAACGCTCACTTCTGCGGCGCCCCCGCCAGAATCCAAGACACGACCGTCTTGATATCCGCGTCGTTCATCTTCGGGTGCGAAGGCATCGGAATCGAGCCCCACACCCCCGCGCCGCCGTTCTTCACCTTCTTTTCAAGCATCGTGCTCGCCTGCGGATCGCCCTTGTACTTCTCGGCGACCTGTTGAAACGACGGCCCCACAAGCTTGCGATCGATCGCATGACAACCCATGCACGCGTTGCTGCGCGCGATCGCCATCGCATTCGCGGATGAACCCGTCTGCTCCGCAGCAGACACACCAAAAGACGCGGCAACGATCACCGCGCCGACAATCAAACGCATCATGTTCATTTCACCGTCGAAGCCGGATTGGCATTCCCCGGACGCACATCCGAGTTCTTCACGGGCGCGGGCGATTGCGTATCGAGCGGACGCGACGTCACGCCCGAATCAGGCACCGTGCCAACCGTCGCCTCAGCCGGCGCGCTTGCCGCCGGCGCCACGCTCGTGCCCGACGCGGCCGCCGCTTCCAGCGCTTGCGCCTCTTCAGGCTTGATGTACTGGAACACCTTCACGACCTGCTCGACGCCCGGCACGCGCGCGGCGACATCCGCGCCATGCGCGCCTTCGTCCGGCGTGACGAGCCCCATCAGATAAACGACACTGCGCTCGCACACCACCTTGTAGTCGTTCGCGTGCAAGTCCTTCTCGCCGACCATCGCAGTCTTCACGCGTCCTTCAAGGTAGGAATCGTTCGCGCGCGATGAGTACGAACTCGCGCCCTGCACCGACAGCTCGTTGACGATGCTGCCGACGTTATTGATGTCGCGCACCACCGCCTCGGCCTTCGCCTTCGATGCGTCGTCCGGCACTTCGCCCGTCAGCAACACGCGCCGGTTGAACACGGTCACGTTGACATGCGACGTATCGGGCACGTTCTCGTTGATCCGCGAAAGCGCCTTCACCTGAATCTCGCGATCTTCGGTCTGCGCGCCGAGCGTGCGGCGATCCGTGGCGATCAACGTGCCGCCGGCCGCCGCGCCGACGACCGCGAGCGCGCAGCCCTGCAACGTCAATGCAACTCCCGACAACATGCCCACCATCAGCGTGGCCTGGGCCAGCGTCGCCTTGACGCGTGTCTTGTTCATCAACTCCGTTCCCCCTTTCAGTTTCAGTCGTCGCCGAGCAGCATCGCATCGATGCCGTCGCACAGACAATGAATGGTCAGCAGATGGACTTCCTGGATGCGCGCCGTTCGTTCGGCCGGCACGCAGATATGAATATCGGTTTCGGCGAGCACGTCGGACATCGCGCCGCCGCCCTTGCCCGACAACGCGATCACGATCATCTCGCGCTCGTGCGCTTCCTGAATCGCAGCGAGCACGTTCACCGAGTTGCCCGACGTGCTGATCGCAAGCAACACGTCGCCCGACTGGCCGAGCGCGCGGACCTGGTTCGAGAAGATCTGCTCGAACGCATAGTCGTTGCCGATGGCCGTGAGTATCGAGGTGTCCGTGGTCAGCGCAATCGCCGGCAAGCCCGGACGCTCGCGTTCGAAGCGGCCGATGAGTTGCGCGGCGAAGCGCTGCGCATCGGCAGCCGAGCCGCCATTGCCGCAAACGAGAATCTTGTTTCCGTTCGCGAGCGCGCCAAAAAGCGTATCGACGGCGGCCGCGATCGGAACCGCCAGCGCGTCGAGTGCTTCGAGTTGAAGTGCCGCGCTGTCGCGGAATTGCTGTTGAATGCGTTCGACTGACATCGACTCTCGATCATCGGCCGCGACATGCGCGGTGTGTGGCTTGAACGCTCAAGGCGTCGGTTGTTGCGCAGTTTACCGCATGCATCATGCGATGAACCGCAGTCACGCCTCGTCGGCGCGAAACGCATCGGGCAGCCAAAGGATGCGGCCCGCATCGAATGCGACGACGTCGAAACGGCACGCAGGCAACGCGCCGCGCCATGTCGTCAGGAAATGCTGCGCGGCATGTACGAGGCGCGCGCGCTTCTTCGCATCGACGCTTGCGACGGCATTCGCGTAACGCCTGCTTCTTCTCGCGCGGACTTCGACGAACACGAGCGCGCCGCGTTCATCGAGCATCACGAGATCGATCTCGCCGCCGCGACACGTCACGTTGCGCGCGACAAGACGCATGCGCTGCCGCTGCAGGAACGCGAGCGCGTGCGACTCGAAAGCGTCGCCGAGCGTTTTGGACACGGCTCCTCCGTAAAAGTTGTCGGCGGGCCACCGAATCGCGCATGGCAAAATGACGACCTTTCCTTCGACGCCCGCGCTCATGCTTCAGATCTCCGAACTCGCCGCTGGGCAGCACTATCCGACAGGCGCGCTGTATATCGTCGCAACGCCGATCGGCAACGCGGCGGACATCACCGTGCGCGCGCTCCACGTGCTCGGACTCGCGGATCGCATCGCCGCCGAAGACACGCGCAACACGGCGCAACTGCTCGCGCGCTATGGCATTTCGAAGCCGTCGATCGCCGTGCACGAACACAACGAGCGCAGCGCCGCCGAACGCGTGATCGAGCATCTCAGGAACGGCGAGCGCATCGCGTGCGTATCCGACGCGGGCACGCCCGGTATCTCCGATCCCGGCGCGCGTCTCGTCGATGCCGTGCGCGAGGCCGGCCTGCCGGTCATCCCGCTGCCGGGCGCGAGCGCGCTCACGACCGCATTGAGCGCGGCGGGCGCGTTCGTCGGCGGCTTCTCGTTCATCGGCTTCCTGCCGACGAAGGCGAAGCAACGTGCGTCGGAGCTGAAGAAACTCGCAAGTCTTCCGATGGCGCTGGTGTTCTACGAGGCGCCGCATCGCATCGTCGAAACCGTGCGCGCGCTCGGCGACGCGTTCGGCGGCGAACGGCAACTGCTGATCGCCCGTGAGCTGACGAAGTTACATGAGAGCCTGCATCGCTGCACCCTGGCCGAAGGGCCAACGTGGCTCGAAGCCGATGCGAATCGTCAACGCGGGGAATTCGTCCTGGTCGTCGAAGGCGCGCCCGAAGCGCACGACGCCGACGACGCCCACGACGCGCTGCTGTCGACGCTGCTGGAAGAGTTGTCGGTGAAAAGCGCGGCGCGCATCGCGGCGACGTTGACGGGCGCGTCGCGCAATGCGCTGTATGAACGCGCGCTGAAGCTCGCCAAACGCGACGAGAAATAAAAACGGGCCGTTGCGATAACGGCCCGTCGGGTTCTGCGAAGCTGTCGGCGAGATCAGTTCACGCTGTCGTCGGCCAGCGCCTGAGCCTGCTCTTCGCGCGCCGCACGCGCTTCCTGCTGCGTGAGACCTTCGATCTTCACCTTCTGCGTGCCGGCGCCGCGCATGCCGAGCACCGCCGCCGCTGCATACGACAGATCGATCACGCGTCCGTGCACATAAGGGCCGCGATCGTTGATCTTCACGACGACGGTCTTGTGATTCGCTTCGTTCGTCACGCGCACCCACGACGCGAGCGGCAGCGTGCGATGCGCTGCGGTCATCGCGTTCATGTTGAACTTCTCGCCGCTCGCGGTCTTGCGACCGTGGAACATGCGTCCGTACCACGACGCCTTGCCCTTCTGCTCGAAGTTGCTGGCGTCGGGACCGGTCGTGATCGGCTCGGCGTCGGAAAGCGACTGCGCCGGTTGCGCCGGCCTCTCGGCGGGCAGCGCGGAAAGGTGCGAATCGAAGGCGAGCGGCGCCGTCGAGCGGGCACTGCTCGTGCTGAAGGAGTTTGTGTTCTGAGGATTGGATGCGACATCGCCCGAACCCGGCGCGGCGCAACCCGCCAGCACGCCAACTGCTAGCAGGCTCCCGACATGTCGAATAAATCGAGCATTCATAGACGTGTTTTCAACGATAAAGGAGCGGCCGCGCTGCGCTGGTCGGCGCGCGCAAGGCTGCTCGAGGCTTTGCCGTGCAAAGCAGAACGCCGCTCGCTGAAGCGAACGGTGGACTGTGCTCGGATGCGGCGCACTCGTGCCGCAAACGCCCGGTTATTGTTCACGTCTGGCGCAACCTGTCCCCGGCAGCCTGACCAGACCCCACAAGCCGCCATCGAACGTGGCATCACGTTCGTGCGCTGGTGAAGCCAAGTGAGCGCAGGAACGGCGGCGTAGGCCCCATCCGGCGTGACGGCGGCAAAGGCCATCTGACAGACGCGCGGCGTCTGGCCGGACAAGACGTGTGCACCTACTGGAGGTGCGTGAGTTGCAATTGCGAGGCTTTTGGCCCCCAACAGCGTACTGACAGCGATTGTAAAAACGCACTAGCGTTTTGGCATTCGCCCAATGACGGCATGGTTTGATCCATGCACAAGTAGTGCCATTATACAAAAAAACCGTGGTCCGGCTCATCGGACCCATCGGATTGTCATTGATTTTCGCTATGAGCGTAAGAATTGCCGCTTTTTAGAGCAACGCCGTCGCGGCGCGCGCTGCCGTCGGACCCGTGGTCGCACCGGTACAATGAACGTTTTTACAGGCCCGCGCGCATCGACGTCAGTCATATGAAAGTCATTCTCGTTCCCGTAACGCCCTTTCAGCAGAACTGCTCGATCGTGATCTGCGAAGCGACCCAGCGCGCCGCCATCGTCGATCCGGGTGGCGACATCGAACGCATCATCGCGGAAGTCGAACGCCAAGGCGTGACCGTCGACAAGATTCTTCTCACGCACGGCCATCTCGATCATTGCGGCGGCGCCAAGGCGCTCGCGGACCATTACGGTATACAAATAGAGGGACCGCATCGCGAAGATGCGTTCTGGATCGATCAGTTGCCCGCGCAGACTCAGCGCTTCGGTTTTTCGAACGCCGAAGCCTTTACGCCGGAACGCTGGCTCGACGACGGCGACGCCGTGCAGTTCGGCAACGAGTCGATGGAAGTCTATTTCTGCCCGGGCCACACGCCGGGTCACGTCGTATTTTTCAGTCGGGAGCACAATCTGGCGTTCGTCGGCGACGTCCTGTTCGCCGGTTCGATCGGCCGGACCGATTTCCCGCGCGGCAATCAGGCGGAACTCATCCGCTCGATCCGCGAAAAGCTCTGGCCGCTCGGCGACGATGTCACCTTCGTTCCCGGACACGGCCCGGCATCGACGTTCGGCGAGGAACGGCGCAGCAATCCTTTCGTGCGCGACGGCGCGGCAACGGGTGCGACAGCGTGAACGCAATTCCCGAAATCTACGTCAGCACCGATGTCGAGGCCGATGGCCCGATTCCCGGACCGCATTCGATGCTGAGCTTCGCGTCCGCGGCCTACACCGCGGACAAGCAGCTCATCGGCACCTTCTCCGCGAATCTCGAAACGCTCGAAGGCGCGACGCCGCATCCGGTTCAGGCGGCATGGTGGAAGACGCAGCCCGACGCGTGGGCCGCATGCCGCAAGGACCTGCAGAAGCCGGAAATCGCCTTGCCGGCCTATGTCGAATGGGTGGAAGCGCTGCCCGGCAAGCCCGTGTTCGTCGCGTATCCGGCGGGCTTCGACTTCACGCATATGTTCTGGTACATGATGCGCTTTGCCGAGCGCTGCCCGTTTTCGTGGTCGGCGCTCGACATCAAGACGCTCGCCTTTGCGATGACCGGCCTGCCGTATCGCAAGGCCATCAAGCCGCGTCTGCCGAAACACTGGTTCGACGAGCTGCCGCATACGCACGTCGCGCTGGACGACGCAATCGAGCAAGGCGCACTCTTTTGCAACATGCTGGCCGACCTGCGGATCTCGCAGGAGAAGCTGGCCAGGCTTGCGAAGGAATCCGGCGACGACACTGAAGGTAAAACCGCGCCCTGAGGCGGGGGAGTTAGGGAAACTCCCTCAGTGCGGGCGCGTTTGCATTGCGTTTCTTTTTCGACGCCTCTACTATGAGAGTCAAATCGCGACCGAACGGAGGCGCAGTTGACTCTCGATACATTCTCACAAAAAATCTTGCGTCTCCTGCAGCTGGACGCACGCCGCTCCGTTCAGGAAATCTCCGACCAGGTCGGCTTGTCGAGCACGCCGTGCTGGCGTCGCATCAAGGACATGGAGCAATCGGGCGTCATTCAGCGCTATACCGCGCTGCTCGATCGCGAAAAGCTCGGTCTGCATGTCTGCGCGCTCGCGCATATTCATTTGACACGGCATACGGAAGGCGGCGTCGAGCAATTCGAACGCGAAATCGCCACTTGCCCGGAAGTCACCGAGTGCTATAGCACGACCGGCGAATCCGATTACATCCTCAAGATCGTCGCGCCCGATATCAAGGCTTACGACGCGTTTCTCCACGATCGCATCTTCAAGATTCCTGCCGTCGCTCAGGTGCGAACGAGCGTTGTGCTCCGAGAGATCAAGTTTGACACGCAATTGCCGCTCTGACGGATTGCGTTTAGCGCCGCGTTTCTAATGCGCGCTTGGACCGTTGGTTCCAGCGCGCGGAATCGGTGCGTCCGTTGGAAGAGCCTTGTAATGCAATGGGCGAACGCGCATCCAATTCCCTTTCAGCCAATCGATAAAAATCAAACTACCCAGCACGCCCGGCCTGATACGGGCGAAATATCCTGATGGCTGGCGATCCAGGTTCGCTCGCGAGCCAGCATTGCGGCGCGAACCGTGAACAGCATCCGCCGAGGAAATTAATGCCGAAATTCGACGGCAGAACCACGATGATCCGAGTTGCCGCAAGTCCGCTATCTGGCGCAATATTCCTTCAGGAGACGTCCCGGTTTTTCGGCCTGCGCGCTGTTGACGCAAGCGCGGTGTAATGTGTCTCCGGTCTTCGAACTTCGGCAAATGACGAAACACCGTTCATCTGATCGCACAAATGAAAAAGCCGCGTCACGTAACGCGGCTCTTCGAATGCATCGTTTGATGCTTTGCAATTACTTGCCGATCAGAAAATTATCCCGATCCTGCCCGGCGATCCACTTCGGCGGCTTGCCGCGACCCGACCACGTGCTGCCACTTTCGGGATCGCGATATTTCGGCGCCACGCCCGAGCGGCTGCGCGCGGCCTTCGCGCCTTTTGCGCCACGGCCGCCAGCCAGTTCCTGAAGCGTGATGCCATAATCCGACATTTTCTGCTTGATCTCATTAAGCACTTCCGCGTATTCGCGCGACTTCGCTTCTTCAATCTGACGTTCGAGAGACTCGCGTTGTGCGAGGAGTTCCTTGTATGAAGGCATGGCAATTCCCTAAGTGGTTTGCTGACTTGCGAATCGGCGCGCTCGCTTTCAGTTATCAGTATAGCCTCGGACTGGCACGCAGATTAACACAGTTCCCAATAACGCGGCATGTGCGAATCGCCACTTATTAAAAGTTTAGCAATTTTCTTCGTAACAATTGCCGAAAGCTCAGAAGGTTCGCTTGTTCGCTCTTCGGACTTAAAAAGCTCTGCCAGTCGCGACGACGACTCGACGATGGCATCGGATGAAAACAAAGACAAACGAGTCAGTCGCAAAGTTTCATGAGATGGCAACTTGCCACGAAAAAGCCGCTCTGCAGGGCGTTCCATGCGGTTGAAATCGGGTCGCAACGTCTCGGATTTATCTCGTTCAAATATTACGTTGACGCTCAAAACAATCGATAACCGCGGCCTTCAAATCCTCGTTCGTCAGTTTCGGGTAATCGAATGTAAAACGATTGCGGATGTCGGCGAGCAGCAAATCGCAGCCGTACCGGTCTATCCCCAATAATCGGAGATTCTCCGGACGGCCGCTGTAAGCATCGAAATATTTGCATAACGACGATTCGTCGTCCGCCGAAAGCGGCGGCAGCGAATCCAGTTCTTCTCCGCCGAGCCATCCCATCGCGCCGAATCCGCCTATATAACGCATGCGCTCGAGCGACATCACCCAGAAGGAAAAATCGCCGAGTTCCAGATAGCGTGCCGCATCCGGGTGATACCGCAGATAGCGCCGCGCGAGCTCTTCGCGATCTTCGGGCGCGGCGGGCGCGAAACTGCCGAGCATCGTCAGGCGCTGGCCTTCCAGCACGCCGCCATCCGCCGCGTGGGAAACCAGAAACCCCGCGCGCGCATCGGCCTGAAGATTGCGCGTGTGCTCGGCGAGATGGCTGATGAGCACCATCGGCACATGGCGCTCGGTCGGCGCAAACGGCAGCGCCGTCGGATAGGGAAAGCCGCGCGGCTCGCGGGTAAGCGTGGCGAGCGTGCCTTCGGAGACGCGATGCAGCAGATTCAGCGGCGCTTGCGACGGGATGTTCATCCGGGCCTCGTGCGTGGGTGAATGGTCGGACGATGGTAATGCAGCAGGTCCGAGCGTGTCGCCTGGCCGTTCGATAGAATCGAAAGCCTTCGCGTTCGATGGCAACATGTCCGGTTGTCATCGCATCCCGCGCAACTTCAAAGAACGATTTCATTCGTGTCCGATTCGACCACTGCCTCCGCCGCCTGCGAATCCAATCCGACGCTCGCGCTACATCGCACTCTTCCGCATGCCACACGCGTACGCGCGCGCTACGCGACGATGGCCGTCTTCTTCATCGCGGGCATGATGTACGCCTCCTGGGGCGTGCACGTTCCCACCGTGCGCGACAAGTTCGCACTCAGTCCCGGCATGCTCTCGTTCGCGTTGCTGGCGGTCGCGGGCGGCTCGATCTTCGCGATGCTCACCGCCGGATCGTGGATCGCGCGCGCCGGCACGCGCACCGCGTGCATGGCGGGCGGCATCACGATGATGATCTGCGGCTCGCTGATCCTCGTGACGCCTTCTTACTGGATGCTGCTCGTCGTGCTCGCGATTTTCGGCTTCGGCATGGCGACGCTCGATGTCGCGATGAACGCCGAGGCCAGCGCGGTCGAGCAGGCTCTGGCGCAGCCGATCATGTCGTCGCTGCATGGCATGTTCAGCATCGGCGGGATGGCGGGCGCGGCCGCGGGCGGCGCACTGCTCGCGCACGGACTCGCGCCGGCGGCGCATCTCGCGCTCGCTTCCGGTGTGAGCCTGCTCGTACTGCTCGTATCGATGCCCGCCGTGCTGCCGCACGTTCCGCATCACGACGAGCACGCGAAGGCGTCGTCATCGAATCGCTGGCGCTCGGGCGCGCTGTGGGCGCTCGGCGGCCTCGCGCTCGTCGCGCTGATCGCGGAAGGCGCGATGTACGACTGGGCCACTGTATATATGCGCGATGTCGTCGAAGCCACGCCGTCGGTGTCGAGCGCCGCTTACGCCGCGTTCTCGGGCGGCATGGCGGCAGGCCGCTTCGGCGGCGACGCGGTGCGCGCGCGTTTCGGCGCGCCGCAACTGATCTTCGGCAGCGCGGGGCTTGCGTTCATCGGCATGGTGATGGCGCTCTTGCTGCCGAACACCATCGTCACGATGACCGGCTTCACGCTGATGGGCTTGGGCCTCGCGAACATGATGCCGGTGCTGTTCGCAGCAGCGGCGCGCGTCGAGGGCGTGACGCCCGCGGAAGGGCTCGCGCAGGTCGCGGGCCTCGCGTATTTCGGGCTGCTGCTCGGGCCGGTGTTGATCGGCGGCGTTGCACAGGTCAGCAATCTGCCGATCGGGCTGTGCGTCGTCGCGGCGTGCTGCTTCGTCATCACGCTCATCGGACCGCGCATTCTCAGGCGCTGGAAGATATGAAAAAGCGCGCGGTCCTTTCGGAACCGCGCGCTTCTCTGGACTTCGAGAAGTCCGAAGGAAATTACATCTTCACGACGTCGAGCAGCGTCTTCTTGCCGCCCTTGTAGTTGTACAGCGAGATCACGCCGTGCTTCAGATCGCCCTTCGAATCGAAGGTCGTCTCGCCGATCACGCCCTTGTAGTCCGTGTTCGGCATCGCGGCGACGATCTTCGCCGGATCGGTCGAGTTGGCGCGCTTCATCGCGTCGACGATGATGTACACCGCGTCATACGTGAACGGCGCGTAGATCTGGATCGGCTGGCCGAAGCGCTTCTGGAACTTCTCCGCGAACTGCTTGCCGCCGTCCATCTTCTCGAGCGCCATGCCCGCTTCCGAGCACACGACGTTGTCGGTCGCATCGCCTGCGAGATCCGACAGCTTCTCCGTACAGACGCCGTCGCCCGCGAGAACCTTGGCGCGCAGGCCGAGCTGCTTGGCTTGCTTGGCGAACGGGCCGCCGGTTGCGTCCATGCCGCCGTACATCACGGCGTCGGGGTTCTCACCCTTGATCTTCGTCAGAATCGCGCGGAAGTCGACGGCCTTGTCGTTGGTCGCGTCGTGCGAGATCACCTTCAGGCCGAGCGACTTGGCGGTCTTTTCGAACTCGTTCGCGAGACCCTGGCCGTATGCCGTCGAGTCGTCCACCACGGCGACGCTCTTCACCTTCAGGTTCTTCGCGGCGTAGTTGGCGAGCGCCGGACCTTGCTGCGCATCGGTCGCGACGACGCGGTACGTCGTCTTGAAGCCTTGCTGCGTGTAGGTCGGGTTCGTCGCCGACGGGGAAATCTGCACGATGCCCGCGTCGCTATAAATCTTCGACGCCGGGATCGACGTGCCGGAGTTCAGGTGACCGACGACGCCCACGACCTTGTCGTCGACCAGCTTCTGCGCGACTTGCGTCGCCGTGCGCGGGTCGGCCGCGTCGTCTTGCGCGTCGAGTTCGAGCGTGACCTTCTGGCCGTTGATCGTCAGGCCCTTGGCGTTGATCTCTTCGACTGCGAGCCGCGCGCCGTTTTCGTTATCCTTGCCCAGGTGAGCAATGCCGCCGGTCAGCGGAGCGACGTGACCGATCTTGACGACCTGGTCGGCTGCTGCGGACGTTGCCAACGTCGCGAAGAGCACGGCTGCGGCGCTGATCGGCAACAGTTTGTGAAGCTTGGTGTTCATGTAAGTCTCCAGTTTCGGTCCCAAAAACAACGTAATCGCCCTGTGCCCCGTCTTTCATCACGATCGCTCAGTCCCGTGGACGACCACGCCGGATGCATCGTCATGCACTTGGCAAGTCCTTCCGGCAGGCCGTTCGTGGCAGCCGCCATCCGCACTGCGCGCAAGTGTAGGGTTGTCAAATTAATTTAGGGAAGTTTTTTAAGATAGTGGTGTCACTACCAATTAACGGCCAGTTGTGATGCGCCGCCGTTTGTGGTGGCGTTCGCGTGAAGAAGCCCTGTGCATGCGGGTTTGCGCGACATCGGCGCGCAAAGGTTTGGCCGTCATTCGAGTCCGGCAGACGCGCGCCGATAATCCCTGCCCATCGGCACCATTAGCCTGTTTTTTAATGACTGTTTTTAGCTGGCGTTTAGATCGGCGCCTCTAAAAACCGGCTGCGCGTCAAAGCGCGTGCCAGAGGGCGCGCGGACGTTCAGGGCGACTGAAAGGGAAAGCTGGCAAACTCACACGCCTGCATTCCCACACACAAGGAGTTTGACGTGACCGTTTCCACGACTTCACGCTGGATCGACATTCCGGCCGATGGCGGCAGCTTCCAAGGCTATCTCGCGCTGCCGAAGACGGGCACCGGACCCGCCGTGATCATCCTGCAGGAGATCTTCGGCGTGAACGGCCACATTCGCAGCGTCGCGGATCAATACGCCGCCGATGGCTACGTCGCCCTCGCACCCGATGTTTTCTGGCGCACGCAGCCGCGCGTCGAGCTGGGTTACGAAGGCGCGGATCGCGAAAAGGCGATGGAACTGCTGCAAAAGACCAAGCTCGATGCCGCTGTCGCGGACGTCGGCGCGGCTGCGAAAGCGCTGCGCGCGCTGCCGGAAGTGACGGGCAAGATCGCGGCGATCGGCTATTGCTTCGGCGGCCGGCTCGCGTATCTCGCGGCGGCCGAGGGTTCGGTGGATACGGCGGTGGCCTATTACGGCGGCGGCATTCAGAACGCGCTCGACAAGGCCGATCAGGTCAAGGTGCCGATGCAGTTCCATTACGGCGAACTCGACGCGCACATTCCCGCCGATGCCGTCGATGCCGTCCGTCAGAAGTTCGCGGGCCGCGAGGATTCGGAACTGTATGTCTACGCGCAAGCCGACCACGGCTTCAACTGCGGCGATCGCGCGTCGTATAACGGGAACGCGTCGGCGCTCGCGCACGGACGCACGCTGACCTTCCTCGGCGCTCATCTGTAATAGAAGCACCTTTCGCAAGCGCGCCCTGAACGGCGCGCTTGCTATATCAGCGCGGGCAATCCTTCGACGAGCAGAAAGGCGGCGAGCACACCGAGCAATGCGCCGAACACGCGCAGTACGTTGTTTCTCAGATGCGTCGCGCAGGGAATGGCCCCGAGGAACAGCGCGCCAGCGAGCGCCATCGGGATGATCAGAATGAAGTCGCCGATCGTGAAATACGTCGTCATGGTGCGTCTCCCATCGTCCTGCTTCTGGCTTTATCGTCGCGTGTGAAAAGCTGCATCGACGATTCGAGTATAGGCCGCGCCAACGAAGGCGTTAGCCCAACTTCGTGCGACGGCAAACCACGAAAACGTACGAAAGCCTTGCGCGACAAGGACTTGCAGGCACCTATTTTTAAGCGGACGCGGAAAAACCCTTAGCTTCGGCTTATTTCAATCGGCTTTCGATTGTTCAGACGACAGCGTGCTCGCGCCGGTTCAGATGCACCGCGCCCGCAATCCCGACGAGCAGCAGCGCGCCGATCAGCCCGGCGACGCCCTTCCATCCGAATGCGGTCCAGAAGTGCCCTCCGTACGATCCGATCAGACTCGACCCTATGTAATACGCGAGCAGATAGAGCGCGGCCGCCTGGCCTTTCGCTTGCATCGCGAGCCGTCCGACCCAGCCGCTCGCGACCGAGTGCCCTGCGAAGAAGCCGAACGTCAGGCACGCGATACCCGCAATGATCACCGGCAGCGCGTTCGACAAGGTCAACGCGATGCCGAGCATCATCAGCACCAGGCTTGCGATCAGCACGCGGCCGCGCCCGAAGACATCGGCCATCTTGCCGGACCACGGCGACGCGACCACGCCCGTCAAATACACGGTGAAGATCGCGCCGATCTGCGTCTGATTCAGTTCGAACGGCGCGCCCAGCAACCGATATCCGACGTAGTTGTAAAGCGTGACGAAACTGCCCATCAGCACGAAGCCGATGAGAAACAGAAACGGCAAACCGCGATGCCGCAGATGCCCGCCGAGCGAGCGCCGATGATGCGCGAACCCGACGCCGCGCCGCGGCTTGAAGCGTCGCGACGGCGGCAGCAGCGAGCGGAACGCGAGCGTGGCGAGCAGACCCAGCAGCCCGATTCCGCCGATAGCGACGCGCCAGCCGAAAAGATCCGCGAGGATGCCGCTGATCACGCGCCCGGCCATGCCGCCGATGGCCGTCCCGCCGACGTAGAGTCCCATCGCGAGACCGAGGCCTTCGGGATGCACTTCCTCCGCGAGATACGCCATCGCGACCGCGGGCACGCCGCCGAGCGCGAAGCCTTCGAGCGCGCGCACGACGAGCAGCGCGTGCCAGTCCGGCAGCACGGCGGCGATCACCGTCAGCACCGACGACGCGAGCAGCGAAAGCGTCATCAGCCGATGACGGCTCCAGCTTTCCGAGACGAATCCCGCGATGAAGATGGCGATCGCCAACGCCGCCGTGCTCACCGACACCGCGAGCGCGCTGACCGCCGGACTGACGCCGAACGCCTTCGTGAACTCGGGAAGCAACGGCTGCACGCAGTAGAGCAGCGAAAAAGTCGCATAACCGGCGAACAGCAACGCGAGCGAAGCACGCCAATAGGCGCGCGAGCCGCGTTCGAGATACGGAGCGGCATCGGCGGCCCGGTTTGCGTTAGCATCCACGAATGAAGTCTCTGCTGAAAAAACTCTCGACGATACGCCGATCCTCAGGGTTTTGCCTGATAAGCAAGCCGCGATCCGGCCACGTAGCCCATTAATTGCTGCTATTCGTCTGCGATCGGCAACATAACGAAGCGAATGGCGTCGCGCCGACGCGCCGCCATGCGCTAAAGTTAGAGCACAATCGTTCATGAAAGCCGCGCGTGTCGCGCTTCCCGCAACAGCGACGCGGCGATTGTCTGGTGCACGAGCCGTGAAAAGCCTGTGCTTGGTGAAAACATATGACCGGCGCTTCAATCCCAGCCGGCGTTGAAACGGGGATTCATCATGCAAATCGGTTCGATTGTCCGCTCCGTGCATATTGCCGTGCCTCAGGGCGCGCGCGGCATCGTGATGCGCATTCTCGGCGACATGGCCATGGTCGCCTGGTACGCGGGCGAGCCTGGCGTAACCAAACTGCTCAATACCGAGCCGTTCTTTCTCGAAGACCTGATCGATACGGGCGATGTCGTGCGCCCGTCGAACACGGTCGTGCACTGAGAAGCGACGCGCCGCATTGCGGCACAATGCCGGGATGAACTCGATCCATCCCGACTCCCAGGGCGCGCCCGCCGACGACGCGCCGCCCTTCTCCGGCCTCACGCCCGATTGCGTACTCGATGCAGTCGACCGCGTGCTGATGCCCGCAGGCGCGCGTACCGATGGCCGCCTGCTGCCGCTCAACAGCTACGAAAACCGCGTCTATCAGGTGGGCGTCGAGGACGGCGCACCGATCGTCGCGAAGTTCTATCGGCCGAAACGATGGTCGAATGCGGCGATTCTCGAAGAGCACGCGTTCGTCGCGAGTCTCGTCGCGCGTGAGATTCCGGCCGTGCCCGCGCGCGCGCTCGATGGCACGACGCTGCACGAATTCGACGGCTTTCGCTTCTCCATCTTCGAGCGGCGCGGCGGACGCGCGCCCGACCTCGATCGCAGCGACACGCTCGAATGGCTCGGGCGCTTCATCGGGCGGATTCACGCGGTGGGCGCGGTCGAGCCGTATCGCGAGCGGCCGACGCTCGATATCGACACTTTCGGCTATGAACCGCGCGAGTTCCTGCTGACGCACGGCTTCGTTCCCGCCGATGTGCGCGAAGCGTGGGAAT
Source organism: Caballeronia sp. AZ7_KS35 (assembly GCF_023631045.1). Taxonomy (NCBI): domain Bacteria; kingdom Pseudomonadati; phylum Pseudomonadota; class Betaproteobacteria; order Burkholderiales; family Burkholderiaceae; genus Caballeronia; species Caballeronia sp. AZ7_KS35. Next base: position 198,789 of record NZ_JALQDV010000001.1, on the reverse strand, counting down.
CCGTCGTGTCGATGGCGCTCGAAGGCGTCGCGCGATGTTTCGAGCGCGCGGGCGATGTGCGGCACGTGCGTCTGCACGGCGACTGTCATCCGAGCAACGTGCTGTGGACCGACGCGGGCCCGCATTTCGTCGATTTCGACGACAGCCGCATGGGCCCGGCCATTCAGGACTTGTGGCTGCTCTTGCCCGCCGGACGCGCGGATGCATCGCGCGCGCTCACCGATCTGCTCGCCGGTTACGAAGATTTTTGCGAGTTCGATCCGCGCGAACTGCATCTGATCGAAGCGCTGCGCACGCTGCGGCTGATTCATTATTCGGCGTGGCTCGCGCGCCGCTGGAACGATCCGGCGTTTCCCGCCGCCTTCCCGTGGTTCAACACGCAACGTTACTGGGAAGACCGAATCCTCGAATTGCGCGAGCAAGTCGGCGCGATGCAGGAAGGCCCGCTTTGGCCCGTTTGAAATTTTTTGTGACATTCGCGGACTGTCAGGCGATCGCAAAGCGTTGAAAAGCGCTTTTCGGCATGTAATGATAACAATTCTCATTTGCCCGCCTGACATCGATCGCCGCGCGCGCGTGCGCGTTTAGCCGATCGGGGCGCGGCTTTGCCTGCCAACGCCCGAATTCTGGAGAGACGCGTGAACGCGCCTGAAACCCTCAATACGCCGCCGTCCGCGACGGGCGGCTCGACGCATTACCGTCCGCATGGGCGTCTCATCGACGATGCCGAGCAGATCGTCCGCAAGCATCGCTCGCGCCGCTCGACCTTCCTGAAGTGGCTGCGCAAGGTGCATGGCTGGGTCGGCTTGTGGGGCGCGCTGCTGGGCCTGCTGTTCGGCGCGACGGGTTTTCTGCTGAATCACCGCGCGCCGCCGCTGCGCATTTCGACCGGCGAGCCGCAGGTTTCGCAGATGCAGATGCCGCTGCCCGCCGAAGGCTTCAAGTCGCCGCGCGACATGGGCGCGTGGCTGAAGAAGGAACTGAAGATCGACGGCAATCTCGGACGCGCGCGCAAGGAACCGGCGCATCCGGTCGGCTGGGGCGACAAGAGCACGATGCAGCCGGAACAATGGTCGGTGATGGTGGCATCGCCGGGCGGCAGCGTGATGGCGGAGTACTGGGTCGGCAACAATTTCGTGTCGGTGAAGCGCACCGAAAACACCTTCCTCGCGATGATGACCAACCTGCACAAGGGCGTTGGCCTAAGCGTGGGCTGGGTGCTGCTCATCGATACGTTCGCGGGCAGCATCATCCTGCTGTCGCTTACCGGCGTGCTGCTGTGGACCGAGCTGAACAAGAAGCGCACGGCGGGCGTGGTGATCGTGGCCGCGTCGCTGATTGCGGCGATTCTTTGCGGGTTGATTTGAGGGATTCGGGACGTCGATCACGCGGCCGACGTCCCCTTCCCCTTCCGCGGGTTATGCCGCGTCAGCCACAAATAAAGCCCGCTCCCGAGCACGACGATCGTCAGCACATCGAACGCGGCCCAGAAAATCTTCAGCGGCATGCCGCCGAAATCGCCGAAATGCAGCGGCTGCGAGCCGAGCAGCACCTTCAGATACCACGGCAACTCGCGTGAATCGGTGAGCGCGCCCGTCGATGCATCGACGAGCACAGGTCGCATGATCCGCGTCGTCAGAATGCCGTCGCCGCGCATCCACACGGCATAGTGATGCGGGCTCGCGAAGCGCGTCCCCGGAAACGCGACGAACGACGGAATCATCTCGGGCGCGACGCGTTGCGCTGTCTTCACGGCATCGTCGATGGAAGCGCGCACGACGAGCGGCGGCTTGTCACGATACGGCGCGACCATCTGCGCGAGCTGATCGTTGCGCCATGCTTCGAGCATGAGATCGGCGAGCGTGTTGATCGAACCCGTCGCGCCGACGAGCAACGCCCACGCGAGCGTCAACATGCCGATGGCGTTATGCCAGTCGAGCCACACGATCCGCCGCTTCTTCTTCAGGCGCACGCGCCCGAGCCCGACCTTTCGCCAGAACGGCAGATACACGACGATGCCCGACACGATCGCCGCGAGAAACACGACGCCCATCGCGCCGAGAAAGAGCTTGCCGAAGAGCCCGGCGAACATGTCGACGTGCAACTTCAGCAGCACGAACTTGAGCGAGCCTTTGCCGGGCGGCATGCCGAGCGGCTGGGCGGTGCGCGCATCGACGGTCGTACTGAGCGTATCGTCGGGCGGCGTGTCGGCTTTCGGCGCGGTGACGACGACCGGCAAAAGCGGATCGTCCGGCTCCCAGATCATGTATTGCGGCACATGGCCCGGATGCTCGGTCAGCGCCGCGCGCAACACCGCGTCGTAGCTCGCGCGCGCATTCGCCTGCGATGCAGGCAGCGCTGGCGCTTCGATCGCATCGCCGGTGAGGATGTCGAGTTCGTGGCCGAACACGAGCGGCAAGCCGGTCAGACACAGCAGCAACATGAACGCCGTGCAGACGAGACTCGTCCACCGATGCACGATCGACCATACGCGCAGCGCGCGCTGGCTGATGTGGCGCTTGTTCGCGGACGAGCGCGAGTCGGGCGATGCATCGGCGCGGGCGGCTGCGCGCTGGTCATCGCCGGTCAAAAACTTGCCGGGCATTCGATTGAATCGTTGAACTGAAGCGAAACGGCTGCGCGTCAGCCGAAGCTGGCCACGCAAATGAGAATGATTATTATATAGCCGTCGCGCCCGTCCGGGTCGCCTTTCGTCAGGATTTTGTAATAATCAGACGCCGCAGACTTCGCCTTTTCCGGCAACCTCGCGCGCCGCTTTCGCGCCTTCCACCTGCAACAGTTCGGGCAACGACACGCCGTTCTTCGCCGCCGTGACTTCCGCGAGAATCGACACCGCGATTTCCGGCGGCGTCCGGCTGCCGATATAAATGCCTACCGGCCCATGCAACCGCGCCAGTTCGTCCTCGCTGAGATCGAACTCCTTCAGACGCTCGCGCCGCGCCGCGTTGTTGCGCCGCGAACCGAGCGCGCCGACGTAGAACGCGGGCGTCTTCAGCGCTTCCATCAGCGCGAGATCGTCGAGCTTCGGATCGTGCGTGAGGGCGATGACCGCGCAGCGTTCGTCGAGCTTCATCTCCATGACCGTGTCGTCGGGCATGGTTCGCACGATCGTCGTGCCGGGCACATTCCACTCTTCCGTGTATTCCTCGCGCGGATCGCACACGGTCACCTGATAATCCAGCCCGACCGCGATACTGCACAGATAGCGCGACAACTGCCCCGCGCCGATCACGAGCATCCGGTAACGCGGGCCGTGAATCGTCAGCAGATGCGCGTCGTCGAAGAGCACGCCGTCGGTGGCCTGCGCCGGTTCGAGGCGCGCCGCGCCCGTGGCCATGTCGAGCGTGCGCGCGACGAGCTTGCCGCTTTCCACCGCCGCGCACAATTCCGAGACGCCGCTTTCCATCGTCAGCGGCTCCAGCACGAGCTGGATCGTGCCGCCGCACGGCAAGCCGAAGCGATGCGCCTCTTCCGCGCTGATGCCGTACTTCACCGCTTCCGGCTTCGTCTGCTCGATGCCCCGCTGCCGCACGCGATCGATGAGATCGTCCTCGATGCATCCTCCCGACACCGAACCGACGACGTGGCCATCGTCACGCACGGCGAGCATCGCGCCTTCGGGTCTCGGCGACGAGCCCCATGTCTTCACGACCGTCACGAGCAGCACGCGATGTCCCTCTTCGAGCCATCGCGCGCTGTTCTTCAGGACTTCGAGATCCACGCTGTCCATGATTTCTTCCCCTTTTCCTTCTCTTCTGCGCCGCTTTCGTCTTGGTCGGCGGCTGCATCTTGCGATTCCTGGCCGCCTTGCAGCTGCGCGCTGAATCGCTTGAAGAATTCTCCCGCGATCTTGCGCGCCGCGCCGTCGACGAGCCGCGAGCCGATCTGCGCAAGCTTGCCGCCGACCTGCGCGTTTGCACTGTAACTGAGCTTCGTCGTGTCGGCTTCGTCGCCGGGTTCGAGGTTCACGGTCGCGCTGCCCTTGCTGAAGCCGGCCGCGCCGCCCTGCCCTTCGAAGACGATCGTGTAAGTATGCGGGGCGTCGATATTCGTCAGCTCCATTCTTCCCTTGAAGCGCGCTTTCACCGGACCGACCGCCGCCGTCATCGCGACGTTGTAGGCGTTCTCGCCATCGGCGTCGATGCTGTCGCAGCCCGGAATGCAGACCTTCAGGATCGACGTGTCGTTCAGCGCTTCCCACGCGCGCGCCTGCGGCACCGGCAACGTGTGTGTTTCGGTCAGTTCCATCTCGTGTCTCCAGTGTGCCGTGACAGCGCGGCCAGTTCGGCTCCGACCGCGCCGAGGCTGTCGAGGTTATGTGCCGCGAGCATTGCATCGACGTGTGGCAGGATCGCGCGCACGCCTCGCGCGCGCGGCGTGAAATCGGCGAAACGCAGCAGCGGATTGAGCCACACCAGCCGATGCGCGAAACGCCTGAGTCTTTGCATCTCGGCATCGAGCACGTCGATGGCTTCGTGATCGAGGCCATCGGTGACGAGCAGCACCGTCGCCCGACCGGCCAGCACACGCCGCGCCCAGCGCCGATTGAACTCCGCGAGCGTCGCGCCGATGCGCGTGCCGCCGGACCAGTCCGCGACGTTCTGTCCGAGCGCGGCAATGGCGACATCGGGATCGCGTTCGCGCAAGGCGCGCGTCGCGTTCGTGAGCCGCGTGCCGAACAGGAACACTTGCAGACGCTCGCGCGATTGCAATAGCGCGTGACAGAAGTAGAGCACGGCGCGCGAATACGCGCTCATCGAGCCGGAAATGTCGAGCAGCAATACGAGCGGCGGTCTGCGCTCGACCGCCGCGCGATATTTCCACACGGTCCAGTCGCCGCCCGAGCGCACGGCGTGTCGCGCGCTCGCTTTGAGATCGGCATGCGTGCCGCGCGAGCCCGCCTTCAGCCTGCGCGTCGGTTCCGTCGCGAGCGGCATCCGATGCGCGCGAATCTGATGCCGCAGCGTGCGCCATTCGTCGGCGCTGAGCGTGTCGAAATCGCGATGGCTCAAGCGTTCCTGCGCGCTGAACGTGATGCGCGCGTGCGCCTCTTCCGGCTTCGATTCCCGCGGCGGCGTTGTCGACGATGCCGCCGCGCGCGTCGCCAACGCATCGGCGAGACGGTTGTTGCGCTTCGGCGGCGGCATGCCGCTCTTCACCTTCGGCAGCAACAGCGCGCGCAGCTTGCCTTCCCAGTCGGGATCGCGCCAGAAAAGATCGAACGCCGCATCGAAGATGTCGCGTTCGTCGCTCGCGTGGACGAGCAAACACGCGAGCGTCGCGCGCACATCGTCGCGGCGATTCAGATCGACGAAGCGCAACGCGTCGAGCGCATCGACCGCGTGCGCCGGCGACATGCCGAGCCCCGCGCCGCGCAGAAGCCTCACGAAATGCACGACGTTGCGCGCGAACGGTTCCATCGTGGTCGTCATGGCGTGGCCGCGAGGCATTGCGCGAGCGTATCGGCGTCCATGCGCGCGAGATCGTCCTGATACTTCAACAGCACGCCGAGCGTGTTCTGCACCGATTGCGGATCCAGTTCCGTCACCGACAACGCCGCGAGCGCGCGGCACCAGTCGATTGTTTCCGCGACGCCCGGCGCCTTGAAGAGATCGAGCGTGCGCAGCTCGTGCACGAACGCGACGGCGCGCTGCTGCAACGCCTGCCCCGCTTCGGGCGCGCGCGCCGCGACGATCGCCAGTTCGACATCGCGCTGCGGATAGCCGATCCACTGATAGAGGCATCGCCGCTTCAACGCATCGTGGACTTCGCGCGTGCGGTTCGACGTCATCACGACGAGCGGCGGTTGCGCCGCGCGCACCGTGCCGTACTCCGGAATCGACACCTGAAAGTCCGACAGCAATTCGAGCAGAAACGCTTCGAACGGCTCGTCGGCGCGGTCGATTTCATCGATGAGCAGAACGCGGCGCGCGTCGGGATTCGACGCATCGGGCAGCAAGGCCTGAAGCAGCGGACGCTTCAGCAGAAACTCGCTGCGATACAGCGAATCGTTCGACGGCGTTTCGCCCGACGCCTCCGCGAGCCGCAGCGCCATGATCTGCCGCGGATAGTCCCACTCGTATAGCGCGCTCGCGGTATCGAGCCCTTCGTAGCATTGCAGGCGCAGCAGCGTCGTGCCGCACAAGCCCGCCGCCGCCTTCGCGAGTTCGGTCTTGCCGACGCCCGGCTCGCCTTCGAGAAAGAGCGGCCGCTGCATCTTCAGCGCGAGAAAAAGCGCCGTCGCGAGCTCGCGGTTCGCGAAGTAGCGATGCTCGCGCAAGCGCGCGAGCGTCTCGTCGATGGATTGCGGCGCCTGTTCCGTCATCGCGGACTAGAACGACATCGCGCGCTCGATCGCGCGGCCCGCGAGCACCGGAATCAGATGCGCGCGATATTCGGCGCTCGCGTGCATGTCCGCGTTCAGCTCGTTGGGCGAGATCGTCACGCCGCGCGCCGATGCCACCGAAAAGTCCTTCGACAACGCCGCTTCCAGCTCCGCCGGACGAAACACCGAAGACGCCGCGCCCGTCACGCCGACGCGCACGCCGTCCTTGAACTTCGCGACGAACACGCCGACGAGCGCGAAGTGCGACGCGGGATTGCGAAACTTCTCGTAGCCCGCGCGCTCGGCCAGCGGAAACTCGACGGCCGTGATGAGCTCGTCGGGTTCGAGCGCGGTCGTGTACATGTCGATGAAGAAATCGTCCGCGGCGATGCTCCTTCTGTCGGTCACGACCGTCGCGTTCAGCGCGAGCACGGCTGACGGATAGCACGCCGCCGGATCGTCGTTGGCGAGCGAGCCGCCGATCGTGCCGCGCTCGCGAACCTGTCGATCACCGATGCGTCCCGCGAGATCCGCGAGCCCCGGCAGCGCGCGCTGCACATCCGCGTTCGATGCGACCGCCGCATGAGACACCGCGCCGCCGATCGTGAGCTTGTCGCCGTCGAGCGTGACGTTTTTCATCGACGCGATGCGCGTCACGTCGACGAGCGCCGAGGGCTGTGCGAGCCGCAGGCGCATCGTCGGCAAGAGGCTTTGGCCGCCCGCGAGGAACTTGGCGTCGCCGTTGGCGGAAAGCACCGCGACCGCCGCCTTCGCTTCGTCCGCTTTCTGATAGTCGAATGAGTACATTTGCCGGTCTCCTCAGGCGCGTTGAGCGTTATGCATCGCGGTCCACACGCGATGCGGCGTCGCGGGCATCTGCAAGTCCTTCACGCCGAGCGGCGCGAGCGCATCGAGAATCGCGTTGATGACCGCCGGCGGCGAACCGATTGCGCCCGCTTCGCCGCAGCCCTTCACGCCGAGCGGATTGTGCGTGCACGGCGTGCCCTTCGCGGTCTCGACGGTGAAGTTCGGCAGATCGCTAGCGTGCGGCATCGCGTAATCCATGAACGAGCCGGAGAGCAACTGGCCGGTGCTGTCATCGTAGACGCAGCGTTCGAGCATCGCCTGGCCGATGCCCTGCCCCAGCCCGCCATGCACTTGCCCTTCGACGATCATCGGATTGATGACGTTGCCGAAGTCATCGACGGCCGTGAACTTGTCGATGCGCGTTTCGCCGGTGTCCTGATCGACCTCGACTTCGCACACATACGCGCCCGACGGATACGTGAAGTTGGTCGGATCGTAGAACGCGTTTTCGTTGAGGCCCGGCTCCATGGTTTCGAGCGGGAAGTTGTGCGGCACGTACGCGGCGAGCGAGACGTCGACGAACGATTTCGTGCGATCGGTGCCCTTCACGCGGAACACGCCGTTGGTGAACTCGATATCTTCCGCCGACGCTTCCAGCAGATGCGCCGCGATCTTCTTCGCCTTCGCTTCGACTTTATCGAGCGCTTTCATGATCGCGGAGCCGCCCACCGAAATCGAACGCGAGCCGTACGTGCCCATGCCGAACGGGATGCGCCCCGTATCGCCGTGAATGATCTCGACGTTCTCGATCGCGATGCCGAGCCGGTCCGCGACCACTTGCGCGAACGTCGTTTCGTGGCCCTGTCCGTGACTGTGCGAACCGGTGAAGACGGTGACGGAGCCGGTCGGATGCACGCGCACTTCGCCCGCTTCGAAGAGACCCGCACGCGCACCGAGCGCGCCCGCCACGTTCGACGGCGCGAGCCCGCACGCTTCGATGTAGCACGAATAGCCGATGCCGCGCAGCTTGCCCTTCTGCTTCGATTCGTCGCGCCGTTTTGCGAAACCCGCGACATCCGCGAGTTCCAGCGCGCGATTCAGGCACGCGTCGTAATCGCCGATGTCGTACGTGAGACCGACCGGCGTCGCGTACGGAAACTCGCGGATGAAATTGCGCCGCCTCAATTCGACGGGATCGATATTCAGCTCGCGCGCCGCCGTCTCGACGAGCCGCTCGACGACATACGTCGCTTCCGGCCGGCCCGCGCCGCGATAGGCATCGACGGGCACCGTGTTCGTGAAGACCGCTTTCACTTCGGCGTAGATCGCGGGCGTCGTGTACTGGCCCGCGAGCAGCGTCGCGTAAAGCACGGTCGGAATCGACGATGCGAACGTCGACAGATACGCGCCCATGTTCGCCGTCGTATGCACGCGCATGCCGATGAACTTGTTGTCCTTGTCGAGCGCGAGTTCGGCCTTGGTCACATGATCGCGGCCGTGCGCGTCGGAGAGGAAGGCTTCGGAGCGCTCGGCCACCCACTTGATCGGACGCCCGACTTTCTTCGATGCCCACGTCAGCGCGACATCTTCCGGATACAGGAAAATCTTCGAGCCGAAGCCGCCGCCGACATCCGGCGCGATCACGCGCAGCTTCGATTCCGGCAGCGACAGCACGAACGCCGCCATCAGCAAGCGCTCGACGTGCGGGTTCTGATTCGCGACGTAGACCGTGTAGCTGTCGTCGTGCTTCGAATAGCTCGCGTTGACCGCGCGCGGCTCGATCGCGTTCGGCACGAGCCGCTGATTCACGATATCGAGCGTCGTGACGTGCGCGGCTTTCGCGAACGCGGCGTCGGTCGCGGCCTTGTCGCCGTGGCCCCAGTTGTAGCAGACGTTGTTCGGCACGCTGTCGTGCACGAGCGGCTGGCCCGCGTCCGATGCGCTCGCCGTATCGACCGTCGCGGGCAGTTCGTCGTAATCGACCTCGATGAGTTCGAGCGCGTCCTTCGCCTCCTTCACCGATTCGGCGACGACGAGCGCTACCTGATCGCCGACGTGCAACACCTTGTCGTGCGCGATGACGGGATGCGGCGGCTCGTGCATCGGCGAGCCGTCGGTGCTGTGGATGAGCCAGCCGCACGGCAGTCCGCCGACGTTTTCGCCCGCCATGTCCTTGCCGGTGAAGATGCCGATCACGCCCGGCGACTTCAGCGCCGCTTCCATATCGATGCGCGCGATCTTCGCGTGCGCGTGCGGCGAACGCAGGAACACGCCGTAGCTTTGCTGCGGCATGACGACGTCGTCGGTGTACTGGCCCGCGCCCGTCAGGAATCGATAGTCTTCCTTGCGCTTCACGCCAGCGCCGATCAGTTTCTGTTGCTCAGGGGCATTCATCGCGATCTCCTTGGTCAAAGGCGCGATACATCGTGTGGAATGTGGATTGACGCGGAATCAGGCGCCCGCTTTCATGTTTTGCGCGCCCTGCAAGACCGCCTTGACGATGTTGTGATAGCCCGTGCAGCGACACAGATTGCCGTCGAGCTGCTCGCGCACTTCTTCTTCGGAGAGATTCGGCGATTGCGCAGCCAGCGCGCTCGCGCTCATCACCATGCCCGGCGTGCAGAAGCCGCACTGAAGGCCGTGACATTCCCTGAACGCCGCCTGCATCGGATGAAGCTGGCCGTCTTTCGCCATGCCTTCGATGGTCGTGACTTCCATGCCGTCCGCCTGCGCGGCGAGGATGTTGCACGACTTGATCGCGCGGCCATCGAGATGGACGGTGCACGCGCCGCACTGCGCCGTGTCGCAGCCGATATGCGTGCCGGTGAGCCTGAGTTGATCGCGGAGAAACTGGACGAGCAGAACGTGCGGTTCGACGGTGGCGGTCACCGGTTTCCCATTGACCGTCAGGCTGATGCTGAGCGCCATTTTCACTGTCTCCTAAGTGAGGACGATCCAGCTTCACGCCACGCACCTGCCATCTGCCGCCGTGAGCGTTCAGCCGGAATTGGTGTTATGTGTTTGTGACAATGAGTAAAACACAAATCGGCGGGCGTCGCTATCGGCGCGAACGTCCGTCCCAAACTCAAGGTTTTGCAGCTGCAAATGCAAAGCGCCGCCTCGAGGGCGGCGCTCTTGTGTCGAGCAAGGACGCTCAGTGCGTCACGGTCTCTCGCTGCTCGTGCGTTCGACGTCCGAGCACCGAATGGCGTCGCGAGTACAGGAAATAGATCGCGAGGCCGATCACGAGCCACAGCACGAACGCGATCCACGTCATCGCCTGAAGATTGACCATCAAGAACAGACACGACGCCACCGCCAGAATCGGCACGACCGGCACGCCGGGGCAGCGGAACGCGCGCGGCAAGTCAGGATGCGTGCGGCGCAGGATCAGCACGGCGATGGAGACCATCGAGAACGCGGCGAGCGTGCCGATGTTGATGAGCTCGGCGAGCACGTTGAGCGGCACGAGCGCGCCGATCAGACCGAAGAAAATGCCGACGATCCACGTCGTGAGGAACGGCGTCGCGTAGCGCGGATGCACCTTCGAAAGCCGCGCGGGCAAGAGGCCGTCGCGCGACATCGCGTAGATGATGCGCGTCTGGCCGTAGCTCATCACGAGAATCACGGTGAGCATGCCGAGCACCGCGCCGAGATCGATGAAGCCCGCGACCCAGTTCTGACCCGCGACTTGCAGCGCGAACGACACCGGATGCGGATTGTTCGCGAACTGCGGCGCGGGCACGATGCCGGTCACGACGGCCGCGACCGCCACGTACAGCACGGCGCACACCGCGAGCGACGAGATGATGCCGATCGGCAGATCGCGCTTCGGGTTCTTCACTTCCTCGGCCGCCGACGACACCGAATCGAAGCCGATGAACGCGAAGAACATGACGGCCGCCGCGCCGAACACGCCGGACCAGCCGTTCGGCATGAACGGCTGCCAGTTTGCCGGCTTCACATGGAACACGCCGACCGCGATCACGAGCAGCACGATGGTCACTTTGATCGCGACCATGATGTTGTTCAGGCGCGTCGATTCCTTCACGCCGACCGAAAGCAGCCAGGTGATCGCCATCATCACGAGGAACGCGGGCAGGTTGAAGAACGTGACCTCGCCGGGCAACGCGCCGGGCGCGGCGGTGAGGGCGGTCGGCAGCGAGATACCGAAGCCGGCGAGCAGCGACTGCAAGTAGCCCGACCAGCCGACCGAAACGGCGGACGTCGCGAGCCCGTATTCGAGCATCAGATCCCAGCCGATGATCCACGCGGCGAGTTCGCCGAGCGTCGCATACGAATACGTGTAGATGGAACCGGCGACCGGAATCGTCGACGAAAATTCCGCGTAGGCGAGGGCGGCGAAGCAGCACGCGATCGCCGCGATGATGAACGAAATCATGAGCGCCGGGCCGGCCTGGACGGCGCCGGTGCCGGTCAGCACGAAAATGCCCGTGCCGATGATCGCGCCGATTCCGAGGAACGTCAGATCCAGGGCGCCGAGCGTCTTTTTGAGCGATGTGCTGTGCGCGCCGGCCAGCATGTGCTCGATGTTTTTCTTGCGGAACAACGACATTGCGATGAGTCTCCTTCTGGCGCGCGCGAGCGGCCGTTACCTCGGGAAAACCCGATATTTTATCGGAGACTCAGAGATTGCCTATCCATTGAGCATGCAACGCAGAATTGCGGCAATTTGTTACGATCCACCCGTTTTATCTAGCACGAGATAAAACCTACCCGGCGATGGCGGGATTCATGTCGACGAGACGGTTGCTCATCACATAGAACGTAAGCTCTGCGTTGTTGGCGAGCTTCATTTTCTCCAGCAACCGCGCGCGATAAACACTTACGGTCTTAACCGAAAGCGATAAGGCGTTCGCGATATCAGTGAGCCGTTTTCCCGAAGCAAGCATGCACAGCGTCTGATATTCGCGGTCCGATAGCTTCTCGTGCGGCAACCGGTCCGTATCGAGCGAAACGTAGGTTGCGAGCGCTTCGGCCATTTCAGGGCTCACGTATTTTCGGCCTGCGGCGACTTGCTGAATCGCGCCGATCATCAGCGCGGGGTCCGCCGTCTTCGACAGATAGCCCGCCGCGCCCGCCTTCAACGCGCGCACCGCATATTGATCTTCGCGATACATCGAAAACATCAGCACCGGCAGACGCGGGCTTTCGCGCTTGAGACGCTTCAACACGTCGATGCCGTTGATGTCCGGCAGCGAGATGTCGAGCATCGCGACATCGAGCGGGCGACGCGCGGCGAGCGCGAGCGCCTGCATGCCGGTCTCGGCCTCCAGCACTTCGGATGCGACGCCGCGTTCCAGCAGCAATTGCGCGACGCCGCGGCGCACGATGCCGTGATCGTCGGCGAGCAGGATTCTGAGCATCGCGGCGGCCTCAGGCGTTGACCACGCTGAGCGTGAACAGGCCCGGACCCGCCGCAGCCCACGGGAAACGCGCGCGCACGCATGTGCCGGCGGGCTTCGCCGCCGCGACGCGCAGATTGCCGCCGAGCGCCTCGCAGCGCGCGCGCATCCCGGAAAGGCCGAAGCGTCCGCTCTTGCGACGCGCCGCCGCGCTGATGCCGACGCCATCGTCTTCGACGAGCAGGATCACGCCTTGTCCGTCGAGCGCGACGGACACGCGCGCATGCCCGGCGTGCGCGTGACGCGCGACGTTGCCGAGCGCTTCCTGCATCACGCGAAAGAGCGCGAGCGACATGTCGTGCGACATGCGATCGAGGCGCGCATCGTCGGGGCAGGAGAAATCGACGGCGATCGCCGTGCGCGCGCCGAAATCCGCGATCCAGCCGGCCAGCGTGGCGGCGAAGTTGGCATCGAAAGTCGGCGTCTGCAATCCCTCGACGATGCGATGACTCGTCTCGCAGACATCCGCGAGCGCCGCGCGCGCCTGATGCAGCGCGTCGTCGAGCGCGGCGGGCGCATCGGCGGGCAGCCAGTGCTCGGCGCGAGCGAGCGCGATATTCGCGACGGTGAGCGCGGCGCCGCTCGCGTCGTGCAGGTCTTGCGCGAGCGCCTGACGCGCGCGCTCTTCCGTGGCGGCGAGCAGCGCGGCGAGTTCCTGGACGCGGGCGGTGAGACGCTGAATCTGACGGTCGCCCTTGAGCTTGGCGTCGATCAGCGCGGAATAGGGTGAGGCAAACGACGCGCCGGAGCATTCCGGCGACGGTGATGGAACCGCGCGCAGCGGAGCGCGGCGAATCGGGCTCTCATCGAGCGTGATCGTGGCCGACGGGTTCATTCACTATCCTCGCTTCGAGCGCAACTGGAGCTACGTCCTCGGGTAACTCACGAGCGGCGTAACCGAATTTACACTCAGTAACATCGTTGACGGACTACGGGATGGCCTGCGCCGTCAAAAAGTAAACGCATCATATCTCAAAAAAATGATAAATCCATGTCGTGCAAGGCTTCGTCGGTCGAACTTCATGTCGTTTGCCAAGTCCGCTGCGCATAATGCGTAGGAAAAAGACCTACCGACCGTGGTCAATTTGTAACAGCGACGCGCGTATGATGATTTGGTCGAGGCGAAAAAAAACCGGAGCGCGAGGCTCCGGTTTGTGCAATCGCGACGTCGAGACAGCTTATCCGACGAACGCCTTTTCCACGACGTAGTGGCCAGGATGGTTGTTGCTGCCTTCCTGGAAGCCCATCGCGTCGAGCAGTTCGCGCGTGTCGCGCAGCATGTGCGGGCTGCCGCAGAGCATCACGCGGTCGTTTTCGACCGAGAACGGCTCGACCGAGAGATCGGCGAACAGCTTCTTGGTCTCGATCAGATCGGTGATGCGACCACGGTTCGCGAACTCCTCCCGCGTGACCGTCGGGTAATAGACGAGCTTTTCGGACACGATTTCGCCGATATGCTCATGCGCCGGCAAGTGCTCGGTGATGAAATCCTTGTACGCGAGTTCGTCGACGAAACGGCACGTGTGCGTCAGCACGATCTTCTCGTAGCGGTCGTAGACGTCCGGGTCCTTGATGATCGACATGAACGGCGCGAGGCCCGTGCCGGTCGACAGCAGCCACAGCGTCTTGCCGGGCAGCAGATTGTCGGCGACGAGCGTGCCCGTCGGCTTCTTGCCGATCAGCACGGAATCGCCCACTTTCAGATGTTGCAGGCGCGAGGTCAGGGGGCCGTCCGGAACCTTGATGCTCAGAAATTCGAGATGCTCTTCGTAGTTCGCGCTCGCGAGGCTGTACGCGCGCAGAAGCGGCTTGCCGTCGACTTCGAGACCCACCATCGTGAACTGGCCGTTCTCGAAGCGGAACGAGCTGTCGCGGGTGCAGGTGAAACTGAAAAGCGTGTCGGTCCAGTGATGGACGCTCAGAACGGTTTGAGAATTAAGGTTGCTCATGGCTTCTTGAACTGTGCTCTAACTGTGCGAAAGCGGTGACGCTCTGACGCTCGCGCCTGGCTGGCGGCGGATGCCACGCCGGGCCGATGTCGAAAACAAAGCGCGCTACGAGGGCGCAACGAGGGGCGCTGCGCTGTCCGAACGGGACGATCGAATGGTGAAGGTCGCCGATTGATCCGAAACCCGCGGTGCGAGGACAGCGATTCACGCCGCGCCACGCGTGAACTTCGCGCAAAAAAACTGACAGCCCGGCGCAATCGGCTATTTTAACCCGATAGTCGTTTCGCGGTCCGAACGTCGATACGGCGGCGGAGGCGCGCACGCGCGCCTCGTGGGCGAACGTGCGTGCAGAAGAAATGCACTTTCGGCTGACTGCGCGGCCGGTGGCCGGCCTCGGCGGCAACTCTTATCGCTGCGCAAAAGCCGCCGAGTCCGCATGATAGCAACGGATGCCGCGCGTATCTCGAAATACCCTTCTGGCGAAAGGCCGCACGCGTGTCAGATGCGCTGATCCGTCGACGGTTTTTCCCACAGGTTGATGCCGCCTTCCTTCGCGTGCTGATCGATTTCCGCGAGTTCTTCCTTCGAGAAATCGAGATTCTTCAGTGCGCCGACGTTCTCGACGACTTGCTCCGCGCGGCTCGCGCCGATCAGCACCGAGGTCACGCGCCCGCCTCGCAGCGCCCACGCGAGCGCCATCTGCGCGAGGCTCTGGCCGCGCTTCTGCGCGAGATCGTTGAGCTTGCGGACGTGCGCGAGGTTCGCATCGCTCAGATGTTCCTGCTTGAGCGAGCCGCCGCCCGGTTTGTTGACGCGCGCGTCCTGCGGCACGCCATTCAGATACTTGCTGGTCAGCAGACCTTGCGCGAGCGGCGTAAACGCGATGCTTCCCGCGCCGATGTCGTCGAGCGTGTCGAGCAGGTCTTCTTCGATCCAGCGGTTCAGCATGTTGTACGACGGCTGATGGATCAGCAGCGGCACCTTGTGCTCGGCGAGCAGCTTGGCCATCTCGCGTGTTTTGGACGCCGAGTACGACGAGATGCCAACGTAAAGCGCCTTGCCCGAATGCACGGCCGTCGCCAGCGCGCCAGCGGTTTCTTCGAGCGGCGTATCGGCGTCGAAACGGTGCGAATAGAAGATGTCGACGTAATCGAGGCCCATGCGCTTCAGGCTCTGGTCGAGGCTCGCCAGCACGTATTTGCGCGAGCCGCCGCCCTGGCCGTACGGACCGGGCCACATGTCCCAGCCGGCTTTCGAGGAGATCAACAGTTCGTCACGATAAGGGCGGAAGTCGTCCTTGAAGATGCGCCCGAAGTTCGTTTCGGCGCTGCCGTACGGCGGGCCGTAATTGTTCGCGAGATCGAAATGCGTGACGCCGAGATCGAACGCCGTGCGCAGAATTTCACGTTGCGTGGAGATCGGCGTCGTATCGCCGAAGTTGTGCCACAAACCGAGCGACAGCGCAGGAAGTTTCAACCCGCTCCTGCCACAAGTGCGGTATTGCATCTGCGTGTAACGCTCGGAGGCTGCTTCGTAGGCCATGACGGATTTCCTCTGCGGATGGCGAATTGAACGGACTGGAACGGACAACGTGCCTTTCACGCGGCACGCGCGGACACGCACGCTGTCGAGGGCGTCAATGGTAAGCCAATCGGGGCTGGGCGCGCACGGCACGCGATGCCGTCCCGCTATTCGGTATAGGCCGGATGGCCAGCAAGGGGAACGATCCAACGCGATCGCGGACAAAAGCAGATTCGTTTTGAAGGACCGCTACCCATGGATTCGATCGACAGACTTCGCCCCGCTTACGATTCGTTTAGTGCAATTGCCGTGACTTACGGCATTGACATTCTGCTGGCGCTGCTGATTCTCGCGGTCGGCTGGTGGATTTCGAACGCCGTCGCGAACACCCTGCGCCGCACGCTCGCTCGCACCAATGTCGATGCCACGCTCACCCCGGTGCTCGCCAGCCTCGCGTTGTGGGCGATCCGCGTCGTCGCGATCGTCGCCGCGCTCGGCAAGCTCGGCATTGCCGCTGCCAGCATCCTGACCGTGCTCGGCGCCGCCGGCCTCGCCATCGGCCTCGCGCTGCAGGGCACGCTGCAAAACATCGCGGCCGGCCTGATGCTCCTGCTGCTGCGCCCGTTTCGCGTCGGCGATTACATCGAAGGCGTCGGGACGACGGCGGGCACGGTCAACGAGATCGGACTTTTCACGACGCGCCTCACGAAAGCCGACGGCATCATCATGTTCGTGCCGAACAGCCTCATTTGGGCGAACGCCATCACGAACTACAGCGCGAACGATCGGCGTCGCGTCGTCATCAACTTTCAGGCACAGCATGGGCTGAAGGTCGAGCGTGTGCTCGAGGAACTGCGCAAGCTGATGAGCGACGATCCGCGCATCGTGCAGGACGGGCCGTCGGCGCCGTGGGTCGCCGTGACCGATTACACGGACACCGGCGTCAAATACAACCTCGGCGCGTGGACGAGCAGAAGCGATCATCAGTACGTGATGGCCGACCTCCTGCGCAAGATTCAGCCGTACACGCGCGAGCAGGCGCAGGCGGCGTGAGTGGACGCGCGAGCGCCGACCCGCTAACCTGACGCGCTTTTCCAGCCAAGAGACCACGCCATGACCCGAGCGATTTCCGTTGCGCTGCTAGTCGGCGGCGTCGTGCTGCTGTATTTCGGCGGCCAGTCGTTTCATTCGCTCTCCAGCGACGTCGCGCGCTTCTTCACCGGCTCGCCCACGAACAAGACCATCTGGCTGATCGCGGGCGGCATCGTCGCGTCGCTCGCCGGGCTGATCGGCCTCACGATTCCGTCGAAACGCTGAAACGCTCAAACGCTCAAACGCTCAGACGTCAGACGAGCGGCACTTCCGGCTTCGACGCCGAGCGCGTGCCGGGCAGCGCCGCGTTGCTCGCGCCGCGATACGTGAACACGAGCGAGAACTTCACCTGATCGGTGAGGTTCTTGCCCGCCGAATGCAGCGTGTTGCAGTGGAAGAACACGACGTCGCCCGGTTCCAGCGCGGGCGACACCGCCGTGCGGATCAGCGCGGCATTCTCGGGCAAGTCGGAGCGGAAGAATTTCGCGTCGTCGAAGCGATCCGATGTGAACGGCAGCTTGTGCGACATCGGCACGAACCACAGCGCGCCGTTTTCCACCGTTTCGTTGCCGAGCGCGACCCACGCGGAAACGAGATCGTCGCGCTCGAACGCCCAGTAGCGCACGTCGCGATGCCAGCCGGTCAGGCTGCCGTACGCCGGGTGCTTCGTCATCATGCAGTTGTGATGCGCGCGCGACAAATACGGCGTCTCGCCGAAATACAACTCCATCCATCCGCGCACTTCCGGCGATGTCGCGAACTCCGCGTAAAGCGGATGCCGCGCGTAGGCGTCGAGCAGGCGGCGCACGGTGTGTCCGCCGGGCGCGTCCTTCGAATCCGGCGCGCCGGGATATTTCAGATCGGCCTCGAACTCGACCGGCGCGGCGGCCTCGGCGAGTTGCCGGCGCGCGACTTCGCGCATCGCGTCGCGGCGTTCCTGCGAAACCAGCCCTTTCACGATCACGTAGCCGTTTCGACGCAGCTCGTGCACCTGTTCCTTCTTCGATTTCAGCAGGTTTTGATCAGACATTTCAGTTCTTGGCTCCGGCGGCTTTCGAATTTCTTCATGCCGTCGACGCTATATCCGGAATTGGGGCGAATACGGGGATTGTAAATCCGGCAGCGCAGGAAGGCCCATGCGAGAACGCTTCCGCCGATTTTTATAAGCAGCCGCTTCATGAAACGGCAGGGAAAACGCGGACTTACCCGGGTAATACGGGTCCTGTACATTGATCCGCATCAATTCGGTGCAACTTCGCAATTGCTGTTGAATCGAAGCGTTGAACTTCATTTTTGAGACGACTATCGTCGAGTCTGCTTCCACGCAAACCGACCTTTCCCGCCGACATGAACCACCGAATCGCTATCGGACTTACTCGCGTCGCATCGCGAGCCGCGCGTCCTGCGCGCCGCGGCATGATCCGCGCGCTGCGCCATCACTCCACCCGCACGCAATTGCTCGCCGAGCAACTGAAGAACGTGCATCCGGTCGACGGCATCCGGTCGTGGTTCCGCGGTTTCTTCTTCAATTTGCGCGTGCGCGCGGCGGCCTCGCGCCGGGTGTCGTTGCGCGCGCTGTTGCGCCGTCCGGTGCAGTTGCGCGCGCCCGCGCCGAAGCCGAAAGCGGCTGCGCTGACGAGCCGTCGTCCGCGTCGCGTGTCGGCGACGAGCGCCGGCTGGTACGCGTTCGCGGCGCGCTGAATCGCGCAATCGCGCAATCCCTCACTTGCGCTCGGCCTCGTCGAGCGTCGGATAGTCCGTGTAGCCTTTCTCTCCGCCGCCGTAGAACGTCGCCTCGTCGGGCGCGTTGAGCGGCGCGTTCATCCTGAAGCGCTCGACCAAATCCGGATTCGCGAGAAACGCGCGACCGAAAGCCACGGCGTCGGCTTCGCCTCGTTCGATGCGCGTATTGGCTTCTTCCGCGGTGTATTCGCCGCAGACGATGATCGCGCCGTCGTAAGCCTCGCGCAGCGCGTCTCGATAGCCGTCCGAAAGCGGCGCGCCGCCGGCCCAATCGCCTTCCGCCAGATGCAGATACGCGATGCCGATGCGCTTCAGCTCGCGCGCCAGATACAGCGATGACGCTTCGCCTTCATCGTCGTGCAGATCGAATCCCGTGAAGTTCGGCGATATCCGGATGCCGACGCGATTCGCGCCCATCACGCCCGCGACCGCCTCCAGCACATCGACGACCAGCCGCACGCGATTTTCGATGCCGCCGCCGTACTCGTCGGTGCGATGGTTGGTGCCCGTCGCCATGAACTGATGCAGCAGATAGCCGTTGGCCGCGTGGACTTCGATCATGTCGAAATCGGCGCGCTTGGCGCGATGCGCGGCATCGACGAACTGCAGCACGATGCCCGGCAACTCGCCGATCTCAAGCGCGCGCGGTTCGTCGGCGTCGGTCATGCCGTAGGTGCCGTCATCGTGTCTCACGAACACTTGCGTGTCGCGAGCGCGGATCGCGGACGGCGCGACGGGCGGCGCATCGCCCTCCTGCAGCGATCGATGCGACACGCGCCCCACATGCCACAACTGCGACGCGATGCGCCCGTGCCGCGCGTGAACCGCGCCCACGACGGCTCTCCATCCGGCTTCCTGCGCGTCGGAATAGATGCCGGGCGTCGCGACATAACCCTGACCTTGCCGCGAAACCTGCGTCGCCTCGGTCACGATGAGTCCCGCGCCCGCGCGCTGCGCGTAATAGTGCGCGTTCATTTCGCTGGGCACGTCGCCGGGCTGCGACGCGCGATTGCGCGTGAGCGGCGCCATCACCACGCGATTCGGCAGTTCGATATTGCCGATTGTGACGGGAGAAAGAAGCGTTTCGAACGGCATGACGGCTCCGTGGATGATCGGTTTTGCCGTCCGGTTCGGTCGCAAGAAACGCGCCGCGCAGGCGAAAAAAAACCGGCAAGCGCGATGCTTGCCGGTTCTTGTCCCGCGCGTTCGGCGAATGGCGTTACGCCACGCTTGCGACCGGCTCCGTGCCCGCCGCTTCGGCCAGCATGAGCGCCTTGTCGGTGGCTTCCCACGAGAATTCAGGCTCTTCGCGGCCGAAGTGACCGTATGCCGCCGTCTTTTCGTAGATCGGGCGCAGCAGATCGAGCATCTGGATGATGCCCTTCGGACGCAGATCGAAATGCTCCAGAACGAGCTTCGTGATTTCGGCATCCGACACGCGGCCCGTGCCGAACGTGTTCACCATCACTGAAGTCGGACGTGCCACGCCGATTGCGTACGAAACCTGGATCAGCGCGCGCGATGCGAGACCGGCCGCGACGATGTTCTTCGCGACATAACGTCCCGCGTACGCCGCCGAGCGGTCGACCTTCGACGGATCCTTGCCCGAGAACGCGCCGCCGCCGTGCGGAGCCGCGCCGCCGTACGTGTCGACGATGATCTTGCGGCCCGTCAGACCGCAGTCGCCCTGCGGACCACCGATGACGAAGCGGCCCGTCGGGTTCACCAGAAACTTGATGTCGCCCTTGATGAGTTCCTTCGGCAGCGTCGGCTTGATGACTTCTTCAATCACCGCTTCGCGCAGTTGCGGCAGGTCGATGTCCGGCGAATGTTGCGTCGACAGCACGACCGTATCGATGGAATGCGCGCGGCCATCGACATAACGCACGGTGACTTGCGACTTCGCGTCCGGACGCAGCCAGGGCAAACGGCCATCGCGACGAAGGTTTGCCTGACGCTCGACGAGGCGATGCGAAAGGTGGATCGGCAGCGGCATCAGTTCGGGCGTTTCGTCGCAGGCGTAGCCGAACATGAGGCCCTGGTCGCCCGCGCCCTGATCGAGATTGTCGTCGTGCGCCTTGTTCACGCCTTGCGCGATATCCGGCGATTGCTTGTCATACGCGACGAGAACCGCGCAGCCGCGATAGTCGATGCCGAAGTCGGTGTTGTCGTAACCGATGCGCTTGATGGTGTCGCGCGCGACCTGGATGTAATCGACGTTGGCGGTGGTCGTGATTTCGCCCGCGAGGACGACGAGACCGGTGTTGCACAGCGTTTCCGCGGCGACGCGCGAATATTTGTCCTGCGACAGAATGGCGTCGAGGATGGCGTCGGAGACTTGGTCGGCAACCTTGTCCGGGTGGCCTTCGGAAACGGATTCGGAAGTAAAGAGGTAGTCGTTCGACACGCTTCAGACTCCAATAAAAGTACGGTTGATATTCACGTAGCCGTCTTCTTTTGGAGTCTGAAGCGGCGACGCTTTAGCGGATGTGCTTCCAGGCCGGCGCTTCTCGAAAGTAAGAAGACTCCGACCCGCTTCGCCCCGCAAGTTGTCCATTAACTCGGCGAAGGTTTTATTATACCGGTTTCCTTAGTTTTCACAGAATTGACCCTTTTGACTTCCTCGGTCCCGCTCCACTCGTCCGCCCGCCGGAGCGAGTCATGCTAGGTCGTATCGGCGTGGCGCTCGCCATCGGTTTTCTCAAATTCCTCGCGGTGATTCCATACGGCATCACCGCGCGTTTCGGCGACGGCCTCGGCTGGCTGCTCTATCAGATTCCGAGCCGTCGCAAGCGCATCGTCCATACGAATCTGAAGCTGTGCTTCCCCGAGTGGTCCGACGAAAAACGCGAGGACATCGCGCAGAAGCACTTTCGGCACGCGATCCGCAGTTACGTCGAGCGCAGCGTGCAATGGTTCGGCTCCGCGAAGAAGCTAGAAAAGCTGATCGAAGTCGATAGCGCCATCGATCTCACCGATCCCGATCTTCCGCCCACGCTCTTTCTCGGACTGCATTTCGTCGGCATCGAGGCGGGCTCGATCTTCCTCAACTACTCGCTGCATCGGCGCTGCGGTTCGCTGTATCAGCCGTTTTCGAATCCGCAGATCGAGGAACTGGCGAAGAGACAGCGCGCCCGTTTCGGCGCCGACATGGCGAGCCGCGCCGACAGCGCGCGCATCGTGCTGCGCTGGCTGCGCGATCGCAAGCCCGTGATGCTCGGCGCGGACATGGACTACGGCATGCGCAACTCCACGTTCGTCCCGTTCTTCGGCATCCCGACGTGCACGCTGACCGCCGTCGGCCGGCTCGCGAAGACGGGCAAGGCGCAGGTCGTGCCCTTCATCGGAGAAGTTTTGCCGAACTACAAGGGTTATCGGCTGAAAGTCTTCAAACCTTGGGAAAATTATCCGAGCGGCGACGACGAGGCCGACGCGCGCCGCATGAACGCGTTTCTGGAAAAGCAGATTCCGCGCATGCCCGAGCAATATTATTGGGTGCACAAGCGCTTCAAGACGCGCCCGCCGGGCGACCCGAGCTTTTATTGACGCCTGAATCGCGCGAAACGCGGCATCGCGGCTCACATACAATAGCGGCCATGAAACTGAAATTCACAAAAATGCAGGGCGCGGGCAATGACTTCGTCGTGCTCGACGGCTACACGCAGGCGCTCGATCTGTCCGCCGAACAGGTGCGCGCGCTCGCGAACCGTCATTTCGGCGTCGGCGCGGATCAGTTGCTGCTCGTGGAAAAGCCGACGATCGAAGGCGTCGACTTCAAGTACCGCATCTTCAATTGCGATGGCGGTGAAGTCGAGCATTGCGGCAACGGCGCGCGCTGCTTCGTGAAGTTCGTCCGCGACCGGCGTCTGACGGATGCATCGACGGTGCGCGTGCAGGTGCAAAACGGCGTCATCACGCTGACGATGCAGGAGAACGGCGAAGTCGTCGTCGATATGAGCACGCCGGTGTTCGATCCGCCGAAAGTGCCGTTCGACGCGCAAGGTCTCGAAGGCCGGAAGGAAGGCAACGACACGCTCTGGCCGCTCGACGTGAACGGCTCGATCAACGACCGGCGCTGGATTTCCGTCGTGTCGATGGGCAATCCGCACGCGGTCCAGATCGTCGATGACGTCGAGGCGTATCCCGTTCTGACCGAAGGTCCGCTCGTCGAACGTCACGCGCGCTTTCCAAAGCGCGTCAATGCGGGCTTCATGGAGATCGTCGATCGGCATTCGGTGAAACTGCGCGTCTACGAGCGCGGCGCGGGCGAAACGCTCGCGTGCGGCACGGGCGCATGTGCGGCGGTGGCGGCCGGCATTCGCCGCGGCCGGCTCGATTCGCCCGTTCGCGTCGAGACGCACGGCGGCACGCTCACGATCAGCTGGGACGGCGCGAAGAACGAAACCGCCGCGCTCTTCATGGCCGGGCCCGCCGCAACGGTCTTCGAAGGCGAGATCGAGCTCGATCGCATCGTTTAACGCATACACGTCACCATGAATCCACGCGAAGTCGCCGACTATCTGCTCGACAACCCTGATTTCTTCGTCGAGCACGCGGAACTGCTCGGCACCATCCGGCTTTCGAATCCGCACGGCAAAGCGGCCGTGTCGCTGCAGGAACGCCAGATGGAAATGCTGCGCGACAAGAACAAGCAGCTCGAACGGCGTCTCGCCGAATTGCTGCGCTACGGCCACGAAAACGACAGCATCTCGACCAAGTTCAATCGCTGGACCGTGCGCGTAATCTCGCAGCGCGATCCGTACGCGCTGCCCGCGACCATCAGCAAGGGGCTGTGCGAAATCTTCGACGTGCCGCACGCCGCGCTGCGCGTGTGGGATATCGACGAAGCTTATCGCCAAGCCGATTTCGCCCGTCAGGTCGGCGAGGAAGTACGCCTTTTCACGACCGGTCTCGCCGCGCCGTACTGCGGCGTGAATACCGGCTTCGCCGCCGCGCAGTGGCTGGGCGCGGCGAACTCGGCATCGGCGACGGTCGCGCCGAGCGACGGCCCGTCCGACATCGACCGCAAGATCGAATCCGTGTCGCTCATCGCGCTGCGCGATCCGCAAGCCGGCCCGGATGCGCCGAGCTTCGGCCTGCTCGTCATGGGCTCGCCTGATCCGCGCCGCTTCCACGACGGCATGGCGACGGATTTCCTCACGCAGATCGGCGCGCTCGCGAGCGCCGCGCTGTCCCGCCTGCTGCCGCATTGACGATGAACGCCGCCGCCGACGTGATCGCCGACTATCTCGCGATGCTCGAGCATCAGCGGCATCTTTCCGAGCACACGCTGCGCGGCTATACGCACGAGTTGAGCGAGCTGCGCGCGCTCGCCAAGGATCGTCCACTGGAATCGCTCACATCCGCCGATATTCGCGGCGCGGTCGTGCGCGCGCACGCGAGCGGATTATCGTCGCGTTCGATCGCGCATCGGCTGTCGGCATGGCGCGCGTTCTATCGATGGCTCGCCGAGCGCGTCGAGATGCCCGCGAATCCGGTCGCGACGGTGCGCGCGCCCAAGCGCGAAAAGACGCTGCCGAAGGCGCTTTCCGTCGATGACGCCGCGAGGCTGATGGACGCGCCGCAAGCCGATACGACCGAAGCGCTGCGCGATCACGCGATACTCGAACTGTTCTACTCGTCGGGTCTGCGGCTCGCGGAACTGGTCGGGCTGGACGTTCGCCACGTCGACACTGCCGAACACCGGTCCGAAGGCTGGATCGATCTGGAAGGCGCCGAAGTCACGGTGCTCGGCAAAGGTAAGCGGATGCGCAAAGTGCCGGTCGGCAGCAAGGCGGTCGAAGCGCTGCGCGCCTGGCTCGCCGTGCGCGACGAGTTCGTCAAGCTCGAACCGCACGCGCTCTTTCTCTCGGTGCGCGGCAACCGCATGTCGCCCGGCGTGGTGCGCGAACGCGTGAAGCGGCTCGCGCTGCTCGCGGGCATTCCGTCGAATGTGCATCCGCACGTGCTGCGGCATTCGTTCGCCACGCACGTCCTGCAATCGAGCGGCGACCTGCGCGCGGTGCAGGAACTGCTCGGCCATGCAAGCATCACGGCCACGCAGATTTATACATCGCTCGATTTTCAGCATCTCGCCCGCGTCTACGATGCGGCGCACCCGCGCGCGAAGAAGCGCGATTAACTCCGCGAGCGCCCTGCGCGCCGCCTCGGCTTGCAATGGACACCATCACGCTCAAACCGGCGAAGGACAAGTCGCTCGTCCGCCGCCATCCGTGGATTTATGCGAACGCCATCGCGCGCATCGACGGCAATCCCGCGCCGGGCGCGACGGTCGTCATTCGCGCGGCCGACGGACGCTTTCTCGCGCGCGCGTCGTACAGCCCGCAATCGCAGATTCGCGCGCGCGTCTGGACGTTCGATGAAAGCGAGCCCATCGACCACGCGTTCTTCAAGCGCCGCGTGCAGCGCGCGGTCGCGCATCGGCGCACCATGGTCAAGGACACCGGCGCGACGCGCCTCATATTCGGCGAAGCGGACGGCTTGCCGGGCCTGATCGTCGATTACTACGTCGCGGATACCGGCGATCACGCACAGCTCGTCTGCCAGTTCATGGCGACGGGCGTCGAGTCATGGAAAGCCGCGATCGTGCAGGCGCTCGTCGATGCGACCGGTTGCGCGAACGTCTACGAGCGCTCGGACGTGTCGATCCGCCAGAAGGAAGGTCTCGAACAGACGACCGGCGTGCTCGCCGGCGACGCGCCTCCGGCGACGCTCATCGCGAACGAATGCGGCGTGCGCTATCACGTCGACGTGCGCAATGGCCACAAGACGGGCTTTTACGTCGATCAGCGCGACAACCGCGTGCTCGTTGCGCAGAACGCGCAAGGCCGCGAAGTGCTCAACTGCTTCTGCTACACGGGCGGATTCTCGCTGGCCGCGCTGAAAGGCGGGGCGACGCGCGTGGTCTCCGTCGATTCATCGGGCGAAGCGCTCGCGCTCGCGCGGGAGAACGTGAAGGCCAACGGCTTCGACGCGGAGAAAGCCGAATGGCTCGACGCCGATGCGTTCAAGACGCTGCGCCGTCTCTACGACGAAGGCCGGCGCTTCGACCTGATCGTGCTCGATCCGCCGAAGTTCGCGCCGTCGAAGGAAACCGTCGATCGCGCCGCGCGCGCGTACAAGGACATCAATCTGAGCGGCTTCAAGTTGCTGCGTCCAGGCGGCCTGCTTTTCACGTACTCATGTTCCGGCGCGATCGATGCCGACTTGTTCCAGAAGATCGTCGCGAGCGCGGCGGCCGACGCGCGCGTCGATGCGCGCATCCTCAAGCGGCTCGGCGCGGGCGTGGATCATCCGTTGCTGACGGCGTTTCCGGAAGGCGAGTATCTGAAAGGGCTGCTGTTGCAAATCGCGTGATCGGCCTCAGTTAAGGGCGATTCGCGAGCGAAGGGCGCACGAAGCGTCGGCTCCGCAAATATGTTCCAATATTCGATTCCGCGCGTTTCCCGAACTTAAAAGGCGACACCATGATTCCCGTAACCATCCTGACCGGCTTTTTGGGCAGCGGCAAAACCACGCTGCTCAAGCGCATCCTGAACGAGAAGCACGGCATGAAGATCGCCGTGATCGAGAACGAGTTCGGCGAAGAGAACATCGACAACGAGATCCTCGTGCAGGAGACGAACGAGCAGATCATCCAGATGAGCAACGGCTGCATCTGCTGCACGATCCGCGGCGACCTCGCGCGCGCGCTCGAAGACCTCGCGAACCGCAAGAAGGCGGGCACGCTCGATTTCGACCGCGTCGTGATCGAAACCACCGGCCTCGCGAATCCGGGTCCGGTCGCGCAGACGTTCTTCATGGACAACACCGTCGCCGACGAATTCCTGCTCGACGCGATCATCACGCTCGTCGACGCGAAGCACGCGAATGCGCAGCTCGACCAGCACGAAGTGGTGCAGCGTCAGGTCGGCTTCGCGGATCGCCTGTTCATCACGAAATCCGATCTCGTTTCCGCCGACGAACTCGAAGCGCTGAAGCATCGCCTGCTGCACATGAACCCGCGCGCGGCGATCAAGGTCGTGAATTTCGGCGACGCAGACATCAAGGAAATTTTCGATCTGCGCGGTTTCAATCTGAACTCGAAGCTTGAGATCGATCCGGATTTCCTCGCGGAAGACGATCACGATCATGACCACGCGCATGATCACGATCACGATCACGATCATTCGACCTGCGGTCACGACCACAGCCACGATCACGAGCACGGGCATCACCATCATCATCACGCGCATCACGACGACAAGATCAAGTCGTTCGTGTATCGCAGCGACAAGCCGTTCGATCCGAACCGCCTCGAAGACTTCCTCGGCGGCATTCTGCAGATTTATGGCGAGCGCCTGTTGCGCTACAAGGGCGTGCTCTATATGAAGGGCGTCGATCGCAAGGTCGTGTTCCAGGGCGTGCATCAGATGATGGGCAGCGATCTCGCCGGCAAGTGGATGCCGATCGAGAAGAAGAACAGCAAGATGGTGTTCATCGGCATCGAACTGCCGAAGGATCTGATCACCGACGGCCTCGACGCCTGCCTGGTGAAGTAATCCGGCATGCATCTCGCTTGGATTGCCGCGAATCACGCGGGGCGACAAAACGGGCACTGACACAGAACGCCGCCGCGAAGGGCTCGCGCGCGGCGTTTTTCATGTCCGACTTTCGGTGCGCGTATGTAGTCGCGCCCACCAAGCGTCATCGCTTTTTGCGCGTTCAGGCGTTATATTTTTGAAATTCCGGCGCAAATCGACAGGGTTTTCCGTAGGTTTAGTTGGAATTTGCGGTTCAGTTACAATACAGCCCCACTGGAGAAGGGCAGTTCCGCTGAATGCGCGTCTTCGAGGCGCTCGGCCAGCGGATCTTGGGAGAAGGGATGTCCCGTCGGGACGATGCCTCGATTTGCCGGGGGAAGGCAAATCAAGTCAAAGCACCGGGGCCGGAAATCCGGGGCCATGCGAATGCGCCCGGTCTTCCGGAGCATCATCCAATATCGGTTTCCAGAGGAGTTCGGCCCCGCATCGACGTGTCGCGTAGCCCCTAGCGTACGGATGCGCTGAATGCGGGTAACGCAAGTGCGGGCGTTGCGAAGACATCGCCCTACATTGAAGAAGCAAGCTGATGACAACGAAACTCTTGACCGAAGCCGAAATCCTGAAGATGAGCGAGAAGGACTACATGAACGAGGATCAACTCGCCTTCTTCAAGAACCGGCTCGAACAGTTGCAAGCGGACATTCTGAAGAATGCCGGCCAGACGACCGAGAACCTGCGGGAAACGGTGATCGTGCCGGACCCGGCGGACCGCGCGACCATCGAGGAAGAACACGCACTGGAACTGCGCACGCGCGATCGCGAACGCAAGCTTCTGAAGAAGGTGCAGCAGTCGCTCGCGCGCATCGAGTCCGGCGATTACGGCTGGTGCGAAGAGACCGGCGAGCCGATCGGCATTCCGCGCCTGCTCGCGCGTCCGACCGCCACGCTGTCGCTCGAAGCGCAGGAACGCCGCGAACTGCGTCAGAAGCTGTTCGGCGACTGAAATCGCTGTCGGCAGGCGAGCGTCGCGGGACCGCCCGCAACGGGGAAGACGCCGCCGCAAAAAAGTTGTGCAGAAGCAGTCGCATCGGCAAAAAGGCATCCAACGAAGGGATGCCTTTTTTGCTTTGTGCCCGGTAAAAACGGCGAGCGCCGATACCGTACGCCTTGATAAATCCGGCGTCGCCCTAAAATGAATCCGACGCGCGCCGCAAAAGCTTCATCGCGGCAAGCGCGAGCGCGGCGCCGTCCGCCTCGGGCCTCACGCCCGACGGAACCCCGCGCCGTGCACTCCATCGAATTCTCGACTGCGCGGCGGACTTTCATCGCCACGCATCGTCTGTTTATCCAAGGAACGCACATGGAACAATTTCACGGCACGACCATCGTCTCCGTGCGCCGCGACGGCAAGGTCGCGCTGGGCGGCGATGGTCAGGTGACGCTCGGCAATATCGTCATGAAAGGGGGCGCGAAGAAAGTGCGCCGCATCTATGGCGGCAAGGTGCTGGTCGGCTTCGCCGGCGGCACGGCCGACGCGTTCTCGCTGCTCGACCGCTTCGAAGCCAAACTCGAGAAGCATCAGGGCAATCTGACGCGCGCCGCCGTCGAACTGGCGAAAGACTGGCGCACCGATCGCATGCTGCGACGCCTCGAAGCCATGCTCATCACCGCCGACAAGGACAACACGCTCGTCATCACCGGCAACGGCGACGTGCTCGATCCGGAGCACGGCATCGCGGCGATCGGCTCGGGCGGCGCCTATGCGCAGGCTGCGGCGCAGGCGCTCATTGAGAACACCGATCTCTCGCCGCGCGACATCGTCGAGAAGGCGCTGACCATCGCCGGCGACATGTGCATCTACACCAACCACAATCGCGTCATCGAGACGATCGAATAAAGGACTTTTGCGATGACCACCATGACTCCCTCCGAAATCGTCTCCGAACTCGACAAGCACATCATCGGCCAGGGGCGCGCGAAGAAGGCGGTTGCCGTCGCGCTGCGCAACCGCTGGCGCCGTCAGCAGGTCGCCGAGCCGCTGCGTCAGGAGATCACGCCGAAGAACATTCTGATGATCGGGCCGACGGGCGTCGGCAAAACCGAAATCGCGCGGCGTCTCGCCAAGCTCGCGGACGCGCCGTTCATCAAGATCGAAGCGACCAAGTTCACCGAAGTGGGCTACGTGGGCCGCGACGTGGACAGCATCGTGCGCGATCTGATCGAGATTTCCGTGAAGCAGACGCGCGAATCCGAGATGAAGAAAGTCCGCACGAAGGCCGAAGATCGCGCGGAAGACCGCATCCTCGACATTCTTCTGCCGACGGCGCGGCCGGTCGGATTCGGCGCCACGAACGCGATCGAGTCTTCGGGCAGCGAAGGCGGCGACAACGCCACGCGTCAAACCTTCCGCAAGCGGCTGCGCGAAGGCGCGCTCGACGACAAGGAAATCGAGCTCGATGTGGAAATGCCGCAAGTCGGCATGGACATCATGGGGCCGCCGGGCATGGAAGACATGACCGAACAGATTCGCTCGATGTTCGCGAACATCGGCGGCGGCAAGAAGACGCGCCGCAAGGTGAAGGTCAAGGAAGCGCTCAAGCTGCTGACCGACGAAGAAGCCAGCAAGATGCTCAACGACGAAGAGGTCAAGAGCAAGGCGGTGCAGAACGTCGAGCAGAACGGCATCGTGTTTCTCGATGAGATCGACAAGATCGCGTCGCGCAGCGAGACGGGCGGCGCCGAAGTCTCGCGCGCGGGCGTGCAGCGCGACCTACTGCCGCTCGTCGAAGGCACGACCATCAACACGAAGTACGGGATGATCAAGACCGATCACATCCTGTTCATCGCGAGCGGCGCGTTTCATCTCGCCAAACCGAGCGATCTGATTCCGGAACTGCAGGGGCGCTTTCCGATTCGCGTCGAGCTGGATTCGCTGTCCGTCGGCGATTTCGAATCGATCCTGAATTCGACCGATGCGAGTCTCGTCAAGCAGTACAAGGCGCTGCTGGCGACCGAAGGCGTCGAGCTCGACTTTGCGGAAGACGGCATCCGGCGTCTCGCGGAAATCGCGTTTTCGGTGAATGAGAAGACCGAGAATATCGGCGCGCGGCGGCTTTATACGGTGATCGAGAAGCTGCTCGAAGAAGTGTCGTTCGCGGCGGGCAATCATGCCGGCAAGCCTGTGCGAATCGACGCGCCGTATGTGGAACGCGCGCTCGGCGATGTGGCGCAAGACGAGGATTTGTCGCGCTACGTGCTGTAACGGCGGCGGAATCGTCTACTAGAAACCGGGCCACGCGCCCGGTTTTTTTGCGCTGACGTTTCGAACAAGCAAAAACCACGGACGAAAAAAAGCCCGCCTTAGTGGGCGGGCTGAATCCATATCAGGAGGAGACATGGAGGAGACAGTTCCAATCATACACAGCCACTTGATGCGACGCAATAGAAATTTCGGTAAAAACCCCTATGGCGTCCCTTTGTGGTATCTGAGCGTCACTTTTCGGATTTCGCAGACCGATGACAGAGCAAGAACCGGCGCGTAACCTCAGTTGGGCGGCTCTACAGTGGTCACGTACCCAAGAGCCATCGAGGTCGTCATGAAAACCGTCACGAACCCTGTTTTTTCCTCCGATGAAAGCCGCTGGCAAGCCGTCGTCGATCGCGACGAGCGCGCCGACGGTGCCTTCTTCTTCGCCGTTCGCACGACCGGCGTGTTTTGCCGACCGTCGTGCGCGTCGCGTGCGCCGCGTCGCGAGAACGTCGAATTCTTTCCGACGACCGACTCCGCCGAACAAGCCGGATACCGCGCGTGCAAGCGCTGCCAGCCGACGAGCCTGCCGCGCGAACTCGCGATCGTCGAGCGCGCATGCAAGGTGCTCGACGCCGATCCGCAGCAACGCATGACGCTCGCGCAATTGAGCGACGCCGTACATGTCAGCCCGTTTCACCTGCAGCGCCTGTTTTCGCGAATCGTCGGCATTTCGCCGCGTCAGTATCAGGCGGCGCAGCGTGCCGGCGTGCTGCGCGATGCGTTGCAGCGCGGCCGCGACGTCACACGCGCGACGCACGACGCCGGTTTCGGCTCGCCGTCGCGCATGTACGAGGCCGTGCCCGCGGAACTCGGCATGACGCCGTCCGCGTATAAGCGTCAGGGCGCTGGGCTGACCGTGCGTTACGCGACCGCCGCGACGCCGCTGGGTGCCGTGCTCATCGCCGCGACCGACAAGGGCGTCTGCAAGATCGCATTCGGCGACGACGCGCCCACGCTCGTCGATCAGCTCGCCGCCGATTTCGCGCAGGCCGAACGCGTCGAGGATGCCGCGAAACTGGAGCCGTTCATCGCGCAGATTCGCGCGTATCTGCAAGGCACGCGCGAGCGCTTCGATTTGCCGCTCGACATCGGCGCGACCGCATTTCAACGGCGCGTATGGGACGCGTTGCGGCGCATCCCGTATGGGCAGACGCGCAGTTACACCGAGATCGCCGAATCGCTCGGCGCGCCGCGCGCGGTGCGGGCGGTGGCGAATGCGTGCGCGTCGAATCCGGTGGCGCTCGCGATTCCGTGTCATCGCGTCATCGGCAAGGATGGCGCGATCGCCGGCTATCGCTGGGGCACGCCGCGCAAGGAAACGCTGCTCGAAACCGAACGCGCGCGCAACGAAACCAACAAGGTTGCATGAAGCAGGCGCGCTCGCCGTCGACATGACGCGCGCGCGCTTCGATGTCCTCGCGAGCCGCTCCGAGCGGCTCCAAAGCGCACGCCGCGTATTCCGCGCATCTCCCGCGAATCTCCCGAAAAACCCGCAATCCCTTGCCTGGTCTGGGCCCAAGCACGCCTTACACCGAGATGTTAAAGTGCCCGCTACCCTAAAAATACGACCGCGCGCACACGCGCTCGCGCTCCTCGCAGAACGCTTCAATGGCAAACAAGAATCCCGCTCACACCAAGGCCGGCGCTTTCGAGCGCAGGCTTGCCGCGCTCGCGTCCGGTCCGCATGCCGACGCGTTGCGCCAAGGCTTGCGCGGCATCGAAAAAGAAAGCTTGCGCGTGACGCCGCAGGGCAAGCTGGCGATGACGCCGCATCCGCGCTCGTTCGGCTCCGCGCTGACGCATCCGCTCATCACGACCGATTACTCCGAGGCGCTCGTCGAGCTCATCACGCCCGCCGAATCGGATGTGGCGATCACGCTCGATCGCCTCGACGCGCTGCATCGCTTCGCGTACGCGCACATGGGCGACGAGTTGCTGTGGAACAATTCGATGCCCAACTCGCTGCCGCCCGAGGACGAGATTCCGTTCGGCTATTACGGCACGTCGAACATCGGCATGTTGAAGACGGTGTACCGGCGCGGCCTCGCGCTGCGCTACGGCCGCACGATGCAATGCATCGCGGGCATCCACTACAACTATTCGCTCGATGAAAACGTATGGCGCGCCTGGCAGGCGCTCGATGCGACGAGCACGCTGTCCGCGAAAGACTTTCAGTCCGAGCGCTACTTCGCGCTGATCCGCAATTTCCGCCGCACGAGCTGGCTCCTGATGTATCTGTTCGGCGCGTCGCCGGCGCTGAACAAGCGCTTCGTCGCCGGCAAGAAGCATCATCTGGAAACGTTCGATGCCGACACGTTCTATCTGCCGCACGCGACCAGCCTTCGCATGAGCGATCTCGGATACACCAACAATCCGGCGCAGGCCGATCTGCTGCCGAGCTACGACAATCTCGACGCGTATCTCGACGTGCTCGCCAAAGCCGTGAGCCAGCCGTATGCGCCGTATGAAGCCATCGGCACGCAGCGCGACGGCGAATGGGTGCAGATCAACACGAACGTGCTGCAGATCGAAAACGAGTTCTACTCGACGATCCGCCCGAAGCGCGTCACGCATTCGGGCGAACGTCCGCTGCATGCGCTGGCCGAGCGCGGCGTGCAGTACATCGAAGTGCGCTGCCTCGACATCGATCCGTTCGTGCCGACGGGCATCTCGCTCGAAACCGCGCGCTTTCTCGATGCGTATCTGCTCTATTGCGCACTGGAAGACAGCCCGCTGTTGCCGCCCGGCGCGAGCATCGAAGCCAACGCGAATTTCATGACGGTGTCGAAGGAAGGGCGCAAGCCGGGTCTCGCGCTGCAACGCGACGGCGCAAGCGTGCCGATGCAGCAATGGGCCGAAGAACTCTTCGATGCAATCGAACCGGTCGCGAAGACGCTCGACACGCTAAACGGCAACGGCGATCACACGCGCGCGCTGGAAGCGCTGCGGCCGCGCATCGCCGACGCGTCGCTCACGCCGTCCGCGCGCGTGCTGCAAACGATGCGCGACAAGCAGCAAACCTTCGACGAGTTCGCGCTCGATCTCAGCGCGCGTCACGCGGAAGATTTTCGTGCGCGTCCGCTTTCCGTCGCAGAAGAGCGCGCGATGGACGAGCTTGCGGCAAAATCGCTTGTGGAACAGGCGGTCGTCGAAAGCAGCGACGCCGAAACGTTCGACGCCTTCGTTGCGGCGTATCAGGTCTACAAGCTGAATCCCGCGAACGCGTGAGGTGATTTTTCCGCTGCGGTGTCAGCACGCGGCGGCAATTGTTTCCGGCTTATGCAACAGAGGGAAACGCGTCATCACATCATCCGATTTGAGGGGTCAAAATATGGCCGACTTTTCGACGATCGGGGGAGTAATGAAGAAGAAGTACTTCGCCGCCGCCGCGCTTGGGGCTGCCTGGCTCGCCCTTTTTAGCGGCTGCGCCGTGCAGGACCAGGTCAGCAGCACGACGATGGAGCAGGCCACGCAACCGCTCACCTGCATGAGCAAGCCGGAATGCGACGCGTGGTGGGCGCGCGCCCAGGTCTGGGTGACGAACCATTCCGAATACAAGCTGCAGACCGTCACCGATTCGATCATCCAGACGGCGGGGCCGTCGAGCGGCAAGCGCGCGCTCGCGTATCAGATCACCAAGACGCCGACCAACGAAGGCACCGCGACGATCGGTTTCGCCGCGCATTGCGATAATCCGCTCGGCTGCCAGCCGAATCCGTGGCAGGCAGGCGCGGATTTCAAGCAGTTCATCAAGAACGGCCCCGGACTGCGCAAGACCGAAACGCCGCAAGCCACGCAGACGCCGCCTGCACCCGCGCCGAGCGGCGTGCAGGTCAGCCCGCTGGATCAGCCGGTCCCGCTCAATCTGGAAAACCAGCCGGGGCAGTCGGTCACGCCGCTCACGCCTCAGTAGTTCAGTGTCCCATCGAGGCTGACGCGCCCTTCTTCGGCCGCGTCAGCCAGACCATCGCGGCCAGCACGAGAAACGCATAGAACGAAATGCGGAAGAAGTCGTTGGTCGACATCATGTACGCCTGCGCCGACACCACGCGATCCAGTTGCGCGGTCAGCGCCTGTCCCGACAAGCCGAGTCCCGACAGCAGGTCCGAATACGCGTTCGTGCCCGCCGAATAAGGCGTGACCGATTCGGTCAGACGCGCGTGATGGCGGATCATGTCGTTTTCCCAGAACGTCGTGCTGACCGCCGTGCCGATCGCGCCCGACAGCGTGCGCAGGAAGTTCGACAGGCCCGCGGCGCCCGCGAGCCGTTCGTCGGAGACGCTGGAGAGCGTGATCGTCGTCATCGGCACGAAGAAGCACGCGACGCCGATGCCCTGAATCAAGCGCGGATAGATGATCTGGTCGAACGGCGTATCGAGCGTGAAGGTCGAGTTCCAGTGCGACACGAACGCGAACGTGAGGAACGCAAAGCTCGCGACCACGCGCAAATTCAGCCGATGCATGTTCTGCCCGATGATCGGCGACAGCACCAGCGCGAGAATCCCGACCGGCGCGGTGGCGAGACCCGCGAGCCACGGCGTGTAGCCGAGCACGGTCTGCAACCACAACGGCAACACGACGACCGAGCCGAAGAACGCGAGAAAGCCGAGCGACGTGATGAGCACGCCCATCGCAAAGTTGCGGTCGCGAAAGAGCGAAAGGTCGATCACCGGTTCCTTCTCGGTCAACTCCCACGCGAACATGAACGCGAGCGAGACCGCCGACACGATCGCCAGCGTCACGATGAAGTTCGAGTTGAACCAGTCGTGGTCCTTGCCGAGGTCGAGCATCATCTGCAGGCTCGCGACGCCGATCACGAGCAGCGCCAATCCGACACCGTCGATGCGCTGCTGCGTCGTCTTCGTCTCGTGGCCGCGCAGCAGGAAGTACGCGATCGCCGCCGAGAACACGCCGATCGGCACGTTGATATAGAAGATCCACGGCCAGGTGTAGTTGTCGGTGATATAGCCGCCCATCACCGGGCCGAAGATCGGCGCGACGATCACGGTCATCGCCCAGAGACCGAGCGCGAGGCCGCGCTTTTCGGGCGGATAGCTGCGCATGAGGATGGTTTGCGACAGCGGGACCATCGGGCCGGAGACGAGGCCTTGCAGCAGCCGGAACGCGATCAGCGATTCGAAGTTGTGAGCCAGCCCGCACAGCGCCGACGCGATCGAAAACAGCAGCACGGAAATCGTGAAGAGCTTCACCTCGCCGACGCGCCGCGCGAGCCAGCCGGTCAACGGCACTGCAATCGCCGAAGCGACCGAGTACGACGAAATGACCCACGTGCCTTCGCTCGTCGCGACGCCGAGGCTGCCCGAAATGGTCGGCACGGCGACGTTCGCAATCGACGTGTCGAGCACTTCCATGAAGGTGCCGAGCGCGAGGCCCATCGTCAAAAGGGCGAGGATGCCGCCCGTGAGCGGCACGGGCGTGGGCGGCGTGGCGGGCGTGCCCGCAGTGGATGTGGACATCGAAGGTTTCTCCGGCGCGCGGCGCTCGAAATGCGCATCGCACGCAAACTTTTTCTTGTCGCGGCATTCTCTGCTCAGACAGTGAAATCGGCGCAGAAATGCAGATTAATTCCGATGAATCAGGGCAAGTCGTCGTCAAGCATGCATGGCGCGCAGTCGCCCATCGGCGTATTGCCGACGATGCGCGCGAGCATCGCGATCAGCAGATCCAGCTCGGCGCGGGTAAAGCCGTGCAACTGCTCGTTGAGCACGGCCGCGCCGATCACCGGCAAACGCGCCGCCGCGTCACGTCCGCGCTCCGTCAGACTGAGTTCGACGATTCGCCGGTCCACTTCGCTACGCGCGCGGCTGACGAAACCCTTCTTCTCGAGCCGGTCGAGCATGCGCGTCATCGAGCCGCTGTCGTACGACAGCTCGCGCGACAGTTCCAGCGGCGTGCGCGCCCGCCCCGACGCGAGCAGCAGAATCACGCCGATCTGCGGCGACGTGAGTTCGAGCGGCTTCAACGCCTGATCCGTTCGCATGACGAGCACGTTGCGCGCCTTCGCGAGGTAGTAGCCGAGGCTCGTTTCGAGCTGGATCGTCGCGGGATCGTAAAGCGGTTCGCCGTTCATGCGACATCGGTCAAACCGCGGATGCAAAAGTGTGACACTGCGCCGCGTCTCCTAAAGGCAACAATTGCGAAAAGCAATCAGCAGTATCTTGAAAAGTAGTTGCACAGTCAATATTATTCTATGCAACGAGTTACGCGCTTCATGCGCCGCCCGAGACCATGTTCTGACCGCCCGCCGTCGCTCGCCGACGCCCGAAGGACCTTTCGATGACCCGCTTTGTCCGTACCGCCCGCCGACGCTTCGGCCCCATCAGCAGCAAGATCGCCGACGCCTCCCGTCACTTCGTCCCGCCGAAGCTGAGTTCGTGGAAACTCGCGTTGTATCTGATCGTGTTCCTGCTGCCGGGCGGATCGTTCGTCGTCTTGGGCATGGGATGGTTCGAGAACCGGCAGCGTCGCAAGGCGGCGGCCGCGCCCGCGAAAGCGCCGGCGCGACCGTTGCTCTCGGCGCCCTGCTCGCCGTGTCCCGGTAGCGGACGATAATCGTCACCGTAACGCGTCGTAACCGATTCCACCCGCTGCGTAACACCCGCCTTACGGCGAACCCGTTACGCTAACGTCTGCCTGACGCGCGCGCCGCACGAGCGCCCGTTGCGTTCCGTTACCATTTCGGCTTGCCGCGTCCGTCATATCGAACGGCGCGGCGCCGACAGGAATTCCGACAAGCAGATGCCGTATCGCCCCGCCTTTCCCGCTTCCGCCGCCGCGCGCCTGACCACGACGGCGCTCGCCGCCATGCTCGCGATGTTCATCGCCGGCTGTGCTGTCGGGCCCGATTATCAGCGCCCGACGACGGCGGTCCCGGCCAGCTACAAGGAAGCGCCCGAAGGCTGGAAAGTCGCCCAGCCCGCCGACCAGGCCGATCGCGGCGCATGGTGGAGCATCTATCGCGACGAGCGCCTCGACGATCTCGAAGCGCGCCTGAATCAATCGAACCAGACCATCGCGCAATACGCGGCCGCGTATCGTCAGGCACGCGCGCTCGTCGGCGAGGCGCGCGCGGCGTATTTCCCGACGATCGGCGCATCGGCTTCGGCGGCGCGTTCGGGAACGGGGGCGGGCAACCGGTCGACCAGCAGCTCCAGCCTCGGGCAGACGGGTGCCGTCACCAACCAGTTCAGCCTTGCGCTCGACGCATCGTGGGAACCGGATCTGTGGGGCAGCGTGTCGCGCACGGTCTCCGCGCAAAAGGCCGGCCAGGAAGGCGCCGCCGCCGATCTCGCCAACGCGCGGCTGTCCGCGCAGGCCACGCTCGCGCAAACCTATTTCCAGTTGCGCTCGCTCGACGCGCAGCAAAGGCTCCTCGACGACACCGTCGCGGCCTACGAGCAATCGCTCAAGCTCACGCAGAATCAGTACGCGCAGGGCATCGTCGCGCGTTCGGACGTGATTCAGGCGCAGACGCAGTTGCAGTCGGCGCAGGCATCGGCCATCGATAACGGCGTCGCGCGCGCGCAGTACGAACATGCGATCGCGGTGCTCGTCGGCGAGGCCGCTTCCACGTTTTCGATTCCGCCGATTCCGCTCGACGCCACGCCGCCGACCGTTCCCGTGCAGATGCCATCCGCGATTCTCGAGCGACGGCCCGACATCGCGTCGGCGGAACGCAAGGCCGCGGCGGCGAACGAGCAGATCGGCATCGAAATGGCCGCGTACTTCCCGACGCTCACGCTCTCCGCGCAAGGCGGCTTCGAAAGCTCGGTGCTGTCGCAATTGCTGCGCGCGCCGTCGCGCTTCTGGACGCTCGGGCCGGACATCGCCGCGACCATTTTCGACGGCGGCCTGCGCTCCGCGCGCACCGAAGCCGCGCGCGCGACTTACGACCAGAACGTCGCGACGTATCGGCAGACGGTGCTGACCGCGTTCCAGGACGTCGAAGACAATCTCGCGTCGCTGCGCATTCTGGAGAAGGAAATCGTCGTGCAGCAGCAGGCCGTGGAATCGGCGCAGCAGGCGCTCGCGATCATCAACAATCAGTACAAGGCGGGAACGGTCGCGTTCATCAGCGTGCTGACCGCGCAGACGACTGCATTCACCGCGCAGCAGAAGCTCGCGAACATCGCGGGACAGCGGATGGTGTCGTCGGTCGGACTGGTGAAGGCGCTCGGCGGCGGCTGGGATGTCGGGCAGATGGATCGCGAAACGGGCGCGGTTCAAGCGCCCGCGCCCGCGTCGAGTCCGGCGCAAACCGCCAGCCGCTGATCAACGCATGAAGGTCAGGGCGACCGTGTCCGGATCGGTGTGACGGCCGAGCAGGTTGAGCAGACCCGCGAGGTTTTCCCGCTGATCCGGCGCGGCCGTCGCCGTGCCTTGGAACGACGTCGATTCCGGTGAGATCGCGCCGTTGCCGGTGAGCATCAGCGGACCTTTGCTCGTCGAAAGATCGATGGTCGCGGACGCGCCCTGCGCCTGCAACGCGACGCGATACGAACCGAGCGGCTTCACGCGCGAGACGCGCGAAGCCATGTCATCGAGCGTGACGACCACTTGCCCGTACGCATTGCGGTTCAGCAGGCGGAACTCCGTCCACGAGAGCCGCACGCTGCCGTCGAAATCGAGCGTATTGAAGGGCGCGCCGAGGCCCGAGAGCAACGTCGCGGGCACGGCGATCTGGCCGGCGGTGATGACCGCGCCGCGCGTGGTGGCGTCGACGATCACGGCATCGGGCATCGCTTCGGTCTGACGCATGGTCATGTGAACGCGGCCGGTGAAGAGCGGCAGAAACGCCGTCGTCCATTCGATGCGCCCCGGCAAGAGCGTCGCGCCCGCGCCGTCGCTGCCCGCGGCGAGCATCAGCGTGGCCGAGCCGCTCCACAGCGAGCCCGCCGGATCGACCAGATTCACATGGCCGCCCGTTGCCTTCGAGAACTGCGGCACGATCCACGCGGCGGGCATCATCGCGAGCAGCGTGCCGGCGACCGAAATCACGATCACGAAAAGCGCCGGCAACGCGAGCCGGATTCGTCGCGTCCAGTAACTCATTTCGTGCCGGCCGGTTGCAGCGATGCCGTCAGATCGACCTGGCCATCCGGCTTCAGCGCCGTGACGTGCGCCTCCGAGACCTGCACCTTGAACTGCTTGCGGGCGTCGTCGAGCCACGCCGTCCAGTTCGGAAACGACGCGTTCTTCAACTGAATCTGCACCGCCGCGCCGATCACCTGAACCTGCGTCGGCTGCATGCCGTTGTCGGCGAGCGACTTCGCGAGCGCATCGCGCAACGCGGCGCCGGTCGGCATCACGCCTTCGGCGGCGGGCGCGAGCGAGCGCGCGTCGTTGGCCTGCGCGGTCATCGTCGCGAGCTGGCGCTGCATCGTCGGCAGCGATTCGCGCAGCCGCGCGCGGCCTTCATAGGCGGGCGCCCACAGCACGAGATAGACGAGCGCGAGCCCGACCGCGATGCCGCCCCACATGAGAATGGTCTTCTCGCGCGGCGTGCGCGCTTCCCAGAATTCCGACAGGGAACGTCCGATTTCCGCTTTCATTGGCCGCTCCTGATCGTCCATTTGCCTGTGTTCGTATCGATCGATCCGTTCAGGCCGTTCGCGGCAAGGCGCTTCGAAAGATCGGGATCGACCTTCGTCTCCGGCTTGAAGGTCACTTCCAGCCGACGCTCGCGATAATCGAGCCCCGCGACGCCGTTCACCGGCACCGGACCGAGCGAGCGCGCGAGGCCGTCGGCGAGCGACAGGAAATCCGACGGCGACAGCTCGCCCGATGCCACGCGCAGACGATCGAGATTGCGCGTCATCTGGTCGGGCGCATCGAGCACGGTCGTCGTCTTCGGGAAGGCGTTGAGCAGGAGCTCGGTTTCCTGCGCGCTGATCGCGTCGCGCTGACGCGCAAGCTGCAGCCATTGCACGTTGATGCCGATGATCGACACGACCACCGACGCCGCCACGAGCGCGATCGGCACGCGCAGACGCCGCATCGTCGCGCGGTCGAGCCGCCACGGTTGCGCGGCGAATTCGAACTGGCACAGGTCGAAGCGGCACGCGAGCGCGTTGCGCGCGAGCGCCTCGAACGTGATCGGATGCGCGCCGGCGATGGCCGCCGCAGCATTGCGCGAACCGGACAGGCGCGGTTCGTCGCCGGGCAGATCGGCGAGCGAATAAAGCGTCACGGGTTGATCGCCGGCGAGCGCGGCGAGCGTTGCCTCGATCGAATCGGCGGGCAGCGCGAGTCCTTCGCCGAGCGCCGCGCGTTCGCCGCGCGCAATCGCCACCTCGATGCGCGGTGCGCCCAGCGCGGCGGGCGAGGGCGCGGCCATTTCGCCGATCAGCGCGGGCGCGGTCGACACGACATGACCGAGCAGCCCCGCGATAAACGGCTGCGGCGGCGCTTCGATCTCTTCGGCTTCGCCGGTTTCATCGAATGGCACGGCGGCCGGAACCGGCAGGCAGCGCATCGCGGGCACGGCCTTCAGATTGCGATGCCCCGCGCCCGAAAACGCGCCGACCACGAAGCGGAACCAGCCGCGATCGATCACGCCGACGACGCGCTTGCCATCGGCGAGG
This sequence comes from Caballeronia sp. AZ7_KS35, assembly GCF_023631045.1. NCBI lineage: Bacteria > Pseudomonadati > Pseudomonadota > Betaproteobacteria > Burkholderiales > Burkholderiaceae > Caballeronia > Caballeronia sp. AZ7_KS35. The sequence goes on along the minus strand of NZ_JALQDV010000001.1, from coordinate 157,448 downwards.
GCGACCGGATCGACGGCGATGTGGCACGTCTGCGGATCCTGGATCAGCTGATCCTCGACGACGTTCGGCAGCGCCTGCCGCAAGCGCGGCCCCTTGAGTGGCGGCACGGCAGCGGCGAGCAGAAGCGTGTCGCGCGCAGCGACGATCAGCACGGTCGCACTCGCGCGCGGCAACAGCCCGATCGCCGCGCGGCCGATGCGTTGCGGCTCGCCGCGCTTGTCGAGCAGCAGAAACGGCAGATCCGGCAGATGCCACTCTTCCGAGCGCACCGCGGGATCGCGCGGCGGTAACAAAACGATCAGTGTGCTCAAAGGCCACTTCCTCTCATCAATAACAGCGCATCGGTTCTACAGCGAATCACGCGTGTAGACGATGCGCGTCGTATGCGTCGTCGGATCGCGATACACGAGCGTCGTGCGCTCCAGTTGCGCGCGCTCGTGTTCGACGCGCCCGTGGATCACGAAATACTTCGTCGTGACGTCCATCTCGTTCGAATCGATCGAGACCGTCTTGACGCCCGCGCCGGTCAGCGCGAGCTGCACGTTGCCGATGTCGTGAAAGAACACCGTCTCGCGGCGCGCGACGAACGCTTGTCCCTGCGACAGATTCATGCCCGGGATCAGCGCGGCGATCACTTCGGCGGGCGCGGTGTTCATGTTCACGGCGGTCGTCGTCGGCAGCACGGTGACGAACGGCCTCAGCTTCGCGACCGCTTCCGCGGAAAAACCCGGCACGTCGAGCAGCGAATCGACGGTGATCATCTGCAAGGGCGCGACCGGCGCGTTGCTGTCCGCGTCCTTCAGGCCGGGATCGTCGGTGAAATTGCCGCCGCCGGCCGCGCCGCCGCCCTGCGCGATCGCCGCGAGCGTCGTCGATTCGTTGTTCTGGCCGCTCGCCGTGGTCGCGCTGTTGCCCGTTTGCGTCTGGAAGCGCGTTGCGGAGCGCGCGAGGCCGGCGCGCATCTGCAGCGCGACCGTCTTCGCGAGCGAACCGTTGATGCCGAGCATCGTCAGCAGCCGCTGAAACGCCTGAATCTGCGCGACGTTGATCGTCAGCACGCCGGGCGTCGGCGTCGACACCAGATTGCGCAGGTTGAATTTCGCCTGCGCGTCCTCGATCGAGCCGGACAGATACGTCGACGCGCCTTGCTGCGCGCGCACTTCGCCGATCTGCCCGAGAAAATCCGACAGCTTCGTCCGCGCGATCGGCACGCCCCACACGCCGCCGAGATACGTGACCGTCGGCGAAGTATCGGCTTCCGAGCGCAGGATGAGACGCGTCCAGTCGAGCGCGCTGCGCGAAATCCATTGCGCCTGCGCGAGCAGCCGCTGATTCTCGATGCGCCGAATCTGCACCTGCTGACGCCACAGCATGCCCGAGACGAGAATCGCCGTGAGCGATACGACGAGGAGCGCGCTGATGATCGCGACGCCGCGCTGCTTCTTCCGGTTCGGAGCGCGCATGTTCATTCTCCGACCAGAAAGACGCGCGTGATCGGCGTCGCCAGCGTGCGCGCGCCGACCGCGACCTGAACGCCCGACACGGCGCGCGCCAGCGGCGCGTTGCCCAGTTGCGGCACTTTCAGGTTGTTGTCGTTCTGGTTGATCTGCGCGAACACGTCGCCCATGCGCGTCGTCCAGCCTTTTTCCGGAATGTAGACGCGCGTCGCGAGCGACGCCACGCCGCCCATCAGCGGAATCGATGTCCAGCCGTCGCCCGAATCGCCCGACTGCAACGCGCGCCGCACTTCGCCGACATTCGACAGCGGCGGCGATGCATAGCGCACGATCCGCCCGTTCGACAGCCTGTAGCGCACCACTTGCAGACGCGGCGCCGTACCGGGCGCGAAGACGCCGCGCACGATCTGCAGCGAGCCATTGCCGATCTGCACGGCGGGCTGGCCGGCTTCGTCGTCGGTTGCGGCCTGGCGCGCGTCGATACGCATCTGGTCGAACAATTGCGCGACGATGCGCTCGTCCTGCATCGCGTTCTCGATGGTCGCACGGCCGCGAATCACCGAATCGAGCCCGCGCCACGACAGCACCGCGAGCACCGCGAGAATCGCGATGGCGATCAGCATTTCCAGCAGCGTGAAACCGCGCTGACTGGTGCGGCGGTCAGAGCGAGCGGTTCGTTTCATTCGCCACCACCGTGACCATTTGCGCCAGATAGCCGGAGCGGCCCGGCGTCGTGACCAGCATCTCGACGCGCCGGAAAATCGGATTGGGCGTCTGGCTCACGCGCTGCGTGCACGAGAGTTTCAGATTGCCCTGCGAGCAGTCGAACGTGCGCGAGCCGATCGCCGGAAACTGATGCGAGAGCCTGAGCTGCGCGAGTTCGTTGTCCGCGCTCCAGCCCGCGAGCAGCCGCCGATGCAGCTCCGCTTCGCCCGTCGCGAGCGAGCCGACCGCGCGCACCGAGGCGGCGAGCGCCACCGCGATGATCGCCAGCGCGACGAGCACTTCGATCATCGTGAAGCCGCGTTGATGACGACGCTGGCGCATCACTGCACCTGATAGCGGCCGTTGCCGCTGCCGACGATCGTCACGCGGCCTACCGCCGAGAACAAGGTGATTTCCATGGGCGAGTCGATGGCCTCCGTGCCGAACACGAGCCGGCCCGCCGTTTTGTCCGAATCGAGGAACTGGATGGATACGCCGGTCACGCCGCCTTCCCAGCGCCGCTGACGCAGGAGTTCGTCGCGCAACGGACGCCAGCCGTCCTCGGTGCGGATGTCGAAGCGATACCCGCCGTCGATGGGCTGCCACGCGATCGGCCGCGCGCGCACCTGCGCTTCGTCGCCCGCCGATTCGAACAGCAGCGCGAGACGCTGCGCTTCTTCCTTCAGATCGGTGCGCGGGTTGCGCGTGAGTTGCAGCGACGCGAGCGACACGAGCAGGCCCGCGATCACCAGCACGACGAGCATTTCGAGCAGCGTGAAGCCTGCCTGACGCCGCGCCGCCGAATGCCCGTTCACGATTCAAGCCGCCGATTTACTGCCAGGAGCCGACGTCGGCATCGTTGCCTTCGCCGCCGGCCTTGTTGTCCGCGCCGTAGCTGAACACGTCGACTTCGCCGTGCACGCCCGGATTCAGATATTGATACTGGCCGCCCCACGGATCGGCCGGCAGGCGCTCGAGATAGCCGCCGTCTTTCCAGTTGTTCGGCACCGGCTCGGTCGTCGGCTTTTCGATCAGCGCGCGCAGGCCTTGCTCTTGCGTCGGATAACGGCCGTTATCGAGGCGATACAGCTTCATCGCCTGCATGATGGTGCCGATGTCCTGCTTCGCGGCGACGCGGCGCGCCTCGTCCGGGCGGCTCATGATCTTCGGCACGATCAGCGCGGCGAGAATGCCGAGAATCGCGATCACGACCATGATTTCGATCAGCGTGAAGCCGCGCTGGCGGCGTCCTTGCGCCTGAGCTTGTTGAATTTGCATGCGGCGTTGGGTCCACAATTGCATGACTGCTACCTCTTGAATTGAAAATATTGTTTCCGGGTCTTGCCCGGTGATTACAAAAATCGCGCGGCTTTCCGCCTTGCCGAAGCCGCCGGTCATTCTATCGATCCGCTTTCGTCGCGTGATTCGGCCGCAAGCGAGGCATCGCGTCGCGTTCAGCGCACCCAGATCGTCGGGCCGGGCGGATTCTGCGGCAGGAAAATCTCCGACTTGACGCCGTTGCGCTCGATGATGATCGAGCGCGCGCGCACTTCCGAAAGCTTCACGCCTTGCGTGAGCGGACCGCCCAGCGACACGGCTTTCGCCGCCTCGCCGCCGTAGCTCACGATGGCCGCCGCGCCGCCCTGCAGCGCGAGAATGCCGAACAGATGCACGTCCGAATTGGCCTGACGCTCCAGCCGTCCGCCGAAAATGGTCGCAGCCTGCTCGACCGACGGCTGGCGCGTCGCCGCCGCGGCGGGCAGCGGCGCGGTTTGCCGCGAAGTCAGCGTGACGACCCAATACGTCACCGTCACGCAAAAGAGCGCGAGCGCGGCGAGCGTCAGTAAGCGAGTTTGAAGGGCGTTCATCACTGCACCAGATTATTCAGTTCGATGATCGGCAGCATCACCGCGAGCACGATCACGAGCACGACGCCGCCCATCGCAAGGATAAGCAGCGGTTCGAGCAGGCTCGTGAGGAACATCGTGCGGCGTTCGAGTTCGCGCGCTTCGCCTTCGGAAGCGCGGTCGAGCATCGTGGTGACGTCGCCGGTCGCTTCGCCCGAGCGGATCAGGTGAACCAGCACCGGCGGAAACGTCTTCGTGTTGCCGAGCGCGCGCGACAGCGACGAGCCTTCGCGCACGCGCACGATGGCGTCGTCGACGTTCTCGCGCATCGCCGTGTTGCTGAGCGTTTCGCCCGCGGCCTGCAGCGCGCGCAGGATCGGCACGCCGGCGGCGGTGAGGATCGCGAGCGTGCTGGCGAAGCGCACGGTGTTGTAGCCGCGCACCAGCTTGCCGATGAGCGGCGCGCCCAGCAGCCAGCGGTCGAACGACATGCGCGGCCCGGGCCGCGCGAGAATCGTCTTCACGAGCCACGCGAAAATCACGACGCCGATCAGCACGGCCCACCAGTAACTTCGGACGAAGGCGGAGAGCGCCATCATCATGACGGTCAGGAAGGGCAGCGCCTGCTTCGTGCTCGCGAACACGTTCACGACCTGCGGCACGACGTAACTCAGCAGGAACGTGACGATGCCGAACGCAATGATCGTCACGATGCCCGGATACGTGAACGCCAGAATGATCTTCTGCTTCAGCGCATTACGCTGTTCGATGTAGTCCGCGAGACGCGACAGCACGAGGCCGAGCTTGCCGGTATGCTCGCCCGCCGCGACGAGCGCGCGGTAAATCTCCGGAAAGTCCTTCGGATGCTGCGCGAGCGCGTTGGCGAACGAATGGCCGCCGAGCACTTCGGCGCGGATCGCGGCCATCAGTTCGCGGATGTAATCGCGCTCGGATTGCTCGGTCAGCACCGCGAGCGTCTCGCCGAGCGGCAAGCCCGCGATCAGAAGACTCGCGAGCTGACGCGTGAGAATCGCCTGTTCGCGCTGCGACAGCCGCCGCCCGAGCGACAGGCGCTGCTGGCGCTCGCCGCGCGTGCGCGAGCCCGCCGCCTCGACGACGAGCGGTGTCAGCCCTTGCGTGCGCAACTGGCTGCGCGCGGCGCGGGCGCTGTCGGCGTCGAGCACGCCTTTTTGCGTCTTGCCCGCGTGATCGATCGCCTCGAAACGGAATGCCGGCATCTGCTTATTCTCCGCCCGTCACGCGCAACACTTCTTCCAGCGACGTCACGCCGGCCGCGAGCCAGCGATCGCCGTCCTCGCGCAGCGTGCGCATGCCTTGCTTGCGGCCCGCTTCGAGAATCTCGGCATCGGCCGCATTGCGATGGATCAGCGGGCGGATCGCGTCGTCGATCAGCAGCAGCTCATAGACACCGCGACGGCCGACGTAACCCGACTGGCCGCATCGGTCGCAGCCGACCGGATGGTAATGCTTCGTGCCGTCTTCCTCGACGCGCTCTTCCTTGCACACCGGACAGAGCTGGCGCACGAGCCGCTGCGCCAGAACGCCGAGCAGCGACGACGCGAGCAGATACGGCTCCACGCCCATGTCGGTGAGACGCGTGACGGCGGAAGCGGCATCGTTCGTGTGCAAAGTGGCGAGCACGAGGTGGCCGGTGAGCGAAGCCTGCACCGCGATCTGCGCGGTCTCGAGATCGCGGATTTCACCGATCATGATGATGTCCGGATCCTGACGCAAAATCGACCGCAACGCGCGCGCGAACGTCATGCCGATGCGTTCGTTCACCTGCGTCTGGCCGATGCCCGACAGGTCGTATTCGATCGGATCTTCCACCGTCATGATGTTGGTGGTCGTCGTCTCGAGGCGCGACATCGACGCGTACAGCGTGGTCGTCTTGCCGGAGCCGGTCGGGCCGGTCACGAGCACGATGCCGTGCGGGCGGCCGATCAGCTTGTCGAACTGGACGAGCGTGTCGCGCGCCATGCCGAGCGTTTCGAGATTCAGGCGCTGCGCGTCCTTTTCCAGGAGACGCAGCACCGCGCGCTCGCCGTGGCCGGTCGGCAGCGTGGACACGCGCACATCGACCGGACGGCCGCCGACACGCAACGTGATGCGCCCGTCCTGCGGCAAACGTTTTTCGGCGATATCGAGTTGCGCCATGATCTTGATACGCGAGATCAGCGCGCCGTGCAGCGCCTTCTTCGGCCGCACGACGTCGCGCAGCGTGCCGTCGACGCGAAAGCGCACGACCGACGCGTTCTCGAACGGCTCGATGTGAATATCCGATGCCTGTTCGCGCGCCGCCTGCGTGAGCAGCGCGTTGATCATGCGGATGATCGGCGCGTCGTCTTCCGATTCCAGCAAGTCTTCGACTTCCGGAATGTCCTGCATCAGGCGCGACAGATCGACTTCGCCTTCCACTTCGCCGACGACCTGCGCGGCGCTGCCGTCGTTGCGCGCGTAGGCCGAGTTGATTGCCGCGGCGAGCTCGTCGGCGGGCTTGCGGATGATCGACAGCGCGCCGAAATTACGCGCGACTTCCGCGAGCGCCGCGTCGGTCGTGCGCTCGCTTATCCAGACTTCGATGCTGTCCGCGTGCTGATGCGCGAGCAGAATCTGCCCGCTGCGCGCGAAGCCGTAAGGCACGAGCCGGGCCGCCAGCGGCGACGCCGCGGTGCTCGCGCTCTCGACTGCATCGTTGACCGTGCTCACGGATGGACTCCCGTTGCGGCATTGCCCGGCATGGCGTTGGTCGCGCCATTGGCCGGAATCGCGTTCGTCGCGCCGTTCGACGGCGCCGGATACGTGCTTTGCGGCGGCAGCGTCGATTGCGGCGCGGTCTGCGTCGGTTGCGGCGCGGGGCCGGCATCCGGATTCTGTGGCAGCGTCGTGCTCGGGCCGGGACCGCGCGTCGTATCGCTCCAGTCCAGCAGATTTTGGGCCGGCGGTCCACCGCCTTCGGAAGGACCGAGCGGTTTCGGCGGCATGACCGGCACGTTCTGATCCTTGATGATGCGGTTATCCGTCGTCGAGCCGTATTGCTGCTGACGCAGATAGTCGTAACGCGTGTTGGCGATCTGCGTGGCCGTCGCCTGGTCCCGCACGATCACCGGACGCAGGAACACCATCAGGTTGGTCTTCGTGCGCGTCTTGCCTTCGCTGCGGAACAGGCTGCCGATGAACGGAATGTCGCCGAGCAGCGGAATCTTGCTGTTGTTGTTGTTGTACTGATCCTGCATCAAACCGCCGAGCACGACGATTTCGCCGTCGTCCGCGAGAATCGTCGACTGCACCGAGCGCGTGTTGATCGTCACGCCGCCCGGATCGTTCTTCGTCGTGGAATCGACGCTCGAATCTTCCTGATAGATCTGCATCTTGAGCACGCCGCCGTCGGTGATCTGCGGCTTGACGTGCAGGGTCACGCCGACGTCGCGGCGGTCGAACGTGTTGAACGCCGTGACCGACGTGGCGGCGTTGGCGGTCGGCGTCGCGTACGAACCCGTCACGACCGGCACGTTCTGGCCGACGACGATCTTCGCTTCCTCGTTGTCGAGCGTGATGAGGTTAGGCGTCGAGAGGATGTTCGCATCCGCCGATGTCGACAGCGCCTGCAAGAGTCCGCCGAGACCGAAGAGATTGCCGAAGCGGTGCAAAAGGCCGATGTTCAAGCCTTGCGCGAGCAGGCCGGACGTCGACGTGAGGGACGACGGATTCTGCGCGATCGCGTTGCCCTGCAAGGTCAGATCGACGATGTTCGTATTGCCGGCGCCGAAGCTCGAGCTGCCGTAGAGCGCGTTGTTGCCGCTGTTGGAAAGCAGCGCGCCCTGCCACTGAATGCCGAGATTCGAACCGCTCGTCGCGGAAAGTTCGACAATCAGCGCTTCGATGTACACCTGCGCGCGGCGCGCGTCGAGCTGGTCGATCACGGTGCGCAGGTTCCGATAAACCGGATCCGCCGCGGTGATGATCAGCGAATTCGTCGCGGCATCGGCCTGGATCATGCCGCCGCCCTGGTCGTTGCCGGAATCGTTGTCCTTGTTCGACGAGAAACTCGAGTCCTTGTTGCCGGTGCCGCCCGACATCGGATTGCTGCCGCTGCCCGAACTGCCGCTGAGTCCGCCCGGCAGCGGCGGCGTGCCGGACGTTCCGGTGGACATCGACGAATTGCCGAGACCGCCGCCGCTCTGACCGAACGTGTTCGAGCTGGTGTTCGACGTGTTGTCCGAGCTGTTGTTGCCCTTGCCGAGCATGCCTCGCAGCGTCTTGGCGAGACGCGTCGCGTCGGCGTTGCGCAGCGCCACGACGTGCATGTTGCCGGGCTGGGTCGTGGGCGCGTCGAGCTTCTGCGCCAGTTGCTTCGCCGCGGCGAGGCGCGAGCTGCTCGATGCGCGGAACATCAGCGAGTTGGTGCGGGCATCGGGCGTGACGGTGACTTTCAGCGTCGCGTCCGTGCTGCCGATCGCGCCGGGATCGAGCAGCTTGTTCATCTGCTCGGCGACGTCGATCGCATTCGCGTTCTTCAGCGTGACGATGTCGACGGAGCGGCCCGCCGCCGTATCGACGCCCGCGATGATGCCCGCGATGCGGCGCACGTTGTCCGCGTAATCGGTGACGACGAGCGTGTTGTTCGCCGGATACGCCGCGATCGTGTTGTTCGGCGAGATCAGCGGACGCAGCACCGGCAGAAGGTTGTTCGCCGATTCGTTGTGCAACTGAAAGACCTGCGTGATCACCTGATCGCCGCGCGCCGCCGGCGCATTGCCGACATACGTGGGCACGCCCTGCAGCTTGGCGTCGGCTTCGGGCACGACCTTCAGGACGCCGTGATCCTGCACGAGCGCGAAGCCCTGCATGCGCAGCGACGACTGGAGCGTCTTCAGCGCTTGGTCCTCGGGAACCGAATTCTCCGAAACCAGATTGAGTTGCCCCTTGACGCGGGGATCGACGATGATCGTTTTGCCGGTAGCGGCGCCGATCGCTTTCGCGACCTGGTCGATATCCGCGTTGACGAAATTCAACGTCACCTGCGCGTGCGCGGCTTGGGCGACGATAAGTCCCGCCGCCAGCATTGCCGTCGCCAGACGACGCAGTGCCATAGGTTGTCTTCTCATGGGTTTGATGTCAGAGCCGGGTCTTCGGAGCCGGCTGAGGCAGCCCCGCTCGTCAGCCGAGAGCGCCGCCAACCGCGGTGTGGAACGGGCGGGCCCGACCCCTCGCGGTTATTTTAAAAAATATGACGATAGCAGCTTTGTGTAACGGAATTGTGCCAATTCGTTCCGGATCACGTTGCCCTAGGCTGCCACGTGCGATACAAAATCCAGCGCTCTCAAGCTTTCGAATAACTTGCCGATAGACCGTATCTGAACGATTCCGAGACTCGGCCGATGTACGCGGGAGCCGAATTGTACAACGTCCAGAAGTCTTATTATTCAGACATTTAGAACAAGTCCGATCAATAGGCCGGTGCGCCTCGCGCGCATGCGGGTTTCGGAGCGCGAAACGGGCGTATGTCTGATAGCCAACTTTTGGGCGGATTCGTCAGCCGGTATGATACGGTCGGTTCCGCATTCCGGGCGGTTACAGAAAGGGTGGGTTTTCCCCATGCACGCCCGGCCGCGGACGTTGATTTGTTGGCGTTGGCGCCAAGGCGCCGCAACGGCGGCATGACGTTCCGCGTGTGCGGATGGAGCAGAAGGAAAATGAAGAGAATATTGCGATCACTGGCGATATGCGGGCCGCTCATGGCGGCCGCGGCCGCGCACGCAGACTGCTTCGACGAAGCGGCGAAGTATCAGAAGGTCAATCCGCTCATCCTGCGCGCGATCGCGTGGCAGGAATCGCACAACAAGCCCGACGCCATCAACAAGAACGCCAATGGTTCGACCGATTACGGGCTGATGCAGATCAACTCGATCCATCTCAACACGCTCGCCCAGTACGGCATCTCGAGCGGCACGCTGATGGAGCCGTGCAAGAGCGTCTATGTGGCCGCGTGGCATCTGCGTCAAAAGATGAACAAGTATGGCAATTCGTGGCAGGCGGTCGGTGCTTACCATTCCGAAACACCTGCGCTGCGCGACAAGTACTCGGCGCAGATCATCGAGATCCTGCGTCGCTGGAAGCTGCTTCAGGCTACGCGCTGACCTTCGCCCGCGCTTTTCCGCATGTGCGCCGCGCACGGCGTGCATTTGATGCAAAATCCCCTATTCGATCGCCCGCGCCGCCCGACCGGCAGCGCGGGTTCGCGCTCGTGCGCTCCGTTCCCTGTCACGCTCCATTGCGATGAATCAGATGCCATTGCCCATTACCGTGCTATCGGGATTCACCGGCGCGGGTAAGACCACGCTCGTCGATGCCTTGCTCGCGAACGCCGCAGGCGCGCGCATCGGCGGCGTGACGTGCAGCAAAGCCGCTTCCGGCGCCGATCGCGAAACCACCGAACTGCCCAACGGCTGCCTGCTTCTGACACTCGGCAGCCGGTCGATGCAAGCGCTCGAAAGCGCGATCAGCTGGATCGCGGAGCAGCAGCGCTTCGATGCGATCGTCGTCGAAACGTCGGGCATCGCCGAACCGATGACCATCGCCGAGCATCTCGCGTTCGGCGACGACGACGATGCAACGCTCGCGGGCCACGCGCATCTCGACACATTCGTCACCGTGATCGATGCCGCTAGTTTCCTGCGCGATTACGCGTCCGCGGATTCGCTCGTCGAGCGCGGTCTGTCGCCGGAAGGCCATGACGACGAAGACGATCGGACGGTCGTCGAGACGCTCATCGAACAGATCGAATTCTGCGATGTCATCGTCATCAACAAGATCGATCTCGCCAGCGCGGATGAAATCGAAAAGGTCGCGCGCATCCTGCATGGTCTCAATCCGCGCGCGCTCCAGGTCCGGGCGCAATCGGGCGACGTTCCCATCGGCGACGTGCTGAACACCGGCCGTTTCGATTTCGATGCGACCGCGAGCGCGCCCGGCTGGCTCGCGATCCTGAACGGCGAACATCCGTCGGCCGACGAACCCGATGCGTTCGGCGTGGGCCATTTCGTGTATCGCGCGCGCCGGCCGTTTCATCCCGAGCGTCTGTGGAATCTGTTGCATCAGGAATGGCCCGACGTGCTGCGCGCGAAGGGCTTCTTCTGGCTCGCGACGCGAAGCGATGTAGGCGGCTCGCTGTCGCAAGCGGGCGGAACGGTCCGGCATGGACCGGCGGGACTATGGTGGGCCGCGCAGGATCGCAGCGAATGGCCGACTGACGATCCCGAGCTCGAAGCCGAAATCGTCGCGGAATGGTATGGCGATCCGGATGACAACAGCATCGGCGATCGCCGGCAGGAGCTGGTGCTGATCGGATTGAATCTCGATCCTGCCGTCTGGCAAGACCGCTTCGACGCATGTCTGCTCACCGACGACGAATGGGCGCGCGGTCCCGACGCCTGGCGAAGCTTCGCCGATCCGTTCCCCGCGTGGGAAGTCGAGGACCACGATCATGAGCACGACCACGGTCCCGACTGCGATTGCGACGATCATCGGCATTGATGCCGGACGAAAAAAAACCCGCCGAAGGGCGGGTCATGTACATCTGGCTACTTCGAGTAGCCGCACAATCGGCAAGATGCTTACCGCTTGTTCACTGCGTCCTTGAATGCCTTGCCAGCCGTAAACTTGACCGTCTTCGCGGCCGGAATCTTGATGGACTCGCCGGTCTTCGGATTGCGGCCGGTGCGCGCTGCGCGCTTTCCCGAGCCGAAGCTGCCGAAGCCGATCAACTGCACTGCGTCACCTTTCGAGACAGCCTTCTTGATCACTTCGAGCAACGTGTCCAGCGTTTCGCCGGTTTGAGCCTTGCTGGCGCCGGTCTGCGCGGCTACGGCGTCGATCAGTTCCTGTTTGTTCATTAAGGTTCCTTTATCAGTTTAGGTTGACACGAACAGCGCGAACGCGCCGATTATACGTGCGCAAACCGTGCAGTCGAGTAGGGACGGCCTTCTGGCGTGCCTCCCCGACGATTCGGCGTTCTTGCGCGGCATCTCACCGGCATTGCTTCACTTCGTCGCCTTCGCGCCGCCTCTATACGCGGCGCTTGGTATGATAGCGCAGCGCAAACCCAATCAGGATAAGGGTTTCAAAGATTTACCCTTATATTTTTGAGGCTCCCGGCCGCTTTTTTGGGCGTAGAACACCAGGGCGCGAACCATGCTACGCGAGCTGATCATCGAATACGGCCTGCCGTTGGTTTTTGCCAACGTTCTGCTCGAGTGCCTCGGCTTGCCGCTCCCAGCCTTGCCCACATTGGTTTTGACGGGAGCGATCGCGGTCTCCGCGAGCTTCGCTTCGGCGTCGGGTTCGGGGCTTGCAACGAGCTTTCCATCGGCGGTGTGGGAGGCGCTCGCGGCCATCGTGGCCACGGCCAGCATCGCGGCGCTCATCGGCGATGCGCTCTGGTTCTGGCTCGGGCGCCGCTACGGCAGCCGCGTGCTCGCCTTCATGTGCAAGCTTTCGATCTCGCGCGATACCTGCGTGAACCGCAGCCTCGACTTCTTCGGCCGCTTCGGCGTACGCATTCTCGCGGTCTCGAAGTTCATCCCCGGCTTGTCGACGTTGGCTATTCCCGTCGCGGGCGCGACCGGTATCGGCATCGGCAGCTTCCTTCTCTATGACGCGCTCGGCGCGCTCTTGTGGTCCGGCATCGGCGTCGCGTTCGGCGCGATATTCGCCGATCTCGTCGATAGCGTGCTCGCCTGGCTCGACCTGTTCGGACGCGGCGTGATCGCGATCGCGGTCATCGCGCTCGCGCTTTATCTCGCCGTGCGCTGGTGGCAGCGCGTGTCGCTGTTGCGCAGGCTGCGCATGGCGCGCATCGATATAGCAATGCTCCGCACGCTGCTAGAAGGCGAGCCGCCGCCGCTCGTCATCGACGTGCGCCGACGCGAACGTCGCGCGATGGATCCGTTCGCGATTCCCGGCGCGCTGCTCTTGCACGACGACGCCGCATCGCAACTCGCCGGCATATCGCGCGATCGCAAGCTCGTGACCTACTGCGATTGCCCGAGCGAAGTATCGGCCGCGCTCGCCGCCAAAGAGCTGACGGCGCACGGCTTCACCGATGTCGCGCCGCTGCTCGGCGGCCTCGAAGCATGGCGCGCGGCGGGCTACGCGCTCGAACCGCTGATGATCGAAGACGCCGCGAACGGCATGGCGCCGGCCATCGCCAAGTCATCTTCGGCTTGATGTTTCCCAATCTTTCGCATGACCGAATCCCTGCTTTTCGCGCCGCACGATCTGCCCGTGCGCTGGCGGCATGAACGCATCTTCACTTTCGTCGATACGACGTTCAGCGCCTTCCTTCCGCTCTGGCAACGCTGGCGCGACGACGAAGCGCGTTGCGAGCGGCTGCATGTCGTCGCTATCGCGCAGCCGAATGCGCTGAACGAACCGCCTTCGGCCGACGATCCATCGCCGCTCGCCGCCGAACTCGCGCGCGCCTGGCCGGTGCGCGTGCCGGGCGTGCATCGCCTCGAGTTCGATGATGGGCGCGTCGTGCTGACGCTCGCCATCGGCGATGACGTCCACGAGATGCTCGCGAAACTCTGGCTGCGCGCCGACGCGTTTCATCTCGATGCGCTGGACGATCCGCGCAAGCTGTGCAAGACGCTCGCGCGCTTTGCCGGCGACGGCGCGACGGTTTGCGCGAACGCCTCTCCGGCGCATCGTCCGACGTTGCGGCGCGCGCTGGCATCGTCGGGTTTCGACTGCTCGCCCGACGCAACGGATGCGCCGCTCGTTGCGTGTTTCGCACCGCGCTGGCGTGTGCGTCGTCATGAACCGCCGCTGCGTTGCGACGCGAGCTCGCGCGAAGCCATCGTCATCGGCGCGGGGCTCGCGGGCTGCGCGGTGAGTTCGCGGCTCGCCGCGCGCGGCTGGCACATCACGCTGATCGATCGTCATGCGGTCTCCGCGCGCGATGCATCGGGCAATCCGGCGGGCGTGTTTCATCCGATCGTCTGGCGCGACGACAGCGTCGCCGCACGCCTCACGCGCGCGGCATTTCTCTACGCGTTACGCCGATGGCGCGCGCTGGAAGACGCGAATCACGAGTTGCATCGCAGCGGCGCGGGTCTGCTTCAGATCGCCGATACGGCCGACGACGCCGATGCGCTCGCCGCCACCATCGCGCGATTCGCGTATCCATCCGACTACGTGCAGGCTATGACGCGCGCGGATGCATCGCGCATCGCGGGCGTCGATGTCGCGCGCGGCGGCTGGTACTTTCCACGCGGCGGTGCGATCTCGCCCGCGGCCGTGTGCGCGGCGCAAATCGATGACGCTTCGGCGCGGATCACGGCGCGCATGAATACCGAAGTGACGCGCATCGAACACGATGGCCGCATCTGGCGCGCGTTCGACGCGAGCGGCGGTGAGATCGCGAGCGCGCCGGTCATCGTGCTTGCGAACGCGCACGATGCGGCGCGGCTCGCTGGCCTGTACGGCGAACCGACGCGCAGCGTGCGCGGCCAACTCACCGTGCTCGATAGCTGCGCGCTCGATCCTCTGCGCATGCCGGTGATCGGCGAAGGCTACGCGGTGCCGCTCGGCGCGGGCGGCACGCTCGTCGGCGCGACGTATGACATCGACGATCCCGATCGCGCGATCCGCGAGGCCGGACATCGGGAGAACATCGGGCGCGTGGCGGGCATGTTGCCGGACCTCGCGCTGATGCCGGGCACAGTACGCGCGGGTCGCGTCGCGTTTCGCTGCGTGACGAGCGACCGCATGCCGATGATCGGCCAGCTCGCCGACGAACACGCCGCGCGCCGCGATGCGCGTGAACTGTCGGTCGCGTGGCCGCTCGATCTGCCGCGCATCCCGGGTCTCTATGGCGCGTTTGCGTTCGGCTCGCGCGGACTCGTCTGGGCGACGCTCGCGGCCGAGCTGATCGCTTCGCTCGTCGAAGGTGAACCCTGGCCCATCGAGCGCGAACTGGCCGAAGCCATCGATCCAGCCCGCTTTTTGCTAAAGGCGTTGAGGCACGGCGAGATATCCCCGGCAAGTTGTGGATAAGCCGTCGAATTGCGTGTGAAAGTCGTGTGAACGCGTTGTGCACGTAAACGGGACAACTGAGGCGTCCGGTTTACGCGGCCAAAAGTTGTTCCGCGTTCACCGCGCGGCGCCAACATGTTTACGGCCCGCTTCTGCTTTCTCCAAATGATTGAATGAAAAGACAAAACCCATGTTATCCACAGAAAAGGCGTTGCTTTGTTAACCACTACTACGTTTATATACAGTAAACCTGTAAACACCTGACGGCGAGTTCATCGGCCGGCCGTAAACGTGGAAGTCCGGTCGCCGGGCAAGCCGGTAGCCGGTCAGGTTTGCCATTCGCGTTCGAGCCTGGCAGTCGCTTTTACTTCATAAGAATCATGAGCTTGGACTTTCTGCCGGGCGACGCGAGGTATGGCACAATCGCGCTTCTTCCTGCGTTGCGCCCTCTCCAAGATGGCGTCCGCTTCAATGGAACGATGGTTGCGAGCCAAGAATCTGATCAACGAAGCCGCAACCGTCGTTTGCTGCGTTCGGCCCGGCATCCGAGCGGGCGCCGCATGCGCCACTCATGTCACACGGATCGGAGATGTCCGGTGCGACATTGAGGGCATGCAAGGCGTCTCGTCGTCAGCCGGACGCGTCGTCTAATTCGTGCACGGTTCCGCCGTGACGCCGTGTTCGTTCGCATTTCGATTCGCCTGAATGAACCAACGCTCGCGTAGCCGGGCGGATGCGCCTCGTCCGCGAGCGCGCGCCGCCGATGCGAGTCACGCAACGGAACGTGCACGCTCTGCTGCAGCACCGAAGGAGAATCCCATACGATGAATTCGGCATTTTCATTTTTGCCCGCCTGGCCGCTCGAACCCGACGCGATTCTCTGGGCCGGCCTCGCGCTCGTCACGGCGGGCCTCGCCGGCGAGTTGCTGTGGCGCGCGTGGCGCTTGCCGCGCATCACCGGTTTCGCGGTGATCGGGCTGATTGCCGGCAACGCGGGCCTCGGCGTCATCGACGCGAGCGCGGGCGGACTGTCGCGGCCGCTGCTCGATGTCGCGCTCGGGCTCTTGCTCTTCGAACTGGGCGGACGGCTCGACTTGCGCTGGATTCGCCGCAATCCGTATCTGATTCTGTCGAGCATCGCCGAATCGACGCTCACGTTTGGCCTCGTGCTGATCGCGCTGACGCTCCTCAACGTGCCGACAATGCCTTCGGTCGTGATCGCATCCATCGCGATGGCCACGTCGCCCGCGATGGTCATCCAGTTGAAGACCGAATTGCGCGCGGAAGGCCAGGTCACGCAGCGCCTCCTGACGCTGACGGCGTTGAACAGCATGTACGCGGTGGTCGTCGAGAAGCTCGCGGCCGGCGTGCTGCATCAGGAAATCTACGGCAATGCGTTTGCGACGATCCTGCAGCCGCTTTATCTGCTGATCGGTTCGCTCGTGCTCGCGTTCCTGCTCGCGCGCGCGTGCAACATGCTCGTGCGACGCCTGCCCGCGAACGACGAGCATTCGTTCGTCGCGCTCTTCGGGCTCGTGCTGCTGGCGATCGCGATCGCGCACATCTTCAAGCTGTCGACGATTCTCGCGCTGCTCGCCGCGGGCATCATCGTGAAGAACGCCGATGAACGCCCGCAACTGTGGCCGTCGCATTTCGGTTCCGCCGGATGGCTGCTCACCGTGATCCTGTTCGCGCTGACGCTGACATCGTTTCACTGGCGCGACATCGCGCTCGGCGGCGTTGCGGCGGTCGGGCTGATCGTTGCGCGTTTCGTCGGCAAGCTGGTCGGCGTGCTGATTTTCGCGAAACCGAGCGGCCTCAACTGGAAGCAGGGCGCGGCGCTCGGCGTCGCGCTCACGCCGATGTCCGCGCTCGCGTATCTGCTCGTCGACGACATGTACGTGCTCTATCCGGACTACGACCCGACGTTGCGCGCGATCGTCATGTGCTCGATCGTCGTGTTGCAGATCGTCTCGCCTTTCGTCGTGTACCGTAGCCTGTCGGCGGTGGGCGAGCGGCGCGAGTAAGCGCCCGTACTCTTCAAGCATTGTTCATTCAAGAGGCGCCATGGCACTCGAACCTTTCATCAACTCCGAACCGTTCACGTTCGGCGTCGAGCTGGAGATCCAGGTCGTCAACACGCATGACTACGATCTGACGCGCGCCGCGTCGGACCTCATGCGTCTCATCAAGGACGAAAAGATTCCGGGCAACATCACGCCCGAAATCACCGAAAGCATGATCGAGCTGTCGACCGGCATCTGCACGACGCACGAGCAGGCCGTGACCGATCTGCGCAAGATCCGCGACGTGCTCGTCGCCGCGGCGGACCAGCTGAACGTCGGGCTTGCGGGCGGCGGCACGCATGCGTTCCAGCAATGGAGCGATCGCCAGATCTATGACGCGCCGCGCTTTCAGTACATTTCCGAGCTGTACGGATACCTTGCCAAACAGTTCACGGTGTTCGGGCAGCACGTACATATCGGCTGTCCCGATCCGAACAGCGCGCTCTTCCTGCTGCATGCAATGTCGCGCTACATCCCGCATTTCATCGCGCTTTCGGCGTCGTCGCCTTACATTCAGGGCGTCGATACGGGCTTTCACTCGGCGCGTCTGAACTCGGTATTCGCTTTTCCGCTGTCGGGACGCGCGCCCTTCGTGCTGACCTGGGACGGCTTCGAGGAATATTTCTCGAAGATGGTCAACACGGGCGTCGTCAACAGCATGAAGGACTTCTACTGGGACATCCGGCCGAAGCCCGGCTTCGGCACGATCGAAGTGCGCGTGATGGACACGCCGCTGTCCGTCGACCGTGCCGCGGCGATCGCCTGCTACATCCAGACGCTCTCGCGCTATCTGCTGCTGGACAAGCCGCTGACGCCGCGGGAGGACGACTATCTGGTCTACACGTTCAACCGTTTCGAGGCGTGCCGCTTCGGGCTGGAAGGCACCTGCATCCATCCGCAGACGGGCGAGCGGCAGACCATCGGCGAGGACATTCTGGCAACGCTCGACGTGCTCGCGCCGCACGCCGAAGCGCTCGGCTCGCAGGCCGCGCTCGCGGAAGTCGCGGACATCGCGCGCGGCGTGAACGACGCGACGTGGCTGCGCGGCGTGGTCGACAAGGAGAAGTCGCTGCACGAGGCAGTCAGACAGCAATGTCTGCAATGGCGTCGATAACGCAGCGCTTACGCTTACGCTGATGCAATTCAGCGAATCATGACGAAAGGCCGCTTCGAACTATTCCGAAGCGGCCTTTGTTTTTGAGCCGAATGAAACATGTGCTTGACGAGCAACGGGAATAACGCGCTCACGGCAACGTTTGAAAAAGAACCGATTCGACGTCGCTAAGGTTTACTTCGAAGAATCCGTATACATCCGTAATAGTAGTTAACAAGGCCGGTGCGTCGCTGTGGAAAACGTCAAAAAGAGGTTCAGAGTCAACGTGCTAGCGCGATGATAACCATGTGGATCATGCGCTCGTCGCGATACGAAATTCTGGACAACCGAAGGGCGTGCGACGCGCCGGCAGTGTTATCAAGAATACGTCCACAAACAAAGAAGACGTTTTTCCACGGGTTATCCACAGTTCTGCATGGATAATTAAGGTGTACGTTTGTTCTAGGTCGCTTAGAATGGCGACTTTGCTGGCGTAGCGTTATAGTCGGCAGGAAAACAGCGCCACGAGCAGGACCATAAGAAGGCGCAAAACGAAGAGGGTTGCAATGTCCCCAATCAGGCACCGCTAATTGGCTTGGCACGCCTGAATTTTGAGACGGCGGGGACCGAGAACGAAGTGCAGCTCGCAAGGGGTTCGGAGTACTCTTCTGCGGACGGCGTTTCGGACGAGGTGTTCGCGGCGGTCGGCGCGAACGTGCCGTCAAACACATAAGCGGAACAACAAGCGAAAGACTATGAGTGAAGGCGTTTACGGAGAGCAGGCGACGGGGCGGGTGACCCACGGCCTGCTGAGGCTGAGCACCGCGATGCGCAGCCAGGCATGGGAATGGGCGGAAGGCGCGGGGCTGACGCCGACCCAGGGTGAAATTCTCGTTCTGCTGATGCAGCGCAAGGGGCCGATGCGCCTCGGCGAGATCGCGCGTGAAACGGCGTTGACCGCCGCCACGACGAGCGATGCGGTGAGCACGCTCGAAGGCAAGGGTCTCGTCGAAAAGCGCCGCGCGCTCGACGATGGCCGCGCGCTCGCGGTTCGTCTGACCGCGCGTGGCCGCACGGCCGCGAAGAAGGCGCTGCAATGGCCGGACTTCCTCGCGAAGGCGGTCGGCACGCTGCGCGAGGACGAGCAGGTTGCGTTCTACCGCACGCTGCTCAAGACCATCCGTCAGCTCGAATCGCAACAGCAGATTCCGGCGCACCGCATGTGTCTGTCCTGCTCGCACTTCGAAGCGAGCAAGAATCCGAAGAAGACGCCGCATCACTGCTCGCTTCTTCAGATCGACATGGCGGACACCGATCTGCGTCTCGACTGTTCGGTATACGAAGAAGCCGACGTCGCCACGCAGAAGAAAAGCTGGAAGGTCTTCGCCCAGGTCGCCTGATCCGGGCGGACGGCGTACAAGCCATTCGGCGTCATCCGGCGCTGTGGGGCCGCGGCGAGTCGGTTAGACTGTGCCCGTCGCGCCTCACCGCGAGGCGCGGCTCGTCACAACTTCGTTCCGGGCCACACGCGCTCGACCTACGGAAAGCCGCCGATGAAACATGAAGTCCTGGCGATTCGCCACGTCTATTTCGAAGATCTGGGCAGCCTCGAACTCGTGCTCGGCGACCGCGGCCTGCCGGTGCGCTATCTGGACGTCGGGCGCGGGCGCATCGATGCGCCCAATCCGCTCGATCCTTCCTTGCTCGTCGTCCTCGGCGGTCCGATCGGGGCTTTTGAAGACGCGCACTATCCGCATCTCGCGCCGCTGCTTTCGATGCTCGAAAAGCGCATCGCGGCGGGCTTGCCGACCATCGGCATCTGTCTCGGCTCGCAACTGATCGCGCGTGCGCTCGGCGCGCGGGTGTATCCGTCGGGGAAGCTGGAGCTCGGCTGGTCGCCGCTCACGCTGACCGACGCGGGACGCGCGTCCGCGCTGCGGCATCTCGAAGCCGAAGGCGCGTCCGTGCCCGTCTTTCACTGGCACGGCGATACCTTCGATCTCCCCAAAGACGCGACGCTGCTCGCATCGACAGATATGTGTGCGCATCAGGCGTTCACCTGGGGCGAGCACGTGCTCGCGCTGCAGTGTCATCCGGAAGTGCTCGTCGAGCGCTTCGAGAGCTGGCTCGTTGCCTATCCGGGCGATGTCGCGAAAAGTGGCACGACGGTCGCCGCGTTGCGCGAGGAAACCGCGCGTCACGGCGCGAAGCTCGAACGCGCCGCCCGCGCGATGTTCGGCGAGTGGCTCGATCGCTTCACCGTGGATGCGCGCTGAACGTGTGATGGTATGAGCCATCGGCGTTTCTGCGTGTCGTGAAGGGCGGTGCTATTCTCGATCGCTTCATTTCCATCGACGAGTCACCGCCATGAGCGCGTTGTTCACACCCACGACCCTACGCGGTCTCGAACTTCCGAACCGCATCTTCGTATCGCCGATGTGCCAGTACTCCGCCGAGCGCGGCGAGGCCACGGCATGGCACATGATCCATCTCGGCCAGCTCGCGTTGTCGGGCGCGGGCATGCTGTTCATCGAGGCGACGGCCGTCGAGCCGGACGGACGCATCACGGCGGGCGATCTCGGTCTCTGGGACGATGTCACCGAAGCCGCGCTGCGTCCCGTGCTCGCCGCCATCCGCCAGTATTCGAAGATCGCGGTGACGATGCAGTTGTCTCACGCGGGCCGCAAGGCATCGAGCCGCAAGCCGTGGGAAGGGGGAGCGCTGGTTTCCGTCGCCGATGGCGGGTGGATGACTTACGCGCCGTCGTCCGTTCCGCATAAGCCCGAAGAAACGCCGCCGCTCGCGCTCGACGCCGCCGGTCTCCTCCGCGTGAAGGAAGCGTTCGTCGCGTCGGCGAAGCGGGCTGCGCGGCTCGGCATCGACGGCATCGAAGTGCATTGCGCGCATGGTTATCTGCTGCATCAGTTTCTGTCACCGATCGCCAATCAGCGCACCGACGAATACGGCGGCTCGCTCGAAAACCGCATGCGCTATCCGCTCGAAATCTTCGATGCCGTGCGCGCCGCGTTCCCGGCCGACAAACCCGTCGGCGTGCGCGTTTCGGCGACCGACTGGGTCGAAGGCGGTTGGAGCATCGAAGACACGATCGCGTTCGCAGCGGAGTTGAAGAAGCGCGGCGTCGACTGGGTCGATGTATCGTCGGGCGGCGTTTCGCCGTTGCAGAAGATTCCGTTGTCGTCGGGCTATCAGGTGCCGTTTGCGCAGGCCGTGAAGGAAGCGACGGGCGTGAACACTGTCGCCGTCGGACTGATTACGGAGGCGAAGGAAGCAGAAGAAATCGTGGCGAGCGGCAAGGCGGACTACGTCGCGATGGCGCGCGCGATGCTCTACGATCCGCGCTGGCCGTGGCACGCCGCCGCCGAGCTCGGCGCGACCGTCACGGCGCCGCCGCAGTACTGGCGCTCGCAGCCGCGCGACCAGAAGAACCTCTTTGGCGAGATCACAATCGGCCAGCGCTGAAACGTTGCGCGCATCGCCCGGACGGTTGAGCAGACGCGCGCCGGGAGTGTAGGATACCGGTGTGTTGGACGCGAGCGTTCAACGAGCGAACGCGGCGGCATCGAAGCCACCGCGTTTTTTTTGTCCCGATGTTCATCCCCGATCGCGCGGGAGCGAAGCGTTATTTAAGGATTCGTTCGATGAGTTCACGCAGGGTCACCGTTCGCCGCTCCGGCGTGCACGGTAAAGGCGTGTTTGCCGTGAAGCCGATCGCCGCCGGCGAGAAGGTGATGGAGTACAAGGGCGAGCGCATTTCGTGGAAGGAAGCGCTGCGCCGCCATCCGCACAATCCCGACGAGCCGAATCACACGTTCTACTTCGCACTCGACGATGGCCGCGTGATCGACGGCAAGATCGAAGGCAACAGCGCGAAGTACATCAATCATTCGTGCGCGCCGAATTGCGAGGCCGAGGAAGTCGAAGGGCGCGTGTTCATCCACGCGCTGCGCGACATCGAGGCGGATGAAGAGCTGAATTACGACTACGGTCTCGTCATCGACGGCCGCATCACCAAGAAGCTCAAGAAAGAATACGAATGCCGATGCGGCGCGAAGAAATGCCGCGGCACGATGCTCGCGCTGAAAGAAGAGAAGGCGAAAAAGAAGAAGTAAGCCGCGCTTAAGACCGGACAGAGCCACGGACCGAAACCCGTGGCTCTTTTTTATTCCGCCGCCGGTTTGTCTTCCTTCAGCGGCATGCGCACGATGAAGCGCGCGCCGCCTTCGGGCGCATCTTCGTAATGCACCGTGCCGCCGTGCAGCACCATGATGTCGTGAACGATCGCGAGTCCGAGGCCCGCGCCGCCTTCGACGTTTTGCCCGTCGCCGCGGAAAAAGCGCTTGAAAAGATCGCCTTGCTGATCCGGCGGCACGCCTGGTCCGTTGTCTTCCACGACGACTTCGCCGAAGCGCCGGCCGTTCGCGTCGCTCCATTCCGTGACCGACATCGTGATGCGCGCGCCTTCGATGCGAAACGGCGGAATGTACTTGAGCGCGTTGTCGATCAGATTCGCGAGCACCTCACGCGCGAGCACGACATTGCCGCGCACGATCAGCGGATGTTCGTTCTCGGGATCGTCGAGGCGCTGAAAACCGAGATCGACGTGTGCGGCGAGGGCGCGCGGCACCCATTCCGCGCCGGTTTCGAACGCGAGCGCGGCCAGATCGAAATCGGAAAAGCGCGCCGCCTGTTCGCCCGGCTCGGCGCGCGCGAGCGAAAGCAATTGATTCGACAGCCGCACCGCCCGGTCCGCCGATGCGCGCAACTCCTTCACCGCTTCGACGGCCTTCGCGGGATCGCGCGAACTGAGCGCCTGCTCGGCGTGCAGCTTGACCGCCGTCAGCGGCGTGCGCAGTTGATGCGCGGCATCGGCGATGAACTTGCGTTGCGCATCGAGCGCGCTTTGCAGGCGCACGAGCAGGCCGTTCATCGCGCTCGTGAGCGGGCGGATTTCGCTCGGCACGTAAGTCTCGTCGACAGGTTCGAGCGAGATGTGCGTCTGCTGATTGAGCGCGTCGGCGAGATCGGTGAGCGGGTTCAACTGCTGATTCACGACGCGCCACACGATCACCCATCCGGCGAGCAGCAGCAACAGCAGCGGCATCATGATCGCGATGAGAAATTCGACCGCGATCCGATATCGCGAACCCACGCGTTGCGCCACTTCGACGACGATCGGATTGCCCGTCGGCTGCGGCACGCGCACTTGCGCCGCGCGCACGGAGACGCCCTCGAAGTGCGTCTCGAAGACGTACGCGTAGTGAATGCGCCGCACGTTGGTGCCGGTGAGCGGCAGATCGGGTTCCCCGGCGATTTCCTCATCGCCCGTGCTGATGCGGTAGATGAGTTGCTCGACGGGATCCGAGAACATCGCCTGCGCGAGCGGCGGCACGGTGACGGGCGCATCGACGCCGGCGAGCTGGATCTGCTTGGAGATGGCCGTCGCGAGATCCGCGAGCGAGCGGTCGACGACGTGCTGCGTGTATTGCCACGCGAGCCAGTAGGCCATGAGGCCGGACATCAGCGCGAGCAGGGACAGCGGCGCGGCGAGGCGGCGCAGGAGCGTGCGCCGCAGACTCGGCGGCGCCGGCGTCTCGGCGGCTTTCGACCGCGCCAGATCGAGCCAGTCTTCGCGGGCGAAACGCTGGTCGCCCGCGCGGCGAGTGGGAAATCGCAAGGCGTTTTACGGCAGAAGCGTTACGCCGCTTGCCGGATCTCCTGAAGCAGATAGCCGAAGCCGCGCACCGTCACGATTTCCACGCGCGTGTTCTCGAGTTTCTTGCGCACGCGATGCACATACACTTCGATGGCCGTATCGCCGAGATCGCCGCCGAAGTGCGTCAGATGATCCTGCAACTGCGCCTTGCTCACGACGCGGCCGTGACGCAGCAACAGCATTTCGAGCACGGCGAATTCGCGCGGCGAGAGTTCGAGCGGACGCTCGTCGTTGAAGATGCGGCGATCGACGCCCGACAGGCGCAAGCCGCCGAGCGACACTTCGGGGCGTGGCACGTCGCCGTGCGGGCCGCTGCGTCGCATCACCGCGCGGATACGCGCTTCGAGTTCCTGCGGCTCGAACGGCTTCAGCATGTAGTCGTCGGCGCCGCTGTTCAGGCCTTGCACGCGGTCGTGCAGTTCATCGCGCGCGGTGAGGATGATCACCGGCGTGTGACGATTGCCCTGGCGGAAACGCGAAAGCAGCGTCATGCCGTCGATGCCGGGCAGGCCGAGATCGAGAATGACGAGCTCGTGGCGGTTCTGCGCGAGCGCCTGTTCGGCGAAGATGCCGTCGTGCACCATGTCGACCGTGAAGCCGGATTGTTCGAGGCTGCTTTGAATGCCGCGCGCGATGGGGCGGTCGTCTTCGATCAGAAGGATTCGCATGGAGTCGCTCAAGTACAATGGGTTGAGCTCTAGCGGGCGGGGCGGTCGGCGGCATGGTCACATGCGCGGCGTGCGGCGCGGGCTCGAGCCGGTTCAAAACTCACATCTCATGCGGCGTGCGCGACCTGTTTTTCTGAAGCCGCGAGCGGCCGTACACCGAATGTATTTCTGCCCGGACATGGCTGTCATCCCGATCCACGAACTCGAAGCCGCGATCAACTACTGGCGCGGCCGCTCCCCGTCGAGCGGCGACGAACTCAGCCTCTGCAAGGAAGCGAGCGCGCTGTCCAGGCCCTATGCGCTGCTGATTGTACAGCGTCAATCCGGGCTGCCGCCCGAGCAACTGGACGACGAGGCTCGCGCCGCCTGGGAAGCTTACGAGCGCTTCAGGAATGGTAGTCGAGACTGAAAGGTAACTGACGATCGAGCTTTCTATTTGCTGTTTTAAGGCTTGCGTTTATCCCGAATTAGCGTCTTTCCGTATGAAATCCGGCCTTTCGCGGTGTCATGGTTGGTAACATGCGCGTTACCTTGTTTGCCGCTGCAAGGAATTCGTAAAACGCGCGCGAAACGGCCCCTTTGCGCAAAGGGTTTGTGAGGGCACCCGCTGCCATGCGATAAAGTCGCATTCATCACCGCTACCGCGCGTATCCGCCTCATGCTCGAACTCGATCATTTCGACCTCGCCCTGCTCGACGTGCTTCAACGCTTCGGGCGCGCGACGCATCAGCAACTGGGCGAGCAGGTGCCGCTTTCGCCGTCGCAGATCGGGCGGCGCCTGCAGCGCCTCGAAGCGACGGGCGTGATCGAAGGATATCGGGTGGTGTTGCGGCCCGAAAAGCTCGGCCTGGGCGTGACGGCGTTCACGAGTTTGAAGCTGAAGCATCACGGCGATTCGATCATCGAGCAGTTTCAGCAGCAGATCGAAATGCTGCCCGAAGTGCTCGAATGTCACGCGACCGTCGGCGATGCGGATTACCTGCTGCGCATCGTCGCGCCCGATTTGAACGCGCTTTCAGGCTTCGTCATGAAGAAGCTGATGCGCGTGCCGGGCGTCGACAGCGTGCGCTCGAACATCGTGCTGACGACGTTCAAGCGCAACGGTCCGCTGCCGCTTTCTCATCTCGCCGACGACGACGCCTCGGGACTGAGCAAATCGACGTAAGCGAGCGGCACGAGATCGGTCTGCGCCACGCCGAGACGCGCGAACATCGCGTGAGCTTCTTCTTCGCCGCCGGCTTCGTCGTCGTCCTGGCCGAGCACCACTTCCAGCTCGATGAAATCGCCGAGACCGTCCACGCGGTCCAGATGAATGCGCGTGCGCCCGACGAGAAACACATGCCGTTCCTTCGAGACAATGCCGCGCGTCGTCAGCGCCTGCGCGAGCAGCGCGTGCATCGCCTCGGGATTCGTCACCGGGCTGCGCGTGTAATACGAGACTTTCGGGCCGTCGCGGTCGTCGCGCTGATAAAAGATCAGCTCGGATGGCGTGCCGTCGTCGAACTGGCGCAGCTTGAGGCGTCCGGTCGGCACGTCGTAGAAGAAGTCTTGCTGGCGGAAAACCAGCGGCGCATCGGGGGCGAGCGCGGCCGCGCGTTCGCGCAGTGCGTCGAACTGATGCGCGCGCGCCTTGATTTCGATGTTGCGTGCCATGAAGACTCCTCGAACACGGTTGGATGTAAAAAAGCGAGCGCCCAGCCTAGCAGACGATCGATGAAGCGCGCTTGAAAGTCCTTGCCCGCGAAGTCGGGATTTGCCCTCAGACGGACCATTGCGCGTCGATCAACCGCAGCGCCGCCGCGATCGCCGGTTCATCGCGACGTTCCGCGAGCGCGACGAAGGACAACTGCGTCGGCACCGTGACGCCTTCGACGATCGTCAGCGCGTGTGCGTGCGCCTGCGCCAGCGCGATCGAATCGCGCGCGAGCGACAGACCGACGCCCGATTTCACGAGATCGAGCATCGACGGCTCCTGATCCACTTCCGCGACGACGAGCGGCATCGCGCCCGCCTCGCGGAAGAGGCGCGACAACAGCCGGTTATGCGCGGATTCCTGCGGCGTCCAGATCCACGGCAGCTTGGCGAGCGCGGCCCAGTTGCGCTTGCCTTTGTTGACGCGGTTGTGCCAGCCCGCCGGCGCAAGCACGCGATACAGAAATGGCGTCAGCCTGACGACGTGAAAGCGCTCGCCGTCGCGCGTGCCGTCGACGGCCGGATCGCCGATGTAATAGCCGACGTCGAGATCACGCGCCCTCACGCGCTCCAGCACCCAGCCCGACATGCCGTGCCGCAATGACGTCTCGATGCGCGGATGCGTCTCCACGAGCTGACGCAAAAATCCGCCGAGCCGCAGAAACTCGGGATCGAGAATCGTGCCGATGCGCAGCGTGCCGCTCACTTCGTGACGCAGCGCAGCAGCGGCGCGCTGCACGTCGGCGGCGGCTGCGAGCGCGCGTTCGGCGTGCGGCAGGAGCGCTTCGCCATCGCGCGTCAGCAAAAGTCCGTGCGACGTCCGCGAAAACAGGACGACGCCCAGCATCTCCTGCAGATTCTTGATCTGCAGGCTGACGGCCGGCTGCGTCAGATGCAGTTGCGCCGCCGCGCGCGTGAGGTTGCCTTCGCGTGCAACGGTGATGAAGGCGCGCAGAAGAATGTAGTCCATCGGCTGATATTAAAGCTTCTTATATCCCAGTTGAACATATCTGATTGGATTCGCAAGCGCATCCCGCAGTACGCTCGGTTGATCTGCAAGCCAAAGACGCCGCACAAGACGGCGCGCCACGGAGACAAGCGATGAAACAGAACGCGCGCAAGCTGGAAGGTGAATTCGACTACATCGTGGTCGGCGCGGGCACGGCGGGTTGCGTGCTCGCGAATCGCCTAACCGAAGATCCCGACGTGAACGTGCTGCTGCTCGAAGCGGGCGGCAAGGACGACTATCACTGGATTCATATTCCGGTCGGCTATCTGTATTGCATCGGCAATCCGCGCACGGACTGGCTTTACAAGACGCAGGCCGAACCGGGCCTGAACGGACGCGCGCTGTCGTATCCGCGCGGGCGCGTGCTCGGTGGATGCTCGTCGATCAACGGCATGATCTACATGCGCGGCCAGCGCGAGGACTACGACGACTGGGCGCATGTCAGCGGCGACCCGAACTGGTCGTGGGATTCCGTGCTGCCCATCTTCAAGCGCAGCGAGGATCATCACGGCGGCGGCAACCAATGGCACGGCGCGGGCGGCGAATGGCGCGTCGAGAAGCAGCGTCTGAAGTGGAAGATTCTCGAAACCTTCGCGCAGGCCGCGCAGCAGAGCGGCATTCCCGCGACCGATGACTTCAATCGCGGCGACAACACGGGCGTCGGTTATTTCGAAGTGAATCAGCGCGGCGGCATTCGCTGGAATGCGGCGAAGGCCTTTCTCCGTGAAGCGATGAAGCGTCCGAACCTCACGACGATCACCGGCGCGCACACGCAACGCCTCGTGTTCGAAGGCGCGCGCTGCGTCGGCGTGGAGTATCGCGGCGGCGATGTCGATTACATCGCGCGCGCGCGATGCGAAGTGATTCT
This sequence comes from Caballeronia sp. AZ7_KS35, assembly GCF_023631045.1. Classification (NCBI taxonomy): domain Bacteria; kingdom Pseudomonadati; phylum Pseudomonadota; class Betaproteobacteria; order Burkholderiales; family Burkholderiaceae; genus Caballeronia; species Caballeronia sp. AZ7_KS35. The sequence goes on along the minus strand of NZ_JALQDV010000001.1, from coordinate 129,251 downwards.
CAGCGCGGGCGCGGTGAATTCGCCGCAGATTCTCGAACTCTCGGGCATCGGCAATGGCGCGCGTCTGCAGCGTCTCGGCATCGATGTCGTGAAGAGTCTGCGCGGCGTCGGCGAAAATCTGCAGGACCACTTGCAATTGCGCATGGCGTACAAGGTCAACGGCGTGCGCACGTTGAACACGTTGTCCGCGCATTGGTGGGGCAAGCTTTTCATCGGCATGCAATACGCGCTGTTGCGTAGCGGCCCGATGTCGATGGCGCCATCGCAGCTCGGCGCGTTCGCGAAGTCCAATCCCGACGATGCATCGATCAAGCGCCCCGACGTGCAGTATCACGTTCAGCCCTTGTCGCTCGAACGCTTCGGCGAACCGCTGCACGCGTTCAATGCGTTCACGGCATCCGTGTGCAATCTGCGGCCGACATCGCGCGGCAGCGTGCATATCGAATCGCCCGATGCCCATGCGGCGCCGCTGATCGCGCCGAATTATCTGTCGACGGACCGCGACCGCGAAGTCGCCGCGAATGCGTTGCGCCTCACGCGGCGCATCGCCGGCGCGCCCGCGCTCGCGCGTTATGCGCCGGAAGAGATCTTGCCCGGCATTCAGTTTCAGACGCAGGAAGAACTCGTCGAAGCGGCGGGCAAGGTCGGCACGACGATCTTTCATCCGGTCGGCACATGCCGCATGGGCACGGACAACGATCCGGGGGCGGTCGTCGACAGCCGCCTGCGCGTGATCGGCGTGCGCGGCCTGCGCGTCGTCGATGCATCGGTGATGCCGACGATCACATCGGGCAATACGAATTCGCCGACGCTGATGATCGCCGAGCGCGCGAGCGACATGATCCGCGAAGACCGGCGCAGCATCGAAGCGCAGGAAGTGATCGCGACGGCGCTCGCGTGACGTGATGAATGACGTATGCATGACGCGCGCATGACGCTCGATCAGTCATCGCTTATTTGCGCCCTGCGTAAGCATTCCCCATGCCCCCATAACGTGCATGCGGCGGGACTCCAAGCAAATCGTTAGTAAGTGCAAATCCCAATGATTGCGCTGCATCATTGGCGCGACAATGGCCCCGGAATTAGTGATGCTCGGCATGCCACGTGCACACTTTGTGCGGCCGCAACAGCGACGCGCGAAGCGAAGCAGTACCGGAATGGAGACAACGTTCGGGTGCGCGCGGAAAGAAAAAATAAGGCGCAGGCGAACAGAGTTTGCCCCAGCGTCTCACTTCGCATGGAAGGGGACATGATTCTCGGCGACACCATTCTTGAAACGCGAGGACTCACGAAGGAATTCAAAGGCTTCACGGCCGTGAATGGCGTGAACCTGCGCGTTCGCCGCGGTTCGATCCATGCGCTGATCGGACCGAACGGCGCAGGCAAGACAACCTGCTTCAACCTGCTCACCAAATTTCTCGAACCCACTGCGGGCCAGATCGTTTTCAACGGCACGGACATCACGCGCGAGCGGCCGGCGCATATCGCGCGGCGCGGCATCATCCGCTCGTTTCAGATTTCCGCCGTGTTTCCGCATCTGACCGTGCTGCAGAACGTGCGTATCGGCTTGCAGCGGCAACTGGGTACGTCGTTTCATTTCTGGCGCAGCGAGCGTTCTCTCGACGCGCTCAACGACCGCGCGATGGATCTGCTCACGCAAGTCGGCCTCACCGATTTCGCCGATACCAGAACTGTCGAGCTTTCGTACGGCCGCAAGCGCGCGCTGGAGATCGCGACCACGCTGTCGATGGAGCCCGAACTCATGCTCCTCGACGAACCGACGCAAGGCATGGGCCACGAAGACGTCGACCGCGTGACGGCGCTCATCAAGAAGGTATCGGCGGGCCGCACCATCCTAATGGTCGAGCACAACATGAACGTCATCGCGGGCATCTCCGACACCATCACCGTGCTTCAGCGCGGCGAAGTGCTGGCCGAAGGCAGCTACGCGGAAGTGTCGAAGAATCCGCTCGTGATGGAAGCCTACATGGGCAGCGCCGATGCGGCGCTCACCGGAGCGCATGCATGAGTACGATCGTGGAGGAGCGCCGCTCGCGCGAGGCGAACGGCGCGGCGGGCAATGTGCCCGCGCTGGAAATCTCGGGATTGCAGGCGTGGTACGGGGAATCGCACATTCTGCATGGCGTGGACCTCAAGGTGAATCGCGGCGAAGTGGTCACGCTGCTCGGCCGCAACGGCGCGGGCCGCACGACGACGCTGCGCGCCATCATGGGCCTGACCGGTCGCAGGACGGGCTCGATTCGCGTCGCGGGACACGAAACCATCGGGCTCGCCACACACAAGATCGCGCATTACGGGGTCGGCTATTGTCCGGAGGAGCGCGGCATTTTTTCGAGCTTGTCGTGCGAGGAAAACCTGCTGTTGCCGCCGCTCATCGGCAAGCAGAAGGACGCGATGTCGCTCGACGAGATCTATTCGATGTTCCCGAACCTGAAAGAGCGCCGCGCGAGCCAGGGCACGCGTCTTTCGGGCGGCGAGCAGCAGATGCTGGCCGTCGCGCGCATTCTGCGCACGGGCGCGAATCTGCTTCTGCTCGATGAAATCTCGGAAGGTCTCGCGCCGGTCATCGTGCAGACACTCGCGCGCATGATCCTCATGCTGAAGTCGCGCGGCTACACGATCGTCATGGTCGAACAGAATTTTCGTTTCGCGGCGCCGCTCGCGGACCGCTTTTACGTGATGGAGCACGGAAACATCGTCGAGCATTTCGGCGCGGGGGAACTCGAAGCGAAGATGCCGGTGCTGCACGAATTGCTCGGGGTGTAATCGATCCCGAACGCGGCACGCCGGAAAGAAGGGCAACACCAGTAACACCGCAACAAATCAAAACTCATGGAGACTGGAATGAAAAAGAAGACCCTCGCGCGCCTCTCTACTCTGTGCTTTGCGGCTGCGGCGGCGAGTGTGGCGGTGATGAGCACGAGCGCCAACGCCGCCGACGGCAACACCGTGAAGATCGGTTTCGTCACCGACATGTCGGGCCTCTACGCGGACATCGACGGCCAGGGCGGCCTCGAAGCCATTCGCATGGCGATCGCGGACTTCGGCGGCAAGGTGAACGGCAAGCCGATCGAACTCGTCTATGCGGATCACCAGAACAAGGCGGATATCGCGGCATCGCGCGCGCGTGAATGGATCGACCGCGACGGCGTGAACGCGATCATCGGCGGCACGAATTCGGCGACGGCGCTCTCGACCGCGCAAGTCGCGGCGGAGAAGAAGACGCCGTACATCAACATCGGCGCGGGCGCGGACAACCTGACCAACGAGCAATGCTCGCCGTACACGGTGCACTACGCGTACGACACGATGGCGCTCGCGAAAGGCACCGGTTCCGCGGTGACGAAGCAGGGCGGCAAGACGTGGTACTTCCTCACCGCCGACTATGCGTTCGGCAAGGCGCTCGAAAAGAATACGGCCGACGTCGTGAAGGCGAACGGCGGCCAGGTGCTCGGCGAAGTGCGTCATCCGCTGTCGGCGTCGGACTTCTCGTCGTTCCTGCTGCAGGCGCAGGGATCGAAGGCGCAGGTGCTCGGCCTCGCGAACGCGGGCGGCGACACGATCAACTCGATCAAGGCCGCGAAGGAATTCGGCATCACCAAGTCGATGAAGATCGCCGCGCTGCTCATCTTCATCAACGATATCCACAGCCTCGGGCTCGAAACGACGCAGGGTCTCGTCCTGACGGACAGCTGGTACTGGAACAAGGATGAGAACACGCGCAAATGGGCGCAGCGCTACTTCGGCAAGATGAAGAAGATGCCGTCGAGCCTGCAGGCAGCGGACTATTCCGCCGTGATGGCCTACCTGAACGCGGTGAAGGCGGCGGGCACGACCGACGGCGACAAGATCATGGCGCAGCTCAAGAAGACGAAGATCGACGACTTCTACGCGAAGGGCTACATCCGCGAAGACGGTTCGATGATCCACGACATGTATCTGATGGAAGTGAAGAAGCCGTCGGAATCGAAGGAGCCGTGGGACTACTACAAGATCACCGCGACGATTCCGGGCGATCAGGCGTTCGGCACGAAGGCGGAGTCGCGCTGCAAGCTCTGGAAGTAAGCGTTCGGCGGTGCTTCAGCGCGTTCGCGAGGCGGGCGGCCAAGAGGGCCGCTCGGCCGCCGCAACCGCGTCAACACGTTTCTGACGGCAGGTTCAATGGAAATTTTCGGCATTCCACTCGCCGCGATGATGAGCCAGCTGCTGCTCGGGCTGGTGAACGGCTCGTTCTACGCGATCCTGAGCCTCGGGCTCGCGGTGATCTTCGGCTTGCTCAACGTCATCAACTTCGCGCACGGCGCGCTCTTCATGCTGGGCGCGATGCTCGCATGGATGGGCGCTTCCTACTTCAACGTCCCGTACTGGGCGATGCTCGTGCTCGCGCCCGTCATCGTCGGGCTGTTCGGCGTTTTCGTCGAGCGATCGATGCTGCGCTGGCTCTACAAGCTCGATCATCTCTACGGGCTGCTGCTCACGTTCGGCCTCACGCTCGTGATCGAAGGCGTGTTTCGCTCGATCTACGGTTCGTCGGGGCAGCCTTACGACGTGCCGTCGCTGCTGCAAGGCGCGACCAATCTCGGCTTCATGTTCCTGCCGAACTATCGCGCGTGGGTGGTCGTGGCGTCGCTCGTCGTGTGTTTCGCGACGTGGTTCGTGATCGAGAAGACGCGCGTCGGCGCTTATTTGCGCGCGGGCACGGAGAATCCGAAGCTCGTCGAGGCGTTCGGCGTCAACGTGCCGATGATGATCACGCTCACCTACGGCTTCGGCGTCGCGCTCGCGGCGTTCGCGGGCGTGCTTGCGGCGCCGGTGATTCAGGTGTCGCCGCTGATGGGCCAGTCGATGATCATCACGGTGTTCGCGGTGGTCGTGATCGGCGGCATGGGTTCGATCATGGGCTCGATCCTCACGGGTCTCTTGCTCGGCGTGATCGAAGGCTTGACGCGCGTGTTCTATCCGGAAGCGTCCGCGACGGTCGTCTTCGTCATCATGGCGATCGTGTTGATGATTCGCCCGGCAGGATTCTTCGGCAAGGAAAAATGATGCAGAGAAAAGCGCTCTACGGCCTGTTGCTGATCGGCCTGATCGTGGCGCCGTTCGTCGGCGTGTATCCGCTGTTCATGATGAAAGTGCTGTGCTTCGCGCTCTTCGCAGCCGCGTTCAATTTGCTGATCGGCTATACGGGGCTGCTGTCGTTCGGGCACGCGATGTTCCTCTCTTCCGCGGGCTACGTGGCCGGCTACGCGATCCAGACGCTCAACTTCACGCCGGAGCTCGGCGTGCTCGCGGGCACGGCGGCGGCGACGCTGCTCGGTCTCGTCGCCGGCCTGATCGCGATTCGGCGCCAGGGCATCTACTTCGCGATGGTCACGCTCGCGCTCGCGCAGATGGTGTACTTCGTCTTCCTCCAGGCGCCGTTCACGCATGGCGAAGACGGTCTGCAAGGCGTGCCGCGCGGCAAGCTGTTCAACGCGATCGATCTCGGCAACGACATCACGCTGTATTACGTCGTGCTCGTGGTGATGCTGCTCGCGTTCGCGCTGATCGTGCGCATCGTGCATTCGCCGTTCGGGCAAGTGCTGATCGCGATCAAGGAGAACGAGCCGCGCGCTATTTCGCTCGGCTACGACACGTCGCGCTACAAGCTGCTCGCGTTCGTGCTGTCGGCGGGGCTCGCGGGTTTCGCGGGCGCGACGAAGACGCTCGTGCTCGGCTTCGAAACCCTGGGCGACGCGCACTGGACGATGTCCGGCCTCGTCGTGCTGATGACCCTCGTCGGCGGCATGAGCACGATGTTCGGCCCGCTGCTCGGCGCGGCGATCATCGTCGCGCTGGAAGACCGGCTCGGCGATATCGGCAGCGGCATCGCGCGGCTCACGGGCGTAACATGGTTCAACTCGCTGGGCGAATCGGTGACGATCGTGACGGGCGTCATCTTCATCGCGTGCGTGCTGGCGTTCCGTCGCGGAATTGTCGGGGAGATCGTTGCGCGGGTTCGGCCGCTGCAAGGCTGAAGCGATTTACTTTGAATTGCGAATTAATTGGGGCTTCGCGAGAAGCGCGCTGTATTGCAAGAAATACGCCCCGTTGAGGTGCTTTTGTGCACCACTAGGGTAAATGCTAGGTTGCCGGGCACTGTTGCGTTCTTTAACATGCGTCCTAGTTCTGTTGCACCCAGATTTTTGAGGTGGAGAACGAGGAGACATGAGGCACGAAGTGCCCGACCGAAAAGCGCTGTTGGATGAGTCCAACAGCGCTTTTTTATTTGCCCGTCGATAATACGAATTAATCCCTCGACGGATTTAAGGCGGGGTTTTTCCCGAGGGTTTAGGGATGCGTGCGGCGTCGTCGGAAAAGCGCTGAAAAAACAACGTTCGAAGCCCGGGAAGACCCTTCAAAACGCTTGCTGCCCGGCGCTTTCGTCCGCTAAACTGCATTTCCCGACCCGTCGGTCGGCGATTCGAAGCGGCGCGAATCACGGACATATTCGCAGGCGATTCTTTACGCATAAGCACGATTTACGGGGCGCAAATCAATGAAGTTGGCATTACGCGGAAAGGCGGTCGCAATGGCCGTCGCGGCATTATCGGCGGTAATCAGCGATCAGGTTTTGGCGGACGTGAAAATCGGCGTGACGGTTTCGGCAACGGGCCCGGCGGCGTCGCTTGGCATTCCCGAGAAGAACACCGTTTCGTTGCTTCCGAAGGAGGTCGCCGGGCAGAAGGTGGAATACATCGTTCTCGACGACGCCACCGATTCCACGCAGGCCGTGAAAAACGCGCGCAAGCTGACGAGCGAAGATCATGTCGATGCGCTCGTCGGCTCGACCGTCGTTCCGAACTCGCTCGCGATGACCGACATCGCCGCTGAAACGCACACGCCGATGATCTCGATGGCCGCAGCCGCGAGCATCGTCGAACCGATGGATGCGAAAAAGGCGTGGGTCTTCAAGACGCCGCAGAACGACATTCTGATGGCCACCGCGATCGCGCAGCACATGTCGAATCATGGCGTGAAGACGGTCGCGTTCATCGGCTTCTCCGATGCCTACGGCGAGAGCTGGTTCAAGGAATTCTCGAAAGCGGCCGATCTCGCGAAGCTGAAGATCGTCGCGAACGAGCGCTTCGCGCGCAACGACGCATCGGTGACGGGCCAGGTGCTCAAGACGATGTCGCAGAACGCGGACGCGGTGCTGATCGCGGGCGCGGGCACGCCGGCCGCGCTGCCGCAGAAGACGCTCAAGGAGCGCGGCTACAAGGGCACGATCTATCAGACGCACGGCGTCGCCAATAACGACTTCCTGCGCGTGTGCGGCAAGGATTGCGAAGGCACGTTCCTGCCCGCCGGACCGCTGCTCGTCGCGGAGCAGTTGCCCGACAGCAATCCCGTGAAGCAGGCCGCGCTCACGTACAAGAAAGCGTATGAAGGCGCCTACGGCGCGGGTTCGGTGTCGACCTTCGGCGGTCACGCGTGGGACGCGGGCCTCATTCTGCAGCGCGCGATTCCCATTGCGCTGAAGAAGGGCCAGCCCGGCACGCCGGCGTTCCGCGAAGCGCTGCGCGCGGCCATCGAAGAGACGAAGAATCTGCCGGCATCGCACGGCATCTTCAACATGAGCCCCAACGATCACTCCGGACTGGACCAGCGCGCGCGCGTGATGGTGGAGATCGTAGGCGGCAAGTGGAAGCTCTCGGGCAACTGACGCAATCGCATGTGAACTGATTCGAGAAAAAAAGGCGCGTCGTTTCGAACGCGCCTTTTTTCTGCGTTGTGCAACGAAAGCCCCGACGAAGAAGAGGGCGCAACGGTCAGGGAAAACGAGCCTTGGCACGCAGTATCGCGGTAAATAGATTGGGGCGGCTCTTTGATTGGCCTCGAAAGTCGCATCGATAACAACTCGCAGCAACGCACCGCCAGTGTGCGCGTTTGGAGACAAGCAATGAAAACGAAGAAGGCATGGATCAAGACCGGCATCGCGCTCGCCATCGCGGGCAGCGTGTTCGCGGGCGCGGGCGCGGCGCTCGCGCAAGTGAAGATCGGCGTGACGCTCTCGGCGACGGGACCGGCGGCATCGCTCGGGATTCCCGAGAAAAATACCGTCGCGCTGTTGCCCAAGGAAATCGCCGGGAAGTCGGTCGAATGGATCGTGCTCGACGACGGTTCCGACACGAGCCGAGCCGTGCAGAACACGCGCAAGCTGATCGACGAAGATCACGTCGATGCGATCGTCGGCTCGACCGTGACGCCAAACTCGCTCGCGATGATCGACCCGGCCGCCGCGGGCAAGACGCCGATGATCTCGATGGCCGCCTCGGCCGCGATCATCTCGCCGATGGACGCGAAGAAAGCGTGGGTCTTCAAGACGCCGCAGAACGACGCGCTCATGGCCGATGCAATCGCGAGCTACATGGAGAAGCACGGCGTGAAGACCGTGGGCTTCATCGGCTTCGCCGATGCCTACGGCGACGGCTGGTACAACGTGTTCAACACAGCGGCCACGGCGCACAAGCTGAAGATCGTCACGAACGAGCGCTTCAACCGCACGGACACGTCCGTGACCGGCCAGGTGCTGAAGACGATGGGCGCGAACCCCGACGCGGTGCTGATCGCGGGTGCGGGCACGCCGTCCGCGCTGCCGGCGAAGGCGCTGAAGGAGCGCGGCTACAAGGGCAAGGTCTATCAGACGCACGGCGTCGCCAACAACGACTTCCTGCGCGTGTGCGGCAAGGATTGCGAGGGCGAGATCCTGCCCGCCGGTCCGGTGCTCGTCACCGAGCAATTGCCGGAGAGCAATCCGGTTAAGAAGTCGTCGGCGGCGTACAAGGACGCGTACGAGAAGGCCTACGGCGCGGGTTCGCTGTCGACGTTCGGCGGCCACGCTTGGGACGCCGGGCAGATGCTTCAGCGCGCGATTCCCGAAGCGCTGAAGAAGGGCCAGCCGGGCACGCCGGAGTTCCGCGAAGCGCTGCGCGCGGCGCTCGAAAACCTCAAGGATCTGCCGGTGTCGCACGGCATCATGAACATGACGCCGACCGATCACAACGGCTTCGACAATCGCGCGCGCGTGATGGTGCAGATCGTCGACGGCAAGTGGAAGCTGCTGAACGACTGATGTCGTGGAACGCGCCTTACCCGCGCGTTCCTGTTTCTTAATTTCGAGATGATCTCGTAGAACAAGCGGCGCACCGGCAACGGCGCGCCGCTTGACCATGTTTCACAAGAAGCTCCAAAGAGGAAGTATGGACTTATCGATTGCGGCGATCCTCGCGCAGGACGGGATCACCACGGGCGCGATCTACGCGTTGCTCGCGCTCGCGCTGGTGCTCGTGTTCTCCGTGACACGCGTCATTTTCATTCCGCAGGGCGAGTTCGTCGCGTATGGCGCGCTTACGCTGGCCGCGCTGCAGACGCAGAAGCTGCCCGCCACCTGCTATTTGCTCATCGCGATGGGCGTCGGCTGCTTTATCGCCGAACTCGCTGGCATCGTTCGGCATCCTTCGCGATATCACCAGATCGGACGCTTGCTCACCGTCCTGGCCGGCAAGTATCTGCTGTTTCCCGTTGCGGTTTGGGGCATTACGCAAGCCGCTTTTGCGCAGCCTTTGCCGATGTTGGCCCAGATCGCGCTGACGCTTCTCATCGTCGTGCCGATGGGGCCGTTCGTCTATCGCCTCGCCTATGAGCCGATCGCGGAGGCGAGCACGCTGTTGCTGCTGATCGTCGCGGTCGCCGTGCACTTCGCGATGGTCGGCCTCGGGCTCGTGATGTTCGGCGCCGAAGGATCGCGCACGACGGCATTCTCCGACGCCAACTTCAATCTCGGCAGCGTATCGATCTCCGGGCAAAGCCTGTGGGTCGTGGGGACGGCTGTCGTGTTGATCGTCGCGCTGTACTTCTACTTCGATCGCTCGATTTCCGGCAAGGCGTTGCGCGCGACGTCGGTGAATCGTCTGGGCGCGCGGCTCGTGGGCATCGGCACGACACAGGCGGGGCGCCTCGCGTTCACGCTCGCGGCCGGGCTCGGCGCGCTCTGCGGCGTGCTCGTCGCGCCCATCACGACGATCTACTACGACTCGGGCTTTCTGATCGGCCTGAAGGGTTTCGTGGGCGCGATCGTCGGCGGTCTGGTGAGCTATCCGCTCGCGGCGGCGGGGTCGCTGCTCGTGGGTCTGCTCGAATCGTATTCGTCGTTCTGGGCGAGCGCGTACAAGGAGGTGATCGTCTTCACGCTGATTATTCCGGTGCTGCTGTGGCGAAGCCTGGCGAGCCCGCATTCGGATGAGGACGAGGAGTGAGCCGATGAAATTCCGTTCTTTCTGGATCTTTCTGCTGATCGTTTTCGCGTTGCCGATTCTGCCCGGGCCGGTCGCCGTGCCCGAGTACTGGATCACGCTGCTGAACTACATCGGCCTCTATTCGATCGTCGCGATCGGCCTCGTTCTGCTGACGGGCATCGGCGGGATGACGAGCTTCGGCCAGGCTGCGTTTGTCGGCGTGGGCGCATACGCGACGGCCTTCCTGACGACGCGCTATGGCGTCTCGCCGTGGCTCGCGCTCATCGCAGGCGTCGTGCTGACGGCATTTATCGCGCTGCTGCTCGGTCTTATCACCATGCGTCTTTCCGGGCACTTTCTGCCGCTCGGGACGATCGCGTGGGGCCTCTCGCTGTTCTATCTGTTCGGCAACATGGAACTGCTCGGCAAGTACGACGGCATCAATGGGATTCCGGTGCTCAACGTGTTCGGCTGGCAGCTCGAATCGGGGCGCAGCATCTACTACCTGATCTGGGTCGTCGTGCTGCTCGCGGTGATATCTGTTCAGAATCTGCTTAATAGTCGGCCAGGCCGCGCGATTCGCGCATTGCGCGGAGGCGGCACGATGGCCGAGGCGATGGGGGTCAATACGGCGTGGATGCGCGTGGTCATCTTCATTTATGCAGCAGTTCTGGCGGCCATTTCCGGCTTCCTGTACGCGCACTTGCAGCGCGCGGTGAATCCGACGCCGTTCGGGCTGAATCACGGCATCGAGTTCCTGTTCATGGCGGTGGTCGGCGGCGTGTCGCACGTCTGGGGTGCGATTCTCGGTGCGACGATCCTCACCGTTCTGCAGGATTATCTGCAGACGCTTCTGCCCAAGCTGATCGGCGCCAACGGCAATTTTGAGATCATCGTTTTCGGCGTCGTGATGGTTCTGCTGTTGCAATACGCGAGACAGGGCGTATGGCCGTTCGTCGCGCGCATCTTTCCTCGTGGTCCTCGCGCTCACGTTCCAGATCACGGCGACGCCCTACCGCAGCGCAGCAAACCGACGGCGGGCGAGCGCTTGCTGGTTGTCGACAAGGCGCGCAAGCAGTTCGGTGGGCTCGTCGCGGTGAATGATGTCAGTTTCGAGGTGAAGGCCGGCGAGATCATCGGTTTGATCGGACCAAACGGCGCAGGCAAATCCACGACGTTCAATCTCGTCACAGGCGTGCTTCAAGCGACGAGCGGCGCGATCAGTTTTCACGGCGAACGCATCGAGAAGCTGACTTCGCGCGAGATCGTCAAACGTGGCATCGGGCGGACGTTTCAACACGTCAAGATGCTGCCGGGGATGACGGTTCTGGAGAACGTCGCGATCGGAGCGCATCTGCGTGGCAATACGGGCGTCTGGCGCAGCGTCGTTCGTCTGAACGCGGCGGAGGAAGCGCGGCTGATGGCGGAGGCCGCGAAGCAGATCAAGCGCGTCGGGCTGGAGAAGCACATTTATAGCGAAGCGGGGAGTCTCGCGCTGGGTCAGCAGCGGATTCTGGAAATCGCTCGCGCGCTGTGCTGCGATCCGACTCTGTTGCTGTTGGACGAACCTGCCGCCGGCTTGCGGTATCAGGAAAAGCTACAACTGGCTGACTTGCTGCGAAAACTTCGCGCCGAAGGGATGAGCATTCTTCTGGTCGAACACGACATGGACTTCGTGATGAATCTGACGGATCGGCTTGTGGTGATGGAGTTCGGCACCAAGATCGCCGAAGGATTGCCGACAGAAGTCCAGAAGGATCCTGCGGTGCTCGAAGCATATTTGGGTGGGGTGGAATGATGGCAGATCCGATTCTTCAAGTGGACGGCTTGTCGGTACGCTACGGCAAGGTCGAGGCGTTGCACGACGGCAAGCTCACCGTCGGCGCGGGGCAGATCGTTTCCGTCATCGGGCCGAACGGCGCAGGAAAGTCGACGCTGCTTAACGCGATCATGGGTGCGCTGCCGCAGACGGGGCATTCGAAGGGCGTTGTGCGATATCTTGGAGAAGATATCTCTGCGTTACCGATTGAGCGTCGTGTCGCACGTGGAATGTGCCTGGTGCCGGAAAAACGCGAGCTATTCGCGACGATGGCGGTAGAGGACAACCTCGTGCTCGGCGCTTATCGGCGTAAGAAGGCAGGCGAACGGAATTATCTCGATCAGCTCGATCATGTGTTTCAGCTTTTCCCGCGACTGAAGGAACGGCGGAAGCAAGCGGCCGGAACCTTGTCGGGTGGAGAGAGACAGATGCTGGCGGTGGGCCGCGCGCTGATGGGTAAGCCGCAAATTCTCATGCTCGACGAGCCGAGCCTCGGGCTGGCGCCGCTGATCGTCAAGGAGATTTTCCATATCATCAGCGCTCTGCGTCAGACGGGCGTTGCCACGCTGCTGATTGAACAAAATGCACGCGCGGCGCTGCAAATCTCCGACTACGGCTATGTTCTCGAGACGGGTGAGTTTGCCCTCGAAGGGAACGCAGATGCGCTTCAACACAATCCCCAAGTTATCGAGACTTATCTTGGCCTGACGAAAAAAGTGGCTTAGACGCCACAACGGCGGTGCCCACCGATGGCGTGTTTCACGTGAAACACGCCATTTTTTCGTCTCTGCCCGTTTGACCGAATTCGAGGGCGGGAAGAAACCGTTATAATTCAAAGCTATTCTCTCTTCAGGTTCGTGTCGTTCGCACACGATATCCCAATGCTTTATCCCACAGAATTTGATGTGATCGTCGTCGGAGGCGGTCACGCGGGCACTGAGGCGGCGCTCGCCTCCGCGCGTATGGGCTGCAAAACGCTGCTTTTGACCCATAACATCGAGACGCTCGGTCAGATGAGCTGTAATCCGTCCATTGGCGGGATTGGCAAAGGCCATCTCGTCAAGGAGGTCGACGCGCTCGGCGGCGCCATGGCTGCGGCGACGGACGAGTCCGGCATTCAGTTCCGCATTCTCAATTCGTCGAAGGGGCCGGCGGTGCGGGCGACGCGCGCCCAAGCTGATCGCCTTCTGTACAAGCAGGCGATCCGCCATCGGCTGGAAAATCAACCGAATCTCTGGCTGTTCCAGCAAGCGGTCGATGATTTGATGGTCGAGGGCGAACGCGTCGTCGGTGCTGTGACCCAGGTGGGTCTGCGTTTCCGCTCGCGCGCCGTCGTGCTGACCGCAGGGACGTTCCTCGATGGGAAGATCCACGTTGGTCTGAATAACTATGTCGGCGGTCGCGCGGGCGATCCCGCTGCGGTGTCGCTTTCCGCGCGTCTGAAGGAATTGAAGCTGCCTCAGGGCCGTCTCAAAACGGGCACGCCGCCGCGCATCGATGGCCGCACGATAGATTTCTCTCAGCTCGAAGAGCAACCGGGCGACCTCGATCCGATCCCGGTGTTCTCGTTTCTGGGTCGAGTAGAGCAGCATCCGCGTCAAATGCCGTGCTGGGTCACGCACACGAATGCGCGGACGCATGACATCATCCGCTCCGGACTCGATCGATCGCCGATGTATACGGGCGTTATTGAAGGCGTCGGACCGCGCTATTGCCCGTCGATCGAGGACAAGATCCACCGCTTCGCTTCGAAAGACGCGCACCAGATCTTCTTGGAGCCGGAAGGACTGACCACGAACGAGTTCTATCCCAACGGCATCTCCACGAGTCTGCCGTTCGACGTGCAACTCGAGCTCGTGCGCTCGATGCGGGGCCTGGAGCATGCGCACATCCTTCGTCCTGGCTATGCGATCGAATACGACTACTTCGATCCGCGGGCGCTGAAGGCGTCGTTGGAAACGAAGGCGATCAACGGCTTGTTCTTCGCCGGACAGATCAACGGTACGACCGGCTACGAAGAGGCAGCTGCGCAAGGCTTGCTTGCGGGAATCAACGCCGGACTCCAAGTCCAAGGTAAAGAGGCGTGGTCGCCGCGTCGAGATCAGGCGTATCTGGGCGTGCTCGTAGACGATCTCGTGACGCGGGGCGTATCTGAGCCGTACCGCATGTTCACGAGCCGCGCGGAGTACCGTCTGTCGCTCCGCGAGGACAACGCGGATATGCGTCTCACGGAAATTGGCCGCGAGCTTGGTGTCATCGACGATATTTGCTGGGACGCGTTCAGCCGCAAGCGCGACGCTGTTTCACGTGAAACACAGCGTCTTCGCTCGACATGGGTCAACCCGAAGACGCTGCCGGCCGAAGAGGCGACCGCGTTGCTCGGCAAGCCGATCGACCATGAGTACAGCTTGGCGGATCTGCTACGCCGGCCGGGTGTTTCGTACGACGGCATCTGCGCGCTGCGCGACGGAGCGTGTGGCCCGGACGCGCCGTTAGCGGAGGATTCGGTTCTTCTCAGCCAGATCAAGGAGCAAATCGAAATCGGCGTGAAGTACCAAGGCTACATCGACAGGCAAGCGGACGAGATCGTGCGGAACGGCGCGCAGGAAAATACGCGCCTGCCCGAAGGTCTCGACTACAACGAAGTCCGCGGCCTTTCGTTTGAAGCTCGCCAGAAACTGATTCAGCACCGGCCCGAGACCATCGGTCAGGCATCGCGAATCTCGGGCATTACGCCGGCCGCGATCTCGCTGCTGATGGTGCATCTGAAGCGCGGCGCGGGACGTCGCGGCCGCAACTCGCCTAGCGACGATTCGACAAGCGGTAATACGACGGCGGTTCAATGACTGAGCGCAACCAAACTCTGGCGACGACGCTCGAAAAGGGCGTCGCCGCGCTCGGCCTCGCGCTGTCGTCTTCGCAAAGCCAGAAATTACTCGATTATGTCGCGCTGCTCGGCAAGTGGAACTCCGTCTATAACTTGACGGCAATCCGCGACCCGCAGCAGATGCTGATCCAGCACATTCTGGATTCGCTCGCGATCGTCCCGGCTGTATCCGCGCGAAATCCGTCGACTCTGCTGGACGTCGGTTCGGGCGGCGGTTTGCCCGGCGTCGTGCTGGCGATCGCGCAGCCAGATGTGCGTGTGACGTTGAATGACATCGTCCACAAGAAAACAGCTTTTCAGTCGCAGGCGAAGGCCCAGTTAGGTCTGAACAATCTGTCTGTCGTAACCGGGCGCGTCGAAAGTTTACGTCCAGGCATCGAAGTACCGGAAAAATTCGATGTAATCGTGTCGCGCGCATTCGCAGAGCTCTCCGATTTCGTTACACTTTCGCGTCATCTGGTTGCGGACAACGGGCGGATTCTGGCGATGAAAGGGGTGAAGCCAGATGCCGAAGCCGCGCGAGTGCCGGCGGGCGCCACGGTGCTCGGCATCGAGCGCTTGAATGTGCCGATGCTCGACGCCGAACGGCATCTCGTCGAGATTGCCGTCGAGCCGGTATGACGGTTCGTTGAAGGTTTTCATCCGCCATTCCAGGCACGCTGATCTTCTGACAGCGAAGAAACGAGGACACTAAACGATGGCAAAAATCTTCTGCGTCGCAAATCAGAAGGGCGGCGTTGGAAAGACCACGACAGCGGTCAATCTCGCGGCGAGCCTCGCGGGGCTGGGTCAGCGCGTGTTGCTGATCGACCTGGACCCGCAGGGCAACGCGACCATGGGTAGCGGCATCGACAAGGCCGCGTGCGAGAACACGGTTTACGAAGTGCTCGTCGATGGCGTCACGCTGCGCGAAGCGCGTACCCGTCCGGAGGCCGTTGGTTACGACGTGCTGCCGGCCAATCGCGAACTCGCTGGCGCGGAAGTCGAACTCGTGGACATGGAAAACCGCGAGCGCATTCTTCGCGTCGCGATCGAAGAAGTAGTCGATGACTATGACTTCGTGCTGATCGATTGCCCCCCGGCGCTTTCGCTGCTGACGCTCAACGCGTTGTGCGCGGCGCACGGCGTCGTGATTCCGATGCAGTGCGAATACTTCGCGCTGGAAGGGCTGTCCGACCTCGTGAACACGATCAAGCAGGTTCACGCCAATCTGAACCGCGACCTGAAGGTCATCGGCTTGCTGCGCGTGATGTTCGATCCCCGGATCACGCTGCAACAACAAGTGTCGGATCAATTGAAAGAGCATTTCGGCAGCAAGCTGTTCGATGTCGTGATCCCGCGCAATGTGCGTCTTGCCGAGGCGCCGAGCTACGGGCTGCCGGGTGTCGTGTTCGACAAATCGTCGCGCGGCGCGCAGGCGTATATCCAGTTCGGCACGGAAATGATCGAGCGCGTGCGTGCGCTCGACCTCAACTAAGCAAACCCATTCGATGCGGCAGTCACGCCGATGGAGGAACCGAAATGAGCGCTGTGATGAAAAAGAAGGGTTTGGGCCGAGGCCTGGATGCATTGCTCGGCGGCAGCGTCGACATTACGGAAGCCGTGCGCGGTGAAGGCACGCCGTCGGTGTTGCCGCTCGACAAGCTGCAGGCCGGGAAGTATCAGCCGCGCACGCGCATGGACGAGGGCGCGCTTCAGGAGCTCGCGGCGAGTATCCGCGCGCAAGGGCTGATGCAACCGATCCTCGTGCGCTCCGTCGGCGACGATCACTATGAAATCATCGCAGGCGAGCGGCGTTTTCGCGCCGCGCGCCTGGCGGGGCTCGATGAAGTCCCCGTTCTTGTAAAAAACGTGCCAGATCAGGCTGCCGCAGCGATGGCGCTGATCGAAAACATCCAGCGCGAGGATTTGAATCCGCTGGAAGAGGCGCAGGGCATCCAGCGCCTGCTCGATGAGTTCAGCTTCACGCACGAACAGGCTGCCGAGTCGGTCGGCCGCTCGCGCAGCGCCGTCTCTAATCTGTTGCGTCTTTTGAACCTGGCGACGCCCGTTCAGACGATGCTCCTCGCCGGCGACCTCGACATGGGCCACGCGCGCGCACTGCTCGCCGTCGACGCAGCGACGCAAATTCAACTTGCCAATCACGTTGTCAATCGCCGCTTGTCGGTGCGTGAAACGGAGCGCCTCGTCGCGGCGACGACCAAGGAAGCGCCTGCGACAAAAGCACGCGCCGCGAACGACGGCGGACGTGATACGCGTCGGCTCGAAGAAGAGTTGTCGGATCTGCTATCGGCCAACGTGAAGATCAAGCTGGGCGGAAGAGGGCGCGGAAAAGTCACGATCGATTTCGGCACGCTCGACTCGCTCGAAGGCATTCTGACGAAGCTGCGCGGCAGCATCGAAGCGACGACTCCCACAGCCTGACCCGCGCACATCTTGTCCGAATTCGACGTCAACCGTACACGTTCCGACTTTCTTGCGCGCATCTGGCGGGCCGTCTCGAAAGAGCCGGTTCTCGCCATTTTGGTATTCGCGCTCGTCGTGTTGCAGATCGCCCACCCACGTCCGTGGATGTCCCTGCCGGGTCTCGTCGACTGGCAGACGGTGCTTACACTCGCGGGCCTGCTGGTGCTGACCAAGGCCATCGAATTATCAGGATTCCTGATGTGGGCCGCGCATCGCCTCGTGCATCACATTCATGGCGAGCGTACATTGGCGCTGCTGCTCGTGGCGCTCGCCGCGGGCCTCTCCACGGTGCTGACCAACGACGTAGCGCTTTTCGCCGTCGTGCCGCTCGCCTTGTCGTTGCACAAGCTCGCGCCGCTGCCGATCAAACGGCTCGTCATCGTCATTGCGCTGTCGGTCAACGCAGGCTCGATTCTCACGCCGCTCGGCAATCCCCAGAACCTTTTCCTGTGGCAGACGAGCGGCGTCGGCTTCCCGGCGTTCGTCTGGGCGATGCTGCCGCTGTGCGCCGCGTTGATGGCGCTGCTCGGCATCGTCACGTTCGCGATGTTCCGCGCGGAGCCGCTGGATCTTTCCGGCGATGTCGAGGAACATCGCGTCGATCGCGTGCTGTGCGGTGTCAGCGTGCTCGCGTTTGCGGCGTTCGTCGCGCTCGCCGATGCGCATCACGCCGGCCCGGCGCTGGCCGTTCTGGCGGCCGTCTTCCTGTTGTGGCGACGTGAAGTCGTGTTGAAGATCGACTGGCTGCTGCTCCTCATCTTCGTGATGATGTTCATCGTGCTGCGCAGCGCGGCCGCCTTGCCGTCGATTCACGCAGGCATCGCCCATATAGGCATCGATACGCCGATGCGCGCGTATGCGGCGGGCGCGGTGCTGTCGCAGGCCATCAGCAACGTGCCGGCGGCCATCGTGCTCGCGGAGTTCTCGAAGGACTGGCGCGCGCTCGCATTTGGCGTGAGCGTCGGTGGATTCGGTATCGCAATCGGTTCGCTCGCGAATCTCATCGCCGTGCGCTTGTCGGGTGAAAAAGGCATGTGGATGCCATTTCACATGGTGTCGATCCCGTTCTGGATCGTGGCAATCGTCATCGGCTGGGCGCTCGTTTGATGCTCGGCGCAGGCTCCTCCATCGAATGAAAATCTCCTTGCAATTGCAAGGAAAGTCTCGCTTTTGAGACCGTTTTTTAAGGTTCGTCTGCTTGGTTTTTGACGCGCCTAAACTATTGAATCCGTGACAACAATCGCTTACAATCGCCCGGATTTATCAGCTAGGCCACCTCGAAAGCGCAGCGAAAGCGCAGGGTGATTTTCCCGGACTTTTGGTTGAAGGTTGGAAGACGGTGCGAGAGGAAAATCGAGCGCCGGACGCTCACGCAACCGGCGATGAAAACGCCTCCGGAAATCAGCCGCGCAGTTCGTCGAGCGACTCGTGGGATGCCGAAGCGCAAGAAAATAATATCGTTCCGCTCACGCGGGATCAGGCACAGAAGCTGTTTGGGCCCGAGGTGAGTCGTCCATCGCGTGTCACGCCGTTTAAGGTCGTGGCAGCGCAAATGGTTTTGTCCCTGGGTGCGACGCTGTTGTGGTGGCTGTTCTACAAGCCGCCGGGCGATGCTGCGCTGTCCGCATTTCTGGGGGGAGCGATCTGCTGGGTGCCGAGCGCTCTGTTCGCCGCGCGCCTGCGGGCGAAGAGCGGCGCGGAGACGATCATGAGCTGGATGATCGGCGAAGCGCTCAAGATGGGAGCGACGATCGCCATGTTCGTGGCGGTCGCGTACTGGTACAAGAGCGCGTTGTGGTTGCCGCTGCTCGTTACGTACATCGTCGCTCTGAAGACTTACTGGGTTGCAATGGCGCTTCGGTGACGATTCTTGACGTCCCAGGTAAGTGCCCGCAGCACGGATTGTAAGTAGCATCACGTATGAACAAGTGCGGACGTTGTGCCGCACTCGGGCCTCTCGACCCGGAGCCGCGACGCGAAGCGGCGGCTCGGAAGCGACAGGCGGCGAAAGATTTTTGACAATTTGGGTGGCTTTAACGATATGGCAGCTAGCGAAGGAACGCACGCTCTGGATCCGTCCGAGTACATTGCGCACCACTTGCAGAATCTTTCCACGCACGCACAGACGTCGATCTTCGACATCCACGTCTGGAATCTCGACACGCTGTTCTGGTCGATCGTGTGCGGTGTCATCACCATCGTCATTCTCGGTCTTGCTGCACGCAAGGCGACGTCCGGTGTTCCCGGCCGTTTCCAGTGCGCCATCGAGATGCTGGTCGAAATGGTCGAAGACCAGTCGAAGTCGATGATCCACGGCAGCCGCCGCTTCATCGCTCCGCTCGCGCTGACCGTATTCGTCTGGGTCGCCCTGATGAACTCGCTCGACTTCATCCCCGTGGATCTGCCGCCGCGCATCATCGGCTGGCTCGGTCTCGAAAACGTCCTTCCGCATCATCGCATCGTTCCGACGGCTGACCTCAACGGCACCATCGGTATCGCGCTCGGCGTGTTCGTGCTGATGATCTACTACAACTTCAAGATCAAGGGCGCTGGCGGCTTCGTGCACGAACTGCTGTCCGCTCCGTTCGGCGCGCATCCGCTGCTGTGGATTCCGAACCTCGCGCTGAACATCATCGAGTTCGTCGCCAAGACGGTGTCGCTCGGCATGCGGCTGTTCGGCAACATGTACGCCGGCGAACTGCTGTTCCTGCTGATCGCCCTTCTGGGCAGCATGTGGACGTTCGGTGCGGACGCTTCCGTGCTCGGCTTCATCGGCCACGTGGTCGCGGGCACGGTTTGGGCGATCTTCCACATTCTGATCGTGCTGTTGCAGGCGTTCATTTTCATGATGCTGACGCTGGTGTACATCGGCCAGGCGCATGACTCACACTGACGCGTTGCGGCACGTTCCGGAATCGTTCAGGTTTTAGGTTTTCGTTTTTTATAAATCCAGTTCCAAAGTCTTTAATCAAAGGAGTGATCATGCAAGCTTTCATCGCCAACATCCAAGGTCTGACCGCCATCGGTATCGGCATCATCATCGGCCTGGGTGCAATCGGCGCCTGTATCGGTATCGGTCTGATGGGCGGCAAGTACATCGAAGCATGCGCCCGCCAGCCGGAACTGATGAACCCGCTGCAGACCAAGATGTTCCTGCTGGCTGGTCTGATCGACGCGGCGTTCCTGATCGGCGTTGGTGTGGCAATGCTGTTTGCGTTCGCGAACCCGCTGCTCTCGAAGCTCGCAGGCTGAGGTTCCTCGGAAGTGTGCGTCTGACTTTTTAAAGACGCTGAACGGAACGGGTGAGGCGCTGATCGAGCTCAACAAGCCGATGAGCGCCTTTTAACCGTTTCACCTCCGATCAAGCAACGTTTAAGGAAACACCGTGAATCTCAACGCAACCCTGTTTGCGCAAATGGTCGTGTTTCTGATCCTCGCGTGGTTCACGATGAAGTTCGTGTGGCCGCCGTTGATCAACGCCCTCGACGAGCGCTCGAAGAAGATTGCCGACGGCCTCGCCGCCGCCGACAAGGGCAAAGCGGAACTCGAAGCTGCGCACAAGCGCGTCGACCAGGAACTCGCGCAAGCGCGCAACGACGGCCAGCAACGCATCGCCGACGCTGAAAAGCGCGCTGCCGCAGTCGCAGAAGAAATCAAGGCCAACGCTCAAGCCGAAGCCGCGCGTATCGTTGCGCAAGCCAAGGCCGACGCCGACCAGCAAATCGTGAAGGCTCGCGAAGCGCTGCGTGGCGAAGTCGCTGCGCTGGCTGTGAAAGGCGCTGAGCAGATTCTGAAGCGCGAAGTCGATCAGAAGGCACACGCCGATCTGCTGAATCAACTCAAAACCGAGCTCTGATCATGGCCGAACTTGCAACCATCGCTCGTCCTTACGCAGAAGCGCTGTTCCGCGTGGCCGAAACCGGCGATCTCGCGGGCTGGTCCACCTTCGTTGAGGAGCTGGCACAGGTTGCGCGTCTGCCCGAAGTGGAAACGGTCGCTTCGAGCCCGAAGGTGAGCCGCCAGCAAATCGTCGATCTCCTGCTCGCCGCAGTGAAGTCGCCGTTGGCCCAAAGCCAGCCTCAAGCGAAGAACTTCGTCGGCATGCTGGTCGAGAACCATCGCCTGCCGCTGCTGCCGGAAATCGCCGTCCAGTTCGACGAGCTGAAGAACGCCCGTGAAGGTGCTGCCGATGCTCACATCGTGAGCGCGTTCCCCCTCGAAGGCGAACAGTTGAACGACCTCGTTGCAAGCCTCGAACGCAAGTTCCAGCGCAAGCTGAAACCGACCGTCGAAATCGATCAGTCGCTGATCGGCGGCGTTCGCGTGACGGTTGGCGACGAAGTGCTCGATACCTCGGTCCGCGCGCGCCTCGCCAGCATGCAGACGGCTCTGACCGCTTAATTTGCGAATTAATGCGATCAACCGAGTCTGATGACTGGCACGCAACAGAATTGACTATCAGGAGCGAATAATGCAACTCAATCCCTCTGAGATCAGCGAGCTGATCAAGAGCCGGATCCAGGGCCTTGAAGCGAGCGCGGACGTTCGCAACCAGGGCACCGTGATCTCCGTGACCGACGGTATCGTGCGTATCCACGGCCTGTCGGACGTGATGCAGGGCGAAATGCTCGAATTCCCGGGCAACACCTTCGGCCTCGCGCTGAACCTCGAACGTGACTCGGTCGGCGCCGTTATTCTCGGCGAGTACGAGCACATCTCGGAAGGCGACATCGTCAAGACGACGGGCCGCATTCTCGAAGTGCCGGTCGGTCCGGAACTCGTCGGCCGTGTGGTCGACGCGCTCGGCAACCCGATCGACGGTAAAGGCCCGATCAACGCGAAGGCAACGGACGCAATCGAAAAGATCGCCCCGGGCGTGATTTGGCGTAAGTCGGTGTCGCAGCCGGTGCAGACGGGTCTGAAGTCGATCGACTCGATGGTGCCGATCGGCCGTGGCCAGCGCGAGCTGATCATCGGCGACCGTCAGTGCGGCAAGACCGCGGTGGCCGTCGACGCGATCATCAACCAGAAGGGCAAGGATCTCATCTGTATCTACGTCGCGATCGGCCAGAAGGCTTCGTCGATCATGAACGTGGTGCGCAAGCTCGAGGAAACCGGCGCGATGGCTTACACCATCGTCGTGGCGGCTTCGGCTTCGGAATCGGCCGCGATGCAGTACCTCGCGCCGTACGCCGGCTGCACGATGGGCGAATACTTCCGCGATCGCGGCCAAGATGCGCTGATCGTCTATGACGACTTGACCAAGCAGGCGTGGGCGTATCGCCAGATCTCGCTGCTGCTGCGCCGTCCGCCGGGCCGCGAAGCGTATCCGGGCGATGTGTTCTATCTGCACTCGCGTCTGCTCGAGCGTGCGGCTCGGGTCTCGGAAGAGTACGTCGAGAAGTTCACGAACGGCGAAGTGAAAGGCAAGAGCGGTTCGCTGACGGCACTGCCGGTCATCGAAACGCAAGCCGGCGACGTGACCGCATTCGTTCCGACGAACGTGATCTCGATTACCGACGGCCAGATCTTCCTGGAAACCGACCTGTTCAACGCCGGTATCCGCCCTGCTATCAACGCGGGCGTGTCGGTGTCGCGCGTCGGCGGTGCGGCTCAGACGAAGGTCATCAAGAAGCTGTCGGGCGGTATCCGTACCGACCTCGCGCAGTATCGTGAGCTCGCCGCGTTCGCGCAGTTCGCATCGGACCTCGACGAAGCCACCCGCAAGCAGCTCGAGCGCGGCCGCCGCGTGACGGAACTGCTGAAGCAGCCGCAGTATCAGCCGCTGCAAGTGTGGGAACTGGCCGTCGCGCTGTTCGCAGCCAACAACGGCTATCTGGACGATCTCGAAGTTTCGCAAGTGCTCGCATTCGAAAAGGGCATGCGCGAATTCCTGAAGACCAGCCACGGCGATCTGATTAAGCGCATCGAAGACAATAAAGACTTGTCGAAGGACGACGAAGGCGCACTGCATGCCGCGCTGAAGGACTTCAAGAAGTCGGGCGCTTATTGATCGGGATAGAGGAGCAACGCGCGATGTCACCGGACGTCGCGCGGCTTCGATCAAGGAGTAAGCAATGGCTGGAATGAAGGAAATTCGCGGCAAGATCAAGAGCGTGCAGAACACGCGCAAGATCACGAAAGCGATGGAAATGGTCGCCGCATCGAAGATGCGCCGCGCCCAGGAGCGCATGCGTTCCGCCCGTCCGTATGCCGACAAGGTCCGTTCGATCGCATCGCACATGAGCCGTGCGAACCCCGAGTATCGCCATCCGTTCATGGTCGAGAACAAGGGCGCAAAGACGGCCGGCCTGATCCTCGTCACGACCGACAAGGGTCTGTGCGGCGGCATGAACACGAACATCCTGCGTGCGTCGCTGAACAAGATCAAGGAACTCGATCAAAGCGGTGTCCAGATCGAAGCTTCGGCGATCGGCGGCAAGGGACTCGGCTTCCTGAATCGCCTGAAGGCGAAGGTCGTGTCGCAAGTCACGCAACTGGGCGACACGCCGCATCTGGAAAAGCTGATCGGCGCGATCAAGGTGCAGCTCGACCTGTATTCGGAAGGCAAGATCAACGCGGTGTACCTCGCGTACACGCGCTTCATCAACACGATGAAGCAGGAAGCGGTGATCGAGCAACTGCTGCCGTTGTCGGTGGACGACCTGGACGCGAAGGACGAAGACGGCGTCACGCCGAAGACCTCGTGGGACTACATCTACGAGCCGGACGCGCAAACCGTGGTGGACGAGCTTCTCGTGCGCTACGTCGAAGCGCTCGTCTATCAGGCGGTCGCGGAAAACATGGCGTCGGAGCAATCCGCGCGCATGGTCGCGATGAAGGCCGCGTCGGACAACGCGAAGACCGTGATCAACGAACTGCAGCTCGTCTACAACAAGAGCCGCCAGGCCGCGATTACGAAAGAATTGTCGGAAATCGTCGGCGGCGCCGCAGCGGTCTGACGGCCGCGTGAAAGAACACAGTATCTAAAGGAAATGCGATGAGTACTACTGCTTTGGTAGAAGGCAAGATCGTACAGTGCATCGGCGCCGTTATCGACGTGGAATTTCCGCGTGCGCAAATGCCGAAGATTTACGACGCGCTCATTCTGGAAGGCACCGAACTGACGCTCGAAGTCCAGCAGCAGCTGGGCGACGGCGTGGTTCGCACCATCTGTCTGGGTGCATCCGACGGCCTGCGCCGCGGCACGATGGTCAAGAACACGGGCAAGCCCATCAGCGTGCCGGTCGGCAAGCCGACGCTCGGCCGCATCATGGACGTGCTCGGCCGTCCGATCGACGAAGCGGGTCCGATCGAATCGGAAACGACGCGTTCGATCCACCAGAACGCACCTTCGTTCGACGAGCTGTCGCCGTCGACGGAACTGCTCGAAACCGGCATCAAGGTTATCGACCTGATCTGCCCGTTCGCGAAGGGCGGCAAGGTCGGTCTGTTCGGCGGTGCAGGCGTGGGCAAGACCGTGAACATGATGGAACTCATCAACAACATCGCGAAGGAGCACGGCGGTTACTCCGTGTTCGCGGGCGTGGGCGAGCGTACCCGTGAAGGGAACGACTTCTATCACGAAATGAAGGACTCGAACGTTCTCGACAAGGTCGCGCTGGTCTACGGCCAGATGAACGAGCCGCCGGGCAACCGTCTGCGCGTCGCGCTGACCGGTCTGACGATGGCCGAGCACTTCCGTGACGAAGGCCTCGACGTGCTGTTCTTCGTCGACAACATCTATCGTTTCACGCTGGCGGGTACGGAAGTGTCCGCACTGCTCGGCCGTATGCCTTCGGCAGTGGGCTATCAGCCGACGCTGGCTGAAGAAATGGGCAAGCTGCAAGAGCGCATCACGTCGACGAAGACCGGCTCGATCACGTCCGTTCAGGCCGTGTACGTCCCTGCGGATGACTTGACCGACCCGTCGCCGGCTACGACCTTCGGCCACCTGGATGCAACCGTCGTGTTGTCGCGTGACATCGCTTCGCTGGGTATCTATCCGGCAGTGGACCCGCTCGATTCGACCTCGCGTCAGATCGACCCGAACGTGATTGGCGAAGAGCACTACACGATCACGCGCGGCGTGCAGCAGACGCTGCAGCGCTACAAGGAACTGCGCGACATCATCGCGATTCTGGGCATGGACGAACTGTCGCCGGAAGACAAGCTGTCGGTTGCGCGCGCTCGTAAGATCCAGCGTTTCCTGTCGCAGCCGTTCCACGTTGCTGAAGTGTTCACGGGCTCGCCGGGCAAGTACGTGCCGCTGAAGGAAACCATCCGCGGCTTCAAGATGATCGTCGAAGGTGAGTGCGATCATCTGCCGGAGCAGGCGTTCTACATGGTCGGCACGATCGACGAAGCCTTCGAAAAGGCCAAGAAGATCCAGTAAGAGTCGGGTGTTTTTCAGGCGGACGTCCGCGCAGCGCGGGCGTCCACTCATGACACCGACGACAGGAGTCGACATACATGGCAACCATCAAGGTAGACGTCGTCAGCGCGGAAGAGCAGATCTTCTCGGGCCAGGCGAAGTTCGTCGCGCTGCCGGGCGAAGCGGGTGAACTCGGCATTCTGCCGGGTCATACGCCGCTCATCACGCGCATTCGTCCCGGTGCGGTGCGTATCGAGGCGGAAGACGGTACGGAAGAGTTCGTGTTCGTTGCCGGCGGGATTCTCGAAATCCAGCCGGGCATCGTGACCGTGCTCGCCGATACAGCCATCCGCGGCGCGGATCTCGACGAAGCGAAGGCAGAGCAGGCGAAGAAGCGCGCCGAGGAAGCGATTCAAAACAACACCTCGGAGCTCGAGTACGCGACCGCGCAAGCGGAACTCGCTTACGCGACGGCTCAACTCGCGGCGATCCAACGTCTGCGCAAGGCGCACGCAAAGCACTAAGCGCACGACGCATCGAGCAGCAGCGATCAGCAGGTCAAGAAAGCAGCCTTCGGGCTGCTTTTTTTATGCTCCTAATCGGCAAGTCGCGCGCGCAAATCTGCATAACGGTTATGTGGCGCTCACTCCGATTCACGTAAGCGATTGATTCAGCGCATCTTTCGCCGATTCCACGAAAGCGGCATTGCGGGAAACACTCAATGCCCGCGCTCGTCCTCGCGATGCACAATGGCCTCCAATTAGCCTTCACCGGGCGGCGATTCACATTGGCGGAGACCATCGATGACAACTGAACCGACCCACGCCGGCGCGCAGATCGAACCGCGCGACGGCATTTCCTATGTTCGCGGCGCGACCGACATCCCATTGAGCGACGCGACCGTTGCGCGCTTCCTTCTCGAAACCGCTGGGAGATTCCCCGATCGCCCGGCCGTCGTGTTCCGCGAGCAGAACATCCGCTGGACGTGGCGCGAGTTCGCAAATCAGGTCGACGTGCTCGCGAGCGGACTGCTCGCGCTCGGCATCGAGGCGGGTGATCGCGTCGGCATCTGGTCGCCCAACCGCATCGAATGGCTGCTCACGCAGTTCGCCACCGCGCGCATGGGCGCCACGCTCGTCAACATCAATCCGGCGTACCGGCTGGCCGAGCTCGAATATGCGCTGAACAAGGTCGGCTGCAAGGCGATCATCGCGGCCGAGCAGTTCAAGTCATCGAAATATCTGGAGATGCTGCAGACGCTCGCGCCCGAACTCGCGCATGCCGAGCCGAACGCGCTTCACGCCGGGAAGCTGCCGGAATTGCGCGCCGTGATCCGCATGGGCGAGAGCAAGACGCCCGGCATGCTCAATTTCGAGGACGTGATGCGTACCGGTCGCGAACGGCTCGACGCGACGCCGCTCGACGCAGTCGAGGCGAAGCTGAAGCCGGACGATCCAATCAACATCCAGTTCACGAGCGGCACCACGGGCAATCCGAAGGGCGCGACGCTCACACATCGGAACATCGTCAACAACGCGCGCTATATCGCAATGGCGATGCGCCTGACCGAGCAGGATTCGCTGTGCATTCCGGTGCCGCTGTATCACTGCTTCGGCATGGTCCTGGCCGTGCTCGCGTGCGTATCGACGGGCTGCACGATGGTGTTTCCCGGCGAAGCCTTCGACCCCGCCGCGACGCTCGCTGCCGTGCACGAGGAAAAATGCACGGCGCTGCATGGCGTGCCGACGATGTTCATCGCCGAACTCGATCACCCGGACTTCGGGAAGTACGATCTGAGCCGGCTGCGCACGGGCATCATGGCGGGTTCGCCGTGTCCGATCGAGACGATGAAGCGCGTCGTGTCGAACATGCATCTCAGCGAGATCACGATCGCGTACGGCATGACTGAGACAAGCCCCGTATCCTTCCAGAGCTCGACGACCGATCCGCTCGACAAGCGCACCACGACCGTCGGACGCATTCAGCCGCATCTGGAAGTGAAGATCGTCGATCCGCTGGGCAATATCGTGCCGGTCGGCGAAACCGGCGAGCTGTGCACGCGCGGCTATTCGGTGATGAAAGGCTACTGGGGCGACGACGCCAAGACGCGCGAGGCGATCGTCGACGGTTGGATGCACACCGGCGACCTCGCGACCATCGACGCGGAAGGTTACTGCAATATCGTCGGCCGCCTGAAGGACATGCTGATTCGGGGCGGCGAGAACGTCTATCCGCGCGAAATCGAGGAATTCCTGTTCCGTCATCCGAAGGTGCAGTCGGTGCAGGTCTTCGGCGTGCCCGATCAGAAATACGGTGAGGAAGTATGCGCGTGGATCGTCGTGCGTCCCGGCGAGCAGGCGAGCGAGGAGGAAATTCGCGAGTTTTGCCAAGGACAGATCGCGCACTACAAGATTCCGCGCTACATCCGCTTCGTCGACGAACTGCCGATGACCGTCACCGGCAAGGCGCAGAAATTCGTGATGCGCGCCCGCATGATCGACGAACTGAAGATCGCCGAGGCCAAAACGGCCTGAACTTCGGCGCTGCTTCGCGGTGAAAAGACAAAGGGAGCGCTGCGGCGCTCCCTTCTGTCATTGGACGAAACGTTCGGGTGTTGAATCCCAAAACGCAAACGTTTGTCCGGGCGAAAAAAAAGCGGGCCTGGAGCCCGCTAAAAACCACACGCTACGGGGTTAGCGCGAGGAGACCAAACGTGGGATGTGTCGAATGCCTTGCATTCGAATAACGACCCCAACACCGATGCCCCAAATGTGAGTGCTTCGGCCACAGCCTGCCATCGGATCACGTTGTTTTCGCACGACGCGACCCAATACATCCGTGTTGAAACCGTTTCAACAGATTGTGGGCGAATTGAATCCGGGTCGCCGTAACAAAGTGTTTCAGGTTGTAACCCGCGCCCGATAAGGCTCGGAGGAAATTTTCGAGCGCGATTGTCCAGATTTCGACCGATATATTGTCTGTTATTCGGACGATTAATCCGTTGGGGATGACTTGACGCGCGATTGCAGATTTTCGAACTCGTGCGATTATTCTATTTTTTTCGCGGAAATCGAACGCCCGGACGCATGAAATCGATGCGCAAAGCAGGCCGCGCGCGCATAACGACACAAAAACCTATGGAGATACGCATGAGCATTGATGCAGCCCTGCTTCGCTATTACGGCGCCGTCAAGGACGCTTTTCCGGCTTTGCCGCCCGACGCGGACGCGCTGGCAATCCGGGAGCGCTTCAGCAAGGTCGCTCGAGCTTACGCCGGAGAGCGCGACGATGCCGTAACGGCGGAAAATATTCAGCTCGATCTCGAAGGCCGCACGCTTGCCGCCCGCATCTACAAGCCGAAAGAGGCGCGCGGCCCGCTGCCGCTGATCGTGTACTTTCACGGCGGCGGCTGGGTCGTCGGCGATATCGACACGCACGATGGCCTCGTCGCACGGCTCTCGCGCGACTCGCAATGCGCGGTGGCGAGCGTCGACTACCGGCTCGCGCCCGAGCATCCGTTTCCCGCGCCGTGCGAAGACGCGCTCGACGCGCTGCTCTGGCTCGCGGAGCACCGGTCGCGGCTCGGCTTCGCGACCGACCGGCTGGCTGTCGGCGGCGACAGCGCGGGCGCGCATCTGGCGGTTGTCGCGGCACGCGGCGCGAACGAGCGCGTCGCGGGCATCGTCGGCTTGCAACTGCTGCTTTACCCGGTCATGCGTCGTCAGTTCGAGAGCCCGAGTTGCATCGCCAATGCGAACTGTCCGGGTCTCACGAACGATGAGATGAAGTGGTACTGGACCCAGTTCCTTTCGGGTGAAACACCGCAGGCGCACGATGTGCGCGCCTTTCCGCTCTCCGAGCCGTTCGAGCGCACGCCGGCGCCCGCGATCGTCGTCGCGGCGGCGTACGATCCGCTCTATGACGACGCCGTCGAACTCGAACGCTTCCTACAAGCGAACGGCGGCCGTGTCGAGCTGATCGACGCGCGCGACATGACGCACGGGTTCGGCCGCATGCATTCACAGTCCGACGCGGCGCTCGGCTGGCTGCGCAAGATCGGCGAGCGCACCGGCGAACTCTTGCGCGCCGCGCGCTGACCGCTACTTCAGCCACTTGTCATAGACAGCCTGGAACTCGCCCGACGAACGGGCGAGATGCAGCCACTGATCGACATACTGCTGGAACGGCACGTCGCCGCGCGGCAGCAGATACGCCTTTTCGCCAAACTGGAACGGCTTGTCCGGATGCACCGAGCACAGCCCCGGATTGAGCTTCTGCTGTAGCAGCGTTTCGGATGCGTCCGTGACCATGACGTCGGCCTTGCCGTCGAGAATCTGCTTGAAGATGGTCACGTTGTCCGGATACTCGATCAGTTGCGAGCGCGCAAAGAACTGCTTCGCGAAGCGTTCGTTCGTACCGCCCGGATTCACGATCGTCCGCACGTTCGGCTGATCGATCTGCGCGACGGTCTGATACTTCTCGACATCGTCGCAACGCACGATCGGCGTCTTGCCGTCTTCCATGTACGGCGCGGTGAAAAACGCGCGCTTCTGCCGTTCGAGCGTCGTCGAGACGCCGCCCACGGCGATATCGCATTTCGCGATGAAGTCGTTCATCAGATTCGACCACGACGTCTTCACATACTCGGCCTTCGCGCCGAGCGACTTCGCGAGACTTTCCGCGAGATCGATGTCGATGCCCTCGAACTGCCCGTCCGGACGCAGGAACGAGTACGGTTTGTAATCGCCGGTCGTGCAGACGCGCAGCGTGTGGCGTGCGAGGATGTCGTCGAGGCGAGAGGGCGCGGCAACCGAGGAAGGCGCGGGCGCGGCGGACTTTGCTCCGGCGACGGTGCCGGCCTGAACCGTCTGCGCGTGCGCGGCGTTCAAAAGCGAGAGCGACACCGCGAAGGCAGCGGCTGCGAGACTGACGGACGTGCGTTGCATCGATTCTCCTGGTTCTAGTTGTGTAAGCACACCGATCATAACGAGGGCTTCGCTTGCCCGAAATCCGGCCAAACGACATAGGCCGCGCGGCATGAGCCGTTCCGAATTGCCGGGCTCAGCCGGCGTAGACGTTCGACCGCTCCGGTAGAATGGACGATTCTCTGCCTTGAGCATCGAGCGACGTGGCACACACTCTTCTGAACGACACCTTCCTGCGCGCGCTCTTGCGCCAGCCGACCGACTACACGCCGATCTGGCTGATGCGCCAGGCAGGGCGCTATCTGCCGGAATACAACGCGACGCGTGCTCGCGCGGGCAGTTTTCTCGGTCTCGCGAAGAATCCGGATTACGCGACCGAAGTCACGCTTCAGCCGCTCGAACGCTTTCCGCTCGACGCCGCGATTCTCTTCTCGGACATCCTGACCGTCCCCGACGCAATGGGGCTCGGTCTGAACTTCGTGCAGGGCGAGGGGCCGCGTTTCGAGCGCACGGTGCGTACCGAAGACGATGTGAAGCGCCTTGCCGTGCCGGACATCGGCGCGACGCTTTCCTACGTCACCGACGCCGTAAGCCAGATTCGCCGCGCGCTCACCGACGCGCAAGGCCGCCAGAAGGTCCCGCTGATCGGCTTCTCCGGTAGTCCGTGGACGCTCGCGTGCTACATGGTCGAAGGCGGTGGCTCGGACGACCATCGCACGGTCAAGTCGATGGCGTATTCGCGGCCGGACCTGATGCATCGCATTCTCGAGGTCAACGCGCAAGCCGTCACCGCTTACCTGAACGCGCAGATCGAAGCGGGCGCGCAGGCCGTGATGATCTTCGATACATGGGGCGGCGCACTCGCGGATGGCGCGTATCAGCGCTTCTCGCTCGAATACATCGCGAAGGTGGTTGCCGGCCTGAAGCGCGAGCACGATGGCGCGCGCGTCCCGGTCATCACGTTCACGAAGGGCGGCGGACTCTGGATCGAGGAAATCGCGGCGACGGGCGTCGATGCGGTCGGTCTCGACTGGACCATGAATCTCGGCCGGGCGCGCGAAAAGGTCGGCTCGCGTGTGGCGCTGCAGGGGAACATCGATCCGAGCGTGTTGTTCGCGCCGCCCGCGTCGATCCGCACCGAAGCGCGCGCCGTGCTCGAAAGCTTCGGCAATTTTCCAGGCCACGTCTTCAACCTGGGCCACGGCATCTCGCAGTTCACGCCGCCGGAAAATGTCGCGGAGCTGGTCGACGAGGTTCATCGACATAGCCGCGCCATGCGCGCCGGCCAAGCCGCCCGGTAAAAGGCGTACGAAAACATGCGTTGCGGACGCGTGCTGCAGTGCAATATCGGTGATTCGGGGCAAGTGATCAGGAGCTGGAGGGTTCTGTCCGGATCGCCCGCCTCAGGCGGCGCTCCCCGATGTCAAGACTGAACTTATGCACAATTTGTTCGCTGCGGCGCGCCATCAGACGTATGGCTTACAGCAACCAATAAGATGTCGCTATGTGTGCTTCAAGCCAATGATTTTTAACGCATTTCGACGGCGTCGCCCGAAATGTGGGTTAGCGCGCATAAGGGATTCGTGACATTGTTTGCGGCGATCACGGACGCACTTCTCAACAAAG
This sequence comes from Caballeronia sp. AZ7_KS35, assembly GCF_023631045.1. Classification (NCBI taxonomy): domain Bacteria; kingdom Pseudomonadati; phylum Pseudomonadota; class Betaproteobacteria; order Burkholderiales; family Burkholderiaceae; genus Caballeronia; species Caballeronia sp. AZ7_KS35. The sequence continues at coordinate 96,856 of NZ_JALQDV010000001.1, read as the reverse complement.
TTATCCACAGGGCTGTGGAAAGCATCGGAAATCCAAAAATAATCGGCGGTTTACAGACGATTCTGATGTTTCACTTTAACTTCTCCCGCCTCGGGCGCTTGGTTCTGTCGAACCGTCTTGCGCGGGGTCCCGCGCGGTGACTGATCTATTCGTCCGCGTCGCCGTCGATCAGCCCATGCCCGTGCTGTTCGACTACCGCTATGCGCTGCCGGCCGCGCCTGCCGTCGGCATGCTGGTGCAGGTGCCGTTCGGGCGACGCGAAGTCGTCGGGTTGATCTGCGAAATCGCCCATTCAAGCGACGTGCCCGCTGCCAAACTGCGCGACATCACTTCGATTTGCGAAGGCTGCGCGCCGCTGTCGGAAAAGTGGATCGCGCTTGTCAGCTTCGCCGCCGATTACTATCAGCGCGGGCTGGGCGAAGTCGCGCTGCCGGCGCTTCCGCAGGCGTTGCGCGACGCCTCGCGCTGGGATCGCCTTTTTGCCGTCGAGCCGCGCTTTCGGATTCTCCCCGAAGGGCGCGCACAACTCCCCGATGCTTTGCCCGCCCGCGCCAGCGCCCTCCGGCGTCTCGCCGATGCGCTCGCGGAACAGCCGTCGCTGACGTTGTCCGACGCGCGCGCGTTGCATCCGAAAGCGGGCGCGACCTTCGACGACTGGATCGCGCGCGGATGGATCGAAACGGTGACAGCGCAGATCGCCGAACCCGACGCGAGCGCGCCGATGCTGCCGACCGGCGCGGTGCCGCTGCCCTTGCTGACCGATGAACAACGCGAAGCCGTCGATGCAATTTCCGGCGCGCAAGGGTTCGCCCCGTTCCTGCTGCACGGCGTGACGGGCAGTGGCAAGACCGAGGTGTATCTGCACGCGCTCGCCGCGTTGCTCGCCGACCGGCCCGACGCGCAGGCGCTCGTCCTCGTTCCCGAAATCAATCTGACGCCGCAGTTCGAAGCGGCGTTTCGCGCGCGTTTCGCGGCGCTCGCGGACGGCTCGATCGTCACGATGCACAGCGGACTCGCCGAAGGCGAACGCGCGCGCAACTGGCTCGCGGCGCATACGGGCAGCGCGCGCATCGTGCTCGGCACGCGCCTCGCGATTCTCGCGTCGATGCCGAAGCTCGCGATCATCGTCGTCGATGAGGAACACGATCCCGCGTACAAGCAACAGGAAGGCTTGCGCTACTCCGCGCGCGATCTCGCCATCTATCGCGCGAAGCAACTGGATATTCCCGTCGTGCTCGGATCGGCGACGCCATCGCTCGAAACCTGGTGGCAGGCCGAGCAGAGCCGCTACACGCGACTCACGCTCACGCGCCGCGCCGTCGCCGAAGCGGTGCTGCCGAGCGTCCGGCTCATCGATCTGGAAGAGGAAAGACGGCGAGGCCGCGCCTCGGTCGAGGGGCTCGCGGGGCCGCTGATCGCGGCGCTGAAGACACGCGTCGAGCGCGGCGAGCAAAGCCTCGTATTCCTGAACCGGCGCGGCTATGCGCCGATCCTGTCCTGCGATGCCTGCGGCTGGGTCGCCGGTTGTCCGCGTTGCAGCGCGTATGCCGTGCTGCATAAGCCTGAGCGCGCGCTGCGTTGTCATCACTGCGGCTGGGAATCGCGCATTCCGAAGTCGTGTCCGGAATGCGGCAACATCGATATCGCGCCGATGGGCCGCGGCACGCAGCGCGTCGAGGAAACGCTCGCGAGCGTGGTGCCGGGTGCTCGCGTGCTGCGCATCGACGCCGACAGCACGCGCCGCAAAGGCAGCGCGCAGGCGCTTTTCTCCGATGTCCACGCGGGCGAAGTCGACATTCTCGTTGGCACGCAGATGATCGCGAAGGGCCATGATTTCCGGCGCGTGACGCTCGTCGGCGTGCTGAACGCGGACACCGCGCTCTTCTCCCACGACTTTCGCGCGAGCGAGCGGCTCTTCGCGCAACTGACGCAGGTGAGCGGGCGCGCCGGACGCGCGGGCTTGCCCGGCGAAGTGATGATTCAGACGCGCTATCCGCGTCACGCGCTGTATCAGGCGCTTTCGCGACAAGACTACGTGGGTTTCGCCAATTCGACGCTCGCCGAACGCCGCGACGCGCGTCTGCCGCCGTTCGTCTATCAGGCGATGCTGCGCGCCGAAGGCCGCACGCTCGATGCGGCGCTGAAATTCCTCGAGGAAGCGGCGGCGGCGTTCGCGCCTCTGCCCGGCGCTGAGCGCGTGACGGTCTACGACGCGGTTCCGCTCACCATCGTGAAAGTGTTCAATGTCCACCGTGCGCAACTGCTGCTCGAAAGCGCGTCGCGGGCCGCGCTGCAGGCGTCGCTGCGCGCGTGGCAGCCGGCGCTGCGCTCGCTCAAGGGCGTGCTGCGCTGGAACGTGGAAGTCGATCCGCTGGACGTCTGATTCAGATTTCGGCGCGTGGAACGTCGCTGACCGCGCGGTCGCCTTGGCCGGAAGCGTCATCGGACCGATGAACGTGCGGCGACGCGCCCCGCACGAACAACACGACGCAGACTGCGAACATCGCCCAAACGCCGCCCACCACCATCCAAGTGCTCATGCTCGTTGCTCTCCCCGAAATCGCGGAATATCGACCGCTAAAGGCGTCGCCATCGACGGCGCATGGCGTTTATAACGGCGGTGCCCGAGGATTTACTTAGGGGCCGTCTCAAAAATTCCGGATTAGGGAAACTACTAGGCGCCGAGCGCCGCGCGCCATCCGGCGGTGCACCGCTCAAAGCCTTGTGCCACAAGGGTTTCATTGTGGTGCAACCCTAGCGAAAATCTCGGTTGCACCTTTTAAATCAGCGGGGTACGATTCGCCAACTTTTCAGGTCTCTGGCCGGCTGAGCACGACCGGCAAACGAAGGAAATATGGCGAGCACAACCCTAGGCGTCAAAGTCGACGATCTGCTGCGTTCCCGGCTCAAAGATGCCGCGACGCGCCTCGAACGCACTCCCCACTGGCTTATCAAGCAGGCGATCTTCGCTTATCTGGAGCGCATCGAGCATGGCCAGCTTCCGCCCGAACTGACGGGCGCGAACGGCTCGTCGGAAATGGCGGATGCACCTTCCGTCGATGGCGACGAAGACGGCGCGCCGCATCCGTTCCTCGATTTCGCGCAGAACGTGCAGCCGCAATCGGTGCTGCGCGCGGCGATCACGGCGGCGTATCGTCGGCCGGAGCCGGAGTGCGTGCCGTTTCTGATCGGTCAGGCGCGACTGCCTTCGAACGTCGCGGCCGAAACCGAAAAGCTCGCGACGAAGCTCGTCGAAGCGCTGCGCGCGAAAAGCTCGGGCGGCGGCGTCGAAGGTTTGATCCACGAATTCTCGCTGTCGAGCCAGGAAGGCGTCGCGCTGATGTGCCTCGCCGAAGCGCTCCTGCGCATTCCCGACCGCGCCACGCGCGACGCGCTGATTCGCGACAAGATCAGCAAGGGCGACTGGAAATCGCACATGGGCCAGGCGCCGTCGCTGTTCGTGAACGCGGCGACGTGGGGTTTGATGATCACCGGCAAGCTCGTCACGACGAACAGCGAAGCGGGCTTGTCGTCGGCGCTGACGCGTCTGATCGGCAAGGGCGGCGAGCCGCTGATCCGCAAGGGCGTCGACATGGCGATGCGCCTGATGGGCGAGCAGTTCGTCACCGGCGAGACGATTTCCGAAGCGCTCGCGAACAGCCGCAAGTACGAAGCGCGCGGGTTCCGCTACTCGTACGACATGCTCGGCGAGGCCGCGACGACGGAAGAAGACGCGCAGCGCTACTACGCGTCCTACGAGCAGGCGATCCACGCGATCGGCAAGGCGGCGGGCGGGCGCGGCATCTACGAAGGCCCGGGCATTTCGATCAAGCTCTCCGCGCTGCATCCGCGTTATTCGCGCTCGCAGCAGGAACGCACGATGAACGAGCTGCTGCCGCGCGTGCGCTCGCTCGCGCAACTGGCGCGCCGTTATGACATCGGCCTGAACATCGACGCCGAGGAAGCCGATCGTCTCGAAATCTCGCTCGATCTGCTCGAAGCGCTCTGTTTCGATCCGGAGCTCGCGGGCTGGAACGGCATCGGTTTCGTGGTGCAGGGTTATCAGAAGCGCTGCCCGTTCGTGATCGACTATCTGATCGATCTCGCGCGCCGCAGCCGTCATCGCCTGATGATTCGCCTCGTGAAGGGCGCGTACTGGGACACGGAAATCAAGCGCGCGCAAGTCGATGGACTCGAGGGCTATCCGGTCTATACGCGCAAGATCTACACGGACATCTCGTATCTCGCGTGCGCGAAGAAGCTGCTCGGCGCGCCGGATGCCGTCTATCCGCAATTCGCGACGCACAACGCGTTCACGCTCTCCGCGATCTATCACCTCGCCGGACAGAACTACTATCCCGGCCAGTACGAGTTCCAGTGCCTGCACGGCATGGGCGAGCCGCTCTACGAAGAAGTCACGGGCCGCGACAAGCTGAACCGTCCGTGCCGCGTGTATGCGCCGGTCGGCACGCACGAAACGCTGCTCGCGTATCTCGTGCGCCGTCTGCTGGAAAACGGCGCGAACACGTCGTTCGTGAACCGCATCGCCGATGAATCGATTCCGGTGAAGGAACTCGTGCGCGATCCGATCGACGAAGCGCAGGCGATCACGCCGCTCGGCGCGCCGCACACGAAGATTCCGCTGCCGCGTCAGCTTTACGGCAACGAGCGCTCCAATTCGATGGGCCTCGATCTGTCGAACGAGCATCGGCTGGCTTCGCTGTCGTCGGCGTTGCTGGCGAGCGCGCATCATCCGTGGCGCGCGGAACCGATGCTCGAAGGCGGTGACATCGGCAACGGCGTCGCGCGCGATGTGCGCAATCCGTCGGATTTGCGCGATCTCGTCGGCACGGTCGTGGAAGCGTCGCCGGAACAGGTGAGCGCCGCGATCGCCAACGCGGTCGCCGCCGCGCCGATCTGGCAGGCGACGCCCGTCGAAGACCGCGCCGATTGCCTCGCGCGCGCCGCCGATCTGCTCGAAGCGCAAATGCACACGCTGATGGGCCTCGTCGTGCGCGAAGCGGGCAAGTCGCTGCCGAACGCGATCGCGGAGATTCGCGAAGCCATCGATTTCCTGCGCTACTACGCGTCGCAGATTCGCGCCGAGTTTTCGAACGATACGCATCGCCCGCTCGGTCCGGTCGTGTGTATCAGCCCGTGGAACTTCCCGCTCGCGATCTTCATGGGCCAGGTCGCCGCTGCGTTGGCCGCGGGCAACCCGGTGCTCGCGAAGCCCGCTGAACAGACGCCGCTGATCGCCGCGCAAGCCGTTCGCCTCCTGCGCGAAGCGGGCGTGCCGGCGGGCGCGGTGCAACTGCTGCCGGGCAATGGCGAGACGGTCGGCGCGGCGCTCGTCGCCGATCCGCGCACGCGCGCCGTCATGTTCACCGGTTCGACGGAAGTCGCGCGCCTCATCAACAAGACGCTGTCCGAGCGCCTCGATCCGGATGGCCGCCCAATTCCGCTGATCGCCGAAACCGGCGGCCAGAACGCGATGATCGTCGATTCGTCGGCGCTCGCGGAGCAGGTCGTCGCCGACGTGCTGCAGTCGTCGTTCGATTCGGCTGGCCAGCGCTGCTCGGCGCTGCGCGTGCTGTGCCTGCAGGACGACGTCGCGGATCGCACGCTCGAGATGCTGACCGGCGCGATGAACCAGCTCGCGGTCGGCAATCCGGATCGTCTGTCGACGGATGTCGGTCCCGTCATCGACGCCGACGCGAAACGCGGCATCGACGCGCATATCGCCGGGATGCGCGACAAGGGCCGCAACGTCACGCAACTGCCGCTGCCCGACACCTGCGCGCAAGGCACGTTCGTGCCGCCGACGCTGATCGAGCTCGATAGCATCGACGAACTCAAGCGCGAAGTATTCGGCCCGGTGCTGCATGTGGTGCGTTATCGCCGTTCGAACCTTGATAAACTCCTCGACCAAATTCGCTCGACGGGTTATGGCCTCACGCTCGGCATCCATACGCGTATCGACGAAACCATCGCGCACGTGGTCTCGCGGGCGCATGTCGGCAACATCTATGTGAACCGCAATGTGATCGGCGCCGTGGTCGGCGTGCAGCCGTTCGGCGGCGAAGGGCTGTCGGGCACGGGTCCGAAGGCGGGCGGCGCGCTGTATCTGCAGCGTCTGCTCGCGAAGCGCCCGACCGGTCTGCCGAAATCGCTGGCGAGCACGCTCGTCGTCGATCAGGTGGCGTCGAAGGACACGCCGACGGCCGCGCTCACCGCATTGCGCGACTGGGCGATCGGCGAACGCGATCCGCAGACGGCCGCGCGTTGCGACGGTTATCTGCAGCATGTGATGGCGGGCGCGACGGCCGTGTTGAGCGGACCGACCGGCGAACGCAACACGTACACGCTCGGCGCGCGCGGCACGGTGCTGTGCGTGGCGGCGACGGCGAGCGGCGCGCGCGCGCAACTGGCCGCCGTGCTGGCGACGGGCAACAAGGCGTTGTTCTCCGGCTCGGCGGGCGAGCAACTGGCGGCGTCGTTGCCTTCTGCGCTCAAGCCGTTCGCGATGGTCAGGAAAGCGGCGGAAGACTTCGACGCCGTCTTGTTCGAAGGCGACAGCGATGAACTGCTGTCGCTCGTGAAGGAAGTCGCGAAGCGTCCGGGACCGATCGTATCGGTGCAGGGCGTGGCTGCGGGAGCGTTCGCCGACGCTGGCCACGACGGTGAAGACTACGCGCTCGAACGTCTGCTGACGGAACGCTCGGTGAGCGTGAACACGGCGGCGGCGGGTGGCAATGCGAATTTGATGACGATCGGTTGAGACACCCCTCGAACGCTCGGTTCAAACGAATTCAAACAATCGGCAGCAGGCACGGCGTAACGGAGACACGCGCGGCACAGGCTGCCATCCACACTGGAACACAGGAGAAGCTATGAAGCACACGATGACCAAGCTGGCGGCAGCCATGACGCTCGCCGGCCTGTTCGCGGGGACCGCAGCTGCACAGCAGGCAGAAGACGTGAAGGTTGGCTACGCCGGCCCGCTGACCGGTGCGCAGGCGCACTACGGCAAGGACATGCAGAACGGCATCACGCTCGCCGTCGAAGACTTCAACGCCACGAAGCCGGTGATCGGCGGCAAGCCGGTTCGCATCGTGCTGAACTCGGCGGACGACCAGGCCGACCCGCGCACGGGCACGACCGTGGCGCAACGCCTCGTCGACGATGGCATCAAGGGCATGCTCGGCCACTTCAATTCGGGCACGACGATCCCGGCATCGCGCATCTACGCGAACGCGGGCATCCCCGAAATCGCGATGGCGACGGCGCCCGAGTACACGACGCAAGGCTTCAAGACCGCCTTCCGCATGATGACCTCCGACACGCAGCAAGGCTCGGTCGCGGGCGAGTTCGCGGTGAAGACGCTGAAGGTCAAGAAGATCGCGATCGTCGATGACCGCACGGCGTACGGCCAGGGTCTTGCCGACCAGTTCGAGAAGGCGGCGAAGGCGGCGGGCGGCACGATCGTCGACCGTGAATTCACGAACGACAAGGCTGTCGACTTCAAGGCGATTCTGACGAAGATCAAGTCGACGAATCCGGACCTCGTGTACTACGGCGGCGCGGATTCGCAAGCCGGCCCGATGGTCAAGCAGATGAAGACGCTCGGCTTCCGCGCGCCGCTGATGGCGGGCGAAATGGTGAAGACGGACACGTTCCTGAAGATCGCGGGCGACGCGGCTGACGGCACGGTGGCATCGCTCGCCGGCCTGCCGATGGACGAAATGCCGGGCGGCGCGGACTACTCGGCGAAGTACAAGAAGCGCTTCAACGAAGACGTGCAGACGTACTCGCCGTATGCCTACGACGGGGCGATGGCCATGTTCACCGCGATGAAGGCTGCGAACTCGACGGATCCGGCAAAGTACCTGCCGTTCCTCGCGAAGACCGACATGCAGGGCGTGACGGCGAAGCACCTGTCGTACGACTCGAAGGGCGATTTGAAGAACGGCGGGATTACGCTCTATAAGGTCGTCGGCGGGAAGTGGACGACGTTGCAGAGCGTGGGCGGGAAGTAAGGGCTTGTCGCAGTGTTCGAACGGCCCGGTCGCGAAAGCGGCTGGGCCGTTTTGTTTTCTTCTAGCTGCTGACCGTCTTTCAATTGTTCCCATCTTCCGGTCGGCCTCTGGCGTACCGGAATTAGGTTGTCGGTCGCGGCGTCGTTGGAACAGGTCGCTCAAGACATCGCGCTCGTCTCCTCGCGTCTCATCCATCTTGTCGATGACTTCGGACATCGAGATGCGATAGCTCACTTCCTTTAGCAACATTGTGCTTGGTCGTTCAGGCTTGGCGTCGCCATTACTGACTGACTGCGTGAAGGTCCAGGTGACGATCATGACGCGGATTCCCAGAGTCTTGAGTTTGCGGACCAGTGGGACATAGTCGCTGTCGCTTGCAATCAACACGACGACGTCAAAGTGCTTGTGGATCGAAAGGTCGAAGGCTTCGAGCGCAAAGCCATACGTCGATCCCTTTTTCCTTTCCGGCGAAGTTCATCGGCAGATAATGCGCAGTGACATTCTCGCGCATCAACATGTCATCAACGACGCGATCGTAGTAGAACGCATCACCGCCTTTCTCTTTGCTCTTTTGCGCCGAGAAGCGTCCCCTGAAATAATGAGCGTCGATTACTTGACAGTTGCCAATGTCGACAGCTTCCTCGTCGGCAACCTTATAGCGGCTGTACTCATGCAGCCCGGGAATCGAAATCCAGGCCTTCTTCTCATGCTGATGGTTGTAGTACTTGCTGACGCGATCGAAATAATTGCCATCGTAAAAAACGCCGATCTTGGTCAGTTGCCTCGCTGCGTGAGACATCGTGCAGTCGCTCCTTTATCGTTTATCGAGGTCGGCTCTCTGAATCGAGAACGTGGATCCGATTATCCGAAGCTGCCAGATGTCTTCGATAGTGCAGGATGCTGAATTTAAGTTGCCCAGAAGCAGTTCAGTCGGACGCTTTCTTGATTCGCTTATTCCCCGTCACCATCGCCCGAACCAAATTCTCCCGCGTCCACACGCTCATCAGCACGGCCGCGGCGACGTGCACGCAGACACAAACCTCGACCGCGATGGCGAGCCACGCATGAATCTCCTGCGGCCAGTCCTCGCCCCAGAACGCATCGAGCCGCATGATCCACCCGGACAGCGCGAGCGCGAGAATCAGGAACCAAAGAAAGAGCGCCATCAACCCGCCAAGCGGATTGTGCGAAACGTGATGGATCGGCCTGGCCCTGGCAAGCGACCTCAGATAGTCGACGAGATGCGAGCGCGTCGGCCACCACGCCGAAAACCGCGCATGACGCGAGCCGACGAAACCCCAAACGATACGCGCAACGACAAGCCCGGCCGCGACATACCCGAGCACGCGATGCGTGGAATCCGTCGGTCCGAACAGATTCCACAAGACGATGCCCGCGACGGCCCAATGCGTCAGCCGGACGAAGCCGTCCCAGACTTTCACGGCGCGAGCGTCACTCGACTTCCGACTTCACGACCGCCAGCGTCTTCGTGTCGTAATAGATCTCTACCTTCTTGCCGTTCTTGTCGTGACCGTAGATTTCGTAGCAGTTGCCATCGACCTTGAACTTGCGGATCTTGTAGCCTTGCGCTTCAAGCTGCGCCTTGGCATCCGATTCCTTCATCCATTCGCTCTTCGGATGCGCCGTGCAATCCGCCTTCGCGAATGCCGCACCCGAAAAGCCCAACGCCAACGACAAAGCCAGAACCTTAAGCATCGCTAACTCCCGGTGTTTTCGAACTGGCTACTCTACTGCCACCGGAAGCGCGCTGCAAGCAGCTTGAAAGTTTGTCCGCTAGCGCTTGCCTTGCTGGCGAATTTGTTCGAGTGTCGCGCCCGGCGTGCTCTGGTCCCGCGGAATGCGAATCTCGATCACCGCGGGCAAGCCGGATTCCCGCGCGCGCTCGAACGCGGGCATGAACTGCTCCGTCGATTCGACCAGCTCGCCATGCGCGCCGAACGCGCGCGCATACGCCGCGAAATCCGGATTCGTGAGCTCCGTCCCGTGCACGCGATTCGGATAATGCCGCTCCTGATGCATGCGGATCGTGCCGTACTGCGCGTTGTTCACGACGATGAAAATCACCGGCAGCCGATACTGCATCGCCGTCGCGAGTTCGTTGCTCGACATCATGAAGCAGCCGTCGCCCGCAAACGCGATCACCGTGCGGTCCGGATACAGCGACTTCGCGGCGATCGCGGCGGGCACGCCGTAGCCCATCGCACCGCTCGTCGGCGCGCACTGCGACCGGAAATGCCGATACGAATAATGCCGATGCAGCCACGTCGCGTAATTGCCCGCGCCGTTCGTCAGGATCGAATCGGCGGGAATCGTCTCGGCGAGCTGACGCATGATTTCGCCGAGCTGCACATCGCCCAACATCGGGCGCGGCTTGCGCCACTCGAGATACGCGGCGTGCGCGGCTTCGGCGCTGCCATCCCATGCAACGCTGGCGGGCGCTTCCAGCGAAGCCAGAAGAGACGCGATCTCCGGCATGCCCGACACGATGGGCAATTCCGCGCTATACACGCGCCCGAGTTCCTCCGCGCCCTGATGCACGTGGATGAGCGTCTGCTTCGTCTTCGGGATATCGAGCAGCGTGTAGCCGCCCGTCGTCGATTCGCCCATGCGCGGGCCGAGCACGAAGAGCACGTCGGCATCGCGCACGCGCGCGGCGAGCGCCGGATTGATCCCGAGGCCGACATCGCCCGCGTAGTTCGGATGGTCGTTGGAGAGCGTGTCCTGAAAGCGGAACGCGCAGCCGACCGGCAGTTTCCACGCTTCCACGAAGCGCGCGAAGTCCTGCGTCGCCTCGGCGGTCCAGCCGCTTCCGCCCGCGATCACGAACGGCTTCTTCGCGTTGGCGAGCAGTTCGCGCAGGCGCTCCATCTGCGCCTTCGACGGCGACGCCGCCACGCGCTGATATCGCGGCGCGGGCGGCACGGCATCGACGGTTTCGGTCAGCATGTCTTCCGGCAGCGCGAGAACGACCGGACCCGGACGGCCGGACATCGCCGTGTGAAACGCGTGGCTCATGTATTCAGGCACGCGGCGCGGATCGTCGATCTGCGCGACCCACTTCGCCATCTGCCCGAACATGCGCCGATAGTCGATTTCCTGAAACGCCTCGCGATCCATGTGATCGCGAGCGCATTGGCCGATGAGCAGGATCATCGGCGTCGAGTCCTGAAACGCGGTGTGCACGCCGATCGACGCGTGCGTCGCGCCCGGCCCGCGCGTCACGATCGCGACGCCCGGCTTGCCGGTGAGCTTGCCGACCGCCTCGGCCATGTTCGCCGCGCCCGCCTCGTGGCGGCAGACGATCGTCTGAATCTGCTCGGTCTCGTCGTGCAGGGAATCGAGCACGGCGAGAAAGCTCTCGCCGGGCACGCAGAACACGCGCTCGACGCCGTGATGGACGAGCGCATCGACGAGCAATCGCGCGCCGGTGGTTTGATCCTGTGAGGAAGGGACAGCGGACGTCATGCGAAGAAGTCTCCTTTGATTGTCCGGCGCGGCTTCGATGCGCGCGGAGCCTAAAGCTTACGCCGCCGCGCCCACGCGCGGAAACGGGCGAAGCGGAATCTTTTTCCGGGCAAACGCCCGCCCTTGCGATGCACGGCGCGCTTCCATCAGCCGAAATACCCCTTTTTCTCACCCCTTATCCAGCGATGGACAAAGACTCAAGTTCGCAATAATGGCTTCACTGAAAAGCGGACACGGCAACGAGCCAAGTGGGTCCGCTTGCTAAAGATCGCAGTTTCACCTCATCGGGGGCAAGTTTGAACATTCGTAAATTCATCGGCGCGAACAGCCGCGACGCACTGCGCCAGGTTCGTGAAGCGCTCGGCCCCGATGCCATCGTGTTGTCCAATCGCACGCTCGATGACGGCTCGGTCGAGATCGTCGGCGTCGCGGACAGCGACATCGCGTCGATCTCGCCCGCCGCGAAGGAACAGGCAGCACGTTCGGCGGGGACGTCGCGCGCCGCGCTGGCCGCCGCTGCAGCCGCGATGCCGGCGAAGCAGCCGGCCGCGAATCCGTACGCGAGCGGCGATGTGTTCTCGTCCGTCTTCGGCGCGAACACCGATGCGGACGATGAATTTCACGCCGAGCCGGAAGCTCGCGCAGAAGACGACACGCCGCCGACGATGGCCGATTCCAATCCGTGGCTGATCGAGCATGCGAAGCGCATCGCGCAGCAGGCGTCGATGCCGTCGAACCGTCCGCTGACCGCGTCGGCTGCGATCGCACGCGGCATGGGCGTGCCGGTCCCGGTGACTGCGCAAGAGACGCGCGTCGAAAAGACGGCGGACTCGGCCCGCTACGCCATGCGTCAGCAAACGAAGCGCGCGGAAGCCGCCGTCGAGCCGAAGGTCCAAACGCCCGACTGGGCACGCGAAGCCGCGCAGATCGCCGCGCGCCGCGCCGCGCAGAAGATCAACGCGAGCGCGCCGCACGCCGAAGCAGCCGAGGCGAACGCCGCGCCGGCATCGAAGGAACACGCATTCGATGGCTTGCCCGCGAACGCGGCGGCCGTCGTCACCGAAGCGATCCGCACGCGCATGGAGCAGGTCGTCAACGAAACGGTGATGAACGAGCTTTCGTCGATGCGCTCGATGATGGAAGAGCACTTCTCCGGTCTCATGTGGGGCGAGCGCCAGCGCCGCAACCCGACGGGCGGCGCGCTCACGAAGCGTTTGTTCGCCGCCGGTTTCTCGGCGCAGCTCGTCCGCATGATGGTGGACAACATGCCGGAACTCGAGAGCGTCGAAGGCGCGCTCGAGTGGGTGCAGCAGGTGCTCGAATCGAACATTCCGGTGATGGACAGCGAAGACGCGCTGATGGAACGCGGCGGCGTGTTCGCACTGATGGGCCCGACTGGCGTCGGCAAGACGACCACGACGGCCAAGCTCGCCGCGCGCTGCGTGATGCGCTTCGGCGCAAGCAAGGTCGCGCTGCTCACGACCGACAGCTACCGTATCGGCGCGCACGAGCAACTGCGCATTTTCGGCAAGATTCTCGGTGTGTCGGTTCACGCGGTGAAAGACGGCGCGGACCTGCAACTCGCGCTTTCGGAACTCCGCAACAAACATATCGTGCTGATCGACACGATCGGCATGAGCCAGCGCGATCGCATGGTCTCGGATCAGATCGCGATGCTGTGCGGCGCGGGTCATCCGGTGCAGCGCATCCTGCTGCTCAACGCGACGAGCCACGGCGACACGCTCAACGAAGTCGTGCAGGCCTACAAGAGCGCGGCGGACCAGCCGCCGCTCGCGGGCTGCATCCTGACCAAGCTCGACGAGGCGACGAATCTCGGCGGCGTGCTCGATACGGTCATCCGCTACAAGCTGCCGGTGCATTACGTGTCGACCGGTCAGAAAGTGCCGGAGAACCTGTACGTCGCGACCAAGCGGTTTCTCATCAAGAGCGCGTTCTGCATCCCGCGCGACAACTCGCCCTTCGTGCCGCAAGACGAAGAAACGCCTGCGCTGCTGTCCGCGTTGTCCGCGCGCGCCACGACCGAACTGCATGAGGTGCACTTTGGATAAGTTCGTGCTCGACCAGGCGGAAGGCCTGCGACGGCTCCTCACGCGCGCCGGTTCGCGCGTGGTGGCGATCGCGGGCGGACCGGCGGGCATCGGATGCACGTCGGCGGTGGTGAATCTCGGCGCGGCGCTTTCCATCCACGGCAAGGACGTGCTCGTGATCGACGAGCACCGCAACGCGGGATCGGTGAGCCGTCTCGTGGGCACCGAAGACGCGGGCGCGCTCGCCTCGGTGATGTCGGGCCGGCGCATGCTCGGCGATGCCGTCGAGCGCACGCCGTTCGGCTTCTCGCTGATGGCCGCGCCGCGCGACGAACGCATCGTTCACGATGCCGCGCAATGCCGCGCGCTGCTCGACGGTCCGGCGGACATCGTGCTGATCGATGCGCAACTCGATCGCCACGGCGCGCTGTCGACGCTCGCGGCGCAGGCGCATGACTTTCTTATTGTGACGCGGGTAGCCGCGTCGGCGATCACCGAGGCGTATGCGTGCATGAAACGACTGCACTACGCCCATGCGATCGGCCAGTTCCGCGTGCTCGTCAATCACGTGCAGAACCCGGCCGACGCGGCGGTCGCGTTCGACAACCTGTCGGGCGTCGCGAGCCGGTATCTGGCCGTGTCGCTCGTGCAGGCGGGATATGTGTCCGAGGATGCGCGCGTCGCTCGGGCGATGGAACTCTCACGCTGCGCAGTCGAAGCGTTCCCGGCCACGGCCGCGGCGCGCGACTACCGCGCAATCGCGGCGGAGCTCCTGCACTGGCCGATGCGCCCCGCGCCTTATATGCGCGATGCGGGCGGCCAGGCCGACGCGCGAAATCCGGTTAGCGACTCTGTACAGGGCGCGCGGGAGGCGTCGCATCGTGCGGCTGCGCTTCACGACTTTGCATTGAGCAGCACGGCGTCGATGTGATCAAGATAGGTGACCAAGATGTATAACGCCCAAGGCAAACTCTCACAGTCGGAAGTGCTGACGAAATACGCACCGCTCGTTCGACGGCTGGGGCTCCAACTCGTCGCCAAGATGCCGGCGAGCGTCGATCTCGACGATCTCATTCAGGCCGGCATGATCGGCCTGCTGGACGCGGCGAGCCGCTACAAGGAAGATCAGGGCGCGCAGTTCGAAACATATGCGAGCCAGCGCATCCGCGGCGCGATGCTGGATGAGCTCCGCGCGAACGACTGGCTGCCGCGCAGCATGCGCAAGACGTCGCGCGAAGTGGAATCGGCGGTGCACAAGGTCGAGCAGAACCTCGGCCGCGCGGCGAGCGAGCAGGAAATCGCCGAGCACATGAAGATGCCGCTCGACGAATATCAGTCGATGCTTCAGGACCTGCACGGCAGCCAGCTGATCTATTACGAAGACTTCGATCGCTCCGCCGACGACGAGCCGTTCCTCGACCGCTATTGCGTCGATCGTTCGGATCCGCTGTCCGCGCTGCTCGACGACAGCCTTCGCGGCGCGCTGATCGAAGCCATCGATAAGCTGCCCGAGCGCGAGAAGCTCCTGATGAGCCTCTATTACGAACGCGGCCTGAACCTGCGCGAAATCGGCGCGGTGATGGAAGTGAGCGAGTCGCGCGTGTGTCAGTTGCACAGCCAGGCGGTCGCGCGTCTGCGCACGAAGCTGCGCGAGCAGGCGTGGACGAGCGTCGAGGCCTGACGTTCCCTAGCTGATCTCGAAGTCCCGCGTCTCGGCGAAGACCGTTTTCCCTTCGCCGAGACTTTTCGCGCGGTACATCGCGCGGTCGGCGGCGCGCAGCACGGCGGTCATGCCGGTTTGATGCGCGGACGCCGCGCTCGAAAGCAGGCATGCGCCGATGCTCGCCGATACCGACACCGGCCGCTCCTGCACCGACGTAATTTCGCCGAGCGCCGAATGGATGTTGTCGGCCACCGACAACACGGCGTCGCGGTCGCGCATCTGATGCGCGAGCACGACGAACTCGTCGCCGCCCAGACGCGCGATGGTGTCCGACTTGCGCATGCGCTTCGCGAGCGAGTCCGCGAAGGCTTGCAGCAGCAGATCGCCGACGGCGTGACCGTAGGTATCGTTCACTTCCTTGAAGCCGTCGAGATCGATCAGAAGGAGCGCGGTGGCGTGATCGCCATTGGCTTCGGGCGCGTTCATCGCGCGATCGACGACTCTTTCCAGCGCGTACCGGTTCGACAGACCCGTGAGCGGATCGGTCGATGCCTGACGCGCTAGATCGCGATTCGCGTTGCCGAGCCGATCGACGAGCACGCTCAGATACACCGATGCGCCGAGTACGCTCAGCGCGAGCCCGATCGCGGCGGGAAGATTCTCGTGCCACCACGGCTGCCAGACGGCCATCGCCGTGACGATGATGAGCGCCGTCGCGCACGATACGGCGAGCGTGCGCTTGCCGTATCGGCATCCCGAACCGATCAGAAACCAGAACATCACCCAGAGAAGCGGCAGCGCCGTTGCGCCGCCCGCGGCGAGCGCGAGCCCGAGGATCGTCTGATCGGCGATGGTCGTGACGGTCAGGCGCGCAACAGAAGGCGCGCTCATGCGGCTGACGATCAGAAGCGTGATCGCCCCATAAGACACATAGAGCGCGACGAGGCGCGTGGTCAGGAAGGCATCGTGTGAAGGGCGGAGCCACGCGAAAACGCCGTAAGCCAGAAGAACCACCGCTCCCATCCAGACCCGCAGCGTGGCCTGCTCGCGTTCCGGATTCCGGTGTTCGGACCATGCGAAGGCATAAGTCCGGCGTGCCGGTTGATGCGCCTGCTCCATACTGAACCCCTGGATGGTGATTTCTTTCTTTTATCTTGCTGCCAAGTACTGCGGCCCCGTCGCATGGCATCGGCTGAATGGAGTGGTATCGAGTTGCACCGAGCGAGCGATCCGCTATTTTGCAACGTTTTGCGAAGACGCTGTGTTTCGTGTAAGAACAGCTTAAGAACGTCCATTTCTCATTCACGGCGATGCGCGACGAATCCATTTCTTTAGCTGCCGAATGGCTGCCCGTTTGCAATAGCGAAGACGTGCCGGAAGGCGGCGCGCGCGGATTCATCGTGGCCGATGAGCGGATCGTCGTGTGGCGGGACAGCATCGGCGCGGCGCATGCGTGGCGCGATTACTGTCCGCATCGGGGCGCGCAGTTGTCGCTCGGGCATGTGATGCGCGATCAGATCGTGTGTCCGTATCACGGCTGGAGTTACGACATCGAAGGACAGTGTTTGCGGATTCCGTCGAATCCTTCATTGCGTCCGTCGAAGCGCGCGTGCGCGACGACTTTCGTTTGCGAAGAGAAGTACGGCGTTATCTGGATGTGTTTCGGCGAGCCTGCGTATGCGCTCGATTTCTTTCCCGAAGCCGCGATTCCCGGTGGCCGGCGCATCAATCTCGCGCCGCAGACGGTGAGGTCGTCGGCGCCGCGCGTCGTCGAGAATTTTCTGGACATGGCGCATTTCTCGTTCGTGCATGCGGGGATTCTGGGCGAGGACACGCATACGGAAGTGCCCGATTACGAAGTCGTCGCGAGCGATGAAGGTCTGGAAGCGCGGCAATGCCGATACTGGCAACCGGCGGGAATGCCGGGGCAGGGCGGCGGCGCGATGATCGATTATGTGTATCGCGTGAAGCGGCCTTTGATCGCGAAGCTGACGAAGATGGCGTCGGGCGGGCAGGGCGCGCTGCATATCATGCTGGCGGCGTCGCCGGTGACGCAGACAGAGACGCGCGCGTGGCTCGTCTCGGTTCACGAGGATGATTCGACGCATTCCGATCGCGAGCTATACGACTTCAATATGGAGATTTTGATGCAGGACACGCCGGTGGTGGAGTCGCAATGGCCGCAGCGCTTGCCGCTCGATCTCGATGCGGAGTTGCATCAGAAGTGCGATCGGATGGCGGTGGCTTATAGGAGGTGGTTGGCGGGGATGGGGTTTGGTTGGGGGACGACGACGGCGAACCGCGAGGGCGGACTCGAGTAGTTTCGACTGCGACGGCTGTCGAGTGGAAACGCTTGGCGCGCCCGGCTGGGATCGAACCAGCAACCCCTGCCTTCGGAGGGCAGTACTCTATCCATTGAGCTACGGGCGCATCGGAGAAGGTCTTGCGGAAGGACTACACACGCCGTAAGACGGCTGCAAGGCCCATGCGAATCCGAGAGGATACCTGTTTTCCGTGACGCCGTCCATCGTGCGGGACCGAGCGCCCTGCGCGGAACGAGTCACAAAGCATCACACGATTCGGGTAAACGCCCGCTTCACCGCCCCGGCCACCCCGCGCCGACAGTTAAGCGTTCCGTCTATAATCGACCGTGCCTTTCCCCAAGGCGCGCCTAGCGCACTGCCGTAGCTGTCACGCTGTCACTGAACCGACTCACACCAAAAAACGGGAGACGAGACAAGCATGAGCGAAGCACCCCACGGAGCCCCGATCAAGACACCCGGCCAACTCATCGCCGCGGTCATCGCGGGATTCGGCATCCCGGTCGCCATCATCATCCTGCTCGCGGTGTACGTGAACAATTCCACGCGCACCGGCGCCGGCACGGACATCGAGCAGTCGGTCAACGCGCGCATCGCGCCCGCCGCACAAGTCGATGTCCGCGACGCCAACGCGCCGCGCGTCTACAAGTCCGGCGAGGAAGTCTTCAAGGCCGTGTGCTCGGCCTGTCACGCGACAGGCACCGCCGGCGCGCCCAAGTTCGGCGATGCCGGCGCATGGGCCCCGCGCATCGGCGAAGGTTACGACACGCTGCTGCACAACGCGCTCAACGGCAAGGGCGGCATGCCCGCGCGCGGCGGCACCAGCCCCGACGATTACTCCGACTTCGAAATCGCGCGCGCGGTCGTCTATATGGCGAACGGCAGCGGCGGCAAGCTCGCGGAACCGGCGCAACCGGCATCGGGCGCCGCGGCTGCATCGAGCGCGGCAGCGCCCGCCGCAGCCAGTTCGAACGAAAATGCTCAGGCCGCCGCAGCGGTCGCGGCGCTCGCATCGGTGCCGGCGGCTGCATCGGCGGCGCCGGCCGCGGGCGCGCAAAGCGCCGACGCCGCTCAGGCGGGCAAGGCGCTCTACGAGCAGGTCTGTCAGGCGTGTCACGCGGCGGGCGTGCTCGGCGCGCCGAAGTTCGGCGACAAGGCCGCGTGGGCGCCGCGCCTGAAAGAGCCGATGGACACCGTCTACAACTACGCGCTGCACGGCAAGGGCGCGATGCCGCCAAAGGGCGGATCGAACGCATCGGATGCAGATGTGAAAGCCGCCGTCGATTACATGGCGAACGCGGCGAAGTAAGCGAAAACCCTGCGCGAGCGGCCGCGCGAGCGGGGTTTTTCATCAGCAAGACGGCAAACCGTTCACGTCTTCTGCAACATCGCCTTGAGCATCGCCATGCGATCTTTCGGCGACAAAGGCGCTTCTTCGGCCGTCGGCGGCGGCGCATCGTCGAGCAGCATCTCGGGGATGAACCGCGACGGCTCGCACACCACCGTCTCCCGCGCGCGCTTTCTCTTCTTGCACCAGTTCAGATGCAGACTGCGCTGCGCCCGCGTGATCGCGACATACATCAGCCGGCGCTCTTCCTCGATGCGCGAATCGTCGACGGGCGCGTCGTCGTCCGAACTGCCGCGATGCGGCATGATGCCTTCCTCGACGCCCACCAGAAAGACGTGTGGATACTCCAGCCCCTTCGACGCATGCACCGTCGACAGGCGCACTGCATCCGGGTCTTCTTCCTTGCCTTCGAGCATCGACATCAGCGCGACGGTCTGGATCAGGCCGAGCAGGTTCTTGCCTTCATCGGCGAAACCGTCGGCGGTGTCGAAACCGGTCTGCTCCGCGCCCGGCGCGGCTTCCGGCTTCGTGCCCTTGCGCTTCAGCCATTCGAGAAATTCGAGCACGTTCTGCCATTTCGACTGCGCCTGGCGCTCGTCGTACGCGTCATAGAGATACGACTCGTAGTGGATGGCTTCCATCATGTCGTCGAGAACTTCGGTCGCGGGATCGCGCGCGGCGCGGTCCGACAGACGCCGGATCCATTCGCAGAACGTGCGCAGCGGCTCGACCTGCCGCGCCGACAGACGCGCCTCGATGCCGCCCATGAACACCGCCTCGAACAGCGACACCTTCGCCGCGCCCGCGAATGCGCCGAGCGCTTCGAGCGTCGTGTTGCCGACACCGCGTCGCGGCGTGGTGATCGCGCGGATGAAAGCGGGATCGTCGTCGGGATTGGCGATCAGCCGCAGATACGCGATCAGATCCTTGATCTCGGCCTTGTCGAAGAACGATTGCCCGCCCGAGAGCACATAAGGAATGCGCTCCCGCCGCAACACCTGTTCGAAGATGCGCGCCTGAAAGTTGCCGCGATAGAGAATCGCGTAATCGCGAAACTGCGTGCGCCGCTCGAACTTGTGCGCCGACAAGCGAAACACGACGGATTCCGCCTCGTGCTCTTCGTCGTTGCAGCCGGTGACGGTGATCGTGTCGCCCATGCCGTGCTCGGACCAGAGCTTCTTCTCGAACAGCTTCGGATTGTTCGCGATGACGTTGTTCGCCGCCGTCAGAATCCGCACCGTCGAGCGATAGTTCTGCTCCAGCTTGATGACATGCAGCTTCGGGAAATCCTTGCCGAGCTGCGCGAGATTTTCAATGGTCGCGCCGCGCCAGCCGTAGATCGCCTGGTCATCGTCGCCGACGGCCGTGAACGCGGCGCGCGGACCGGCCAGCAGCTTCACGAGTTCATACTGGCACGCGTTCGTGTCCTGATATTCGTCGATCAGCAGATAGCGCAGGCGGTTCTGCCACTTGTCGCGCACCTGCTCGTTCTCCGCGAAAAGCTGCGCGGGACGCAGGATCAGATCGTCGAAATCGAGCGCCTGATACGCGTGCAGCGTCGCGGCGTAACTCCGATAGACGATCGCCGCCTGATGCTCGTCCTCGTTGCTCGCGAGCACGGACGCCTGATCGGGCGAAACCATCGCGTTCTTCCACAGCGAGATGATCGACTGGATCTTGCGGATCAGGCCTTTGTCCGTCGTGCCGAGCTGTTCCTGAACCATGCCGAAGCAATCGTCGGAATCCATGATCGAGAACTGCGGCTTGAGTCCGACGTGTTCCGCTTCCTGCCGCATGATCTGCACGCCGAGCGAGTGGAACGTGCAAATCGTCAACTGATTGACGGGAATCTTGCGGCCTTCCTTGCCGGGCGTCGTGAGCGTCTTGCCTTCGAGGAGCTTGGCCGTGCGCTCGCGCATTTCGAGCGCGGCCTTGTTCGTGAAGGTGAGCGCGGCGATGTGCTTCGGCTCGAAGCCGCGCCCTTCGATCAGATGCGCGATCTTCTGCGTGATGACGCGCGTCTTGCCGCTGCCCGCGCCGGCGAGCACGAGACAGGGACCATCGAGATAGCGCACGGCTTCGCTTTGCGCGGCGTTCAGACCAGCGGACATCGTTTTGGCTTTGGAGTTTGGGCGCGCCTGGCTGTGACTTGCGCGCGAAAGGAGAGCGCGATGTTAACACGATAGAGGCGGCGCGGTTCCGGCCCCTGTTCGTGCCACAATATCCGGTCAATTCAACGACAGGACGATGCCCGCATGGACACAGCACTCAAAGTCGGCGTAATGGGCTACGGCCTCGCCGGCGCGACGTTTCACGCGCCCGTCATCGAGCACTGCGGCCGCGCCGAAGTCACGGCCATCGCCACGTCGCAGGCCGAGCGCGCGCAGGCCGATTATCCGAACGCGCGGATCGTCGCGGATTTCGACGCGCTGCTCGCCATCGACGAACTCCAGTGCGTCGTCGTCGCGACGCCGAACGACACGCACTTCGATCTCGCGCATCGGGCGCTGTCGGCGGGCAAACACGTGGTCGTCGACAAACCGGTGACGCTTTCGTCGCGCGACGCCCGCACGCTCGCCGATCTCGCGCAGCAGAAAGGGCTCGTGTTCGCGCCGTTTCACAACCGTCGCTGGGACGGCGATTTCATGACGGTGCGCGCCCTCATCGAAAGCGGACGGCTCGGGCGCATCACGCATTACGAATCGCATTTCGACCGTTTCCGCCCGAAAGTGCCGCAGCGCTGGCGTGAGGAAGCGGAGCGCGGCGGCGGCCTGCTGTTCGATCTGGGGCCGCATCTGATCGATCAGGCGCTGACGCTCTTCGGCGCGCCGCAAACGGTGACGGCGTTCGTGAAGGCGCATCGCGACCACGCGCACGCGCCGGACTACGTGCATCTCGTGCTCGGTTACGCCGACAAGGAAGTAATCCTGCACGCGAGCGCGCTCGCGGCGCTGGAGCCGCCGCGTTTCGCGATCCACGGCACGCGCGGCAGTTATGTGAAGAACGGGCTCGATACGCAGGAAGATCAGTTGCGTTCGGGGATGCGCCCGGGCAATCCGGAGTTCGCGAAGAATCCGCCGGGCACGTTGCGCGAGGTCGATGGCGATCTCGATCTGCGTCACGAATTCGCCACGAAAGATGGCGCGTACGTCGAGTTTTATCGTGCGCTGGCGGCGGCGATTCTGGATGGCAAGCCGTTTCCGGTTTCGCCTCAGGACGCAGTCGACACGATGACGATCATCGAACTCGCGATGCAGAGCGAGCAAGAAGGGCGGCGCGTGCCCTTCGCGCGCGGCTGACGCCTAGCGGCGGCTGACGCTGCCGCACGTCGTCCGCACTTCGCCGGCGATGTCGCCGCAGTTCACGTTGCCCGACACCGTCGACACCGAGCACCGACATCGCCGCAAGTCACGTTGCCCGACACGGTCGACACGACGCCGACCGCGCCGTGAACCGCGACCGTATCGCAGTTGTCCGCCTGAAACGCCTGAAGGTCGCCGTGCACTTCGAGCGTGATGCGCGTCGCTTCGCCGGCGCTCACGTTCTTGCCGTCGACGAGCACGCGGCCGCCGCGAACCGACACATGGTTGCCTGTATAAGTAACGCCGTTGATGGTGATCGTGGCCATGTTCGTCGAAGAGGAATCAACGCGATCCGAACAGTGTACGCGTGATTTCATTGCGAAAAAGCGCTGCTTCTGAAACAAACTACGACGGATTTGTCGATACACGCTCGCGCGTTTGCATCGGTTTCGAATCTGCGGAAAAGCGCAATCGCGCAAGTCCGAATCCGTTTGACAACCCTAATTCGGTCGCGTAAATTCTGCCGCACGCGTCGGGAGAGCGCGTGGCCTTTCATCGCAACGAGAAAGACCGCGCCGCCGAAGGGGCATACCCGCAAACTCTCAGGCAAAAGGACCGACCGCGTCGAGGAACGAGTTTCCTCGCACTCTGGAGAGCGGCAGCGGCTTCGTCATTGAGCCAGTTGCCCACCGAAGGGGCGCGCGATGGACCGCGGCACAGCCGTGCACGGTTCGCGCAATCTCTCAGGTACCGAGGACAGAGGGGTCACGCATCGCAACCGCTCGCGGCATGGGCCTTGCGCGCTGCTTTCCGCAGCACGAAAGGCGCATCCGGCAGGCGAATAGTGCGCTGCGTGGCCTTTTTTGTTTCGCGAACCGAGGCCCCGATGACTTCTCTTCAACACACGCCGCTGCACGCCGCTCACCTCGCGCTCAACGCGCGCATGGTCGATTTCGGCGGCTGGGACATGCCCGTCAACTACGGTTCGCAGATCGACGAGCACCGCGCGGTGCGTACCGACGCCGGCATGTTCGACGTCTCGCACATGCGCGTCGTCGATTTCGAAGGCGAGGCCGTCCGCGAATTCTTCAAGTACGCGATCGCCAATAACGTCGACAAGCTGACGACGCCCGGAAAAGCGCTCTATTCCTGCCTGCTCAACGGCGACGGCGGCGTCATCGACGATCTGATCGTCTACTACTTCTCCGAAACGAGTTTTCGCGTCGTCGTGAATGCGGGCACGGCGGAGAAGGACATCGCCTGGTTCGGTCAATTGAATGCCGAAGGCGAATTCAACCTTTCCATCACGCCGCGTCGCGACCTCGCGATCATCGCCGTGCAAGGTCCGAACGCGCGCGAAAAAGCCTGGCAAGTGCTGCCGGACACGCGCGCGCAGACGCAGGACATCAAGCCGTTCAACGCGGTCGTTTTCCCGTCGACGCAATTCGGCGAACTGATGCTCGCGCGCACCGGCTACACCGGCGAGGACGGTTTCGAGATCGTCGTGCCGGCGACGCATGTGGAAGCGCTCTGGAACGCTTTGCGCGACGCAGGCGTGAAGCCCGCCGGCCTCGGCGCGCGCGACACGCTGCGCCTCGAAGCCGGCATGAACCTCTACGGCCAGGACATGGACGAGAACGTCTCGCCCCTCGACGCCGGCCTCGCGTGGACCGTCGATCTGAAGACGCCGCGCGATTTCGTCGGCCGCAGCGCGCTCGAAGCGCACGGCTCGAAGGCGAACTTCGTCGGGCTCGTGCTCATCAAGGAAAACGGCAAGGCGGGCGGCGTGCTGCGCGCGCATCAGAAAGTCGTCACGGAACGCGGCGACGGCGAAATCACGAGCGGCACGTTTTCGCCGTCGATGCAGGAGTCGATCGCGTTCGCGCGCGTGCCCACGGGTGTTGCCGTCGGCGACACGGTGCAGGTCGTCATCCGCGACAAGCAACTGCCGGCGCGCGTGGTAAAACTTCCGTTCGTGCGCAACGGCAAGGTTCTGGTTGAGCTTTCCTGAAGCCGTCGCGCCCGTTTCCTCCGATCAAGAACCTCACGAAAGAACCACGCAAGGAGCATCCAATGAGCATCCCGGCCGATCTGAAATACACCGAATCGCACGAATGGGTCCGCACCGAATCCGATGGCACGCTGACCGTCGGCATCACCGATCACGCGCAGGAAGCGCTCGGTGACATCGTGTTCGTCGAACTGCCCGCGGCGGGCAAGACCGTTGCGGCGGGCGACGCGATCGCGGTGATCGAATCGGTGAAGGCCGCTTCCGATATTTACGCGCCGGTGTCGGGCGAGATCGTCGCATCGAACGACGCGCTGACTTCGGCGCCCGATCAGGTCAACGGCGCGCCGTACGAAAGCTGGCTCTTCAAGATCAAGCCGGCCGGCGACGCCACGCTCGACAAGCTGCTCGACGCCGAAGGCTACGGCAAGTCGATCGGCGAATAACCCATCTCAATGACGATGGCGGCTCGCGCAGACCAAGAGCGAGCCGCGTCGCAGGAATTCACATGAAGCTCGAACACCCGGATCGCCTGATGAACCGCACATCCCTGTCACTCGCCGCGCTCGAATGCCACGACGCATTCGCCGAGCGGCACATCGGCCCCGATGATGCCGACCAGCGCGCGATGCTCGACGCGCTCGGTTTCGCGTCGCGCGCGGCGTTCATCGACGCGGTGATTCCTGAATCGATCCGCCGCAAGGACACGCTGCCGCTCGGCGCGTTCACGCAGCCGAAAAGCGAGGCGGAAGCGCTCGCGTATCTGCGCAAGCTGGCGGACGAGAATCTGGTGTTCCGGACTTACATCGGCCAGGGTTACTACGGCACGCACACGCCGGCGGTGATCCTGCGCAACGTGCTCGAAAATCCGGCGTGGTACACGGCATACACGCCCTATCAGCCGGAAATTTCGCAAGGGCGCCTCGAAGCGCTGCTCAATTTCCAGCAGATGGTCATGGACCTGACTGGCCTCGCGATGGCCAACGCCTCGCTGCTCGACGAATCCACCGCCGCCGCCGAAGCGATGACGCTGCTGCAACGCATCGGCAAGCCGAAGTCGAACGTGTTCTACGTTGCCGACGACGTGCTGCCGCAGACGATCGAAGTCGTGAAGACGCGCGCGAAGCCGGCGGGCATCGACGTGAAAGTCGGTCCCGCCGCCGATGCCGCCAGCGCGAATGCATTCGGCGTGCTGCTGCAATATCCGGGCGCGAACGGCGATGTGCGCGACTATCGCGCGCTCGCCGAAGCGATCCACGCGGCGGGCGGCCATGTGGTCGCCGCGGCGGATCTGCTCGCGCTGACGCTCATCACGCCGCCGGGCGAATGGGGCGCGGATGTCGCGATCGGCAATACGCAGCGTTTCGGCGTGCCGGTCGGTTTTGGCGGGCCGCACGCGGCATACATGGCCGTGCGCGATGAATTCAAGCGCCAGATGCCGGGCCGTCTCGTTGGCGTGACCGTCGATGCGCAGGGCAATCCGGCGCTGCGTCTCGCGCTCCAGACGCGCGAGCAGCACATCCGTCGCGAGAAGGCGACGTCGAATGTCTGCACGGCGCAGGCGCTGCTCGCGATCATGGCGAGCATGTACGCGGTCTATCACGGCCCGCGCGGTCTCAAGACGATCGCGCTGCGCGTGAATCGCGTGGCGTCGATCTTTGCGGCGGGCGTAAAGAAGCTCGGCTACACGATAGCGAACGACACGTTCTTCGATACCGTCACGATCGAAAGCGGCGCGAGCACGACCGCGCTGCATCAGGCCGCGTACGCCGCGCACATCAATCTGCGTCATGTGAGCGCGAGCCAGGTCGGCGTTTCGCTCGATGAAACCACCACGCGCGACGACTTGCAGAAGCTCTTCGCGCTCTTTGCGGAAGTCGCGGGCAAGACCGAAACGTTCGATATCGACGCGCTCGATCAATCGGTGACGGATTCGCTGCCGCAGGCACTGCACCGCACGAGCGAGTATCTGACGCATCCGGTTTTCAATCGCCACCACTCCGAGCACGAAATGCTGCGCTATCTGCGCAGTCTCGCGGATAAAGACCTCGCGCTCGACCGCACGATGATCCCGCTCGGTTCCTGCACGATGAAGCTCAACGCGACCTCGGAAATGCTGCCGGTCACGTGGCCCGAGTTCGCGGCGATTCATCCGTTCGCGCCCGCCGAGCAGACGGTCGGCTATCGCACGATGATCGATCAGCTCGAACAGATGCTCGTCGCGTGCACGGGTTACGCGGCGGTGTCGTTGCAGCCGAACGCCGGTTCGCAAGGCGAGTACGCGGGCTTGCTCATCATTCACGCGTATCACGAGTCGCGCGGCGAAGGGCATCGCAACGTGTGTCTGATTCCGGCGTCCGCGCACGGCACGAATCCGGCGTCGGCGCAGATGGCGGGCATGCAGGTCGTCGTCGTCGCGTGCGATGCGAACGGCAACGTCGATATCGACGATCTGAAGGCGAAGGCCGAAAAGCATTCGCCGAATCTCGCGGCGATCATGATCACGTATCCGTCGACGCACGGCGTGTTCGAGCGCAACGTCCGCGAAATCTGCGACATCGTGCACGCGCACGGCGGCCAGGTGTATGTCGACGGCGCGAACATGAACGCGATGGTCGGTCTCTGCGCGCCCGGCCAGTTCGGCGGCGACGTATCGCACTTGAATCTGCACAAGACGTTCTGCATTCCGCACGGCGGCGGCGGACCGGGCGTCGGTCCGGTCGCGGTCGGCGCGCATCTGGCGAAGTTCCTGCCGAATCAGACGTCCACTGGCTACAAGCGCGATGAAGCAGGCATCGGCGCGGTGTCGTCGGCGCCGTACGGCTCGGCCGCGATCCTGCCGATCTCGTGGATGTACATCGCGATGATGGGCGCGAGCGGCCTCACCGCCGCCACCGAAAGCGCGATTCTCGCGGCGAACTATGTCGCGAAGCGTCTCGCGCCGCACTATCCGGTGCTGTACAGCGGCGCGGGCGGACTGGTCGCGCACGAATGCATTCTCGATGTGCGTCCGATCAAGGAATCGAGCGGCATCTCGGTGGAAGACGTCGCGAAGCGCCTGATCGACTACGGCTTCCACGCGCCGACGATGAGCTTCCCGGTTCCGGGCACGCTGATGGTCGAGCCGACGGAATCGGAATCGAAGGAGGAGCTCGACCGCTTCATCGACGCGATGATCGCGATCCGCGAGGAAATCCGCGCGGTCGAAGAAGGCCGCGCCGATCGCGAGGACAACGTGCTGAAGAACGCGCCGCACACGGCGGCGGTCGTCGCATCGGATGCGTGGGAGCACAAGTACACGCGCGAAGCGGCCGCGTATCCGCTGAAGTCGCTGATCGCGCGCAAGTACTGGTCGCCGGTCGGCCGTGCGGACAACGCTTATGGCGACCGCAATCTGATGTGCTCGTGCGTGCCGGTATCGGAATACGCGGACGAGTAAGGCTACGCGCACGAACCTGAGAGAGCGCCGCCCGAAAGCGTAAAGCTTCGTCGGGCGGTTTTGCGGCGCGTTCCAGAACGGCTAACATCTCACCCCGGACCAAAAGCCAAAACAGGGAGTTCACATGGCGCTCAAGGTGCGAGAGGTGAAAGGGACGACCCGCGCGTGCGCGGCGCTGGCGATGCTCGGGGTGATGTCGCTTGCCGCATCGTCCGCGCACGCCGCGATGAATTTCTGCGCCGCGCCCGCGATGCAGACGAGCGAGCGCACCAACGCCGATCCCGGTGTGAAGGCCCTCGTGAAAATGGTGCAGTCGCGCGTGAACGATCAGCCGAAGCCGCGCGCGAAGCTGCATACGGAAGGCACGCTGCCGCACGAAGGCATCTACGACGAAAGCGTCGAAGCGGAGAAAGACCTCGGCCTGATGCGCGACGCCGCGCTCGCGTGGCGCGCGACCGGCGACGAACGTTACCTGCGTCTCGTCGACCGCTTCCTGTTCGCGTGGACGACCACGTATCAGCCGAGCTTCAATCCGATCGACGAAACGAATTTCGAATCGCTGATTCTCGCGTACGACCTCACGGCGAGCGCGCTGCCGGTCAAGACGCGCAACGCGGCGAACGCGTTCATCACGAAGATGGTGAGCGGTTATATCGACGATATGGACAAGCAGCCGCGCCCGCTGACCGGCAGCTATCGCAACAACTGGCAGAGCCATCGCGTGAAGCTGGTGGCGATGGGCGCGTTCACCATCGACGACCGCAAGCTCATCAACGCGGCGCAGCGGCTTTTTATCGAACATATCGGCGACAACATCGCGCCGGACGGATCCACGGTCGATTTCGCCGAACGCGATGCGCTGCGCTACGTCACCTACGATCTTCAGCCGCTCGTGACGGCGGCGCTCGCTGCGCGCAGGCACAACCGCAACTGGCTGCCGGAGCGCGCGCAGTCGGGTGCGACGCTGGCCGTGGCGCTCAACTGGCTCACGCCGTACGCGCTCGGCACGAAGACGCACGACGAATTCGTGAAGTCGTCCGTTCCTTTCGACGCCAAGCGGCGCGAAGCAGGATTGCCGGGTTACTCGGGTCAGTGGGATCCGAGGAACGCGGCGGAACTCTTTCATCTCGCGGCGCGTCTCGACGGCCGCTACGCGCCGGTGGCGCTGCGGCTCGCGCCCGCGCCCCCCGCGTGGCTCGCGGTGTGTCTGCCGCTGCCGGCGCGTTAATTCTTTCAGTCAGGTGATGTCATGGCAGTCAGCGTATTCGACCTCTTCAAGATCGGCATCGGACCTTCGAGCTCGCACACCGTCGGACCGATGCGCGCCGCGTTGATGTTCGCGCAGGGGCTCGAGCGCGACGAACTGCTGGAATCGACGGCATCGGTGAAATGCGAGCTGTACGGCTCCCTCGGCGCGACGGGCAAGGGCCACGGCACCGATCGCGGCGTGATGCTCGGCCTGATGGGCGACGCGCCCGATACCGTCGATGCTTCGAGCATCGTGCCGCGCCTGGAGCAAGTGCGGACGTCGAAAACGCTCGCGCTGCTCGGCGCGCGCAAGATTCCGTTCACGATCAAGGAGAACATCGCGTTCTACCGGCAGGCGCTGCCGGAGCATCCGAACGGCATGAAGCTCTACGCGTTCGATGCGAACGGCGCGTTGCTGCGCGAGGCGACATATCTGTCTGTTGGCGGCGGATTCGTCGTGACGGCGGGCGCGGCGAACACGGCGGTGCTGACGGCGCACGAGCAGTTGCCGTATCCGTTCCAGACCGGCGACGAGCTGATGAAGATGTGCGCGGACTCGCGCAAATCGATCGCGCAACTGATGTGGGAAAACGAGCGCGTGTGGCGTTCGGAAGACGAGATTCGCAGCGGGCTGCTGCGCATCTGGGACGTGATGCAGGATTGCGTCGCGCGCGGGTGCGGCATCGGCAATCCGGAAGCGGAAGGGCATCTGCCGGGGCCGTTTCAGGTGAAGCGGCGCGCGCCGCAGCTTTATCGCGCGCTGGCTGAAAAGCCCGAGCAGGCGTTGCGCGATCCGTTGTCGATGATCGACTGGATCAATCTCTACGCGATTGCCGTGAACGAGGAGAACGCGATCGGCGGACGCGTCGTGACGGCGCCGACCAACGGCGCGGCGGGCATCATTCCGGCGGTGTTGCATTACTACGATCGCTTCGTGCCGGGATCGAATACGCAAGGCGTGATCGATTTTTTGCTGACGGCTGCGGCCATCGGCATTCTGTACAAGATGAATGCGTCGATTTCCGGCGCGGAAGTCGGATGTCAGGGCGAAGTCGGCGTCGCGTGTTCGATGGCGGCGGGCGCGCTGGCCGCGGTGCTCGGCGGCACGCCGGCGCAAGTCGAGAATGCGGCGGAAATCGGCATGGAGCATAACCTCGGGCTGACGTGCGATCCGGTCGGCGGAATGGTGCAGATTCCGTGCATCGAGCGTAACGCGATGGGTTCGGTCAAGGCGGTCAACGCGGCGCGCATGGCGATGCGCGGGGACGGATCGCACTACGTTTCGCTCGATTCGGTAATCAAGACCATGAGGGAGACGGGCGCGGATATGAAGACCAAATATAAAGAGACTTCGCGCGGCGGATTGGCGGTGAATATCGTGGAGTGTTGAGCGCTAGGGGTTGCCTGCGGACAAGCCGCTTTATCGATGACTGAAACATTCGTTGTACGAGATAAATTTGCGGTGCGGACGCGGTTAGCATCAGCGGAATCCAAGACAGATTTTGCCGATTGCAGACCGAGAGAGCAGCATTGGAATCCGATCAATTGCTTGCCCACAAGCAGGCGTTCAAGACGCTGACTGCGTCGCCCAAGTTCAGGCAGATGAACAAGAGCAAGTGGCCGAAGCCATTCAGCAGAATGGCGCGTCCGCGTGTCCAGGCCACCGATCTGATTCTCGTTTCGGATGCGCACTGCGTGCTGTTCATGTGGCGCGATGGCGAAGAGCTAATGGATCGATCGTTCTACGGACACCTGCTCTGGACTTTGCCTCAAGGCGATTTGTATCCGCTGTTGGAGTTTCACTATCATCCGAGCCATAAAGGCGTGCATTGCAAGATGCCCTGCGAAACGACCATCGATTATCGGAATCGCTTGCTGCCGGGCGCGCCGGAGCTTAACCTCAAGTCATCTCGAATTTTCGATCCGCGCGTCACAGATGATCGCTCGGCGCTCATCGTCCTATTTTGCCGAGCGACAGGCATCACGATCTCTAACGAGCAAAACGGTCAAGGCGATTTATTGTGTTAGCCGAATTCCTGAAGCGAACGGTATGCGCGCTCTTCGAAGTTCACGAAGATCCGCGTGACGTGTTTCGCATCGTCACTCCGCTCGAGTATCCGGGCACCGGAGATCGCGTGGTGGTTCGAGTGCGCGTTCGCGATGGCGCGTTTTCGATCGACGAGAACGGTGAGGCTTGCCTTTGCGCCAGCATGATCGGCGGGGACGTCGAGTCCGGCGCCGTCGAGCAGTGGTCGCAGAGCCTTTTGCAGTACAGTCCGGCGCGTCTTTGCAACGACGAAGTCATTCGCGCCACGACAATGGACGAGCGGCTGGTGGTCCCGTACGTGTTTCGCGTGGCCGAGGCGGCGCAGCAGCTTTACGGTGTGGCGACGTCGCGCGTCGAACGCCGATCGGGAAGTGATTTCAAGGGACGCTTGTCACGCACGATTGCCGACATAGCCCAAGAATTCGACTTGAAGCACTATGCCGAGGTCGAACTGCCCATCTCAGGGAAATTCATCGCGGACCACGTGATCGAGACGCCGACGCCGTCGATCGTCATTGCAGCCATGAGCGACACGCGACTCCTGGAAGGGGAATTGATTCACATGCAGTATCGCGAGGCAAAGAAGTCAGGGCACATACTGGCGATCGCCGAGAGTCAGTTAGCCGTCGGCAAGGCACAGTTCGAACGCGCCAACTACTACACCTGGAAGACCGTCGTCTTCGATGCGCGAAACCTTCGAAGTCTGATCGGTTCGGTCCTTCATTGAAGCGGAACATCACGCCCCAATCAAATTCACCACCTTCACATTCCTCGTATCCGGCACTTCGGCATACGAGATCACCTTCAACTGCGGCAAGCTCCGGCGCAGGAACCGCGCCAGCATCGCGCGCAGCGAATGCTGCACGAGCAGCACCGGCGGCAAGCCCAGGTTCTGCTGACGCATGATCGCGTTTTGCGTCGAGTTCATCAGCGTCTGCGCGAGTCCCGGTTCCAGTCCCGGATTCGGACCCGTCGACAATGCCTGCGACAGCACGCGCTCCAGCGTCGGATCGAGGCCCATCACCTGCAGATCGTCGTTGCCCGGATACCACTGCTGCGTGATCGCGCGGCCCAGCGCGAGACGTACCGCCGCCGTGAGATCGTGTGCATCCGAAACACGCGGCGCGTGTTCCTGCAACGCGTCGAGAATCGTACGCATGTCGCGGATCGGCACGCTTTCGTCCAGCAGGTTCTGCAACACCTTCTGCAGCGTCGTAAGCGAAATGACCTTCGGCACGAGATCTTCCGTCAGCGAAGGCGTGTCCTTGCCGATGCGCTCCAGCAGCGCCTGCACTTCCTGACGGCCGAGCAATTCGGCAGCATGCGTCACGACGAGGTGATTCAAATGCGTCGCGACGACCGTGCTCGCATCGACGACCGTGTAGCCGTAGACCTGAGCCTGTTCGCGCAGATTCGTATCGATCCACACCGCCGGCAGACCGAACGCCGGATCCTGCGTCTGCGCGCCCGGCAGCGCGGCCGAGACCTGTCCCGGATTGATCGCGAGCCACTGACCCGGAAACGCCTCGCCGACGCCCACTTCCACGCCCTTCAGCGCAATGCGATAACCGTTCGGCCGCAGTTCGAGATTGTCGCGAATGTGGATGACCGGCGGCAAAAAGCCGATTTCCTGCGCGAATTTCTTACGGATGCCCTTGATCCGCTTGAGCAATTCGCCGTCGCTGTTGCGATCGACGAGCGGAATCAGGCGATAACCCACCTCGAGCCCGAGCGGATCGATGAGCGACACGTCCTCCCAACTGGCCTCGGCATTTTCGGCGGAAGCCGCAGCCGCGCTCGCCTGGAGCGGCGTGACATCGGTGACGGCGCTTTTCTTCTTCGCTTCGGCGCGCTTGTTCATCGTGCGCGCGGCGTAGATGAGGCCGCCGCCGAGCAGCATGAACGCGAAGTGCGGCATGCCCGGAATCAGGCCCATCACGCCGATGATCACGCCTGTAATCATCAAGACGCGCGGGTTCTGGAACAACTGGCCGGTCAGCTGCGTGCCGATGTCTTCCTCGGTCGCGACGCGCGACACGATCACGCCCGCCGCCGTCGAGATGATGAGCGACGGAATCTGCGCGACGAGGCCGTCGCCGATCGTGAGCAGCGTGTAGTTGGTCGCCGCGTGCCCGAAGTCCATGTCGTGCTGGAGCATGCCGACGATCAGCCCGCCCACCACGTTGATGACCATGATGAGCAAGCCCGCGATCGCGTCGCCGCGCACGAACTTCGACGCACCGTCCATCGAACCGTAGAACTCGGCTTCCTGCGCGACCGCCTGACGGCGCTTCTTCGCCGTTTCCTCGTTGATGAGACCGGCGTTCAGATCGGCGTCGATGGCCATCTGCTTGCCGGGCATCGCATCGAGCGTGAAGCGCGCGCCGACCTCGGCGATACGTCCCGCGCCCTTCGTGATCACCATGAAGTTGATGATCATCAGAATCACGAACACGACGATACCGACCGCGAAATTCCCGCCGACGAGAAAGTGCCCGAACGATTCGATCACCTGACCGGCCGCGTCCGGGCCGGTGTGACCCTCGAGCAGCACGATACGCGTCGACGCGACGTTCAGCGACAGGCGCAGCAGCGTCGAGAACAGCAGCACGCTCGGGAACGCGGCGAAGTCGAGCGGCTTTTGCGTGTACATGCTGACGAGCAGCACCATCACCGACAGCGCGATGTTGAAGGTGAACAACAGATCCAGCAGGAACGCCGGCAAGGGCAGAATCATCATGCCCAAGATCATGCAGATCAGGATCGGGCCGGCTAAGGCGCGAAGGTTCTGCGTGCCCAGCGCGTCGGGCCGTTTGGCGAAAAATCCAGCGCGCGCGTTCATGCTGCGGCTCCATTGTCAGTGTTGTCGCCAGCCAGGGCTTCGGCAGCCTCCTGATCGGCGTCGGCGTCGGAAACGCCGCCTTTGTCCAGTTCCTTCGGCACCTTGAGATCGGACGGTTCGTCCGGCTTGATGCCGCCATCTTCCTTGTAGCGCTTGAGCTGGTAGACCCACGCCAGCACTTGCGCGACCGCGCCGTACAACGCGCCCGGAATCTCGCGGTTGATCTCGACGTTGTGATACAGCGCACGCGCGAGCGGCGGCGCTTCGAGCAGCGGCACGTTGTGCTCGCGGCCCAGTTCGCGGATACGCGCCGCGACCAGATTCACGCCCTTCGCGACCACCTTCGGCGCGCGCATCTCGCCGTCGGCGTACTTCAGCGCGACGGCGAAGTGCGTCGGGTTCGTGACGATGACATCGGCGGTCGGAATCGCCTGCATCATCCGGCGACGCGCGGCCGCGCGCTGCTGCTGGCGGATCTTGCCCTTGATGTGCGGATCGCCTTCGTTTTCCTTGTGCTCGCGCTTCACTTCTTCCTTGCTCATGCGCAGCTTCTTCGCGTGCGAGTAAAGCTGATACGGCACGTCGACGGCCGCGACGAGAAACAGTCCGCCGATCGCCATCGCGCAGCACACGAAGATCATGTGCATCGCGTCGGCGAGCGCGAGATCGAGCGGCTTCGTCAAAAGGCCGAGCACTTCGGCCTTGCGGCTCCACATCGCCCAGCCCGCCATGCCGCCGACCACCGCCGTCTTCAAGAGCGACATGCCGAGCTGCACCGGTCCTTGCATCGAGAAAATCTTGCCGAGACCGCTGATCGGATTCAGACGCCCGAAGTTCGGCGCGAGCGGTTTCGTCGTGATGAGCCAGCCGCCGAGAGCCATCGGCGCGACGAGCGCGGCGAATCCGGTCAGCAGCAGCACGGGCAAAACGGCGAAGAGACCTTCCCGGCCCGCGTTTGCCGCGCCGATCATCATCTGGTGCGTGTCGAGCACCGTCGCGTGATCGAACGTGAACGCGCCGCGAAGAATCGTCTGCAAATGCTGGTTGATCGGCCCCGACAACGCCCACACGCCGAAAAAACCCGCCGCCAGCAGCGCGAACGACGCGAGCTCGCGCGAACGCGCAACCTGACCGTCCTCCCGCGCCTTTTCCAGGCGCTTGGGAGTCGCTGATTCGGTTTTTTCGAGATCGCTTTCTTCTGCCACCGGGCCTTACTCCATCGCTTCCATCGGTTTCACATGCGAGCGGCACGAAGCCGCTTTTTGATGAAAGCGATTATTGCGGAAGGCGTCGAGCAGCCATCGGCGGATAAAGCCGGGGAAAAGGGGGTTATTCGGCCGATGAAAGCGCGGGAAACAAAAGCGGCGCGCGCCTCGCGAGAAGCGCGCGCCGTTCGAGAGGCGAGAAACGGCAATGACAGGCGATCAGGCGCCGGGCACGCGGCCGTCCGGACCGTAGAAGCCGCCCTTCGACGGAGCGACCTGCAACGCG
Organism: Caballeronia sp. AZ7_KS35; assembly: GCF_023631045.1. Lineage (NCBI taxonomy): Bacteria > Pseudomonadati > Pseudomonadota > Betaproteobacteria > Burkholderiales > Burkholderiaceae > Caballeronia > Caballeronia sp. AZ7_KS35. The sequence goes on along the minus strand of NZ_JALQDV010000001.1, from coordinate 61,574 downwards.
GCGAGCGCCTTGCGGTTGTATTCCATGCGGGTGCGGATCAGCACGCCGTTGTTGTTGTTGCCCTGTTTCGCGCGGCGGGCCGCGGCGGTGAGCAGCGCCCATTGCTCGGCGATCTTGCTGTCGCCCGCAGCGGCCGCTTCCATGCCGACGAAGCCGCCGGGAAAACCGAGCGCGTTCAATTGTTCGTCGCGCGCCTTTTCGAGAGCGGAGATGCGTTCGGTGAGCGCGGTCTTGTTCTCGATGATCGTCGGCAGCGCCGGAAGCGGCTGCGCGGCGATCAGCGCTTTTTCCTCGACCTCGAGGAGGGATTCGAAGGCCAGAACAGCGGCGACTTCTTCGGTGACAGTGGCAAGCAGGGCGTCTCTCATTGCATCGCTCGAAAAGCGGTTTGAAAAGCCGCCCGGTGTCGCCAACGCTCGCCGTCACGCGGAAGGCGCTACGGAAGCGTTCAGCCGCCGGTCGGCGGGGTTCTCGTTTGCAGCAGGTCGCGAGCGGTGCTCAAAATGCCGTCGGCGATCTTGCTGGTGTCCATCTTCAGGCTGCCGTCGCGGATTGCGGCCTTGATCGACTCGACTTTCGCCGTGTCGATGTCCGAGCCGCTCGATGCGCGCAAGTCGCTCGAAACCGACGACAGACTCACCGTCGAATTCTTCGCCGGGCTCGCGCCCGCTTGCGATTGCTGCACGGTGCCCGCGGCACCTTTCGCGTCGTTTTGCGACGCGCGCGGCAGATTGTCTTGAAGGCCAGCCAGATTGGTGTTGCTATTCGATTCGATCTTCACGATGTCCATTCCCGAACGTGTTGAGTCCTTTAACGGCGACGGGTCTTGAAAACTTTACCCTGACGCCGGACTGCCAACTGCCGTTCGCTCTGCCTATCGCGCTCTGAGCCTTATTTGGCGGGCATCGAGCGCATTTGCAACAAAATGAAACAAGTGTGGGGGACCGAACACATCCCGTTTTACAGGGCCACTTCCACCGTCTGACTGTCCTTCACGATGCCGGTGATGATCTGGCCACCGGCGGTTTTGACGCGTACTTGCTGGCCGGGCGCCGCGTTGTTCATCACGGTGCCGTCGGCGGAAATCGAGAATCCGGAGCCGCCGGCGACGACGTGCACGGTCTGGCCGATCGACACCGACGTCGACGCGCGCAGCATGTCGGTGCGCAGCGGCAGGCCGGCCGGCACGCGCGACAGTGCGACTGCGCCGACGGCCTGAGCCGGATCGGTGACGATGGCCTGCGGCATCACGGTGAGATCGCCGTCGCGGGCGACGAGATCGGCGTTGCTCAGCACTTCGCCCGGCGCGATTGCGCGCGCGGCGGTGTAGTAAGTGGCGTTGATCGATACGCGCGCCTGCACGTAAAGCGTCCACGGACGCTCGCCGACGCAGCGCACGCCGACCGTCAGTCGACCCCAGAGGCGCGCGCCCGTCGGCATGAACGGATCGAGCGCCGAGCACGCCGCGAGACCGCGCGGAAAGACCGGCGTCACGGTGATGTCGACCTTGCCCGGCAAGCCGGCGGCCTGCTGCTGAAGAAAGTTGAGCGCGGTGAGGCGGATCGATTCGCCGTCTTGCATGGTGGCGGCTGCCGCTGCGGCCGGCGTTGCTGCTGCCGCCGACGGATTGAAGCTCACGCGCTTCATCGGCGAAGCGGCGGCGGCGACGGGCGTCGCGGGGCTGGCCGCGACGGGTTTGACGCTCGCGCCGCGGACGACGCCATCGTCGCGCGTCACGACGACGGGCATCACCTCGCGCGAAGCGGATGCGGCCGGCGCTTTCTGAAGCGCAGGCGCCGCAACCGCAACCGCGCGCGCAGGCTTCGCTTCGCCCGGTCCGGGAATCACGATCATGCCGCTCGCGTCGTTCATCGCGCTGTTCATCGCGCTGTTCATCGCGCTGTTCATCGAATCGTCGGCGGCGTCGGCGCGGGCGTCGAGTTCGAGCGCGGCGTTGCGCATCGCGGCGTCGGCGGCTTTGGTCGCGGCGCGATAGCCGCTCGGGCCCGGACGCGTCATTTCAGGCGCGGGCGCCGCGGCAACGGGCGTCGCGGCGCGTGCCGTCAGCTTTTGGGCCATGTCGGCTGCGGCGGCCGGATTGGTTTCGGCGTTGCCCGGAATGACGATCGGGCCGTCGGCCTGCTGCGCCTGTGCGAGCGCAGCCACTCCCATCCATAGAGACACGCCGGCCAGACCGCGCAGCGTGCGGCGCGCGAACGTCGCTGCGGCGCGAGCCGTAGGGTTCGATGCACGTTTCGCGGACCTGCTCATCGACTTTCTCCGTACCTGATTCGATCGGGCCGCAAACGATGCGGCGACTGCATTGATCCGTTTGCGGCGGGAAAAAGACCCGCAATCGGCAACGAGACGAATTCTAGATATCGGCCGGATAACGCAAGCGTCGAATAGAGGCCCCGTTTCCCGGTTATTCGTCGGATTAGTTATTGCGCGCCGCTCCTAAGATGCGTGTCATGCAAAAAGGCCCCGGCGCTGCCGACAGGAGAAACCGCAATGCTTGACAGACTCGACAAGGAATTCGCATTTGGCCGCGAGGCGCTCGACGTGCGCGCGTATCGGCAGGAATTGCTGTCGTCGAATATCGCCAACGCCGACACCCCCGGCTACAAGGCGCGCGACGTCGACTTTTCGAGCGCGCTCGCGGGCGCGCTCAAGCAGGGCGGCAGCGCATCGAACGGCTCGACGCTGAAGATGGCGCAACCCGTCCGCGTCAGCACGAGCGGCGGCATGGCGACGACGGCCAAGGGCCACATGAGCGGCACGTCGACGCTGTCCGCGTCGGGCGGCCCGAGCGACGACTACGGCAAGCTCGCCTATCGCGTGCCGAGCCAGCCGTCGCTCGACGGCAACACGGTGGATCTCGACTCGGAACGCGTGCAGTTCGCGGACAACGCGCTGCACTTCGAGGCGGGCATGACGGTGCTGTCGTCGCAAATCAAATCGATGTTGTCGGCGATTACGTCGAACAGTTGAGCGCAGTAGGAGAAACACATGCCTTCCTTGATGAACATCTTCAACGTCGCCGGCTCGGCGATGTCAGCCCAGGCGCAGCGCCTGAACGTCACCGCGTCCAACCTCGCGAACGCGGACAGCACGACCGGCCCCGACGGCAAGCCGTACAAGGCCAAGCAGGTCGTGTTCGCGGTCGATCCGCTCGGCGGCGCGAAGACCGCGTCGGGCCAGCAGGTCGGCGGCGTGCAGGTGACGGGCGTCGTCGACGATCCGAGCCCGATGAAGACCAGCTACGACCCGAGCAACCCGGCGGCGAACGCGGACGGCTATGTGACGCTGCCCAACGTCGATCCGGTGCAGGAGATGGTCAACATGATTTCCGCGTCGCGTTCCTATCAGGCGAACGTCGAGACGCTCAACACCGCCAAGCAACTGATGCTCAAGACCCTGACCATCGGAACCTGATAGAGACACTCAAGGAACACAACGTGACGACCAGCACAACCATCGGCAGCAACGGCACCACGGTGTCGCAGACGCTGCTCGACACCATGAACGGCGCATCGTCGAGCTCGTCGACGTCATCGACCTCGGCGACCGGCGCGCAATCGGCGTCGGATCTGCAGAACACATTCCTGACGCTGCTCGTGACGCAGCTCAAGAACCAGGATCCGACGAATCCCGCCGACAGCTCGCAGATGACCTCGCAGCTCGCGCAGATCAACACGGTGACGGGCATCGGCCAGCTGAACACGTCGCTGTCCTCGCTCGCGACTCAGCTTTCCGCCGGCCAGCAGACGCAGGCGGCGCTGCTCATCGGCTCGAACGTGCTCGCCGCGGGCAACAACATGACGGTGTCGAGCGGCAAGTCGTCGAGCTTCGGCGTGCAACTGGCCAACGACGTGAGCGACCTGCAGATCGTCGTGAAGAACTCGTCGGGCCAGATCGTCAACACGCTCGACCTCGGCGCGCAAGGCGCGGGCGTCGTGCCGGTGACGGGCTGGACGCCGGTCGATTCGAAGGGCGCCACGCTCGCCGACGGCACGTACACGATCACCGCGCAAGGCACGATCAACGGCCAGCAGGCGACCGCGACGACGCTGTCGGCTTCGCAAGTGCAAAGCGTCGTGCAGATGTCCGGCGGTGCGCCGGGCCTCAAGCTGTCGAACGGCTCCACGGTCGCGCTGTCGGGCGTCGCGTCGATCCTCTAAATCCAATTTCAGGACGGGCGCGGGCTCGTTACGGAGAAACATCAAATGAGTTACCAACAAGCACTGAGCGGTCTGGGCGCTGCATCGAGCGATCTCGACGTCATCGGCAACAACATCGCCAACGCGAACACGGTCGGCTTCAAGCAGGGCTCCGCGCAATTCGCCGACATGTACGCGAATTCGATGGCCACGGCCGTGAACAACCAGATCGGCATCGGCACGAAGCTCGCCGAAGTGCAGCAGCAGTTCTCGCAAGGCACGATCACGACGACCAACCAGGCGCTCGATGTCGCGATCAACGGCAACGGTTTCTATCAGTTGTCGAACAACGGCTCGATCGTGTATTCGCGCAACGGCGTGTTCCATCTCGACAACCAGGGCCGCATCGTCAACTCGGCGGGCCTGCAACTGATGGGTTACGCCGCGAACTCGGACGGCGTCGTCAACAGCGCGAGCACCGTGCCGCTGACCGTGCCGACGTCGAACGTCGCGCCGACCGCGACCAAGAACATCACGGCCGCGTTCAACCTGAACTCGCAGGACACCGCGCCGACCGGCGCCTTCGATCCGACCGATTCGACGACCTTCAACCAGTCGACGTCCGTCGATGTATACGACTCGCTCGGCGGCACGCAGAAAGTGTCCGTGTACTTCCAGAAGAGCGCGACGACGAATACGTGGCAAGCCTACGCGACCTACGGCGACCCGGTCAGCGCGCCGATTTCGCTCGGCACGATGGCGTTCAATTCGTCGGGCACGCTGACCTCGACGACCGATTCGAGCGGCGCGGCGACGGCGGCAACCGGCAAGTTCACGTTCTCGATTCCGAACGGCGGGGACGGCGGCGCGACGCAGCAAGCGCTGACGATCGACCTCAACGGCACCACGCAGTACGGCGCGAAAGACGGCGTGACCAACATCGCGCAGGACGGCAACAGCACGGGCGAGCTGACGGGCTTCACGGTCAGCACCGACGGCACGCTGACGGGCAACTACTCGAACGGCCAAACAAAGGCGCTCGGGCAGATCGCCATCGCCAACTTCAACAACCAGAACGGCCTGCAGGATCTCGGCGGCAACGTCTACGCGCAGACCTCGGCGTCGGGCGCACCGCAAGTCGGCGTGCCGGGCTCGACCAACCACGGCACGCTGCAGGGCGGCGCGGTGGAGAACTCCAACGTCGACCTGACGAGCGAGCTCGTGAATCTGATCACCGCGCAGCGCAACTATCAGGCGAACGCGCAGACGATCAAGACGCAGCAGACCGTCGATCAGACGCTGATCAATCTGTAACCGTCGTCTGCACGCGAATTTGACGCATTAGGAAGAAGGAAAGCGATTCATGGACCGTCTGATCTACACCGCGATGACCGGCGCGAGCCAGGCGCTCGAGCAGCAGGCCGTCGTGGCGAACAACCTCGCGAACACGTCGACCACGGGTTTCAAGGCGCAGCTCGCGGCGTTCCGCCAGGTGCCGATGTCGTTCGAAGACCAGTCCGCCGATGGCACGACGCGCACTTTCGTGCTTTCGTCGACGCCGAACGCGGACTACTCGGCAGGCCCGATCCAGCAGACGGGCAATCCGCTCGATGTCGCCGTTCAGGGACAGGGCTGGTTGTCCGTGCAGGCCGCCGACGGCAGCGAGGCTTACACGCGCGCCGGCAATCTGCATGTGGATCAGAACGGCCAGCTCGTCACGGCGAACAATCTGCCGGTGCTGGGCAACAGCGGTCCGCTGTCGATTCCGCCGGGCGCGGAAGTCACCATCGGCAAGGACGGCACGATCTCCGCGCTGATTCCCGGCGACCCGCCGACGGCGATCGCGGTCGTCGATCAGCTCAAGCTCGTGAATCCCGATCCGGCGACGCTCACGCGCGGCGATGACGGGCTCTTTCGCACCGCCGGCGGCGACCCCGCCGACGCGGATCCGAACGTGGTCGTGGCCGGCGGCGCGCTCGAAGGCAGCAACGTGAATCCGGTTGCCGCGATGGTCTCGATGATCACCAACGCGCGGCAATTCCAGATGCAGACGAAGCTGATGGAATCGGCGGACCAGAACGAACAGTCGGCCAACAAGCTGCTCAACTTCTCTTAAGCGGCAAACAGGCTGCAAACACGCGGCAAACGCCGGCTACACAGGATACGAAACAAGATGAATCGCTCTCTCTACATCGCCGCGACCGGCATGAATGCGCAGCAAGCGCAGATGGACACCATCTCGAACAACCTCGCCAACGTGAGCACGAACGGCTTCAAGGGCTCGCGCGCGGTGTTCGAGGATCTGCTGTATCAGACGACGCGCCAGCCGGGCGCGAATTCGACGCAGCAGACCGAACTCGCATCGGGCGTGCAGCTCGGCACCGGCGTGCAACAGGTCGCGACCGAGCGCCTCTACACGCAGGGCAACCTGCAGCAGACCGGCAATTCGAAGGACGTCGCGATCAACGGCCAGGGCTTCTTCCAGGTGACGATGCCCGACGGCTCGACCGCCTACACCCGCGACGGCTCGTTCCAGACGAACTCGCAAGGCCAGCTCGTCACGTCGAGCGGGTATCAGCTGAATCCGGCGATCACAATTCCGCAGAACGCGACGGGGATCACCATCGGTTCGGACGGCACGGTGTCGGTGACGACCGCGAACACGTCGACCAGCACGACGGTCGGCCAGGTCACGCTCGCGACCTTCATCAACCCGGCCGGCCTCGATGCGCGCGGCGAAAACCTGTTCTCGGAAACGAGCAGCTCGGGCGCGCCGAACGTGTCGCAGCCGGGACTGAACGGCGCGGGCTCGCTGCAACAGGGTTATGTGGAAGCGTCGAACGTCAACGTGGTGCAGGAACTGGTCAACATGATCCAGACCCAGCGCGCGTACGAAATCAACAGCAAGGCCGTGACCACGTCCGACCAGATGTTGCAGACGCTTTCGCAAATGCAGGTTTAATCCCCTCTATTCGACGGATGGGAATCGCGGCGATGGCGTCACACTGATGCCTGAATCCGCTTCAGAAGAGTTATCACGATGTCGCTCACTCACATTCTTTCGCGCGCGTCGATCGGCGCGCTCATCGCATCGCTGGCCGCGTGCGGCCTCGTGCCGAAAGAGCCGATCATCCAGCAGCCGATGACCGCGCGTCCGCCGCAGCCGCCCGTCGGCACGCGTTCGCCCGGCGCGATCTACAACGCGGGCTACGCGGGCCGGCCGCTGTTCGAAGACCAGCGTCCGCGCAACGTGGGCGACATCCTGACCATCGTGATCTCGGAAAACGTCAACGCGACGAAGTCGTCGGCGGCGAACACCAACCGCGGCGGCAACGCGTCGTTCGCCGTGCCGACCACGCCGGGCCTCTTCGGCGGCCTCTTCAACAACACGAACCTTTCGGCCACCGGCGCGAACAAGTTCACCGCGACGGGCGGCGCGAGCGCGGCCAACACGTTCAGCGGCACGCTGACCGTGACCGTCACGGACGTTTTGCCCAACGGCAACCTGCAGGTGAGCGGCGAAAAGCAGATGCTCATCAACCAGGGCAACGAGTACGTGCGCTTCTCGGGCGTCGTCAACCCGACGACCATCTCGGGTAGCAACACCGTCTATTCCACGCAGGTCGCCGACGCGAAGATCGAATACTCGGCGAAGGGTTACATCGACGAAGCGCAGAACATGGGCTGGCTCCAGCGCTTCTTCCTCAACGTCGCGCCGTTCTGATCATGAATCCGTTTCTCCGTTTCGTTTCGTTCTCGCTCGCAGCCGCGCTCGTCGCCATCGGTTCGGCGCATCAGGCGCACGCCGAGCGCCTCAAGGATCTCGTGCAGTTTCAGGGCGTGCGTGACAATCCGCTGATCGGCTACGGTCTCGTCGTCGGTCTCGACGGCACCGGCGACCAGACGATGCAGACGCCGTTCACGACGCAATCGCTCACCAACATGCTCGGCAACCTCGGCATCACGGTGAACCCGTCGACGTCGTCGAACATGCAATTGAAGAACGTGGCCGCCGTGATGGTGACGGCCACGCTGCCGCCGTTCGCGCGTCCCGGCGAGGCGATCGACGTGACGGTTTCGTCGCTCGGCAACGCGAAGAGCCTGCGCGGCGGCACGCTCCTGATGGCGCCGCTGAAAGGCGCCGATGGCCAGGTGTACGCGATGGCGCAGGGCAATCTCGTCGTCGGCGGCGCGGGCGCGAGCGCGAACGGCAGCAAGGTGCAGGTGAACCAGCTCGCGGTCGGCCGCATCTCGGCGGGCGCGATCGTCGAACGCGCGGTGCCGTCGGCGTTGCAGCAGCAGGGCGGCGTCATGCAGATGGAACTGCGCGAAATGGATTTCGACACGACGCAGCGCATCGTCGCGGCCGTGAACAATCAGTTCGGCATGGGCACCGCGCTCGCGCTCGACGGCCGCACGATCCAGTTGCGCGCGCCGCAGGAGCCGAGCGAGCAGGTGTCGTTCATGGCGCAGCTGCAGAACATCGACGTGCGTCCGGCGCAGGCCGCCGCGAAGGTGATCCTGAACGCGCGCACGGGTTCCATCGTGATGAATCAGATGGTCACGCTGCAGAACTGCGCGGTCGCGCACGGGAATCTGTCGGTCGTCATCAACACGAAGACGGCGGTGAGCCAGCCGAACGCGTTCTCGAACGGCCAGACGGTTGCGGCGAAGGAATCGTCGATTCAGCTGAAGCAGGACAGCGGCGCGCTCAAGATGCTGTCGGCGGGCGCGAATCTCGCGGATGTCGTGAAGGCGCTCAATGCGCTCGGCGCGACGCCGGCCGATCTCATCTCGATCCTTCAGTCGATGAAGGCCGCGGGCGCGCTGCGCGCAGACCTCGAAATCATCTAAAACGAATAAGAACCTATGAACTCGAACACGAACGGCATCGCCGGCACCGCGCTGGCATCGACCGATACGAGCAGCGGATTCTCGAATCTCTCGAACCGTTTCGCGCTCGACACGCAGGGCTTCGACGCATTGCGCGCGCAGGCCGGCGCGAACCCGCAGCAGGGCCTGAAGGAAGCGGCCAAGCAGTTCGACGCCGTCTTCACGCAGATGATGCTGAAGAGCATGCGCGACGCGACGCCTTCGGACAGCCCGTTCGAATCGAACGATTCGAAGACCTTCACGTCGATGCTCGATCAGCAATTGTCGCAGCAGATGTCGTCGAAGGGCATCGGCGTCGCGGACATGATGCTCAAGCAGCTCATGCGCAACTCGGGCGCGCAGACCGGCGCGGACGGCAAGGGCGGCGCCATGAACACGATGAGCACGATGAACGCGATGCAGACGCTCGGCGGCATGTCGGGCGGCGGCGGCGATCTCGACGCGAACGCGGGCAATCTCGCCGCGATGAACGCGATGGCGAAGGCTTACGCGGCGGCGCAGGGCAACAGGAACAACGCGTCGCTCGCGGGCAAGGGCTACACGGCGGCGGATTCGGTGGAAGCGCCGGCGCGCGGCAACGGGTCTGACAAGGTGAACGCGTTCGTCGACCGGCTCGCCGTGCCGGCGCAGGCCGCGAGCGCGGCGACGGGCATTCCGGCGCGCTTCATCATCGGTCAGGCGGCGCTCGAATCGGGCTGGGGCAAGCGCGAGATCAAGCATCCGAACGGCGCGACGAGCCACAACATCTTCGGCGTCAAGGCGACGAAAGACTGGAACGGCAAGACTGTCAGCTCGGTGACGACGGAATACATCAACGGCCGTCCGCAGAAGGTCGTCGAGAAATTCCGCGCTTACGATTCGTACGAGGACGCGCTTACCGATTACGCGAGCGTCATCAAGAACAATCCGCGTTATGCGCCGGTGATTCAGGCTTCGCGCGACGTCGCGGGCTTCGCGCACGGCATGCAGAAGGCGGGCTACGCGACCGATCCGCAGTACGCGAAGAAGCTCATCTCGATCATGCGTCAGATCGTCTGACGCCCGTTCGACCGCGTAGTTCGATATTGAAGCGCGGGCCACGCCGCGCATTCAGCCGATGTATTCGGCCGCTTTATTGCTTCGGGGAAGCAAACGTTTTACGTCCATAGGGACGGCGCACCACATACATTTTTCGGCGGGCGACCCTAAACTTTTGAAGAGGTATGCCGCTAACCTGAATAATCGAAGTGCCGGACCTATTCGGTTCGGATCGTCGCGCGATGTTCGAGGGTCGGGCAGCGCGCGAGCACAATGAACACGGCTAGCACCATGAACACCAATCAAAAGCATGACGTTGCCGACGAGGATATCGCGCCGATCGTGGATTTCGGCAGGCGTAATCCGCTGGAAATCGGCGTGGCGCTGCGCAATCTCGCCAATCGCGGGGACTTTCTGACGGCGCAATACGGCGACGGTCAGATCGTCACGCGCGTGCTCGACGTCGATGTGACCGCGCATCGCTTCACGTTCGACTGGGGCGGTCTCGACGAGCAGAATCGCGGCGTGCTTGCGTCGCAGAAGCTGATTTTCAGTGCGGCGCCGGATGGCGTGCGCGTCGAGTTCACGACGCCGGGTGCGCGCGAAACGATGTTCGACGGGCGTCCGGCGTTCGAAGTCGATTTTCCGACGGTGCTGTACTACATGCAGCGGCGCGAGTATTTCCGTGTCGATACGCCGGTTCTCGATCCTTACATCTGCACGGGTTCGTTGCCGGATGGCGAGCGATTCCGCTTCGAGGTGCATGATCTGTCGCTGGGCGGCGTGGCGCTGCGCACGACGGATGATCGCATCGCGGATCTGGAGATGGGCATCGTGTTTCAGGATGCCGAGCTGCATTTCAGCGCGAATGGACGTGTGACGGTGGATATGATGCTGGTTTCGCATCGGGAATCGACGACGGCGAAAGGGGATCGGCGATATACCATCGGGTTCAAGTTTGTTTCGATGCCGGGGTCGGCGGAGAATACTCTTCAGCGGCTGATCACTCAGCTTGAGATGAAGCGACGGTCTTTGGCGAAGTAGGGGTTTTGCTTTTGCTTTCGTTTTCGCCGGATCCCGTTTTCGTGTCGGTCTATTAGCACTGCCCCTGTGCGGGGCGGCACTCACTTTCTTTGCTGCTGCAAAGAAAGTAAGCAAAGAAAGCAGCTACTGACACGCCCGCGGTCACACGCAATTTGGGTAGTCCTCTCGTCCATCGTGGGCTGCCTAAAGAGTGCCCTCATAGGCCCCATCGGGCTTGGCTCGCGCACGGTCCGCCATCACTCGCCACACAACAAACCGGTTCAGCACGAAATGGCTCCGGCCCGCTTCGCGGCCGACCGGCCAATCGGGGAAGCATGCGCTTCTTCACTAACGCCTCCATCTCACTGCAACCGCCGCACGTTGGTTTCCCTCGCATACCCGGCGGCAGCGCGTAGCGCTGTGCCGAAGCTCTTTCGTGCTGAACCAGCGTTCACAACGGTTTCGGGCGGCGGACCGTGCGCGAGCCAAGCCCGGTTATTGTGATGAGGGCACTCTTTAGGCGAGTGCCGCCTGGGACGAGAGGACCACCCAAATTGCGTGTGACCGCGGGCCTGAAAAGCTGCTTTCTTTGCCTACTTTCTTTGCAGCAGCAAAGAAAGTAGGTGCCGCCCCGCACAGGGGCAACGCTAATAGACCCACACGAACACGGGATCCGGCGAAACCGGAAGCAAAAGCAAAAGCGAAAGCAAAAGCGAAAAACCAAGGCCAACGAAACAAAATCGAAGAATTAGCCCCAAAAAGGCATGCTCTTCGCGCAATAGCCATTGCGCCACCTCTCCGATAATGGCCCCATCGCAAAAACCGCCCGGGCTTCGGTAAAAGCCAAAACTCAGCCCGCAAACGCTCAACTTCCCCGGCAATCGGCCGATATACAAATCAGCCATGCGGCAGCGCTCGATCCAACGCCGCTTCACCAGGATTCACGCATGTCCAATAACATCTTCAGCATTGGTCTTTCCGGTTTGAACGCGGCCCAATGGGGCCTCACGACGACGGGACAGAACATCAGCAACGCCGCGACGCCGGGCTATACGCTCGAGAAAGTCCAGTATCAGGAGTCGCCCGGTCAGTTCACCGGCTCGGGCTATCTCGGCAGCGGCGTTCAGGCCGTCACCGTCACGCGCCAGTACAGCCAGTACCTGACGACGCAAGTCAACAACACGCAAGCGTCCAGCAGCGCCGCCAGCACGTATTACTCGCTGATCTCGCAGCTGAACAACCTCGTCGGCGATCCGACTTCCGGCATCTCGAAAGGCATCTCGAATTACTTCTCCGGCCTGCAGTCGGTGGCGAATTCGGCGAACAGCTCCTCCGCGCGCCAGTCGCTGATGAGCAGCGCGCAAACGCTCGCCGATCAGATCAACACGGCAGGCCAGCAATACGACCAACTGCGTCAGAGCGTCAACACGCAACTGACGAGCGCGGTCTCGCAGATCAACAGCTACTCGCAACAGATCGCCGATCTCAACAAGCAGATCAACATCGCCAGCGCGGGCGGCCAGCAGCCGAACCAGTTGCTCGATCAGCGCGATCAGCTCGTCACGAACCTGTCGTCGATGATCGGCGTGCAGGTCGTGCAGTCCGACGGCAACTACAACGTGTTCATCGGCAACGGGCAGCCGCTCGTCGTCGGAGGTACGCAGTACGGGCTGCAAGCCGTGCCGTCGCCGTCCGATCCGAGCGAGCTCACGATCGCCTACCAGAGCAGCAACGGCGCGACGCAGACGGCCGCGAACATGCAGTACCTCGACAACTCGGCGCTGACGGGCGGCACGGTCGGCGGTCTCATCGACTTCCGCACGCAGACGCTCGATCCGGCGCAGGCGCAACTCGGCGCGATCGCGACGAGCTTCGCCAATCAGTTGAACGATCAGAACGCGCTCGGTCTCGACCTCAACGGCCAGGCCGGCGGCAAGCTGTTTTCGACGAGCGATCCGACCGTCATCTCGAACGCGCGCAACAAGGGCACCGGCGTGCCGACGGCGACGATCGCCGATGGCGCACAGCCGCCGACGAACGACTTCACGGTCACGTACGACGGCAGCAAGTACACGGTGACGGACCCGGCAAGCGGCAATACACTCGGCACGATCGATCCGGCGACGGAGACGAACAAGACGATCAACGGCCTGAACATCGACGTGTCGACGCTCAGCGGCGTGCAGAAGGGCGACTCGTTCACGATCCAGCCGACGCGCGGCGCGCTCGACAACTTCAAGCTCACGACGAGCAACGGCGCGGCGATCGCGGCGGCGTCGCCCGCGGTGACGTCGGCGGCGACCACGAACACCGGCACGGCATCGATTTCGTCGGCGACGGTGACGAGCAACACGATGACGTCGGGCATCAACCTGACGTACAGCGCGTCGGCGAACGGCTTTACATCGGATGTCGATGTCACTGTCGGCACGACGACGTACACCGCGGGCACGACGATTCCGTACGACGCGAACAACGGTCTCACGGTCTCGGCGATGGGCGTTTCGGCGACCATCAGCGGCACGCCGAAGGACGGCGACGCGTTCGCGATCGCGCAGAACAAGGGCGGCACGAGCGACGGCAGCAATGCGCTCGCGATGTCGAACCTGGTGTCGGCGAAGTCGCTCAACGGCGGCACGGACACGCTGACGAGTTCGTACTCGAGCTATATCAACAACATCGGCAACCAGACGAATCAGCTCAAGGCGACGAGCACGGCGCAGACCTCGCTCCTCAACCAGGCGACTTCGGCGCAGCAATCGGTGCAGGGCGTGAACCTGAACGAAGAGGCGGCCAACCTGATTCAGTACCAGCAGCTCTATCAAGCGAACAGCAAGGTGATTCAGACCGCCGCGACGCTGTTCCAGTCGCTGCTCGGCATGTTCAACTGAGGCTAAACGCGATGCGTATTTCCAGTTCCCAGTACTTCAACCTGAACGTCGCTTCGATGAGCGACCAGCAAAGTACGCTTTCGTCGATGTATCAGCAGATCTCGTCGGGCAAGCGCCTTCTCACCGCGTCGGACGATCCGCTCGGCGCGGCGCAGGCGGTGCAGCTCACGATGAAAAGCGGCGCGCTCACGCAGTACGGCACGAATCAGACGACGGCGTTGTCCGCGCTGCAGCAGGAAGACGCGACGCTGAGCAGCGTGAGCAGCGCGCTGACGAGCGTGCAGACGCAGATCGTGCATGCGGGCGACGGTTCGCTCACCGATTCGGACCGCACGGCCATCGCGAACACGATTCAGGGTTTGCGCGATCAGCTCTTCAGCCTCGCGAACACCACGGACAGCAACGGCAACTATATTTTCTCGGGACTCAAGGGCGGCACGCAGCCGTACACGAACGACCCGTCGGGCGTCGGCGCGCAGTATTCGGGCGATTACGGCCAGCGCACGGTGCAGATCAGCGAAGGACGGACGATCCCGGTGGGTGACACGGGCGCGTCGATCTTCGGCAGCGTATTGCCGACGGAAAGCGATCCGGTGTCGAGCGCGGCCAGCACGAACACGGGCACCGGGACGATCAGCGGCGTGAGCGTCAACGATACGAGCAACGCGGCCAATGCGAGCACGTACACGATCAAGTTCTCGGTCTCGGCGACGGATGGCTCGACGACCTACTCGGTCACGTCGAACCCGGCGGATTCATCGTTGCCGACGAACGTGGCCTACACGGGCAGCACGGACATCGCGCTTGGCGGCCAGAAGGTGACGATCGACGGCACGCCCGCCGATGGCGACACGTTCTCCGTGGAGCCGGCGGCGTCGGGCAACAACGACATCTTCGCGACGCTCGACAGCCTCGTGAACGCGCTCAAGCAGCCGACGGGATCGCCGGGCGCGCAGGCGGCGCTGACCAACACGCTGACGACGATCGGCACGAAGGTGAGCAACACGTTCAACAACGTGCTGGCGGCGCAGACGGTGGTGGGCGGACGCGAGCAGCAAGTGCAGTCGACGCAGAGCGCAATGCAGACGAGTCAGACGCAGACGGCGAGTGACATCGCGAATCTGACGAGCATCGACCTCGTTTCGTCGATCAGTCAGTACGAGTTGACGCAGAGTTCGCTGCAGGCCGCGCAGATGGCGTTTTCGCAGATTCAGAAGATGTCGTTGTTTGATTACATTCAGGGTTGAAGGCGGCTTTTTTTGCTTTCTGCGTTCTCCCTTCTGCTTTCGCCGGATCCCGTATTCGCGTCGGTCTATTAACGTTGCCCCTGTGCGGGGCGGCACCTACTTTCTTTGCTGCTGCAAAGAAAGTAGGCAAAGAAAGCAGCTTTTCAAGCCCGCGGTCACACGCAATTTGGGTAGTCCTCTCGTCCTCGGTGGCACTCGCCTAAAGAGTGCCCTCATAGAACCAATCGGGCTTGGCTCGCGCACGATCTGCCGCCCGAATACGTTGAGCGCGCTGGTTCAGCACGAAACAGCTTCGGCACAGCGCTACGCGCTGCGGTTGGGTATGCAAAGGAAGCCAACTCGGACAAGGACGGAAACAAATGGCGCGTTCACGACGGCCAATATCCTTTTTTCGCCGCATTGGACGACGAAGTATTTCTGAGCAAAGTGAATAGCGGCGAACGCTTTGGAAAAGGCGACGTCCTCGTCGTCGATCTACGCCAAATTCAATCGATCGAAGCTGGCGCGTTGAAAAACGAGTATCGAATCATCAAAGTGCATGAGCATCGGGCGCCCTTGCAGCGGGCGCTTCTTTAGCGACTAAAGCGCCCCCGCAACCCGCCCAATCTGCGCAATCCCCACATCGAAAACCCGCTGAAAAAACGGCATCAGATTCGGCACCATGAGCTGCAACAAAAGCAGCCCGACGAGCATCGTCACCGGAAACCCGACCTGAAATATCCCGATCTGCGGCGCAGCGCGATTCAAAACGCCGAGCGCCAGATTGGCGATAAGCAGCGCCGCCACGATCGGCAACGCCAGCAGCAAGCCCGTCGAAAACACGCTCGCGCCATACCCGACCAACACGCGCCATCCCTGCGCATGCGAGGCCGACGCCACCACATTCGCCTCGATCGGCACGCTCTGAAAAGTCGCCACCAGCGCGCTCATCAACTGCAGATGGCCATCGAAGACGAGAAACGCGAGCATCGCCAGCGTGTTCAGATAGCGCGACACGACCACCGCATTGCCACCCGCGCGCGGATCGTAAAGCGTCGCGAAACCGAGGCCCATCTGCTGCCCGATGAACTCGCCGGCTGCATCGACGGTCGCGAACGCGATCTGCATCACCATGCCGATCGCCGCGCCGATCAGAAACTGATTCACGATGATCCACACGCCCGCCGCCGAAAACACCGTCGCCTGCGGCATCGCGGGCAGCGTCGGCGCGACGATCAGCGAGATGAAGGCCGCAAGCGCGATCTTCACGCGCATCGGAATCGCCATGTGGCTCAGCACGGGCGCGGTGGCGATCAGCGCGAGAATTCGCACGAACGGCCACAGAAACGCCGTGAGCCAGCCGTTCAGCTGCGCATAGGTGACGGAGAACATCGAACGAAACTCAGCCCGTGATCGCAGGCGTGATCGTGAAAACGTGGCGCATGTAGTCGAGCAGCGTCGAGAGCATCCACGGACCGGCGATCACGAGCGTCACCGCCACCGCGATCAGCTTCGGAATGAACGAGAGCGTCGATTCGTTGATCTGGGTGGCCGCCTGGAACAGGCTCACCACGAGACCAACGACGAGCGCGACCAGCAACAAGGGCGCGGCGAGCAACAAGGCGACGTACATCGCCTGATGCGCCATCGTCATGACGGATTCTGGCGTCATTTCAAAGTCTCACGAAATCAGGAAACGAAGCTCTGCGCGAGCGAGCCGATCAGCAACTGCCAGCCATCGACGAGCACGAACAGCATCAGCTTGAACGGCAGCGCGATCGTCGAAGGCGAAACCATCATCATGCCCATCGACATCAGCACGCTCGCCACCACCATGTCGATGATGAGAAACGGAATGAAGATCGTGAAGCCGATCTGAAAGCCCGTCTTCAATTCGCTCGTGACGAACGACGGCACGAGCAGCGAAAGCGGCACGTCTTCCGGTCCGTTCATCGGCGCGGCGTGCGAGATGCGCGCAAACAGCGCGAGATCCGATTCGCGCGTCTGCTTCAGCATGAACTGCTTGAAGGGCGCGACGCCGCGCGTCATCGCCTGATCCATCGCGATCTGGCCTTCGGAGAAGGGCTTGTATGCGTCGGTGTAAGCCTTGTCGAGAACCGGCGACATCACGAAGAACGACAGAAACAGCGCGAGGCCGACGAGCACCTGGTTCGGCGGCGTGCTCGTGGTGCCGAGCGCCTGCCGCAACAGCGACAGCACGATGATGATGCGCGTGAAGCTCGTCATCATCAGGACCATCGCGGGCAGGAACGAGAGCATCGTCAGCAGCAGCATCGTCTGCACGCTGAGCGAGTACGTCGTGCCGCCGTTCGGGCCGGGACTCGTGTTGAAGGCGGGCAGCCCCGCCGTGCTTTGCGCGAACGCCAGATACGGCGCGAGGCCGATTGCGACGGGCAGCGCGAGCTTCACGCCGCGCACGATGTTACGACTCACCTGCATTACTTGCTCCCGCCGACGATGCTTGCGAGGGCATCGAGAATGCGCTGACCTTGATGAACGACAAACGTGATGACCATGGAATCCTGCCTCTTTCGATAGCGTGAATTCTCGGCTATCGCGGCATGGGACGATGGGGCGAAAAGAGGGGGAAACCCGCGCCAACTCGTTCTATTGCGAACGTGCGCCGTAAACGCACATCGGGCGCGGTCCTCGCGAACCGCGCCCGATGCATCGGCAAGACTGACTTATTTGCCGGGAGAAACGAACTTCTGGAGCCGCTTGTTCGCTTCGCCGGCGAGGGCGTCGCGAAAGCGCTGCCCGAAGTTGCCCGCCGGCGGCGACGATTGCGCGGGAACGCCGACGCCTTCCACATCCGCCGAGCCTGCGGGCATCGTGTGCAACAGACGCACGTTGCCAGGACCGGCGCCGAGCACGAGCCACGTATCGCCCACTTCGACGACCGCGACGCGTTCCTTGTTGCCGAGCGATGCGCCGCCCACGACCTTCACGAGACCGCTGCGCCTGCCGCCCTGATAGCCGAACTTGCGCGCGAGCCATGCGCAGCCGAACACGAAGCCGATAACGATCACGAGTCCGAGCAGCGTCTGCAACACCGCGCCGAAACCGAGCGATGGCACCGCGGTGCCCGCGCCGACGCCCGAGGCGATCTGCGCGGCGTGGTTCACCGCGTTCATGTCGGCGGCATGGGCGAAAAGAGGCGCGGCGAAGAGCAGCGCAACGGCCAGGCGTTTCATCGATTCAACTTCCGGATGCGTTCGGACGGCGTGATGATGTCGGTCAGGCGAATGCCGAACTTGTCGTTGACGACGACCACTTCGCCCTGCGCGATGAGGCAGCCGTTCACGAGCACGTCCATCGGTTCGCCGGCGAGGCCGTCCAGTTCCACGACCGAGCCTTGCGCGAGTTGCAGCAGGTTGCGGATCGCGATCTTCGTGCGCCCGAGTTCCACCGTCATCTGCACGGGGATGTCGAGAATCATGTCGATGTCGTTGCGCGTCGACGGCGCCGCCGCCTTCGACAGCGGCTGGAACACGCCCGCGCTCGCGGCCACCGGCGCTTCGTTGCCGTTCTGCTCGGCGAGCGCGCTCGCCCAGTCGTCCAGCATCAGCTCTTCACCTTTTTCCGGCGCGCCGGGCGCGTCGTTCTGCATCAGGTCACTCATATCCACCTTCCTTCATCGTATCGCTCGCGCTGATCATCTTTTGCACGCGCAGCGCGTATTGACCATTAAACATTCCGTAGCCGCATTCCATCACCGGCACGCCGTCCACCTTCGCGACGACCTGCTCCGGAATGTCGATAGGCAGCACATCGCCTACGCGCATGTTCAGAATCTGCTCGAACGACGAGCGGATCTCGGCGAGATCCACCGTCAGTTCCACTTCCGCCGACTGCACTTGCTGCGACAGCACGCGCACCCAGCGGCGGTCCACTTCGAGCGCTTCGCCCTGAATCGGCGAGGAAAGCACGTCGCGGATCGGCTCGATCATCGAGTACGGCATGCAGATGTGCAGCGTGCCGCCCGTCGAGCCGAACTCGATCGTGAACTGCGTCACGATGACGATTTCGTTCGGCGTCGCCACGTTGGCGAACTGCGTGTGCATCTCCGAGCGCATGTATTCGAACTGCAGCGGCTTCACGCTGCGCCACGACGTCGCGTAATGCTCGAACACGAGATTCAGCAGTTTCGCGATGATGCGCTGCTCGGTTTGCGTGAACTCGCGGCCTTCGACGCGCGTATGAAAACGCCCGTCGCCGCCGAAAAGGTTATCGACCACGAAGAACACGAGATTCGGGTCGAACACGAACAGCGACGTGCCGCGCAAGGGCTTCACATGGACCAGGTTCAGATTGGTCGGGATCGGCAGATTGCGCGTGAATTCGCTGTATTTCTGCACCTTCACCGGACCGACGGAAATTTCCGCCGAGCGCCGCATGAAGTTGAAGATGCCCACGCGCATGAGGCGCGCGAAGCGGTCGTTGATGATTTCGAGGCCGGGCATCCGGCCGCGGACGATGCGTTCCTGCGTCGCAATGTTGTACGGACGTACGCCGGCGGGCTTTTTCTCGTCAGCTTCCTGATCGATCTCGCCGGTGACGCCCTTGAGGAGGGCATCGACCTCCTCCTGCGACATGAACTCTTCGTGGCCCATGACTCTTTACTCGCTGATGCGGCGTTACTGAACGACGAATTCGGTGAACAGCACTTCCTCGACGCGCACCGGTTTCTCCGCCGTGCTCGCCGCGGTTTCGACCGACGCGCGCAGTTCGTTGGCAAGCTGCTTCTTGCCGTCGACGGTCGCGAGATCGTCCGGGCGCTTGCCGGAAAGCAGAAGCAGCACATGGCTGCGGACTTCCGGCATGTGCTCGGTGACGAGCAACTGGATCTTTTCGTCCTTCAGCTTGAGCGTGAGGCCGGCGCGGAGATAGTGCATGGCGCCGTCGTCCGACTGGAGATTCACCGTCAGCGATTCGAGCGGGAAAAACACGGGCGGCGGCTCCGGCGCCGGCTTGGCCGGACCATGATTCTTCCCGACGAAGAAGTACGCGCCACCGGCGCCCGCGCCGAGCAGCACGATCGCGCCGACGGCGATGATCAGGATCTTTTTGAGCTTCCCGCCTTTCGCGGGAACGATGGGTTGCTGGTTTGCGGTCGTGGTAGCCATGAAAATGCGTGCCTCTTTCGATAGGGTGAATTGTTGGCTATCGCGGTGTAAAGCGATGGGTCGAACAGAGGGGGGTTTTCTGGCTATTCCGTTCGATTGCTCCGGGCCTGCGCGGACCCGCTCTTCGATACCTATCTCGGCTTTTCGGACCGAAAACTTGAGGCCGGCGCGGGCATTGCGCCCGCGCGGGGAAAGAAAAGGGAAGGGAGAGCCCGGCGCAGTGGCGCGCCGGGGAACCGCTCAGAAGCGGTAATTCACCGCGGCGAAAGCCGATCGAAGCCTTCCACGGCGATTCGGCCGGCGCGCTCGCGCTTCCTGCGTTTGCGGCGTTAGCGGCGGCGCGTCGTCGGCGCGGGCATGGCGTGCGAGCGCCAGCATGGCCACCGCCGCAACCTCTTTCATCGAAACGAATTGCTTCACGTCTTTCTTCCTTCCGCGCTCACGCGGTTCCATCGCGCAGTTCCCTGCGCAAAACCTTTCCGATATTGCTCTTGGGCAGACTCTCGCGGAACTCGACTGCCTTGGGCCGCTTGTAGCCCGTCAGGCGCTCCTTGCAATGCGCGATCAGATCGGCCTCGGTGAGGGCCGGGTCGCGCCGCACGACGAAAATCTTCACGGACTCGCCGGAATGACGGTCGGGCACGCCGACCGCCGCCGCCTCGAACACGCCGGGATGCGCGGCGACCACGTCCTCGATCTCGTTCGGATAGACGTTGAAGCCCGAGACCAGGATCATGTCTTTCTTGCGATCGACGATCTTCAGGAAGCCGTGTTCATCCATCACGGCGATATCGCCCGACTTGAAGAAGCCGTCGGCCGTCATGACGTGCGCCGTCTCGTCCGGACGATTCCAGTAGCCCGCCATGACCTGTGGCCCGCGAATGCACAACTCGCCGGGTTCGCCGGGCGCGGCTTCGTTGCCTGCGTCATCGCGGATCGAAACTTCCGTCGACGGCAGCGGCAAGCCGATCGTGCCGCCACGCTGCGTCGAGTCCGCCGGGTTGCAAGTCACGCACGCGGTCGTCTCGGTCAGGCCGTAGCCTTCGATGATCGGCACGCCCGTCTTTTCGAGCCAGCGCTGCGCCACGGCCTGCTGCACCGGCGCACCGCCGCCGACAGCCGCGAAGAGCCGCGAGCAATCGAGCTGCGCGAAATCCGGGTGATCGAGCATCGCGTTGTAGAGCGTGTTCACCGCCGGGAACATCGTGATGCGATAGCGCCGCAGCGTCCGGATCATGCCGCCGATGTCGCGCGGATTCGGGATCAGCACGCCCAATGCGCCGGTCTGGATCGTCAGCAGTCCGCACGCCGTCAGCGCGAAGACGTGATAGAGCGGCAACGCGATGGCCGTCGTGAGTTGTCCGGACGTGGGCCGCTGCGCGCGCGGGCCGGTTCGAGCCACGCCTGCGTCTGCAGCATGTTGGCGATCAGACTGCGATGCGGCAGCACGGCGCCCTTCGCCACGCCCGTCGTGCCGCCCGTGTACTGCAGAAGGGCGATGTCGTCCGGCTGCTGCTCGACCGGCGTGAACGCCATGTGCCTGCCGCGGGCGAGCGCCGCGTTGAACGCCGTGTGGCCGGGCAGGTTCCATGCGGGCACCAGATTTTTGACATGCCGCGCGACGAAGTTCACGAGGCATCCTTTCGCGCCGAGCAAGTCGCCCAGCGTCGCGACGACTACGTGTCTGATCGTCGTCTCGTGCACGACCGCTTGCAGCGTCGCCGCGAAGTTGTCGAGCAGGATGATCGCTTCGGCGCCGCTGTCCTTCAGCTGATGTTCGAGCTCACGCGGCGTGTAGAGCGGATTCACGTTCACGACGACGTAGCCCGCGCGCAGGATCGCCGCGAGCGCGACCGGATATTGCAGCACGTTGGGCATCATGATCGCGACGCGCGCGCCTTTGCGCAGGCCGGTCGACTGCAGCCACGCGGCGAGGTCGCGCGAAAGCGCGTCGAGCTTCGCGTAACTGATGGACGCTCCCATGCACGCGAACGCCGGTTTCCCGGCGTAAAGGCGGAAGCTCTGCTCGAGCAGGTCGGTGACGGAGCGGTATCGGTCGGATTCGATCTCGGCAGGCACGCCGGATGGATACGATGCAAGCCAGGTTTTGTTCATGAAGTCATGTGGTTGTTGTTGTAAGAAATGCGCGCGCGGGCCACGTCGGCCTCAGAACTTCGCGCCGAACTGGAGATAGACGCTTTGAATGCCGCCCGGCGCGATCGCGTAGCCGAGATACGCCGGGCCGAGCGCGGTCGTCGCGCCGACGAACACGCTGAGGCTCTTCTTCAGATCGCCCATGCGAAGTGCGCTGCGCTCGAACGTTGCGTTGCCGGCTTCGGCCATCGTGCCGAGATACACGTCGTTCACCGCCGTTCCGTTCGGCGACGCCACGCGAAACTGGTACGTCAGCTGGCTGTAGAACACGTAGTTCCCGGAGAACTGATTGACGCCATACGCCGCGAGATGTCGGAGGCCGCCGAGCGAGAACAGCAGGAAGTTGGATCCCCAGCTCTTTTCCGCCGGGTTCACGCGCGGGCGGTTCACGCCGTCCTCGTGGACGAATTCGTGCGAGACGCTCTTGAAGTAGCCGCTCGTTTCGAGGCGCGCGAGGCGTTCGTTGATTTCGTGCGCGTCGTAGGCATCGCCTTCGTTGAGATCTAGCGCCCGCCGGACATAGTCGGTCGGAATGCGCGGCGACGTCACGATGTCGATCGTGTCGATGCGCGCGGCGGTGGGCCGCGATGCGGTGCGATGCGCGGCCTGATACGCCGCGTAGTCTTCGACCGATAGCGACAGCGCGCCGGCCGCGGCCTTTTCGCCGTCATCGATCGCCTCGTGCGCGCGCGCGAAGTCGGTGAACTTGATGTGGCCGAGATCCGGGCTGATCAGGATGTCCCTCGGGCCGAGCGAGTCTTTCGCCGCCGTCACGTTCTGGCCGATCAGGATGCCGATCATCTGCTGGGCGACGTCGGCGGGCGACTTGATGTTCTCGCGCTTCCTGAGCGGCGTGCCGGTTTGCACCGCGATCACGTATCGGCGCCGAGTTCGCGCGCGACATCGACAGGCAGGTTGTCGACGATACCGCCGTCGATCCGCACGCGGCCGTCGACTTCGATCGGCGAGAAGACGCCGGGCGCGGCCATGCTCGTGCCGACGATGAAATCGACCGGAACGCGCATGCGTTCCAGCACTTTCAGCACGCCGATATGCGAATAACCGCGCGCGCCGCCGCCGGACAAAACCAGCGCGATCCGCGGCCGGGACTTGGGCGCGGCGTCGATTACGGGCGATGACGAACCTTGGGCGAAGGCGTCGGAAAAAGGGACGTGCAGGCAGAAATCCAGCAGCAGTGAAACGAATGCGCGCATGACAAAGCGTCGCGCATGTTGCTGCGCGGCGGCAAAGGAGACGAGTCGCGCAGATTCTAGGAGCGCCCTTCAGACCACCATCAGAGGAATACTAAATGTTGCACTCATGCTGTGTTCTGTCTCAGGACGATGCCGAGACTTTGAGAAAAGTCCGCCAATTGGGAGAACGCTGATCGTCGTTTGAGTCGGCCGGTTTCCATCTGGCGAGCGCCGCGTCGATCTGGCCGCCTTCGGGCGTCGCGATGGCGGCTCTCATGCTGACGCGCCGTGCGGCTGGCCTGCGGTCATCGGCGGACTCGCCGGCGCGCAGACGCTCGTCGGCGTGCTGCATCGGAGGAGCGTGCTGCACGCGCTTTTCGCCGCGCTTCTGCTCATCGCCGCACCCGCGATCGCGCTCGGCATCGTCGTGCGTTTCACGCACGTCCCGCTGCGCGGCCTCTATCTCCTGCGCGCGCTGCTTTCTGCGGCGCTCGTCTCCAGCGTGCTCGCGTGCGGCATCGACATCACGTCGGCGTCGTCGCATGTGCTCGACTTCCCGATGAACGCGCCGCTGCGCGGCGTCGCGCATTTCGTCGGCATGTTCGTCACCACGCCGGTGGCCTTTCAACGGACGATGCCCCCCGGCATTACATCGTCGTCGTCGAGCGCCTGCGCGCCGAATGTGCGGCGTGAGGCGCTGAGAAGGATCAGGCGAACGTATCGACGAGTCCGACCGTGCGTCGCACGGGCACGTTGATACTCGCCGCAACGGAATCGTCGGCGCTCACGCCGCCCAGACCACCGATTCCGCCCGACGCACGGCCGCCGCCGCCCGATCCCGAGCGGCCGTCACCGCTTTGTTGCTGCGACTGGCGCGTGAAGCCATCGGCGACGGACGCGCTTCCGAGACTGATGCCGTTCGCTTCCATCGCTTCGCGCAGCTTCGGCATCGCGGCTTCGATCGCTTCGCGCACCTGCGCATGCTGCGACACGAACAGCGCGTGCGCGTGGTTATCGGAGACCTGCAGCGTCACCTGCAACGGCCCGAGATCTTTCGGATTCAGCGTCAATTCCGCGCTTTGCTGATCCGCCTTCGACAGAAACACGACCTTCTGACTGAACGCGTCGTCCCAGCCAGAGCCGCCAACGTGCGGTGCGATCGCGGCGCTGGTCGCCGATGCCATCGCGCCCTGCGGACTCGACACCGCCGAACCCGCCGATGCCGTCTGCATCGCGACCGCGTGCGCGGCCGCGTCGGCGGCTTGCTTGTAGGCGGCGGTCGCGGCGTCGGCGGATATCGCCGGCGCGGTTTGCGCGGATGCGAGCGCGGCTGCGTCGACAGCCTTGTCGCCGGCCTTCGCATTCGCCGTCAGCCCGGGCAGGCTCGCGCCCTTTCCGCCTTTCGCGAAGAGGCCGCCCTGATCGTCGCCTTTCCCGCCCTCGCGCGCCGTCCCGACCGAACCGTTCGCCGCGGCATTCGCGGGCTGCGTGTTGTTCATCGAGGCGAGCGCGGCGGCCAGCGCGTCCTGCGCCGACTTCGCATCGCTGCTCTTGTGCGTCGTGTCCGTCGCTTTGTCGTCGTCGGTCGATGCGGTCGTCGTGACGAGCGATGCAGCGTCGGCCGCATCGGCGAGCGCGGACTCGGTATCGTCCGAGTCGGCGTCGGCTTCGTTCGCGGCGTCCGCGCGGGCTTTCGCTTGCGCAGCGGCGGCCGCATCCGATGACGATCCCGACGCCGGCTTCGACGCGTCGGCCGTATTCGTCTTGTCCGCAGGCTTCGATGCCTCTTTCGGCGCGTCCGTCTCGTCGGGCTTCGCGGCGGCCTGAGCATCGGATGCGTCGTCGCTCTTCGATGCGTCGTCGGAAGGCTTCGGCGCGTCGTGCACGCTCGATGTGTCGGCGGACGAATCCGCGAACGCCTGAGCCGCTTGCGCATCAGCGTTGGCGCGGTCGGTGATGCCCTGGAGCGTCTTGCCGAACGACGCGCCGGCGCTCGCCGCGCGCTGCGCCGCGGAGTTGCCCGATGACGTGGCGCCGGAAAGCGCGCCGAGAAGAGAAACGGAGGACATGCTAAGCCTCTGGAAATATCGATGAATGGGTTACGACGAAGCCCGCTCGGCGCGCATGCGCAGCACCTTGGCGGCGTGTTCGTCGGATTCGCGCTGCTCGACGCGCGCGGCCTTCTTCGCGAGGATCGCCTCGCCGCGTGCGGCCAGCACTTCGTAGCTGCCGAGCTTCTGTTTCTTGAGACGCCAGTCGGGTTTCGCCGCCTCGATGCGCTGATCGGCCATCAGGAGCAGCGTGCGCTGCTGCGCGATGGCGCTGTCGAGCGTATCGACGAAAGCCTGGAAATTGCGCAGCGTCTGCGCCGTCGTGCCTTGCTGCGCCGACGCCGTGAAACGCGCGTGATACTCGTCGCGATACGTCACGAGCGCGTTCAGTTGCGTTTCGATCTCGTTGCGTTCCTGCTGAAGCTTGCCGAGCTTCTTCGTGGCGTTATCGAGTTCCTCTTCGGCGAGTTCGATGAGGGTGTTGATCGGCAGATTCTTCGACATGGCGTGGCGGTCCCGTAAGGTCTTTGTGCTTTCTTGTGACGAATGCTTCGGATACTAGTCGAAAACTATTCGAACAGTTGATTCAACATCGCGATGCTCGGCTCGAACGGCGCCTCTTCGCGAAAGCCTTGCTGCAAAAACGACTCCATGCGCGGATACAGCGCGATGGCGCGGTCGAGCAACTGGTCGCGTCCGCTCGAATACGCGCCCACGTTGATGAGATCCTTGTTGCGCTGATAGCGCGACAGCATCTGCTTGAAGAGACGCACGCGTTCGAGGTGCTTGTCGTCGATGATCGACGTCATCACGCGGCTGATCGACTGCTCGATGTCGATCGCCGGGTAGTGCCCGGCTTCCGCGAGCGAGCGGTTCAGCACGATATGGCCGTCCAGAATCGCGCGCGCCGAGTCGGCGATCGGATCCTGCTGATCGTCGCCTTCGGTGAGCACGGTGTAGAACGCCGTGATCGAGCCGCCGCCTTCGGGACCATTGCCGGTGCGCTCGACGAGCGCCGGCAGCTTCGCGAACACCGACGGCGGATAGCCTTTGGTCGCGGGCGGCTCGCCGATGGCGAGCGCGATCTCGCGCTGGGCCATCGCGTAACGCGTGAGCGAATCCATCAGCATCAGGACGTGCTTGCCCTGATCGCGGAAGTATTCGGCGAGCGAGGTCGTGTACGCGGCGGCCTGCATCCGCAGCACCGGCGACACGTCGGCAGGCGCGGCCACGACGACCGAGCGCGCGAGTCCGTCCTCGCCCAGAATCTGCTCGATGAATTCCTTCACTTCGCGGCCACGTTCGCCGATCAGCCCGATCACGATGACTTCCGCGCTCGTGTAGCGCGCCATCGTGCCGAGCAGAACCGACTTGCCGACGCCCGAACCCGCGAACAGGCCCATGCGCTGGCCGCGTCCGACCGTCAGCAGCGAGTTGATCGCGCGCACGCCGACGTCGAGCACCTTGTGGATCGGCTCGCGATTCAGCGGATTGATGACCGGACCCGCCAGCGGCGCATCGACCTTGGCGCCGAGCGGGCCGAGCCCGTCGAGCGGACGGCCGGACGCGTCGACCACGCGGCCGAGCATTTCCCAGCCGACCGGCAGACGCTTCGCGCCCGCCATCGGATCGTTGATCGGCGCGCTTTCCAGCGGATAGACGCGCGCGCCCGGCAACAGGCCGGCGACTTCGGTCGTCGGCATGAGAAAGAGCTTGTCGCCCGCGAAACCGACGACTTCGGCTTCGGCGGTCGGAATCGCGCTGCCCGGCGGCAGCTCGATGATGCATTCGGAGCCGACGCCCATCTTCAGGCCGACCGCTTCGAGCACGAGACCGGCGGCGCGCGTGAGACGTCCGCACGGACGCAGCGGCTTCGCGATCGCATTGCGCGAGCGCAGCGCGTCGAGCTTGTCGCGCCACGTGTCGATGTGCGGATTGCCCGCGATACCGGCCAGTTCGGCGATGGTGCGCGCGGCGAGTTCGTCGGGCGATTCGTCTTCCGCGCGCTCTTCGGCGAGCGGGCCGAACGACGCGCGCGCGAGTTCCTGTTCGAGTTCGCTCAGACCGTCCTGCGTGATCCGTTGATTCACCACGGCTTGCTTCTCCCCAACGCGGCCACGACGCGCTCCCAGCGCGACACGTTGGTCGCATCGATTTCACCGGTTGCGGCGTGCGCCTTGCAGCCGCCGCGCTCGACTTCCGGATCGGGCCGCACGGTCCAGCCGGCGGCTTCGAGTTCGTCCTTCAGATACGCATCGACGATAGCCAGGTCGGCCGGATTGACGATGAGCGTCGGCGCGCCGCACAACTCCGGCTCGGACGCGATGACTTCGCGCGCCACGGCGACGAGCGCCGTCGGATCGAGTGCGAGATGCTGGCGCACGACCTGCTGCGCGATATCGACCGCGAGTTCCGCGAGCGATTCCGCGATGGCCGCATCGGCGGCTTGCAGGGCGGTCTTGAACGCATCGGCGATCTCGGCGAGACGCGCGGCCTGCGCGAGCGCTTCCTTGCGGCCGTCCTCGAAACCCTTCGCCTGACCTTGCTCGTAACCCGCCTGATACCCAAGCGCCTGCCCCGCGACGTGCCCCTTCGCGAGACCTTGCTGATACGCGTCGTCCTCGACGCGGCGCAGGTGCGCTTCGAGCGCGGCCTGTTCCGCCGCGCTGTTGTCGACCTTGATCTCGACGGGATCGAACGACGCCATTTCCCAGCGCTGATACGCCGAGACCGGAGCCTTTTGCGCGCGGGTGTTAGACATATGCGTCCTCGGCCTTGCCGCCTAACTGGATCTGACCGTTTTCCGCGAGATTGCGGACGATCTGCAGAATCTTGCGCTGCTGCTGCTCGACTTCCGACACGCGCACCGGACCGCGCGAATCGAGGTCTTCGGCGAGCAGTTCGGCCGCGCGCTGCGACATGTTCGACAGGAACTTCTGGCGCAGCGCCGGCTGCGCGCCCTTGAGCGACACGATCAGCGTTTCCGATTCCACTTCCTTCAGCAGAAGCTGGATCGCGCGGTCTTCCAGATCGAGCAGGTTCTCGAACACGAACATTTGGTCGATGATCTTCTGCGCGAGCTCGGCGTCGTATTCGCGCACGTTCGCGATGACGCCTTCTTCGTGATTGCTCGACATGAAGTTGAGAATCTCGGCCGCCGTGCGGATGCCGCCCATCGGCGCGCGCTTCAGGTTGTCGCTGCCGGAGAGCAGCGTCGTCAGCACGTCGTCGAGTTCGCGCAGCGCGGCGGGCTGGATGCCGTCGAGCGTCGCGATGCGCAGGAGCACGTCGTTGCGCAGGCGGTCGGACAACAGCGACACGATTTCCGACGCCTGATCGCGGTCCAGGTGAACGAGGATCGTCGCGATGATCTGCGGATGCTCGTTCTTGATGAGTTCCGCGACCGCGCCCGAGTCCATCCACTTCAGGCCTTCGATGCCGCTCGTATCGCTGCCCTGCAGGATACGGTCGATCAGCGCGCCGGCCTTGGTTTCGCCGAGCGCCTTCGTCAGCACGGAGCGGATGTACTCGCTCGAATCCAGCGAAAGCGCCGTGTGCTGCTCGGCTTCGCTCACGAATTCGGTCAGCACGTTGTCGAGCTGCTCGCGCGTCACGTTTTTCAGGGCCGCCATCGTCGCGCCGATCTTCTGCACCTCGCGCGGGGCGAGATACTTGAAAACTTCGGCGGCTTCTTCCTCGCCGATCGACATCAGGAGGAGAGCGGCTTTATTCAGGCCTTCAGCGTTCATCGGACACCCAGTTCTTTACGACCGTCGCAACGATTCTCGGATCCTGACGCGCGACCATGCGCGCGTAGTCGAGATTGCGGTCGAATTTGGCTTTCTTGCTTTCATGACCGAGGAGACTCACCTCGGCATCCTTGTCTTCGTCTTCCAGCTTCGCCGTGCCGCCGCCGTCGAGCGACGGGCCGTCGAGCAGCGAGAGTTCGTCCGGTACGGCGAGCGTCGGCGCGGCTTCGGGCGGCGGCGGGAAGGCGCGCTTCATCGCCGGCTTCACCATGCTGAAGTACAGGAACAGACCGACGATGCCGATGCCCAGATACTTCGCCGCCTGAATGCCCATGCCGATCGATTCCGGCGTCTTCCACCACGGCACGTCGGGCGTCGCGTTCAGATCAGCGGAGAACGCGCTGTTCACGACGTTCACCGAGTCGCCGCGCTTGTCGTCGAAGCCCATCGCGTCCTTCACGAGCTGCTGGACCTGCGCGAGTTTGTCGGCGGCAAGCGGCGTCATCGTGACGTTGCCCTTCGCATCGACCTTCTTCTCGTAGTTCACGACCACCGCCACCGACAGACGCTTGATCCCCCCCGTCGCCTGCTCGTAGTGACGCACGGTGCGATCGACTTCGTAGTTCGTCGTCGTGTCCTTGCGCTGATTCTGCGGACCCGTTTTCGCCGATGCGCCCGCCGCGCCCGATGCCGCTGCGTCGACCGGCGCGGATGCCGGCTGCGGCGGCTGGTTCGACAGCGCGCCCGGCACGCCGCCGATGCTGCTGCCGCCGGATTCGCTCGACTCGCTCGACTGCTGGCTGCGGATCGCCGTGTTCTGCGGGTTGCCGTTCGGGCCGTAGCTTTCGGCGGTTTGCTCGAGCTTCGAGAAGTCGATGTCGGCGCTGACCTGCGAACGCGCGTTGCCGGCGCCGAAGAGCGGCGCGAGGATCGCGTCGATGCGCTTTTGCGTGTTGTGCTCGATCTGCTGCACATACTTCAGTTGCGATGCGTCGAGGCCGTTCGCGGCGTTCTGGCTCGTCAGCAGGTTGCCCTCCTGATCGACGATGTTCACGTTCTTGACCGGCATGTCCGCGACGCCGGACGCCACCATGTGCGTGATCGCCACCACCTGGCCTTCGTCGAGCACGCGGCCGGGGTACAGATTGACCATCACGGAGGCGGTCGGCAGTTCCTTGTCGCGCACGAAGACGGAAGGCTTCGGAATCGCCAGATGCACGCGCGCCGACTTCACCGACGAAATCGAGCCGATCGTGCGCTCCAGCTCGCCTTCCAGCGCGCGCTGATAGTTGACCTGCTCGGCGAACTGGCTGATGCCGAACTTCTGGTTGTCTATCAGCTCGAAGCCGACCGAGCCGGCCTTCGGCAAGCCCTGGCTCGCGAGACGCAGACGCGTTTCGTGCACCTGCTCGGCCGGCACGAGAATGGCGCCGCCGCCGTCGGAGAGCTTGTACGGAATGTTGCCCTGCTGGAGCGCGGCAACGATTGCGCCGCCGTCCCGGTCGGACAGATTGGAAAAGAGCACGCGATAGTCCGGCTGGCGCGACCACATGACGAGGCCCGCGACCACCATCACCAGAATCGCGACGGCCACGATGAGCGGCACGCGCGGATTCGAGCGGAACTGGTTAAGCATCGGCATGCGCTGCGCGAAGCCGCCGAAGTCGGCTCCCGCGCCGCCCGCGAGGCTCGCGCCCGCGGTGGCCGTTCCGGCTGCGCCCGGCTGTGCGCCCGCCAGGCCCATTCTGGCGTCGGGCGTGATGAGTGAGTTGTTGGGCGTTTCCATTTAGCGTCGAAGCTCCGAATCCTGAGGTTCCCCTCCGCCGCTTCCCGCTTCCATGTAAGCGGCGGTGGAGGACTTTTCACGATGGGGATTATCCGCAGAAGATTGCAAGTCGATTCGGCGAATAGAGCGGGGTTTTCCCCGTTCTTCCCGCGCTTTGAAAAACCGCCGGCTGCTAATCTTTTTCGTACTCGGCGAACCTCCGCAAATGCGGGCCGGGCATCGGGTCTCCGCCACGAGCGGCACCCGTTATTTCCTGTCATCCGGAGTCAACATGAACTTTCCGATCAATCCGCTTTCCTCGGCTATGTCGGCCATTCAGTCGATGGCGTCGCAAGCCGCCGGCGGCACCGGCGCCGCAAACGCCGCGTCCGTCGCGTTGGGCGCCGTCATGGGGCAGAGCGGGACATCGGGCGCGGCGAGCGCCGGCAGCTTCGCCGACGCGCTGAAATCGTCCATCGACAACATCAGCGACAACCAGAACAAGGCACTCGGCGAGGCGCACGCATTCGAAATCGGCGCGCCGAACGTGTCGCTCAACGACGTGATGGTCGACATGCAGAAGGCGAACGTCGGCCTGCAGTTCGGCCTGCAGGTGCGCAACAAGCTCGTGTCGGCCTACAACGACATCATGCAGATCTCCGTCTGACGGTCTTCGCACGATCCGTCCCTCGATCCTCGCGATTGCTCTAGAGCCTTGAGTCCTAAAGCTTTGCCGCGTTTTTCCGATAACCCCGGTAACGGCACGGCGAACGATGGTTCGCCCGCTTGAGGCGGGCGGCACGCTCGTCTCTCACCGGTTTTACCGGACCCACACGGATCAGGACGAGCGGCACGGCGTCCGCTTGAAGCCCGCGCACGCTGCGGCATCGCATAAGGAGAACCCGAGAGATGTATTCCCCAGGACACGCAGGAGCCAGCGCCTACGCACGCGTGGGCGTTCAGACAGGGGTGATCGGAGCGAGCCCGCACAGGCTGATCGTGATGCTGTATCAAGGCGCGCGTCAGGCGATCGCGCAGGCGCGCATGCATCTGCAGCAGAACAACGTCGGCGCGCGCGGCGCGGCGATCGGCAAGGCCATCAGCATCATCGAGAGCGGATTGCAGCAGGCGCTCAACAAGGATGCGGGCGGCGAGATCGCGCAACGGCTGGACGCGCTGTACACGTATATGACGCGCCGGCTGCTCGAGGCGAACATCAAGCAGAACGAGTCGATGCTCGTCGAAGTCGACGGCCTGCTCGCGACGCTGGAAGAAGCCTGGGTCGGAATTGGACAGGAAGTGGCGCAAATGACCGCCGTGCCCGCATGACGGGTATGAGCGTCGACTGCCTCGAAAGAATGAAGACGACACAAGAATATTTCGCCCACTACGAGGCCATTGCGGCGGTTTCCGGTCAGATGCTGGTGGCCGCGCGCGGTGGCGAATGGAGCGAGCTGAAGGCGTTGCAGGGCACCTATCGCGAGCTGGTCGACCGGCTGAAGGAAGTCGATACCGGTTCGGATCTCGACGAAACCGCCCGCGCACGCAAGCTGGACCTCGTGAAGAAGATTCTCGCCGACGACGCCGCGATCCGCGATCTGACCTCGCCGAGTCTCGCGCGCCTGTCCGCGCTCTTCACGGTCAACAGCCCGGCCCGCGTACTGAAGAAAATGATCGGACTGCGCTAGCCGCGGTTCCGCGCCAGCCGGACGATCCGGCCGGCGCTTACGAGGATGTGGGCATGACTGGACTCGATTCTGCGATCGCATCGTTGCTCGCCAGCCGCACCGAGCTCCTGATGTCCGCGATTCGCGCGCCGGGCGGCGTGAGCGGCAGCGGCGTGACGGGCACGAGCGTCGGGCAGACGACGCAGCCGGACATGCCGCAGACCGTCGGCGCGCCCGCCGTGGCGGCGGGACCGGCGGCGTCGGCGCAAACCGAGCTTTCCAGCGTCGCGCGCACGCTCGACGTGATTTCGCGCTTCGGCGGCGCGACGCCCGCGCTGACTGGCGACGCCCCGCTCTGGCCGACGCCGCCGCGCCCCGCGAGCGCCTTCGCCGCGCTCACGACCGGCCTCTTCGATACCGCTTTCTCCTCCAATGCCGCCGCCGTGGCGGCCGCGCGCGCCGCGACGCAGAATCTGCCGCCGCTGCCCGCCGCCGCGCTGGCGACGGCGCTCGCAAGGACCGTCGGCGAAAGCGGGCTTTTCTACGAATCGCATCTGGTGCAATGGCTCGCGGGCCAGCGCAGCGCGGCGTCGCTCGGCAACGAACCGCAGGCGCGCGTCGATGCCCGTTCGATGTCCCTGCCGTTCGAGCTCGCCAACGCCGTCACGCCGGCCGACACCGGCCTCGACGATGCCCGCGCGCCGCAGCTCGCGCCCGATCTGCCCGATTTCCACGGCCGCCCGATCGCGACGCCGCAGACGCCGCAGCAGGCGGCCGCGCTCGCGGCGTCGGTGCGCGATGCGTCGCCGTCCGAGCTCTCGAATTCGCAGAACGGAACCGCGAACGGCGCCAACGCGCAGACGGCGCAACCGAGCCGGCACGAATCTGCGCTGCAGGCGTCGCTCGCGGCGGGCATCCATCCGGCGACGCTCAATGTCGTGCGTCAGCAACTCGACGTGCTCGCGAACGAGCAATTCCGCTGGCAGGGCGAGGCGTGGCCCGGCACGCGCTTCGAGTGGGAAGTCGCCCGCGAACCGCGCGATCAGCGCGCTTCCGACGACGCCGCCGACGAACGCGCCTGGCGCACGCGCATCACGCTGTCGCTGCCCGCGCTCGGCACCGTCGACGCCGAACTGGTGCTGTCGGGGGACAAGCTCGTCACGCGCATCAAGGCGGGCGACGCGGGCGCGCGCCGTCTCGCCGCCGACGGCGCCGCGTTCGCGCGTCAGCTCGAAGCGGCGGGCATCGCGCTCGCGTCGCTGTCCGTGCGTTCGATGGACGGCACGACCGATCTCGCGCTTTCCGGCGACAAGACCGCCGCGAAAAAGCCGGTGCGCTCGCCGCTCGAACATCTGTTCCACCCGCCGCACGGCGATGGGAGTGAAACATGAGCGGCCAGGATCATCCGCCGTACACGCGCAGGCAGGCGACGGCGCTCGCCTACGACGCGGGCAATCGCGAGGCGACGCCGCGCGTCGTCGCGAAGGGCTACGGCATCGTCGCGGACATGATCGTGCAGCGCGCGAAGGAAGCGGGGCTGTACGTGCACGAATCGCCGGAAATGGTGTCGCTGCTGATGCAGGTCGATCTCGACGCGCACATTCCGCCCGCCTTGTATCAGGCGGTCGCGGAATTGCTGTCGTGGGTGTATCGGCTGGAGAACGAGGAGCCGTTGAGGGAAGCGGGGCGGGCGATCCGCTGACGCTTTCTCAGGCGGCGAACGCCCGCGTGACGATCGCCGCGTGATCGAAGCGTCCGGGCAGCGTGCCGTACACGCGCCCGTTTTCGCCGCGCGCGTCGCCAAGACGCGATTCGATGAACGCATCGGCGACATCCTGCGGCGCGTGCCGCGCGAGCAGCACGCCCTGCGCGCACAACGTCAATTGCTGCGCGATGCGCCGGGCCGACGCTTCCCGGATCGACGGATCGTCCGTCAGCATCGCAATCAGCGACGACAGCGCGCCCGCCAGCGCCGGATGCGCGCCCGCCGTCGTCTTCCAGTCGTCGATGAGCGCGTGCGCGGCGTCCTGCTCGCGCTCGAACGCGCGCAGGACGTCGAGGCACATCACGTTGCCCGAGCCTTCCCAGATCGAATTGACCGGCGCCTCGCGATAGAAACGCGCCATCGGCCCGGTTTCGACATAGCCGTTGCCGC
This sequence comes from Caballeronia sp. AZ7_KS35, assembly GCF_023631045.1. NCBI lineage: Bacteria > Pseudomonadati > Pseudomonadota > Betaproteobacteria > Burkholderiales > Burkholderiaceae > Caballeronia > Caballeronia sp. AZ7_KS35. The sequence continues at coordinate 26,483 of NZ_JALQDV010000001.1, read as the reverse complement.
CCCAGACTTCCATCGCCTCGCCGGTGAATTCGAGCGCGCGCTTGCAGACCCAGAATTTCGCGGCGGGCGTGACGATGCGCCGCCACGCGCGTTCGGCGAGCGCTCCGCCTGGCGCGGCGCTCTGCTCGAACGCGCCCGCGAGCCGCATGAATAGCACCGTCGCGGCTTCGGATTCGAGCGCGAGATCGGCGAGCACGTTGCGCATCAGCGGCTGATCGACGAGATGCGCGCCGAACGCGCTGCGCTGCCGCGCGTGATGAATCGCCTGGACGAGCGCCGCGCGCATCAGCGCCGCACTGCCGATCACGCAATCGAGCCGCGTGAAATTCGCCATCTCGATGATGGTCGGCACGCCGCGTCCCTCGTCGCCGATCATCACGCCGTAAGCATCGAGAAACTCCACTTCGCTGCTCGCGTTCGAGCGGTTGCCGAGCTTGTCCTTCAGGCGCTGGATCTGGACCGCGTTCTTGCGGCCGTCCGGCGCGAAACGCGGCACGTAGAAGCACGACAGGCCGCCTTCGTCGGCGGTGCGCGCGAGCACGAGATGCGCGTCGCATTGCGGCGCGGAGAAGAACCACTTGTGACCGACCAGCCGATAAGCGCCTCCGCGTCCCGTCGCGCCGTTTCTGTCGATGGCGTGCGCGCGCGTGCGGTTGCTGCGCACGTCGGAGCCGCCCTGTTTCTCGGTCATGCCCATGCCGATCATCATCGAATGCTTGCCGGCTTCGAGCGGAATGTCGCGCGGATCGTGTTCGCGCGAAAGCAGCGCATGCGAAACGCGCGCGAACAGGTCGGGTTCGTTGCGCAGAACGGGGATGCCCGCGAAGGTCATCGTGATCGGGCACAGCGAGCCCGATTCGAGCTGGCCGTGCAGATAGTAGCCGGCGCAGCGCGCGGCCATCGATCCGGCGCGCGCGGACGGCTCGAACGGCATCGCGTGCAATCCCTCATGGCGCAGCCGCCGCAGCAGTTCATGCCACGCCGGATGAAACTCGATGGCGTCGATGCGCTCGCCGCGCGGACTGTGCGTCGCGAGTTCGGGCTCGTGGCGGTTGGCGAGCTCGGCCAGCGCGACGACGTCCGGCTGCGTCAGCGCCATCCCGTCGCGCGAAAGCGTCTGCACATGCCAATGCGCGCCTTCGCGTCCGACGGCGGCGACGAGCGCCGGATCGAAGGCGAACGCGTCATAGCCGACGAGCGGCGACGCCTGATTCGTGACGTCGTGGGTTTGCCCGAACGGGCGATCGGCGGGATCGGACATCGTCGCTCTCCTTCTGCGGTGATTCGTCGCTGTCGGACGCGTGCAACAGCGCTTTCGGCGGATCGGCCGTCCGGGCGTCATCTCGAATTCAGGAATCATAGGCCGCGCACGGATCGGCCGTGTAGAGGCACCGTTCTTTTCGGGATCGATCGGGAATTTTTGATGCGCGCTCCTAAAGCGCCGCTCACTGAGATAAATCCGATTGTTAATCCCGCCCCGATGACGCGCCGGAACCCGAACCTATAATCGGCACGCCTAATTCCGGCGATTGCAGTAACGCCTTTCACGGAAGCATTCTCAATGAGCATCAACCTCAATCAACTTGTCCAGGGCGCTTTGACCGAAAGCGTGTTGCAGCATGTCGCCGGGCGCATCGGCTGCGCGCCGGAATCCGCGCGTCGTGTCGCTGTGCGGGCCGGCGCTGATCGGCGCGATGACGAACAAGGCGTCGTCGCTCGAAGGCGCGCGTCATCTGTTCGCGGCGATCATGTCGCCGGCGACCAACGCGCTGATCGCCGAAGAACTGCCGCACTTCGTCGTGCAGGACGAGGGTTTCAAGACGCTCGTCGACAGCAGCGAAAAAGCCGATGCCGAAATCGCCTCGCGCGACAATCTCAATCTGCTCGCCGAGCGCATCGCCGAATACACGGGCGTCGCGGCGAGCGCCACGCGCACGCTGACCGGCGTGGTCGGCGCGACGCTCTTCGGCGTGCTCAAGCGCTATCTCACGCAGCACAACGGCAATCCCAGCCAGCTTCCGACGCTGCTCGGCCATCAGTTGCCGGTCGTGCGCGCGAACATGACCGACGCGTTTGCCAACGCGCTCGGTCTCGGTTCGGTCGGCGCGTTTCTCGCGGGTGTCGCATCGCGGCTGAAGGCGGTGTCGGCGCATCTGGAACATCCGGCGACGCAGGAAGCCGCCGTCTTCGCGCAGCCGCAGGAAGCGCCCGCCGCCGCCGATCACGCCGTGAAGGAAGACGCGGGCCGGAAGAAATGGTGGTGGATCGCATCCGCTGCCGCGCTCGCGATGTTCGCGGTTCTGGCCGGTCGCGGCTGCTCGACGGACAACAAGCCGGAAGACGCCGCGCCCGTCGCGAAGCCGGACGCCGCTTCCGACGCGAGCGCCGAGACGGCAACGGGCGCGACGGCCGCCGCGGCCGATCAGGCGTCTGCGCCGGCCGCGCTGCCTTCCAAGGACGCAACGATGTCCTTCGTCGTCGACGCATCCGGCGTTCCGACGCTGACCGCCACCGTCCACGACGAGCACGAACGCCGCGAACTGCTCGACGCGCTCGCCGCGAAGCTCGGCGCGGACAAGTTTAAGGCGGACATCGCGGTCGATCCGGACACGAAGCCCGCCGCGTGGATCGCGAAACTCGACGGCCTGCTCCCGGTCATGACGCTGCCGGGCGCGCAAGTGCGCGTGGTTGGCGACAAGATCGACCTGAGCGGCCGCGCGGGCGATTCGAAGCTCGGCTGGCTGGACAAGCTGAAGGCGTTCTTCGGCGACGGCTGGACGATCGGCGCAACCGACACGACCGCCGCCGCAAAAACGCTCGCCGCGTCGGACGCTGCCGCGAATTGCAGTGCCGCCGACGTCGCGAAGAATCTGAATCTGCGTCCGATCAAGTTCGGCTTCGCGTCAAACGAGTTGCCGCGCGCGGCGCTGAACGAACTCGCCGAATCCGCGAAGGTGCTGAAGGATTGCGACGCGAACGGCAAGCCGATCAAGCTGCAGATCGGCGGCTACACGGACAGTTCGGGCAATCCGGCGGTGAATCTCCACTTGTCGGAAAAGCGCGCGCGGTCCGTGCGTTCGTATCTGAGCCAGCGTGGCGTGCCGGCCGACACGCTGACGGCGGAAGGTTTCGGCGACGCGCATCCGATCGGCGACAACGCCACGCGCGAAGGCCGCGCGGCGAATCGGCGAATCGAATTCAAGGAACTGAACTGATTCGGGAATCGCGCGAGCCGCTGTAAATGACGCGCCGGTCCGCTCATCGCGGGCCGGCGCGTTTTTTTTGCGTGGATGTCACCGGTTTCGCGGAAAGCCATCGGCCATGAAATCCTGATCCAGATTCGCGGGCAGCATTTCCCGCGCGACCTCGATCCACGCGCGCGCCGCGTGCGACAGATAACCGTTGCGCCGCCAGCCGAGCGCCATGTCCCAGTGAATCTCGGGCGCGACGACCGGACGGCAGGTGAACGCGTTCGCGTCGAGACGCCGGCAGTACGGCGCGGGCAGCAGCGCGATGCCGATGCCTGCCTGCACGAGCGCCGCCATGAAATCCCAATGCCCGCTGCGGCCGACGATCGTCGGCGCGAAACCCGCCTCACGGCACGCGTTGAGCACGACGTCGTTGAGCGCGAGGCTCTCGCCGTAGAACACGAACGGTTCGGCGGCGAGATCGGTGAGCGCGACTTCGCGGGCGTCGTCCCAGCGCGAACCCTTCGGCGCGACGAGCCAGAGAATCTGCCGGCTCACGGGTAGGACGTCGAACATCGCGGTGTCGACCGGCTGCAAGACGCCGCCCAGTTCGAGCTCCCCGTCGATGAGCGCCGCCTCGATCGCCTTCGAGCCGCGCTCGAACAGCTTCAGCTCAACTTTCGGATAACGGCGACGGAACGCGGCGATGGCCGGCGTGAAGAGCGATCCGCCCATCGGCGGAATACCGATCGTCAGCGTGCCGCGCCCGAACGTGCCGAGATCGTTCAACTCCGCTTCCAGACGCGCGTGCGCCGCCAGCACCTCGACGCCGCGCTGATAGACGATCTGGCCGGCGTCGGTCAGCACCATCTGACGCCCCTCGCGCAGAAGAAGCGGCGAGCCGACCTCGTCCTCCAGCGCCTTCACCATCTTGCTGATGGTCGGCTGCGTCACGAACATGTGTTCGGCGGCAGCGGTGAAGCTCTTCTGCTTCACCACTTCGATGAAGTACCGCAAGGCGCGCAATTCCATCGTTGGCTCCGAATTCCAGTTTGGAATGATTCGAATAAGGTTAAGTCATTTTTATTATGCAAGGTGCGCCCATATACTCAGCCTACGGGATAACCCTAATCAATCGCCTTCAGCCCACGAGAGCCGCCATGTCCACCGCCCTGCCGATCAAAACGCCGTCCGCCTTCGCCCGCTTCCTGCGCGTCGCGGTGCAGTCCGCCGCGCTCGCGGGGATCTGGGTCGTAGCGGATTGCGTCGCGCGCAAGCTGTCGCTACCCGTGCCGGGCGGCGTGGTCGGCCTCGTCGCGCTGCTCGCGCTGCTGTTCTGCGGCGGCGTCGCGCCGCGCTGGGTCAAGGCGGGCGCGGACTGGCTGCTGTCCGACATGCTGCTCTTCTTCATCCCGGCGGCGGTCGCGGCGGTCCAGTACGGCGGCCTGTTCATGGAAGACGGCTGGCGGCTCGCGCTCGTGGTCGTCGGCGGAACGTTGATGGTGATGGTGGCCGTGGCGTTCGCCGTCGACCGTGCGGCGCGCCTGGAACGCCGTCTCGCCCTGCGCCGTGTGCTCGTCGCGCGACACGCGGCCCGCGCCTGAGCGAGCGGACATGAACCACTTCTTTGCCTCGCTTCTCGAAGACGACGCCGCGCGCCTCATCGCGGCCGGCTGCTTCGTGGTGACCGTCGCGCTGTACTTCGCGGCCAAGCATCTTTACGCGCGCTTCCGGCGGCCGTGGCTCACGCCGCTTCTGGCCGTGCCGGCGGTGCTCGCGGTCATCGTCGTGATTGCGCGCATTCCGTACTCGGTCTATTACACCGACACGCGCTGGCTCATGTGGCTGCTCGGACCGGCGACGGTCGCGTTCGCGGTGCCGATCTATGAGTACCGCGAACTCATCAAGCGGCACTGGATTTCGCTGACCGTCGGCGTGACGGTCGGCATTCTGGTGGCGGTCGGCGGTTCGCTCGCGCTCGCGAAGCTGCTGCATCTGTCGCCGGAATTGCAGCGCAGCCTCGCGACGCGTTCCGTGTCGACGCCGTTCGCGCTCGCCGTCTCCGACAAGATCCACGCGCCCAAAGACCTCACCGCGCTCTTCGTAATCGCAACGGGCGTCTGCGGCATGCTCTTCGGCGAAATCGTGCTCGCGCTCGTGCCGCTGCGCACGCGGCTCGCGCGCGGCGCGTTGTTCGGCGCGGCGGCGCATGGCGTCGGCACGGCGAAGGCGCGCGAACTGGGGAGCGAAGAGGGCGTCGTCGCGAGTCTCACGATGATGATCGCCGGTGTCGTGATGGTGCTGCTCGCGCCAGTGCTTTCCGTACTGCCTTTCTGAGCGCTTGCGCGCGCCGCGAAAGTCCCTCTTCGGCGTCTCGAAAACGCATTCGCCACACGAGACTTTGCTACAATCGACGCTCGTTTCCGAGGAGCGTTGCGACGGGCGATTCATCGAATCCGCCCGCCAGGCTCGGAAGCATTCAATCCGGACGGTTCGAAAGCGCCAGGCAGTCAAGGCGCCCGCTGAGCCACCGCATCGAACGGCGCTCACGTCAACATTTCTAGTCTTTTTAGAAAAGGAGGGCGTGATGAACGCCGCAGTTCTCGATTCCAACGGTTCCAAGGATTACATCGTTGCCGACATGTCGCTTGCCGCATGGGGCCGCAAAGAGCTCGACATCGCCGAAACGGAAATGCCGGGTCTCATCCAGACGCGCGAAGAGTACAAGGCGCAGCAGCCGCTGAAGGGCGCGCGCATCGCCGGCTCGCTGCACATGACGATTCAGACGGGCGTGCTGATCGAAACGCTCACGGCGCTGGGCGCGGACGTGCGCTGGGCATCGTGCAACATCTTCTCGACGCAGGATCACGCAGCTGCAGCGATCGCCGCGGGCGGCACGCCGGTGTTCGCGTTCAAGGGCGAATCGCTCGACGAATACTGGGAATTCTCGCATCGCATTTTCGAATGGCCGAACGGCGAATTCGCCAACATGATTCTCGATGACGGCGGCGATGCAACGCTGCTGCTCATCCTCGGCGCGAAGGCGGAAAAGGACCGTTCGGTCATCGCCAAGCCGACGAACGAAGAAGAAATCGCGCTCTACAAGTCGATCGCGAAGCACCTCGACGCCGATCCGACGTGGTACTCCACGCGCCTTTCGCACATTCAGGGCGTGACGGAAGAAACCACGACGGGCGTGCATCGCCTGTATCAGATGGAAAAGGAAGGACGCCTGCCGTTCCCCGCCATCAACGTAAACGATTCGGTCACGAAGTCGAAGTTCGACAATCTGTACGGCTGCCGCGAATCGCTCGTCGACGGCATCAAGCGCGCGACCGACGTGATGATCGCCGGCAAGATCGCGGTCGTCGCGGGTTACGGCGACGTGGGCAAGGGCTGCGCGCAATCGCTGCGCGGTCTTGGCGCGACGGTGTGGGTCACGGAAATCGATCCGATCTGCGCGCTGCAAGCCGCAATGGAAGGCTACCGCGTCGTGACGATGGAATACGCCGCGAGCCGCGCCGACATCTTCGTCACCGCGACGGGCAACTATCACGTCATCAACCACGATCACATGAAGGCGATGCGCAACAACGCGATCGTCTGCAACATCGGCCACTTCGATTCGGAAATCGATATCGCGTCGACGCGTCAATACACGTGGGACAACATCAAGCCGCAGGTGGATCACATCGTCTTCCCGGACGGCAAGAAGATCATCATTCTGGCTGAAGGGCGTCTCGTGAACCTCGGCTGCGCGACGGGCCATCCGTCCTTCGTGATGTCGAACTCGTTCACGAACCAGACGCTCGCGCAGATCGAACTGTTCACGCAGGGCAAGAAGTACGAGAACAAGGTCTACGTGCTGCCGAAGCATCTCGACGAAAAGGTCGCGCGCCTTCACCTCGGCCGTATCGGCGCGGAACTGACCGTGCTGTCGGACGAGCAGGCCGGCTACATCGGCGTCGACAAGAACGGCCCGTTCAAGCCGAACCACTACCGCTATTAAACGCTGACGGCAGCCGTAACAGGCGCGGGCGTGACGACCACGCCCGCGCGATTCAACGCATCAACCGGAGATTTCTCGATGACCGTGCTGCTGACATGGCTGATCAACGCGCTCGCGCTGCTGATCATCACCTACCTCGTGCCTTCGATTCATATCCGCAGTTTCGGCACGGCGCTCATCATCGCGGTGGTGCTGGGTCTCATCAACGCGATCATCCGGCCTGTTCTCATCATCCTCACGTTGCCGGTGACCATCGTCACGCTCGGGTTCTTCATACTCGTCGTGAATGCGCTGTGCTTCTGGCTGTGCTCGTCGCTGTTGAAGGGCTTCGAAGTATCGGGCTTCTGGTCCGCGTTCTTCGGCTCGATTCTCTACAGCATCGTGTCGTGGCTGCTGTCGGCGCTGATCTTCGGGAATCGCAACTTCGGTTGACGTTGGACCGCGCGCTGCCGTGCGTCAAAAAACATCATGAAACCGATCGAACTCTCATTCGAGTTTTTCCCGCCGAAGACGCAGGAAGGCGTGGACAAGCTGCGCGCGTCCCGCGCCGAGCTGAAGAAGCTCTCGCCCAAGTTCGTCTCCGTGACGTTCGGCGCGGGCGGCTCCACGCAGCAAGGCACGCTCGACACCGTGCTCGAAATGGCCGCGGAAGGCTTCGAGGCCGCGCCGCATCTCTCGTGCATCGGCTCGTCGAAGGACAGTCTGCGCGCCATTCTCTTGCAGTACCGCGAGCACGGTATTCGCCACATCGTCGCGCTGCGCGGCGATCTGCCTTCGGGCATGGGCGAAGTCGGCGAGTTGCGCTATGCGTCGGAACTGGTGGCGTTCATCCGTCAGGAGCACGGCGACTGGTTCAACATCGAAGTGGCCGCGTATCCGGAGTTTCATCCGCAATCGAGGTCGCCGAAAGCCGATCTCGAAAACTTCGCGCGCAAGGTGAAGGCGGGTGCGAACTCGGCGATCACGCAGTACTTCTTCAACGCCGACTCCTACTTCAAGTTCGTCGAGGAAGCACGCAAGCTCGGCGTCGACGTGCCGATCGTGCCGGGCATCATGCCGATCACGAACTTCTCGCAACTGATGCGCTTCTCCGACATGTGCGGCGCCGAAGTGCCAAAGTGGATCGCGCGGCGGCTTGAAAGCTTCGGCGACGATCGCGAGTCGATCCGCGCGTTCGGCGTCGACGTGGTGACGGGCCTGTGCCGCCGTCTCATCGATGATGGCGCGCCGGGTCTGCACTTCTACACGCTCAACGGCGCGTGGGCGTCGAAGACGGTTTGCGAACGTCTCGGCTTCAAGAGCGCCTGATCAGCATCAATGTTTCACCCGCGCGGCGCTCGCCGCGCGGTTCTTTCTCTGATTCCCCCTACCGTCGTCTTTTTTTGCGTCAGCGCGCGCCTATTCGAGCAATATTTCGTCGCCCGATGTATCAGGTGCGAACATGCCCGATAACCTACCCTTATCGGAGCGCCACCGACGACAAACTCTAGTGGGGAAAACCAAGTACACGTGTCACTTTTGTTCGTGCTAGGGTAGCGCCCACTTTGCGCGTGTGCTTCGAAAAAAGCGGGGCGGCGCGATCAAGTACACTCGCGCTACGTCGGCCAGAAGCCGGCATCGACTTGGAGGAAACATGAACAAAAACAGCCTGTTGCGAGCCATCCGCGGATCGGCGCTCGCAGGCGCCGTCGCCACGGCGACGCTCTTTGCAGCAACCGCGGCAAACGCCGCGGGAATCCCGAACAAGACGCTCGTGTATTGCTCGGAAGGCAGCCCGGCCGGCTTCGATCCGGCGCAATACACCACCGGCACAGATTTCACCGCGAACACCTTCACCGTCTATAACCGTCTCGTCGAATTCGAGCGCGGCGGCACGAAAGTCGAGCCCGGTCTCGCCGAAAAGTGGGATGTGTCGTCCGATGGCCTCAGCTACACGTTCCATCTGCGTCACGGCGTGAAGTTTCAGACGACGTCGTTCTTCAAGCCGACGCGCGAATTCAACGCGGATGACGTGATCTTCACGTTCAACCGCATGCTCGATCCGAACAACCCGTTCCGCAAGGCGTACAACGTCCAGTTTCCGTACTTCACGGACCTCGGCATGGACAAGCTGATCTCGAAGATCGAGAAGGTCGATCCGTACACCGTGAAGTTCACGCTGAAGGAAGTCAGCGCGCCGTTCATCCAGAACATGGCGATGGAATACGCGTCGATCCTGTCCGCCGAGTACACGGACAAGCTGCTGAAAGACGGCAAGGCCGCCGACATCAACCAGCAGCCGGTCGGCACGGGTCCGTTCATCTTCCGCAGCTACACGAAGGACGCGACCATCCGCTTCGACGGCAATCCTGATTACTGGAAGCCGAACGCCGTGCAGATCAGCAAGCTGATCTTCTCGATCACGCCGGACGCGGCCGTGCGCGTGCAGAAGCTGAAGAACAACGAATGCCAGGTGATGAGCTATCCGCGTCCGGGCGATATCGCCGCGCTCAAGTCGGCATCGAATGTCGATACGCCGTCACAGGCGGGCTTCAACGAAGGCTATGTCGCGTACAACGTGACGAAGAAGGGCCTCGACAACACCGACGTGCGCCGCGCGCTCGACATGGCGATCAACAAGAAGGCGATCATCGATTCCGTGTATCAGGGCGCGGGCCAGCCGGCCACCGCACCGATGCCGCCGACGCAGTGGTCCTACGACAAGAACCTGAAGGGGCAGACATACGACACCGCGAAGGCGAAGGAACTGCTCGCGAAGGCGGGCTTCCCGAACGGCTTCGAAATCACGCTCTGGGCGATGCCGGTTCAACGCGCGTACAACCCTAACGCGCGGCTGATGGCGGAAATGATCCAGGCCGACTGGGCGAAGATCGGCGTGAAGGCGAACATCGTTTCGTACGAGTGGGGCGAGTATCTGAAGCGCGCGCACGCGGGCGAACACGATGCGCTCCTGATCGGCTGGACCGGCGACAACGGCGACCCCGACAACTGGCTCGGCACGCTGCTCGGCTGCGACGCCGTGAAGGGCAGCAACTTCTCGAAGTGGTGCTACAAGCCGTTCGACGAACTCGTCGTGAAGGGCCGTTCGACGACGGATGTCGCCGCGCGCACGAAGGCTTACACCGATGCACAGCAGATCTTCGCGCAGCAACTGCCGTTCTCGCCGATCGCGCACTCGACGGTGTATCAGCCGGTGAGCAAGAAGGTGACGAACATGAAGATCGAGCCGCTCGGCTACGTTCGCTTCGATGGCGTCGGCATGCAATAAAGTTTGTCTACGGAACGCTTTTTGCACTAAACCATAGTTAATCGAACAGGTCCGGCGGCGCGGGTCCACAAGATCCAAGCCGCCGGTCACGTTTTGAGTCCTCCCAATACCGAAAAGGACGATCCATGTTCCGATTCGTTTTGCGACGCATAGGAATGGTGATACCGACGTTCATCGGCATTACGATTCTCGCGTTCGCGCTCATCCACCTGATTCCCGGCGACCCCATCGAAGTGATGATGGGCGAGCGTGGCGTCGATCCCGCGATGCACGCCGAAGCCATGAAGCGCCTCGGTCTCGACCAGCCGCTGCCGGTCCAATACCTCACCTACGTCGGGCACGCGCTGAAAGGCGATCTCGGCACGTCGATCATCACGAATACCAGCGTGATGGGCGAGTTCCTCGCGCGCTTTCCGGCGACCGTCGAACTCTCCATCTGCGCGATGATCTTCGCGCTCGTCGTCGGCTTGCCGGCGGGCGTCGCGGCGGCGCTCAGGCGCGGCACGGTCGTCGATCACGGCGTGATGGGCACCGCGCTCACGGGCTATTCGATGCCGATTTTCTGGTGGGGCTTGATCCTCATCATGTTCTTCTCGGCGAAGCTCGGATGGACGCCGGTGTCGGGCCGCATCGCGGTCGAATACGACATTCCGCACGTCACCGGCTTCATGTTGATCGACGCGCTCTTCTCCAGCGACGAAGGCGCGTTCACGTCGGCGGTGTCGCATCTGATTCTGCCGACCATCGTGCTCGGCACGATTCCGCTCGCGGTCGTCGCGCGCATGACGCGCTCGTCGATGCTCGAAGTGCTGCGCGAGGACTACATCCGCACGGCGCGCGCGAAGGGTTTGTCGCCGCTGCGCGTGGTCGTCGTGCATGCGCTGCGCAACGCGCTGATTCCTGTCGTGACCGTGATCGGCCTGCAGGTCGGCACGCTGCTCGCGGGCGCGGTGCTGACCGAGACGCTGTTCTCGTGGCCGGGTGTCGGCAAGTGGCTCATCGACGCCATTTCGCGCCGCGATTATCCGGTCGTGCAAGGCGGCATTCTGATGATCGCGACGCTCGTGATCGTCGTGAATCTGGTCGTCGATTTGTTGTACGGCGTGTTGAATCCGCGCATTCGCCATACTCGCTGAGGAAAACATGTACCCCCACGCTCACACTTGTTCGCTGCCCCCCAAGGGGGCGCATGCCTCGCTTGAGGCCGCTCGGCGCGAGGCATAACGAATGGCTGACGTTCAAAACAATCTCCCGCCGGGCGCGCTCACGCCGCCGTCCGGCCGCATGGTCGCGGCGCGCGAATTCTGGGCGAATTTCTCGCGCAATCGCGGCGCCGTCGTCGCGGGCGTGATCGTGCTCGTGCTGATTCTCGTCGCGCTGCTCGCGCCGCTGATCGCACCGCATAGCCCGATCGAGCAATATCGCGATTACGTGAAAATTCCGCCCGCGTGGCTCGAAGGCGGCAACCGCATGTTCCTGCTCGGCACCGATGAAGCCGGCCGCGACATTCTCTCGCGTCTCATGTACGGCGCGCGGCTGTCGTTCTGGATCGGCTTCGTGTCGGTCGTGCTCGCGCTGATTCCGGGCGTCGTGCTCGGTCTGATGGCCGCGTTCTTCCACTGGCTCGATACGCCGATCATGCGCGTGATGGACGTGCTGCTCGCGCTGCCTTCGCTGCTGCTCGCGGTCGCGGTCGTCGCGATCATCGGGCCGGGGCTCGTCAACACGATGCTCGCCATCGCCATCGTCGCGCTGCCGGGATACGTGCGTCTCACGCGCGCGTCGGCGCTCGGCGAATTGCAGAAGGAATACGTGACGGCATCGCGCGTCGCGGGCGCGGGCACCGTGCGCCTGATGTTCTCGCAAGTGCTGCCGAACTGCGCCGCGCCGCTGATCGTGCAGGCGACGCTCGGTTTCTCGTCCGCGATTCTCGATGCTGCCGCGCTCGGCTTTCTCGGCCTCGGCGTGCAGCCGCCGGCGGCGGAGTGGGGCGCGATGCTCGCATCGGCGCGCGATTACATCGAAAGCGCATGGTGGATCGTGACGATGCCAGGCCTGTCGATCCTGATCTCGGTGCTCGTCATCAATCTGCTCGGCGACGGTCTGCGCGATGCGCTCGATCCGAAACTCAAACGGATGGGCTGACATGAACGATCTTCTGACTATCCGCAATTTGCAGGTGACGTTCGGCGGCACGCAGGCCGTCGATCGCATCGATCTGTCCGTGAAGCCTGGCGAGGTCGTCGGCGTCGTCGGCGAATCCGGCTCGGGCAAGAGCGTCACGATGATGGCGCTGATGGGCCTCATCGACGCACCGGGCAAAGTAACCGCCGATCAGGTCACGTTCGACGGGAAGGACTTGCTGAAGGCGTCGGCGCGCGCGCGTCGCAGGATCATCGGCAAGGACATCGCGATGGTGTTTCAGGACGCGCTGACGAGCCTGAACCCGAGCTACACCGTCGGCTATCAGATCAAAGAAGTACTGAAGCTGCACGAAGGTCTGCGCGGCGATGCGCTCGACAAACGCGCGCTCGAACTGCTCGATCAGGTCGGCATTCCGGACGCGAAGAACCGCATCAATTCGTTTCCGCATCAGATGTCGGGCGGCATGAATCAGCGCGTGATGATCGCGATGGCGGTCGCATGCAATCCGAAGCTTCTGATCGCCGACGAGCCCACCACCGCGCTCGACGTGACGATCCAGGCGCAGATCATGGAACTACTCGTGAAGCTGCAGAAGGAACGCGGCATGGCGCTTGTGCTGATTTCGCACGATCTCGCGGTCGTGTCAGAAGTGGCGCAGCGCGTCGCGGTGATGTACGCGGGCGAGATCATCGAAACGAATCATGTGCCGACGATCTTCAGCGAGCCGCATCATCCGTACACGGAAGCGCTGCTCGCGGCGATTCCCGAGCATTCGCGCGGCGCGGAACGTCTCGCGGCGCTGCCGGGCATGGTGCCGGGCAAGGACGATCGCCCGAGCGGATGTCTCTTCGCGCCGCGCTGCAAATATGTCGTCGACGATTGCCGGAAGGCGCGGCCGAATCTGTATCAACTCGACAAGAACGATCCGGCCGTGCGGGCGCGCTGCATCAAGCCGTTGAACATCGATGTGGTCGTGGAAGGAGGCGCGCGATGAACGCCGTACCGAAGGAATCGAATCAGGACATCGTGCTCGCCGCCGACAAGCTCACGAAGCATTACGACGTGAAGCGCAGCGCGTTCAAGCACGGCACGGTGAAGGCGTTGAACGGCGTGTCGTTCGAATTGAAGCGCGGGCGCACGCTTGCGGTCGTCGGCGAATCGGGATGCGGCAAGTCCACGCTCGCGCGTCAATTGACGATGATCGAAGCGCCCACGTCGGGCCGTCTACTGATCGAAGGCGACGATGTCGCGGGCGCGAGCCGTGCGAAGATCGCCGAGTTGCGTCAGCGCGTGCAGATGGTGTTCCAGAATCCGTTCGCGTCGCTGAATCCGCGCAAGACCGTCGAGCAGACGCTCGGCGAACCGCTCGCGATCAACACGAAGCTCTCGTCGACGGAGCGCGCCGAGCGCATCGCGAAGATGATGCGTACCGTGGGCTTGCGGCCGGAGCATGCGTCGCGTTATCCACACATGTTTTCGGGCGGGCAGCGTCAGCGCGTGGCGATCGCGCGGGCGATGATTCTCGATCCGCAGATCGTCGTCGCCGACGAGCCGGTGTCCGCGCTCGACGTGTCGATTCAGGCGCAGATCCTGAATCTGTTCATGGATCTCCAGGCGCAGTTCGGCACGAGCTACGTGTTCATCTCGCACAATTTGTCGGTGGTGGAGCATATCGCCGATGACGTGATGGTGATGTACTTCGGCGGCGTCGCGGAAGTCGGCGACAAGAAGACGATCTTCGCGAAGCCGCGCCATCCGTACACGCGCGCGCTCATGTCCGCGACGCCCGCGATCTTCGAGGAAGACCGGCGCATCAAGATCAAGCTGCAGGGCGAGATGCCGTCGCCGCTCAATCCGCCATCGGGCTGCACGTTCCATCAGCGCTGCCCGTATGCGATCGAGCGATGCCGCGTCGAAGAGCCGAAACTGCGCGTGGTCGATGGACGTCAGGTGTCGTGCCATCGCGCCGAGGAGGTCGGCGAAGCCGAAGTCTGAATCTCGCCGGAAGGCTGCACGACGCGTCACGCGAATGTTTTAAGATGTCGATCGTGCAGGATTCAACCGTCAAGCCGCGCTTTTCGCGCGCGGCGTTCGCCAAAACGACAGCCCTCGTGCTGTCGTTCTTGCTGTTTACGGCGGGTGTCTCGGTGTCGCCTTCGGGCTTCGCGGTGGTCGGATCGCGCACGCCGCAGGCCGCGGGCGATGCGGCGTCCGCCGCCGCGCCCGCCAATCCCGCTCCGCCGCCGCGCACGGACCGCTCGACCGGCACGACCGCGAGCGGCCCGGTGCGCGCGCAGCCGCCGCGCATGCCGTTCTACGTCGCGACCAAGGGCACGACGACCATCTATCTGCTCGGCACGCTCCATGTGGGTTTCGCGAGCGACTATCCGCCCGAGCAACCGTTTCGCAAATCGATACTCGCGGCGCTCGATGCATCGCCTACGCTCGCGCTCGAGATTTCCCCCGACGATCTCCTGCTCTCTCAAGACGATGTGAATCGTTATGGCATGTGCCGCAGCGCGTGTCTGATCGACTATTTGCCTGACTCGATGTGGAAGAAGGTCGAGGCGCGCATGCGCAGCAATCCGGCGGCGCTGAAGGAGATCCGGCATACGCGGCCATGGCTCGCATCGATGCTGATCGAAACCTACGACACGTTGAAGGCCGGGTTTCAAAGCGAGTACGGAACCGAGGCGCAGTTGCAGAACGTGTATCTTCGTGCGCGCGGGAAGATCGTCGGACTGGAAACGCTGAACGAGCAGATTTCGACATTCACGCGGCTTTCGTCGGCGCAGCAACGCGAAATGCTCGCGCAGGATCTCGTGCAGACGCCGGCGGAGAACGTCGCCGATGTGAAGGAATTGCACCGGCTGTGGCGCATCGGCGACGCGGATGCGCTCAAGGCCTGGGACGACGCCAAGTCGAGCAAGCTGGCGCGGAACAAGGCGCTCGCGGCGCAGGTCGACAATCGCGTGGTGTATCAGCGGAATCAGCGGTTCGTGCAGCGGATCGTCGCCATCGCCGCGCCGGATAAACCGGTGTTCGTGGCGATCGGCGCGTTGCATCTCGGCGGGCCGCGGGGCGTGCTCGAGCTTCTGAGAAAGCGAGGGTTCGTGGTGGAAGCGGGGTAGGCGCGGAACTGACGCCACCCGCGCGTTAAATATCAAATAAACATCAGCCAGTTCAACAAGAATATATTCGCGACCAGCAACGTCACCGCCGTCGGCACCTGCACCTTGATGACCG
Source organism: Caballeronia sp. AZ7_KS35 (assembly GCF_023631045.1). Taxonomy (NCBI): domain Bacteria; kingdom Pseudomonadati; phylum Pseudomonadota; class Betaproteobacteria; order Burkholderiales; family Burkholderiaceae; genus Caballeronia; species Caballeronia sp. AZ7_KS35. The sequence goes on along the minus strand of NZ_JALQDV010000001.1, from coordinate 10,627 downwards.
CGTTCTTGTCGGGCAACTCCAGCAGCGCCGCAGGCACGATGTTGAAGTTCGCGGCCATCGGCGTCATTAACGTGCCGCAGTAGCCGGAGAACATGCCGATCGCGGCCATCGTCGCGGGATTGCCGTGGAATACGCCGACGAGAATCGGTACGCCGACGCCGCCCGTCATGACCGGAAACGCGGCGAAGCCGTTGCCCATGACCATTGTGAAAAGCGCCATGCCGAGGACATACACCGCCACCGCGACGAGCCGGTAATCCATGTTGACGTAAGCCGTCGTCACATGCGCGACCGCCTTGCCTACGCCCGCATCCGAGAACACGAGGCCGAGCATGCCGAGCATCTGCGGCAGCACGGCAGCCCACGACAGCGCATCGATGAGACGGCGCGTTTCGCGCATCGACTGGCCGACCGTGTCGCGCGTCATCACGCAGGCAATGGCCAGCGCGATCACGCAGCCGATGCCGAAGCCGATCAGCGTCACGTTCTTCAGCTCGATCAGCGGCACGCCGCCGAACACGAGGTATTTCGCGCCGAGCGTGAGGATCACGGTGACGACGGGAATCGTCAGCGCGGGCACGAAGAGCTTGTTGCCGAGCCGCGCGGCGCTCCGGCGGCGCGTGTCTTCGGAAAGCATCTTCGGCTTCGCGCCGGTGACGCCGCCGAAACCCGCGATCAGCGCCATCGCCACGACGAGCACGCCGACGACCGTCACCGGAAGCCAGTCGCCGACGAGAAAGATCAGCGCGTAGATCAGCCAGAATCCGCCAGCGGTCAGACGCCGCGGATGCAATTTGTCCGTGAGGATCATCCCGCCGACGACCAGCAGAATGATGCCGACGAGATAGAACAGATAGTTGATCGTGAGCGTCATGCTTTTTCTCCCGCGACGTTGCGCGTGAGCGCGTCGAGTTCGCGCGCGAGCCTGCGGTCCAGCAGCCACAGACGGAAACCGTGAATCAGGAACGCGCAGATTGCCGTCGGAATGCCCCACACGGCGACGTGCATCGGCTCCACGACGATGCCCGCTTCCTTCAGGAACGTGACCATCAGCACGATCGCGCCGAACGCCACGAAAATGTCCTCGCCGAAGAACAGGCCGACGTTGTCGGTCGCCGCCGAGTACGCGCGCAGCTTGAAGCGCGTCGCATCCGAGAGCTTGCCGTAGCGCGCTTCGGTGGCGCCTTCGGCCATCGGCGCGAGCAGCGGGCGCACCATCTGCGGATGGCCGCCGAGCCCCGTCAGGCCGACCGCCGCCGTGAGTTCACGCACGAACAGATAGACGATCAGCAGACGCCCGGCTGTCGCGGCCTTGATGCTCGAAATCCACATTTGCGCGCGCTCGCGCAGGCCGTGCCGTTCGAGCAGACCGATCACCGCCAGCGGCAACAGGATGATGAGCGGAATGTTGCGCGTCTTGAGAAAGCCGGTGCCGATCGCGGTCAGGATTTTCTCGATGGGAAAATGCGCCGCGAAGCCGGTGATGATCGCCGCGGCCGCGACGATCAGCATCGGATTGAAGCGCAGCACGAAGCCCGCGATGATGACGGCCACACCGATGAGCGGCCATAGATTGACAGGGGTTGCCATGAGTTCTCCAAACAATATTGACGTCACGCCTCGTACCGGGCGCGTGGATTCACTACTTCCTTGCTAAAACGCCCCGGCGTTGCGGGGCGTTCGAACCTGCGTTGACGGCATCAGGCGTCGGCGTGCGCGGCGCGGATTTCGATGCCCGCATCCGCCAGCGCGCCGCGAATGCGCCGCGCGAATTCGAGCGCGTGCGCGCCGTCGCCGTGCAGGCAGATCGTCTGCGCGTTGAGCGGCACCCATTCGCCGGACACGGCCTGCACCCGCTGATCGCGCACCATCGCGAGCGTGCGGTCGAGCACGACGTTTTCGTCATCGAGCAGCGCGCCCGGCTCCTTGCGCGGCACGAGCGAGCCGTCCGCGCGATAACCGCGATCGGCGAACACTTCTTCGATGGCGATCAAGCCCGCGCGCCGCGCCGCTTCGATGAACCCGCTGTTCGCGAGACCGAAGACGAGCAGCGACGGATCGAAATCGTGCACGGCGGAAACGATGGCATCGGCGATTTCCGCGCTTCTCGCCGCCTGGTTGTACAGCGCGCCGTGCGGCTTGACGTGCGCGATGCGTCCGCCTTCGGCCTGCGCGATCGCCGAAAGCGCGCCGAGCTGATACAGCACGCCCGCGTAGATTTCCTCCGGCGGCAGGTCCATTTCCTTGCGGCCGAAGTTCTCGGGATCGTTGAAGCTCGGATGCGCGCCGATGGCGACGCCTTTCTCGACGGCCCAGCGCACGCAATCGCGCATCGCCGTGGCGCCGCCCGCATGCCAGCCGCACGCGATGTTCGCGGAACTCACGAGATCGAGCAGCGCCTCATCGGTGCCGCAACCTTCGCCGAGATCGGCATTGAGATCGATTTCCATGATGTTTTCGCACTCGTTCCGTTGGATGTTGGATGTATGCGCCGCGTCGTTCGCGCGGCTTTCGCCCCGCTGCTAAGAGCCGGCGCGCGCGATGCGTTCCTCGTGCATCGCGATCGCCGTTTCCACCTGACTTACGTATTGCCGTTCGTCGGCGAGCGCGTGACGCGCCTCTTCCGCCGACGTCTCGATAAAGCGCACGCCGCCGTTCAACCTCACCTGCGCGAGCTTCCACAAATCAGCCTTGATGACCGCGCCGATCTTCGGATAGCCGCCCGTGGTCTGCGCGTCGCCCATCAGGATGATCGGCTGGCCGTTCGGCGGCACCTGGATCGTGCCGGGCAACACCGCGTGCGACAGCAGCTCGATCTTTTCGCGCCGCTCCAGCGCCGTGCCCGCGAGGCGAAAGCCCATGCGATTGCTGTTCGGCGTGATCGTCCATTCCTCGTTCCAGAAAACCTGTTGCGCGGCGTCGCTGAAACTCGCGTATTCCGGGCCGCGCAGCACGCGAATCGGGGCGGCCCACGCGAGGCTCGGCGAATGGCGTCCGCGGCGCACGGGTTCGTCGACGAGCACGAACTTGCACCACGCGGGCGCTTTCACGCCGAACGCGGGTTCTTCCGGCGAAAACGCGATGCCCTTGTGCGGCTGCGGCACGCCGACCGGCAGGCGATCGCCGTCGCGCAGCGCGCGTCCGCCGAGGCCGCCGAAGCACGCGCCGAGATCGGTCGAGCGCGAGCCGAGCATCGGCAGAACGTCGATGCCGCCTGCGATCGCCACATAACAACGCATGCCGCGCTTCGCCGCGCGCAGCGTCAGCTCCTGGCCCGCGCGCACCGGCAGGCTCCACCACGAATACACCGGTTCGTCGTCGAGCGTCGCGCCGAAATCGGTTCCAGTGATGGCAATGCGCGTCGCATGCTTGAAGCGCAGCACGGTCGGCCCGAACGTGATCTCGATGCCCGCTGCATCCGCCTTGTTACCGACGATGCGATTGCCGATTTCCAGCGACAGCGCGTCGAGCGCGCCACCGGAACTCACGCCGAGATGCCGGTAGCCGCGCCGGCCGAGATCCTGGACGGAAGTGAGCACGCCCGCGCGAATCACGTCGATCATGCGCGTACCTCCAGCGCCTTGAAGCGCACGCGGTCGCCGGGCTGCATGAGCGTCGGCGGATTTCTGGCCGGATCGAAGAGCTTCAGTTCGGTGCGCCCGAGCAATTGCCAGCCGCCCGGCGACGCCGCCGGATAGATGCCTGTCTGCGCCCCGCCGATGCCGACCGATCCCGCCGGCACTTCGAGACGCGGTTCGGCGCGGCGCGGCATCGCGAGCGCGGGATCGAGCCCGCCGAGATACGCGAAGCCCGGCTGGAAGCCGAGGAAGAACACGACGTACTCGGTTTGCGTATGACGCTTCACCACGTCATCTACGGACAAGCCCGTGTGCTGCGCGAGCGCGGCGAGATCGGGGCCGTCGGCGCCGCCGTAGCGCACCGGAATCTCGATTTCGGCGCTGTCCATGTCGGGCGTCTCGGCCGCGTCCCAGCCGCTTTCGAGTTGCGCGGCGAGCGTTTCGTAGTCCGCTTCGAGCGGATCGAACACGATCGTCAGATTGTTCATGCCCGGCACCACTTCGACGACGTGCGGCATCAGGCGCGCGTGCTCCGCCAGCGCCCAGATGCGGCGCTGGCAGTCGAGCGTGGCGGGCGGCGCGGCTTCGCACACGAGCGCGGAGTCGCCCAGCGAATGAATACGTGGTCTTGTCATGCCTCAATTTGCCTTTGCGATGCGCGAAATTCGTCGATTCGATGAACGCCGCACCGTCGCAGAATGTTACATTGTCAATAAATTATCAAGAAATTATCAATACAGGTTTTCGCCGAGGCGCGCCGTCGCTCGCAAAATCGACGTTGCGCTACACTCCAACGCACTTCAATTCGGTCACCGCCATGCCGCGCCATCCCACCAAGATCGTTTCGTCCGAGCATCTCGTCTCCGAAGCCAGCGCGGAATTGTCGGAGTTCGAGTACGGCCTCATCATGGCGGGCAACGCGTTCAATCGCTGGATGGTGCGCTGCATGTCGGCGGCGGGCGCGAAGGACATGACGGCGGTGGAAGTGTCGCTGCTGCACCACGTGAGCCATCGCGACCGCAAGAAGAAGCTCGCCGACATCTGCTTCGTGCTGAACATCGAGGACACGCACGTTGCCACGTATGCGCTGAAAAAACTCGTCGCTCGCGGCTATGTGCAGAGCGAGAAATCCGGCAAGGAAGTGTTCTTTTCCGCGACGCCGGCGGGCCGCGAGCTGTGCGGCAAGTATCGCGAAGTGCGCGAAGCCTGCCTGATCGAGACGCTGCGCGAAAGCGGCCTCACCAACGAGCAGATCGGCGAGGCCGCGCAACTGATGCGCAACGCCTCCGGCCTTTACGATACGGCCGCGCGCGCGGCGGCCTCGCTCTAATAGACAGCGGATTCGGTGACGATCGCGTCAAGCGGCATGTCGTGCGTCTCGCGCGGCAAGGTCGCGCACAGACCCGATTCGTACGCGACGCCGATCGTCACCGGCCGCGCGCCGTTCGGCCACGCGGCGAGCGTGCGGTCGTAATAGCCGCCGCCGTAGCCCAGCCGATACCGGTCCGCATCGAAACCGACGCACGGAATCAGCAGCAGTTCGGGCACCACGGCTTTCTCTTCAGCGGGCACCGGAATACGGTAGCGGCCTTCTTTCATCGGCGAGTCGGCGCGCCAGGCGTGGAAGACCATCGGCGCGTGCGGTTTCACAACGACCGGCAGCGCGGCGCTGCGCGTGGCGTCGGCGGCGAGCCAGCGCGTGAGCGCGTCGCGCGCGTCGAATTCGCCCGCGACCGGCCAGTAGAACCCGACGCTGCGCGCTTCGTGCCGCGCGAGCACTTCCTGAAGACGGATCGCGAGCGCCTCGTTTCGTGCGTCCTGGCCGGCTTGCTCCTGTTGCGCCTCGCGCTTCGCGAGAAGGGTCGCGCGCAAGGCGCTTTTCGGCTCACGCTTGGGTTCGTCGCAAACGTTGCGTGCTATGCTTTCCTCCGATCTCAGGACCCGGTTCAAGACCATTCGCGCTCCAGAAATAAAGATGTCAAAACGCCTCAACCGAGTATATCTCGCGGTCGGCGCAGCCCTTGCCGCCGCGACGCTCGTCGCCTGCGGCACGGCCTCCGCCGTCCGTCCCGATGCAGATTTCTCCCCCACGTCCGACGACCGCGTCTTCCTGCAGCTGCGCGATGCCGCGCGCGCGAACGATGCGGGCAAGGCCGCGATGCTCGCCGGCCAGATTCCGAATTACCCGGCGCCGAGCTACATCGAATACTTCACGATCAAGCCGCAGCTTTTCGATTCGCAGGGCCACGCGCGCCTCGACGCGCCCGACGCGCCGGTGCTCTCGTTCCTGCAGCGCTACGACGGCCAGGCGATTGCGGACCGCCTGCGCAACGACTATCTCGTCGTGCTCGGCGGCCGTCACGACTGGAAGAACTTCGAGCAGCAGTATTCCCGTTTCGTTCTCAACGACGACACGCAGGTCAAGTGCTATGCGCTCGAAGCGCGTTTGTCGCGCGGCGAGAACGTCGCGGATGCGGCGCGCGCGCTGCTCGTCGAGCCGAAATGGTATGGCGACGGTTGCGTCGATCTGATCGGCGCGCTCGCGGCGTCCGGCCAGTTCACGAGCGACGATGTCTGGCAGCAGATCCGCCTTGCCTACGAGCAGAACTACACGTCGACGGGTTCGAATATCGTCGACGCGCTCGGCCAGGAAAAGCCGAAGGATTCGCTCTTCGACGACGCCGTCAACAAGCCGCCGCTCTATCTCGCGCGCGGCGTGATGCCCAACACGCCGGCGCATCAGCTGACGCTGCTCGCGGTCACGCGCCTCGCCCGCAACGATCCGGCGATGGCTGCCGCCACGTTCAGTTCCGTCGCGCCGAGTCTCACGCCCGCGGAGCGCGCGACCGGCTGGGGCACGATCGGCTATCAGGCGGCGATCAAGCGCATGCCGTCGGCGGCCGACTGGTATCGGCTGTCGGCGGACGCGCAATTGTCCAACCCGGCGTACGAATGGCGCACGCGCAGCGCGCTGCTCATTGGCGACTGGAACATGGTGCGTTGGTCCATCGAACAGATGCCGCCCACACTGCGCGCCCAGCCGTCGTGGGTCTACTGGCACGCGCGCGCCGTGAAGCAGGCCGGCGATACGGCCGCGGCGAATCAGGAATTCCAGAGCATCGCCGATCAATACAACTTCTACGGCCAGCTCGCGCTCGAAGAGCTCGGTCAGAAGATCACGGTGCCGCCGCGCACCACGGTGTCCGACGCCGAGATCGAGCAGATGCAATCGGTGCCGGGCTTCGCGCTGTCGCAGCGTTTCTACGCGCTGAACATGCGGCTCGAAGGCAACCGCGAATGGAACTGGCCGCTGCGCACGATGACGGATCGTCAACTGCTCGCCGCCGCGCAGTATGCGAAGCGCATCGAGATGTTCGACCGCACGGTCAACACCGCCGACAAGACGAAAGCCGAGCACGATTTCACGCTGCGCTATCTGTCGCCGTTCCGCGATATCGTCGAGCGCGACGCGAAGGACACCAATCTCGACATCGAATGGGCGTACGGGCTGATCCGTCAGGAATCGCGTTTCATCATCAACGCGCGGTCGGAAGTCGGCGCGGGCGGCCTGATGCAACTGATGCCGGGCACGGCGCAACTCGTCGCGAAGAAGATCGGTCTTGGCACGGTGTCGCGCGCGCAGATGAACGACATCAACACCAATATCCTGCTCGGCACGAATTACCTGTCGATGATCTACAATCAATTCGATAACTCGCCCGTGCTCGCGACCGCTGGCTACAACGCGGGGCCGGGCCGGCCGAAGCAGTGGCGTCAGGACTTGCGCGCACCCGTCGAGGGCGCGGTTTTTGCTGAAACGATCCCTTTCACCGAGACTCGCGATTACGTGAAGAACGTGCTGTCGAACACCGTCTATTACGCGGCGCTGTTCGAAGGCCGTCCGCAGTCGTTGAAGGCGCGTCTGGGCTACATCGCACCCTGACCGTCTGAAACGAAGCTTCACGCCCGCGCGTCGAACGACAGGACGCGCGGGCGTTTTCATTTCTGCGCCGGCGTTCTGAACTGAAGCCGCATTCGTCAGGCCGCGACCCAAGAGGCGAACTATGCGACACCAACATATAGCGTTGATCGGCGGTTCGGGATTCATCGGCAGCCATCTCGTCAATGCGCTCGTCGATCTCGGCAAGAACGTGCGCGTCGCGACGCGACGGCGCTCGAACGCCGCGCATCTCACGCTGTTGCCCGTCGATGTCATCGAGACCGATGTGCACGATCCCGTGCAACTCGCCGCGTTCATCGATCAGAGCGATGCCGTGATCAATCTCGTCGGCATTCTTCAGGGACGGCGCGACGATCCGTACGGGCCGGAGTTCGCGAAAGCGCATGTCGAACTGCCGCGCAAGATCGCCGCCGCGTGCGAGGCGAAGGGCGTGCGGCGTCTGTTGCATATGAGCGCGATCGGCGCCGATCCGGCGGGCCCGAGCATGTATCTGCGTTCGAAGGGCGACGGCGAAAAGATCGTCCGAGAATCCGGACTCGACTGGACGGTCTTTCGCAGTTCCGTCGTGTTCGGTCCGGAGGACAATCTCCTGAATCAGTTTGCGTTTCTGGAACGCATGTTCCCGGTGATTCCGCTCGCTTGTGCCGATGCGCAGTTTCAGCCGGTCTTCGTCGGCGACGTGGCGAAGGCGATGGTCAACGTGCTCGATCTCGACGCCGCCAATGGCCATGTCTACGAGCTCGCCGGGCCGAGCGTCTACACGCTCGCGGAACTGGTGCGTTTCGCGGGCGCGACCATCGGCAAGCATTCGCGCATCATCAAGCTGCCGGAGAGCCTCGGCCGCCTGCAGGCGATGACGATGGAAATGGCGCCCGGCCAGCCCGTCATCTCGCGCGACAATCTCGATTCGATGAAGACGCCGAGCATCGCGAGCGGGCCGCTTGCGCCGGAACTGGGCATCGACGAGCCGGCGAGCATCGAGACCATCGCGCCGCTGTATCTGAGCGGCAACTCGCCGCGCTCGCGCTTCAACGGATATCGCGCAACCGCGCATCGTTAATCTTCTTTTTGTGATCGCATGAAACTCGTTATCGGTGACAAGTTCAATTCTTCCTGGTCGATGCGCCCGTGGGTGCTGCTCAAACATTTCGGCATCCCGTTCGAAGAGACGCTGATCCGCCTCGGCCAGCCCGACACGAAAGCGAAGATTCTCGAAGTGTCGCCGTCCGGCAAGGTGCCGTGCCTCATCACCGATGCGGGCGATTCCGTGTGGGAGTCGCTCGCGATCGTCGAAACGATCGCCGAGGCGCATCCCGAACACGCGATGTGGCCACGCGATGCGGCTCTCCGCGCGCGCGCCCGCAGCATCAGCGCGGAAATGCACGCGGGTTTCGCGGACTTGCGCGAGAACATGCCGATGGAAATCACGACGCGCGCGCCGGGCGCGGGCGCGACGCCGGGCGCGCTCGCGAACATCGCGCGCATCGAGGCGATCTGGGCGGAGTGCCTGGCGAAATCGGGCGGGCCGTTTTTGTTCGGCGAGTTCGGTATCGCGGACGCGATGTTCGCGCCGGTCGTCATGCGCTTCAACACCTACGCGCCTGAACTGAGCGCGACGTCGCTCGATTATGCGAAGCGCGTGACGGCGCTGCCCGCGGTCGCGGCGTGGATCGACGGCGCGCGCGAGGAAGCGCGATGAACATCTACGCAGTCGGCGGCGCGATCCGCGACGAATTGCTCGGCGTGCCGGTGGTGGATCGCGATTATGTCGTCGTCGGCGCGACGCCCGAGCAGATGGTGGCGCAGGGTTATCGGCCGGTCGGCAAGGACTTTCCGGTGTTTTTGCATCCGCAGACGCACGAGGAATACGCGCTCGCGCGCACGGAGCGCAAGACGGCGGCGGGTTATCACGGCTTCCAGTTCTACTTTTCGCCGGATGTGACGCTCGAGGAAGATCTCGCGCGCCGCGATCTCACGATCAACGCGATGGCGCGCGAAGTCACGCCGGCGGGCGAGCTGACCGGTCCGGTGATCGATCCGTTCGACGGGCAGAGCGATCTGAAGAACACGTTGTTCAGGCATGTCGGCGATGCGTTCATCGAGGATCCGGTGCGTATTCTGCGACTCGCGCGTTTTGCGGCGCGTTTCGCGGATTTCGATGTCGCGCCCGAAACCGCCGAGCTGATGAAGAGGATGGTCGCGGCGGGCGAAGTCGATGCGCTCGTCGCCGAGCGTGTGTGGCAGGAAGTGTCGCGCGGGCTGATGGAAAAGAAGCCGTCTCGCATGTTCGACGTGCTGCGCGGATGCGGCGCGCTCGCGCGGATTCTGCCGGAGGTGGATGCGTTGTGGGGCGTGCCGCAGCGCGCGGACTATCACCCGGAAGTGGATACCGGCGTGCACGTGATGATGGTGCTCGACTACGCGGCGTCGCAGGGATTCGCGTTGCCGGTGCGCTTCGCGGCGCTGACGCACGATCTTGGCAAGGCGACGACGCCGGAGCATGTTTTGCCGCGGCATATCGGCCATGAGGGACGCAGCGTCGACCTCTTGCGGCCTTTGTGCGAGCGCTTGCGCGTGCCGAACGAATGCCGCGATCTGGCGATGCTCGTCGCGCGTGAGCACGGGAATATTCATCGCGTGATGGAGATGGGCGCGGCGGCGCTCGTCAGGCTGTTCGAGCGATCGGATGCGATACGCAAGCCTGCGCGGTTTGCTGAAGCGCTACAGGCTTGTGTCGCGGATGCGCGTGGGCGGCTTGGGTTGGAGCAGCAGGCTTATCCGCAGGCTGAACGTTTGCGGGAAGCGTTGGTTGCGGCTCGTGCGGTCGATGCCGGGGCCGTTGCGCAGGCGTTTGCTTCTAATCCTTCCAAGATCAAGGATGCCGTGCATGATGCGCGGGTCGCGGCGGTGAAAGGCGCTTTGGGGGTTTGACGGCTTCTTGTTTTGCTTTGTTTTGCTTTGTCCTGCGGTTCGTTTGTTTTTTTGTTTTCGCCGGATCCCGTGTTCGTGTCGGTCTATTAGCGTTGCCCCTGTGCGGGGCGGCACCTACTTTCTTTGCTGCTGCAAAGAAAGTAGGCAAAGAAAGCAG